>NZ_JBFUCZ010000013.1:0-869 GCF_056404975.1 Brevundimonas sp. P2_A6 | reverse complement strand
CGACCCATTGCGGACACTTCGGTAGGTTGGTTGATCAGTTCATTGCCCCGTAAATCAGCGCGGCTGCCGCCCGCCAGCCTGGACTGTCAAACATAAGAGCCTCAGTCGTCTGTTCTGCGACAACTGGAAGCCCCACGAACCACCACACCGGGTGGACACGCCCCTCCACCAACCGGTCGCGGAGCATGGCGATCGGGACGAGACTGTATGCGGCGACAACCGCGAACCAGACCTCCGGTCGCGGAACGTGCGGGAACCAGTGGCGGAGGCGAAACCACGCCGGCCAGAGCACGACGATGGTCGCAAGGAGCATCAGTCGCTTGTGCGTCGCCGCATGTCGGCGAAACGTGATCGCCGCAGCGACCAAAGCCAGAAACATCGTCATGGCGGTGATGACGCCGAGCAGGCTCGACACAGCAGTCGAACCAAGCCCCGCGGCGAGGTCTCGCTCGACCACGAAAAGGCCGACAGGGACAGCCGTAGCGGCCACCGTGATAGCGATCAGCACGCCAACCATGCCCATGCGGATGTGCAGGTCGTACCGACCAGCACGGATAAGAGTAGGCTGCAGCAGGAACAACAGCACCCATACAAACGCTGCGGCGCCATGCACGTAGATCACGACCGGGGCCTGAAAGGTCCCGGCGGCCAGTGGCGCGAAGAACGTTTTGGAAAAGCCGGCCAGCACCACCGTCAAAGCGATCAGCGCCATTCCAATATAGAAGCGGGTAGGCTTGCTCGCTGCCTCAACATCCATTGGCGTAATTCCCCTGAAGCAAAGCTGCCACGCGCGGAGGGTCCGTGTCGATCACCCGTTTAGCAGTGCACCTTCGCTTTGACCCACTATTTGGATGTCCGCTTTCCACCCA
>NZ_JBFUCZ010000012.1:0-1296 GCF_056404975.1 Brevundimonas sp. P2_A6 | reverse complement strand
CAAAGAAAAAGGCCCCCCGGTTCGCACCGGGAGGCCTTGCTCGGTTCAGTCACTCACGCGCTCAAGCAGCGAGCCGCCGCGCGGCGAGCGTTAGCGCCCTTAAGATCAGGCGATGATCTTGGCGACGACGCCGGCGCCGACGGTGCGGCCGCCTTCACGGATGGCGAAGCGCAGCTTCTCTTCCATGGCGATCGGCGTGATCAGCTCGACGTTCAGCTCGGCGTTGTCGCCGGGCATGATCATCTCGACACCTTCCTTCAGGTGCACGATGCCGGTCACGTCCGTGGTGCGGAAGTAGAACTGCGGGCGGTAGTTCGTGAAGAACGGCGTGTGACGGCCGCCTTCTTCCTTGGTCAGGATGTAGGCCTCGGCCAGGAACTTGGTGTGCGGGGTGATGGAGCCCGGCTTGCACAGGACCTGACCGCGCTCGACGTCTTCACGCTTGGTGCCGCGCAGCAGCACGCCGACGTTGTCGCCCGCCTGGCCCTGGTCCAGCAGCTTGCGGAACATTTCCACGCCCGTGCAGGTCGTCTTCTGGACCGGACGGATGCCGACGATCTCGACTTCCTCACCGACCTTGACGATGCCGCGCTCGACGCGACCCGTGACCACGGTGCCGCGGCCCGAGATCGAGAACACGTCCTCGACCGGCATCAGGAACGGCAGGTCGACGGGGCGTTCCGGCTGCGGGATGTAGGCGTCGACGGTTTCCATCAGCGCCAGAACCTGCTGCTCGCCGATTTCCGGGTTCACGCCGTCGGTCGCGGCCTTGGCCGAGCCCATGGTGATCGGAATGTCGTCGCCGGGGAACTGGTAGGACGAAAGCAGCTCGCGCACTTCCATCTCGACGAGCTCCAGCAGCTCCTTGTCGTCGACCAGGTCGACCTTGTTCATGAACACCACCAGGGCGGGCACGCCGACCTGACGGGCCAGCAGGATGTGCTCGCGGGTCTGCGGCATCGGGCCGTCGGCGGCCGACACCACCAGGATCGCGCCGTCCATCTGGGCGGCGCCGGTGATCATGTTCTTCACATAGTCGGCGTGGCCGGGGCAGTCGACGTGGGCATAGTGACGGTTGGCCGTCTCATATTCCACGTGCGCGGTGTTGATCGTGATGCCGCGGGCCTTTTCTTCGGGCGCAGCATCGATGTCGGCATAGGCCATCGCCTTGGCCCCACCGGCCTTGGCCAGCGTCATCGTGATCGCCGCCGTCAGCGTCGTCTTGCCGTGGTCCACGTGACCGATCGTGCCGATGTTGCAATGCGGCTTGTTACGTTCGAACTTTTCCTTGGCCAT
>NZ_JBFUCZ010000011.1:0-3192 GCF_056404975.1 Brevundimonas sp. P2_A6 | reverse complement strand
GTGCGGTCGATGACGTGGGCGCGGAAGCGGGTGAACAGGTCGGGGTCGGGGGTCTGTGGGTCGGTCCAGAAGGCGTCGATGGATTGCTGGTCGGTCAGGCCGTCGAAGTCGAAGAAGGCCTCGCCCAGGACCTTGACCGGGGTCTTGAAGCCCAGGGCCGACAGGGCGGCGGATGAGTTGTTGACCACCATGCCGTTGGAGGCGCGGCACAGCTGGGCCAGGTTGCCGCCGTCGATGAAGTCGACCCGGTCGGCGAGGCCGCGCTCGATGGCCAGGACCCGGGTCATGCGGCGCAGATCGACCAGGCCGGGATCCAGGGGATGGTTCTTGACCACCAGCCGGGCCTCGGGCGGCGCGTGTCTGGCGAACGAGGTCAGGACCTCGGCCAGAAACGCGGTGTTGTCGGCATAGTGGGAGTAGCGCAGCAGCTGGGCGTCGCCCTCGCGCTGCAGGCAGGCGATGAAGAAGGGGCCGCGCGCGCGCAGGGTCTGGGCGTCGGCCTCGTTCGACGAGCGCAGCATCAGGCCGAAGTAGCGCCGGATGTGGCTGGCGCACTGCAGCCAGGCCGGGGTCGTATAGGGCTGGGCATAGCGCCGGAAGGCGAACGGCCGGACCAGGAACTGCAGGAAGTGATACCAGCTGATGTGGGCCACATGGTGCGGCAGGGCGCGGCCCACCGGCCGGGCCGGCACGATCTCGGGGATCGGCGGATCATAGGCCGCGCGGTCGCGCGCCAGGCTTGATCGCGCATTGACACCGTCCTGCTCGACCGTGATCCAGTCGGGCCGGAAGTAGCCGTTCTCGAGGACCCAGATACGAAGAGCGCTATCGCTCGGCTCGCGAAGCCTCGCTGCTTGAGCGCGGGACCCCAAGCGCGCGGCTGGGTCGGCGGCTGACGCCGCACCGCTACCGCTCGCGACGCGGTCGCTCGCTGCTTGAGCGGGAGGAAGAGGGTCAGTTGGAACGCCATCTTCCGACCCTCCACCCTCAGCCCTCGCCCCTGTCTCCGCAACCAGGGCCTTCAGCTGCTCGGCTTGCGTCAGGACCGCCTGGTTGTAGGGGCCGCCCTCGCCGAACACGATCAGGTCGGTCAGGCCGTGGGCCGTCACCAGTCCGGCCAGGTGGGCGGGCCAGTCACGCACGTCGCCGTCGAAGGTCAGCCCCCCGGACCGGCGCCAGTAGACCCAGTCGCCGATGTTGAAGATCATGCGCCGGACCCGCGCCCCCCGCCCCTCCAGCTCGGCCGCCAGCACCCGGCCGAACGGTCCGAACGGCGCCGTCACGATCAGGAACGAGCGGGAAGACAGGTCAGGGGCGCTATCGCTCGCGACGCGGTCGCTCCCGGCCCGAGCGGGTTCCTGTGAAGAGCCTCTATCGCTCGCGACGCGGTCGCTCCCTGCTTGAGCGCGGGCCTGGGCAGGGGTGCCATCGCTCGCGAGGCCGTCACGCAGGGTCGGGATCGTGTTCGGAACCGGGGCGAGCACGGGGCCGACAGCGTTGGCCACGCGGCGGTCCGAACGCGCGCGCCGATCGACGGACGGGCGGGCGCGGCGCGAGGGGATGCGGACGTCGACCATGGTCCTCCTTGTCGCGCTCCGAACCGGCGGGATCAACCGACTTGTCCGGAAAGGCGAACCAAAACGACGGGTTTCACGAAACTGTCCGATAAACGCGGGTCGTTCGACACGGTTCATCCGGACCCGGACGACACCGGGGGAGGAAGGGTTCATCACGGAGAGCACGGAGGACACGACGGGATCGAGCGGTATCAAGGTCATCGTCCGACCCTCGGCACCGCGGATGAAAGGGCGGCTTCGCCGCCGGTCTTCTCCTGCCCGAGATCGGGACGATGACGCGACAAGGGATGCGGTCCCGCCGTGCCCTTCGCCGTGCTCGGTGTGATGAACCCTCGCAGGTTCCGCCAAAACAAAGCCGCCGGACCCTTCGCAGGACCCGGCGGCTGAAGTCTTTGCTGCGCCAACGCTCGGCTCGCGGAGCCTCGCTGCTTGAGCGCATGTCGCGTCATCGGCGACCGTTCGTCGGGCACCGGCCCGGATCGTGAGATCCGGACCGGGCCGTTTCGAAGCGGTCCTAGAAGTTGATGCCGATGGTGGCGCGACGGTTCAGAGGCTCGCGAACGCCGTCGGCGGTCGGGCGGGCCAGGTTGGTCTCACCCTTGCCGTCCAGGGCGATCACGCCGCCGTTGACGCCGTTGGCGACCAGGGCGTCAGCCACGGTGCGGGCACGACGGTTCGACAGGCCCACGTTGTAGGCGGCCGAGCCGGACGTATCGGCATAACCGACGACCAGAACGCGCGTCGGACGACCCGACTTGGCGTAGGTGGCGGCTTGCGTCACGACCGAGCGGGCTTCCGCCGTCAGGTCCGAGCGATCCCAGTCGAAGTAGACCACGAACTCACGCGCGACCGGAGCCGGAGGCGGGGGAGGAGGCGGCGGGGGCGGAGGAGGCGGCGGGGGCGGGGGCGGAGGCGGCGGGGGCGGCGGAGGCGCCATCGGCGCTTCGTCGGCACCGAACGCATAGCGCAGGCCCAGGGTGATGGTGTGCGACTGATCGTAATCGCCTTCGAACGTGCCCTGGTTGCGGGTCGTCGGGCTCGACACGGTGTCGAACTCGGCGTCGCCCGTCAGGTAGCGATAGGTCAGGTCGATGTTGGCGCGGTCACCCACGGCGTAGCTCAGGCCGGCGATGGCCTGGGCCGCGAACTTGGTCGACGAATCGTCGGCCACGATCGTGCCGGCGCCCTGGCGGTAACGGCCGGCGAAGTCGGCGGCGACGCGGTTCACACCGACGCCCAGACCCACGAACGGACGAATGCCCCAGTACTCGCCACCGATGTCATAGATGACATTGGCCATCAGCGTGGTGGATTCGATGTCGCCCTCGGGCGAATAGCAGGGACCCGAAGCCGGCGTCAGATTACAGATGCCGTTCGGACCCGACACCGCGCGAACGCGGCCGATGTCGCCCGAGCGATAGCCGCCCTCCAGCTCGACGCGCCAGTTGGCGTCGAAACGGTAGCCCAGACGCGCAAACGCCGCCCAGCCGTCGTTCACTTCAAAGTTGAAGTTGTTGCCCGTCACCGAAGACTCGGCGTTGATGTCGTCGATGACGTGGTACCCGGCGTCTACCGCCCCATACCAACCATCCGGCTCAGCCGATGCAGCACCAGC
>NZ_JBFUCZ010000010.1:0-7379 GCF_056404975.1 Brevundimonas sp. P2_A6 | reverse complement strand
TTCCAGTCCCAGGCCGCGCGCGGCGTTGGCGCTGGTGCGGTTCGCCTTGTCGAAGCTGGTCTTGTAGATGATGCCGACGTTCAGCCGTTCACCGATCTCCTTCAGGGCATGGGCCATCTCCAGGGCATGCTGGCGGCTTTCCAGCTGACACGGTCCGGCGATGAGGGCGATGCGCGCGCCGCCGCCGATGACCACGGGGGTCGTGATGCCGTTGCCGGACAGGGTGATGACGGCGTTGGGGGCACTCATAGGCGGGCTTGATCTCGTTTCTGGACCGGCATGGATCATTCATGGCGGCCTGGGGAATGCGCACGGCTGCTAGCAGGCGACGATCGTTCGGGCCACCCGTGAAATTGGTGCTGGATCGCGGAGGCCTCAGCCGGGTTGACGGCTCAGCCCAGGACTGGAGCCGGTATCGCCTGGCCAAGCTGATCCAGCGCCGCCATGATATGATACAGTGAGCTGGCGGGCGCTGCCTCATTTATGAACGAGCCGTCGGCCAACCGCTTGTCGTGCCACAGACCATCGGCCGTCAGATAGAGCCGCAGCGCGGCGAGCGCCGCCTCCGCGTCTTCCATAAGCAAGGAACGTCGGGCCGCGTCGCCTGTTTCGGCCAGGAGCAGCGCGGCCTTCAGCCATTCCGTCTGGGGCCACAGGCGCGCCCGATCGCTTCGCACCGTGCCGTCGGCGTCGAGGGCGTCGATGCATACAGGGGGCCTGTGCATCACGCCCTTTCGCCCCGTTTCATAAAGGCGCCGGCCTGCCTCGATAATGCGATCGGACCCGACACGGCGTCCATGGCGGGTCAACAGCCACGCCCACTCGAACTGGTGACCCGGCTCCACGAGCTGGCCATCCTCGCCGGCGGCCGGGGTCCAGGCCTCACTGAAGAATTCACGCAGAAACCCGCCTTCGGCATCGATGAACGTCGTCAGTGCCAGTTCGACGATGCGGTCCGCCAGGGCCGACCACCCAGGGTCCGCGCTGACTGTGGACCACGCCATGCAGGCCTCGAGCAGGTGCATGTGGCAGTTGGCCTGAAACGGGTGATCGCCCGTTTCCGCAATCGCTCCGTTGGGCATGGCCTTTGACAGCAGCAGATCGCGCAGACGCACCGCGTCCATCTCCAGTTGCGGATCGTCGAAGCCGGCCTCACGCGCCGTCGCCAGCGCCAGAAGGACGAAGGCCTGATCGTAAACCGCCGGCGAATCGTCGATGACGGACCAGTCGATCCCGAGCAGGCTGCGGCAGGCACCGTCCGGCCGCAGATAGGAGGCCCTCAATCGGTGGAGAGAGGTTGCGACGATTGCTCGCCAGTCCCCCTGCCATCCCAGCAGCCCAGCCTTGGCATAGACATAGATCTGCCGGGTCTGCACCCGCGCTCGACGCGACGTGGACGTGGGTCGACCGGACAGGGAAAGCGATTCCGCGAAGCCCCCGTCCGCCCCTAGCCCCAAGGTGCTCCACATCGGCAAGGCCCGCAGTCGCATCCAGTCGGCAAAGGCGCGCGCCGCGGCGTCGAAATCCGCCTTCGGTGGCGCGGCGAAATCCAGATGCCGGGGCGAGATCGCGCGCACGCGCTCGACGATGGTCTTGACGCCTTGGGCCTTGTCGAGCCGACACACGAGGACCGCGTCCGCCTCGACGATGATCGCCAGGTCGCTCACGCCCAAGGCCGCGACGATCATCCCGTCGGGCGCGCGCGTCAGCACGCGTTCCGCGTCTTCCAGGACGTGGATCCCCGTCGATCCTTCCCCGCTCTGGGCGATCGAATCCCATGCGCCGAGGTCTGACCAGGCGAAATCGACGGCCAGCACAGAGGCCCGTTGCGTTCGCTCCATCACGGCGTAGTCGATCGAAATCCTGGGGGCGTCCACGAATGCGTCGCCCAGCACGTGGACCGATCCCCTCCCGCCCCCATCGGGCAGCGCGGCCTCGACCGCCGCCAGCACCCCCGGCGCATGAACCCCAAGCTCTTCCGTCAGGGTCTTCGCCGCGACGATGAAGTTGCCGCTGTTCCAGAGATAGCCTGCCGCGATGAAGCCGGCGGCCGTCGCGCGATCCGGCTTCTCGTGGAAGGCGGCGACGCGCGCCATGCCGGGGGCCGTGGGCGCGATATAGCCGTAGGCTGGCGAGGGCTCGGTGGGCTGGACGCCCAAGGTCACGATCCGGCCACGACTTGCCTCATCGCGGGCGTCGCGAACGGCCGCTCGAAAGGCCTCGGCATCGGGAATGAAGTGGTCGGAGGCGACGAAGGCCATCATGCCTTCGGGATCGTGCCCGCGAACCCAGGCCGCCGCCGCCGCCATGGCGGGCGCGGAGTCGCGCGGCTGGGGTTCCAGCAGGGTGATCGCCTCGACGCCGATTTCCGCCAGTTGATCCGCGATCAGGTGGGCGTGGCCGACGCCCGCCACCACGATCAGGCATCCACCTTCGTCGACAAGTCCATTGACCCGTTCGACCGTGTCCTGAAACAGTGATCGATTTCCGGCCAGGGCGATGAATTGCTTCGGTCGCGATGGGCGGGACGCCGGCCACAGCCGCGTGCCCGCGCCCCCGCACATGATCACCGGATAAAACCCCATGGATACTGTCTACAGGACGCGTCGCCTCGAGCGATAGGGTTCCCGGGTCACACAGACACCGGCCTCGCAAGGGCGCAGGCGCTCACAAGGATACCGCCGCGACGGTCAGTTCGCCCGCATCACGATTTCGGCCGCGCCCTGCGCGGCCTCGAAATCCGGAGGCCTCCCGATATCCAGCCAGTACTCATGCATGGGATAGGCGCACACCCGGTCGCCCTGACCGACCAGCGCCGACAACAGTTCCGGCATGTCATACGGACCGTCCGCCGGGATCCGCGACAGGAGCGAGCCCTCAAGGCAATAGATGCCCGCGTTCGCCTGCCATCGGAACGTCGGCTTTTCGCGCAGGGACGTCAGGCGCACGCCGTCGATCTCGGCCACGCCGTGCGGGGCCTGAAACTGGTGTTCGCGCACGCACAGGGTCGCGCTCGCCCCGTGTTCCTGATGAAAATCAACCAGATCGCCGAACGCCAACCGGGTCAGGACGTCCCCATTCAGGACCACGACTGGGGCTTTGATCGGTTCCCTCAGCAGCGACAGAGCGCCCGCCGTGCCGCGCGGATGATCCTCGCGCAGATATTCGATTTCCACGCCCATCGCCGACCCGTCGCCGAAATGATCGGTGATGACCTCGGCCAGATAGTTCACCGCCAGGCGAAACCGGCGAAACCCCTGGTCTCTCATCCGCTCGATGATGCTTTCCAGAAGAGGGCGCCCGGCCACCTTCAGCATCGGCTTGGGGCAGGTCTGGGTCAGGGGGGCCAGGCGCACGCCGCGCCCACCGGCCATGATGACCACCAGATTGTCCCGCGCGCGCGTGGCGACGGCGGTGTCGGGATAGAGGCCGACGACGCGACCTTTGCCGTCGAGCAGGGGAGCCAGCGACACGCCCCGCTCGGACAGCCGAACCATCGCCTCGGCCTCCGGACCCGCGACGCGGATCGCCACGGGGTCGCGGTTCATGACGGCGCTGACGGGCGCGTCCATCGCCAGGCGCCGCATCAGGCCGCGCCGGATGTCGCCGTCCGAGACCGTGCCCAGCAGGCGGTGGTCGGCATCGACCACCACGATCAGCTTGCGCCGCACCGCGTCCATCCGTTCGATGGCTTCCAGCAGGCTGGTGTCCGCGGGCAGCAGATTGCCGACGATCGGGTCGACGGCGCTCATACCGCATACTCCCCGGGACGATAGAGGCCGGGATTGTCGCGGATGAAGTCCACGACCCGGGCCAGACCCTCCTCGACGCTGACCTGGGGTCGCCACCCGAGCCGTCGTCGGGCCAGGGACGCATCCGCGATCAACCGTTCGACCTCGCTGGCGGCGGGACGCAGGCGCTGCGGATCGATCTCGACCTCGACGGGAAGGCCCGCCGCCGCTCCGATCAGGGCGGGCAGGTCGCCGATGGCGATCTCGCGTCCGCCACCAAAATGAATCGTCAGGCCCTCGATGCCGGCGACAGTCCCCGCGCGCACGAAGGCGTCCACCGTGTCGTCGACGAAGACGAAATCCCGGGTCGGTCGGGTGTCCCCCAGCCGGATCGTCCGCCCCGCCAGCAGCTGCATGGCGATCGAGGGGATCACCGCTCGCGCGCTCTGGCGGGGACCGAAGGTATTGAAGGGCCGCAGCGTCACGACCGGGGTCTGGAACGACCGATGGTAGCTTTCCGCCAGCTTGTCCGCCCCGATCTTGGAGGCGGAATAGGGCGATTGACCCACCAGGGGATGCGCCTCGGTCATCGGCACGGTCTGGGCCGAGCCATAGACCTCGCTGGTCGAGGTATGGACGAGGCGACCGATCGACAGTTCGCGCACGGCCTGCAGCACGTTCAGCGTGCCCAGGATATTGGTCCGGACATAGCTTTCCGGGGCCTCGTAGGAATAGGGGATGGCGATCAAGGCCCCCAGGTGGAAGACGACCTCGCAATCGCGCGCGGCCGAAAAGACGCTGTCGCGATCGGCCAGGTCGCCCCGCGCGACCTCGACGTCCTTGCGGATCGGCGACCGGTCCAGCCAGCCGGCGTCGCCGTCCGACGTATAGCGCACCAGCGCCCGCACCCCGGCCCCCTCGGCGACCAGCCGCTCGCACAGTCGGCTGCCGATGAAGCCGCCCGCGCCGGTCACGAGCACGCGCCGCCCCGCCAGCGACATCCGGTCTGGGCCGCTCTCCATAGTCTGATCCACCCGATGCGCGCTCCCTGACGACGCGGACGCCGACGCGCCATGTTCCTCCGGCCATGGTTAACCGCCCGTAAGGCCTCCGCCCGTCACATGACGGGTGAAGACTGGATCGGCGAGCGGGGAGGGGCGACATGATCGACGGCAAGACCGTGCTCGGCATCGTCCCCGCGCGCGCCGGGTCCCTGGGGTTGCCCGGCAAGAATCTGCGCCCGCTCGCGGGCCGGCCGATGACGGCATGGACCCTCGAGGCGGGGCTGGCCGCTCGAAGCCTGGACTATCTGGTGGTCAGCACCGACGATCCTGAGGTCGCCACGCTGTCACGCCAGGCGGGCGTCGCGGTGATCGATCGACCCCCGGAACTGGCGGGTCCCAAGGCCTCGGTGCTGGACGCGATCGCGCATGCGCTCGAGACGCTCGGCCAAACCTGGGACTATGTCGTCCTGCTACAGCCGACATCGCCGCTGCGCATGGCCACGGACATCGATGCGGCGGTACGCCTTTGCCATGAGCGCGATGCACCCTCGGTGATCGGTGTGTCGCCGATGCTCAAGCCGGCCGCCTTTTATGGCCGGCTGGACGGGCAGGGGACCTTCACCCGCGCGCCGGTGGACCGGGACGAGGCCGTAGTGATCAACGGGGCCATATATGTCGGCCGCCCTAAAATTCTGTTCGAGGTCGGCGGGTTCGCGGGTCCAGGCGCTCTGGCCCACCTCATGCCGCCCGAGCGAGGCTGGGACGTCGACACCGCCTTCGACTTCGCCGTCTGCGAAGCCCTGTGGCCTCACGTCCGGGCCGAAGGAGCCCGCCCGATCGACAGCATCCGACGTTGAACCTTCAGCCCACGGAACGATCGACGAACGGCTTTCGCGCCAGACCCGCAAGGTCGGTGGTCTCCAGGATGTCCACGATCCTCTGCCCTGCGTGGCCATCGCCGAAGATCGGGGGTTGGGTTCGGGCCATCTCACGGAATTTCGGGTCCAGCGCCCGACGCAGGGCGTCGGCGATCGCGTCGGGTGCCAGGGCGCAGTCGATGACCGACGGGGGCCGCAAGCGTCCGTCCTGACGATCGCCGACATTGACCGTGGGTACCCCGGCGGCGGGGGCCTCGATCACGCCGCTGGACGAGTTGCCCACCACGGCCGCGCAGGCCGTGAGGGCGGCGGCGTAGCCTCGCGCGCCCAGAGAGGTCGAAAGGCGCACGCGTTCGGGGCATCGCGCTGCAAATCGCTCCAGCCCGGCCCGGATCACCCCCGAGCCCGCATCGGCGTTGGGCAGGGTGATCAAAAGCGTCCGGTCGCCCGCGCGCTCGAGTCCGGCGACTAAGGCCTCGACCTGGTCTGCCGGAGAGGCGGTCGCCAGGGTCTCGGGATGGAAGGTTGCTAGGATGAAACCCTCGGGGAGATCCAGCCCGGTGATGGCCGACGCCTCCGCCGCCGTGCTGACGCCGAAAGCTTTCAGGTTGTCGACGCCGGTCGCCCCGACGGTGAAGACCCTGTCGGGTGCCTCGCCCATCTGCAGCAGGCGCTGGCGATAGGGCTCGGCGCTGGTGAAATGAAGCGCGGCCAGCTTGGACACGGCATGGCGGATGGCGTCGTCCACGGCTCCGGCCGTCCGATGGCCTCCCTCCAGATGCACGATGGGCAGGGCCAGGGGGACCGCCGCCGCCGCCGCCGCCAGGGCCTCGGTCCGATCCCCCAGGATCATGATCGCGTCCAGGCCCAGCTCCACATAGGCTTGCCCCGCGCCCCGCAGCACGGCCGCCATGTCGACGACGATCGAGGTCGGGCTGTCATCCGTCAGCGCCACGGGCACCCGAGCCGATGCTTGCCGGCCGTCGGCTTCGATCTCGGCGAGGGTGCGACCATGTCGGTCCGACAGATGGGTGCCGGAAACGATCAGCCTCGGCTGAAGGGCGGCGGACCCCTGCAGGGCCGCGAGCACCGGCCGAAACAGACCATATTCCGCGCGTGTGGCCGTGAAGACACCGATGAACCGTGTCCTGGCCGTCATGTGGGCCGGTTCTCGTCCGCGGGCCGGTCCCACATCTGCGCCTCGCACCCGGTCGGCCTGTTTACCATGGCGGTCATGCGACCACGCCTTTAGAGCGGTTCGGACGGCCGCGCCATGGCCCGGCCACGCCGCCCTGTCGTTCCACGCCGCCGATTTCTCCTGTAGCTTCAACGCCACGGTCCGGCCGTTGCCGGTCATGGGGGCAATCGGGGTATCGACCTCGTGCGGCAACGCTGTTATGACCCCGACTGGCGGTGAGACCGCCGCATTGATCAATTATGGCTGCGGAGGGCTCACACCCATGCGTTTCAAGACTATGTTCCTGGCTTCCAGCGCGGCGGCGGCTCTCGCCCTGTCTGCTGGTGCTGCATCGGCTGAGCCGGATGGTTGGTATGGGGCGGTAGACGCCGGGTACCACGTCATCGACGACATCAACGCCGAGTCTTCGGTGACGGGCAACAACTTCAACTTTGAAGTGAACGACGGCTGGGCGGCGTTTGCGCGTCTGGGCTACCGTTTCGACGCCAACTGGCGCGTCGAGCTGGAGGGCGGCTATCGCTCGGGCGACATCGGCCGCGTTCGCGCGGTGTCGGGTCCGAACGGCATC
>NZ_JBFUCZ010000009.1:0-7904 GCF_056404975.1 Brevundimonas sp. P2_A6 | reverse complement strand
ACGACCGGGGCCTGAAAGGTCCCGGCGGCCAGTGGCGCGAAGAACGTTTTGGAAAAGCCGGCCAGCACCACCGTCAAAGCGATCAGCGCCATTCCAATATAGAAGCGGGTAGGCTTGCTCGCTGCCTCAACATCCATTGGCGTAATTCCCCTGAAGCAAAGCTGCCACGCGCGGAGGGTCCGTGTCGATCACCCGTTTAGCAGTGCACCTTCGCTTTGACCCACTATTTGGATGTCCGCTTTCCACCCATTGCGGGCCTTCGCTCAGTCTCTTCCTAGCCCAATCGATTCTATCCAGTGGCGGCCAGCAGAGCGACCATCGCGAAGCCGGCATAGGTCCCGATCGCGTTGCCGATGGAGCCGATCAGGATAGCGGGCAGGACCAGGTCTGGACGACGTTCGGACTCGGCCAGAACGAAAGCTGTGGAGGATCCTCCGATGTTGGCGCTGGACGCCAGGGCTAGGACGATGGGCTCAAGCTTCAGCAGCGCGCCTGCGCCGAGCAGCACGGCGGAATGGACGGCGAGGACGATGCCGACATAGGCGAACAGCACCGGCGTCAGGCTCCCCGCCGCGACGAGGGCGGCGAGGTCGGCATTGGCGCCAACGACGGCCAGGAAAAGATAGATGCCCCACAGGCCGAGCGTATTGGCCTGGGTCAGGCGGGAGACGGCGGGTATCTGGGCGACCGCCAGAGCCAGGGTCGTGACGATCAGGACGGACGGCACAGCGACGCCGCGCGCCTCCAGCCAGGTCGAAGCGAGGCCGGACAGCCAGACGGCGACGGCGGTCATGGCCAGGGGAACGGCGATGGCCAGGGTTCCGGTGAGCGGCGCCGGCGGCGTCTGGGCGGGAACGGCAGCCTGCGCCGGGTCGCTCGCCTTGCCGAACCAGCCCGACCTCGACAACAGGGCAGGCAAGGCCAGGGTGACGATGATCCAGACGTCGGTCATGACGTTGTCGACCACGGTCGCGGCGGTATAGAGCCCGCCGTCGCGCGTGATCCCGTAGGCCTGCGCGACGGCGTTGAAGTTGGCACCGCCGCCGATGTAGGTGCCGGTAAACATCCCGGCGAGCGCCCCATGGGACGCCCCGACCATGCCTGAGATCGGCGTCACGGCATTGGCGACCCAGACGCCCAGGAAGGTGCCGACCGCGCCGATGAGGAACGCTCCGATCATCGGCGCCCCGGCCCGCTTGAGCGCCTTCAGATTGACGTCCAGCAGGACCAGGAAGATCGCCGCCGGAATGACGTAGCTGAAGATCGGATCATAGACCGGCCCGCCGGACGCGGCGGGTGGAATGACCCGAAGGTTCGCCAGTAAGGCCCCCAGGACGATAACGACCATCGCCGCGCCGAGCTTTCGAAACACCCCGATCCGGCCGAGCGCATCCGACAGCGCAACGATGACCATCAGCACCGTTAGAACGCCAAGCGGGCTGGAAATCAGGGCGGCCGATTGCGTCATCGAACGAGACTAGCCGGATTGGGGGCAGTGGCAATCAGGCCTGGGTGCCACGCCTTGACGGTCGCGCCCCCCACGACCGATTCTGACGCACCCGCATGCCATGCTCGCCCTCATGACCATGCGCCATCAGATCAACCCCGACGACCTTGACGGTCTCGGCGGCAATATGTGGGACCATATCAGGCGGGAGTATCTGGCGGGCGTGAAGGCGACGCTGCTGTGCCAGAAGTGGGGCATATCGCTCAGCTCGTTCCGGATGCATGCGCGGGCCGGTGGCTGGCGGCGGGTGGATCAGGCGGTGTGCGAGGTCCCGCCGGAGTTCGGCGAATACCATCCCGAGGACAATGTCAGCTTCGCCGACCTGGCCGACCAGGCCTTCCTCAACATCCGCCGGGCGATGGGGTCGGGCCGCGCGGCAGAGGCCTCGACCTGGATGCGCGTCTACGAACGGCTGTGCGACCGGGCCCGCGCCGAGGTCATGGCTGAACTGCCCGACATCAGGCCGCCCCTGCTTGAGCCCAGACGCGAGCCGTTGAATCTGGTCATCCGACCGGATAAAAGTATCAATGATTTAAACTCTCTGCACGCCGAAACCGAAGTTATTTCTGAAGAATTGGACTCCTTGCACCCGGTGTCACCGGAGTCCAATCCGCCGTCCTCCTCCTACGGATGCGGCTCGCCGATCCCCGACACCTCGACCAACACGACGTCATAGAGCCGCATCAGTACGTCCAGCGTCGCCCGGCCCTCACCGTCGGCCATGATCGTCGTGGTCTCGGGCACGTCGGTCGTGACGGCCTGAAGCTCGGCCAGTTGCGCCGGGCTGAGCGTCGCCGGTGATCCCATCCTCAGCCAGGCCGTGTGGGCGTCGTTGGCCTCGAAACCCACCCGGCGGATGCGGACCGGGTGCGATCCCGGCGACAGTCCGGACAGGCTGAGCGTCAGCGGGGCGGCCGGGCCGGGCTCGCGGATGCGTGTATAGAAGGTGCGGTCGCTGACCGGCTGCACCGGCGGCTCATAGCTCCAGGCCAGCAGCTGAAGGGTGTCGGCCGTGCGCGCGGCGATGCTGCGGCCGTCGCCCGTGTCCAGCCGCCGGCCGCCCAAGCCGTTCAGGTATTTGTAGGCGAAGAAGGCCGGCTTTCTGACGCCCTGCGGGTTCAGCAGCCCGAACCCGCCCTGGAATGGCAGGGTCTGCGGCCCCGTCTCCTCGAAAATGTCGCTGAAGGTCCAGTAGCTCATGGCCTGAACCAGCCCCTCGGACTGATGCAGGTTGTCCAGGATGTAGGACGCGCTGAGATAGTCGTCATGGATGGGGTCGCGCGGGCTGAAGCTGGCGCTCCATTCGCTGACATAGATCGGCAAGCCCGGCCGCGACGAGACCGAGGTCAGGTAGCGCGCCTGACGCAGGTCCACCAGCACCTCGTCAGCGTTGGTCGACAGCTTCACGTCCGCTTGTCCGTCGGCGTCCAGAAAGCCGCCCTTGGTCCCGTAAGAGTGACCCGAGACGAAATCGACGGGCAGGGCGTGCGCCTGGGTGTAGTTCAGGAATTCCTCGATCCAGCCCAGCCCGGCCGTGGATGGCCCCCCGACCTGCAGCGCCGGGTCGATCGCCTTGATAATCGTCGCTGTGCGTCCGTACAGGTCGAAATAGGCCGACTGATCCGCTCCCTCCCAGAAGCTGGCCAGGTTGGGCTCGTTCCAGACTTCGAAGAACCACGACCGAACCTCGTCCGCACCGTAGCGGTCGATCAGGTGCCGCACGAAGGCCTCGATCAGCCCATCCCATTTGTCCGGATCCGGGTGCGAGGTATTGCCGTTCCAGTGAAAGATCGTCTGATCCGAAGTCTTCATGGCCTCGGGTGTGAAACCAAGCTCCACGAACGGCTTCAGTCCCAGGTCCAGCAGCCGGTCGTACAGGGCATCCACCTGCGTCCAGTCGTAGACCGGACGCCCGTCGACCTCTCGGTAGACCTCCATGTCGTCATGAAAGATGGCGTGGAAGCGGATGTAGCGAAAGCCGATCTCTGCCTGCACCAGTCTGAGCTGCTCCAGGCTCTCGGCACGGCGCAGCACGCCCGGATAGTCAGCCCCGATCGAGAAATCCGGCATGCGGTCCCTGGGTCGACCCGCGCTGGCCGCATTCACGGATATCGACCGCTGGACCGTCTGGGCCATGCCTTCTGAGGGCAGGGCGCATGCGATGGCCAGGCCCGCCATCAAGAACGCCAGCTGCCGGAGGATTCGCCCTGTCGCCGCCATCTCGATCCTCCGCCGTCATCGAGATCATATAATCATACAAATTGATGGCGGCGGGTAGCGCATGGCCCAAAGAAAAAACGCCCGGTCATCGCTGACCGGGCGCTTCAAACGTCATTCCGGGCTCAAGCAACGCGACCGCGCGTTAGCCCACCAGGTATGCCTACTTGATCTTGCCTTCCTTGAACTCGACGTGCTTGCGCGCGACGGGATCGTATTTGTTGACGACCATCTTTTCCGTCATCGTGCGGGCGTTCTTCTTGGTGACGTAGAAGAAGCCGGTGTCGGCGGTCGAGTTCAGGCGGATCTTGATTGAGGCGGGCTTGGCCATCGGAAATTACCTTTGCGACGGCGCGGAAGCCGTGAAAATAAGAGGCGCGGAACATACTCAGCGCGCCCGCCAAGTCAACGCCGTTTCTGAAGGCCCTGACCGCACCCCTTGACCCCCGTGGCCGGCCCGCGTAAACGCGCCAGACTTTCGAGGCGGGGCGTGCCCCATCCTGATCGTGACAATTGAACGGACGGGCTGTGCCCGCCGGAACGCCCGAAGCGCGCGTTCCGGTTTTTTCGTTTGGGTCACCGATCCGGTCTCGAACGATCCCGGGCGTCTCCGTCGGAGGCGTTCAAAAGAAGGAAACCGAGGCGCCCCGGCCGACAGGCACACGCCTCCATCAGAAGTCGAGACTGTCCGAACGATGCCTACGATCAACCAGCTGATCCGCAAGCCCCGCAAACCCAAGCCCGTGCGCAACAAGGTGCCCGCGCTCGAGGGTTCGCCCCAGCGCCGCGGCGTCTGCACCCGCGTTTACACCACAACCCCCAAGAAGCCGAACTCGGCTCTGCGTAAGGTCGCCAAGGTCCGTCTGGCCAAGTCCGGCTACGAAGCCGTGTGCTATATCCCTGGCGAGGGCCACAATCTGCAGGAGCACTCGGTGGTCCTGATCCGCGGCGGCCGCGTGAAGGACTTGCCCGGCGTTCGCTACCACATCCTGCGCGGCGTGCTCGACACGCAAGGCGTCAAGGACCGCAAGCAGCGCCGTTCGCACTACGGTACCAAGCGTCCGAAGTAAGCCGAACCGCACCCCCAGATTCAGCCAGCCCAGTCTGGCTTCCAGACACCGATTTAGAAGGCTCACCCCATGTCACGTCGTCACCGCGCCCAGAAACGCGAAGTCCTGCCGGATCCCAAGTACAAGGATCTGATCGTCACCAAGTTCATGAACTACGTCATGTACGAGGGTAAAAAGGCCGTCGCCGAGAACATCGTCTACGGTGCCTTCGAGATCCTGGCCGACAAGAAGAAGGACTTCGAGCCGGTCCAGACCTTCCACACCGCCCTGGAAAACGTCCAGCCGTCGGTCGAGGTTCGTTCGCGTCGCGTCGGCGGTGCCACCTATCAGGTCCCGGTCGAGGTTCGCCCCGACCGTCGCCGCGCCCTGGCCATCCGCTGGCTGGTGAACGCCGCGCGCAAGCGCGGGGAAAACACCATGACCGAAAAGCTGGCCGCCGAGCTGCTGGACGCCTCCAACAACCGCGGCACCGCGGTCAAGAAGCGCGAAGACACCCACAAGATGGCCGAAGCCAACCGCGCCTTCAGCCACTACCGCTGGTAGACGCCTTCAAAGCGTCAAACGGCGACACTATCTAGGCCTATCCGGCGCGGGCGGTTTCAGCTAAATCGCCCGCGCCCGCTTATCCGAACACCACGATCTCCCCCGAGGGCGCGAAACGCGTCCTGAAAACATTTCAAGGCACGCTTTCATGGCCCGCACGCACAAGCTCGAGGACTACCGCAACTTCGGCATCATGGCCCACATCGACGCGGGCAAGACGACGACGACCGAGCGGATTCTGTATTACACCGGCAAGAACCATAAGATCGGCGAAGTCCACGACGGTGCCGCGACCATGGACTGGATGGACCAGGAGCAGGAGCGGGGGATCACGATCACCTCGGCTGCGACGACGGCCTTCTGGCAGGGCAAGCGTCTGAACATCATCGACACCCCCGGCCACGTGGACTTCACCATTGAGGTCGAGCGTTCGCTGCGCGTGCTCGACGGCGCCGTCACGGTGCTGGACGGCAACGCCGGCGTCGAACCCCAGACCGAAACCGTCTGGCGCCAGGCCGACAAGTACAAGGTTCCGCGGATCGTGTTCGTCAACAAGATGGACAAGATTGGTGCCGACTTCGACGCCTCGGTGCAGTCGATCCGCGACCGCCTGGGCGCCAAGGCCGTGCCGATCCAGTTCCCGATCGGTTCGGAAAACACCCTGTCGGGCCTGGTCGACCTGGTCACCATGACCTCGGTCGTCTGGGACAACGACGCTCTTGGTGCCAACTTCACCGTCGGCGAGATCCCGGCCGATCTGATGGACAAGGCCGTCGAGGCTCGCCAGTACCTGATCGACAACTCGGTCGAGCTCGACGACGAGGCGATGGAAGCCTACCTCGAAGGCACCGAGCCTTCGACCGAAGTGCTGAAGAAGTGCATCCGCAAGGCCGTGCTGACCGGTGCCTTCTATCCGATCCTGTGCGGCTCGGCGTTCAAGAACAAGGGCGTGCAGACCCTGCTCGACGCCGTCGTCGACTACCTGCCGTCGCCCATGGACATCCCGCCGACCCCCGGCATCGACTTCAAGACCGAAGAGCCCGTCGTGCGTAAGGCTTCGGACGACGAACCCCTGTCGATCCTCGCGTTCAAGATCATGGACGACCCCTTCGTCGGATCGCTGACCTTCTGCCGCCTGTATTCGGGCAAGATGGAGACCGGCCAGAGCCTGCTGAACTCGTCCCGCGACAAGCGCGAGCGGGTGGGTCGGATGCTGCAGATGCACTCGAACAACCGCGAGGACGTCAAGGAAGCCTACGCCGGCGACATCGTCGCCCTGGCCGGGCTGAAGGACACCCGCACGGGCGACACCCTGTGCGACCCGCTGAAGTCGCCGGTCATCCTCGAGAAGATGGAATTCCCCGCGCCGGTCATCGAAATCTCGGTGGAGCCCAAGTCCAAGGCCGACCAGGAGAAGCTGGGCGTCGCCCTGGCCAAGCTGGCGTCTGAGGATCCGTCCTTCACCGTCTCGACCGACCACGAGTCGGGCCAGACCATCCTGAAGGGGATGGGCGAGCTTCACCTGGACATCAAGATCGACATCCTGAAGCGCACCTACAAGGTCGAGGCCAACATCGGCGCGCCGCAGGTCGCCTATCGTGAATCGCTGGGCCGCAAGGTCGACATCGACTACACGCACAAGAAGCAGACCGGCGGTACGGGCCAGTTCGCCCGCGTCATGATCACCTTCGAACCCGGCGAGCCGGGGTCGGGCTTCGTGTTCGAGAACTCGATCGTCGGCGGTGCCGTGCCCAAGGAATACATCCCCGGGGTCGAAAAGGGTCTGAACTCCATCAAGGATTCGGGTCTGCTGGCCGGCTTCCCGCTGATCGACTTCAAGGCGACCCTGACGGACGGCAAGTTCCACGACGTCGACTCCAGCGTGCTGGCGTTCGAAATCGCGGCCCGCGCCGCCTTCCGCGAACTGAAGGAAAAGGGCGCGCCCAAGCTGCTCGAGCCGATCATGGCGGTCGAGGTCG
This sequence comes from Brevundimonas sp. P2_A6, assembly GCF_056404975.1. Lineage (NCBI taxonomy): Bacteria > Pseudomonadati > Pseudomonadota > Alphaproteobacteria > Caulobacterales > Caulobacteraceae > Brevundimonas > Brevundimonas sp. P2_A6. The sequence continues at coordinate 588 of NZ_JBFUCZ010000009.1, read as the reverse complement.
TGACCCCCGAGGATTACCTCGGTTCGGTCATCGGCGACCTGAACGGCCGTCGCGGCATGATCCAGGGTCAGGACATGCGCGGCAACGCCACCGTCGTGAACGCCTTCGTGCCGCTGGCCAACATGTTCGGCTATGTGAACACGCTGCGTGGCATGTCGCAGGGTCGCGCCGCCTTCACCATGCAGTACGACCACTACGAGCCGGTGCCGCAACACGTCGCCGACGAAGTGATCAAGAAGTATAGCGCCTAAGCACCAACCAATCCCGGCGGCCTTCGGGTCGCCGGACCCCTGAAAAACCTGGATATGCCCCCTCGCATCAGGGGACGGAGAGAAGAGAATGGCCAAGGAAAAGTTCGAACGTAACAAGCCGCATTGCAACATCGGCACGATCGGTCACGTGGACCACGGCAAGACGACGCTGACGGCGGCGATCACGATGACGCTGGCCAAGGCCGGTGGGGCCAAGGCGATGGCCTATGCCGACATCGATGCTGCGCCCGAAGAAAAGGCCCGCGGCATCACGATCAACACCGCGCACGTGGAATATGAGACGGCCAACCGTCACTATGCCCACGTCGACTGCCCC
>NZ_JBFUCZ010000008.1:0-65713 GCF_056404975.1 Brevundimonas sp. P2_A6 | reverse complement strand
ATGAGTGCCCCCAACGCCGTCATCACCCTGTCCGGCAACGGCATCACGACCCCCGTGGTCATCGGCGGCGGCGCGCGCATCGCCCTCATCGCCGGACCGTGTCAGCTGGAAAGCCGCCAGCATGCCCTGGAGATGGCCCATGCCCTGAAGGAGATCGGTGAACGGCTGAACGTCGGCATCATCTACAAGACCAGCTTCGACAAGGCGAACCGCACCAGCGCCAACGCCGCGCGCGGCCTGGGACTGGAACAGTCGCTGCCGATCTTCGACGAAATCCGCCAGGTCACGGGTCTGCCGGTCCTGACCGACGTCCATTCCGAAGAGCAGGCCCGTGTGGCCGCGCAGGCCGTCGACGTGCTGCAGATTCCCGCCTTCCTCAGCCGCCAGACCGACCTGCTGCTGGCCGCCGCCGCGACCGGCAAGGCGATCAACATCAAGAAGGGTCAGTTCCTGGCCCCGTGGGACATGAAGAACGTCATCGCCAAGGTCACCGGCGCGGGCAATCCCAACGTCATGGCCTGCGAGCGAGGGGCCAGCTTCGGCTACAACACCCTGGTCAGCGACATGCGGGCCCTGCCGGTGCTGCGCGACATCGGCTGCCCGGTCGTGTTCGACGCGACCCACAGCGTGCAGCAGCCGGGCGGACAGGGGACGTCGTCGGGCGGCCAGCGCGAGTTCGTGCCCGTCCTGGCCCGCGCGGCGGTGGCCGTCGGCGTCGACGCGGTCTTCATGGAAACTCACCAGGACCCGGACCACGCCCCGTCCGACGGCCCCAACATGGTGCCGCTGGACCAGTTCGAGGCCCTGGCCGCCGAACTGCTGTCCTATGACGACCTGTCCAAGGCGCGAATGGCAAAAGCGGCCTGAAGGGGTCGTCGACACCCCCCCCAATGGGTGAGCCAGGCGGCGTTTCACCGGCGCGCGACGGCATCCTGAAGAGCCTGCCTTGCTGATATCTAGATCTTGTCGAGTCCGACCTGGCGCAAGTATTTGCCGTAGTCGGACTTGCCCAAGGCATCGGCAAGCCTTCCCAGCTCTGCCGCGTCGATGAATCCCATCTGAAACGCCACCTCTTCCGGGCACGCGATCTTGAAACCCTGGCGCTTCTCAAGGGTCCGCACGAACTCGGCGGCTTCTACCAGACTATCTGGCGTCCCCGTGTCGAGCCACGCATAACCGCGCCCCATAATCTCGACCGACAGCTTTCCGCGTTCCAGATAGATGCGATTGACGTCGGTAATCTCCAGTTCTCCGCGCGGAGAGGGCTTTAGGTCCGCAGCGATATCAACGACAGCCCCATCATAGAAATAAAGGCCAGTCACAGCCCAGTTCGATTTGGGAGCCTCCGGCTTTTCCTCGATCGAAAGAGCTCGCATTTCCTTGTCGAATTCCACCACGCCATAACGTTGGGGGTCGTTGACGTGATACGCGAAGACGGTGGCTCCCTCCGTGCGCGACATGGCGCTGGTGAAAAGGCTGCTGATACCGTGGCCGTAGTAGATATTGTCGCCCAGGATCAGCGCTGAAGGGTCACGGCCGACGAAATCGGCTCCGATGACATAGGCCTGCGCCAGGCCGTCGGGGCTGGGCTGGACAGCGTATTCTATGTTCATCCCCCACTTCGAACCGTCGCCCAACAAAGCCTGGAATGAGGGCGTATCGCGGGGCGTTGAAATGATGAGGACCTCTCGAATACCGGCCAGCATCAAGGTCGACAGGGGATAGTAGATCATTGGCTTGTCGTAGATCGGCATGAGCTGCTTCGACGTGACCATCGTCATGGGATGCAGCCGCGTACCGGAACCGCCAGCCAGAATGATGCCTTTCATTTCGTAGTTCCCTGGTTCAATTCGACGAGCACGTCGTCAAGCGCTTCGGTCCACGCCCTGGGTCGCACCTTATAGTCGGCATTCAGCTTGGACGTGGCCAATCGGGAGTTGGCGGGGCGGCGCGCCCGGGTCGGATATTCCGCCGTGGTGATCCCGACAACCTCAGGCCCCGACGACGTGCGATCGTTGGCGAAGATCGCCTGGGCAAACTGGCACCAACTCGCCTCGCCCGAATTGACGAAATGGTAGATGCCGGTCGGCGCCGACGCATCGGCCATCATTCGCAACGTGATCGTCCTGAGCGTTTGGGCGATGTCGGCGGCCGAGGTTGGGCATCCGCACTGATCGGCCACGACCTTCAAGACGGCGTTGGTCGCTCCCAGCCTGCGCATTGTTTTCACGAAGTTGTTTCGATGAGCGCTGAACACCCATGCCGTTCGCAGCACGACGGAGCGGGGGTTTCCCGCCCCGACCGCCAGCTCGCCAGCCATCTTGCTGGCTCCATAGACACCCAGAGGAGCAACGGCATCGGATTCGGAGTAAGCGCCCGGCGCGGACCCATCGAATACATAGTCGGTGGAAACATGGACAAGCGGGATGCCAGCCTTGCGCGTGGCGTCGGCCAGGAGGGCGGGACCCATGGCATTGGCGAGAAACGCCTGCGCTACCTCATCTTCGGCCTTGTCGACGGCGGTATAGGCGGCCGCGTTTATCACCGCCGCGAACGGCGTTGTCGCGAAGGCCCGGCGGATTGAATCTGCATCGCCCAAGTCCAGAGAGGATCGGTCAGGGGCGTGCAGACGGATGTTGTCGGGCCAGGCGGCGCGGAGGAGCTCGGTTCCGACCTGGCCCGACCCACCCGTGACCAGAACGTGATGTAGAGCCTCAGCCATTGGCCACGCCAAGTCGCTGGGTCGCGTAACGATTGTCGAGGATGGCCTGCCACCAAGGCCGGTTGTCGAGATACCATTGGACCGTATGGGCGATGCCGTCCTCAAACGTCAGGGACGGCTCCCAGCCCAGATCGGCGCGAATCTTGGAAGCGTCGATCGCGTACCGGTGGTCATGACCTGGGCGATCCGCGACGTAGGTGATCTGGCTGGCGTAGGATACACCGTCTTCCCGAGGCCTGACCTGATCCAGGACCGAGCAGATCGCATTGACCACGTCGATGTTTTTCCGCTCCGCATTGCCACCCACGTTGTAGGTTTCGCCGGGCACGCCGCGTTCGAAAACGGCCTGGAGAGCGCGCGCATGGTCGTCGACGAACAGCCAGTCACGCACGTTCGAGCCGTCCCCGTAAACGGGCAGCGGCTCGCCCGCGAGGGCCCGCAGGATGATCAATGGGATCAGCTTTTCCGGGAAGTGATAGGGACCATAGTTGTTCGAACAGTTGGTAACCAGAACCGGCAAGCCGTAGGTATGGCCCCATGCGCGGACCAGATGGTCCGACGCGGCTTTCGACGCTGAGTAGGGCGATCTCGGGTCGTATGGGGTGGCCTCGGTGAAAAGACCGTCCTCGCCCAGCGAGCCGAACACCTCATCGGTTGAGATGTGGTGGAACCGGAACGCGGCCTTGTCGGCGTCCGACAAGCCCCGATAGAAGCCCAACGCCTGTTGCAGCATGACGAACGTCCCGACGACGTTGGTCTGAACGAACTCGCCAGGCCCATCGATCGATCGATCGACGTGGCTTTCAGCGGCCAGATGAGCGACGATCTGCGGTCTGAAGCCCTCGAGGGCAGCGGCGACCGCATCGGCGTCCACGATATCGCCGCGGACGAATCGGTATCGATCACTGCTTGCGGCGGGATCGAGCGAAGCCAGAACCCCGGCGTAGGTCAGCTTGTCGAAAACCAGAACTTCGTGATCGCTGTTGGCGATCAGATTCCGGACAAGGGCGGACCCGATGAAGCCCGCTCCGCCCGTAATGAGCACTCGCATTTGACAATCCCTCGCCACAACCAACGCCCTCTTGGTCGAAGAAGGCGACAGCGAGCCGGTCTATTGTGTTTCCGCAGCGCATAAAACCCTTTCGGTCAACGACCATCCGCTCTTTTGATCATGTGCCCCTCGGGTGCAGGACTGGGCATCGCCCGTCCGGCCAGCATCCCGTCAGGTACCCAGACGATGCGGATTCAGCCACCGGCCTCCAAGGCCAGGCGGAGCTAGCATCCAATGGCGGCCTTTGCTAAGCGGAAGGCTACGGAGAAATCGCCGACGACAGACGTTCTATAGTTCGCGAGAATCGTGGAAATTCTGGCTTTAGCCAACAAAAACTTGAGAGACTCGATGTCTTTACTGAACGAGCTCGGCCTGAAATATCGGACAGACAAGGCCGTGGACGGCAAGCGCGGCGAGCCGGGCAAGGGCCACGACTATCTTCGTGTCTATGAGCGTTTTTCGCTTCTGGAGCGCGAACAAGTCGGAAAAGTGCTGGAGATCGGCGTTCAAAAAGGCGCTTCCATCAGGATGTGGGCGGAGTATTTCCCCCATGCGACGGTCTATAGCCTGGACATCGCAGAGAGCGCCCTTAACGTCACGGGCGACCGCATTCACATCGAATTGGTTGATCAGTCGGATGCGGCTGCCCTGACCGCCTTTGCGGTGAAGTACGGTCCGTTCGATCTGATCGTAGAGGACGGATCCCACATCTGGTCGCACCAGATCATCGGAATACGGACCCTGCTGCCTCATTTGAATAAGGGTGGACAGTATATCGTAGAGGACCTGCACACGAGCTACGCGGCCGATTTCGGCGAACCGGACGGCACGACCGGCGTCGAGTACGTGCTGAAGTGTTGCGAAAAGGTCATGGGCGGAAATCGAGTGCGATCCTCACCGGCCGAGGACGCGCTGATCCATTCGCTGTCCGAGACCATCGACAGCATCATGGTCCTTCGATACGCGGCGGTGTTTTTCGCGAAAACCGCTTGAAAGACAGTCGACCATCATCGCCAGAGGTCGGTAAGACAGCGCTGGGAAGACGCCGGTCCGTATTCATGGAGCCCGGGTCGATCGGCCGCTGCAAAACCCTGGCTTGAGCCGCGAGACTTGATGCTTGAAACACAGCCGGTCGCCTGAGACGCTGACAGCGTGCCGACCGAGCCCAATGCGGTCCAGTATGACCGGGAGGAGAGTGGATGTCATTTGCGGGCAAGGGTGCCGAGGTCGATGACCCTTCGTTGAGCAACCTGCGGATCGGTCAGGACGGATGGCTGTACAGTTGGTCCAAGGGTCTATCGGCGCGTCAGGACGGCTCATCGACCTACCACCCCGCTCAGATCGCCGCGATCCTGGAGAACCTGGATTCCCGCGCCGCCCGCGTCCGGGCCGTCGGTGCCCAGTACGTATTTTTCGTGTCGCCCGACAAGACGACCATCTATCCCGAGCATCTACCAGAGGACGTGATCTTTTCGGGAGAGTCTCACTTATCTCAACTGCGGCCCCACCTGTCAGACCGCAACTATTGCTTCGATTTGTTTGCGCCATTGGCGTCAGAAAAGACTCGCCAAAGAGTATATTTCAAAACCGACTCCCATTGGAACTATCAAGCCGGCCGGATCGCTGCCGACAAGCTGCTCAATCATCTGGGCCAGCACCCTCTGAACTCGGCTGATTTCGTTGAGACTACTGCAACCCAGATCATGGATCTGGGGCGCTACGTAGATCCGGTTGAGCCTGAGACTTTCGTAAAGTACACCGAGCCGGCAGAGAAACCATTCAGGCTTTTGTATACAAATGGAAAATTCAGCAAGGCACGAGTACAGGTATTTGAGGGATCAAATCCCAATCTGCCAACCTGCTTAATGTTTCGAGATTCCTACAGTTCCTTTTTTATAAACTACCTGATCAATAGGTTTTCGCGGATTACTCTCGTGGCCACCAGGGATTTTTACGATGACATACTGGAATCCGAGAGACCAGATATTGTAATAACACAGATTGCAGAACGATATCTGGGAACGGTCAGGAAAGATCATCTGTCGCCGTCCTGTGAGGAGACATTCGGCGTCACGCCCGATTTTCTGAAATCGCAATCGTCACAGCTTCTCGCTTCCTCGGCGTGACACATCATGCGAATGCCGGAACATACTGCAGCACATTCCCTCCCAGGTCCCGTAGCGACAGCGGATTGAAACTTTGAGCCTTGACCAAGCCGAGCAGGACGGGATTGCTCTCGCTGGCGATGAGACCATCATCGACCGCGTAATGTCGCACGGAAGGCTGGCTCCTGACGCGCCGTGCGTCATCATCCGCAGCCTGGCGGGAGATGTGGCCCTGACGCGGGCCGATCTGATCGCCGCGAGCCAGGTATGGGCGCAACGCTTTCAGGCCCTCGGCCTGTCCAAGGGCGACATCGTCATCATCATGATCGACCACCGGGCGGATCTTTTGTCGACCTATCTTGGCGCGATGATCGTCGGGTGCGTGCCTTCATACATGCCCTATTCCACGGCCAAACAGGACCCAGACCTTTATCGTAAGGCCCATCGTGATCTTTTCAGGCGAATCAAGGCCAAGCTGGTCGTGACCATCGACGCCTGGATCGCTGAGCATGGTGAGGCATTTTCCGACAGCGATCTCAGACTGCTGAGCGTCGACGGCAGCCTCCCGGGTGAAGACGCTCAGGCACCGGCGGGCGAGCATGTTGCCTTTCAAAGTTCTGGCGATGACATCGCCCTCTTGCAGCACAGCTCGGGCACGACCGATCTCAAGAAGGGCGTATGCCTGAGCCATCGGAGCGTCCTGGCTCAGGCCCAGGCCTATGGAACCGCGATCGAGCTCAGTCCCGATGACGTGATCGTCTCCTGGCTGCCGCTCTATCACGACATGGGGCTCATGGCCTGTTTCATACTGCCACTGGTCAACGGCGTGCCCGTGGTGATGGTCGATCCCTTCGTCTGGGTCCGACAACCTCACCTTCTGCTGGCGGCGATCGAAGCGTTTGGCGGAACCCTGACATGGCTGCCCAACTTCGCCTTCCATCACCTCGTCCGAACCTGTGCGCAGGGAAACAGCTACGACCTTTCGCGCATGAGAGCGTTCATCAACTGCTCCGAACCCTGCAAGGCCGCGACGCTGCGCGAGTTTGAGGCCGCCTTTCTGCCCATGGGGGTCAGACGCGATCAGTTGCAGACCTGCTATGCCATGGCCGAAACAACCTATGCTGTGACGCAGTCCAAGCTGGGACTTCATGCTCGAGCGCTCGCCGTCGGGGCAGACCGCCTGTCGCGCACTGGTCAGGTCGCGACCGTGGACCGCGACGATGATGTCGCGACCGAGTTTCTTTCATGCGGCCGGCCGATCGAGGGAACCACCCTTCGGATCTTCGACGATCAGGGCAATGCGTGTGCGGACGGATCGATGGGGGAGGTCGGGATCCGCAGCACGAGCATGTTCTCGGGCTATTTCGAACTTCCGCAAGCGACCGAGATGGTTTTTCGCGATGGTTGGTATCTCAGCGGCGACCTGGGCTTCGTTCAGGACGGCGAGCTCTATATCACTGGGCGCAAGAAGGAGATGTTCATCGTTCGCGGGCGGAACTTCTTTGCCCACGAGGTAGAATCGGTGGTCAATAGCTGTCCTGGGGTCAAGCCGGGTCGGGCTGTGGCTATCGGTGTCTTCAGCGATACGCTTGGCAGCGAGGAAGTCATCGTAATCGCGGAATCCGAGATCGGCGACGCCCAGGCCAAGCGTCAACTCTCAAACGCCGTCAAACAAGCCCTCGACGAACGCATGTCGCTTCAGGTCAGGAGCGTTGAAATCGTCGAGCCAGGCTGGCTGATCAAAACCACCAGTGGCAAGATCAGCAGGAAAGAAAATCTCGCGAAATATCGATCCGAGAAGCAATCGAGGTTATGACTTCCACTGGCCCTTCCTGGAAGTTCCGCATGACAGACCGTGAGATTTTGGACCGCCTGAGCGCGCTCATTCGCTTGACGTTCGGCGCGGACGAAAGCGTTCCCGTCGTTCGCGAGACCGAGTCCTACGACATAGATGGCTGGGACTCGCTGTCACACTCGACGCTTCTCATCATGGTCGAAAGGGAATTCGGAATTTCCATTTCGCCGGACGAGGGCGAAGGCTTCGAGAACGTCGGCGCGCTCGCTGATTTCATCGCACAGAAAATCCGGTAACGCGCTGCGTTCTGCCGAAAAGAAAGGCCTTGCCATTTGCGTCCGGGGCCGGCGCTGAATAGGTTGGGCCTCAAATCCAGGATGGAGGTCCGACATGTCCAATCCTTATGTCGACCTCCCTGAACGCGCTTTCTGGAAGCCGGCTGTGGCGTCGCGGAGCCTGTTCGACCTGAGGTCGGTCTGGCATCCCAAATTCTTCATTGAGCCTTCCGACGTGTTCGTGACATTCGGGTCGTGCTTCGCACAGCATATCGGCAGGGCGCTCAGCGCACGCGGCTTTTCCTGGTTCAACGCGGAACCGGCACCCAATGGGCTGTCGGACGAAAATTCGCGTCGCTTCAACTATGGGATCTTTTCCGCACGTACCGCCAACATGTACACCACCTCCATCCTGGAGCAGTGGACCCGCTGGGCTACGGGCGCTGCCTCACCGTCCTCGGAGGCTTGGAAACGGGACGGCCGGGTCTACGATCCTTTCAGACCGGTGATTGAACCTGGCGGCTTTATTTCAGCGGGCGAAATGCAGGCCAGCCGGGCCGTGGCCATCGCGGCCTTCCGCCGCTGCATCGAGACGGCCGATTATTTCGTCTTCACCCTGGGTCTAACCGAGAGCTGGAAGAACGCCGCAGACGGACATGAGTATCCGATGTGTCCCGGCACGGCGGCCGGCACCTTCGATCCCAAGTTGCACATTTTCGAGAACCAGAGTGTCGTCGAAATCATGGCCTGTCTGGAACGGGCAATGGAGATGATGCGCGACCTGAATCCGAAACTGAAGTTTCTGCTTACGGTCTCGCCGGTCCCGCTCACAGCCACGAACTCGGGCAATCACGTCATGGTCGCCACGATGGAATCCAAGTCCATCCTTAGAGCGGCGGCAGGTCAGCTGGCGCGGTCGCGACCCGATACCGACTATTTCCCTTCCTATGAGCTGATCAACAGTCCCGTGATCAAGGGCACCTTCTTCGATCCGAACCAGCGCGACGTGAACGCCCGGGGGGTCAGTTTCGTCATGGATAATTTCTTCGAAGGCGTTCAGGCGAAGCAGGCTGAAAAGGCACCGCCCCCGGTTCTGACCAAGAAACAGATCGCGCTGGCCGCTGCGGCATCTGTCGCCGATGCGAAGGCATCGACGGATGCCAAGGCGGGGCCGGACGACGTGGTCTGCGAAGAGGAACTTCTGGCCGCGTTCGGAGGGCGTTGAGAATGACGAAGAAGATCTGCGTCCTCGGTTCGAGCTATATTGGCGCAGTTTTCAGCGCCTATAAGGCGGACCGTACCTTTCGCGATCGGTATGAAATCGACTTCTATGGTCACAGCAATGGCGGTTTTCCCAACGTCGATGTCATTGGAGGACATTTTCGTAATGTCCGCTTCAAGTCACCTGCGGTCAGCGTCGATGTGTCGACGTACGATGCATTCGTCATCTATGCGGACCTGCCGTCACCGCAGGATATCGCCAAGTTCACAGCAGGCTGTGCTGCCAGTGGATGCTCCAGCCAGGTCACCGAGGCGGTAATCTCGGACATCATAAAGGCGAAGACTTCCTACCGCCTGTTCCAAACACTGCGTGAACTGACCGGGAAGCCCGTTTTTCTAATCTCGGCCAACGTGGTGTTGGTGAGCACCATCAAGATGACGGACGCCAGGTACGACTACAACGTGAGTATGATCGAGAAGGTGCTCGGACCCGGAACCTATCTACCATTCCCACGTGATCTGTTCGACAGATCCTACATTCCACTCGGGGAGTTCTACCGAGGGTCCATCGCATTGACCGGCGAACCGCCGGAAAATGGGGATCCGGGCCATGACAATCATCATATGAACGAAACCGGTGGTGCCCGGGTTCTCGCTGCGATCATCGCGCGACTGGACGAATCGATCGAAACGCTGACATCGGCGGCTGCCTGAAAGCCACGATATAGCCCCCAACCGCCCGCACGCTGACGTCATGATTGTGCGTCGCGCTTTACTTTTGGGATTGGCGGTAACGGCCGCACTGCGCGAGCGTCCTGATGTCGGAGACATCGACATCCTCGCCCCGGAGGACTTCGGCGCTGTGTCCGGTCACGTGCCTCTGCGGATCGCCCTAGCCAATACCAAGGCTTTAGTGGCTGCGTTGAACGGCGCGCGGCTGATCGACGGTGGCGGGCTTTCCTATGACGTGATTGGGGAGCTCAGACCCACGACCGCCGCGCGCCTTCGATCGATCACCCTGCGGCAGCGGTCTCGAGACCCATCGCTGGAAAAGACCTATGTCATCGACGGCATTCCTCGCGGGGAAATCCTGATGCAGGACGTCGTGATCGATATGGCGGGGCTGCAGCAGAGCGCCGGTATGGGCCAATGCTCCGCGATCCAGATCAGCAACTGCGCGTCGGTCGTGTTCCGGAATGTCAGCGTCATAAACGGCGGTGCGATCACCGGAGCCAAGATCATCGGGGTGGGGACAGTGGTCGTGGAGGGCTTTCACGCCCATGATTTCGCGCCGCGCTATAGTCGACAACCCAACGACGACGTCTGTCAGGGCATTGAGTTCCAGCGCTGCAGGGACTTTCAGATCCGAGGATCAACAATGTCGAACCTGGCCGCCTGGTGGCCGGATCGGCCGGCGGTTTCGCGGCAGTATTCCAGAGGCATCGTATGCGGCCAGACCCGAGGAGGGAGCATCAGCGCCAACAGCATAGGGCCCGGCATCGAGCAGGGAATCGATATCAGTTCGAGCGCCAATCGCGGGCTTCGCGTCTTCGACAACAGGGTTCTCGATGCCGGCACCTGGGGCATCAAATGCGCCAACCATTTTCGGGACATCGTCATCAAGGACAATGTCATCGAGCGACCGGGGTGCGCGGGAATCGTGTGCTCAGCGCCTGGTGACGCGACTGGCGAAGCTCCAGGCGACGTTACCATTGTCGGCAATACAATCACGAACGCGGGCGCGTCAGGTCTGTGGTCGGCATCCGAGCCGGCCGGCATCATCTTGTATGCGCGTGTGGAGGCCGGCGGAAATGCGCCCTCAGGCATCACCGCGTCGGGCAATCGTATCGTGGATGACCAGCCGACCCATAGCATGGCGCGCGGCTTGGACGCATTAACGGCACCGCCGGGGGGCATTGGCCCTCCTCGTCCCTGGGCCGCGGCGTCTGGGGCCACGCCCAACAGGGAATATGACAACGTCGTCGTCGGCTATCGCCTTGAACGGGCACGAGGTTGGGGTTGATCCCATATCAGGAGAAGATCAAGCCCAGATAGCGACCGACGGCCTCGAGCTCACGCGCGCCTGGATGATTTCCCATGCTCGCCGCGGAGTGAGAACGATGCGAGAGCCCCACCACGCCCTCGTTCCCCTGACCTAAAAGAGGTATGGTTGGGCACCACGCTGCCCCCGCCTCTATCGCGCCCTGAATGACAGCGTCGTGCGTCAGCCGCCACAATGCGGGATCGCGGCTTTTGAAGCCCGCATTCTGACGGCACGGGGCGACAACCAAAGCTTCAGACCCGTTGGCCCGAATGAAGTCGCAGATCACGCGTATGTTGGCGCAGGTATCGATCACACCACCGATATCGTTCATGCCGAACGCAACAATCACCAGATCCGGTCTTGAAGCGCCCAGGGCGGCGAGGCGTAAGGGGTGGGCTCCGTTCAGATACTCAAGCCCATCCATCACCCGGGCATTGGCATCGCTGGTGGTTCCCGCAATGCCCCAATTCTCGTATCGGACCGACACGCCCCAAGCAGTCTCGATCAAGCGTTTGAGCGTCCAGTTCCATCCCAGGTGGTGATGAACAGAGCCTTCACCGTCGCCGTGATCGAAGGTTTCAACGCCCGCCTTCCAGTCTTTGCCGTAGCACTCGAAATATCCCATCCGGTCGCGAAGGGCACCGTCCGGGCTGGTGTTCTGAACCCCTTCCCGGCCACCCAGCGCCGTAATGCTGTCGCCGTATCCCGCGAGGCGAAGCGATGCTCCTCTTCGCAGCTTTTGGAATGTGAGCGGAAGACGTTTCCGGCAATCCTCAAGCCAAACAAGATGTTCGACCTCGGACCCGACCGCTGTGAGCGAGCCACCAGGGACCAGCGGAATCAGCTCCACATCCTGATGGGTGGTGTAGAGCGAATATAGAGGGATCGTTCCTGGTGCCGGCACGGCCGCATATTCTTCCGGATCACGGCTCCTGTCGGCTCCCACCGTCAGCTCCAGTTCGCCGGTACGCGTATTCAGCGCCAGGACGTCGTAGCGGCTGTCGTGCCCGGTATAGTTGACGGTGACTTCCAAGCCCGCAGTGAGACTTTCGATCCGTAGAAATCCCCTTTCGCCGTCTGCCGTCAGAAGGAGCGAGGGTTCATCGTGAGTCAGGCCGGTGAAATGACGAAACAGCGTCTTGAATTCGGTGCCTGGGGTGGTGCCGATCCTTTGCCTTACCGATTGCGATCCTGGCCGGGGAACGACGATCTGCTGCGCGGTCGTTACGACCTCGGTTCCGAAACCCTGGAATACAAGGGGCGGGATGGTCAGGCTGTGCGGCTGCCTCAGGAGGGGCGAAACATCCCGGGCACCCAGTGTGAAGGGTCGAATGCCCGGCATCGGCTGCGGGCTTCCTCGCTCGTACAAAGACCAGGCCAGTTCAAATTCGCCGTCAAGCGCGATCCGTCGACCAGACGCGTCGCCATAGAAGCTTTTCGCACTGACCCTAGAGCGATCGAGCACGCCGGCTGACAGCGCCGCCGGCCGGCCAGCGACCAAGGCCGAGATTTCGAATATCAGGATTTCGCCCGCTTTGGTCGTTCGAAGTCCATCGAGCGAAAACCGAGTACGGACAGGAACCCGCGCCGGCTCCTCACCAAACAGGGCGCGGACCGGGAAGGACCGGCTGAGCAACGCTTGGGCTGCCTCAACCCGGGGACCCGTAGTGAGACCTGAACGCGAGCTCAGCTCCCAGCTGCGAGGAGCCTTTTTGGCTGTCTTTACCGAGACCTTGAGGCGCAACTCGTCGATGGCACCGAGATCGTGCAGATAAACGTCGATCGCTGCCAAATCCACGCGGCGATCGGCCGGAACTTCGACCCCCCAGCTGCACGGCAGAAAGGCGTCAGACAATGTTGCCAGTCGCCCTGACCAAGGACGACCAGCAAATATTCGGGCTGCCTTATCCTGCATCGGGGCCCGATGCTCGAGTACACACACGGCCTGACAAGGCCTTCATGCTGCGTCGATGAGATAACCAGAAGCTATATTCGACTCTTTGATTCTTCGAGATCACGAAGCGCCTTGAGCTGCTTTTTTGACACAACAAGCATTTCGGCAAGATGCCGCTCAATCTGCTGCAGGACGGCCAATTCAGGCGCGGGCTTCGGTGGGGTCGCCATGTGTAAGTAATACCTCTCGCGATTTTTGAAAGCGTCTTATAGGCGGTACTTTGACAGGTATGCTTAAGACAAGGATCACAGCGGTCCAAATAAGGCAAGGTTCCATCGACCGCAGCTTTGCGTCCTGCGGACGAAATCAGACTACTTTTTGGGGAGGTCATTCGCGGCGCTTGTGCAGGTTGCGCACCTCATCTCGAAACACGAGCGTCGCCTGCCTGCATTCCTGCAACGCTTCCGGATGAGACTTTGCCACGGCGCATGCACGCTTCCAGTGTTCGACCCGTGTAAGGACAGGGGAGTGTTTAAGGCGGTAAAGCTTGGACATATTTGGAATTCCAACGACCTTGCGACCCAGCAATGTCGCCCAATAAGCGCCGTGATACGAGTTTGTGAGAACGACTTCGCCAGAGGCCAGAAACGACAGGGCGACGTCCAGACTATCGACACCGTTCGACATTCGAGGGGGGCCATCGATGGGGATCGGGATTCGCTTGTGCTCGTAGATAACCACCTCGTGAGTAGGCGGGGGCGGATCGTCGAACTGAGGTGACATGCAGCTGACGCAGGGTACCCAGCGATAATCGGTCCCGAAGTCGCGAACCCCGACGAGGTCAAAGGCATCGAGGTAGTCTGGCAGACGACCGTTATAGGGCAGAACGAACCCCCCCGCCCTGTCGATGTTCAGACTTTCGCCTATTCCCCACGCGACGAGGGAGTCCATCTCCGCACGGCCATCAGCAACTGTTTGCATGGAAGCAGAGAATGTCGCCGCGATCAGACCACCGCCGCCGACGACGACATTGCCTTGCAGGGAGCCTTTCGTCACCTGCAAGACGTCGACTTCGGGTCCGGCCAGCTCCGGGAAATACCGAACCGGGGCGCAGTGCCAGTCTCCGACGTTGGTGGGATCGGTCCGGAACACGGATGTGGTGGTCACGCTGCACCCGCCTCCAGGGTCAGGTCGATGACCCGCTCGCGTCGGCCGTGAGGAACCGACATCTGGAGACGATATCCAAGCCCTTCCGCCGTGGCGATCAACTCGGCCATGGTGAGGCTGTTGAACCAGCCATGGCTATACCTGTCTCTGCCCTCATCCAGATCGACGGGGTTGTAGGTCAGTATGACCCGAGACCACCGGTCCGACATCGCGGCGAGCAGGGTCGCAGGGTCATGAATGTATTCGATCACGCCCAACAACGTGACGACGTCCGCATCGACGTCTGGCAACTGGCCCTGGTTCAGATCGATCACGCGCGTCCGTGGGTCGTGCGCGACGATGTCAGCCGGAATGTAGTCGCAGCCGTCGGGCAGCGCTCGTTCCAAATCCATGGCGCCGCAGCCAATATCCAATACGCTTGAGCCCGGAGCGATGAGGGCGGCTACAAGCTGCGCCCGCGAACTCCAGTCGGCTTTGAAGTTTTGCGGTCGGGCCCATCGCTCGAGATCGCTCTGCCTGGCGGCCAGCATATGCACCGTGGACGCACGGCGTTCCATCGGACTTTGATCGGAATAGGCAAGGGACGCCTTCGGCTGTGCCGGGCCGGTCGGAGCGGAAGGTCCCGGGCCCAACGTCGCCGACGCTTCCAGTTCCTGAACTCGTCGCCGTCTTGAATCCAGATTTCGTACGTGCCCTTCGTCGGAGGCGTCGGCGAACTGCTCTCGACTGGCCTGCAAATGTTCGATTACGGCGACGATCGGCGGACTGAACTTTCGATTGAACACACAACACATTTCCGGCGGCAGATACTGCACGCTGACACCACGGTCGCCCAGGCGGTGTCGCTTGGCCACCGTTTCAAGGCACACCTGGTCCCAGTGGCCGGGCGAGCCACTCTGTTCTTCGGCCCACTCATCCAAAAATGTCTGGGCGCCTGACGTGTCGTTGATCAGAATTGTTCCGCTGAGAATGGCCTGACCATGATGACCTGCCACCGCCACGTCACCGTCATAGGCGCGCAAATACGGCCATGGATCAGCGTGGATCACCGCATCCACGTCCACATAAAGCAGCGGACCCCGCAAACGCCTTCGAGCCTTGGCCAGAAATGCCGGCTTGATCTGAACGCCGGCAAGCCAGCTGTCGGTCGGATCGATGGGCGTGAGTTCCAGCGGCAGGGCGAGCCGGCTGATCGACTCACGCATTCGCAGCGCTTCGCGCGAATATAGGGCGTCGGTCGTGTGAAAACCGACGATTAGCCCTGGGGTATCTTCGAGGCCACCCGGAGATCGCATCCCAAGTTCGTCGTACCAACGACGGTCGCCGGTCACTTCGTAATCCCAACGATCAAGGATGCCAAACAGCTCAGGCGCTAGCCGAAACTGTCGAACCAAGCGGTCCCTCTCAAGGTCCGTGAGCAATCCCAAAGCATTACGATGCCTGAACGAACGGTCCGCAAATGGCCACCCCACAGAGGCCGAGGCTCGCACCCCGCGACGGAACCCCAGACCGGTCAAGCCTTCCAGTGCTGCGACGACCAGATCCGGCCGCGCTTCGATATCCTCGTGACGTATGATCATGATGGCAGGGTCGCGGGCGGCCATTCGTTCCAGCGTTTCATGAACAAATAAGAGGCCTGGCCCGGTCAGAGTTACGATATCGTCGGACGACCGGTGAAGGGCATGATCGTAGCCCTGTCCGAAACCGTCGCCAGCCCAGTCGCGACGTTCCAGAAGAACATCCCGCGGATCCCGGACTATCACCACGACCTGGCAGGCAGCGCGGTCTTCGGATGTCCAGGACCGCATTTTTTTTAAGCGCAGGACGTCTTCAGGGTCCGTCGTAATCAGCGTGCCCTCGGGCTGATCCTTCGCGCCAAAAGCCGACCCGGAAGAAATCGTGATCGGCGACGAGCATTGAGATTGCAACATCCGAGCGAAGGGCGCGAGCGAGGCCGAACTGGCGCCTGTGAGCATAAGGAGACGACAAGGCGAGCAAGGCATCGTTCTGGGATACCGTGGCCACGGCACTGCTTCAAGCGACAGGGATTGTCCTCGGCCAGTGCATTTGTGATGGGAGCGGTTCGACGCCTGATCGGAAGATTTAATGAAACGGACCATTTTCATCGCCCGGCCTCGCCTGGATTGTTCGTTCAAGCGCGGTGTCGTGCCAGACACCATCGGACCGGCCCTGAACCCGATCCTCGCGAAATTTGGCCGTTTCATCGATCAACTGGAGGCCTATCACGAGGCCCGGGGGGACAGAGTGATTTCCGATCTGCGACCGCTCTGGCAGTTCGAGCTGGCTGAAATGCAGGCCAAGGCACCCGACTTCGATCGAGTCTATTTTCCCCATCGTCTCAGGAGTCAGTTCCCGATCGGGGAGAACGCCTGGTATTATAAGAATGCGCCGTTGGGCGATTACGTGACCGTTGATCCTGCGGGCTGGGGCGCCTCGCTATCCTTCCTGCCCGTTCCTCTAAATGTCGGCCGCGAGGCGGATCAATCATTCGAACGTCTGCGCCAGAAGGCGTTTCGCAATGAATCGATCTTCGATCAGCCGCCCCGTGGCGTCCGCCCGACGCCGGAGAGGTATCATCTTTTCATATGCCAGTTGCCACATGACGAGACGATCCAGTTCCATTCGCAGGTGGCGGTTGCGGACGGTCTCGCGGCGACAATCGCCTTTTGCGAGGAGAGACAGTTGAGGTTGGTGGTCAAGGGCCACCCCGCCAATCCTCGATCCATGTCTGGCCTGCGGGCGAGCACAATGGCGAGCTCTTGCGGGCTGTGGGTTGACGAGGTGTCGATCCACACCTGCCTCGCCGACGCCGACACCGTCTTCATGATCAACTCTGGATCCGGAATGGAGGCGCTGCTCCATGACAAGCCGCTGATCCGGTTCGGACGCGGCGAGTACGATCAGATCGTGACACAGGCAACGCCCACCGCGCCCGGGATCGCGGAGGTCATCGACCGGCAGGCGGGCACAAGACTGCGCGCGGCGTTCATTCACGGATATGTATCCCGCTGCGTCGAACTGGGATCAGCGGCCAGTTTTAAACAGGTGCTCGAGGCGAACCCATAACTCATGCGTCCGGCCACCCGAGGCGGGCGGCCTTGCCCTTGTCGAGGCGACATCGTATGCGACCGCCTCAGAAATGCATGGCCAGCGGCCGCGGTGAGTTTGAAGAGTCGACATCCTTTGTCATCCACCGAACGCCCATTCCGTCGCGCGCTCTCTTCGATGCTGTCGACGTTCTTCGCCAATGCATCCTTGCACGTCACGATAATCAACTCATTGATCCTTCGCGAGATTATAACCCGCTATGGCCGCCGAGGCCTGGGATTTCTGTGGCTCGTGCTGGAACCGCTGATGTTCACCGCCGCAGTGATCATCATCTGGACGTTCATCAAGGCACCTTACCAACACGGGATCAGGATCGCCCCTTTCGTGATGACAGGTTACATGTGCCTGATTATGTCACGGCACTTGATTTCGTACAGCATGGCGGCCGTATCCGGCAACGTCGGACTGCTTTATCATCAGAGAATTCGAGTTCTTCACATATTCATGTCTCGATATGTGCTTGAGTTCGCCGGATCCACTCTAGCCTTCTTCATTATATACGTAATCCTGATCATGATTGGCCAGGTCAGCGCTCCGCAAAACGTATTGCTTGTTTATTGGGGCTGGTTCTCTCTCTTCATTTTCTACGTCGGATTCGCGCTCGTCCTGAGCGCGCTGGCGGCGGAATTCGAGGTCCTGGAGCGCATCGTCCCGGTCATGATGTATGCCATGCTGCCCTTTTCGGGCATCTTCACCATGGCCGCGTGGTTGCCCCGAGGCTACCGCGAGGTCTATCTCGCCCTGCCAATGCCGCACCCGGTGGAAATGATCCGAGCAGGAGTGTTTGGCGAGTTTGTCGAGACACACTATTATCCGCTTTATCCAGCATTTTGCGGTGCTGTCCTGATACTGTTCGGGCTGCTGCTGCTTTCTCGGGCGAAGGACCATCTCGATGTCGAATAGGCCCAGTTGTATTCGGAGCGCCGAGGGCGACAGATTGAATGGCTGATGCTCGCGTAACATACCTGGGGCCGACGGACACGGCACCTCAGGCCGATCATGGATGGCGCAGGGGTGGCCTTTCGCGCATCCCCTTGGCCTTCCTCCTGATCGTGGTCCTGCCAACGATCGTGACCGCGATCTACTACCTGTTCATCGCTACGCCGCGTTATGTGTCCGAAGCGCGTTTCGTGGTGCGTGGCGCGCAGGAACAGCCGTCGACATTGGGCGTGGCCCTTCAGGGCGTAGGCTTGTCCAGTTCGTCGTCAGACTCCTTCGTCGTCCACGAGTACATTCGCTCGCGGGACGCCCTGAAGGATTTGTCACCCCGCTTCGATCTGGAAGCGATGCTCAGTCCGCCGGGAGTCGACATGTTCTCGCGCTATCCAGGGTTCGGCAAATCTCGAAACAACGAAAGTCTGTACAAGGCCTTCGAGAAGTTCGTGACCGTGGGGTACGAAGGATCTACCGGCATCAGCACGCTGCGCGTCCAGGCGTTCACCGCGCGTGACGCGAACGCCATCGCCGCCGCTCTCCTCACCTCGAGCGAGAGTTTGGTGAACCGTCTGAATGACCGTTCTAGCCAGCGTGCTGTCGCCGAGGCAGAGCAAAACATGCTGGAGGCTCAACAGCGTCTGGTCGATGTGCAGAACCGTTTGAACGGTTTCCGCAATCGCGAATCCTTCATCGATCCCGCCTCGGCGGCGTCGGAGAATGCCAGCATCATCGGCGAGTTGCTCAAGACCATCGCGACCTTGCAGGCAGAGCGCAGCCAGATCGCGTCGCAGGCACCTCAAAGCCCCCAACTGCCGCTGATCGACGCCCGCCTGGCAGCATTCCGGGGCCAGCTTCGGGAGGAGCGCGCCAAGGTCGCAGGCAACGCGGATTCATTGGCCAACAAGGTGAGCAGCTACGAAGAACTGGTCGCGGAACGGACTATGGCCGATCGCGCGTTCGCCGCCGCCAGCGCAGGCCTCGACACCTCCAGGGTGGAGGCACGTCGGCAAAAGCTCTATCTGGAGCGCGTGGTTTCGCCGAGCCTTCCTGATACGCCCTCTCAGCCACGGAGGTGGATGGCTATTCTCATCGTCTTCATCTCCTCGATGTTGGTATACGGTATTGGCTGGCTGGTCTGGGCCGGGCTGAAAGAACACCGGCAGGTTTGATGGACATCGTCCCCAATGGAGTGGGGCTGGAAGTGACGAATCTGGGTAAGACCTATGCCCAGTCGCCCGGCAAGAAACCGCTTTTTAAAAACCTCAACTTCACCGTGGCCAGAAGCGACCGGCTGGCGATCCTCGGAAGAAACGGCCAGGGAAAATCGACCCTGATCAAAATCCTGGGCGGAGCGCTCGGGGCGACGGAGGGCCGCATCGACTGGCGGATGTCCAATTCCTGGCCAATCGGGTTCAGCGGAGGCTTTCAAGGAAGCTTGTCAGGGCTCGACAACGTCCGCTTCCTGGCGCGCCTTTACAAGCGCGACTTCAAGGAGATGCTCGAGTTGGTGGACGGCTTCGCCGAACTGGGGTCCAAGCTTGCCCAACCCGTCAAATATTATTCTTCCGGCATGCGCGCTCGATTGGCCTTCGGTCTGTCGCTGGCAATCGAGTTCGATTGTTATCTGATCGATGAACTCGTATCCGTCGGCGACGCCCGCTTCCAACGCAAGTGCGCTGAGGCGCTGTTCGAGACACGGGCCAATCGCTCCTTCATCATGGCGTCCCATGATATGCGAATGATCGAGAAGCGTTGCGAACGCGTCCTGATCATCGAAAGCGGACGTGTGAAGATGTTCGACGATGTGCGCGAGGCG
Organism: Brevundimonas sp. P2_A6; assembly: GCF_056404975.1. Taxonomy (NCBI): domain Bacteria; kingdom Pseudomonadati; phylum Pseudomonadota; class Alphaproteobacteria; order Caulobacterales; family Caulobacteraceae; genus Brevundimonas; species Brevundimonas sp. P2_A6. The sequence continues at coordinate 45,558 of NZ_JBFUCZ010000008.1, read as the reverse complement.
ATCGACATCTACACATGGCTGAGGTCCGCGTGAGTCACCCGGTCAGACTGGGGGTCCTGCTCTTGCCTTCGCCGGCCGTCGCGGCGTGGCGAACTGCCCTGGCGTTGAAGATCACAGAACGCGGTGGCCTCCTAGCCAAGGAGGTCAGGGCCCTTGCGGCCGCTGCATCGGACCAGGATGTCATCGTGCTGGTTACAGACGCCCGCGACGCGAGGTCGATTTCAGTGACCCATTGGGCTGTCTTGGGGACCGACGTCGAAACAGCCCTGGCCGTCGCATCACACAAGAACAGAGGCTATCCGAGAAAGGCCTACAAGCTCGTGGCGGAGCGCTTTGCTCCAATTCCATGGTTGCGAAGCCAGGGTGCGGTTGTGCTCGATGCCGCTTGTGACACGCTGGATTTCCCGGGCATCGGCCTGGTCACGCGCGGCCCCTCGGATCCTAAACCGCCGCTGGATATCCCGCTTGGTCCATCGGCGCTCTACAAGGAAAACCCGCCCAGGATTGGATTAAAAGTCGCTTTGCCGCTTGAGGTCTTCGTCTTCAAGCCATCAAGCAGTCCACTCAACGCGCCTCCAAAAATCGATCTCACCGGTCGAGGCAGGGTGGTTGTTTTTGGGCCGAGGCACGACCTGCCGGCGGGACGGTGGCGCGTCACGTGTCGTTTCTCGATTGAGACCGAAGGCAGCGACATCTATCTGAAATTTCAGTGGGGTGTTGGGGAGGATCTCGTCACCGTGGACGCGATGCTGCAGCACTCGGGCACCTACGAGGTCGCTTTGGAGCATGGGTGGGTGTTACCCGACACCGCCGAGCTGAGAGTGTGGGCGTCAAACGCGCATTTTCTAGGATTGATGGAATTTCTGGGGGCCGACATCGAGCGGATCGATGACGTGCCGTCGATGTCGGCAAAGCCGCCGGAACCGTCAGGCGTGGACGCGACCTGAAGAGCCATCATTGTCGGCCGCACCGGCAAAGTACAACATCCAGTCTTCGCGCCGCTCAGCGTCAAGAAGGGTGGCGCGTTCGGGTCTAGACAACCGACCATCCAGCTCTATCACGCTGGGTGGGCCGTAGATGACTTCTAAAGCTTCCAGCAGGTTCGACGGGCTCGAGCAGCGACCGGCGTTGAACTCGAGCACGAGTTGAGGACGGTCACGCCGTAGGACCTCCATCATGCCGGCAATGGCGACCTCCTCGGCACCCTCGACATCGACCTTGATGAAATCCACGCGAGGCCATTCGGCCAACAGGGTGTCGACCCGGGCCAATCGGACTTTGAAGCGCCCCTCTCCGGGCTCCGACCCGCGCGGCAGCAGAGAGGCGTTTTTGGGTTCGCTGGCGGTCGATCCCAAAAGCACCTTGCGTCCATCGACCTCCGCTGCGGCCTGTTGGACGACCCGTACGCGATCAGCAAACCCGTTTACGGCTACGGATCGCCGCAAGAGGGCGGCCACCTGGGGATGGGGCTCTATTGCGGCTACCCGACCAGCCTCGCCAACAAGGCAAGCGAACAGAAGCGTATAATATCCATGGTTGGCGCCGACATCGACGACCGCCATGCCAGGACGGACGCGACGGGCCATGAAGGTGGTCAGCCAGCCTTCCCAGATACCATCCAGCATCAGGTGCGCACCAAAGCCCGCGTCGTCGGCCTTGACGAACATCTTGAACCGTCCAAGCACCCGGCACAGGACACTGCCATCGCCCAGCCAAACGGTATGGCAGAGCGCCAATGCACGCCTTTCCAAGCTGGCTCGATCAAGTGTGGCCAACTCTGCCCGGGTTACGATTTCGCCGGAGCGGGCGAGCGGGCGCGATTTCGACGACACCGCACCCTTCAACCAGCCGAACAACCGAGCGAGAGGCGAGCGCTCGGGCACAGACCTGGTCATGCTTCTCTATCCCGGCGACCCTGAATCTGGCTTGTGACGACGGGAGCGTTCAAAGCGGCAACAGGGGCCGCCCGTCGTAGTCGAAGGGACTGTCAAACGCTGCGAGCGTCGGCAACGCCTTGTCCTTAGCGGAAAGGGTCGGGCCTTGGGGTGGGATGGGCCAATCGATCGCCAAATCCCGGTCGCTCCAGAGGATGCCGCCGTCGCAGTCAGGCGCGTAACCGTCGGAACACTTATAGGCGATCTGTGCATCGGGGGTCAGTGTCACGAAGGCGTGGCCGAACCCGACGGGTATGAAAAGTTGATCACCATTTTCCTCGGTCAGCTCCGCGAAGACATGGTGACCGTAGGTCGGGGATCCCCGTCGAAGATCAACCGCATAGTCGAGAACCGCGCCTCGCAAACAACGGACCAGCTTGTCCTGGGCATGAGGGGGCCGCTGAAAATGAATTCCGCGAATGGTGCCGACAAAGGTCGAATGGGATTGGTTGTCCTGAACGAATGGGCAGATGATGCCCAAACTTGCGTAGCGCGCCTTTGACCATGTTTCAGAGAACCATCCACGGTCGTCGCCGAAACGCTTGGTGGCAATCCGTTTGACCGGCGAATCCATGAGAGCTCCTTGTCGCAGCCGTTCTTAGAACACAGGCGTGGCCCAAGTCACCTGCCGTGGGTATAGGGCCATAGCCGAAACCGGATCGAACTCTCGAACCAAGATGAACGCGAGCTTGGTCGGACAAGGACTGAAACGAGACCCTATAGTTGATGGCGCGAAGTATCTGGAAAGCCCTGAAGCGTCGGCTTACGACGGGCACAACCCATCCTGACCGGGCCGCAGGCGACGCGGCGCGCGATCGGCGCGACTGGAACAGCGCGGCAGACCTCTATCAGCGATATCTGCGTCAACACCCCGGCCATGCTGCCGTGTGGTTGCGCCTCGGCAATATGCTCAAGGAACTGGATCGTCGTGATGAGGCCGATGCGGCCTACGCACGCGGTGCGGCGCTGGACCCAAGCAACGGCACCGGACCACGACTGCGCGGGCACCTGGCTGCTTCCGATGGACGTCTCAAGGATGCGGCTCGCCATTTCGTCGAGGCCTGGACGCGCGACCGAGACTCTGCCGCAGGGATGGCGCTCACTCGGCCGGACCAACGCATCAATCTGGCCCGGCTCCAGGACGGGCAGGCGTGGCGCATCGTCGGTGCCGTTGACGGATTACGCAACCTGACTCTGGAGGGTTGGGTATGGTCGCCAGAAGATCCCGAGACGCCAGTGTGGGTCGATGTGCGCATGGGGGGGCAAACCATAGGAAAGGCCCGCGCCGACCGTTACCGATTCGACATTTCCGACGCGGGGCTGGCCCCCGCGCAATGCGGGTTCGCCTTTGAGCTGGGGCCATTTCTGGCCAACGGGTCGAGCGACGCCTTAGAAGTGGTTGTCGCCGGCACCGGCATGCCGCTGGCGGGCTCCCCCTTCCCGCTGTCGGAAACCCGCGGTCTGCAAAAGTGGTTGCAGCGTGAAAGACCTGCCCCCGGAAGAGCCGAGCCGCCGGTGGTTACGATCATCACCCCCGTCCATGATGTCCGCGCCGACTGGTTCGGAGAGGCCGTCGCAGGCGTTCTGGCGCAGGGCGACGGACGATGGGAATGGGTTATCGTCGATGACGGATCAAAATCCCCAGACCTGATCGCCCAGCTCGCACGGTTGCCCTCATGTGACGGGCGTATTCGGGTCATAACGCTGCCGGTCGCGCGTGGGACAGCCGGTGCCACCAACGTCGGCCTCGCCGATGCAAAGACGGAACACGTTCTGTTTCTCGATCACGACGATCAGCTGGAGCCCGAAGCAATCGGGCGCGTCGCGGATGCCGCCGCGGCCGGCGCCGACCTGATCTATGGCGACGAGGTACTGACGGGGACAGATATTCGGGAACTTCGAATGCTGGTCGCACGACCGGCCTTTTCCTGGCGCTACTACCTCAGCCATCCCTATTTCGTGCACCCCGTCGCGGTCAGACGCTCGTGGGCGCTCGATATCGGCGGCATGGACGAAGCGTTGCCCGCCTCCGCAGACGTCGATTTCATGCTCCGCGTCTTCGAGCGCGCACCCGTGGTGGCGCACCTTCCGGGTGTACTCTACCGTTGGCGGACCCATTCGACGAGCGCAGGGCATGCGAGAAGTCAGGCCGTGCACGCAGCGACCAGCGCGGCCATCAGCCGTCACCTCGGTCGATTGGGATTGAATGCCAAAATCGGGCGGGGTCCGATATTCAATACATTCCGGATTGATTTCCCCGACCCTGGCGGCCGCGTTCTGGTGATCATTCCCACGCGGGATCGGGTCGATCTCCTTCGAACCTGTCTAGAATCGGTGCGCTGTACCACCTCGCCACGCGACATCGACATCCTCGTGATCGACCACGAGTCCAAAGACCCTGAAACATTGGCCTATATGGCGTCGTTGGAGGGGCAGATCCGGATCATGCCCTATTCAGGGCCTTTCAACTATTCGCAGATGAACAATCGCGCGATGGCTGAGTTCGGGGAAGCCCACCCGTTCGTTCTTTTTTTGAACAACGATATCGAGGCCATGGCGGACGGCTGGCTCAGCCGCATGCGCTCATTGGCGGCGATGGCTGACGTTGGCGCAGTCGGTGCCACGCTTCTTTATCCAGACAATCGCGTCCAGCACGCTGGAGTGGTCATTGGCGGCGGCGGTTATGCCGAACATGCCATGAAGTTCGAACCCCCGGAACGTGACGGACATAGGAATGCAGGCTACAACTGCGGGCTGACGTCCATCAGAGATTGGTCGGCGGTCACGGGTGCCTGTCTCATGATGCGCAGTCAGGTGTTCCGAGAGGTCGGAGGCTTTGACGAGTCTCTGCCCGTCGGGTTCAACGACACCGACCTGTGTCTGCGTATTCGAGAGCGTGGCCTGAACGTTCTCAACGACGGTCGGACCGTTTTGCGTCACAACGAATCCGCCACACGGTCGTCCGGCGGTGACCTTTCTCACCCGGAGGATTCCGACCGGTTCGCTGAACGATGGGCCGCTTTACTGGAAGCGGGGGATCCCTTCTACAACCCGATGCTGTCACTGCAGCACGACCATCGTCCTGATCATCCCGACACGCCAAGGACGAGCGCCAGGATCGGGCGCGCCAGGCTGCCCACCTCGGTTTTGGCGGGACCGGATGCGTAGTCTGTTTGCCCTGTTTCGGAACGTCAGCGATGGGTCGACGGGGTCCGCGACCGATGCGGCCGGCATCCTCAGGGAGGCTGACGCCGCGAGGCGGAACGGAGACTGGACGACGGCTGCGGCGCTCTATCGACACCATTCCAGGATGAGACCTCGCCGGCTAGGCTCGCTGATCCAACTTGGCAACATGCTCAAACAGCTCGGCAAACTGGCCGACGCAGAAACCGCCTATCGCGCCGCGATCGCCATTCGACCGACCGTGGAAGCTTGGACGCAGCTCGGCCACCTCCACATGCTGGGGGGGAGAGCCGATCAGGCCGTGTGGGCGTTCGAATCGGCGCTAGCGGTCACCCCGGACAGTGCTTCGGCTCGCCAAGGCCTTATCTCAGCCGGTGCCCGCGATCGCCTCCCGCCCTCATTGGCGGTCGATGCTGAAAGTCTGAATCGCCTGAGCTCGCTGATTCCACGATTGGGTGCTGCGCTTGCAAGATTGAGCGACGCAGCCATCACACCCATCGCCCTTTACGACGCCTTTCGCCGTGCCAACGCTTGTCCACCAGCCCCTGGGGCTTCATCGCAGGCCGTGGCTGTCGTCATTGACGCCCGAGGAGCCGCCCCCGACCGGCTGCATGGATCGTTGCTCGGGCTGATCGGGCAGACCCACGAAGCCTGGACGGCGCTGGTCCTTGCAGATGAGACCATCCGCGCGCACCCGGTGTGCTCGCTCGCCTCGGCCGAGCCACGCGTTCGAATCCTGGAGCACCACGAAACGGTCGATTCGCTCACGATCTCGCATGTCTTGCCCTTGCCGGTCGGCGTGATCCTGGAGGCATCTGCGCTGGGTTGGTTGGTATACGGATTGGAGACCCTGGACATCGATGTAGTCTATTCCGACCACGATCATCGGCGCGATGTCTGGCCAGAAGGGATGCGCTACGAGGATCCTGCATTCCAGCCGGCTCCGGACCCCGATGACCTGGCATCCACGCCGGAGCTACCTGTCATCGTGCTGTGGCGGCGACAGGCGGGTGCGTTCGCTGGCTCGTGGCCACCCATGGCGCTGGACCGCGTGCGTTTGACGGCCGCATCGTTGAGCGAGAAAGCCGCCCACATCCCCCTCGTTCTCGGCAGCGTCAAGCGGCTGGCTCCCGCGGCTTCCGCTGGGTTGCCCTCGCCGGCAGAGATGGGAGAAACCTATCATGAAATCGTGATGCCGGCAGTCGTCTCGCTTGCCGGGAAGCCAGCGTCAGATGAGTTACTGCATGTGGTCATTCCGACGCGCAATGAAGCCAAGCTTCTCGCGACGTGTATCGACAGTTTGATCGGTCTGGCAGCTCGCCCCGACCTTTTGAAAATTACCGTGGTCGACAATCGAAGCGACGATGAGGAAACCATCGCCCTGTTGCGGGGCAACGCTGCGCAGCGCCGCTTCGAGGTCTTGCGCGTCGATGAGCCATTCAACTGGTCGCGCATCAACAATCTGGCCGCCGAGCGCGGGCGCGACGGCAGCCTGCTGTTTTTGAACAACGACACCCAGATGCTTACCCCCGGCTGGGACGTGCTTCTGTCAGCTCAGTTGGCGAGGCCCGAAGTCGGCATAGTGGGGGCGCGACTGCTCTATCCCGATCAAACGGTTCAGCACGCTGGCGTGGTGATGGGAATGGGAGGGGGCACCCCGAGACACGAGGGGGTCGGAGCCCCCAAAGAAGAAGGCGGCCCCTTAGAGCGGTGGCGGAGGCCGCGCTCCGTTGCCGCCGTGACGGGTGCATTTCTTGGTACCCGTCGCGAGACTTTCAAGCGCCTGAACGGCTTTGACGAAATCCGCTGGCCTATCGGCTACAGCGATATCGACCTTTGTCTGAAGTGTCGGCGTCAGGGCCTTTCGGTCCGCTACGACGCCGGTATTGAACTGATCCATCACGAATCACGTTCGCGCGGCCTGAACGATACGCGGGGTCGGCTGGCATGGGATTGCGGGGAGCTGGCGTCGATGGTCGCCGCTTGGCGCGACGCGCTCAGCTACGACCCAGCCGTTAATCCGCATTGGGTCACAGTCTCGTCTCGGCCTTTCGATGGGATCCGCACCGTGTCGCGCGAGGAGGCCGAAAACTGGATGAAAAAAAGCGTGAGGCGCGACGGAGCGTTTCGCTAGGTCCCCGCCGGCTCGACCGGCCGATGACCACTCAGTCGTCGTCTGACCGAGTGGTAGGATTCCTGGAGATCGAGCCGTTGCACGATCAGTTTCGCAACGGCCCTTGTCGACAAGCCGGGTTCCGCCTGCCAGATGCGCTGGGCCTCGGCGCGCCACAGGGTCCATTCCACGATCCGCCGACCCGTAGAGCGACTGTCACTCCGCCCCGGACGCGCGCTGAAGAGCACAACCATCAACTCGACCGTCGACCAGAACATGAGAAGCTCTGGTGAGGCCTCTTCACCATCCGCCGCCGAAAGGAGCCGGCCGAGATCCGCCGAGCGGTCGAGCGTCGTTGCAGCGACCTGAACCTCGGGCACATCTGGACGCTCGGCGCGCCCGACATCGGCAAGACTGTGATACCGGTAGCCCGCCTCAGGAGGCCGTTCGAGGATCTCGCGCCAACGTGCTTCCGGTGAAGAAGGGCTTTCCATCAGCAGCCAATCTGTACCGGTGGCTTCACGCCGATAAAGCCCCTGGCGGGCGGGCAGGCCGTGTCGCGCAAACACGTCCAGCGCGCCCTGCTCAATCTCGGCGAGCAAGGCCAGAGCATCGTCCAAGGTCCGAAGCGTGGGCGAGGGCGCGTCAGGTGACACCACACCCGGAAAGATCGCCGAAGGCACGACTTCGGATGAATGACGACGATCGCCTGCTTCTGCAGGAGACGCTTCGGCGGCGGCACCCATCGGTTCAGAGTTCATGTTGTCAGTTGATGCCGCCCAGCGTGCCAGTCACCGTGATGTCATAGATCACCCGCGTCATAGCCTGGACGAACTCGAAGAATTTGCGAACCTCGGCAGACCGCGCGCGGGGATTATAGATCACATCGCCAGGCTTTATGACAAACGCATTAGCGATGAAGAAACCAGATGGATCCGCCAAGTTCAGGCGGTAGATCACGGGCACGCCTTGGCGTGCTGCCGGTACGGTGACACCCAGACCCCGAGCCACCTCGGGGGTCTCAAACCTGAAGACAAAAACCGACCGGGCATCGCTGGACTGATTGTCCAGGCCGCCTGCGGCACCCAGCGCGCCGGTGAGTGTGATCGCTCCTGTCGGCATGCTGACCTGGGACACGGTACCCAACGCGCCAAACGTGCTGTAGCGACGGGGTCGGGCGATCAGGTTTACCTGGTCACCCGGGGCGAGCCTTATATTCTCTGAAGGGGCCGACAACAGCGTGACCAAAGGCGTTTCGAACGTCTGTCCATCCCGCGTAACGGCGACCACGACATCTTCGGGTGGACTCGAGGGCCCGCCTGCGGCCGCGATGAGATCAAGGGCTGTGTCCGCGCCCGCCGCGAGCGGCAGACGACCGGGAGAGGCCGCCGCGCCCAGCACCGTCACGCCGTTCGTGGCACTTTCATCGACATGGACAACCACTTGCGGGTTTATGGCGCGCCCGCGCAGGGCACGACGGATCGCGTCGCCGGCCTGTTGAGGCGTCAAGCCGACCACGCGCACTGGCCCGGCAAAGGGCACTCCGATAGAGCCAGTGCGATCAACGGCTAATTTCGGCAGACTTTGGTTGGACACCGCCGGTGCGCCACCTGGGCCGGTAGCGGCCGTGCCGAAGAGGGCTCCGCCCGGCTCCAGCACGGAAATTTCCAGTGTGTCGCCATAGTTTATCACATCGTACGGAAGCCCCGCCGGTGCCGCACGCAAACCTCCGGGGGGGAGAGGCTCGGGCTGACTCACCATATCCGCGACGGCATAGGTGAGATCGACGACGGCATAGGTCGCCGCCCCGCCCTGGTTCGACCCCGAAACGACAGCGCCCGTCGCGGGCCCATCTTGAGGCAAGGTACCGCAGGACGCCAAAAAGGCCGATAGGAACAGAAGAGGGATTTTGCGCATCAGTTTTCCGGCGGCGGCGTGATCGCTCGACATAAGGCCAAACCGCTCTTGTCGCCATAGAGGAACGCAGTGCGCCTCATGGACGACAGGGACGGCTCAGGCTGTCTGTTTCGTTCGAGCAGCCAGAACGCGATCGCGTTCGGCCAGCCACAGATCGCCGTAATCCACGTTCACCCACTCCTGGAACCAGGGACCGCCGTTGGTGAAGTGGATGGCCGCTGGCGTGGCTTCCGTCGTGGCGTATTCGCCGACCAAAAAATTCCACTTGCGATCGAGCGACCCGATTAGACTGTCATCCTCGATCCAGCCGAGGCGATGAAGGAACGCGGGCGTTGCATTGTTGACGACGGCAGGCGTGAGAGCCTTCACAGCCGGATGCCGACCATTGAAAACCATGAAAGACGACCAATTTTTGCGCGGGTACACAGACTGGTCCTTGCCGTCCATTTTCACCGCGTTCGCCGGCACGTAGTCATGCTGCACCACATAAACCGCCTTTGACGGATCAAGGCTGTCGAACAGGGCGTTCAGGTCTGCGGTGAAAAGAACGTCGCAATCGACAAAGAGCGACCAGTCGTCCGCATGAGCCAGATACGGCGTCAAAAATCGAGTCAATGAGAACTCGGTGGACGCCGGTCCGTCTTGAGGGCGCGTGTAAAGACCAAGCTCCCGCAGCGTCGGCTGGCGCAGGGGAAAGATCGCGATTTCCGACGCGGCGTGGCGCAGGATTGAATGGCGACAAACCTCCCATGCGATATCCTCACGGGCATCGTATCCAACGAAAACCTTGCGCGACGCGGGGGCATTGATCATCGATTTCTCCAGTGACCCGACTGATCGTCGCACCGTTTCAAGGTTCCAACCGCCCGCGCGTTCCACCTAAGCGGCGACGCGTGCCATTCTCGCGTGCAGATCTTCGACCTGCTCGTTGAAACGACGACTGGGCGACAGCATCCCACCCGGTTCCACGAAGAACATATAGACCATTGCCCGTTCGCCGTAGAAAATCTGGTGAGAGATCATCCGGGATTCGCCAAACCAGACCTCGCCGGGCTCGAACGCGATCGTATGTCTTGGCAAACTGTCTTTGCAGGCGTTGGCCGTTCCGCCGAGCACGGGACCACAAATATAGTTGTTCAGCTCGTTTGGATCTTTGCCGGCGAACCGCTCTAGTCCGTGCTCACGATACAGCGTTTCAGCGTAGGTCACAAAATTATGGCTGGTATGCCAAAGCCGCGGTCGCTGATCCAGATTGCAGAAAATTCGGACTTGCTGAAAGTCCTCCGCAATCTGATGATTGTCCCAGTGAATGTTCTCGAACAACGTCGTCGTCAGTCGGACACTCGGGACGACCCGGAAATAGGAATAGGTTGGAAAACAGGTCGCGAACAGTTCAAGCGCGACATCGTGAGCGGTCTTCATCGCTTCGCTGGCGCGAGCAAACAGTGCGGGGTCGCCGTTGCACAGCACATCGTACACCGCCTGCCTGACAGGGTCCTGGGTCTCGAAGCTGCTGAAGGCCCCTGCTCCATGCTCGTCCTCGACGAACTCCGGTGCCGCGCCTTCGAAGAACTTCGTCGATGTGAGCTTTTTCAGCTTCTTGCGCAGGCCAGGATTATCGACTTTGTTGATATTGCCGGACATTTCCTGAAAAATGTCGAGCTCGATCGGCATCCTGTAATCTTTCAACAAAACCAGTTTGTTGGCTTCGTAGAGATCGGTGATCCCTTCTGGCCGCCCGCGAATTTCGTCGAGCGTCATCTCGACGAAATAGTCCTCGACGTCCGGATGTTTGACGATCGTCGCCATGATACGAGCCTCCTGTCGCTCTGATGATAACGGAAAACCCGATCCGGGTGCTAGCGGTTTTGATCAGATCTGCGGGGTGGTCCAGGCCACTTCAGTCCGGTTAGGTTCATGAACCACGGTCGTTTTTGAGCATTCGAAAGGGCTAGGCGTAGAGTCCGAAGCGGATGTGTCGCCCATTCCGAACATGTTCGATATGGAAACCCTCGTAACCGAGCTTCTCGACAGCGAAAGCCATCATCTCGGCCACGTTAGCCGGCGTGAAAAAGGAAAAGGAACTGGGATAGCTTCGGCGAAACAGGGATTTCGGGTTCAGATCGCGCGCATAGGCGAATGCGTTATGGTGCGCTTGGGTTTCGACAAAACCGCCCGTCTCATACTGAGCGAGCCAACCGCACAGGGTGCTCGGCGCATTCAGATACTCCGCCCCGCCGGCCAGACTCGGCAGTATTCCGAGAACACGTCCGCCTGCTCTCAGCTTCGAGCGCCAAAGCGCCAGGTGCCCCAGCGGATTGACTGCGCGATGCAGGATGTTGCTGGCCAGGATGAAATCCAGCCCTCCATCGACGACCGGGATGTCGTGAGATGCTCCTACCAGTGGTTGCGACCAGGTGTCCGCGTTAGGGGCAAGCAGCTCTGCCGCCGCTTCGATGTGCTTAGGCGATCCGACGTAGAACAGACTCCGCTCGGGCGAGGGACGCAGGTCCGCCGCCCTCCCGCTCAACAGTTCGACCCCAATCCCGACGGCTTGAGCGAGCAGGGCCTTCGCAGAATCAACCTCGCCGACCAGCAGCGTCACCGCCGAACCGTCCCGGGCCAGGTTTCGGACGATGAGATCCATACCTTTGTCGCGTTCAGTCGTCGAAGGCCCGACCAGGCGCGGCAGACTGACCATGGAGGGTGCGCGTCCAACGGCGCTGATGGAGCGCGCACATATCTTTCCGGCATCGTCGATGAGCGAAACTTCCAGATCGACAACTGCCGGACCGCCCGTAATGGCCAACCAGTCGGTGGTCAGGGGACGAGTGGAGAACGGGTACCACCGCAAAACCGATTTGAGACGGATTTCGTCCCCTGGCGTTGCCGGTAGGACAAAGCAATCATAGTCCCGACCCGACACCGCAACACGCGCCGTGGTGATATCCCCACCCACCTGGATCACGGGGTCGCCCTTTTGATGCAGGTAGATAATATTCATCAGCTGGCCGAATAGGTACTCAAATCACCAGGAACAAATTTTTCCGCAAAGTCTGCGAAGTAGCGATCCCATTTTTCATCTTTGAAAAATATATAGTTCAGACCTCCGCGTTTTTCCCGTTTGTAGCGTTCGATCTGCTTGGCGGAGAATATAATAGCACGGTTGCAGCTGATCTGCGCGAATGAATAACGCCAGCCCAACCTCTGCATGAGATCGATTATTGCCAAATTCCGATCATCCTCGAAATTAACCTCGATCAAAACAGTTTTCAGTTTCGGGTGCTTCAACAAATCGACCATACCACTGACGACACGGTGCTCCAGGCCGTCAACGTCGATCTTGACATGATCTGGTATCGGCAATCCATCGGCGATCAGGCTGTCGATACGACGACCAATCGCGCCCTGCTGACGACGCCCCTCCTTTTTAACGACCCAATCTGCTGAAAATGCCATGTCGCCCTTCCAGCTATCCTCCTCGAAGTCATGATATGAAATGCCGACCCCGAAATCGCTGAGCAACAGTTTGTCGGTCTTGTCGATATCAGAAAGGGCGACGCAGTAACCTATGCAGGTTTCATGGAGATCATTCAGGAAAAGGTTCTTGTTGAGTTCCGCGAAGTTGAGTGCTTCGGGTTCGAAGGCATAGACTTTCGCCCCCTTCGTGACCGCGGCATAAATCGTGTACATGCCGACGTTGGCCCCGATGTCGAATACGGTCTCTCCTTCTTCAAAGAAGTCGATCCACGCCAGCGTTGTGGGTTCTTTTGTGAAGATCGTCCGTACACGTTTCAGGCTGGACGATCCGGTGGCCGCATATCGCAGCGTCCTCTCGTGGGCCTGCACTTCGACATAAGGCATGTCGAGCCATTTCGTCACGATCCGGGCTTGAGCTTCGTCGGCCGGCACCCGCTCCGGGGAGGGCGCATAGATGATCGTCGCGGCCGGCTTCTCTAGCCTCGCGCCCGCGATCGCGCCCGCGAGACGAAGGTTCAGCTTGCGAAGACGGCGAAGTAGCGTGGAAATCAAAATTTCACTCAAAGGACGGATGGCGCGGAGCCAGGCAATGGATATAAATCAATAGGGCAGGTTGGAAGCCAAAGCTATGCGGGCTCAGTCCACGCTCATTGATTTTCCGGCGGGAACGCTGGATCATTCTCGCCGTCGTTTCGATGTGCGGATGCACGAAACGCCCGGCTTCGCTCCTTTGTGCGACGTCGTCATGCTGCCCGATTACGATCCGCTCTACGGGCAGGACGGCAGGCGGATAGACGTGACACGACGCGTGAACATCCCAGCGGATCTTGGATCGAGACACGTGCTGGAGCGCGACGTTCACCGGGCCGTCGTAAACGAGCCCCCGCAGGTCGAAATACCGGACGACCTCGATGTGGTCGAAGAACCTGTGGTTTTCATCGGTGCTGTCTGGCCGCACTATGGGCACTTCATCACCGACGGCATGTCCAAACTGTGGGGCATGGATCGGGCGACCGACCTTCCTCTGCTGATGCAGGCCCGCCCGCCGGTGCGGGACCACGGTCAGCCATACATTCATGAAATTCTTGCGCGATTGGGATTGAAGGAGCGCGGCTTGATCATGCCGACGCGACCGACTCTGTTTCGCAAGGTATTGGCGGCGAAAGCCGCGTTTCAACACACGTTTCGCCTATACGACTGCCATCAGACGCCACATTTGAAAGTGGCGGACTCGATCCTGGCCGAAAATACGGATCTGACCGGAAGCCCCGACAAGGTGTACCTGACACGGTCAAGATTGAAGGCACACGAGCGCAATGCGGCTGAGGAGGGCGTGCTTGAAGACCGTTTGCGCGCTGAAGGCTTCGCCGTTATTGCCCCCGAACAGCTGGCGTTCGCCGATCAGGTGAGGCTGTTCAATCGATCAAAATGGATCGTCGGCACGATTGGTTCAGCCTTCCACACCTGCCTCTTCGCGAGGCCCGACGCGGAGCGTGCGCTGTTCATGATGTCTTGGGAAAAGATTAACGCACGCTATCTCATGATCGACGAGATGACCGCTCAGAGATCGTTCTATCTAAACTGCATGACTGTGAAATCGGTCGACGGGCGCGACCGCGTGTCGGACACTGCCATCGATGTAGAGCGTGCCATGGGAGCGCTCGACGAGGTTGGCGCATTTCGCTGAGCGCGTCAGCGGTCGAGCGCTTCCTCGTCGCACATCACCTCGACCCATTCAGCCACCTGTGCCTGGCTGGGCATTACCGAGGCGGTCGGAGCCTTCGCTGTGGGGGCAGGCGCGGCGGTCATCGGCCCCAGTGACGTGGCGTGCTGCAAAACCAGCCTCATGACATGGTTGACGCCATCTTCGGTCACGTTGCGCAAGTCCTCGGCGTAATAGCGCCCGCGAGATGCACTGCTCGTGATGATCTCATAACTTGGAAAATAGTGAACCTGGGCATTGGCATCGGCCATCATCCCTGCAGCAACGCGCAACACGGATTTGGAATAGGTCGTCGCCGCCAGAACATGGGCTCCCGGTTGCGCGGTCGCCGCCAAGGGGACCGGAGATACGGTCAGCAAGATTTGGGCAGAAGGGTTAATCCGCGCGAGCGTCTTGATCACGTATTTTAGATCATCGACGACTTCTGAGATCGTCAGGTTGTGGAACACATGTTTTCCGGGATCGAACGTACCTCCTTCGACGCCCGGACAGATAGGAAAGGCTGCCCCGTCCTCTCGCGACATCCAGCATTCAGTCAGGCCCAAGGTGAACACGAAGACGTCCAGGGTCTCGAACATCTCGCGCACACGAGCCAGGTGCCAGGCGCGATCCGCTCGCATTTCGAACTCGGAGGCGAACCCTCCGGGCTGCACGCTAGGCCGGAAGGGATCGCGCACCGACCCGTCCGATTGATACCAGATATCCTCGACGGGCGAAAATCGGCTGTACGCCCGATCTATCAGCTGCCGCAGCTGACGAGTTGTATAGATGTTGCCGTATCTGGCCGAGTACAGGCCATAACCATGGCTTTCCGCAGTATCGCGCGGCACGAGCGCATGAGCCGATTCAGCGATGAAGTAGTTATAACCACTCTGCTTGAGATGGCGCGCGATATGCTGGGCAAAGCAACTTCCAGCCGTTGCGACCTTCATTTCCGGAGTGATCTTTAGGTCCATCACGCCGACCGGATCAATGTCCGCTGGAGCAGGTTGGCTGACGGAACGGCGCCAGAAAGCCTTGTCCGGGAGAGCCTTGTACGGGTTCGACATCAGGCTGCCGCCTTCTCTGGAGCCAGCAACCGTTCGAGCGACCTCAGGATCATCTCTCCGTAAAGCGCGTTCGCGTGAGTGGCGTCTGCCCCATAAGCCGGCCTGACGAGAAATCCCGCGCCGTCCAGGGCTTCTGTTGGGGTACCGACAAACGTGATTCCAATCTCGTTGCACAGGCGCTCAAGAGCCAGGGTTTGCGCAAGCCAAAGCCGCCGCCGCATCCCTGGCGGACTGACGTTCAGTACGACCTTGCCCTCGCTGCGAAAATATCCTTCAGCGTTCTTTTTAATATAGCCGTTGTCGCCCTTTGGGGGCGGCGGATTGATGTGCAGGACTCTTCCTGGAAAGTCGGCCTTGAAGCCTGTGAGTTTTGTACGGATCCCATTCACGTAGGCATCAAACGCGGCCGACATCTGCGCCAACGGAATAATACGGGCTGCTGTCGGCTCGGGATCTTCGAAGGTGACCGGATCGACCAGATCAAACGGTTCCGGGTTATCCAGTAAGCCCAACGTATTGTATTGATTGCCGCCAACCATGGAGACGAGGACGTCAGCCTTTTTGGCCGTGCGCATGATCTCCTCTGCTTGCTCGGTCGTGATGCCGGGCATCGTGGCACCGTTCGACTTCAGTTTGGCAAACCGGGACGCGAATATGTCAAGCGGGGCTTCGGCGTCGCGGCCTGTCTCCTGCCTGATACGCACCGCCTCCGCGATCGCGGTGGCGTGGCTGTCACCAAGAATGAAGACCTTAGGTCGTCTCACGATACAAAGTCCTATTCCCGCTGACCGGTTTTCGCCGATCGCTCTAACCTAGACACCGGTACCCATGTCGTCATCCCCGATCGCACTCGCGTCTCGACGACCGGCTTCCGTAAGCGCCCATTCGACCAGCTTCGCGACGCCCTGACGAAAGGGCATCTGCGCCTTCCAGTCCAGGAGCCGGGCGGCCTTGGTGGAGTCGGCTACGGCATAGCGTATGTCGCCCGCCCGATACGCTCCGCTAATCACTGCGGGTTCCTCGACCTTCAAATGTTCGAGGATCATGCTCGCGGCCGCAGCGATCGATGTCGCCTCGCCCGACCCGACGTTGAACGTCTCGCCCCCTGCGGTCTGGTTTCGGCATGCTGCAACGAAAGCCGCCACCACATCGTCGACGAAGATGAAGTCCCTGTATATCTCGCCATCCTCGTACACAGCGAGGGTTTGCCCCGCCATGACCTGCTGACAGAAAATTGAAAGCACGCCTGTGTAGGGATTTCGCAGGGACTGGCCCGGCCCATACACGTTCTGAAGGCGAAGGATTACGACGTCCCATGGCGCTGGTGTTTGCTGCAGCAGATATTCCTGCATGAGTTTGGTGGAGCCGTAGACAGATCCAGGACGAGGCGGGAGAACCTCCGGAGTCGGCTGCGGTTCCAGACGCCTTCCGTCGCCATCGAAAAGATCGAACACACCCCTTGCCATGTCTTCGACCGTACGCGGCGGCGGGGCGATGAGAGCGCCACGGGTATCGGCATAGGCACCCTCACCATAAACGGCGCGCGTCGCGGCCAGGATCACGCGACGTGGAGGGCTCGGCTGGGTTTTCAGTATCTCGATCAAATTGGCGCAGCCCACGACGTTCACCTCCGCGTAGCGCGAAGGTTCGTCCGCGGACTGTCCCGTTCCTGTTTCGGCGGCCAGATGGATGACGAGTTCCGGCGACGCGGCCTCCACGGCGCGCGCGAGGGCCTGAGCGTCACGCACGTCACCTCTGATCAGAACGCCCGGAAGGTCCAGAACGGGGCTGGGTCCGTGAACCTGCTCCAGGAGATTGTCGAAGATCGTGATCTGAGCGCCCTCGCTGGCTAGAGCGCGCGAGAGGCGGGACCCTATGAACCCGGCCCCGCCAGTGATGAATACGCGGGTGCCTGCGAGGTCAGTATCGGTCATGTGTCCAGCTTCTGCTTGGGAGCGCGTGCGGGTGGATACAGCGAGCGAGCGTGATCGATGACGGCGATCAGTTGCTCGGCCAAGGCTCTACGCGAATATCGATCGGCAATGCGCGCGCGCCCGCGCTCGACAGTATCACGGCGGTGGGCCTGATCGAGGATTAGGCGGCGCAGCGCCAGGTACCATTCGGCTTCGGTCCAAGCCAATGCCCCGGCTCCGCCCTCGCAGGCCCGATGGTAGACCGGAAGATCAGAGGCCACAGTAGCCACTCCGGCGAACGTGTACTCCACCCATTTGGTATCGGCCTTGCATCGATTGAATGCGGTATCCTCGAGCGGCGCTATGCCGACCCACCAGCCCAATTCTCCCAGAGCCTCCAGAAACCGACTGTAATCCGAGACGCCCCTGTGATGGCTCACGCGAGCGCCGAGATGCGCCAGACCTTCGGCAGCACCGATGCTGCCGAAAGTTTCGAACCGCAACTCGGGAATTTCCTTCATCAGGCGCTCGACTGCGGGAAGAACGAGCTGCAGGTCCGCCCCATGCCCGCCCGTCGCCATATAACCAATGACGGGACCCGTCGCCGGTAGTGGTTTCGTCATCGCTTCGGCGACCATCGAGCAATAGATATCGCCGGGGATCTTGGGCTTCAAAATGCCGCTTCTGGTCAGAGCCTCCGCCAAGGCCGGGGTCGAGGCATAGATGAAATCGCTGGCGTTCATCGCGTCTCGCAATGCAGCCAGCCGCGAGGGTTGATTATAGTATTGGAACTTGGACGCTCCCAGGCTTTCAGGAACGTTGAGCAGATCATCGTCAATGTGAAACACGACAGGGCAGCGAGATCTTCGCGCCACCGCAATGATGCCGTCAGCCAGCCCGGAGGTATACCGAGACAAAAACAGAATATCGGGCTCATGCTCGGCCCAAAGCCTCTCGCAAGCCTGGCTATTGACCCATTCGGGGTCATGACCGACCATTGCAAGAACGAATTCCCCCGCTTCCAGCCGGTCGGCCAGGGGTTGCGCAAAGCTGATTTGCTGCGTCGCACCGACCGTGTCGCAGACCACCAGAATGCGGGTCGCGTCCTTGTTCCGTAAGACCTTCATCGGATCGCCAGTCGTTCGACCGTTCTATCCGGTCCGCGTGGTGCAGGCACGCCCGAACGCCGTGAGGCTGTTTCCATGAGGGCCAGGAACCTCTGCCGCACATCTTCGACCCCTGTGGGCATGCCGATGCGCTGCAAGAATTCGCGCTGCCTGCGCAAAATCATCTCTGGTCGCTTCAGCGCGTCGCGGCGAAAAGCCAGCCAGTCATCGAGCGTGCTGATCATTGTGAGGCCTTCGTAGTTCTGCACGTCCATGACGCCGTCGGGGTCATGCCAAACCCCGGTCGGCAGGTCGGACAGCAACATGTCGATGACCACCGAGGACGGGGCTGAGATGCCGTAGCGATACGCCTTCAAGTCGGTCTCATAAATTGGTCGATTGGCGAGCGTCACGTTGTCGGCGAGTTCGATCTTGTTCTTGACGACGTACTGCCCCCCGGGATGGGGACGCAGGGCGAGCTTGGCACCTTCATCTGAAAGCACGTCACAGAAGTCGAAGAACACGTCCATGAAGCTGGTCTTGAAGTCCCCGCTCGCGTTAAGTCTGACAGAGTGAAGATTTTCGCAGATCAGGCCTTCGGCTTCGGCCCGCCTGCCCGCCGGTGGGACCTGCAAAACCAATCCTGGGCCGGTAACCATCAGCTTGCACCGCTCGGACGCCGACATGGAACGCAAAGCCGGGCCGTCGAGCCAACCGCCGACAATGTCGGCGGCAAAGCGTACGTTTTCTCCATGAGCTTTCACATGCTCCCGGTTCTGCAAGAATCCGACGCATTCGTACCCGTGCTGGAGGGTGACCCGCACAAAGCTGGCCGGAGCGATCCGGAAAACATTGTGGACCTCATAATGGGCCGACAGACTGGATTCGCTGGCCGCGATTAGAGCCCCATGACGGTTCTGCAGCCACGAGAACGCGGTGAACTCGTTGTCATAGACAAAGAGTTCGGCATCGAGCCGCTCGGCCAGGCGGTCTATCTCCGGCCCCCACAGCTTCTGCTTGTCACGGATGTAAAACCTGTCCGACACCATAAACGCGACGCGGACTTCCATATCCTGGGCGGCCACCATCGCCAGCGGACGCACGATGTTCACGTCTTGAAGCAGGTTCAGGATGAAGACGACATGGCGGCGATTCACTGGACGGCCCCCAGTTGCAATGGTGCCCCAGCCCGCTGAGGTCGGGAGAAGCGCCGCGGCCCCTCCATCAGAGGCGAGTCCAGTTCAGACAGATAGATTTCAATATCCGGAATCAGCTTGCCGAGCGCATCCCTCAAAAAATGCATGCTTTGCGCATAACTCGCTGTCTGGGCGATGCCCTCGGACGACGGCGCGCGCAATCTGTCGACCGGATGCCCAGCGAGTGCATCCGCGATGGACAGGACCTTTACAGGCTTGCCCAGCGGCGAAATTCCATCGCTGAGCAATCGCCGGAAATGCGGCTTCAGGCCAGGCGTGGCCAAGTCACTGAATTGGACGACAGTACGGTCAGGCCCGAATACAAACCGGACGTCGTAATGAAGATTTTGCCCACAGAAGAGGCTGTTGATCGACAGGTAGCCGAGCCGCTGCGCCGCCTTGTGACAGTCTGCGGGACTCCGCTTGCCATGAATAATGCCGACGGGCGAAGCGTTGACGGCATTGGTAGGCGACGCCGATTCAACCAGTTCGTCCAGGAAAGCGGCCAGTTTGTCGGTTTCTCGCGCTGGATTGCCCCAAGCCGACAGGGTTCGCGTCAGGTCTCGCATTGTGCCGGATCTGATCTTGAGCCGGTTCGCGAGAACGTCATCCGCGACGGCGTCGGCAGAAGGGTAAATGAAATCCGAAAGAGGCTCGTACAAGGGGTACCCGGGCGACAAGACCTGACAGCCCCCAGTGATCGCCGTCACCGCCCGGTTCAAGGATTTCGCGATGCTGAAGGGTTGGGCATTCACGGGAATGAATGCGACGAGGCTTTCGGCCAATAGCTCAGCCTCGCGGGCTTCCGTCCATTCCTCGACGGTATGAAGTACACTTAGACGGTTGATGCTGCTCAGGCCCTCAAGGGTCAGGGCCCTCCGATTGGTGAGGATTCTCAGATTGACCTCAAACCCGCGCTGACGAAACCGTGCCAGAGAGCCGCCGTAGGCCGCAAGATCTTTGAGGCCGACGGGAAAGTTTGGGTTATCTCCGACGCCGAACCATACGACGTCGATTCGACGTTCAGCGCGGGCTTGCGCGAGCTTGCGCTTGCCCTGCGCAGCGACGCTGGCGGCGTCAAATGTATCGAATGGATCATTCAATACATGACCCGGCTTCGCGTTCAGATATGTCGCGACGACATCGCGCATTCTGGGGGTTGAGCACAGAAAGAAGTCGCAGAGGCTCGATATGGTCCTGAGCCATTCACGGTGGCGCACGAAACGACTGTCGGCCACTTGGCCGAAGTAGTCGTCGAAGACATCTATGCCGACCAGTTTCCCGTGATCGCGAAGCCAGCGGGCGACCATGTAGCTGCGCGCGTCGTAGCATTTGCTGAAAACGTAGGCGTCATACTGAGGGGATGGCCCTTGCCGGAAGTCCGCCAGTTGAACAAAATCCAGTGAGTGACCGACGGTTCGCAGGCGCGCGGCGATCCGCCTGTAGCGGATCCTGACTCCCGCCAGCGCCATGTACTGCTCGGACGGCGCTATGATGGCCAGGCGCATCAGTCGAGCGCCCGCAGGATCGCCATCCTGTCGAGGGCAGATGCCCACTCGTCGATCTCAAGGACGTCCGCGCCGGGAATTTCCGTCAATGGAGAAGCCGAAGTCGTCCCAAGATCGGTAGCCGTGACAGCCGACGTACAGAGATGTCCGTACCCGGCCTGGAGTGCTCTCAGGGCAAAATCCAGGGCGTGACCGGCGAACGACACGTGGGTGCCGCCCAACCCGGAAAGTTCGACCCACACGGCACTCGGCACCAGCATCAAAGAAAAGTCATTCCCCGCGACGGGATAGGTCGCCAAGGGAAAAGCACCCAGGGTCCGAGGCGCGGTGAACGCGAGAGACGGTGCCGTCTGCAATGAGATGTGGGTCGGAAATATACCTCCTGCCTGAAAGGCGAGATGGGCACCCTGTCTGAAACCACCGTCGCGGATCAGGACGCACGCTGCGCTTGCGGTACGAGGACGCGAAGCCAGGGTGTAGAGCACCTCCAGCGTGCGCACGTCGTGAAGCACCATGTGTTCATCGGCGAAGAGCATCATCTCGCCGTGCTGCAGACCGCGCCGTGCCGCCGCATTGATCGCAGAGGCTGGAGGATCCTCGGACCCGGTATCGAAAAGGGTGTGACGGCCCGGAAACAGTTGGCGCATCAGGGCGTCAATCGCATCCCGGCTTTCGCCGCTGACGCTCGTTCCAAGCACAATGTGCAGCCTTTCGGCCAAGGTCTGGCGGGCCAGGGACTCCAGTAAATTCCCAATGCCCATCGGATCGGAGGCGACGACGACGACAGCGATTCGAACCTGCGCGAGGCGTGCCGGAGACAAAGATTTCACCAACAGGGCTCCGGGTGCGTCCGGGGCGACCGGATAGGTCAGCATTGGCTCGTTGGCTTGGGACGGATCACGGAATCGGATCGCAAGTGCGCCAGCACGACGGACTTTGTCCACGCTGGTGCCGCCGGTCCTGGAGAGAATGGGGTAGGGCAAGGGCGCCGAGGCGGGCTGCAAAACCAGAAGGCCGTCGTCCACGCCCGGCATGGACACCAGCCATCGAGGGATCGGTGTGGTCGAGTCCGACATGATGTACGAGCCGACCTCCACCTTACTTCCCAAGGGACGTCGCGACAGCAGTGCCGACAGGGTTGGGATGGCATCACACGGCAACGTCAGAACCGTCTTTGAAGACCTCGCGTCTTGCGGCGCGAGACGCGACAAGGCGCTTACCAGGTGTCTTGCCACCGGGTCGGATTTGTCCTGAGTTGGAGCGTTGCTCTGAACAGGCTCGATGTGAACGCCCTGCTCGGCCAGCCACTGCTGGACGGCGGGTCGGAACATGCGTTCGGCTCCGGTCGCGCCCTTGAGATCGACATGGACCATGCCGAGACTGAAGGCAGGCGCACCCTCCCACCCAAGCGCATCGCGCAAAAGGACGTTTGAAACCTGCGACAGCGGCGAGGCTGAGGCCCCACGGAATGCAGCCACCTCCCCGGCATGCGCACCGCCACGGAAAAGCGATGGGAAGGCGATTAGATCGCCGCCGGTCAACGCCCCGGACGGTTCGGCATAGACGATCAAGATGGGCTGGAAGTTATTGACGAGGCTGGCATCGACCAGATGTTGTTTCTGCTTCGGCAACAGGGCTTCACCGACCAGGATCGCCGCTCCATCGACGGTCGTCTGGATCAACCGGACGACCGAATCTGCTTCCTTCGCTTCGATGCGCAGGCGCACGCTGTTGTCGTTGATGAACCAACCGTCGATCACGGCGGGAGTCGCGACGCGGTCAGGGTGGTCGGAAACCGGAATGACCCGCTCCGATCTGCCGCGACGGGCAGTCACGAAATCCGCTCCGGTGTCTCGGCGTAGACGACAGAATACGTCGGCTGCGTGTCGGAGACTGTCAGGCAAAGGCACCGTCCGGTCGCCGAAGACGTCCGCCAAAAGACCGATGGATACGCCCCGGATAGTCGCCAGCGCATCGACCTTCGAGGATTTCAGGAGGTTGCTTTGGGTCCATGGTTCCGCATGCTCGCCGATCTTCGGCTGAGCGATCGGACGCGACGCGCGGGACGGCACGGCCTGCCCTCGCCCGAGATGTGCATCCGCGACGGAGAATGCCTTACGGCCTTCCGCCGCACCGTGCCGAATATAGTGAAGCAAAGGGTTTTCCCCAGCCTCACGAACGTCGGCATAAGCTCTCAGGTAGGCTGAACCATCAAAATTCGGGCCAGCAGGCAGCCCCGCCGGGGCCCCGACTTTGAGATAATGCAGCGCGGCTCCGTTCTGATTGATCTCGAAACCACTGTCCTGAATATACCATGCGGCGTCGAAAAGTGGGCTCGCCGATATTTCATCAGCGTCCTGAAAGTCCTCAGGAGCCGCCTTTAGGCCGGGAATGCCGACCCGCTTAATCGTCTGGCGACCTTGGCCGTGCAGCAGAAAGTGCACCATCGGATGCAGGCCCGATGTCGCCACGTCCGGATAGTGATCCATATACCAGCGGCTGTCGAAGTTCGGCCCCGCCTTTCGGCCTTCGCGGCCGCCGTGGGATATGAAATGATCCAGAGGATCAAGCCCGGCCTCGCGCACGTCCGGGTAGCGGTCAAGGTACCACTCAGGATTGAACAGGCCGCTGTCACGTATAAGCTTGACTTTATTGGGTGCCGCGATCACGTCCCGTTGAGAATGCAGGGACTTGCGCCAACGTGCGAGCGCCCTCCGCCACGAGACGGGCTTTGAACGTTCCACGTCTTGATTGGTCATTGGCCGGTTTGGTCCATTGCAGGCGATTGACGTTGCGGGATCGGATGCGTGGCACACGTCACCAATCCCCTGCCGGGCAAACGGATACCGAGTTTCTTGTGCCGCGCAACAAGGAACTATGATCGTTGGTCGCTCGCCTCACCACCCGCGCGACCCACCAAACGACGATGCGGATGCTAGATGGCCATGGCCGGGATGTTCATGTCAGGCCCAGCCGGTCGTACATTTGAACCAATCGCGCCTGATAGTGGTCAGGACTGAACTTGGCCGCCTGAACGCGTCCCTTCCGAACTAGGTCACGGCGAAGCCCATCGTCTGCATCAAGCGCCCGTATGGCGTCGCGAATGGCTGCGATATCATAGGGATCGACGCACAAGGCAGCATCACCCGCGATTTCCGGCAGCGATCCCATCGTCGAGGTAAGCACTGGTGTCCCGAGCAACATCGCCTCTAGGACAGGCAGACCAAAGCCTTCGTACAGGGACGGAAAGACCACGCCTCGCGCGCCGCGGATGAGGCTGATCAGAAGCGGAAACGGCATGTACGGAAACCGTCGGATCCGCTGTGCCCGGTCCGTTGCTTCGCCCTGCAGTTGATCGAGCAGCGACACTTCGTCGGCATCGAGCCAGCCGCGCCCCCCCACGATGACCAGGGGCGCGTGGGTCTTGGCCGTCAAATGCGCTTCGACGATGCGAGCCAGATTCTTCTTGGGCTCGACGGCACCAAAATAGAGAAAGTAACCATGCCATGGCAGGCCGAGCGTCTCTTCCACATCCAGCACCGCGTCATCTTCAGAGATCAAGCCTTCGCGCGGGAGCTGAACCGCCTGGTAGGTGTTGGTGACGCGTTTTTCATCCACGTTCAGCAACTCGATGACGTCGCGTCGGGTCTGCTCTGAAACCACCACGATATGATCGGCATGGTTCGCCACCGAGCGACAAAGGTCTAGGTAGGCCGTGGTGTCATCCACCGTAGTGTGCGGCAGTCGAAGCGGGATCAAATCGTGAAACGTCACGAGATTGACCGTCCGTCTGGCGTGTATTGGCAGCGGACATGTCCAATGGACGACGCCCGGAGCGGGAACTCCATCACGTTCCCGAAATGTCAGGGGTGTTATCGTTCGGTATTTGTGGAAAGCTCTGTTGGCGGTGGTGAACAGGTTCTGCGAGGACCAGAACAACCTGGCGTCTCGAGGGGGGGCCGTGCTCGGCGACCATATCACCTGATCGGTAGGAATGACGGGTATGGCATTCCTGCCGAAACGAGCCATGAGGGTCCGGCGCCATCGTTCATTCTTGTTTATCCGGCTGCGCGGTGGAGGTCCGTCGGCGACGGCAGCCAAGTTCGCCAGATTGTCGGTTCGCAGATCCGCCGCAGGCCCGTAGAGAATCGACAGATGATGGCCGTTCGTCACTAGGGCCGAACCGAGGTTCCGGCCGTAGGTGGCAATGCCGGAGCCTTTCGGCATCGCCATGTTGAAGCCGTCGATACAGACCGAGGTCATTTTTTCAACCGCCGAACTCGGCCTGCGGCGGCCAGCGAACTTTCCTGGAACCGCTCGGTCGCTTCACAGGCACCCTGGATGCCCGGCCGTCTTCGCGTATCGGCCTTGTCCGTCAACATCGAGCCCGCTGTCACCTTTATTGTAGCCTTGTCTCATTGCTGCCCAAGGGAGACGAGGTCAACGCTTGTCCCTCCCCTGCAACGACCAGCGATCTGACGTCAGGATTAGGAACTGCGACCGTCGAGCTTTCCCCGTGACACCGCCTCCACCCCCCGCTATCTCGCGCCCATGGACGAACTGGAACGCCAATCAGAGGAGCGGGGCTGGGCCACGGCGAAGACGCTGGCCGAGGCGCTGCCCTATATCCAGATCTATGACCGCGAGACCGTGGTGATCAAATACGGCGGCCATGCCATGGGCGAGACCGCCGTGGCAAAGCAGTTCGCCGCCGATGTCGTGCTGCTGAAGTTGATGGGGGTCAACCCGGTCGTGGTGCACGGCGGCGGGCCGCAGATCAGCGCCATGCTGGACAAGGCTGGGGTCAAGTCGAACTTTGTCGACGGCCTGCGCGTCACGGACAAGGACACGATGGCGGTGGCCGAAATGGTCCTGTCGGGCGCGGTCAACAAGGAGATCGCCCACTGGATTTCGGTCGCCGGCAAGGAGGCCGATGTGCGCGGCATCGGCCTGTCGGGCAAGGACGCCGGCCTGCTGACCGTCGAAAAGACCACGCGCACGAAGCGCGACCCCGACAGCCTGATCGAGCACGAGGTCGACCTGGGCTACGTCGGCGAACCGACCAAGGTCGATCCCAAGCTGATCGCCGGCCTGATCGCATCGGAGACCGACGACTGGGTGCCGGTGATCGCCCCGATCGGCGTGGCCGAGGATGGCCAGACCTACAACGTCAACGCCGACACGGTGGCCGGTGCCGTGGCGGGTTCGCTGAACGCCAAACGGATGCTGCTGCTGACCGACGTCAAGGGCGTGCTGGACAAGAACGGCGACATCATCCGCCAGATGACCCTGTTGGAGGCCCAGGCCCTGATCGACGACGGCACGGCGTCCGGCGGCATGATCCCCAAGCTGCAGACCGCCATGGCCGCGGTGCGGGCTGGGGTCGAGGCGGTGGTCATCCTGGACGGTCGCCGCCCCCACGCCATGCTGGTCGAGCTGTTCACCGAATACGGCGCAGGCACCCTGGTGAAGGCGTGAGTGTCGATCTGAGCCACATCGACGCCTGGGTCTTCGATCTGGACGACACCCTGTATCCGCGCGAACAGGGGGTGATGGGTCTGGTCCAGGGCCGGATCAACGCCTTCATGGTCGATGCCGTAGGCCTGCCCGCCGCCGAGGCTTTGGTGCTGCAGAAGCAATTCCTGAACGAGCACGGCACCACATTGGCCGGGCTGATGGCCAACTATGCGATCGACCCGGAAAAGTTCCTGCGGGAGGTCCACGATGTGCCGCTGGACACGCTGGAGCCCAACCCCCGGCTTGATACGGTGCTGCGGAGTCTGCCGGGCCGGAAATACGTCCTGACCAATGGCGCGCGGTTTCATGCGGCGCGGGTGCTGGAGCGGATCGGCATCACCGACCGGTTCGACGGCGTCTTCGCCATCGAGGACATGGACCTGACGCCCAAGCCCGCGCCCGCGACCTATCGCCGGTTCATCGAGCGCTTCGGTATCGACGCGGGTCGCGCCGTCTTCTTCGAGGACACGCCGCGCAATCTGGCACCGGCCAAGGCGCTGGGCATGGCCACGGTCCTGATCGGCGACGGCCATGGCCACGAGATCGGCGATTGGGTCGATGCCACGGCGCCGGACCTGCTCGAGTTTCTGAACCCCTTGTCGATGAAGGACGCCGCATGACCGACCACGCCGCCCTCGAAGCCGTGATCGAATCCGCCTGGGAGCAGCGCGCCGAACTGACGCCCGCCACCGGCGGCGAGACCCGCAAGGCGGTCGAGACGGCCATCGCCCTGCTGGACTCCGGACAGGCCCGCGTGGCGTCGCGCGGCGCGGACGGCACCTGGACGACCCATCAATGGCTGAAGAAGGCGGTGCTGCTGTCGTTCCGGCTGAACGACAACGAGATCATGCGCGGCGGCGACCGGGGCCTGTCCTCCCCCGCGCCCGGCGTCGGGCCCTGGTACGACAAGGTGCCCAACAAGTTCGGCGACTGGACCGGCAACGACTTCAAGGAAGCCGGCTTTCGCGCCGTGCCCGGATCGGTGGTGCGCAAGGGTGCCTTCATCGGTCGCAACGTCGTCCTGATGCCCAGCTTCGTGAACATCGGGGCCTATGTGGACGACGGGTCCATGGTCGATGGCTGGGCCACGGTCGGGTCCTGCGCCCAGATCGGCAAGAACGTGCACCTGTCGGGCGGCGTCGGCATCGGCGGGGTGCTGGAACCGCTGCAGGCCAATCCGACCATCATCGAGGACGACTGCTTCATCGGCGCGCGGTCGGAGGTCGTGGAGGGCGTGATCGTGCGTCAGGGCGCGGTCCTGGCCATGGGCGTCTACATCTCGTCCTCGACCAAGATCGTGGACCGGGCGACCGGCGAGGTCCTGCGCGGCGAAGTGCCCGCCTATTCGGTCGTGGTGCCAGGTGCCCTGCCCGACCCGAACGGCGGGCCGTCGCTGTACTGCGCCGTGATCGTCAAGCGGGTGGACGCCCAGACCCGCGCCAAGACGGCGGTCAACGAGCTGCTCCGCGACTGACCCATCGCGACCCGGCTTCGTCGCGAAAGCGTGATCGGCTTGACCATTCCCCTGCGCCATCGTCGCGCTGGTCAACCCGTGCCCTTTAGTGAAGTGTGAGTGAAGGGGCGGCGAAGTTCTCCGACCACGTCGGGGGAGAGGGACTTCAGATGGTAACGCACAAGGCGCGCAGCCGGTGGACGTCCCTGGGAGCGCTCGCCCTGTTGCTCTGGCCGCTGGCCGCCTGTGGCGGGGGCGGCGGGGGCGGAATGACCACCCAGACGCCGATCACCCCAGCGCCACCCCCGCCTCCCCCGCCGCCGCCGCCACCGCCCCCTCCTCCACCGCCGCCGCCTGCGGTGCCGTCCGCGACCTCGACGGAGTATCTGCGGAACTACGGAGTCGCCAATGTGGGGGCGATGACGGCCTGGAACGCCGGCGCGACCGGGACGGGGATCACCGTCGGGGTCATCGACAGCGGTGTCCAGCAGGACCAGCCGGACCTCGCCGGTCGCATTTCTCCGCTCTCGACCGATATTGTTTCGGGCCGCAACGCGCCGAACGGAACCGACAATCACGGCACCTTCGTCGCCGGGGTCGTAGCGGCCGGGTTCAATGGTTTCGGCACCGTGGGGGTGGCCTACAACTCGACCGTGCTGTCGGTCCGGTCCGACATCAGCGACTGCAACGACCCGACCGACACCGTCTGTTTCGCCAGCTCTGACCTGGCACGCAGCATCGACTACGCCGTGGCGAATGGGGCGCGCGTGATCAACCTGTCCATCGGCGGCGATGGCCGGCTGGGGACCAGTTTCGAAAACGCACTGCTGCGGGCCGTCAACGCCGGCGTGGTCTTCGCCATTTCGTCCGGCAATTCGACCGGGGTCGACCCCGAATATCCGGGACGCTATGCCAGCGATGCTCGCTTCGCCGGCGCGATCATCGTCGTCGGGGCCCATAACAACGCCAACCAGATCGCCGACTTTTCGAACCGGGCCGGTGTATCGGCCGCCAACTTCCTCAGCGCGCCTGGCGTCGACATCATCAGCCGGTGCAGCACGACGTCCTGTTTTCGGGGCAGCGGCACCTCGTTTTCGTCCCCGGCGGTCGCCGGTGCGCTCGCCCTGTTGCTGGAGGCCTTTCCCAACCTGACCGGACGTCAGGCGGTCAATCTGCTGCTGACCACCGGACGGGATGCGGGCGATCCGGGTATAGACGCGGTCTACGGTCAAGGCCTGCTGGATCTGGCGCGGGCGTTCGCGCCTGTCGGAACCACCAGTTCGCCCTCGGCGGCGGGCGGACAGGTTCAGATCGCGACCCAGCCCGGAAGCTTCATCGGCAAGGCGTTCGGCGACGCCATGGTCGGCCAGAGCGCGCTGGCCACCATAAGCTACGATTCCTACAGTCGCCTGTTCCGGACGGATCTGGGCGGCCTGTATCCTTCCGCGCCTCGCGCCAGCCGCCAACCCAGCGCCCCGGTGACGATGCAGAGTTCGGCCGTCCAGATCGCCACGCCGTCGGGCGCGACCCTGTCGTTGACTACCTCTGCGCCGCTACGGGAACCGGACCCTGTCTTCGACCACGCCACACCCTTCACGGCGCCGTGGCTGGGCGCAGAGCCACCGCGCGAAGCCAGCCTGAACATTATCGCCGGCCGCTACGGCTTTTCCGCCTGGCAGGGGCAGGGCGGCACGCGATCGCCCTTCCGCAGCGGGTCGGGCGACGGCTTCACGGCCCTGGCCAATGCGGATCACGCGATGCGCGGCGCTGTCGATCTGGGGGCCTTCACCCTGACGGGCGAGACGGGCGGGGGCGACCGGACAGCCCTGCTGCGTCCGGTCGAGCGCGACGCATCCTCCTATGCCAGGGTCGGCCTGAACTGGAGCGGATCACGGGGATCCATCAATCTGAGCCTCGGGTCGCTGGACGAGCGGCTGGGGCCGCTCGGGGCCTATCTGCCGTCCCAATCCGATCTCGCCCTGCCGTCCCGAACCGAGTTCGCGGGTGTGGGCGGCGAGCTGCCGCTGTGGAAAGGGGCCTTCCTGTCCGGTGAAGTCGGCATCGGTCGCACCGCGATGGACGGCCGACTGCTGTCGCTGGAGGGCCGCGCGCTCAGCTCGACCTGGCGGACGGCGCTGCGCACCGGCTGCCCCGGATGGCTGCCGGGATGCCTGGCCCTGACCTGGGAGGTGTCCCAGCCCATCCGGATCGAGAGCGGGACCTTCGCGGCCGAGCTGGCCGACGTGCCGCTGGCCTATTTCGATCCGGTGACCTTTTCGACGCGCCGGTTCTCGGCCTCGCCCAGCGGTCGCGAAGTGAATTATGTGCTGCGCAGTCTGCATGGCCTGCCCGACGGATCGGTGCTGTCGCTGGAGGCGACCGCCATTACGCAGGAACAGCACCGTGGCGATGCCCCCCTGGGTTATGCCCTGCTGGGCAACTGGCGGCGGGCCTTCTAGAGCAGCTTCAGCGCCGCGAATCCGCCGATGAAGACGACCAGACCGATCACGCTCCACAGGGCCAGGCGCCGCTCGACGACCTCGAGCATGGCCGGGCCCCAGGTCTTCAACACCCAGGCCTCCATGAAGAAGCGCGCGCTGCGGGTTACGGCCGAGGCCAGGAGGAAGACGCCGAAGTTGAAATGCGCCAGGCCCGAGGCGATGGTCACCAGCTTGTAGGGGATCGGGGTCAGCCCCTTGATCAGGATGACCCAGACGCCGAAACGGTCGTACCAGTGCTGGAACTCGACCAGGCCGTCGGCATGGCCCAGAAGCCGCATCAGACCCTGGCCCAGGTCGGTCAGATAGAAACCGATCAGATAGCCCAGCACGCCGCCGATGACCGATCCGATCGAGGCGATGGCCGCGAACCGATAGGCCCGCTCCGGCCGCGACAGCACCATGGGAGCCAGCATGACCTCGATCGGCAGCGGGAAGAACGACGCCTCGGCCACCGACACCGCGGCCAGCGCCTTTTCCGCGTGCGGACCACGAGCCAGGGCGAAGACGCCGTCGTACAACTTTCTAAGCATGAGGCCCGCTCTAGCAGGTGGGTCATGCGGCGGCGACCTGAAGATGAGGCGCACGAACCTGTGCGAACGGCCCGGCTTGGCTTGTGACGTCCGCGACACTAGGTTCCGCGCCAACCGACCGGCCAGACCGGTCAGAGAACGATCTCAGGAGACGCACCCATGGACGACCTGACCGCCCGCACTGTCACCCCGGACGCCACCCTCCCTGCCCTCGAGAATCCGCTGGGCGTCGACGGCTTCGAGTTCGTGGAGTTCACCGGCCCCGACCCGCAGGCGATGATCCGGCAGATCGAGGTCATGGGCTTCGTCCAGACCCACGTGAATCCGAAGAACGGCGTGGTCCGCATGAAGCAGGGCGACATCACCTTCCTGGTTCACACCCGGCCCGAAGGACACGCCGGCGAGTTCGCCAGGGATCACGGCCCGTCGGCCAACGGCATGGCGTTCCGGGTCAATGATGCCAAGGCCGCCTATGATGCCGCCGTCGCGCGCGGTGCCCATCCCGCCGACATGCATGACGGCGGCGCGCTCGGCGACGGCGCCTATGTACTGCGCGGCATCGGCGGCTCCCTGCTCTACATCATCGACGCCTATGGCGAGACCGGCTCCCTCTACGACAGCTGGGACGAGATCGAGGGCTGGGAAGAAGCCGAGCGCAAGAACAACGTCGGCCTGCACCTGCTGGATCACCTGACCCACAATGTGAAGCGCGGCCAGATGCGGACCTGGTCCGGCTTCTATGGCGACGTCTTCGCCTTCGAGGAGCAGAAGTATTTCGACATCAAGGGCAAGGCCACGGGCTTGTTCAGCCAGGCCATGATCGCGCCCGACCGCGCCATCCGCATCCCCCTGAACGAGAGCCAGGACGACAACTCCCAGATCGAGGAGTTCCTGCGGCGTTACAATGGCGAGGGCATCCAGCACATCGCCCTGGCCACCGACGACATCTTCGCCACGGTCGAGGCCATGCGCGAACGCGGCGTCGCCTTCCAGGACACGATCGAGACCTATTTCGAGCTGATCGACAAGCGCCTGCCCAACCACGGGCATGACGTGGAGCGCATGCGCAAGAACCGCATCCTGATCGACGGATCGGACGAGGAGGGCCTGCTGCTGCAGATCTTCACCCAGGATACGTTCGGCCCGATCTTCTTCGAGATCATCCAGAGGAAGGGCAACGAGGGCTTCGGCAACGGAAACTTCCAGGCCCTGTTCGATTCCATCGAGCTGGACCAGATCCGGCGCGGCGTGATCAAGGTCGACGCGAATTAAGGTCGCGCCTCCGCATTGGCTGCCCTTCCTCGGCCCCGTCGCGGCGGCGGTCGTGGGCGGGCTGGTGGGCGAGTTCGGCCTGGGCGGCGGCTTCTGGATCGTGCTGGCGTGTGCTTTGCTGGGCGGGTTCGCGCCGATCGTCGGATATCGCGTCTGGAAATGGTCACATCACAAACGGGGGCATTAGGATGAGGCGTTTCGTAACTGCAGTCCTGGCCGCATTGGCCGTTGCTACCCCGGCGGCGGCGCAGGAGGCCCCGACCTGGTCCTTCGCCATCCACGGCGGCGCGGGCGTGATCGAGCGCGCCAACCTGTCGCCGGAACAGGACGCCGCCTATCGCGCCGCCCTGACGCGCGCGCTGGAGGCCGGGGCCGAGGTGCTGCGGAACGGCGGCGTCGCGCTGGATGCGGTTCAGGCCGCGATCCAGCTGATGGAGGACGACCCGTTGTTCAACTCGGGTCGCGGGGCCGTGTTCACGGCGGCGGGTCGCAACGAACTGGACGCGGCGGTCATGAACGGCGCGGACCTCACGGCAGGCGCGGTCGCGGGCCTGACCACCACCCGCCATCCGATCGCAGCGGCGCGCGCGGTGATGGAACAGTCGCCCCACGTCATGCTGATCGGCGAAGGGGCCGACACCTTCGCCGCCTCGGTCGGGCTGGAGCAGGTCGAGCCGGCCTTCTTCTTCACCGAGCGCCGCTGGCAGGGGCTGGAGACCTATCTGCGGCAGAACAACCTGCCGATCCCCGCCCGTCCCGCCGGGGCCCCGGCCGCACCGGTCGGCGGGCTGGCCGCGAACGATCCGGGCATGCCTCCGCTGAACGAGCGCAAGTTCGGCACGGTGGGGGCCGTGGCGCTGGACAGCGCCGGCCATCTGGCGGCCGGAACCTCGACAGGCGGGACGACGGGCAAACGCTGGGGCCGGGTCGGCGACGTGCCGGTCATCGGCGCGGGCACCTATGCCTCGAATCGAGACGGCTGCGCGGTGTCGGCGACGGGGGACGGCGAATTCTACATCCGCGCCTCGGTGGGCCGGGACATCTGCGCGCGCATCGCGGGCGGCGCCTCCGGTCAGACGGCGGCCCAGGCCGAGGTCGATGACGCCCTATCTCTGGGCGGCTACGGCGGCGTCATCGTCATGGACGCGCACGGTGCTCCCGCCTTCGCCATGACGACATCGGGCATGTATCGCGGACGGATCGGGCCGGACCAGCCCGCATCCGTCGCTATCTATGCGGATGAGGACCGATGACGCCCGACGCGATCGATCTGTCTGAAAAGTTCGCGGCCTTCTCCGAACACTGGCGGCCTCGCGTGGCGGCCCGACTGAACGGTCAGGACGTCCGTCTGGTCAAGGTGCAGGGCCTGTTCCCCTGGCATAGCCACACCGAGGCCGAGGAGATGTTCCTGGTCTGGAAGGGCCGGTTCCGCGTCGAGTTCCGCGACCGTATGGTGACCCTGGAGCCCGGCCAGTTCATCGTCGTGCCGCGCGGCGTCGAACACCGCACCGGGGCCGACGAGGAGGCCGAGGTCATGATCTTCGAACCGTCCGAAGTGGTGAACACCGGGGATGCGGCGGTCTCGGACTACACGGCCCCCGGCGGGGTCATGGTCTGATGTCCGACGAACTGACCGCCATGGCGACCGAGGAGCTGAATGCCGCCTGCTCCCTGACCTGGCCCGAGTTGAAGCGGATCACGCCGTGGGGCGACAGCTTTGAAGGCTTCGCCCCGTCCGGACGCACCGTCGAGGTCGAGCGCCGGTATCTGTGGGCCGTCGATCCGGTCGGAGCCATCGTCGTCGAGGTCGAGGTGCGCGATGCCTCGGCCAGGACCGGTGCCGAGGCCCGTGCCCTGCTGCACGCGCCGGGCTGACGGGGCGGCGTTCGCCCACAGCCGCGCTCGCCGTCATTAACCTTTCGCTGGTGAGACGCCGGTCGCTGATCCATGATCGGTGACGACACCGACTGGAGGGCCCGATGAGCTATTCGCAGGATTTCCCGCCCGCCGACGCCGTCTATGCCCCCGCATCCGACGGCCTGATGCTGGACCTGCCGCCGCTCGTCCTGGTGATCGGCCTGCTGCTGCTCCTCCTGGCCGGATACGCGGGCTGGATGCTGGCCCAGCGCCGTCAGCCAACCTCGGCCAGCGCGGCGGCCGCCATCTGGAAGGACATCGACGAGGCCATCCGCGCGGCCATGACCGCACACTCGGACGTCCTGCGCGACAAGGCGCGCACTCTGATCCGGGTGATCGAGAACCGATTGGGACGCACCTTGGCGCTGGCGAATGGGCTGGAACCCTTGACCCGGCTGGAGGGGGCCCTGCGGGAGACGCAGCACGACGCCGGCGAGGGTCACGACCACGATCAGGGTCACGGCGAGGGTCACGAGCATGGCGATGGTGCCGATCCCCATGCCGAGACGCACGACGCCCCTGCGACGCCCGAAGGCGCGGGATCGACCTCGACCGTCCTGATCGAGCGCGTCGGCACGGTGATCGTGCAGTCGCCGCCATCGACCCGCACGGGGACGTCGCGGCCACCCACGGTGCCACCCGCCCCCACCGAGGGGGAGCGGCGGGCCAGAGTCCGTCAGGCCGTGTCCGACCTGAACGACCACTGGCGCCACAAGGACGCGCGCATCGCCGAGATCGAAGCCGCCCACCGCGAACTGTCCGCGCCGCGACGGTAAGGACGGCGGTTTCCCCGCCACGGAAAACCCCCTAAGCCTGCGTCCATGAAACTCGCATCCCTGAAGCACGGCCGCGACGGTCGCCTCGTGATCGTCTCCAACGATCTGGCCTGGTTCACCGACGCCTTCCTGATCGCTCCGACGCTGCAGGCCGCGCTCGACGACTGGGCCCGATGCGAGCCCTTGTTGCGCGCCCTGGCCGAGAGCCTGGAGCACGAAGCCGTACCGCGCGGGCGCTTCCATGAACGCGACGCCGCCGCCCCCTTGCCCCGCGCCTATCAGTGGGCGGACGGTTCGGCCTATGTGAACCACGTCGAGCTGGTGCGTAAGGCGCGCGGCGCGGAGATGCCCGCCAGCTTCTGGACCGATCCCCTGATGTACCAGGGCGGATCGGACGGGTTCCTGGGCGCGCGCGATGCGATCCCTCTGGCCGACGAAAGCTGGGGCTGCGACCTGGAGGCCGAGATCGTCGTCGTCACCGGCGACGTGCCGCAAGGGACGACACCGGAACAGGCGCGCGATCACATCCGGCTGGTCGGCCTGGTCAACGATGTGTCCCTGCGCAACCTGATCCCCGGCGAACTGGCCAAGGGCTTCGGCTTCGTCCAGTCCAAGCCCGCATCCGCCCTGTCGCCCGTCTTCGTCACGCCCGATGCGCTCGGTGATGCCTGGAAGGACGGCAAGCTGCACGGGGCCCTGTCGGTTCAGCTGAACGGTCAGGATTTCGGCCGCGCCGATGCGGGCGTGGACATGACCTTCGACTTCGGCGTTTTGATCGCCCATCTGGCCAAGACACGGGCGCTGGTCGCCGGATCGATCATCGGATCGGGCACGGTGTCCAACAAGGGTGCCGACGGCGGCCCCGGTCAGCCGGTGGCGCGGGGCGGTCTGGGCTATTCCTGCATCGCCGAGGTCCGCACGGTCGAGACCATAGCGACCGGAGCCCCTGTCACGCCCTTCCTGAAACATGGTGACACCGTTCGCATCGAAATGCTGGACGCGCGCCACCATTCGATCTTCGGTGCGATCGAACAGGTCGTTGCACCGGTCTGAAGACCGCGGCTCCGCTTGCCGCACGCTGTGGTCGTGCTAGCGTTCTGGCGAACCGGGGAACAGACCATGACGCCACAGCAGTACGGACCCCTGATCGGGATCGGCATCGCCCTGGTCATCATTCTCCTGCGCAACCAGAAGCCTCGTCCGCTTCGGGTCCAGTATATGTGGGTCGCACCCGTACTCGTCGCACTGGCCATCGGGTTCGGCCTGTGGGGCATGTCGATGGCGCCGGGCGCCAGCCATGCCGCCTTCGGCATCGATGCCTGGGGCATTCTGAAGGGCGGCCTGATCCTGGGGGCGGCCGCGGGCTATCAGCGCGGCCGGATGACCACGATCGAGCGCGCGCCCGACGGGACGCTGCAGGCCCAGGCCTCGCGGCTGGGCATCATCCTGATCGTCGCCCTGATCGCCAGCCGGTCGCTGCTTCGCCCCTGGCTGGAAACCCATGCCGGGGCCTGGCACCTGAATGCCCTGGCCATTCAGGACGCCTTCCTGCTGTTCGCCGCCGCCATGGTCATCGTCCAGCGGATCGAGATGTTCATCCGTGCCCGTCGCATCCAGGCCGGCAAGCCCGACGACCACGTCGAGGCCACGGCTGCGGTCTGATCGGCTTCCCAGTAAAGCGTTTCCAACATGCGTAACCGTTCCCTCGCCACGCTTCTGATCCTCGCGGTCGCTTCGCCGGCGTTCGGCCAGGCGAGCGGTGAGGACTGGGACATCGTTCGCCAACCGGACCAGAAGTCGGTTTTCGCCTACGTCACGACCACGACGGGGCTGGCCATCGGCTTCCGATGCGTGGATGGCGCGTTCGGCGCTCTGATCGCAGGGCTCTCTCCGGTCAGTCGCAACGCCCGTACGCGGGTTCTACGGATGAAGGTTGGTGACGGCGAACTGCAGGACACGATCTGGAACGTGACCACCGATCGGACCGTGGCCCTGGCCGACTATCCGGCATCCCTGGCGCGTGAGATGCGTGACGGCGGAGCGGTGACGATCGTCGTCCCGCGCGGGGCCGAGGACGGTCGCAACCTGCGCCACGAACTGGAACTGCCCGGGTCCAGCGCGGCGATCGACGAAACCCTGACCGCCTGCGGACGACCGCTGGTCGATCCGCGCGACGCCCTGCTACCCGATATCGAGGAGAGCGGCTTGTCCGGCGGAATCACCTGGGCCCAGCAGCCCCGCATCCGCTATCCCCGGACCAGCTATATCGAAGGCGTCGCCGTCATCACCTGTCTGATGCAGGCCGACGGCTCGCTGGACCAATGCGCGGTCGAGGCTGAATTTCCCACGGACGGCCACTTCGGCGAGGCCGCCCTGCGTGGCATGGATCGCGCGCGCCTGATCAGCTCGACGGAGGTGGAGGGCGCCTACCGACCCCGCATCATCGGCTTCCGCTCGATCTTTCGGATACAGTAGCCGGCGGTCTGCCGAAGTGGCTGTCAGCTCATGACCTGGGCCGAGAACCGCTCCATCTCCTCTTCCTGAGGCGACATCTGCAGCAGAACGAGGTCAAGACCGGCGGCTTCAAAGGCTTCGATCCGTTCACGGACGGTCTCGGGCGTGCCGACGAAGCCGGGGCGCAGGCCGCGGTTGGAAACGCTGTATTCGCGGATCTTCAGCTCACGCTCTAGTTCGGTGCCGCTCAGCCACTGGTCGAAATTGGCGAACCCGGCCGGGGGTGAACCCTCGGCCAGACCGGGGATGGTGGTGATCCGTTCCAGCTCTCGCTCGGCCTCGGCCTGTGTGTCCCTGACGATCGCATAGCCGGCCATGCCGTACTGCATCGGCGGCAGGCCGAACGCCTCGCGTCGCGCCTTCATGTCCGCGACCTTCTCGGCGATGAACCCGGGTTCGTCCCCGTGCATGACGTAGGCGTCGCAATGGCGCGCGATCAGGGTCTTGGCCGCCTCGGATTCGCCTCCAGCATAGATCACGGGACGCGGGCGTTCGGGCGTGGACGTCGGCTTGGGCTCCACGATCGCGTCGTTCAGCGTGTAGTATCTGCCCTCGAAATCGACCCGCTTCTCGGTCCACAGGCGCGACAGGACCGTCAGCCATTCGGCCGTGCGGCCATAGCGGTCGTCGTGCTGGTCGAACTGCAGGCCATAGCTCTCGGCCTCCTTGGCCCACCAGGACGAGACGACGTTCAGCGCCAGCCGCCCGCCGGAAATCCGGTCGATGTTGGCGGCCTTTTTGGCGAACAGGGCCGGCTGATGAAAGTTCGGACGCACAGCCACCATCAGCTCGATCGTTTCGGTCACGGCGGCCAGCGCCGCCGCCGTGGACCAGGCGTCCAGAGCCGGGGCCTCGATGCCCTTGATGTCGTTCAGGTTCAGTTCCGCGATCAGCGTCAGGTCGTAGCCCAACGCCTCCGACCGTTTGACCAGGCGCGACATGTTCTCCCAGCTGGCCTCGCGCTCGTCGGCCACGTTTCGCAGCCAGCCGCCGAATACCGGGGCCCAATATCCGTACCTCATGCGCGCTTGCCCTTTTCCTCGGCCACGATGCCCTTGAGCCATTCGACGAGATCGTCGTGCGGGTCGAACCCCAGCACCTCGACGGGCCTGGCCACGAAGTTCGACAGACCGTTGATGTCGTAGAACAGGACGTCGCCGTTACGCTCGTCGACCAGATATTCGACCCCACCGACCTCCAGCCCGCCCTCGACCGCGATGCGTTCGACCGCCGCGATGATCTCGGGCGGCGGCTCGGCCCGGGTCATGGTCAGGGTCGGCGCGCCGGGCCGCACCAGACAGGCGTCGGCCGGGCACAGGTCGAAGGCGTCGCCCGGGCTCTCGATATCGATGGCGTACAGGTATTTGCCGTTCAGCGTTTCGACGCGCGTGATCTTGCCGTCGCGGCGCGGCGCGTATTCCTGGATCAGGGAGATGCCGTTGACGCCGACGGGGCACCACGCCTCGCCCGCCGCCTCGGCCAGCTTTTCGGGCGTCTCATAGCGGGTGATGCCCGCCCCGGCCCCACCGATGTCGGCCTTGACCAGGACGGGGAACCGCAAGTCCTCGGCGGCGGCCGGAATGTCCGCCTGACGGTGCGCCACCCGCGTCGCCGGACCCTTCAGACCCAGACGGGCGATCAGCGACATCTGCCGCGCCTTGGACGTGTCGATGTTCAGGGCCGAGGCATTGACGACCCGCGTGCCCAGCCCCTGCCAGTGCTCGAACAGGCTTTGGGCATAGAAGATCGGATGTTCCGGATCGCGCAGGAAGGACGACATGGCCACCCGGCTGAACACCACGGTCGCCGGCGCGGGGCTGGCGGCCGGATCGAAGGTGTGGCCCGCCAGCGGCACCTTCACATAGGTGACGCCATGCCGGTCCAGCGCCGCGAACAGCGGCTCGAACCATTCGGGATGCTCATAGACGACGGCCAGATCGGGCAGGGGTTCGCTCATGCAGGCGCAGATGCGTTACAGCGCGCTGGAACGCAAGGGCGGCCCGGAATTTCGCGGCCCGAGACGCCGATGCTGCGCTGCGCCTGGCAGGCTAAAAAAAGCCGGGCCCAAGTAGCGCGAAGCGCGGTAGCCCACTAAAGACGTGCCTGCGCAGGCCCCTGTGGTGGAATTGGTAGACGCGCCGGACTCAAAATCCGGTTCCGAGAGGAGTGTCGGTTCGAGTCCGACCGGGGGCACCACCTATCGCCAGCCGCGCCGGACCGGGCGCGCCGCCTCCTCCAGCGCCGTCAGGAAGCCGTCGTGGCCCTCGTCGCCGATCTGGGTGGCCAGGCCCTCGGCGTGATGCACCAGCTGACCGACCTCCTCGCCGCCGGCGCTGAGCGCCAACCGGGTCAGGGCGACCGCCCGGGCACGGATCAGGACCAGCGCCGCCGCCGGATACCGGCCCTCCAGTCGCCCGATCCACAGGGGAACCTCGTCCGCGGACCCGCGCAGGTCTCCCGGCCGCGCCAGGATCATGTCCGCCGTCTCGCGGTGCGCCGGCCAGTTCATCAGGAACCTCAGACCCGCCGTCGCATCGGGAAAGGCCGCTGCATGGGCCAGGGCGCGGTCGGTGGCCACCACGTCCTCGAAATCCGGCAGTTTGGCGATCTCGGCCTTGAGGGGCGCCTCCGCCAGGGTCCGCTCGAACAGCATCCAGCGCGCGTCCGATGCGCCCCGGGCATCGCCCTCGGCCTCCATTACGGCGATCTCGGCGGTCGACCAGACCTCGGGCGGCGGGGGCGGCGGCTCGGGCTCGCGCCGTCCCCATCTCTGGCGGTCCGGCGACACGGGCCGGGCCGCGTCCAGCGCGGCGCGGGCCTCGGGCGCCCGACCAGCCTCGGCCAGGCGACGCGCGATCTCGGCCCCGATCTCGGGCTTGGTCCGGTCGTCTTCGGCCAGGGCCGCGATCCAGGCGTCCAGATCCCCGGCCCGATCGGCCAGTTTTCGCACCACCAGGGCCAGACGCCCCGTGGGACGCGGCCGCCCCTGCGTTAGTCCCGTCAGCACCGCCTGCGCCAGCGGCCGGTCCAGTCCCTGCGCGCCGCGCCCGACCCAGGCTCCCCATTCCGACAGCCGGGTGTTGAGGGCCTCCAGAAGGACGGGTGCGGCGACCTCGACCCCTGCCGCCGATGCGGCCTTCGCCAGGTCGCCCGACGCGGCGTCGAACATCGTCGCCAGCTCGCCCTTGGGGTCCTTCACCCGCGCCGCGAGGCCGGGATAGAGGTCGAACCAGACGACCAGACGATCGAACCCCAGCCGCGCATCCATGGCTGCCAGCCGCTCGACGATGATCCGGCGCAGGGCCTGCAGATCGGCGATCAGCTCGGGTCGCTTGCGCCAGGACACCCGCGCGCGGCTGCCCTCCAGCGTGGTCAGACGCTTGTCGATCTCCAGCGCCAGGTCGGCCGCCCCGACCTCGGCGGCCAGCTCCATCCGCAATCGCCGCTTCCAGCCCGCGTCCTCGCTGGCCAGCTCCATCAGCAGCGTCGCCAGCCGCGCTTCGCCCAGCGTCTGAAGGTTGGCGACCGACAGGGTCTTCTTCGCGGTCGCCGGACGTTTGGCCATGGTGGTCAGATAGACACGGTTCGCCGATCCCGCCACGCCGGATGGATCACTGAGGGAACGCAGTCCTTTCAGAAACATTGATCAGGCAGTGAAAAGGTTCGTCCCATGATCGCCCTAGTCATCGCCCTCGCCCTGTCCGCCAACCCCGGCGTCGCCAAGACCAGCGACACGCTTGTCGAGCCGCGCGTTCAGCCGGTGTCCATGACAGCCGAACCCGCGCCCGTGCTGGCCGGGGTCGCTGTGACGCTGGAGTGCACGGCCCACACGGATGGCAAGGTCGATGGGTGCACGGTGCTGGGCGAGACCCATCCGGGCCTGGGCTTCGGTGCCGCCGCCGTCGCCCTGATGAACGGCAGCGAAGTGGCCCCCGGTCCGCGCGACGTCCAGTTCGCCCGCACCATCCAGTTCACGCCCTGATCGTGCGCCGATCATCTCGCAGTTGCGAAAAGTGAGCATGCCGAGGGTTGCGGCAATCGAGTCCTGACCGCATCTGGTTGCCCATGACCCAGCCCGACGCCGTATCGCCCGCCAAGGGGCCGGGGTTTCCCGAGTTTGTCTGCATGATCGCCCTGATGATGGCGCTCAATGCCCTGGCGATCGACGCCATGCTGCCCGCCCTGCCCCAGATCGGCGACGCGCTGGGCGTTGCCAATGCCAACAGCCGCCAGTGGGTCATCACCTCGTATCTGCTCGGGTTCGGCGCGCTTCAGGTCGTCTATGGACCCATGGCGGATCGGTATGGGCGAAAGCCCGTCATCATGATCGGCGTCGGGATCTATGTCGCCTTCAGCGTCGTCGCCATGCTGGCCCCCACCTTCGAGACGCTGATCCTCGCGCGCATCGGTCAGGGCATGGGTTCGGCCGCGACCCGAGTCCTGGCGGTGTCGATCGTGCGCGACCGCTATTCCGGCCGGACCATGGCGCGGGTCATGTCGCTGAGCTTCCTCGTCTTCCTGGGCGTGCCGATCATCGCGCCGTCGCTGGGCCAGGCCATCCTGCTGGTCGCGCCGTGGGAGGCGATCTTCGGCGTCCTGGCCTTCGCCGGGATTGCCCTGATGATCTGGACGGGCCTGCGCCTGCCTGAAACCCTGGCCCCCGCCGACCGCCAGCCGATCGAGGCCCACCGCATCGCCGGGGCCTTCAAGGAGGCCGTCACCAACCGAATCTCCATCGGCTACACCTTGGCCATGACGGCGATCACCGGGGCCCTGTTCGGCTTCATCAACTCGTCCCAGCAGATCTTCTTCGACGTCTTCCACGCGCCCGGCCTGTTCACGACCGTGTTCGCCTGCATCGCGGGCGGCATCGCCGTGGCCTCCATCGTCAATGCGAAACTGGTGGAGCGACTGGGCTCGCGCATGATCGGCCATACGGCGCTGCTGGGGTTCATCACCTTCGGCGCACTGCACATGCTGGTGACCCTGAGCGGGCACGAGACGATCTGGACCTTCGGCATCCTGCAGGCCTGCACCATGTTCTGTTTCGGCCTGCTGGCGGGCAATTTCGGCTCGATGGCGATGGAGCCGATGGGCCATATCGCGGGCACCGCGTCTTCGGCCCAAGGTTTCATCTCGACCATCATCGGCTCCCTGACCGGCTTCCTGATCGGGCAGCAGTTCGACGGCAGCGTCGTGCCCATGACCGTGGGCATCACGTCCTGCGGCGTCGCCGCCCTGCTGTGCGTGCTCTATGCCGAGCGCGGGCGGCTGTTCGTGTCGCGCAATCCGGTGCCGGTCGCCGCCGCCTCTTGATCTTTGCGGGCTTTGGGGGCTCGGTGCGGGCCGCACTGTTCCCGGAGTTCGCCTGATGCCTCGCGCCCGCCTGATCGGCATGGTCTCCATGCTCGCCGTCGCCACCGCCCTGGCCGCCTGCGCCGCCAACGATCCGAAGTCCGACATGCCGCCCCTGCCCGCGACCGCCACCGCGCCCGTGACCTATGAGCGG
This sequence comes from Brevundimonas sp. P2_A6, assembly GCF_056404975.1. Taxonomy (NCBI): domain Bacteria; kingdom Pseudomonadati; phylum Pseudomonadota; class Alphaproteobacteria; order Caulobacterales; family Caulobacteraceae; genus Brevundimonas; species Brevundimonas sp. P2_A6. Next base: position 2,447 of record NZ_JBFUCZ010000008.1, on the reverse strand, counting down.
GACATCCATTCCTATGCCCAGCCCCAGATCGCGCGGGTCAGGAACGTGGCCCTGGACCTGACCGCCGACTTCGAGACGAAGACCCTCAGCGGCACCGCGACCCTGGACGTCACCGGCCAGACCGGCGCGACCCAGGTGATCCTGGACACCCGCAACCTGGAAATCCGCTCGGTCGCCGACGACAAGGGCAACCCGCTGCAGTTCACCCTGGGGGCCGAGGACCCCATCCTGGGCCAGGCCCTGACCGTCACCGTGCCCGCCTTCGATGAGGGCAAGGTGCAGAAGATCGTCATCGGCTATGCCACCCGCCCCGATGCCGCGGCCCTGCAATGGCTGACCCCGGCCCAGACCGCGGGCGGCCGCCAGCCCTTCCTGTTCTCGCAGGGCCAGGCCATCCTGACCCGCACCTGGGTCCCGACCCAGGACAGCCCCGGCATCCGCCAGACCTATACCGCCCGGATCACCGTGCCCGAGGCGCTTAAGGCCGTCATGTCGGCCGAGATGCTGACCCCCGACGGGGAAAAGGCCACCGACGGGGCCCCCGAAGGGTCGCACACCTACCGCTTCCGCATGACCAATCCGGTCCCGCCCTATCTGATCGCGCTGGCGGTCGGTGACCTGGCCTTCGCCTCGGAGGGCGACCGCGTCGGCGTCTGGACCGAGCCCAGCCGCCTGGACGCCGCCAAGGCCGAGTTCGCCGAGATGGGTCAGTTCGTCGATGCGGCAGAGGCCCTGTACGGCCCCTATCGCTGGGGTCGCTACGACCTGCTGATCCTGCCGCCGTCCTTCCCCTTCGGCGGGATGGAGAACCCGCGCCTGACCTTTGCCACGCCGACCGTGGTGGCAGGCGACAAGTCGCTGGTCAGCCTGGTGGCGCACGAACTGGCGCACAGCTGGTCGGGCAATCTGGTGACCAACGCCACCTGGTCCGACATCTGGCTGAACGAGGGGACGACCACCTATTTCGAGAACCGGATCATGGAGGCGATCTACGGTCGGGACCGCGCCCTGATGCTTCAGGTCCTGGGCTGGGCCGACCTTCAGGCCGCCCTGGCCGAGATGCCCGCCGCCGACACCCGCCTGCACGTCGACCTGACCGGCCGCGATCCGGACGCGGGCCTGAACGACATCCCCTATGAGAAGGGTGCCGCCTTCCTGCGCACCATCGAGCGGATCGTGGGCCGTCCGACCTTCGACGCCTGGCTGAAGGGCTATTTCGAACGCCACGCCTTCCAGCCGATGACGGCCGCGGGCTTCCTGGCCGACATCCGCGCCAATCTGGTGAAGGGCGACGCAGCGCTGGAGCAGCGGCTGATGCTGGACGAATGGGTCTATCAGCCCGGCCTGCCGTCCAACGCCCAGGCACCTGTCTCGACCGCCCTGACGGCCGTCGACGGCGCGGCTGTGGCCTTCTTCGCCGACAAGGGTCCGGCTTCGGCCATCCCCTGGAACAGCTGGTCCACGCAGGAGCGTCAGCATTTCCTGAACTGGCGACCCGAAGGACTGGCCGCCGGCCGCGACTGGCTGACCCCCGCCCAGCTCGCCGACCTGGAATCGACCCTGAACCTGCGGGCGGAAGGCAATGCCGAGGTCCTGTTCAGCTGGCTTCAGATCGCGGTCGCCCACCGCTATCAACCCGCCGTGCCGACGCTGGAGCGGTTCCTGACCTCGCAGGGCCGCCGCAAGTTCGTCCTGCCGCTGTTCACCCAGCTGTGGGCCGAAGGTGACTGGGGCCGCCCCATCGCCACCCGGATCTATGCCGAGGCCCGCCCTGGCTACCACCCGGTGACGACGGGATCGGTGGACGCCGTGGTCGGGGCACCGACGCGCTGATCCCACACCCGGCGGGCAAATCTGGCGACGTCACCCGTCGCAGGCCAGGGCGCGCGTTTCGGCTTGAGCGCGCGCCGCATTCCGCTAGTTTGCTCCCGCTTCCGCGGGCGTGATGTAGTGGTAGCCTGAAAGCTTCCCAAGCTTTTCGTGCGGGTTCGATTCCCGCCGCCCGCTCCATTTTTTCCATTGTTTACAATTGGTTGAAGGTGCGAGCGTTGACTTTGCGCCTCCCAACTACTCCCAACTGCCAGCAGGGCGCGCCGGTACGACTGCTTCCCCAATAGCTTTTTGGTAGCGCCCTCCCTGCCCAGGCCGCTCGCCCACCAACCTATCTGTCCGAAAGCGGACGTGCCAGAGGTCTGCTTTGGGTGGAAAGCGGACATCCAAATAGTGGGTCAAAGCGAAGGTGCACTGCTAAACGGGTGATCGACACGGACCCTCCGCGCGTGGCAGCTTTGCTTCAGGGGAATTACGCCAATGGATGTTGAGGCAGCGAGCAAGCCTACCCGCTTCTATATTGGAATGGCGCTGATCGCTTTGACGGTGGTGCTGGCCGGCTTTTCCAAAACGTTCTTCGCGCCACTGGCCGCCGGGACCTTTCAGGCCCCGGTCGT
>NZ_JBFUCZ010000007.1:0-115131 GCF_056404975.1 Brevundimonas sp. P2_A6 | reverse complement strand
TTCCAGTCCCAGGCCGCGCGCGGCGTTGGCGCTGGTGCGGTTCGCCTTGTCGAAGCTGGTCTTGTAGATGATGCCGACGTTCAGCCGTTCACCGATCTCCTTCAGGGCATGGGCCATCTCCAGGGCATGCTGGCGGCTTTCCAGCTGACACGGTCCGGCGATGAGGGCGATGCGCGCGCCGCCGCCGATGACCACGGGGGTCGTGATGCCGTTGCCGGACAGGGTGATGACGGCGTTGGGGGCACTCATGGGCGAGCCTTCCGGGGAGACAATCTGACGGGTGGTGCGTTGGCCTTCGCACCCTTATGGGGCGGTCAGGTGGCCGTTCGCGCCTGATGTTTCAACCTATCACGGAGATCAGCGGCGTGACCACCAAGGCGCAAGACGGTTCGGCCCCCGTGATCCTGTGGTTCCGGCGCGACCTGCGGCTGGCGGACAACCCGGCCCTGAACAAGGCCCACGCGACCGGTCGGCCGATCCTGCCGGTCTACATCCACGACGAAGGCGGGGGCGCGCGCGCAGCGGGGGCCGCCTCCCTGTGGTGGCTGGACAAGTCCCTTCGTTCGCTTGCGGCATCGCTCGCCGAACGGGGCGCGACGCTGATCCTTAGACGAGGCGATTCGGAAACCGAGCTGCGCCGCCTGATCGACCAGACCGGTGCGGACACGATCTTCCTGAACCGGCTGTTCGAGCCCGACGCCTGGACCCGCGACGCCGACATCGCCCATGCCCTGAAGGCGGAGGGCGTCGAATGCCGGGGATCCAACGGCTCGCTGCTGGCGCTGCCGGGTTCGCTGCTGAATGGCACCGGCGGGCCCTACAAGGTTTTCACGCCCTTCATGAAGGCCCTGCGCGCCCAGGCCGAACCGCCGGGTCATTCGACGGGACCCCGCTCACTGGGTGTTGCGCCGATCGTCGATAGCGAAGACATCGATGACTGGGGCCTGCACCCCACCAAACCGGATTGGTCCCAGGGATTCGACTGGACGCCGGGCGAGGACGGGGCGTCCGAGGCGCTGCGCCGTTTCCTCGACGGTGGTCTCAGAAACTATGCCGAAGGCCGCGATCGCCCGGCCGAGCCCGCGACCAGCCGACTGTCGGCACACCTGCATTTCGGCGAGATCAGTCCCTGGCGCGCCTGGATCGCCGCGCGCGACACGGCCGACGCAGGCAGGGTCGCGTCGAACGAAGCCGACAAGTTCATCGCCGAGCTGATCTGGCGCGATTTCTCGGCCCATCTGCTCCACCATTTCCCCACCCTGCCGGATAGGGCCTTCCGCCCCGAATATGACGCCATGCCGTGGCGCGACGACGAGGCGGGCTTCAGGGCGTGGACGCGCGGCATGACCGGCTACCCCATCGTAGACGCCGGGATGCGCGAATTGTGGACCACCGGCGTCATGCACAATCGCGTGCGGATGATCGTGGCATCCTTCCTGATCAAGGACCTGCTGATCGACTGGCGGCGGGGCGAGGCGTGGTTCTGGGACACGCTGGTCGATGCCGACCTCGCGTCGAATTCTCAGAATTGGCAGTGGGTCGCGGGATCCGGAGCGGATGCGTCACCGTATTTCCGAATCTTCAATCCGGTCACCCAGGGTCAGAAGTTCGATGCCGATGCCGTCTACGTCAAACGCTGGATACCCGAATTGGCTCGCGTTCCGGCCAAGTGGATCCATGCCCCGTGGGAGGCTCCGCCTGAGATATTGCGCGACTGCGGCGTCCGCCTGGGCACAACCTATCCCCGGCCCAACGTCGATCATGCCAAGGCCCGGGACCGCGCTCTCGCCGCGCTCAAGACTGTCACCGCCGAAAGACAAGATGCCGCAGCCGATTGACCGGCGTTCGGCCTTCAACGCAGGTTGCCATCCATGACTGTCCAGCTTGCTCATTCCGAGGTCGCCCTCGATCGTACGCCGCGGGTGTTCGCCCTGCTGATCCGCCTTTTGTCAGCCAACTGGACCTATGGCCGCCTGACGCTGACCCTGCCCAACGGCGAGGTTCACCGGCTCGAAGGCGAGACGCCGGGACCCAGCGCCGTCATGAACGTGCTGGACTATCGCTTCGCCGGCCGCGTCCTGGCCAACGGCGATATCGGCTATGCCGAGGGATACATGGCCGGGGAATGGGACAGCCCGCATCTGGCCGTGCTGCTGGAGACCCTGGCCAACAACTATGACCACATCCGTCGGCTGTTCGACGGCAACGTCGTGATGCTGGCCGTCAACTGGATCGCCCACAAGCTCAACCGCAACAGCCGTCGCGGGTCGAGGAAGAACATCACCGCCCACTACGACCTGGGCAATGCCTTCTATGCCGAATGGCTGGACCGCTCGATGACCTATTCGTCGGCGAAGTTCCTGAATCCGTCCGAGCCCCTGGAAGTCGCCCAGACCCGCAAATACGCCGCCCTGGCCCAGGCCATGGATCTGAAGCCCGGCATGAGCGTGCTGGAAATCGGATGCGGCTGGGGTGGGTTCGCGGAATATGCGGCCAAGGAAATCGGGGCGACCGTCACGGGCGTGACCATTTCCCAGGAGCAGCACGATCTGGCCAGGGAACGGCTGTTCAACGCCGGTCTGTCGGAGAAGACCCGGATCGAGCTGATGGACTATCGCGACATCACCGGCACCTTCGACCGGGTCGCCTCCATCGAGATGTTCGAGGCGGTCGGCAAGGAATACTGGGGGGCCTATTTCGACAAGGTCCACGATGTCCTGAAGCCAGGCGGCCGCGCGGGCCTGCAAATCATCACCATCCAGGAAGAGCTGTTCGAGGAATACAACGCCCGGACCGACTTCATCCAGAAATACGTCTTCCCCGGCGGCATGCTGCCCAGCGAGGCACGACTTCAGCCGGTGGTCGAGGCCGCGGGCCTGTCATGGGACAGCGTCGACCGTTTCGGCATCGACTATGCGGACACCCTCAATCGCTGGGACCTGCGTTTCCAGGGGGCCTGGGAAGACATTCGCAAGATGGGTGGATTCGACGAGCGTTTCCGCCGGCTGTGGCGCTTCTACCTGGCCTATTGCGAGGCCGGGTTCCGCTCGCGCCGCACCGATGTGATCCAGCTGGCCCTCACCCGGACCTGACCACGGCCCCCAGCATGGTCCGCGCGGCCTCGGCTTCTGCCAGCAAGGCGGCGCGGCGCTCGGGGCCGAAGTTTTCGAGGGTCCGATAGGGCATGGCCAGCCGCACGTTGTCGCTCAGCCGTGGCCGATTTCGCTCCAGAAAACCCCAGTACAGCCGGTTGAACGGACAGGCCTTTTCGCCCGCCTTGGCCTTCACGTCATAACGGCACGACCCGCAGTAGTCGCTCATCCGGTCGATATAGGCCCCCGACGCCGCATAGGGCTTCGACCCTACGATCCCGCCGTCGGCGAAAGTGGCCATACCCCGGGTGTTGGGCATCTCCACCCATTCGTAGGCATCGGCATAGACGCTCAGATACCAGTCATCGACCGCATCGGGATGTACCCCCAGCAGCATGGCCAGATTGCCCGTCACCATCAGCCTCTGAATGTGGTGGGCATAGGCGTTGTCCCGCGTCGTCGCCACGACATCGGCCACACAGGCCATGTCCGTCTCGCCGGACCAGAAAAACCACGGCAGTTCGCGGTCCGCGTCCAGGAAGTTGCGCTGCCGATACTCAGGGACTTTCAGCCAATAGATGCCACGCACGAACTCGCGCCAGCCAAGGACCTGCCGGATGAAGCCCTCGACTGCATTCAGCGGTGCCCGGCCCTTCCGATATTCGATCTCCGCCCGCCTGCAGACGTCCAGCGGATCGAGCAGTCCCAGATTGATCGAGGTCGAGATCAGCCCGTGCCACATCCATGGCTCGCCCATCGCCATCGCATCCTGCCAGTCGCCGAACTTGGGCAGGACCTGGGACAGGAAGTCGGCCAGCACGGCCTCGGCCTGCTCCGCCGTCGTGGGCCAGCCGAAGGTGTCGGTCGTGCCGAAATGTTTGGGGAACAGGCGCTCGACATCGGCGATGGCCTCGAGCGCCACCGCGTCGGGCGGCGTGCGCAGACGCTCTGGCGGACGAACGCCCTTGGTCAGACCCTTGCGGTTCTCGGCGTCATAATTCCATTTACCGCCAGCCGGCTGGCCGTCGTCCAGCAGGATGCCGGTCGCCTTGCGCATCTCGCGGTAGAAGAACTCCATCCGCAGCGACGACTTGCCCGACGCCCAGCGGCGGAACCGGTCGTGCGAGCAGATGAAACGGGCGTCGCCACGGATTTCGACCGGCAGCCGGGTCGATGCGGCGAAGGCGGACAATGCCTCCGCCAGCCGCCACTCGCCGCAGTCAGTCATCACGACAGCCTCGAACGGCTGGCCCGCCAGCGCACGTTCCAGCTCTCCGACGATGCTGTGCGCGTTTTCGCCATCGTCGATCCGGACGTAGCGCACCGTCACTCCTCGCCCTTCCAGCCGCCGAGCGAAGCTGCGCATTGCGGCGAAGATCAGGGCGATCTTCTGCTTGTGATGCCCGACATAGGTCGCCTCGTCCCGGACCTCGGCCATCAGGACGACGTCGCGGGCAGGATCGAGGTCGCGCAGCGCCGACAGGGCGTCCGACAGCTGATCTCCCAGCACAAGACGCAGGACGCCTGCGCCTGCCGACCCACCCGTGCTAAGCTCGGCCATGACCTCGTTCCTGATCTCCACCGACGACCTCGCTCGCGACCTGAACGCGCCCGATCTCCGGATCGTCGATGCCAGCTGGCACCTGGATGGCCGGGACGCCCGCGCAGAGTTCGAGAGCGCTCGAATCCCCGGCGCAGTTTTCTTCGACCTCGACGCGGTCTCTGACCACAATACGGACCTGCCGCATATGCTGCCCACCGCCGCAGCCTTCGCCAGGGCGGCGGGGGATCTGGGGATTTCGGCGACCGACCGGATCGTCGTCTACGACACCGTCGGCCTGTTCTCAGCGGCGCGGGTGTGGTGGACCTTCCGCCTGATGGGCGCGCGGGACGTTCGTGTGTTGGACGGCGGCCTGCCCCGCTGGCGGTCAGAGACGCGCGCGGTTCAGTCCGGGCCGGTCTCTCCCATCACGCCCGCGACCTTTGAACCGGTGCAGAGGCCGGGCGCGGTCGCCGACATGGCCACGGTTCTGGCTGCCCTCAGCGGGGACGCGCAGATCGTCGATGCCCGCCCTGCCCTGCGCTTCCGGGGCGAGGCGGCCGAGCCCCGCGCCGGTCTGCGTTCGGGCCACATGCCCGGCGCGCTGAACCTGCCGTTCAAGGCCCTGCTAGACGACACCGGCCGCCTGCTGCCGGCCACCGATCTGAGGACTCGTTTCGCCGAGGCCGGCGTGACGTTCGACCGACCGATCATCACCAGTTGCGGTTCCGGTGTGACGGCCGCCATCCTGACCCTCGCTCTGGCCGAACTGGGAGAGGACAGCGCCCTCTACGACGGGGCCTGGGCCGAATGGGGCGGCCGGCCGGACACACCAGTCGCCGCAGCCTGATCGTCAGGCGGGCGGCGCCACCGGATAGGGCTCATTGCCCGGCACCACGTCGTCCGTTTCGCCGCGCGACACGACGGTGGCCAGCACCAGATCGCCGGTAACGTTCAGCGTCGTGCGGCACATGTCCAGGAATCGATCGACGCCCAGAATCAGACCGATCCCCTCGGCCGGAACGCCGACCATGACCAGAATCATCGCCACGACCGGCAGGGACCCGGCCGGCACGCCGGCAGTCCCGACGCCTCCCAGAATACAGACCAGCATGACGACGACCTGCTGGGTGATCGTCAGGTCGACCTGGAAGAACTGCGCCAGGAACAGGACCGTCACCCCCTCGAACAGGGCCGTGCCGTTCTGGTTAGCGGTGGCCCCGACGGTCAGGACGAAGCGGGCGATCTTGCGCGGCAGCTTCAGCTGTTCCTCGGCCGCCTTTAGCGACACCGGCAGGGCGGCGTTCGACGACGCGGTCGAAAACGCCACGACCATCGGCTCGCGCACACCCCGGAAGAACTTCAGCGGGCTCATGCCGCCGCCAATCCAGACGACTAGCGGATAGACGACCGACATGTGGATCGCCATCGCGCCCACCGCCACTCCGACATAGGCCGCCAGTCGCACCAAAAGGTCCCAGCCGAACAGGGCCGCCAGGTTGAACATCAGGCAGGCGATGGCGATCGGGGCCAGTTTGATGACCATGTTGATCAGCTTCATCGTGACCTCGAGGATACCCTCGATCACCTGCTGCAGCCGGTCGGTGGACGGCGATTTGGCCATGACCAGCCCGATTCCGAAGAACAGGGCGAAGATCATGACCGGCAGGATCTGGTTCTCCGACGCCGCCGTGAAGACGTTGGACGGGATCAGGTCCAGGAAGAACTGGCCGAACTGGATGTTCTCGGGCGCCTTCTCGACGATTGCAGCGGCCCCTTCCGCCCCCTGCGCCAAAAGCTGTTGGGCCAGGGCCGGATCGACGCCGTCCCCGGGCCGGAAATAGTTGACCATGCCGATCCCGATCAGCACGGCGATGCCCGAAACCACGATCGTCAGAAGCAGGGTCTTGATCCCCGCCCGCCCCAGCGATTTCAGGTCGCCCATCTCGGCCACGCCGACGACCAGGGCCGAGAACAGCAGCGGGATCACCAGCATGAACAGCAGGCGCAGGAAGATCTGACCCGCCGGCCCGGTGATGTTCGACGTCACGAACTGGACCCAATAGTTCTCAGGCCCGACGACCTGGTTGACGTAAAGCCCGGCCGCCAGTCCGACCGTGAAGCCGATGAGCATCAGCCAATGGAGCGCGATCCCGCCCTTTTTCGTCGTATCCATTCGTCCCCCGGAAGGCCTCGACCGCGACGCGCGCGAGCCGATCGTATGTCAGCGGACCGGCAGCCCGTAGATCAGGCCGGCCGGTCGAGCGTTCCATTGTGCATTGAGACCGCGCGCCAGGTCGAGCGCCGATTGCGAGCCCAGGTTTCGCTCGAAAATTTCGCCATAGTTCCCACCGCTTGCGATGGCATCCCTGGCCCAGCCATCTGACAGACCCATCCGCGAGCCGAAGCCGCCCTGCATGCCAAGCAGGCGGCGGACCTGCGGGTCGCGCGCGGACTTGGCCTGGTCCGCGACATTGTCCTGCGTCACGCCGAGTTCTTCGGCCAGTATCAGGGCGTTCTGGGTCCAGCGCACGATCGCCGTCCACTGCTCGTCGCCACGCCGGACGACCGGGCCCAAGGGCTCCTTGGAAATGATGTCCGGCAGAATCATGTGCTGGCCGGGATCGGACAGCGTCGTCCGCGCCGCCGCCAGGGCGGAGACGTCGGCCGAGAAGGCGTCGCAATCCTCGCGGCCGTAGGCCTGCCTCGCCGCCTCCTCCGTCGGCAGAACGACCGCACGGTACTCGATGCCCCGGCTCTTGAAATAGTCGTCGACGTTCAGGGCGCTGGTCGATCCGGACTGAACGCAGATGCGCGCGCCGGTCAGCTCGGTCGCGCTGTTCAGGGTCAAGGCACGGCGAACCAGGAAGCCCTGGCCATCGTAGTAGTTGACGCCAGCGAAGCTAAGATCGCCGCCGGTGTCGCGCTCCATCGTCCAGGAGGTGTTGCGCCAAAGCACGTCGATGCGGCCATCCGCCAGAGCTTGAAATCGGTTTTCCGCCGTCAGAGGCACGAACCGGACGGCACTCGCGTCACCCAGGACCGCGGCGGCCAGGGCGCGACAGAAATCCACATCGAAGCCCCGCCATTCGCCGCGATTGTCCGTATAGGCGAACCCGACCAGACCCTGGTTGACCCCACAGTTCAGACGCCCCCGTTGCTTGATCGACGTCAGAGTCGCGCTGGTCACGACCCTGTCCGGCCCGGCTTGAGAAGCAATGGTGGTGGACGCGGGTGTCGCGGGGGTTTCGGGATCGGGCTTGCCGCACGCAGCGAGAACGGCCAGGGCGAAGATCGCGCCCGTCCAGATCGAGAAACCCGTGGCAGGCTGGCCCATGGTTCGTCCTAAGTCACAGATGCACGACTCTCGTCGCCCGAGGCACCCCGCTGCTTTAGAAGACTTCGGCGTCCCCTCTGCAACCCTGGAGACAGCCTTTGGCCCCCCTTTCCGATCGTACGCGTCTGATCGCGTCAGCGACGCGACGCGGCGACGGCCGTCGACCGGTCAACCCGCCGATCGAGCGTGCGTCCACCCTGCTGTCCGACTCGGTCGCGGATATGCGCGACGCAACACTCGGACCGCTCTACGGCATCGAGGGTACGGCATCGCAAATCGCCCTGCGCCGGGCGATCGCGGATTTGGAGGCGGCCACCGACTGCTGGCTGGCCCCTTCGGGCCTGATGGCCGTGACCCTTCCGCTTCTGGCCTTGACGCGTCCGGGCGACGAGATCCTGACGACCGACGCGGTGTATGGACCGGTCAGACGGTTCCTCAGCCGCCACATGGCCGCTCGAGGAGTCAGCATCCGGTTTCATTCCGCCGATGCATCGGCCGTCGAGATCGGTGCTCTGATTGACGATCGCACCCGATTGATCCTGATCGAGTCACCCGCCTCCCTGACCTTCGAGATGATCGACGTCCCTGCCCTCGCCCGAACGGCGCGATCGCGCGGCGTAGTGACGGTGATCGACAATACCTGGGCTGCCGGACTTGCGTTCAAACCCCTGACGCACGGCGTCGATGTCAGCGTTCAAGCCCTGACCAAATATGTCGGTGGCCATTCGGATCTGATGATGGGGTCGGTCTCGGCCACCCGACCCGATATCTGTGAGGCCCTGGCGCAGGCCGTGGAGGACATCGGCGTCTTCGTGTCCCCAGACGACGCCTGGCTGGCACTGCGCGGCCTGCGGACCCTGCCCCTCAGATATGCTGAACAGGCCCGTTCCGCTCTAAAAGTCGCGAGATGGCTGGACGCGCGGCCAGAGGTTTCCAGGGTTCTGTATCCCGCCATGCCCGGTGACCCGAACCACGATCTCTGGTCACGCGACTACGCCGGCGCGGCGTCGCTGTTCGGCGTGGTGATGGACGGGGGCACCACGGCCTCGGCCCATGCCCTCCTGAACCGGCTGACGCTTTTCGGCCTGGGCTATTCCTGGGGCGGCTACGAGAGCCTGATCACCCACGAGACGCCGCAGATGGCGTGGCGCCGATCGCCGCGGAACCTCGAGGGTCCGCTGTTGCGTCTTCACATCGGCCTGGAAGATCCCGCAGAGCTGATCGACGATCTTGAGGCTGCGCTGGAAGACTGGACGAAATCCTAGCCGCCGATCTCCGGCATCATGCCGGTGACGAAACCGCGCATGCCGGTTTGCGGCTGGAGCATTCCGCGCAGGAAGTTCACGGTGTTCGCAGCCTCGTTTTCGAACGCGAACCGGCTCTGGGTGAAGCGGCAGTTGACGAAGCTGGGCTGCGGACCGCCCTTGTAGACGAGTTCGGCGTTTCTGAACTCGCACTCGGTGAAGGTCTTGCCGTCCAGGATCAAGCGGCCCTGCAGGACCTGGTTGCGAACGTCGGACATCGGGTTTCCTCAAAACGATGGCGCACCCAGCAGGACTCGAACCTGCAACATCCCGCTTAGAAGGCGGGTGCTCTATCCGGTTGAGCTATGGGTGCTCTTGGCGCGGAACACACACTGTGATCCGCAGCGGCTGCGTTAGCCGCAAACCCTAGTGCGGCTCAAGTAGCGAGCCGCCGCGCGGCGAGGGATAGCCGCCCGCTTCGCTCAATGCGTCCAGGGCTGCTTGCGGTTGGTGGCGAAGTTATCGGCATAGGCCTTCAGGATCACGGGCGGTTCCTGCGGCTCGTGCAGTCGGAAAGGAATGCCGTGGCGCTCGGCATAGGCGACGGCCTCTTCCCGTGTTTCGAAGGTCAGACGCACCTGCCCGTTCATGTCCGACGAACTGGTCCAGCCCATCAGCGGATCGATGGTGCGCGCCGACGCCGGTTCGAAATCCAGCCGCCAATCCTTCGACTTGGCTTTTCCCGACTGCATTGCGGTCTTGGCGGGGCGATAGATGCGAGCCAGCATGGCGGTATCTCCACTCATCGTGGCTCAAGTAGCGGAGCGCCGCGCGCGAAGCGATAGCCACACTTTCAATAATGGTCGGAGTGAGAGGATTCGAACCTCCGACCCTCTGGTCCCAAACCAGATGCGCTACCAGGCTGCGCTACACTCCGGCGGAGGGGTCTGCCAGCATCCGGACGCGGCCGCAACGGGAAGATGGCGTCAGGGCTTGAAAAAAGGGTGCCGGACCGTCGATCCCGGCACCGCTCCGATTTCCTCGGCGCGGCCCGCGCGCAGTTCCAGCACGCCGTTGGCGGCGCCATTCGATGGCAGGGTGGTCTCGGAATAGGGCGTGGCGTGGCTGGCGATCGAGATGATGCGGCCGGTCGGATCAATGTAGATGATGTCCAGCGAGCTCGGCGTGTTCTTCATCCAGAAACCCTGTTCCTCGGCCACCGGGAACTCGAACAGCATGCCGCGATCGTCTTCCAGGGGTGGACGGAACATCAGCCCCCGCTGCCGCTCGGCCTCGTCATCGGCGATTTCGACCATGAATTCGTGCTCGCCGCTGGCCGTGACGATCGTCAGCGGCTCAAGGGGGCGTCCCGCCGCATCGACCGGCCCCGCATCCTTGGCGCAAGCCCCGGTCAGAAGCGACAGTCCGATTCCGACTGCGACCAGCAAACGTCTCGACAGCATGTCCGCCCTTTCGGGGCGGGATCAGCCGCCCGGTTTGATTTCGGCTACGACCAAGCCCTTGGGGCCTGACGCGAAGCGTACCGTGACCGTCTCACCGGGGACCAAGTCGTCCAGTCCGCAACGGCGCAGGGTCTCGATATGGACGAAGATATCCCCCGGATCCGTTTCACGCACCACGAAACCGTAGCCCTTTGTCCGGTTGAACCATTTGACCACGGCAGGCTCAAGGCTCCCCGTCGTGGCGCTCGAGACCGAAAGACTGCGCGAATCAGTTTTCAGGCCTTCGTATCCGGCGCGACGGGGCATCAGCGTGTCCGGCTCGCCTGCGCCCAGATCATACACCTGAACCACCTGCCAGCCCTTGGTGCGCCGCGCGCAGTCGCAATGGATCGACGCGCCTTCGCCCGCCAAATCCAGTCCCGCGTCCCTCAGACTCGAGACATGCAGGAGAACGTCCTTGTGATCGGTCTGCCCCGGATCGTCGGGCACGATGAACCCGTACCCCTTACCCGGATCAAACCATTTAACCCGCCCGGCGACACGGACCACATCGGTCGCCTCCAGGCTCTCATTATCAGACACGTCCAGCCCCCCGGCCTGCACACCATGCAGACCCCTTTCCGTTTAACACGGTTCAGTGAACGCGGGAAAAGCGAAAAACGCAGGTTTTCTGCCGGCGACCCGCGCTATCCGGGTCGATTGATGCACCGACGACACCGCCGCCGCTTCCAACGGCAATAATGCCGCATTGGATGGTGGTCCGATATCGATGTCTGGGGAGAAATCCCGCGTGGCAGTCCCTAGGGGAGTCGAACCCCTCTTTTCAGGTTGAAAACCTGACGTCCTAACCGATAGACGAAGGGACCGCTGCGCGAGAGCGGGCGATATAGCGGGCGATTCCGGGGGGCGCAAGCGCCCTTTCGACTAAACCGCCATACGGGGATCGGCGATGTCCTCGATCTCGAACTGGACGCCCTTTCGACCGTTCCAATCGTCCGCCTTAAGACGACCGACGACACTCAGACCACCCTGCCCGGCCAGCAAGGCCCGGCCCGTGGACAGGTCCGCGCAGCGCCAGGCAATGGCCTTGATGGCCGCGCCGTCAGTCCCGACCAGCCGGCATCGAACATGACCCCCATTCATCTGCACCGGCTCGCGAGCCTGAACGCCGCTGAGCGCGAACAGCGGTTCAGGGTTGGCCGGACCGAAGGGGGCAAGGCGTTCGAAGCCTTCGAACACGGCTCGGGTCGCGGCACCCGGATCGATCAGGGCGTCGACCTCGACCCAGTCCAGCGCATCGGCGTCCGCCTGCTCGCCAGCCAGCGCTTCGTTCAGGAAATCCCTCAGGGCGTCGATCCCCGTTGGTCGTACGGTCAGACCCGCTGCCATGGCATGCCCCCCACCGGCCAGCAGGAGCCCTTCGCGCCAGGCCGACTGGATCGCGCGCCCCAGGTTCATTCCCGGCTGCGACCGGCCCGACCCCTTGCCGACGCCGGCCACCGCATCGACGCCGATCACGACGACGGGCTTGCGCCATCGCTCGCGCAGTCGCCCGGCGACGATGCCGACCACGCCCGGATGCCAATCGTCGCCCGAGACCACGACGACAGCCGAGCCGTCGGCGTGGTGCCCCACTGATTCGACGCGGCGCGTGGCAGTATCCGTGACCTCCCGCTCGACTTCGCGGCGAGCGACATTCAGCGCGTCCAATTCCTCGGCCAGCGCCAGCGCCTCCTGCGGATCCTCCGTGGACAGCAGGCGCGCGCCCAGGTCGGCCCGACCGATCCGGCCGCCCGCATTGATCCGGGGCCCAAGAATGAAGCCTGCATGGCTCGACTTGGCCGGACCGGGCTCGTTGCCCGCGACGGCGAGCAGGGCCTTCAGGCCAGGATTGCCCCAGTTCGACATGACCTTCAGACCCAGGCCCGTCAGCGCGCGATTGAAGCCGGTCAGGCCGGTGACGTCGCAGATGGCCCCGAGGGCGGCCAGATCCAGCCACTGGCGAATGTCGGGCTCCGGCGTCTCGGCGAACAGGCCCCGCTTGCGTGCCTCTCGGTTCAGCGCCGCCAGCAGCACGAACACCACGCCCGCCGCCGCCAGATTGCCCTGGCCCGAGGTGTCGCCCGGCCGGTTTGGATTGACCACGGCGACGCAGGCGGGCGGCTCCTCGCGCATCATGTGGTGGTCGATCACGACGACGCGCAGTCCGATCGCGCAGGCATGGGCTATCGCCTCGTTCGCCGCCGCGCCGCAGTCGACGGTGATGACCAGATCAGCCCCGGACGCTTTCAGCCGGTCGAAGGCCGTGGGGCTGGGACCATAGCCCTCGGTCAGTCGGTCTGGGACATAGATCGGCAGGCCGCGCCCCAGGGCCCGGAACCAGCGGACCAGCAGTGCCGCGCTGGACGCCCCGTCCACATCATAGTCGGCGAAGACGTGGATGCTGTCGCCCGTCTGGATCGAAGTCACGATCGCCTCGGCGGCGATGTCCATATCCATGAAGCTCGATGGATTGGGAAACAAAGACTTCAGCGTCGGTTCCAGGAAGGCGGCCCCCTCCTCCGGCTTCACGCCCCGCGCCGCCAGCGCCCGGGCCAGGGGTTCGTCCAACCCCAGCGCCTGCATATGGGCCCGGATCACCGACGGCTCGGCCGGACGCTGCCGCCAGGCCCTTCCCGACAGCGACCGGGACACATCGAGGAACCCCGGCGTCAGACCGCCCGCTGGGGCTCCATCCGCCATCAGAGGGGGCGGGTCGTGCGGATGCGGCGCACGGTCCGGGTCGAGGAATCCATGACCAGCGTATGGGTCGTGACGAAGTTCGCGCCCATCTGCACCCCGTCCAGCATGGCTCCCTTGGTCACGCCGGTGGCGGCGAAGACGGCGTCCTTGGACACCAGTTCATGCAGATCGTACTTCCGATCGAAATCTGTCACGCCGGTCCGCTGGGCCCGCGCGCGCTCGTCGTCGTTGCGGAACAGCAGCCGGCCCTGGAAATGCCCACCGACGCACTTCAGCGCCGAGGCGGCCAGCACGCCTTCCGGCGCCCCGCCAGAGCCCAGATACAGGTCGATGCCCGTCTCCGGCTCGGCCGTGTGGATCACGCCTGCGACGTCGCCGTCAGTGATCAGCATGACCTTGGCTCCCACTTCGCGCAGGGCGGCGATCAGCGCCTCGTGGCGAGGACGGTCCATGACGCACACGGTGATCTGATCGGGTCGCACACCCTTGGCGGAGGCCAGAGAACGGACGTTGTCGCCGGGTTTCATGTCCAGATCCACGGTCCCGGGTGCATAGCCCGGGCCGATGGCGATCTTGTCCATATAGGTGTCGGGTGCGTGCAGCATGCCGCCGCCGGCCGACATCGACAGCACGGTCAAGGCATTGGCCATGGCCTTGGCGGTCAGGGTGGTGCCTTCCAGAGGATCGAGCGCGATGTCGATGGCCGGGCCTTTGCCCGTCCCGACCTTCTCGCCGATGTAGAGCATGGGGGCTTCGTCGCGCTCGCCCTCGCCGATGACGATCTTGCCGTCGATATCGAGGCTGTTCAGCGCCGTGCGCATGGCGTCCACCGCCAGCTGGTCGGCGTGCTTCTCGTCGCCCCGCCCGATCTGGGCCCAGGACGCGATGGCGGCCAGTTCGGTGACCATGGCGGCGTCTGCCGCGAGCGTCGAGGCGAAGGGGGCCGTGTCAGCCATGTGCAGTACTCCTGAGGGGATGATCCCCGGATTCTCTCGACCGGGCGATGAATTTCGCAGATCAGCGCGGCGCGGGGGTCCGATCGATCGGGGGTGGTGCGGTGCCGCGCCGGCGAAGCTCGGCGGCGAACGCGTCGACATCGGCCTGTGTCTGGGCGGTCGCTGGGGCGATCTGTTGCGAATCGATGCGGGCCTTTGTCTCGGCGGCAAAGGCTTCGGTATCGCCCAGCGTCCATTCGATCCGCGAGGCCTCTCCGGCCAACGCTCCGGCCGAGGCTCTCAACGTATTCACGCGCGCCGCCACCTCGATCGGCGCCGGTGTATCGGTCGAGGTCCTCGGAAAGTCAGCCCAGCGCGGATATTCGCGATTCGCATCGACCAGGGCCTGTACGCGCGGCGCGATGGGTGAGCTGGCCTCGGTCGTCGGATTGAACGCCCCGGCACATCCGGAGGTCCCGGCCAGGGCCAGAACCAGTCCCGCTATCTTTTTCGCCTGATGCGCGTTCATGTCGGGGCCGGTCATATGCCATGATGATGACAGGCGGAAGGGCGCAGCACACGTCCAGACCGATCAGGAAGCGCACAAGGACCCCATGGCCCGGACCCCGACACCCCCGCCCCCGACGCTTGCCGCGGCCAAGGCTCCGCGAAAGGCCGGTCGGCCGACCTCGGCAAGGCCTCGCGCCTCGACGCCGAAACCGAAGGCGATCGTCGAGCCCGAGGTTCAGGCGGCCGTCGAACCGGCCTCGAACCGCGAAGCAGAGACAGTATCGCCCTTCGCCATCCCGGACATCGCCGCCGATCAGCGCCAGATGATCGAGACTTTGTCGCTGAACCTGGCCCGCGCGGCCATGACGGCCCAGTCCGCGATCGCCGAGGCGGCCCTGTCGCAAGCCGACCGCCCCGCCGCCCTGTCGCCCGACCCGTTCAACGTCGGCCCGGCCATGAACTCGGTGATGACCAGCCTGGCCGCCCGCCCGGACAAGCTGTTCGCCGCCCAGGCCGACCTGTTCAACCGCTACATGGACCTGTGGGCGTCCACCACGCGCCGTGCGGCGGGCGAAGAGGCTCCGCAACCGACCAAGGACAAGCGGTTCAAGGACCCGGCCTGGTCTGAAAACCCCATGTTCGACATGATGCGCCAGTCCTATCTGGTCACTTCGGACTGGATGAACGGCCTGGTCTCTTCGGTCGAGGACGTCGATCCGATCACGAAGCGCCGCGCCGAGTTCTTCACCAAGCTGCTGACCGACGCCTTCTCGCCCTCGAACTTCCTCGCCTCCAACCCGGCCGCGCTGAAGGCGATGGCCGAGACCAACGGCGAATCGCTGGTCAAGGGGATGCAGAACTTCGCCGCCGATCTGGAACGCGGCATGGGCAAGCTGAAGATCAGCCAGGCCGACTATGGCAAGTTCGTCGTGGGCGAGAACGTCGCCACCGCGCCCGGCCAGGTCGTCTGGCGCGACGAGCTGTTCGAGCTGATCCAGTTCGATGCCGCCACCGATAGGCAGCGCGCCATCCCCCTGCTGATCTTCCCGCCCTGGATCAACAAATTCTACATCATGGATCTCCAGCCCGAGAACTCCATGATCCGCTGGCTTTCGGCCCGGGGTTTCACCGTCTTCGTCTGTTCCTGGGTCAATCCCGATGTCGACAAGGCCGGCTTCGGCTTTGACGACTATCTGGAGAAGGGCATCTATCGCGCCGTCGAAAAGGCGCTCGAGCAGTCGGGCTCAGACACCTTGAACACCGTGGGCTACTGCATCGGCGGCACGTTGATGGGGGCGGCGCTGGCCCATATGGCGGCCAAGGGCGACGCCCGCGTCGGCTCGACCACCTTCTTCGCCGCCCAGCACGACTTCGCCGAGGCCGGCGACCTCTTGCTGTTCACCGACGAGCACTGGCTGGCCCAGGTCGAGGCACAGATGGACGCTGCAGGCGGCGTCCTGCCCGGCGCAGCCATGGCCGAGACGTTCAATGCGCTGCGGGCCAACGACCTGATCTGGTCCTTCTTCGTCAGCAACTATCTGATGGGCAAGTCGCCGGCGGCCTTTGACCTGCTGTTCTGGAACGCCGACCAGACCCGCATGCCCAAGAAGCTGCACATGGACTATCTGCGCTCCATGTACGGGCAGAACCGGCTGTCGAAGGGCGAGTTCGAGATCGGAGGCATCACGGTCGATCTGTCGAAGGTGGCCATCCCATTGTATTTCCAGGCCAGCCGCGAGGATCACATCGCGCCGATGAACTCTGTCTACCGGTCGGCCAAGGCGTTCAGGAACGCCGATGTCACCCTGACGCTGGCGGGATCGGGCCATATCGCGGGGGTCATCAACCCGCCCAGCGCGAAGAAATACCAGCACTGGACCAATGACGCCCTGCCCGCGACCTTGGCCGAATGGCAGGCCGGCGCGGTCGAACATCCCGGCAGCTGGTGGGAACACTGGGCCGCCTGGCTGCATGACAAGTCCGGCACCTGGGTCGCGGCACGCGATCCTAACGCGGGCCCGTTGAACCCCATCGAGCCCGCCCCCGGCAGCTATGTGAAGGTCAAGTCTTGAAGATCGAGCCCAATCTCGTCCTGGCCTTTTCGACCGGTACGGCCCTGACGCTGCTGGTGCTGACGGCGGGCGTGTTCGGGCGGCCGGACTACCAGCTGCGGTATGCCATCATCGCGGTCGTCTTCTCGGCCTGCTACGTGGCCCTGAACACCCTGATCGAGCGGCGCGCGCCCGCGCCCCCGCCGCCGATGATCCCCGAGCGCGTCGTGGGCGTGCCCGTGGCGATGGTCATCCCGCTGATCGTTTTGGCATTCGCCGCCGTGCCGGTATTCCTGCCGGGCCGGGATTTCGCCCTTCTTGTGATCGTCGCGACCGTGCTGTTCGGCCTGACGGCGAGATCCGCGATGCGGGTCAAACCCTAGGGTCAGGCCGGCTGGAAGGTCAGCGCCACGCCGTTGTTGCAGTACCGCTTGCCCGTCGGGCGCGGACCGTCGTCGAAGACGTGCCCCTGGTGTCCCAAACAGCGGGCGCAGTGATATTCGGTACGCGGAATGCCGATGGCCAGATCGGTCTTCATGCCCAGCGAGCCGGGGATGAAATCGTAGAAACTGGGCCAGCCCGTGCCTGAATCGAACTTGGTCTGCGAGCGGAACAGCGGCAGTTCGCAGCCCTTGCAGATGAAGGTTCCGGCACGGTGCTCGTCGTTAAGAGGGCTCGTCCCCGGCCGCTCCGTCGCCTCGTGGCGCAGCACATTGTAGCTGGAGGCCGGCAGGCGCGCGCGCCACTGGGCATCGGTGATCCGTCTGAACGGCGAGGTCGCGTACTGGGCCTCCGACGCATCCGCTTCTCCGGGCGAGGAACAGGCCGCGAGGCCGGTGGCGGCGGCACCCAGCAACAGGCTGCGGCGCGATGTCGTGAAGGTCTGTGTCATGCCCTACATACGTCGGCATGACGCGAGAGGTTTCAAGGCGACGAATAGACCTTCCCCATTCTTCATGGGGGAAGGTCTTACGGATCAAACCAGACCTGTCGCCTCGTCCAGCCCCAGCATAAGGTTCAGGTTCTGCACCGCCGCCCCCGAGGCCCCCTTGCCGAGGTTGTCCAGCAGCGCCACCATCCGCGCTTGCGAGCCGTCCCGGTCGCCGAACACATACAGCCTCATTGTGTTGGTGCCGTTCAGGCCCTCGGGGTCCAGCCCCGTCATAGCCTCGGTCTCGTCCAGCCCGGCCACCTCGATGAAGCGCGCGCCGTCATAGGCCTCGACCAGGGCCCCGTGCAGCCGATCGATCGACGGCGTCTCCGGCAGGGCCGCCAGATGCAGCGGCACCTCGACCAGCATCCCCTGGCGATAGGCACCGACGGCCGGGGCGAACAGCACCGGCACGTGCAGGCCGCTGTGCCGGGTCATCTCCGCCACATGCTTGTGCCGCAGCGACAGGCCATAGGCGCGGAAGGCGGGAGCGCCCTCGCCCTGTTCAAGCTCGGCAATCATTGATTTCCCGCCGCCGGAGTATCCTGACACGGCATTGACCGTGACCGGCCAGTCGACAGGCACCAGCCCCGCCTTCACCAGGGGTCGCATCAGGCCGATGAAACCGGTTGGATAGCAGCCGGGGTTCGAAACTCGCCGCGAGCCGACGATCTCGCCGCGCTGGACCGCGTCCATCTCGGGGAAGCCGTAGGTCCAGCCGGTCGCGACGCGGAACGCCGTGGAGGCGTCGATGACCCGCACATCCGGTTTTTCGATCATGGCGACGGCTTCCTTCGCCGCATCGTCGGGCAGGCACAGGATCACCGCGTCCGCCGCATTCAGCGCCTCGGCCCGCGCGGCCGAATCCTTGCGGCGATCGCCGGTGAGCGAGATGAACTCGAGATCGGCACGCCCCTCCAGCCGCTGCCGGATCTCCAGCCCCGTGGTCCCGGCCTCGCCGTCGATGAAGATGGTGTGGGTCATTCTCGTGATCCAAAGAAAAAGGCGCTCCAGGTTTCCCCGGAGCGCCTTTGTATTCCAAGTCGCGGTTGCGACTAGCGCTTCGAGAACTGGAAGGACTTGCGGGCCTTGGCGCGGCCGTACTTCTTGCGCTCGACGACGCGGCTGTCGCGGGTCAGGAAGCCGTGAGGCTTCAGGACCGGGCGCAGCGCCGGCTCATAGTGCGTCAAGGCGTGCGACAGGCCGTGGCGGATGGCGCCGGCCTGGCCCGACAGGCCCGAACCCTCAACCGTGCAGACCACGTCGAATTCGGTCTCGCGACCGCAGACGACCAGCGGCTGGGCGATCATCATGCGCAGGATTTCGCGAGCGAAATACTGCAGCTGGTCCCTGCCGTTGATCGTGAACTTGCCGGTGCCGGGCATGACCCAGACGCGCGCGATGGCGTTCTTGCGCTTGCCGGTCGAATAGGCGCGACCCTGGGCGTCGACCTTCTTCTCGTAGACGGGCGCGGAGTTGTCGTAGCCGTTGTCCGAGGTGGTCGTGAGGCCCTTCAGGGCGTCGAAACCCGTGGCCGCTTCTTGCGTGACGTCGGTCATGGCTTAGAGGCTCCGGGTGTTCTTGGCCGAACGGCCGGCGAAATCGATGGTCTCGGGCTGCTGGGCTTCGTGGTCGTGCGAAGCGCCGGCGAACAGACGCAGGTGCGTCATCTGCTTGCGGGCCAGGGGGCTTTCCTTGGGCAGCATGCGCTCGACGGCCTTCTCGAGCACGCGCTCGGGGAAGCGGCCGCCCAGCACCTTCTGCGGGGTCGTCGACTTGACGCCGCCCGGGTGCCCGGTGTGGCGATAGTAGACCTTGTCGGTGTTCTTCTTGCCGGTGAACACCACCTTGTCGACGTTGGTCACGACGACGTAGTCGCCCGAGTCCACGTGCGGAGTGTAGGTCGGCAGGTGCTTGCCACGCAGGCGCATGGCGATGAAGGTCGCGAGACGGCCCACCACGACGCCTTCGGCATCGATATGGATCCACTTCTTGTCGACCTCTGACGGCTTCAATGCAGCCGTGGTGCTCTTCAGCATGAGGTGTTTCCTGAAACAGGGGCGAAACGGGGTCGAGCCGGACGGACCGGAGCGAGCGAAGGCGCGCTAGTAGAGGAAGGGTCCACAGCCGTCAATGGCACGGCGAAGCACCAATCAGCTATAACGCACTGATAAAAATGTGTTTTTTAGCAACGGTATTAAAATACCGCATGAGGCCAGCGCTTATCGACGCGGTCCGGACGTAAAAAGCCGTGGCTGCGAGCGCCGCACCATCCACAGGTTGGCCGTCGCCAGTGCCAGCACGACGGCCGCTCCCGCCTGGTGCAGCCCGCCCAGCCAGAGCGGCACCACGCTGATCAGGGTCACGACGCCCAACAGTGCCTGCATCCACAGCGCGCCACCGACCACGAATGCCGATGTGCCCAGCCCCTCGGCCAGCTTCCAGCGCCAGGCCTGGACCGCATACACAGTCCCGCCGATCAGCAGGCCATAGGCCCAGATCCGATGGTTGAACTGCACAAGCGCCTGGTCGTGCAGGAAGGCCCAGCCCCCCTTGCCCCAGTCGACCGGAGCCAGCAGAGCGCCATTCATCATCGGCCAGTCGTTGTAGATGAAGCCCGCCTTGGCCCCGGCCACCAGCCCGCCCAGCAGGCACTGGATGAACACGGCCCCCAGCAGGACGGCGGCCCCACGGCTCCAGCCCTGCGGCGCGCGGTTGTGCTCCTGACCGTTCCAGGCCTCCAGCCCGGTCCAGATCAGGCCCATGAAGATCAGCAGGGCCAAACCCAGGTGTGTCGCCAGCCGCTCCGGCGCGACATCGACCCGTTCCGACAGACCCGACGACACCATCCACCAGCCGATGACACCCTGCATCCCGCCCATGGCCAGCAGCAGGGCGCAGCGCCAGATGAGGCGCGTCGGCAGGGCCAGCCGCCCCAGCCACGACCGCTCAGGGAACAGCAGGCACGCCAGAAAGAAGAAAAACGGCAGGGCGAAGACCGCCCCGACCAGCCGCCCCACCAGCCGGTGCGCCCACTCCCACCAGAAGATGGACTGGAACTCGCCCATGCTCATGCCCGCATTGACCTGGGCATACTGGGGAATGGCCTTGTATTTCTCGAACGCCTCTGACCAGTCGGCGGCGTTCGTGGGCGGCAGCGCCCCCATGATGGGCTTCCACTCCGTGATCGACAGGCCGGACCCTGTCAGGCGGGTGATGCCCCCGATGACCACCATGGAGAACACCATGGCCGCGCAGGCGAACAGCCAGATCGCGACGGGACGAGATTGATCGGAACTTCCGAAACGCTTCATTCGACGCCTGTCGATTGGACGGATACAGTGACGCCCTGTCCCGGTTGGGTCGGGCTACCGGCGCGGTATGCTCCCGCCCGGTGGCAAGATCGAGTCGGGTTTGATGACGCAGGCGTTTCCGACCGGACGCGCTTCAGGAGATGGCCTTGGAATATGCCGATATCGTCGCGACAGCCGTCGGGGTCTTCGCCGTCGCCTGGATCGCCGACATGGTGACCGGTCGCCGCGGCCTTTTCGCGGCCTCGCTGGTGGCGGGCGTCAGCGCCGCCTGCGGCTGGTTCCTGGCCGTGCGCGTCTTCGACGTGGCGACCATGGACGGCTTCCTGTGGACCGCCTGGGCCTTGGGCGGTGCCGTGCTGGGCCTGATCGCCTTCTACCTGTTCCGGAACACCCGCTGATGGGACTGCGCACTCGCCGCGCGGTGGCTTCCCTCGGGATCGTCGCCTTCCTGACTTTCTACGTCTGGGCCGTCGTCAGCCTGGGCGCGCGCTTGCCTGAGCACCCGCTGGTGCATCTGCTCTTCTACGGCATCGCGGGAACCGCCTGGGGCGTGCCACTGCTGCCCCTTCTGAGCTGGGCGGAAGGGCGACCGTTCGGTTTTGGGCGGTCGAAGTCTGAATAAGGGACCGGGTCAAGGGAAGATGGTCGGAGCGACAGGATTCGAACCTGCGACCCCTTGACCCCCAGTCAAGTGCGCTACCAGGCTGCGCCACGCTCCGAGAGGCCGGTCCTATAGCGGGGGGTTGGCATCCCCGCAAACCCTAAAAGTCGCAATCGTGTTCAGGCCGCCAGAACAGCGTCGAGACGCGCGCGCGCCGCCTCCAGATCGGCCAGAATGTTCCGCAAACGGACGTCGCCATCACCCGACACCGCGTGAGGTTTGCGACCGGCCCGCTCGCTTGCCGCTCCCAGTTCGGCATCCATGCTGAACGTCGCCTCCGGATCGCCATAGGCGGCCAGACGCGCCAGACCCTGATCCTTGTGCAGACGCTGCACGCCCTTGATAGTCAGGCCCTCATCGTGCAGCAGCCGACGGATCGCCTTCAGAATGACGATGTCCTGGGGTCGATAGAAGCGCCGCCCCCCGGCCCGTTTCACCGGCGTGATGAAGGCGAACTTGGTTTCCCAGAACCGCAGCACATGCTGGGGGGCACCCACGGCTTCGGCAGCCTCGGAAATGGTCCGAAAGGCGTTAGGGCTCTTGGCCATCAGCCGCCGTTCACCGCGCCGTGCACGCGCGACTTCATGATCTGGGACGCGCGGAAACTGATCACGCGGCGCGGGTTGATGGCGGCTGGCTCACCGGTCTTGGGATTTCGACCCATGCGGGCGCGCTTTTCGCGCACCTGAAAGACGCCAAATCCCGACAGCTTGACCGTGTGTCCCTGCTCCAGGCTCTCGACGATGATTTCCAGCGTGCGCTCAACCAGGCTGGCGCATTCCTGTCGCGACAGGCCGACTTCCTCGAGCACGGCCTCGCACAGGTCCGCGCGGGTCAAGGTCTGCAGTTCGCCCAAGGCCTGATCCCCTCATTCGACGCCGCGTATGGCCCCGTTCCCAGCCCTCCATAAAAGAGGAAAACGGCGCGAAGTCAAAGCACACCGAGGCCGTTACAGTCTGAAGGCGCAGGCTCCCCAGGTCAGGCCGCCGCCCATGGCTTCCAGCAGGACCAGATCGCCGCGCTTGATTCGCCCGTCGCGAATGGCCGTATCCAGCGCCAGCGGGATCGATGCGGCCGAGGTGTTGGCGTGCATCGCCACGGTCGAGATGACCTTATGCTCGTCCAGCCCCAGCCGGTCGCCCACGCCCTTGATGATCCGCTGATTGGCCTGGTGCGGCACGAACCAGTCGACCTCCGGCACCGTGATGCCGGAGGCCGCGCAGGCCGCCGTGATGGCCTCCGCGATATTGACGACGGCATGACGGAACACCTGGTTGCCGAGCATCCGCAGATGTCCAACGGTACCGGTGCTCGATGGCCCGCCATCGACATACAGCAGATCGGTCTTGGTCCCATCCGAACGGAGAGCGAACCCGAGCAGACCCTGATCGGCCGACGTCCCTTGCCCTTCGCGCGGCTCCACCACGATTGCACCGGCTCCATCCCCGAACAGGACGCAGGTTGTCCGGTCGGTCCAGTCCATCAGCCGGGTCATCTCCTCGGCCCCGATGACCAGGGCGCATTTGGCCAGGCCGCGCGCCACGAAGCCGTCGGCGACGCTCAGCGCATAGACGAAGCCGGAACAGACGGCCTGGACATCGAAGGCGATGCAGACCGGCGCGCCAAGCTTTCGCTGCACGATAGACGCGGTCGCCGGAAACGTCATGTCGGGCGTCGTGGTGGCCACGATGATCATGTCGACATCTGCCGCCGTGCGTCCCGCGTCCGCCAGGGCCCGGCGCGCCGCCTCGGCGGCCAGGTCGCTGGTCGGTTCATCGTCGCGTGCCTTGTGACGCTGGCGGATGCCGGTCCGCTCGATGATCCACTCGTCCGAGGTATCGACGGTCCTCGAAAGTTCCTCGTTGGTGACGACCTGTTCCGGCAGATAGGAGCCGACGCCGGTCACGGCGCTGCGGATGACGCTCACGATACGGTCTCTTCTCGCGGGGAGGCGGAAACAGGGGGGAGGTTGTCGAGCACGGTGCCGAGGCGACCCAGATTGGCCCCCACGGTCTTCATATAGTCGCTCCGGGCCAGATCGACAGCGATGCGGATGGCATTCCCGAACCCCTTGGCGTCGGCCCCGCCGTGACTCTTCACGACAATGCCGTTCAGGCCCAGCAAGGGTCCTCCGTTGATGGCGCTGGGATCGATCTTCTGGGCCATGGCCTTGAGGGCCGGCATGGCGATCAAGGCCCCTGCCTTGGCCTGAAGGCTGGAGGTCAAAGCCTCCTTCAGCAGGGCGGAGATGAACCGCGCCACGCCTTCGGCGGTCTTGAGCGCGATGTTGCCGGTGAAGCCGTCGGTGACCACCACGTCGACCGTGCCTTTGGCGATGTCGTCGCCCTCGACGAACCCATGATAGTTGAGGCCCAGGCCGCTCTCGCGCAGGATCCGCGACGCTTCGCGAACCTCCTCGTGGCCCTTGATGTCCTCGGACCCGACATTGAGAATCCCGACCGTGGGCCGATCCACCCCGTGGACCGCCCGGTGGAACGCCTCGCCCATGATGGCGAACTCGATCAGCTGCTCCGCATCGCTCTCGATATTGGCGCCCACGTCCAGCACCGCCGTGACGCCCCGCAGGGTCGGCCAGCTGGCGACGATCGCCGGCCGCTCCAGACCGGGCGCCGCCATCCGCAGGATCAACTTGGAAATCGCCATCAAGGCACCGGTGTTGCCGGCCGACACGACGGCACCCGCCTCACCCGTCTTCACCGCCTCGATGGCATTCCACAAGCTGGAACCCTTGCCCCGACGCATCGCCTGGGCCGGTTTTTCATCGGAGGCGATTTTCTTGTCGGTGTGGCGCACATCGCAGATCCCGGCAGCCACGTTTAGCCGGGTCATCTCGGCCCGGATCGCATCCTCGTCGCCGTGCAGCTGGAACCGAACACCCTCGCCTCCGTGGCGACGGATGTAGTCCCGGATACCGCCGACGACGACGGGTGGGCCGTGGTCGCCACCCATGGCGTCCAGAGAGATCAGCGTGGGGGCTGGCAAGGGCTCGTTCGCTCCGGGCGCGGCGTCAGGGCGGCGCTCATCTTGTATGCGTCAGGATACCGCCGCGCCGGACGGATGCAATCGCCTCGACGCCAGGTCAGGATTTTCCGTCGTCGTCCGGACGTTTGAAGGCCTTCAGCACCGCGAACGGAGAGATTTCGGCCGGTTCCTCGGGCTGGACGAACTCGGCGCCGGGCTTTCTCGGAAAGGGATCGAGCGCCAGGGCGAACTGTTCCACCGCGTATTGCCCCAGATCGATTCGGCCGTCCTCGATGACGTCGGGCGCATCGTCGTCCAGCGACACCTCCACCTCGACGTCGTCCGGCTCGCGCGCGCCGGCTTCGACCAGGTCGATGGAAAAGCGCTCATCGATCTCGACCGGCAAGGACTCCAGCGTGATGCCGCAAACCTGCTCGGCGATGGCCATAACCCGACCGGACAGGGTCCAGCCGGCGCGCCACGGCATGACGCCGATATCGGCTTCAAGGCTGGTCAGGCTGGCCAGGTCCAGCGCACGAACGATACGTGCCCGCGCCGCCTCGTCGGGAACCAGATGGCGGTTCAGACCGGCACCGATCTCGTTGATCCGCACCACTTCGCTGAAAGGCAGTGTCCGTTCCGGGTTCATGCCGCGATCTCCGGCCAGCGTGGGGCGGTCAGCACCGCGTCCATCGGCTGGCTCGCCAGATGCGCGCGCGCCGCCAGGGCGTAGTCGGCCAGGGCACGCGCCACGGTGGCATCCGACTGCTCATAGACATTGCGGGCGAGACCAAACGCCAGCGCATCGGCATCCCCGGCGCTGATCGCTGGCTCATAGGCGGTCATCCGGCCGTAGAGGGCCTCGCCCAGCTTGCGCATCTTCTTGGCCATGGTGACGTCGTGGACGCCCAGTTCGCGCAGGGAGTTGTCAAGCGCCGACACATAGACGTCGAAAAGGTCCTGGCCGGCCTCCGCCCCGGCCTGCGTGTTCGGCGCAGCCTCCTCGCGCAGGCGCATGACCAGCAGCAGGACATGCAGCGTATACAGCTCGAATCGCGCATCGATCTCGTCGCTGACGCTCAGGTCGCGGTAGAATCCCGGCTGCCGGGCCTGCGCGACCGCGGCCTCATACAGGGCCAGGCCGGGACGGGTGCGCTCGCGCGATCGGAACAGGTTCTTCAGCATGGTCAGCGGCCCCTTTTCTGCCGCGCCGTTGAACTAGGACGCGGGTCCGGTTAGGTCAAAGACCTTGTTTCGTCGCAGGCGCCCGCTCCATGCATAAAATCGTCGCTCGTCTGGCTGTCGTTTCGGCCCTCGCCGCGTTCGCCGGGGCCTGTGCGCCCGTGGTCGGCCTGCAGGGATTTCAGGTCGTCGACGTCAAGCCCGCGGACATGAAGGTCGGCGAGGACACCAAGGAAACCGTCGTCGCACAACTGGGTTCCCCTTCTGCGGTGTCCACGTTCGAGGACAACATCTGGTATTACATTTCCCAGACGACCGAGCGGTACACCTATAATCAGCCTCAGGTGTCGCAGCGCACGGTGACGGCCATCACCTTCAATGAAGCCGACGACAAGGTCGCCGAGGTCCGCAGCCTGGGTCTGGAGGATGGTCAGCAGATCGCCATGGAACGTCGCGAGACCCCGACCCGCGGCCGTCAGCTGACGGTGCTGGAGCAACTGCTCGGCAACGTCGGCCGCGGCCAGTTGCCCCGCACGGACGAGGACGTCCCGGGCCAGCGCCGTCCGGACTAGGTTCCTCGGCCGCACAAAGAAAAGGCCCCGGAGAGCGATCTCCGGGGCCTTTTCTTTTTGTCTCCTCTCCGTCGCCTAGCGATTGGGAGGTGGCAGCGCGCTCTTGCGAGCTGACGGAGGGGTTCGTCGCGCATAAAAAAAACCCCTCCGTCTCTCCGCTACGCTTCGAGCCTTGAGGATCGGCTCGTATACGAGCCGACCGCAAGCCCCGTTCGCCAAGCGGCGAACAGGGAGGAGGCTTGTTCGATCAGCCGACCGACCCGCTCGCCAGCACCGCCAGCAGCAGCAGCGCCACGATGTTGGTGATCTTGATCATCGGGTTCACCGCTGGACCGGACGTATCCTTGTAGGGATCGCCGACCGTATCGCCGGTCACTGCGGCCTTGTGCGCCTCGGAGCCCTTGCCGTGGACGACGCCGTTCTTGTCGGTGAAACCTTCCTCGATCACCTTCTTGGCGTTGTCCCAGGCCCCGCCGCCGGAGGTCATCGAGATGGCCACGAACAGGCCGGTCACGATCACGCCCATCAGCATGGCGCCGAGTGACGCGAACGCATTGGCCTTGTCCGAGATGAACAGAATGGCCACGAACAGGACGATCGGCGACAGCACCGGCAACAGCGACGGCACGATCATCTCGCGGATCGCCGCCTTCGTCAGGATGTCGACGGCCCGGCCGTACTCCGGCTTGACCTGATAGGTCATGATGCCGGGGTTCTCGCGGAACTGGCGACGCACTTCCGCCACGACGGCCTCGGCCGCGCGCCCCACGGCCATCATCGACATACCCCCGAACAGGAACGGCAGCAGCCCCCCGAACAGCAGGCCGACGACGACATAGGGGTTGGTCAGGTCGAACGTCACCGCGCCCATGTTGGCAAAGAACGGATAGTCCGCCGGATTGGCCGCGAAATACTGCAGGTCCGACGTATAGGCCGCGAACAGCACCAGCGCGCCCAGGCCCGCCGATCCGATCGCATAGCCCTTGGTCACGGCCTTGGTGGTGTTGCCCACCGCGTCCAGGGCATCGGTGACGTGACGCACATCCGCCGGAAGCCCCGCCATTTCCGCGATACCGCCGGCGTTGTCGGTCACGGGACCAAAGGCGTCCAGCGCCACGATCATCCCCGCCACGCCCAGCATGGTCGTGGTGGCGATGGCGATGCCGAACAGACCCGCCAGCTGGAAGCTGACGATGATGCCGACGATGATCGTCAGGGCCGGCAGGGCGGTCGCCTCCAACGAGACGGCCAGGCCCTGGATCACGTTCGTGCCGTGGCCCGAAACCGAGGCATTGGCCACCGAGCGCACGGGACGGAAGTTCGAGCCCGTGTAGTATTCCGTCACCACCACGATGGCGGCGGTCACGGCCAGACCCACCAGACCCGACAGGAAAAGGCTCATCGGCGCGATCTGCAGGCCGCCCGTGGTCACGACCGGACCGGTCACCAGGGTGTTGATGACCCAGTACACCGCCCCGATGGACAGGACACCGGTCACGATGAGACCCTGATACAGGGCCCCCATGATGTTCTGGCTCTTGCCCAGACGCACGAAGAACGACCCGATGATCGAGGTCACGATGCAGATGCCGCAGATCGCCAGCGGCAGCAGCATCATCACGTCAACATAGGGCTGGCCGCGGAAAAAGATGGCCGCCAGCACCATGGTGGCGACCGTGGTCACCGCATAGGTCTCGAACAGGTCGGCGGCCATGCCGGCGCAGTCGCCGACGTTGTCGCCGACGTTGTCGGCGATGGTCGCGGCGTTGCGGGGATCATCCTCGGGAATACCGGCCTCGACCTTGCCCACCATGTCGCCGCCCACGTCGGCGCCCTTGGTGAAGATGCCGCCGCCCAGCCGCGCGAAGATGGAGATCAGCGAGGCCCCGAAGCCCAGAGCGACCAGCCCATCGATGACCTCGCGCCCCGTGGCCTCCAGGCCCAGCACCTGGGTCAGCACAGCATAGTAGCCCGCGACGCCCAGCAGGGCCCCGCCGGCCACGAACATGCCGGTGATGGCGCCCGAGCGGAATGCGAGATCCAGCCCTTTCGACAGGCTCTGCGACGCGGCATGCGCGGTGCGGACGTTCGCTCGCACCGAGATCAGCATGCCGGCGAACCCGGCCAGACCCGACAGCACGGCTCCGATCACGAACCCGATCGCGGCGTATGGCCCGATCAGCAGATAGGCGGCGATCAGGATGACCACGCCGACCATCCCGATGGTCGTATATTGCCGGTTCAGATAGGCGGAGGCCCCTTCCTGAATGGCGGCGGCGATCTCTCTCATCTTGTCGTTGCCGGTTTCGGCCTTCATCAGGCTGGCCGTCTGGACGAGCCCGTAAAGGACCCCCAGCGCACCGGCGGCTATCACTAGCCACAGATAGTTCGTCATTGGCGTTTCCATACCTAGAGCATTAGGCGCGCGGACCCTTGGCGCGGCGGGCGTTATCGCCTCTGTCCGCCTTCCGGTCCCCCCGTGCGCAGTCTGGACGCATCAGCGCGTCCCGCGGGAATTGCGGCCGAACCGTGCCAAATGCGTCGAACCGACGCAACCGGCCATTTCAGTGAAGGCGGGCTTTTCAGGCCCGACGCATGCCCGTGCGCCGACGCGGTGTCTGCAGCGCGACCTCGGCGCGGGCGATCGATCCCGCACCGGAGATGCGCGGTGCGACCCGCATCAACATGGCGCTGACCGCCGCCGAGTCGATGACGGTCCAGTCGTCGGGCATGACGAAGGGTGTCGCGTGCGCCGCCTTGACCAGGGCGTCACGATAATAGGGCTCCTTGGCCCGCATCTGCTCGGGCGTCTGGCCCGCGCCCAGGGTCAGCCGGATCGTGACGAAAATGTAGTTGCGAATCCGTCCATCGACGATGATCGGCAGGCCGACCCCGGCGATGTTCAGCGAGGGATTGCCGGTCGGCTCATCTGAGGACGCCGCCGCCGATCCCGCGGCGGTCGCGGCGATGGCCAGGGTTCCGAGCGCGAAGAGATCTCTGCGAAGCATGAGCCTCAATTGCGCACGGACCGATTAGGATTCCGTTTCAGTCGTGCGTCCAGCCCGCTCGACGGACCGTTACCGACTGCCCCAGATAGCGGACCGTGACGCCGCTGCCGGCCACGACCTCTCCGATCCGTGTCAGCCGCAGATGCAGGCGATCCGCCTCCTTCTTGAGCGTGCCTTCGTCCAGCGGATGGACGGTCAGGGCGATCTCGTAATCGTCGCCCCCACTGGCGAGGGTCTCCAGCGCCGCCAGCGGATCTATGCGCGCGTCCAACCATGCCCTTCCCGCTGCTGACACCGGCGTCGCCTCCAGATCGAGCACGATCCCGACCCCGCTGGACCCCGCGACATGTCCGAGATCCGCGATCAGCCCGTCAGAAATGTCCACGGTCGCCGTCGGCAGGCCTCTGATCGCAAGACCAAAGTCGAGCCGCGGTACCGGGCGACGATAATGCTCAGCCAGCGCCGTCACGCGCTCCGGTTCCAGCGCCAACCGCCCCTGTGCGGCTTGAAGGCCCAGCCAACCGTCCCCGATGGTGCCGGTGACATAGATCGCGTGTCCCGGCTTCGCCCCCGACCGCGCGACGGCCTGCCCCTTCGGAACCCAGCCGAGCATGGTCACCGAAAACGACGCCGGCCCCGGTGTCGAGACTGTGTCGCCTCCCAATAGACTAATGCCGAATGCGTGCTGGTCCACCTTCAGCCCGGCCGCGAAGGCCTCCCGTTCGGGCCAGCCGCAGCGCGGCGACCAGTGGCAGGCCAGCAGATATCCGAACGGCTCGGCCCCCTTGGCCGCCAGGTCCGACAGGTTCACCCGCAACAGCTTCTGCGCCACCTGATCCAGCGGGTCGTCGGGCAGGAAATGCACCCCCTCGACGATCGCGTCCTTGGTCAGAACCAGGTCGAACCCGACACGCGACGGCAGCACCGCCACGTCGTCCATCAGGCCGCGCGCATAGTCGGGGTGCGCCAGCGGAACCAGCAGCTTGCGGATCGTCTCGAACTCGCCCGCAGCGTCGAGCGCGCCCATTCTCCTAGGCCTGGGGGCGCACGTCGCGGGCCACGCCGTCCAGCGCGGCGTTGACGAACTTGGCCTCCGCCTCGTCGAAGAAGGCCTTGGCCAGCTCGACATATTCGTCGATCACGATCTCTTTCGGCACATCGGTCTTGTGCGCCAACTCCCATGCCCCGCAGCGCAGGAGCGCCCGCAGAGTCGCGTCCAAGCGCTCCAGCCGCCAGTTGGACGCCAGTCGCGCCTTTACAGAGGCGTCGATCTCGCGCTGGCTGTGGATCACACCGCGCACCACGTCGGCGAAATAAGCCTCGTCCGCCTCGGCCAGCGGCTCGCCTTCGATATCCGCATCGAACCGGTGGTTGGAGAACTCGGTGATGACGGTCTCCACCCCCTCCCCGGCCAGTTCCATCTGATAAAGGGCCTGGACCGCGGCCAGACGGGCCACCGTGCGCGCGCGCCGCTGACGGCTGGTCAGTTGTGGCTCGGCCTGGGCGCGTTCGTTCTCGGCCAGCTGCGCCAGCACGGCCTGGATGGAGTTGGGTTCGGTCATGCGCCGAGCCCTAGGCGCAATCGCTTCTTCAAGGCAATCAGATCCAGACACGCGCGGGCCGCCCCGCCCCCCTTGTCGCCTTCGGAAGCCTTGGCCCGCGCCCAGGCCTGGGCCTCGTCCTCAACGGTCAGGATGCCGTTGCCGATGATCAGGCCTCGCACGCCCAACTGCATGATCCCGGCCGCCGACTGATCCGAGACGATCTCGAAATGATAGGTTTCGCCCCGGATCACACAGCCCAGCGCGACGTAGCCGTCATAGCGCGGCGCCGTTGGATACTTTCCGGCCTCCTGAGCCAGGGCGATGGCCGGCGGAACTTCCAGCGCGCCGGGCACCGTGACCACGTCGAATGCCACGCCCTGCGCCGCCAGCGCGTCTTTCGCGCCTTCCAGCAAGGCATCGGCCAGTTCGTCATAGAAGCGCGCCTCGACGATCAGCACGCGGATGGGTTCGCTCAGGATTGGTCTTCTCCGTCCATGTCACGCCAGCCGACGATGCGCAGGCCATAGCCTTCGATGGCGGCGGGTTCGGGTCGCGTCGAGGACATGACGATCATGTCCCTGACGCCGAGATCCAGCAGGATCTGCGCCCCGACGCCATAATTGCGCAGCGATCGATCGATCGCCGCCGGCCTGTCCACGCCCGCCAGCCGCTCGGCCAGTCCCTGCAAGGCGGGATCGCGCAGGAAGACGACGACGCCGGGACCATCATGCCTCGTGATCGTCTTGAGAGCGTCGGGAATATAGCTCTGGCGTTCCTCGACATGGCCCAGCAGGTCGGCGGCGAAATCGACCTGGTGCATCCGCACCAGGGTCGGCTTGTCTGGATCGATGCGGCCGTGGACAAGGGCGACGTGTTCGGCCCCCTCGATCGTGTTCCGGTACAGCATCAACCGGAACGGACCGCCATGAACGCTCTCGAACGGCTGGTCCATCACCCGCTCGACAAAGCGTTCTGTGCGACGGCGATAGGCGATCAGATCGGCGATGGTCCCGATCTTCAGCCCATGCAGCTGGGCGAACCCGATCAGGTCGGGCAGCCGCGCCATGGTGCCGTCCTCGTTCATGATCTCGCAGATCACGCCCGCCGGCGTCAGACCCGCCATCCGGCTGATGTCCACGGCGGCCTCGGTATGGCCGGTCCGGACCAGAACCCCGCCATCCCGCGCCACAAGCGGAAACACATGGCCGGGCGAGACGATATCGTCAGCCGTCTTGGTCGGATCCGAGGCGACCTGAACGGTCCGCGCGCGATCCGCCGCGCTGATGCCGGTCGTCACGCCTTCGGCCGCCTCGATGGAGACGGTGAAAGCCGTCGTCATGCTCTCGCGGTTCTCGGCGGCCATGGGCGGCAGGCGCAGCTGCTTGGCCCGCTCCGCTGTGATGGCCAGGCAGATCAGGCCGCGCGCGTGGCGGGCCATGAAGTTGATCTGATCGGGCGTGGCGAACTGGGCGGGGATGATGACGTCGCCCTCGTTCTCCCGGTCCTCGGCATCGACCAGGATGTAGGGCCGCCCGTTGCGGGCGTCTTCCAGGATGTCCTCGATCGGACTGATGGGGCTCTCGGGGCTATTGGCGACCAGATGCATCATGCCGTCTCCTGCCACCGCGCGAGGTATCGCGCCAGCATGTCGATCTCCAGATTGACCGGATCGCCGACCTTCAGCCGACCCAACGTCGTCGCCTCCCAGGTGTGCGGAATGATGTTCAGACCGAACCGCTGACCCTCAACGCTGTTCACGGTCAGCGACACCCCGTCCACCGTGATCGACCCCTTGGCCGCGATGAACCGGTGCAGTGGCGCGGGAGCCTCGATCGTCAGGCGATGCGAGCCCCCCTCCGGTGTGATCTCGATCACCGTGCCCAGCCCATCGACGTGGCCGGAGACAATATGCCCGCCCAGTTCGTCACCGACCTTCGTCGCCCGCTCCAGATTGACCGGCGTGCCCGCGGCCCAGGCACCCAGCGTCGTCTTGTCCAGCGTCTCGCCCGACACCTCGACCGCGAACCAGCGCTCGCCCTTCTCGACCACGGTCAGACAGCAGCCCGCATGGCTGATCGACGCGCCCAGGTCGATGCCGGACACATCCCAGCGCGTATCGATCTCATAGCGGCGATCCCTGGCCGTCTGGGCGACCGAGCGGACGCGGCCGATGTCGGTGATAATTCCGGTGAACACGGGTCAGACTCTCTCGTAGCGTTCCCACAGGTCGTCACCCATGGGCTCCGCCGCAAGGCGCCGGTAGCGCGGCGCATGCGCCAGTCGTGCAAGAGCCAGCGCCGCCACGCCCGGACGTCCGTCGCCGCCCAGCAGGATCGGGGCGCGGAACCACTCGATAGCATCGACCACACCCGCCGTGACGAAACAGGCCGCGACCCGTCCGCCGCCCTCGATCATCAGCGACCGGATGCCGCGCTGCGACAGGGTCTCCAGCACGGCATCCACCGTGGGACGGCCCTGGCTGTCACTTGCTACGCGGACGATTTCGGCCTCTCCGATGGCGATCGGCTCACGCGTCGTCAGGATCAGCGTGCCCGCCTTGGCCAGTCGCGCGAAAGACGGCGTGCGCAGGCGACTGTCCAGCACGACCCGCAGCGGATCGGGCCCGCTCTCGCCCTCGAGCAGCCGCACGGTCAGCCTCGGGTCATCGGCCAGCACCGTCTCGACCCCGACCAGCACCGCGTCGTGCGCCGCGCGCAGCCGGTGCCCCTGCTCGCGCGCCTGCGGGCCGGTGATCCATTGGCTCTCGCCCGTCGATGTGCCGATACGCCCGTCCAGCGACGTGGCGACCTTCCAGGTGACGCGCGGTCTCATCAGGCCCTCGACGGTCCCTGATCGTCGTCCAGACCCTCATCGCCCAGGAAGCGCGCGAAATCCCCCGTCGCCCGGAAGTCCTTGTAGACCGAGGCATAGCGGACATAGGCCACCTCATCGACGCCCTTCAGCGCCTTCATGATGAAGTCACCGACGACGCTGGACGGGATTTCCGTCTCACCCAGGCTCTCCAGCTGTCGCACGATGCGGCTCACCATCTGCTCGACCTGCTCGGGCTGGATGGGCCGTTTTCTCAGCGCGATGGCCAGCGACCGCTCCAGCTTGTCCCGGTCGAACGGCGTGCGCCGCCCGTTGCGCTTCAGGATCACCAGCTCGCGCAGTTGCACCCGCTCGAAGGTGGTGAAGCGCCCGTTGCAGTTGGGACAGGACCGGCGACGACGGATGGCCGCGCCGTCGTCCGACGGGCGGCTGTCCTTCACCTGGCTGTCCATGTTGCCGCAGAACGGGCACTTCATGCGTGGTGCCTATCCGTAGATCGGGAAGCGGCCGGTCAGTTCGCGCACCTTGCCCGCGACCTCGGCGATGACGGCCGGATCGGCTTCGTCTCCCCCGTTCATCGATGACACTACATCGGCGATCCAGTGCCCGACCTGCTGGAACTCGGCGACGCCAAAGCCCCTCGTCGTTCCCGCCGGCGTCCCCAGACGCACACCCGAGGTCACGGTAAAGGGCGCGGTGTCAAACGGCACGCCGTTCTTGTTGCAGGTCATCAGGGCGTGTTCGAGCTGCAGCTCGGTCGCCTTGCCAGTCACGGCCTTGGGCCGCAGATCGACCAGCATCAGATGGCTGTCGGTGCCGCCTGACACGATCGCCAGCCCCCGCTCGACCAGCACGGCCGCCAGCGCCTGGGCGTTCAGCACGACCTGTTTGGCATAGGCCTTGAACTCGGGCTTCAGCGCCTCGCCGAAGGCCACGGCCTTGGCCGCGATCACATGCTCCAGCGGCCCGCCCTGCAGGCCCGGGAACACGGCCGAGTTGATCTTCTTGCCGATCTCCACATCGTTGGACAGGATCAGGCCACCGCGCGGCCCGCGCAGGGTCTTGTGCGTCGTCGTCGTCACGACGTGGGCATGCGGCACCGGGTTCGGATACACGCCGCCCGCCACCAGACCCGCATAGTGGGCCATGTCGACCATCAGGTATGCGCCCACGCTGTCGGCGATCTCGCGGAACCGGGCGAAGTCGATATGGCGGCTATAGGCCGATGCCCCTGCCACGATCAGCTTGGGCTTTTCCTTCAGCGCCATTTCGGCGACGTGGTCATAGTCGATCAGGTGGGTGTCCTCGGTCACCTTGTAGGTCACCGGACGAAACCACTTGCCCGACTGGTTGGCCGGACTGCCGTGCGTCAGATGCCCGCCACAGGCCAGGTCCATGCCCAGGAAGGTATCGCCGGGCTGGAGCAGGGCGAAGAACACCGCCTGGTTGGCTTGCGCCCCCGAGTGTGGCTGCACATTGGCGAAGGCCGCGCCGAACAGCTGTTTCGCCCGCTCGCGCGCCAGATCCTCGGTCACATCGACGTATTCGCAGCCGCCGTAGTAACGACGACCCGGATACCCTTCCGCGTATTTGTTGGTCAGCACCGACCCTTGCGCCTCCAGCACCGCCTTGGAGACGATGTTCTCGGACGCGATCAGCTCGATCTGTTCCTGCTGGCGATGAAGTTCGCCTGAGATGGCGTTGAAGACGTCGGGATCGCTCTGCGCCAGGCCGCGCGAGAAATAGGCGTCGTGGATGAAATGAGCGGTCACGGGCGGCATCCGGGCTGACGGAACGGGAGGCGCTCTATCTAGTCCCGCGCAGGCTTAGCCACAACATCTTGTGTCGAGACGCGACGATCGGCTCAAACCCGCTTCATCCGCATCGCCGACCAGTCGGAGTCCACGGCGATCTGGCTGACGGTATCCAGACCCCAGTCCGGCACCCGGTCGTGGATCCGGTTGCGATTCAGGTCGCCCGCGAGTGGAGAGGTCAGCTTGGGATAGGCGACCCACAGGATCGCACCCGCCTTCATCCTAGACACGGCGTTCGGAACGGAGGCCTCGAAGCGATCCCTGTCAGGACAAAAGAGCAGCACCACGTCGGCGTCATCCACGCCGGCTGTCGCAGCCCCAGCCAGGCCATCGATACCCGTCGGCGCATCGATGAGGGCCAAGGTACGCACCCCCTTGAGCTGCAATCGTTCGAGAACCGGCTTGTCACTCATTTCGAAAGCATACGCCGCAACTTGCGCACCGCCAGCCCCTCGACGGCCTTGGGCTCCGCCGCCGGACCAACCGCCGTGGCCTCCACCCCCGTGGCGACGTGGACGGCGGTGACTTTCAAATAGACGCCGTTCCGAACGGCCTCGACGATGATCTCGCCGAGGTCCTCGGGCATCAGGCCGCGACCGGCATCCGTGCGACGTTGCAGTGGGTCCACAGCTTGTCCATGGCGTCCACCAGCTTGTCCATCATGCCGTCGTCGTGGTTCGGAGAGGGCGTGAAGCGCAGGCGCTCAGTCCCCTTGGGCACGGTCGGATAGTTGATGGGCTGGACATAGATGCCGTGGTCTTCCAGCAGCATGTCGGAGATCATCTTGGCGTGGACGGGGTTGCCGACGAACACCGGCACGATGTGGCTCTCGGACGGCATGACCGGGATGCCGGCCTCGGCGAAGCGGCGCTTCAGCGTCTCGGCCCGCTCCTGGTGCGCCGCGCGCAGTTCGGGATGGGTCTTCAGATGGCGCACGGAGGCCAAGGCCCCCGCCGTCAATGCGGGCGGCAGCGACGTCGTGAAGATGAAACCGGCGGCCCAGCTGCGCACCGCGTCCACGATCACGGCGTTCGCGGCGATGTATCCGCCCATGACTCCGATGGCCTTGCCCAGGGTGCATTCGACGATGTCGATCCCGTCCAGCACGCCATCCCGCTCCGCCACGCCCGCACCGGTCGCGCCGTATAGGCCCACCGCGTGGACTTCATCGAGATAGGTCAGGGCGCCGTATTTCTTCGCCAGGGCGATCGTCCCGGCCAGGTCGGCGATGTCGCCGTCCATCGAATAGACGCTCTCGAACGCGATCAGCTTGGGCGCATCGGCTGGCGCGGCGGCCAAAAGTTGCTCCAGATGCGTCAGGTCATTGTGCAGGAAGACATGCCGCTCGCAGCCGCCGTTGCGGATACCTGCGATCATCGAGGCGTGGTTCAGGCTGTCGGAGAAGATGATCAGCCCGGGCAGAATACGCTGCAGCGTCGTCAGCGTCGCCTCATTGGCGACATAGCCCGAGGTGAACAGAAGCGCCGCTTCTTTCTGGTGCCAGGCCGCAAGCTCGGCTTCCAGGTCGACGGCGGATCGCGTCGTGCCGCTGATGTTCCGCGTCCCGCCGGCCCCGGCTCCAACGGCGTCCAGCTCGGCCTGCATGGCCTCCAGCACGACGGGGTTCTGGCCCATGCCGAGATAGTCGTTGGAGCACCAGATCACGCAGTCCTGCTGCGATCCGTCATCGAGTCGACGCACGGCCTTGGGAAATTGCCCGCGAACACGCTTCAGGTCGGCGAAGACGCGATAGCGCCCCTCGTCCTTGACCTGATCGAC
Organism: Brevundimonas sp. P2_A6; assembly: GCF_056404975.1. NCBI lineage: Bacteria > Pseudomonadati > Pseudomonadota > Alphaproteobacteria > Caulobacterales > Caulobacteraceae > Brevundimonas > Brevundimonas sp. P2_A6. Next base: position 77,598 of record NZ_JBFUCZ010000007.1, on the reverse strand, counting down.
GGCGGACTGGAAGGCGGAGGTGTAATCGAACACGGGGACGGCTTTCGCGTGGCGTCGGAAACGGCGCGGTGATGCGCCGATGACACTCCAAAGTCCACACGCGGGGCAAGGCGAAATCGTCGCAAGCCCTTAATCGATAACGGTTCTCATCTAGGACCTGGGCAACTCGTCCAGCTTGCCGCGCAGCATCTGCAGGATGCCCGAGAAGTCGCGCCCGCCGTAGCCCAGCCGGTCGAACAACTGGAACAGCGCTTCCGACTGCGCGCCCAGCGGGGTCGAGGCCCCCGACTTCGCCGCCGCGTCCTGCGCCAGCTTCAGATCTTTCAGCATCATCGCCGTGGCGAATCCGCCGTCGTAGTTCCGGTTCGACGGCGCGGTCGGCACCGGACCGGGCCAGGGGTAGTAGGTCGTCACCGACCAGCTCTGGCCCGACGACTTGGCCGCGATGTCGAAGAACTTGACCGGGTCCAGCCCCAGCTTCTCGGCCAAGGCGATCGCCTCGCACGTCCCCAGCATGGTGATGCCCAGGATCATGTTGTTGCAGATCTTGGCCGCCTGCCCGGCCCCATGGTCCCCGGCGCGGAACGTCGCCCGGCTCATGGGCTCCAGCGCCGCCTCGATGCGGGGAAAGTCCGCCTCGTCGCACCCGACCATGAAGGCCAGGGTCCCGGCATCCGCCGCCATCGTCCCGCCCGACACCGGCGCATCGGCGAAGGCATAGCCGCCCTCCTTCGCCAGGCCGGCGACCTTTCGTGCCGTCTCCACGTCGATCGTCGAGCAGTCCAGCAACAGGGCCGACGACGGCGCGACCCCGATGATCTGTTCCGAATAGACCTTCAGCACATGCGGCCCGGCGGGCAGCATGGTGATGACCACATCGGCGTCCTGAACGGCATGGGCCACGGAGGCGACGGGGGTGCAGCCCGCCCCCTTTGCCCGGTCCAGCGCCGCCGCCGACAGGTCGAAGGCCGCCACGGCATGCCCGACCCTGGCCTGGTTCGCGGCCATGCCGCCGCCCATGTTGCCCAGTCCGATGAAGGCGACCTTGCTGGTCATGACGTCTCTCCCGAAAGCGGTTTTTCTTTCGGGTTAGCCCCTCGCCCCGTCGCCCGCCAGAGCGTCAGGCCGGTTTTCTGAAGCGAAGCATGAACTGGTCCGTATGACCCCGGATCGCGCCGTCGAATACATTGGACGTGTGAGGGTCTGCGGGATTCCTCAACGCGTCGCTCTCGCCGTCCAGCACGAACCCCGCCGCCTCGACCTCACGCTTCACGTCGGCCGGGTCGATCCGATGCAGGCTGTCCGCTGCCTCAAGACCCGCGCCCGGCGACGCCGCATGATCGACGATGACATAAAGCCCGCCCGGCTTCAGCGAGGCGAACACCGCCGCGTTCACCTTGGCCGCCGTGTCCGCCGGAAACGGCTTCAGATGCAGATCGTGATAGTTCTGGGCGGTGAAGATCAGGTCCATCCCGGCCGGAAACTCCGGTGCCCCGATCGGCGAGCGGATGGCCGAGACGTTCTCCATCGCATCGGCGGCCGCGATCGCGTCGGCATAGCTGGCCTGAAAGCCGATGAACTCGGCCGGCTGCCAGGCGACGACCTCGCCCTCGGCTCCAACCGCGCTGGCGAACACGCGGGTGAAGTATCCGCCGCCTATGATCATGTCGCCGATCGTCTGGCCGGGCTCCACCTCGGCGAAGGCGAGCGTCTCGGCTGTCTTGCGCGCTTCATCGCGAGCACGATCCGCCTCGGGCCGACTGGTGTCGGACATCACGGAGGCATAGTCGGACGCCTGCTGCGGCGCGGGCGCGAACGCCCCGACGGAGAACAGGACGGCGGCCGAGACGGCCCAGATCACGGAACGGCGCATGACAATCTCCCTCGCGCTCTCGCGGCGCTGAGGCCGGAGACTACCGCCGTAAGGGTACGGCGTCAGCCCGGCTTCTTGAACCGCATCACGAACTGGTCGGTCCGGCCCCGGATCGCCTCGTCGAAGACCGACAGGCTGTGGTCGTCCTCGGGGTTGCGAACGACATCGGTCTCTCCGTCGAAGACGAAGCCCGCCGCCTCGACCTGGGCCCGCAGCGAAGAGGCCTCGATCCTGTGCAGCGTCCCGACGACCGACGTCCCGGCCCCCGGCGCGGCCTGATGGTCCAGGATGACATACAGCCCGCCGGGCTTCAGCGCCTTGAACACGGCCTCGTTCATCTTCGCCACATCGACGCCGAACCGGTCGATGACGAAGTCATGGTATTCCTGGCCCATGAAGACCACGTCCAGCGGCTCGGGGAAGTTCATGTCCTCCAGCGCGCCCGTGACCCGCGTCACGTTCGGATAGTCGGTCGCCAGGGTGTCGCCATACCCATTCTCCCGCGCAGCGGTCTGGTTCGGCACGAAGGCATAGACCCGGCCCTCGGGGCCAACGGCGCGGGCGAACAGGCGGCTGAAATAGCCCTCCTCCGGCCGCACGTCAGCGATCCGCTCGCCCCCCTGGATCTCGGCGAAGGCCAGCATCTCGGCCGGCTTCCTCAACGGATCGCGCGCAACCTCGGTCGCGGGGCGCAATGGGTCGGCGATGGCCAGGGCATAGTCCTGCACGACCGCCGACGGCCGATCGTCCGGATCGGTCGCCGTCTGGGTCGCGCAGGCCGAGGTGGCCGCCATCAGGGCCAGGGCGGAGACGGCGAGCAGGGTCGATTTCAGCATGGAGTGATCCTCGAACAGCGGTTGATCCACTTACGCGCAAGGTCGCGCCGGGATGCAAGCCGCATCAGTCCAGCGGTGTCCATTCCTCGCCCTCCGGCAGGGGCGCGAACAGGGCCTCGATCACGGCGTCATCGACCTCGGCCAGGGTCGCGGGCGACCACTGCGGCGCATTGTCCTTGTCCACGATCACGGCCCTAACGCCCTCCTGGAAGTCGTGGGTCCGCACGATTCGGCCACCGAGGCGGTATTCCATGGTCATGTTGTCGGCGAACGACGCCATCCGCGCGCCCTGCCGCAGCTGGCGCAGGGTGACCTTCAGCGACTGCGGCGAGCGCGTCTTCAGGATCGTCAGCTGCGCCAGCGGCCACTCGCCGCCGTCCGCCTCCAGCGCCGCGAAGACCGTCTCGACCGTGTCATGTCCGAACTGCGGGATCAGAATGCCCGGCGCGGGGACGATGGGATCGCCGCCTGTCGCCAACCCGTTCAGGGCCGACAGCCCCTCCGCGATCAAGGCCGCCTTCAGGGCCTCCACCTTGTCGCTCTCGACGAAGTGCGTCGCCACGCCCGCCGCGACCGTGTCCCGGCCCTTCAGCCGCGCGCCGGTCAGGGCCAACCAGGTCCCTAGTTCCGGCTCCGGCAGGCGCGGCAGAAACCAGCCACCGCCTACGTCGGGGAACAGGCCGATGCCCGTCTCCGGCATGGCGAAGGTCGTCCGCTCGGTCGCGATCCGCACGTCGGCGGGCATGGAGATGCCGACCCCGCCACCCATGACGATCCCGTCGATCACCGCAACCACCGTCTTGGGATAGCGAAACAGCAGATCGTTCAGCCGGTACTCGGCATGGAAGAAGGCCTTCGCCTCGACCGCATCCCTGGCCCCACTCTCGGCGATCATCCGGATGTCGCCTCCGGCGCAGAACCCCCGCTCGCCGGCATGGTCGATCAGCACCGACCGGACCGCGTCGTTGTTGCTCCAGTCCAGCAGCGCCGCCGTCATGATCTGGCACATGCCCAGGTTCAGCGCATGCAGCGCCCGGGGCCGGTTCAGGATGATACGCCCGACGCCATTCTCGACGCGGGTCAGGACTTCGGGTTCGCTCACTGCCGCATCATCTCCCGCGCGGTGATGACCCGCATGATCTCGTTGGTGCCTTCCAGGATGCGGTGGACGCGCAGGTCTCGCACGATGCGCTCCAGCGGATAGTCCTTCAGATAGCCGTATCCGCCGTGCAGCTGCAGCGCCTGGTCCGCGATGTCGAAACAGGCATCGGTCGCCATCCGCTTGGCCATGGCGCACCACTTCGTCTTCTCGGGGTGGTTGGTGTCCAGCGCCCAGGCACCGCGCAGCACCATCAGCCGCGCCGCCTCCAGCGCCGTCGCCATGTCGGCCAGCTTGAACTGGGTATTCTGGAACTCGGCCAGCGCCTTGCCGAACTGCTTGCGGCTGGCGACGTAGGTTTGCGCCGTCTCCAGCGCCAGACGCGCCCCGCCGATTGAACAGGCCGCGATGTTCAGCCGCCCGCCGTCCAGCCCCATCATCGCATAGCGGAACCCGTCGCCCTCCTTGCCCAACAGGTTGGCGGCCGGCACGCGGCAGTCGTCGAATTGAACCATGGCGGTGGGCTGGCTGTTCCAGCCCATCTTCTTCTCCTGCGCGCCGAACGACAGGCCTGGCGTGTCCTTGTCGATGACGAAGGCGCTGATGCCCTTGGGCCCTGCCTCCCCCGTCCGCGCCATGACGACATAGACGTCCGACGTCCCGGCGCCCGAGATGAAGGCCTTGGACCCGTTCAGCACCCAGCCATCACCGTCGTTGGTCGCCGTCGTCCGCATGGCCGCCGCGTCCGATCCCGACCCCGGCTCCGTCAGGCAGTAGGACGCGATCAGCTCCATCGTCGTCAGTCTGGGCACGTAGCGCGCCCGCAGGTCGTCCGACCCGAACCGGTCGATCATCCAGGTCGCCATGTTATGGATCGAGATGAAGGCCGCCGTCGAGACGTCGCCGCGCGACAGTTCCTCGAAGATCACCGCCGCCTCGACCCGGCCCAGCGCCATGCCGCCATGTTCCTCACCGGTGTAGATGGCCGCGAACCCCGTCTCGGCCGCGCGCCGCATCACATCGACGGGGAAATGCTTGGTCTCGTCCCATTCGGCTGAACGGGGGGCCAGCTCGGCGTCGGCAAAGGCGCGCGCCGCGTCCTGAATGGCGCGCTGGTCTTCGGTAAGGGCGAAATCCATGGGGTCTCCTGGGACGGTCGTTTTCTTGGGCTTCTAGCCCAAGCTGCGCGAAAGCGAACCCCTCTCCCCAAGGGCGAACGGCCGCGTCTATAAGCGTCCCATGACCCTGCCCTTCGCGCCCGCTCCCTATCCGCTCGCCCGCCCGCGTCGCCTGCGAAGCCAGCCGTGGATCCGTCGCCTGGTCGCGGAGACCACCCTGACCCCGTCCGACCTGGTCTGGCCGCTGATCGTCCACGACGGAGCCGAGGATCGCGTGCCCGTCGCCTCCATGCCCGGCGTCTTCCGCCTGTCTCCCAAGGCAGCCGCCGCCGCCGCCGTCGAGGCGCGCGAACTGGGCATCGCCATGGTCGCTCTGTTCCCCAACGTGGACGCGTCGATGAAGGACACGGTCGGCACCGGCGCCACCGATCCCGATGGTCTGATCCCCGACTGCATCAAGGCCATCAAGGACGCGGCGCCCGAGGTCGGCGTCATGACCGACGTGGCGCTGGACTGCTACACCGACCACGGCCACGACGGCGTGCTGGAGGACGGCCGGATCGTCAACGACACGACGCTGGAGCGTCTGGCCGAACAGGCCTTCATCCATGCCCATGCCGGGGCCGACGTCGTCGCCCCGTCCGACATGATGGACGGCCGGGTCCAGGCGATCCGCGAGGCGCTGGAGGCCAACGGTTTCCACGACACCCTGATCCTGTCTTACGCCGCAAAATTCGCCTCGGCCTTCTACGGCCCCTACCGCGACGCGGTCGGCACGGCCAAACAGCTCAGCGGCGACAAGAAGACCTATCAGATGGATTACGCCAACGCCGACGAGGCCCTGAAGGAGGTCGCCATGGACATCGCCGAGGGGGCCGACATGGTCATGGTCAAGCCCGGCATGCCCTATCTGGACATCGTCCGCGCCGTGTCATCGACCTTCCGCATCCCGACCTTCGCCTATCAGGTCAGCGGCGAATACGCGATGATGCAGGCCTCCATCGCCAACGGCTGGCTGGACCAGGACCGCGCCATCCTGGAGACCCTCCACGGGTTCAAGCGCGCTGGCTGCGCGGGCGTGCTCAGCTATTTCGCGCCCCAGGCGGCGCGGCTGCTTGGGGCCTGACAGAAAAGCTTCACCTTACCGCGCTTGACCCGACCGATCGTCGTTCGGCAAAAGGTTAACGCAATAGCGACGGGGGCGATCGTGGGCTTTCTGGGTTTCGGCCGGCGCAAGCACCGCGCCATGGATGTCTCCGCCGCGACCTCGCCGATCGCCGAACCACCCGTCGTGAACGAGCCCATCGCGCCATCAAGCGAGGTGCCGCCGGGCGTCGATGAACCTGCCGCCGAGGCGCTCCCCTTCGAAATTGCCGCATCGAAGTCGACGCCGGAAGAGCCGCTCCCCGAACCGTCTCGACCGACCCCTGACGAGGCTCTGCGACTTATAAAGGACGGCAACGACGCCTTCGTCAGCGGCACGACCAGCCTGGGCCATGTCACCGCCCATGATCTGGAGCCCCTTGTGGGCGGCCAGCACCCCATCGCGGTCATCGTCGGCTGCGCCGACAGCCGTACGCCGCCGACCATCCTGTTCAACCAGGGCCTGGGTCGGCTGTTCATCATCCGGGTGGCCGGCAACACCGTCGATGGACGCGGCCTCGCCTCCGTCGTCTATGCCGTCAAGCACCTGCACTGTCCCCTCGTTGTGGTCATGGGCCACAGCGGCTGCGGGGCCGTCGCGGCGGCCGAGGCGATCGTCGACGGCGCGCCCCTGGACCCCTCGCTGGAGGAGATGATCACGCCCATCATCCCCGCCGTCCTCGCCGCGCGCCGCAAGTCTCCCGCCGATCCCGCCTATGCCGCCGTCGAGGAAAACGCCCGCTGGGTCGCCGAAAAACTGGCTTCAGCCGACAGCAACCTCGCCGATGCGGTCGCCGCCGGCACGGTCAAAATCGTCGCGGCCGTCAAGGACATGGCCACCGGCCGTGTCGCCTTCCTGGATTGACGCCGGGCGGGCGAGACTTAGGCTGTTCGGATGTCCAGACGCCTGTTCCTCGCCCTTGGCCTGACCGCAGTCCTCGCCTCGCCGCTGGCCGTCGCCGCGCAGGACGCGCCCGCCACGCTCCTGCCGCGCGTGCAGATGGAGACCTCGGCCGGACGGATCGTCATCGAGGTGGAGGCCGAAAAGGCCCCGATCACCGCGGCCAACTTCCTTCGCTACGTCGATGAGCACCGCCTGGACGGGACGACCTTCTACCGCGCCATGACATCCGGACCCGCGACCGGCCTGGTCCAGGGGGGCGTTAACAACGACCCCGAGCGTGTCCTGCCACCCATCGCCCACGAACCGACGACCCAGACCGGCCTCAGCCACATCGACGGAGCAGTGTCCATGGCCCGCTATGCCCCGGGCACGGCGACGGGCGACTTCTTCATCTCGGTCGGCCCGACCCTGTCCTACGACGCCGGGCGGCCGTTTTCGGTCGATGCGGACGGGTTCGCCGTCTTCGGCCGGGTGGTCGAGGGCATGGACGTCGTCCGCGCCATCCTTGCCTCTCCCACCTCTCCGACCGAGGGCGAGGGCTTCCTGCGCGGCCAGATGCTGGAGCCGAGGATCGTCATCAGCCGGGCGTGGCGCGAAACGACGCCCTAGCGATCCTGCAAGCGCGCAGCCAGGCTGGACGTGTCCCAACGGTTGCCGCCCATGGCCTGCACCTCGGCATAGAACTGATCCACCAGGGCGGTCACGGAAAGTCGTGCGCCATTGTCGCGCGCCTCGTCCAGCACCAACCCCAGGTCCTTGCGCATCCAGTCGACGGCGAAACCGAACTCGAACTCACCCTTCGCCGCTGTCTTCCAGCGATTGTCCATCTGCCACGACTGGGCCGCGCCCTTTGAGATCGCGTCATAGGCCGCGTCCGTATCAAGACCTGCCACCTGGGCGAAATGCACGGCCTCGGCCAGACCCTGCACCACACCCGCGATGGCGATCTGGTTGACCATCTTGGTCAGCTGGCCCGCACCCGAAGGCCCCATGTGCTGGATCGCCTTGGAATAAGCCATCAACGCCGGCCGCGCCGTCTCCAGCGCGCCCGCGTCGCCGCCCGCCATGACGCTCAACTGGCCGTTCTCGGCCCCGGCCTGTCCGCCCGACACCGGAGCATCGACGAAGGCCAGGCCGTGATCCGCGCAGAGCGCCGCCATCTCTCGCGCGATCTTCGCCGATGTCGTGGTGTGATCGACCACCACGGCGCCCTTCGGCAGCACCGCGACCGCCTCGGTCACGACCTGACGCACGTCGTCGTCCTTCCCGACACACAGGATCAGCAGGTCGGCACCGTCCGCCGCTTCTGACACCGTCGCCGCGAACCGTCCGCCGTTGGTCTGAGCCCAGCCCCGCGCCTTTTCACACGACCGGTTGTATCCAGCGACATCGTGGCCCGCCGCCAAAAGATGGCGCGCCATCGGCCCGCCCATCACGCCCAGTCCGACGAAACCGATCTTCATGCGTCACCCGCCGTTCCGTAGCGCCCGCGAAAATAGGTCAGCGTCGGGCCGTCGCTGACCTCGAATGCCTCGACCTCTCCGACGATGGTCATGTGGTCCCCCATCTGCACCCGCTGGTAGGTCCGGCAGTCGAACCGTGCGACAGCGCCCGCTAGTCGCGGCGGGGCATTGCCGATCCTCTCGAACTCTCCGTCCGACAAAAGGCCGACGCCCTTGGCGAAGCGGTTCGACAGGGCCTGAGATCCGGCATCCAGCACGTGGATCGAAAACGCCTCAGCGGCCGAGAAGGGGGCCCACCGTTCCGACTTCTCGTCCAGGCACCACAGCACCAGTCGCGGCGTCAGCGAGACGGACGTGAAGGAGTTGATCGTTATCCCCAGCGGGCCCGCTTCGCTGTCGGCGGTGACGACGCATACGCCGGTCGCGAACGCGCCGAGCGCGCGGCGGTATTCGGCCGCGTCCGCCTGGCGGATCGCTTCTTCGGGAAGGGGTTCAAGGCTCACCCGCCGGACCTAGGCGAGCGGCGCACCGGAGGCAACCGGACCGCCTCCTGCGCAGCGAACATTTCGTCGCAGTCCGACAGCGTCTAGGTTGCCATCATGACTTCGTCCGAACTCCATGCCTTGGTCCTGACCTTTCCGGAAACCCAGACAGGCACGTCCTACGGGATGCCTTCATACAAGGCGGCCGGGAAATTCTTCACGCGCCTGCGCCCGGGGGACAACAGTCTGGTCGTCTATGTCGATGGGCTCGATCATCGAGACATGCTGATGGAGGCTGAACCCGCCACCTTCCATATCACCGACCACTATCGGGGATACCCAGTCGTCCTCGCTCGCTTGGCCACAGTCGATCCGACATGGCTGCGAAGGACGCTTGAGGCGCGCTGGCTCAAAATCGTGCCGAAGCGGGTATCCAGGGCTTACTCTGGGGCCTCTTGACCTTCCGCGACGTCACGATGTCACGTTCGTTTCGATAAAGGACGGACATTGGGGGCTCCATGTCGGACATCATCGCACGGGACGTCGTGGCGGTCGCTGAGGACGGCTATCGTCTGGCGGCACGCCTGATCGCGGGGCCCTCCCCGACCCACGCCGTTCTGGTCACTTCGGGCACCGGGTTCCCCAAGGGCTTTTACGAGCGTTTCGCGTGCCATCTGGCGGCGCGCGGCGCGGTCGTCCTGACCCATGACATGCGCGGGATCGGCGGCTCGCGCCCCGACGATCTCGCCGCGATGCAGATGACCTATGAGGACTGGGGTCGGCTGGACATGCCTGCGGCGCTGGAAGCGCTGATTGCGGCCGCACCGGGCCTGCCCGTGGTCCACGTCGGCCACAGCGTCGGCGGCCATTTCGCCGGCTTCATGGCCAACCACGCGAAAATCGCCCGCCATGCCTTCATCGCCGTTGGCTCCGGCTACTGGCGCAAGCACCCCATATCCTACAACCCGACCGAGCTGTTCTTCTGGTGGATTTATGGCCCGTGGAGCCTGGCGCGACACGGCTACATCAAGGGCGGAAGCCTGTGGCGCGGGGCCGACCTGCCGCGCGGGGTCTTCGTTCCCTGGCGGCGCTGGTGCCACGACCCGGCCTATTTCGGTGATCGCTTGCTCAATGAGCTGACGCCGAACCATTTCGCCGAGGTCACCGCCCCGATCCGGTCCTGGATCTTCGCCGACGATCCGATCGCCAACCCGGTGACAGGCGCAGACATGCTGAACGTCTATCCCAACGCAGCGGGCGAACTGATCGTCCGGTCACCCCCAGAACAGGGCGTGGCCCGTATCGGCCATGAGGGCGCGTTCAGACGGGGCATGGAACCGCTGTGGGACGAAATCCTCGACTGGCTGCAACAACCCTGACTGGCGATTGCCCTGTCCCGCCCCATATCGGGGCTCCGGAACGCCGTGCAGGAGCCCTTCATGCCGAACACCCAGACCTCCCTGACCGTCGATGGCCTGAGCATCCCGCAACTTGGGTTCGGCACCTGGCAGCTGGAGCCGGCCGACGCCCGTCGGATGGTCGCCGAGGCGCTGCGCATCGGCTATCGCCACATCGACACCGCCTGGATTTACAAGAACGAGGCGGCGGTCGGCGACGGCATCCGTGATTCGGGTGTGGCCCGCGAGGACATCTGGCTGACCACCAAGATCTGGACCGCCCATTTCACGCACGACGCCCTGCTGCGTCAGGCCGAGGAATCGGCGCGCAGCCTGGGCTTCACGCCCGATCTTCTGCTGCTGCACTGGCCCAAGAAGACCCCGACCTTCGCGGAGACGTTCGGTGCCCTGAACGAAGCCAAGGACCGCGGCCTGACCCGCGCGATCGGCGTGTCCAACTTCCCCTCCGGCCAGTTCCGCGAGGCCCAGCGCCTGTCCCAGGCCCGGCTGGTGACCAACCAGGTAGAATACCACCCCTACCTGTCGCTGGAGACCCTGCGCCACACAGCCGCCGAGCTTGGCTCATCCATCACGGCCTGGTCCCCCCTGGCCCAGGGCAAGATCGCCGGCGACCCGGTCATCGGCGAAATCGCCAGCGCTCACGGCAAGGCACCCGGTCAGGTCACCCTTCGCTGGCTGGTGCAGCAGGGCGTCATCGCCATCCCACGCACCGTTCGCCCCGAGCGCGCGGCAGAGAATTTCGACATCTGGGATTTCGAGCTCAGCGACGAACAGATGGCCCGGATTCATGCCCTGAACCGTCGCGACGGCCGCCTCGGCGACTGGCTCGACAAGGACTTCGCGTGGGACAAGGATTGAGCCCGCGACCGCTGCCGGCTCGAACGCTCTGACGGAACACCAGGATGACTGAACGGATGAATGGTGCCGCGCGCGGTTGGCGCATCCTGTTCGCCGTCGTCGGCTGGGCCGGTCTGCTGGCCCAGTACGGCCTCATCCTTCACGGCGGGACCCGCTCTGCGCTCGGCTCCACCGTCGTTTTCCTCAGCTATTTCACCATTCTGACCAACATCCTGGTCGCCCTTGCCCTGACGGCTCCGGCCCTTGCGCCCGACAGTCGCCTCGGCCGCTGGACGGCCAGCGAGGGCGTACGCGCGGCGCTCGCGATGTACATCGCCGTCGTCGGCCTGATCTATCACGCGCTCCTGGCATCCACCTGGAACCCGCATGGTCTTCTGTTCTACGTCAACCAGATCCTGCACACCGTCATGCCGATCGCCTTCGTGCTGGACTGGCTGCTGTTCGTGCCCAAGGGGCGGCTGCGCTGGATCGATCCGGTCAAGTGGCTGGCCTATCCGCTGCTCTACGGCGTCTGGACCGCGGCGCATGGTCAGCTGATCGGCTGGTATCCCTACTGGTTCATCGACATCGGCGCGCTCGGCTGGGCCGCCGCCCTGGTCAATTTCGGCCTGCTGCTGGTCTTCTTCCTGGTGTTGGGTCTGATCGTTGCGGCGCTTGATCGCGGGCTGGCGTCGATGGCCAAGGGTGACAGTTCGCTCACGCCGTCCTAATCCGCGCCATGGCCTATAAATCCCTGCGCGACTTCATGGCCCAGCTGGAGGCCGACGGAGAACTGGTTCGGGTCACCGAGCCCGTCTCCACCGTGCTGGAGATGACCGAGATCCAGACCCGGCTGCTGCGGAACGGCGGGCCGGCCGTCCTGTTCGAGAAGCCCGTCATGCCCGACGGCTCGATCAGCCCGATCCCCGCGCTGGCCAACCTGTTCGGCACCGTCAAGCGCGTGGCCATGGGCGTGACGCTGGACAAGAAGGCCCGCACGACGGCCGCCGAACTCAGGGAGGTGGGCGAACTGCTCGCCTTCCTCAAGAACCCGACCCCGCCGCGCGGCCTGTCGGACGCCATGGACATGCTGCCCCTGGCGCAATCGGTCCTGGCCATGCGCCCCAAGGTGGTGAAGTCCGCCCCGGTGCAGGAGGTCGTCCTCAGGGGCGATCAGATCGATCTGGGCAAGCTGCCCATCCAGACCTGTTGGCCCGGCGAGCCGGCGCCCCTGATCACCTGGGGCCTCGTCGTCACCAAGGGGCCTAGCGACGACCGCGAGGACGACTTTAACCTCGGCATCTACCGCATGCAGGTGCTGGGCAAGGACCGCGCGATCATGCGCTGGCTGGCCCACCGCGGGGGTGCCCAGCACTATGCGCGGCACAAGAAAAAGAGGACCGGCCCCCTGCCCTGCGCAGTTGTGCTCGGGGCCGATCCCGGCACTATCCTGGCTGCGGTGACGCCCGTGCCGGACACCCTCAGCGAATATCAGTTCGCCGGCTTGATGGGCGGGGCCAAGGCCGAGCTGGTCGCCTGCAAGACCGTGCCCCTGATGGTCCCGGCCCAGGCCGAGATCGTGCTGGAGGGTCACGTCCTGCTCGACGAACACGCGCCCGAGGGCCCCTACGGCGACCACACCGGCTACTACAACTCGGTCGAGACCTTCCCGGTGTTTCAGGTGACGGCCATTACGATGCGCCGCGACCCCATCTATCTGACCACCTTCACAGGCCGGCCGCCGGACGAGCCCAGCGTGCTGGGCGAGGCGCTGAACGAGGTCTTCATTCCGCTGCTGCGTGCCCAGTTCCCGGAGATCACCGACTTCTGGCTGCCGCCCGAGGGATGCAGCTACCGCATCGCCGTGGTGTCGATGAAGAAGGCCTATCCCGGCCACGCCAAGCGGGTGATGCTGGGCGTCTGGAGCTATCTGCGCCAGTTCATGTACACGAAGTGGGTCATCGTCGTGGACGACGACATCGACGCGCGGGACTGGAAGCAGGTCATGTGGGCCATGGCCACCAAGATGGACCCGGCCCGCGACATCACCCTGATCGAGAACACCCCGATCGACTACCTGGACTTCGCCAGTCCCGAGAGCGGTCTGGGCTCCAAGATCGGCCTGGACGCCACCGACAAATGGCCGCCCGAGACCAAGCGCGAATGGGGCGAGGAAATCCGCATGGACGCCGAAGTCGTGAACCGCGTCTCGGACATGTGGGACCGCCTCGGATTGCCGGGTGACGGAACGCCGATCTGGAAATAGGGTAGTCCTGTAAATCGCGCTGGGGGGCCGATGTGAGCGCGTTCGAGTTCTTCTTCAGCTTCTTCGGTCTCATCCTGGGCCTGTCGGTCGCCGAGGTCATGACCGGCGTCGCCCGCGTGCTCAAGCGACGCGAGCGGATCAAGGTCGGCTACGTCACGCCGCTTCTGGCCATTCTGCTGCTGGTCGATCTGGCCAGCTTCTGGTCCAACACCTGGGGGATGATGCAGGATATCCAGATCAGCCTGGGTCTTCTGGTCGTGGGCGTGATGGTGGCCGGGGTCTATTTCTTGGCGGCGTCCCTGCTGTTCCCCGAGGACATGGACGAATGGTCCTCGCTCGATTCCTTCTATGACAGCCACAAGCGATGGGTCGTCGGCGGTGTCTGGTCGGCCAACATGCTGTCGGGCTTCGCCTTCACGGCGTTCGTCGTCCCGCCGGACCAATTCTGGGCGGACATGACCAGCGTTCAGAGCATTGTCACGGTGGCCTGGTTCAGCGCCGTCATGGGTGGTGTCGCCGTCTTCCGCGATCACCGGATCAACGCTGGCCTGCTGTTGCTGGGCCTTCTGGCTTACGCCTTGTGACGATGTCAGCCATGCAATCAAACGAGGCTGGCACATGAGCGCGTTCGAATTTTACTTCAGCTTCTACGGTCTAATCCTGGGCCTATCGGTTGCGGAGCTCATCACTGGCCTGATCCGGGTCTTCAAGCAGCGTCAGCGCGTTCGCGTCGGCTGGCTGACGCCGATGCTCGGCCTATTCGTTCTTCTCGACGTGGCCAGTTTCTGGTCCGGGGCCTGGGGGACCATGCAGAACCTGCAGGTCAGCTATGGCCTCCTGGTTGTGGGTCTGATCATCGCAGGTCTTTACTTCGCGGCGGCCTCGACAATCACGCCGGACGACATCGGACAATGGCCCGACTTCGACGAGTATTTTGACAAGCACAAGGCTTTCGTCGCCGCGTGTATTCTCATAACCAATGTCCTGGCTAACGTAGGCGTCCCTCTGATGCTGGGTGCCTCGGACGTCGTCGGAAAACCGCAGGAGCCGACCGCATGGGTTCTCGTCGGTCTGTATAACGCGCTGCTATTAGGCCTGATCCTGATTAGAAATCGGTGGGCCAGCGGTGCTCTGCTGGCGCTGCTGATCGCCATCTACGGCATGGCGGCTGTGTGGGTGACCTAGCCGTGGGTTGCCGAACGGGGCGAGATGGCGGACGAAGGTGCATGCGAAACATCCTGTTTGCCGCGGCCTTCGTCGCCCTTGTCAGTAGCGTGAGCCCCGCCATGTCCCAGTCCGTCTCCAACACCGCCCCATGGGACCAACCCTTCCTGCCGCCCGCGCTGGAATGGAACGGAGCCAGCCGGGCATTGCTGGCGGACGCCTCCACGCCCTGGATCACCGACTTCGAGCGCGACCCCGCACACGACTTCAGCCCCGACTATGCCGCCACCCGCGCCTGGTTCGACCGTCTCGACGCGGCCTCCGACCTGATCCGCATCGTCCAGTTCGGCACCTCGCCCGAAGGCCGCCCGATCTATGCCGTCATCGCCAGCCGCGACGGCGCGACGCTGGACCCGGCCAAGCCCGTCCTGCTGGCCCAGGCCGGCATCCACCCGGGCGAAATCGACGGCAAGGACGCGGGCATGATGCTGCTGCGCGACATCGCCTTCGGATCGAAGGGCGACCTGATCGACCACGCCAATCTGGTCCTGATTCCCATCCTGTCGGTGGATGGGCATGAGCGGTCCAGCGCCTATTCACGCCCGAACCAGCGTGGCCCCCGCATCCAGGGCTGGCGAAACACCGGCACGAATCAGAACCTGAACCGAGATTTCCTGAAGCTGGACCAGCCCGAGATGCAGGCCCTGCGGACCTTCATCAACGCGCTGAATCCAGACCTCTATCTCGACATCCACGTCACCGACGGGATGGATTACCAGTACGACGTCACCTACGGGTTCAACGGCGAGTTCGACGCCTTTGCCCGGTCGCCGTCCAGCGCCCGGTGGCTCGACACAGTGTTCAAGCCGGCCATGAATGCGGCGCTGGAGGATCAGGGCCATATTCCGGGTCCCCTCGTCTTCGGCATCGACGACCAGAACCCCAAGGCCGGTCTGAACGACGGCGGCCTGGGCGAGCGGTTCTCGAACGGCTGGGGCGACGCCGCCCACGTCCCGACCATCCTGATCGAGAATCACAGCCTGAAGCCCTACGAGCAGCGCGTGCTGGGGACCTATGTCTTCATCGAGGAATCCCTGCGCCTGCTCGCCGATCAGGTCGCGCCTTTGCGGTCCGCGGTCGCCGCCGACCGTGCCCTTCGCCCGACGGAGGTGCTGGCTAATTTCGAACCGGATCCGGTCGCGCACCAGACCCGCGCCTTCAAGGGCGTGCTGTACGACGCCTATGACAGCCCCGCCTCTGGCCGTCAGGAAGTCCGATGGCTGGGCCGCCCGGACCCGGAGCCGTGGCAGCTGCCCTACTATGGCTCGCGCGCGGGCATTCGCCTGCACCGCCCGCCCGCCTATTGGGTCCCCGCCTACCGCGTCGATCTGATCGAGCGGCTTCGCATCCACGGGCTGACGATGGAGACGCTGGATGCGCCACGCACCGTCCAGGTCGAGATGCTCCGCCTGAACGATCCCATTCTCGCGTCCCGTCCCAACGAAGGCCACGTCCAGGCGACGGTGACCGACGTCACGCCGCTGACGCGCCAGTGGACCTTCGCGCCAGGGTCTGTCCGCGTCCCCACCGATCAGCCGCTGGGCGACATCGCCGTGCTGCTGCTGGAGCCGCAATCGTCGGAGAGCTTCTTCGCATGGGGCCTGTTCCCGGAGATTCTCAGCCGCGTCGAATACATTGAGGGTTACGCCATCGCCCCGCTGGCCGAGGCCATGATGGCGGCCGATCCCGACTTGAAGGCGGAATTCGAGGCCAAGCTCGCCGCCGACCCTGCCTTCGCCGCCAATGCCGAGGCGCGTCTGGGGTGGTTCTATGAACGAACCCCGTTCTATGATGATCGCTACCGCCTCTATCCGGTGGCGCGCGAGACCTGATCAATGCACCTGCTGACCGACACGACTGCGGCCCAGGCCACCGCCTTGTGGGGCGGCTTGATGGTGCTGCTGATGGTGTTCCTGGCCACGCGCGTGATCATGACCCGTCGCGCCAATCGCGTGCTGCTGGGCGATGGCGGGAATGCCGAGTTGGCCCTGGCCGGACGGGTTTTCGGGAATGCATCCGAGTATATCCCCGTCGGCATCGCGGCCATGGCGGCCCTGACGCTACTCGGTATCCCCGGTCTGGCGATCCACGTGGTCGGCGGCATGCTGTTTTTCGGTCGCCTGATCCACGCTTTCAGCCTCAGCAACAGGAAGCCGACGATCGGGCGCATCGTCGGCATGACGCTGACGCTGCTGGCGCTCATGGGGGCGGGCGCCATGCTGGTCGTCCACGCCTTCGTCGGCAGTCCTCACGGCTAGAACCGTTGCGGCTGGGGCGCGGCTCCGCCATATCGGGCCATGCCTGACAGCCTGACGTCCCCCGACCTCCTCCACGATCTCGTGGCCGCCGCCCTGCGGGCCGGTGCCGACGCCGCCGAGGCCGTCACCGCCGAGCGCGCCTCTCTCTCGGTCGGCGTCCGCAACGGCGCTTTGGAGGACGTCGAGCGCGAGGAAAGTCGCGACCTGGGCCTGCGGGTCTTCGTCGGCCGTCGCCAGGCCTCGGTGTCCGCTTCCGACCTGTCGCCCGCCACTCAGGCGCGGCTGATCGAGCGCGCGGTCGCCATGGCCCGCCTGGCGCCCGAGGACCCGTATGCGGGCCTGGTATCCGCAGACCGGCTGGCGCGAGGCCCGTTTCCCGATCTCCAGCTTCACGATCCGTCCCACCGCTCCGCCGCCGAATTGGAGCAGGTCGCGGCCGAGACCGAGGCTGCGGCCCTCTCGGTGCCCGGCGTTGCGCGGTCGGAGGGCGGCCATGCCTCGACCGCCTCCAGCCGTTGGCGACTGGTCACCTCCGAAGGCTTCGACGGAGCCTATGGCGCGACGGGTTTCTCGCTGGGTGCCGGGGTCATCGCCGAGAAGGACGGGGCCATGGAGCGCGGCGGAGAGAGCCGTTCCACCCGCTGGCTGTCGGACCTGCCGGACGCCGTCGGCATCGGTGCCGAGGCGGGACGCAAGGCGGTCGAACGCCTGTCGCCCCGCAAGATCGCCTCGACGACCGCCCCGGTGATCTTCGACCGCCGCGTCGCCGGTCAGGTCCTGTCGCCGCTTCTGGGGGCCATCTCCGGCCCGTCCATCGCACGCGGCACATCGTTCCTGAAAGACCGCTTGGGCCAGGCCGTCCTGCCGCGCGGCGTCAGCCTGGTCGAGGACCCGTTGCGCCTGCGTGGCCTGGGCTCGGCCCCCTTCGACGACGAGGGCTCGCCGGTCCGGGCCCGTAATCTGGTCGATGACGCAGTCCTGACGACCTGGCTGCTCAATGCCTCGTCCGCCGCGCAGCTGGGGCTTGAAAGCACTGGCCATGCCTCGCGCGGTCTGGCGGGTCCGCCTGGGGTCTCGACCCACAACGTTCACCTGACGCCAGGCGATCTCGACCGCGACGGCCTGATGGCGAAGGCGGGCACCGGCCTGATCATCACCTCCATGTTCGGCCCGTCGCTGAACGCCAACACCGGCGACTGGTCCGCCGGTGTGTCCGGTCTGTGGTTCGAGAACGGAGAGATCGCCTGGCCGGTCAGCGAGATCACGGTCGCCGGCAATCTGACCGACCTCTGGTCCCGCATGGTCCCCGGCTCGGACCTGGAGTTCCGATCCAGCTTCAACAGCCCGTCGCTGCTGATCGACGCCGTCGCCATCGCGGGCAAATGACCGATCTCGGCACCGAACTGCACCTGATCCGCGCCGCCGCCCTGCGCGCCGGTGCTTTAGCCGAGGCGGAGCGAGACCGTGGGCTGCGGATCGATCACAAGGTCGGAGGCTCCCCGGTGACCAGCGCGGACCTGGCCGTCGACGCCATGCTGAAGGCCGATCTGCTGGCCGCCCGCCCCGACTACGGCTGGCTGTCGGAAGAGACGCCCGACACGGCGGAACGCCTGACGAAATCCCGCATCTTCGTCGTCGATCCGATCGACGGCACCGTCGCCTTCATGAAGAAGCAGCCGTGGTGGTGCGTGCCCATCGCCATCGTCGAAGACGGCGTGCCCATCGCCGCCGTCATTCACGTGCCGTCTTTGAATGAGACCTTCGAGGCGACCCTGGGCGGCGGAGCGAAACTGAACGGCCGCGCCATCATGGCCTCCGACGTCGATACGCTCGACGACGCGGCGGTCTTGGCTGATGCCCGACTGATGGAGGGTCCCCACTGGCCCGAGCCGTGGCCGCCGATGCGGTACGAGAAGCGAAACGCCCTGGCCTACCGCATGGCCCTGGTCGCATCGGGTGCATTCGATGCCGCCATCGCCCTGACGCCCAAATGGGACTGGGACGTCTGCGCGGGGGCCCTGATCGCCACAGAGGCCGGCGCGAAGGTCAGCGATCACCACGGCCGATCCTGGCGCTTCAACCGGCCCGACCCGCGCCAGGCCAGCCTGGTCTGCACCGCGCCGGCGCTCCACCCGTTGATCCTGCGCCGCACAGCGCCTATCCCGCTGGCCACCTGACACCTCCGCTCCCCCGGAAAGCCCCTTCATGACCGACGCCCCCAACGCCGCCGACCCTCAGCTGCTTCACCTCGTCATCGGCGGCGAACTCCGCCACCTGGACGCGCCGGTGTTTCGCGACCTGTCGAAGGTCGAGTTCGTCGGCGCCTTCCCGAACTACGCCGAGGCCAAGGCGGCCTGGAAGGCCCGCGCCCAGGCCACGGTCGACAACGCCCACATGCGCTTCTTCATCCTGCATGCCCACCGGATGATCGATCCGCGTGGCGAGGCCACGGGCGGCTGAACCCTCGCCACAATCGGCGGTTAGGCTGTTCGATCAAAGGAGCGACACGATGATCCCGACCCTTATCGTCCTGGGCCTTCTGGCCGTCGGCGTGGCCATCGTCGCCTTCGCCACCCGACGCGGCTCGGGTGCCAAGCCCGTCCCGGTCGATTCCGAAACGGGCTGGAACGATCCGGTCACGCCCGCGAACGCCGTGAAGGCCGACGACCCCTTCGCCCATGCGCCCGCACCGACGACTTCGGTAAGCGAGCCGGCCCGGACGCCGGAAACGCACCCGTGACCCTGTTCGGGACGACCCTGGGGGCCGAGCAAATCGCCAGCCTCGTCGCCTTGCTGGCGATGCTGGTCCTGTGGAGCGCAGCGCTGATCCGCCAGCGCGGCTACGCCCGCTGGTTCAAGGCCTGGGAAGCGGACCGCAAGGCCCGCCACGATGCCGAAAACGGTGTCCAGTCGCCGCCCTCCGACCGGCCGCGCGCTGGCCCCTGGGGCTGACGCCTACTCCCGTTTCAGCAGACGTTCGGTCAGCAGCGTCCCCCACCACGACGCCCGGAAGCGGTCGCGCATCGCCTTGGGGTCATAGGCGTCCGACTCGACCCACTCCATGAAGCCGACACCCGTCGGTTCGACCTCGTCGATGTAGGTCTCGACGAAATAGTCCAGCACGCCCGTCAGGCCCTCCCGGCTGTGCAGATATCGTTTTGACAGCTCTTGGCGCGCGACCGAGATCGGTTCGCCCAGATGGAAATGCCGATAGAAGACTGCCATCAGCCCGGCCCGGTCCGCCCCCGACTTGCAGTGGATCAGGGCCGGATAGTCGATCGAGGCGAACAGATCCCGCGCCCTCCGCACCCGCTCCTTGGACGGTGGATCGCGCGAATCGAGCGGGGCGTCGATCAACGTCAGCCCCAGCCGCTCGCATGTCGCCTTCTCCAGCCAGTAATAGCCCTCGTCCCGCTCGCCCCGCAGATTGATGACCGTACGGATGCCCCGCCGTGCCCAGCCCTCCAGCTGTCGCGGCGACGGCTGGTTGGTGCGCACCAGGTCAGGCCCGATCCAGTGGGCGTTGGAAAACGCCAGCCGCAGAAAGGCGTGGTCGTTCCAGAAGAAGTCCCGTCGCGCGGCCGCCAGCCCTTTCGGGGTCGAGACATCAAATCGCGCCATGGCGGTGAAATAGGCGATGGATGTCGCCCCGTCATCCCGTCCCGACGACCGAACGCTTGACTTGCGCCCCCTCCCGTCCGACCTCCGCCCGATGAGTTCGCCCGTGAACGATGAGAAGGCACCGCTGCGTCCCCTGCTGGCGCGGATCTGGCGCGACTACCTCTCGCATCACAAGGTGCCGCTGTTTGCCTCGATCCTGTGCGCCGTGGCGGCCGGCGGTTTGAACGCCCTGACGCTGAAGCTGCTTGAACCGGCCATCAACGGCCTGTTCGTCGATCCGAACGCGCCGATCCGCATCTGGGGCTTGATTCCGGTGCCGCCGGGTCAGTCTCTGATCTGGATTCCCGCCACGATCGTCGTCGTCGCCTTCCTCTGGACCCTGGCCTCTCTCGGCCAGGCCGCCCTGGTCAACAGGCTGGGACACGGCATCGTCGGCGACATCCAGGTCCGCCTGTTCGGAGCCATGATCCGCGCCGACCTGGCCCGCCTGCGCAGCCAGCATACGGGCAGTTTCGTCTCGTCGGTCCTGTTCGACGCCAATCTGGTGCGCGAGGCCTTCACCTCGGGCGTGGTCAACTACACCCAGAACGCGGTGACGCTTTTGGCCGTCATCGTCGGAATGGCCTTCATCGACTGGGAACTGACCGCGGTCGTGCTTCTGGGCGTGCCCTTGATCAGCTTCGTGCTGCGGCGGTTCTCCAAGCGGACACGCAAGGCCACGGTCGGCGCGATGAAGGAGACGGAAAGCCTCTCTACCGCCCTGATGGAGAACCTCGACGGCGTCCGCCTCATCAAGCTTGAAAACCGCGAGGCCGTCGAACAGGCCCGTGTCGGCGATGTCGTCGCCCGCCGCCAGAAGCACGTGATCAAGAGCGCCGACAGCCGCGCCTTCGCCGGGCCGTTCAGCAATCTGGTGGCCATGATCATCGTCGCCACCGTCATGGTTTATGCCGGCTGGAAGTCGCAGGGCGGCCACATGAGCGTCGGGGCCTTCGCCGCCTTCATCGGCCTGCTCATGCTGGCCGGGCAGTCCTTGCGCCAGGTGGTCAATTTGCAGACCGTCATGATCGAAGGCCTGACCGCCGCGCGGCGCCTGTTCGCCTCGCTGGATATCGAGCCGGAGATCCGTCAGGCGGCCGCACCCGTCGCCCTGCCCGAAGGCCCGGCGACCATCGTCTTCGACCATGTGTCTTTCGCCTATGGCCCAACCGCGCCGACGATTTCAGCCGTGTCGCTGACGGTCGCGCCCGGAGAGACTGTCGCCCTGGTCGGCCCGTCCGGCGGCGGCAAGTCCACCCTGCTCAGCCTGCTCCCCCGCTTCTACGACGTGACCGAGGGTGTCATCACCGTCAACGGCGTGGACCTCCGCGATCTCAGCCTGACAGACCTGCGCGCCCGCATCGCCCTGGTGACGCAGGAGCCGTTCCTGTTCGACGACACGATCGCCGCCAACATCGCCTATGCGCGGCCCGGCGCGACGCCGGAGCAGATCGCCGAGGCCGCCCGGTCCGCCGCCGCCCACGACTTCATCACCGCCCTGCCCGAGGGCTATCAGACCCGCGCCGGAGAGGCCGGCATGCGGCTGTCGGGGGGACAGCGCCAGCGCATCGCCATCGCCCGCGCCTTCCTGAAGGACGCTCCCATCCTGCTGCTGGACGAGGCCACATCGGCCCTGGACACCGAAAGCGAGGCCCTGGTCCAGGCGGCGCTTGAACGGTTGATGGCCGGTCGTTCGACGTTGATGATCGCGCACCGCCTGTCCACCGTGCAGCGGGCGGATCGCATCCTGGTGCTGGAGGCCGGCCACATCGTCGAAAGCGGCACCCACGCCGCCCTGGTCAGGAAGGGTGGCCTCTACAGCCGCCTGGCCCGCCAGCAGTCGCTGGACGGCACCCCTGCCGTCGCCACGGTCGCGTGACGTGAGGCCGCTGCGGAATCCGGTCATCCAGACGATCCTGTCGTCCGTGCTCGCCGCCTGGATGCGGTTCTGCTTCGCCACCATCCGCTGGTCCTACGAAGGCCGCGAACATGCGGAGGGCGTCTGGGCGGCGGGCGGCGGCGTGCTTTGCACCTTCTGGCATTCGCGCATCGGCCTTTCGCCGTCCTGCTGGCCGCTTGACCGAGCGCAATCCGCCAAGGCTCTGATATCGCTCAGCCCCGACGGCCAGTTCATCGCCAAGGCCGTGGCGCTGCAGGGCTTTCCCGCCGTGCGTGGATCCTCCGCCAACAAGGACAAGGCCGATGCGGCCAAGGGCGGCTCGCAGGCGCTGCGCGACGGCCTGAAACAGCTCAAGATCGGCGCGCTCGCCGTCACCCCGGACGGTCCACGAGGCCCGGTTCGGGTGATGGCGGAAGGGTTGCCTCTGATGGCCAAGATGTCGGGCGCACCCGTCCTGTTCATCGGCATGAGCTGCAATCCGGCCGTGCGCCTGAACAGCTGGGATCGGGCCCTTTTGCCCTTACCCTTTGGTCGCGGGGCCATCGTCTATGACATCGCCCACTTCCCGGCGGGCGCGGCCCTGTCCGATGTCACCGGGCCCTGGACGGAGCGCCTGACGGCCGTCGAGGCCCGCGCCGACGCGATGACGGGGCTGGAGCGGCTGTGACCCTGCCGCTCGTCGCCTATCGGCTGCTGACCCGTCTGCTGGAGCCCCTGGCCCCGCGCATCCTCGACGCGCGTGTCAAACAGGGCAAGGAGGACGCCGTCCGCGTCGATGAACGCCTGGGCGTCTCGGGTCTCGCCCGCCCCGACGGCGATCTGGTCTGGCTGCACGGCGTCAGCGTCGGCGAGACCCTGTCCCTGCTGCCCGTCGTCGAGCGGTTCGTGAAAGCCCGTCCCGACCTGAGCGTCCTCGTCACCTCCGGCACCATGACCTCCGCCGACCTGCTGGCCCAGCGCCTGCCGCCCGGCGTCATCCATCAGTTCGCCCCCGTCGACGGCCCCCATGCCGTCGCATCCTTCCTCGACCATTGGCGACCCTCGCTCGGCGTATTCGTCGAAAGCGAACTGTGGCCCAACCTGATCCTCGCCGCGCAGGCCCGGAAGATCCCGCTCGCCCTCGTCAGCGCCCGCATCACGGAGAAGACCGCCGAGGGCTGGAGCCGCATCCCCGCCTCGGTCCGAAGACTGCTCGATGCCTTCGCCCTCATCATGCCCCAGGACGACACGTCGGCGGCGCGTCTGCGATCGCTGGGCGCGCAAGTCGACGGTCAGGTGAACCTGAAACTCTCCGGTGCGCCCCTGCCCCACGACACGGCGGCCTTCACCGCCCTCAGTGCCGCCATCGGCGACCGCCCCGTCATCGTCGCCGCCTCGACGCATGAGGGCGAGGAAATCGCTATCGTCCGCGCCCTGGATCGCCTGGCCGAGCGCCTGTGCCTCGTCATCGTCCCCCGCCATCCGGCGCGAGGATCCGAGATCGCAACCACCCTGACCCGCGACGGCTATCGTTTCGCCCTGCGCTCGCGCGGCGCGGCCCCGAACGGCGAGACCGACATCTACGTCGCTGACACCCTGGGCGAGCTCGGGCTGTTCCTGCGGCTCGCCGACGTGGTCGTCATGGGCGGCTCGTTTGGTTCAGTGCTCGGTCGCGAGCCGTGGGGCGGGCACAATCCGCTGGAACCCGCGCGGCTGGCCAAACCCGCCGTCACAGGCCCCGACGCCGCGAACTGGGGGGCCGTGACCGCTGATCTGGTCGCGGCGGATGGTCTCGCCGTCGTCGGCACGCCCGGCGATCTGCCCGGCGTGATCGCGCCGCTGCTCGCCGAGCCCTCTGCCGCCCGCGCCATGGGTGAGCGCGGCCGGCGCGCAGCCGCCGAGGTCGGGGCGGGTCTGGACCGCCTCTGGGAGGCCTTGCAGCCGCTTCTGCCCCCGGTGCGCCGATGAAGCTTTCCACGCCGCGCTGGTGGTATGAGCGCGACGGCCGCCACGGCCGCGTCGCCCGCACCCTGCTGAAACCCGCCTCCTGGATCTGGGCCGCCGCCACCGCGCGCCGCATCGCCCGCGCCATCCCCGTGGACGTCGGCATCCCCGTCATCTCGATCGGCAATCTGACCGTCGGCGGATCGGGCAAGACGCCCGTTGCGCGCGAGGTCCTGCGCCTGCTTCGGGCCGACGAGATCGAGGCCCAGGCCCTGTCGCGCGGCTATGGCGGCAGGCTGGAAGGCCCCGTCCATGTCATTCCTGCCCTGCACGCCGCCGCCGACGTCGGCGATGAGCCCCTGATGCTCTCGGGCGAGGCTCCGGTCTGGATCGCGCGAGATCGGGTGGCCGGCGCGAGGGCTGCCGCATCGGCCGGCGCTCAGGCACTGATCCTCGACGACGCCCACCAGAACCCGACGTTGCGAAAGACGCTCAGCCTGATCGTGGTGGACGGCGAGACTCGCGAGGGTGAATGGCCCTTTGGCGACGGATCGGTCTTTCCGTCCGGCCCCATGCGCGAACCCCTCGCGGCCGGGCTCGCGCGCGCCGACGCGGTCGTCGTCCTGTTGCCCGCCGACGCCCCTCCCGCCGACCCTGAGCTGTTGGCGACGTTCGGCAATCTGCCGACCTTCATTGCCCGCCTGGAAGCCGCCAACGCACCGCCGACCTGCCCCCTGGTCGGCTTCGCGGGCATCGCCAAGCCGTGGAAGGTCGAGCGGGCGCTAAAGGCGGCGGGTGCGAATCTGGCCGATTTCGTCCCCTTTCCCGACCATGCCGAGTACCGGCCCGAGGACCTCGCCTTCCTCGCCGACCGGGCCGCCGCCTTCGGTGCCGGTCTGATCACCACGGAAAAGGACTGGGTCCGCCTGCCGCCCAACTGGCGAACCCGCGTCACCGCATGGCCCGTCGCCGCCCGGTTCGAGGACGAGGCGGCGTTCCGGACCCTTCTGGCTCACTGCTCGCGATAAACGACGCCGCCCTTCATCACGAAGGCCATGTGCTCCAGTGTCGTGACGTCGCTCAGCGGATCGCCCTGAACCGCCACGATGTCGGCCGGCATCCCGACCGCGATCCGACCGGCTTCCCCCGAGATCTGCAGGTGCGCCGCCGCCACGTTGGTCGCCGCCTGAACCGCCTCCAGCGGCGTCAGACCCGCCCGCACCAGCAGGGCGAACTCCTGGGCGTTGTCGCCGTGCGCCGAGACGCCCGTATCCGTCCCGAAGGCGATCATGACCCCGCCCTCGTGCGCCCGGCGCGCCATGTCCACCATCTTCGGCCCAACCTCCAATGCCTTGGCGGTCTGGGCGGGCGTGAAGAAGTTATCCGGTCCCGAGGCGACCCGCGCCACGAAGTCCCCCGCCAGAAGCGTCGGCACCAGATAAGCGTGGTGTGAGCGGAACAGCCGGATCGACTCGTCGTCCAGATAGGTGCCGTGCTCGATCGAGTCGCCGCCCGCTTCCAGGAAGGCGTTGATGCCGTCCGTGCCGTGGGCGTGGGCCGTGACCTGCCGTCCCATCCGGTGCGCGACCTCGACGATGGCGGCCAGTTCCGCGTCGGTGAACTGCTGGGCCAAGCCCGCGGCGGTGTTGGACAGCACGCCCCCGGTCGCCGTGATCTTGATGATGTCAGCCCCGGCCCGGACCTGCAGCCGCACCGCCCGCATGCAGTCGTCGGCCCCCGAACAGACGCTCTCGGGCGACAGCAGGTGCATGACGTCGTCGGTATAGCCGTTCACGTCCCCGTGCCCGCCGTGGATCGACACCGCCGACCCCGCCGCGATCACGCGCGGTCCGACCACGTCACCTCTGCGGATACCGTCTCGCAGGGCGAAGACGGCGTCGTTATCTCCACCCAGGTCGGCCACGGTGGTGAACCCGGCCATGAGCGTAAGTCGGGCGAATCCGGCCCCGATCATGGCGCTGTCGGCGGAATCGCGCGTCACCGCGTCCAAACGCCCCGAAGGGCTCTGCTGCGAGGTCAAGTGAACATGGCTATCGATCAGTCCCGGCAGCACGAATTCGTCGCGCAGATCGATGACATGGCCGTCGCCGACGAAGCCGTCGCGGATTTCGGTGACGCGGTTCCCGACGATCACGAGAGTTTTATCGCGCAGCACAACGCCGCTTTCGGGGTCTGCCAAAAGCCGCCCGGCCTGAACGAACGTCGTTTCGCCTGTCGCGGGTAAACCCTGTGAGGCGGGGCTCTGCTGCGCCTGCGAAGCGCCGGCCATGGCCATGACGGCCATCGCGGCCACGAGTGCGGACTTCATCGATCTCTCCCCTGTTATTGAAACGACCATACCCCGCTCAGGACCGGAGCCAAGGCCGCGCTTGAACGCAGGGCTGGATTTGTGAAACAAGTCGTACCTTCGGACAAACCGCTACGAGGGCGTCGCATGCGGCTATCGAGACGAGGGATGATTTTGGGTGGTTCGGCGTTG
Source organism: Brevundimonas sp. P2_A6 (assembly GCF_056404975.1). Classification (NCBI taxonomy): domain Bacteria; kingdom Pseudomonadati; phylum Pseudomonadota; class Alphaproteobacteria; order Caulobacterales; family Caulobacteraceae; genus Brevundimonas; species Brevundimonas sp. P2_A6. Next base: position 50,694 of record NZ_JBFUCZ010000007.1, on the reverse strand, counting down.
CTCGCCGGCTGCGCCTCGGCTCCCGCCGCCGTCACGCCGATCGTTCTGGCCCAGACGCCCGCGCCGCGTCCGCTAGCCCCCATTCCACAGATCACGCCGCCGCCGCTCGACCCGCAGCGTCTGGTCCGTCCCACCTTGATGGCCCGTGCCATGGCGGCGCTGGACGTGCACCATCAGCGCATCCCCCTGCGCGACCGGATGTATCTGGTCGATTTCCAGAAATTCTCCGGTGAGCAGCGATTCTACGAAGTCGATCTGATCGCCGGTCGCGTGATCGCCTTCCGGACCTGTCACGGTCGCGGGTCCGACCCGGAACACTCGGGCTATGCCCGGACCTTCTCCAACGAGCCCGAGAGCTACATGTCCTCGGTCGGGGCCTTCGCCACCGCCGGTGCCGGCTGGGGTGCGCAACAGGGTCCGAACGTTCTGCTCGACGGGCTGGAGTACACCAACAATCTGGCCCGCGACCGCGCGATCATCGTCCACGGCGCGGACTATGCGGACCCTGAGTTCCTGGCCCGCGAAGGCAAGCTGGGTCGCAGCTACGGCTGTTTCTCCACCGCCCACACCGACCTGCCGATACTGCGTGAACGCATGGGCGAAGGCCGCCTGCTCTACGCCGCCGCCTAGACCCTACTCCCGCTCCAGCGCCCGCCAACCGATGTCTGTGCGGTTGAAGCCGCCCGGCCAGTCGATCTTGCGTACCGCCTCATAGGCCCGCTCGCGCGCCTCGACGATGTCCTCGCCCTCGGCGCAGATGTTCAGCACCCGCCCGCCGACGGCCTTCAGCATACCGTCCTCGTCGCGGTGCGTCCCGGCGTGGAACACCTGCACATGCGGGCCGAAGTCCTGCTCGGCGCCCCGGATGATCGACCCCTCGATCGGACTGTCGGGATAGCCCTTGGCCGCCATGACCACGCAGATCACCGTCTCCGGCTTGAACTCAGGCTCGGGCAGGCGCGACACGTCCCCCCGCGCACAGGCCAGCAGATACGGTACGATGTCACCCGCCATCCGCATCATCAGCACCTGACACTCCGGGTCGCCGAAGCGGGCGTTGAACTCCACCACCTTGGGACCTTCGTCGGTCGACATCAGCCCGGCATAAAGCACCCCGCGATAGGGCGTCCCCTCCAGCGCCATGGCCTTCAGCGTCGGCTGCACGATCCGCCGGTTCGCGGCCATCACCAGGGCCTCGTCGAACACCGGCGCGGGCGAATAGGCGCCCATTCCGCCGGTATTGGGACCCAGGTCGCCGTCGAAGGCCCGCTTGTGGTCCTGGGCTCCGCCGAACAGCACGGCCCGCTTGCCGTCACACAGGGCGAACAGCGAGCCCTCCTCGCCGGCCATGAACTCCTCGATCACCACGCGCGCCCCCGCCGCTCCGAACCGCCCGCCCAGCATCCGCTCGATCTCGGCCTCGCCGTCGTGCCGGTCCGGGCTGATCGCCACCCCCTTGCCCGCCGCCAGACCATCGGCCTTGATGACATAGGGGGGCTTGAACACCTTCAGCGCGGCCTTGGCGTCCTTGATCCGCTCATAGACGCCATAGTGGGCCGTCGGGATCTCGTGCCGCGCCATGAAGGCCTTCGAGAACGCCTTGGACGTCTCCAACTGCGCCGCCTTGGCGGTCGGCCCGAAACAGGGAATGCCCGCGGCGTTCAACCGGTCGGCCAGCCCGGCCTCCAGCGCCACTTCCGGCCCGACGACCACCAGCCCGACCTTCAGCTCGCGCGCCAGCCGGGTCAGCCCCTCGGCGTCATTGGCCTTGTAGTCGGCCAGACAGGTGGCGACCTTGGCGATCCCGGGATTGCCGGGCGCGCAGTAAAGCTTGTCGACCAGCGGCGACTGGCTGATTTTCCAGGCCAGGGCGTGCTCACGCCCTCCCGATCCGACGAGCAGGATATCCATGCCCGCGCAATGGCCGCGACCGGCCGGGCGGTCAAGGGCAGCGGGCGATCAGAGGATGGCAGACGCCACATAGACGACCGCGCCCAGCAGGCCGATCGCCATCAGGATCAGCCAGATCGACACCGACGGATTGTTGCTGCGTCGGGCCAGGTCGCGCTCGCGCGGGTCGTCGGTCTCACGGGGAGGCATGCGTTCATCGCTCATGATCGAAGGGTATAATCCGAATGCGGCGGTTTGCGCGCGGCCCGACGCGCCATAGACTGCGACCATGACCGACGACTACGTCTTCGCCGGGCCCGCCGAGGCCACGCCAGCGCCCGCGCGTGACAACAACCCGCCGCTGTCGATCTCGGAGCTGTCTTTCGCCCTGAAGCGCACGCTGGAAGACCGTTTCGGCCACGTCCGGCTGCGGGGCGAGATTTCCAAGGTCACCCGCCACGCCTCGGGCCACATCTATCTGACGCTGAAGGACGACAAGTCGGCCATCGACGGCGTGGTCTGGAAGGGCTCCACGCGCGGCTTGGGTGTCCAGCCCGAGACGGGCTTGGAGGTCATCGTCACCGGCAAGATCACCTCCTACCCCGCCCGCTCCAGCTATCAGATCGTGATCGAGTCGATGGAGGCGGCCGGGGCCGGCGCCCTGCTGGCGCAGCTGGAGCGGCTGAAGATCAAGCTCAGCGGCGAGGGGCTGTTCGAGACCAGCCGCAAGCGCGCCATTCCGCTCTATCCCCGCACCATCGGCGTCATCACCAGCCCGACGGGGGCGGTGATCCGAGACATCCTGCACCGCATCGCCGAGCGCTGGCCGTGCCACGTCATCGTCTGGCCCGTGATGGTCCAGGGCGACGCCGCCTGCGGTCAGGTCGGTGCGGCTATCCGGGGCTTCGACGCCATGAGGCCGGACAGTCCAATCCCCCGCCCCGACCTGCTGATCGTCGCGCGCGGCGGTGGCTCGGTGGAGGATTTGTGGTGCTTCAACGACGAAGACCTGGCCCGCACGGTCTCGGCCGCCACCATCCCGATCATCTCGGCGGTGGGCCACGAGACCGACACCACCCTGATCGATTTCGTCTCCGACCGCCGCGCGCCGACGCCGACAGGGGCGGCCGAGATCGCGACGCCGGTCCTGGCCGACCTGCGCGCCGCTGTCACCGACCTGGAGCGCCGCCTGGACCGGGCGGGCGCGCGCCTGCTGGAGGACCGTCGCGTGCGCCTGCGCGCCGTCGCCCGCGGGCTGCCGGCTCGACCCGAGGACCTGATCGCCGTGGCCCAGCAGCGCCTCGATTACGCCGCCAGTCGTCTGGGATCCGGTCTGGGACGCAATGTCGAGCTGCATCACCGCCGACTGGTCGGGGTCGGAGGCCGGTTCTCGCCGCGTCTGCTGGACCGCGCGGTGGAGCAGCGCGTGGCCCGTCTGGACGGTCTCGGGAGCCGTCTCATTGCCGGGCTCGGCTCCAATGCGGCCAGGCATGAGCGTCGCCTGCTTCAGGTCAGCGGAAAGCTGACCCTAGCCCCTGTCCGCCATCGTCTGGAACAACGCACGACCCGGCTGACGACCGCGACCGCCCGCCTCGAACGCATTCCGTCACAGACGATCGACCGCGCGTCCGATCGCCTCGCCGCCCTCGCGCGCGCGCTCGCCACCCTAGATCCCCGGCGACCCAAACCCGGTTTCGCCCGGATCGACGACGAGACCGGCCGCATGATCGCCTCCGCCGCCGCTCTGTTGCCGGGCCAGGCCGTGACATTGAACTTCGCCGACGGATCGCGCGGCGCTGTGATCGATGGCGCGCACGCAGCCCCGCGCCCGACGTCCAAGCCCCGCCCGACGCCCGCCGACCAGGGCAATCTTTTCTAAGATCGCTCAGCCCGATGTCGATTCGGCATCCGGCCACGCGTCTCCCTCATGCGCGACCGTTCGCGTCGTCATGTTCGAGGAGACCTCCGATGCCCAGGCTGATCCCCAACGCCTTCGCCTTTCACGCGGCCGCCGCCGCCCTGATCCTCGGGGCCGCCGCCCTCGGCCCCGCCACCGCCCACGCCGAACAGTTCGCCCTGTTCGTCTATGAGACGCCCGCCGACTTCGCCGCGCGAAACGATCCGACCAAAGCCGAGGCCTACTGGGGCAGTTTCGCCGCTCTGGGGGCCGAGATGAACGCCGCCGGCATCGTGCGCGGGGGCGGTCCGCTGGCCGAGCCCACCCAGGGTGTGACCGTCACGGTCCGCGACGCCCAGGCTCGCAGCGCCACCCTCGAAAGCGCGCCCCAGACCCTCAGCGGCTGGTTCGTCATCGAGGTCGCCGACCGCGCCGAGGCCGAACGCTGGGCCGCCCGCGTTCCGGCCGCCGCCACGGCCCGGATCGAGGTGCGCCCGGTGCTCGACCTGCTGATGAACGGGATGGCGAAGTAGCGGTTTTCCTAAACGGCCCATTCAGGTCGGGTTCATGCAGCGATCGCGAGACTGGAGCCTCAGGTCGGGCTTTTTTCACGCGGTCGCGCAGACGACCCATCGAACGGGAGCAGTAGGATGAAGAACAAGACCCTCATCATCGGCGCCATGGCCCTGGCCACCCTGGCCGCGCCAGTCGCCGCATCGGCCCAGTCGCGCCATCACGACCGTGACCGCGATGGACGTTACGAGCAGTGGGAACGCCGCTCGGACCACAATCGCTACGACGGCGGACGCTACACGCCGCGCGAGCGCTACAACGACTACCGCCGCGGTCAGCGCGATCAGTACCGCGACAACCGCCGATATTACCGGGGAGCGACCCTGCCATACCAATACCGGTCCAGCTGGTACATCCGCGACTACAACCGCTACGGCTATCGCACCCCGCCGCGCGGCTACGGCTACTACCGCACCGACACCGGCGACGTGGTGCTGGCGGCGCTGGCCACCGGCGTCATCATCTCGTTGCTGAGCAACTAGACGCTCGCAGCAATGGGCGAGAAGCCCGCCCGGAGTGATCCGGGCGGGCTTTTTCGTCACTATAACCCAAGCTTGGCTTTCAGGATCTCGTTCACGCTGGCAGGGTTCGCCTTGCCGCCGGTCGCCTTCATGACCTGACCGACGAACCAGCCGATGGCTTGAGGCTTGTCCGCCACCGCTGCGGCCTTGTCCGGGTTGGCGGCGATGATCTCGTCTACGGCCTTCTCGATCGCGCCGGTATCGTTCACCTGAACCAGGCCGCGCGCCTCGACCACCTGACGGGGCGAGCCCTCGCCGGACCAGACATAATCAAAGACTTGCTTGGCGATCTTGGAGGAGATCACCCCCTCCTCGATCAGCGCCACCAGTTCCCCCACATGCGCCGCAGGGAGCGGACTCTCCGAAAAGTCCTTGCCGTCCGCCGCCAGACGCGCCGACAGCTCGTTGGTCACCCAGTTGGCCACCAGCTTGGCGTCCCGCCCTTTGGCCGCGTGTTCGAAATAGTCCGCCTTGGCCTGTTCGGAAATCAGCACCACGGCGTCATATTGCGACAGCCCATAGTCGGCCATCAGCCGCCTGCGCTTGTCGTCCGGCAGCTCGGGCAGGTGGGCCTTGATGTCGTCGATCCAGGCCTGTTCCAGTTCAAGCGGCAGCAGATCGGGATCGGGGAAGTAGCGGTAATCGTTGGCCTCTTCCTTGGACCGCATCGACCGCGTCTCGCCCGCCGTGGGGTCATACAGCCGCGTCTCCTGAACGATCTTGCCGCCGTCCTCCAGGATCTCGATCTGACGCCGCGCCTCGTAGTTGATGGCCTGTGAAATGAAGCGGAACGAGTTCACGTTCTTGATTTCGCACCGCGTTCCCAGGTTCGAGAAGTCGCCGGTCTCCTTGAAACGGGCATAGGCCCCCTCGCGGCACACCGACACGTTCACGTCGGCCCGCAGGTTGCCCTTTTCCATGTCCCCGTCGCAGGTGCCCAGATAGATCAGGATGGTGCGAATCTTCTTGACGTAGGCGACGGCCTCCTCCGGGCTGCGGATATCCGGCCGCGACACGATCTCCATCAGGGCCGTGCCCGCCCGGTTCAGGTCGACGTAGCTTTCCGTCGGCGACAGGTCGTGGATCAGCTTGCCCGCATCCTGCTCCAGATGCAGCCGCTCGATGCCGACGTTGAAGAACGACCCGTCCTCGGCCTCGACCTCGACGACGCCCTCGCCGACGATCGGGAAATAGAGCTGGCTGATCTGATAGCCCTGCGGCAAGTCGGGATAGAAATAGTTCTTCCGGTCGAACTGGCTCTTGCGATTGATCTGTGCGCGCAGACCCAGCCCGGTCTTCACCGCCTGCTCGACGCAGTGCCTGTTCAGCGTCGGCAGCATGCCGGGAAAGCCCGCGTCGATCAGCGACACCTGCTCGTTCGGCCCCGCGCCGAAGCCCACGGCGGCCCCGGAGAACAGCTTGGCCTTCGACGCCACCTGGGCGTGGATCTCCAGCCCCATGACGATTTCCCAGGCCCCGGTGCGGCCCTGAATGAGGTTCGATTTGTCGATCGTGTCGGTCATCCGCCCTGATTAGCCTCACCGGCACCGATGCGAAAGTTCCTGTCTTGAGTGCGTCACGATTTCCGGGTCATCCTGCATCCACTGTCCAACCGGAACCTGTCAGATGATGAAGACCCTCTTCGCCGCCGCCGCGCTCGCCGCCGTCGCCACCGCCGCCTCGGCCCAGACAGCTGCGCCCGCGACGCCGCCCGCCCCCATGGCCGATCACGACATGGCCGCTCACGCCGCCCACCCGACCATCACCTCCTCGATCAAGGATCTGCTGGCCGACCCCGCCACCGCCGCCGTGCTCGAAAAGCACCTGCCTGGCGTATCACAACATCCGGCCCTGCCGCAGTTCCAGGACATGACTCTGACCCAGGTCGCCCCCCTCTCCGGCGGTGCCGTGACGCCCGCCATCATCGAGGCCATCGACGCCGACCTGAAGGCCCTGCCCGCAAGCTGATCGTTGACGGACTGATCCTCTCGCCGAGGATCAGTCCGCTACCACCACCGCTCCGCCCGGCCGACGCCGCCTGCCGCCTGTTCCAGCGCCGCACCGACCTGAAACACCGTCGCCTCGTCCAGAGCCTTGCCGATCACCTGAAGGCCCAGGGGCAAGCCGTTGGAATCCAGTCCTGCCGGCACCGAAATGCCCGGCAGTCCGGCCAGGTTCGCCGTCACCGTGAAGACGTCGTTCAGATACATCGTCACCGGATCGATCTGCTTGTCCCCGATGGCGAAGGCGGCCGACGGCGTGGACGGCGTCAGGATGGCGTCGACCTGCCCCCAGACCTTGTCGAAATCCTCGGCGATGCGGCGACGGACCTTCAAGGCCCGGACGTAGTAGGCGTCGTAGAATCCGGCCGACAGCACATAGGCCCCGATCACCAGACGCCGCTTCACCTCGGCCCCGAAGCCCTCGGCGCGGCTGGTCTCGTAGAGGTCCGTCAGCGACGACGCCTTCTCGGCGCGGTGCCCGAACCGCATGCCGTCATAACGCGCCAGGTTCGACGACGCCTCGGCCGGTGCCACGATATAGTAGGTCGGCAGGGCGTATTTCGTGTGCGGCAGGCTGATGTCCACGATCTCGCAGCCCGCGTCCTTCAGCCAGGCGACGCCCTGGTCCCACAGGGCCTGCACCTCGGCCGGCATGCCATCGACGACGTATTCGCGCGGCACACCGATCCGCAGTCCCTTGACGGATTTGCCCACCGAGGTGGTCCAGTCCGGCGTGGGCACGTCTAGGCTGGTCGAGTCCTTCACGTCGAACGAGCACATGGATTGCAGCATCAGGGCCGCATCCTCGACCGTCCTGGTGATCGGCCCTGCCTGGTCCAGCGAACTGGCGAAGGCCACCATGCCGAACCGGCTGGCCCGGCCGTAGGTGGGCTTGATCCCAACCGTGCCGGTGAAGGCGGCCGGCTGGCGGATCGATCCGCCCGTATCCGAGGCCGTGGCCGCCAGGCACAGGTCCGCCGCCACCGCCGACGCCGACCCGCCCGAGCTTCCGCCCGGCGTCAGATAGGCGTTTGAAGCCTTTGATTTCCAGGGATTCACGACCGGCCCGAAGGCACTGGTCTCGTTGGACGAGCCCATGGCGAACTCGTCCATGTTCAGCTTGCCCAGCATGACCGCTCCGTCGCGCCACAGATTGGCGGTGACGGTCGATTCATAGGGCGGCACGAACCCGCGCAGCATGTTGGACCCGGCCGTCGTCTGCACCCCCTCGGTGCAGAACAGATCCTTGATCCCCAGCGGCGCGCCTTCCAGCGCTCCGGCGTCGCCCGAGGCGATCCGCGCGTCGGACGCCTTGGCCATCTCGATCGCCTTGTCGGCCGTGACCTCGACATAGGCGTTCAACGTCGGGTTCGCCGCCTCGATGTTGGCCACGAAGGCGCGCGTGATCTCTTCGGACGAAAAGGCCTTGGCCTTCAGCCCGTCGACGGCCGCCTTCAGGGTCAGTTGGGTCAGGTCCGACATCTATTCGACCACCTTGGGCACGACGTAGAATGCGTCCGCCGACTTCGGCGCGTTTGACAGCACCGCATCCACCTTGGCCCCATCCGTCACCACGTCGTCGCGCAGCCGCAGCGGCTGGGCGACGTTCGACGTCATCGGCTCCACGCCCTCCACATCGACCTCGTTCAGCTGGTCGATCCAGGCCATGATGCCGTTCAGCTCGCCCGCCAGGGGCTCCAGCCGGTCTTCGGGGGTCTTGATGCGGGCGAGGTGGGCGACCTTCCTCACCGTCGCGGCGTCGATGGCCATGCGGCCCTCCAGTCTTAGCGTCCAGCGGGCGGGATTAGCCGCCCACACCGCACCGCACAAGCGTCCAGCCGGTCAGGACGCGGGCGTCACAGTAATCGCCGCAGGGCTCCCGCCTTCGGCCGGGACCGTCCAGGCCACGATCACCTTCCGGTGACGGCTGCCGATCTGGCCCGATGCCTCGTCATAGGTGCTCTCGTGCAGGTCCAGATCGACCCGACCCGCCGAGGACGATAGGACGGTGTATTCCAGCACGTCGCCCAGCTTGAAGACTACCCAGCCATCTGCAGGCGACCCGAAGAAACCGATGTAGGTGTACAGCCCATTCATCGCCGGATCGCCACCGGCCGTGCCGAACAGCTTGGCGCTCTGATCGGCCACCCAATCGACGCGCACCACGCTGGCGGCGGACTGCAGACTGTCATCCAAGGCCTCGGCCGACCGGGCCTGGGGCGCACCAGACGCAGTCAGCGGCACGGCCTGCGGCACAGTGGGCGTGCCGGCTGTCGTGTCGGGCGCTTCGGCGGCCGAAGCCGCTGGCGCGGCGTCGGGCTGCGCGTCGCAGGCCGAGGCCGCTAGCGCACCGGCCAGACCCAGGGCGAGAAGCAGATGGCGCGACATTGCGGACCTCCATGGCATGTACGCCACCCTCGCCTTTGACAGGGCGCATGGCAACGCCTACGGCCGCGCCGTGCCCGTCTTCGACCTGATCGCCCTGCCCGCCGCCTGCCCGCCCGACACGGCCTGGATGGGACTGGACCTGGGCGAGACGACGATCGGCGTGGCCACCTCCGACACCTCGCGCATGATCGCCAGTCCGCTGGAGCTGATCCGCAAGTCCAAGTTCACCGCCGAGGCCCAGGCCCTGTTCAAGCTGATGGATCACAGGAAGGTCTCGGCCCTGATCATCGGCCTGCCCGTCAACATGGACGGCACCGAGGGGCCGCGCGCCCAGTCCTGCCGAGCCTTTGCCCGCAATCTGGAGCGGTTTCGCCCGGTCAACGTCGCCTTCTGGGACGAACGCCTTTCCACCTCGGCCGTCGAGCGTTTCCTGATCGGAGAGCTGGACCTGTCGCGCAAGCGCCGCGCAGGGGTGGTGGACCGAACCGCCGCCGCCTGGATCCTGCAGGGCGCGCTGGACCGGGTGCGGAACGTCTGATGCTGGCCTTGTTCGCCGGCGTCGTCCCGGTCTTCATCCTGATCGCCATCGGATATGGCCTGCGCAAATCCGACTTTCTGCCGGACGCGACCTGGCGGCCGATCGAGAAGCTGTCGATCAACCTGCTCTATCCGGGCTTTCTGATCCCCGCGATCTGGGACGCCGACCTGGCGGGCGGCAGCGCGGGCGCCGCGGGGGGATCGGCGGTCACGGCCGTCATCATCGTCGGGGCGCTGACGCTGCTGGCCAAGCCGCTGCTGAAGATCGACGGCCCGGCCTTCACCAGCGTGTTCCAGGGCACCATCCGCTGGAACAGCTTCGTCTTCCTGCCCGTCATCCAGTCGGTCTACGGGGCCGAAGGCCTGGCCCTGGCCGCCGTCATGATCGCCTGCATCATTCCGGTGACCAACATCGCCTGCGTCGCCGTCCTGGCCCGCTGGGGGGCCGATCAGCGCGGCGTCTCGCCCCGAGCCCTGACGAAGGCGATGCTGGCCAATCCGATCCTGGTCGCCTGCCTGACGGGGCTGGCGCTGAACTTCCTGCACGTCCCGCCCATTCCCGGCATTTCCGACACGCTGAAGCTGCTGGGCGGGGCGGCCCTGCCACTGGGCCTGATCGTCGCGGGCGCGGGCCTCAGCTTCGCGGAGGTCGCACGGCGTAAGTGGACGGTCGCGGGCGTCACCCTGGTCAAGCTGGGCGTCATGCCGCCTCTGATGTGGGGCCTGTGCGTCCTGTATGGCGGGGACGAGCTGGCTCAGGCGACCGCCCTTCTGTGCGGCGCGGCCCCGGGGGCTGCGGCGGCCTATCTGCTGGCACGCCAGATGGGCGGGGACGCGCCCCTGATGGCCGGGATCGTCGCACTGACCACCGTGGGCAGCGCGCTCGGCATCCCCTTGGCGCTCGCCCTGTTCCATCTGGCGTAAGAGCCGTCTATAGCCGGGCTTTGATGACCCAGCATGCCGCAGCCGCCGACCTGATCGCCGACCGGCGGGTCCCGTTCCCGAAACCGCATTTCCTGGCCGCTGCGGACCTGAACCCGCCGTTCACGCTGGCCTTGCTCGATCTGGCCGATGCCTTCGTCGATCTGAACCGCGAATCCACCAAGGGCCTGGATCTGCTGCGCGGCCGCACCGTGCTGAACCTGTTCTTCGAGAACTCGACCCGCACCAGTTCCTCGTTCGAGATCGCGGCCAAGCGCCTGGGTGCCGACGTCGTCACCATGCCCGTCGGGGCCAGTTCGGTGAAGAAGGGCGAGACCCTGATCGACACGGCCGTGACGCTGAACGCCATGCGCCCCGACATCCTGGTCGTGCGCCACTCCGCCTCGGGCGCGGCGGCCCTGCTCAGCCAGAAGGTCGGCTGCGCGGTCGTCAACGCCGGCGACGGCCGTCACGAACATCCGACCCAGGCCCTGCTGGACCTCCTCAGCCTGCGGCGTGCCTTCGGGGACGTCGGCGGCCTGACCGTCGCCATCTGCGGCGACATCGCCCACAGCCGCGTCGCCCGCTCCAACGTCGCCCTGCTGTCCATGATGGGGGCCCGCGTCCGCCTGATCGGCCCGCCGACGCTGGTTCCCGGCGACGCCGACCGCTGGGGCTGCGAGGTCTTCCACGATATGCGCGAAGGCCTGAAGGGCTGCGACGTCGTCATGATGCTGCGCCTCCAGCTGGAACGGATGGACGGGGCGCTGGTCCCCTCGACCCGCGAGTATTTCCGCTTCTGGGGCCTGGACCGCGAGAAACTGGCCTGGGCGAATCCGGGCGCCAAGGTCATGCACCCCGGCCCGATGAACCGGGGCGTCGAGATCGATTCCGATGTGGCCGACGACCTCAGCGTCTCCCTGATCCAGGATCAGGTCGAGATGGGCGTCGCCGCCCGCATGGCGGTGCTGGCCAGTCTGTCGGCACGGCTGGAGGACGGGGCATGATCAGCCTCGCCATCGTCAACGCCCGCCTGCTCGATCCCGCCACCGACTACGACGGTCCCGGCGCGGTGCTGATCGAGGACGGCGTCATCACCCGCGTCGAGCACGGTGCCGCGACGCCCTCCGCGACCCGGGTCATCGACGCCGGGGGCCTGTGCCTGTCCCCCGGCCTTATCGACATCCGCGTCCGCACCGGCGAGCCGGGGGCAGAGCCCAAGGAGACGCTGAAGTCCGCCAGCCTCTCGGCCGCGGCGGGTGGCGTCACCACCATCGTCATTCAGCCCGACACCGACCCCGCCGTCGACGACCCGGCCATGGTCGATTTCATCCAGCGCCGGGGCGCGGCCCTGAACCTGGTCAACGTCCGTGTCGCCGGGGCCGCCACGAAAGGCCGAGACGGCAAGCGCATGGCCGAGATCGGCCTGATGCACGAGGCGGGCGCGCTCTACTTCACCGATGGCGACCACGTCATCGCCGACACCCGCGTCCTGTCTCGGATCATGGCCTATGCCTCGGCCTTCAATGCCCTGATCGCCTGCCGCCCGGCCGATCCCTGGCTGTCGGAGGGGGCCGTGGCCACCTCGGGCGAGCTGGCCACGCGCCTGGGCCTATCGTCCGCCCCCGCGATCGCCGAACGCATCCAGCTGGAACGCGACCTGGCCCTGGTCGAACAGACGGGCGCGCGCTTCCTGGTCGACCAGATTTCGACCGAGGCCGCGCTGGAGGTCCTGGCCCGCGCCCGCGCCCGGGGGCTTGAGGTCGCCGCCAGCGTCTCCATCAACCACCTGTGCTTCAACGAGATCGACATCGGCGACTACCGGACATTCTTCCGGCTGGACCCGCCGCTCCGCCCCGAAAGCGACCGGCGCGCCCTGATCGAGGCAATCCGTGACGGCCTGATCGAGGCCATCACCTCCGCCCACACCCCCGCCCCCGCCGAGGACAAGCGCCGCCCGTTCGCCGAGGCCGCGCCCGGCGCCGTCGGCCTGGAGACCCTCCTGCCCGCCGCCCTGGGTCTGCATCACGAAGAGGGCCTCGACCTCCTCGACGTCCTGCGCCCCCTGACCCACGGCCCCGCGACCCTGCTGGGCCTCGAGGCCGGCGTGATCGCGCCCGATGCCCCCGCCGACCTGATCCTGTTCGACCCCGGCGCGCCGGTGGTCATCGACGCGGCGACGCTACGGTCAAAGTCGAAAAACTCCCCCTTCGATGGTCGTCGACTTCAAGGTCGCGTCGAGCTGACGGTCGTCGGCGGCCGTACGGTCCATCAATCCCCTCTCCCATAGGGAGAGGGCTTGAGCCCCCCAGAGCGCAGCGATGGGCAAGGCGAAAGGGTGAGGGGTTAAGGTCTCGCCAGTCGGGCATGCTGGCAGGTCGCATCCAGCACATCGCCCAAGTGCGCCATCACGGCCTGCCTTCGCCGCAGGTCCCTCGCAAAGCCTGTCAGTGTCTCGGGCCGCAACATCTTAATCCCTCACCCTTTCGCGCGAAGATGACGGCTTCGCCGCCATGCGCTCAAGCCCTCTCCCTCTGGGAGAGGGTAGGCTCTACCGCCGACACCGCCCCGCCGCCGCCAATTCCGCGCCCAGCACACCCTTGACCGCCAGCGGTTCGTCCGTCGCGATCACCGTGACACTCTGATCGAACAGGGCGCGATATTCGGACACGTCCCCATCCGCCGCGTAGACGTCGTCCAGCCGCCGCCCCGGCGCGCCCAGTGTCCCGAACTGTGCCTCCACGCCCCGCGCGCCCACCGCCCGCCACAGCGCGGGTTTCGGCTCCCCCGCCCCGGTCCAGGCCAGAATCTGGGCGGCGTTCAGCCCCTCCAGCCCGCTCACATCGTCCATCCCGGCCGAGATCATCATCTCAGGGGCCAGCGCCGCCACGGACCGCGCGCTCTCGGGCGTATAGGTGATCAGGATCACGCGACCCGCCGCCCCCGAGCGCCGCACCTGATCCACAACCTTCTGAGCCAGGGCCACCGTCGCCGCCTCGCTGGACGGCTTCAGGTCGATCGAGGCGATCGCCCCGACCCGCCCGGCGGCCGCCAGTGCCTCCTCCAGAGTCGGCGGCGCGGCGTCGGTCAGGGTGCCGTTGGGCGCCCGCAGCCGCGCGGCCTTGACCTGGGCCAGCGTATTGTTCGCGACCAGACCGTGGCCCGTCGTCGTCCGATCCAGGCTGTCGTCGTGCATCATGACCAGCACGCCGTCACTAGTCAGGGCCGCATCCATCTCGAGGATCGCGCCAGGGATGGCCCGACCGGTCGTCTCGAAAGCCTGGATCGAGTTCTCGGGCTGATCCTCGCCCGACTGGCCGCGATGCGCCGAGATCGCGATGCCCCCGCCCTCGCGCACGCAATCGAAATAGGCCGCCAGCACAGGGGCCTGTTCGACCGCGACAGGGGACGCGCCGGCGCATGCCGTCGCTGCGCAGGCCATCAGCAGGGTTGCAAGCGAAAGGCGGGTCATGGGCATACCGAAACGAACGAACAGCCGGTGCTCTTAGCCGCCGATCGTGACGTCTGTAACCCCTTCGCGCCCTTGCTCCAGACCCGCCCCCGACGCATTGTGGCCGCGCACGCAAAGCGGGAGCGAATCGGTTGCAGGATCTGGTCGGCCCAGCGCTGTTCACGCTCGGCCTCGTTGCCGTGGGCGGTTATCTGCTGGGCTCCATCCCCTTCGGCGTCCTGATCACCCGCGCCGCCGGGGCGGGCGACGTGCGCAACATCGGTTCGGGCAACATCGGCGCGACCAATGTGCTTCGCACCGGCCGCAAGGACCTGGCGCTCGCCACCCTGCTGCTGGATGCCGGAAAGGGGGCCGTCGCCCTGCTGCTGGCCCGCCATTTCCTGCAGTCCGAGGCCGCCGGAGCCATAGCCGGTGGCGCGGCCTTCCTGGGCCACCTGTTCCCCGTCTGGCTGGGCTTCAAGGGCGGCAAGGGGGTTGCCACTTTCTTCGGCCTGATGATCGCCGCCTGCTGGCCGCTGGGGCTCATGGCCGGGGCGACTTGGCTGATCGTGGCCTTCGTGCTGCGTTATTCCTCGCTGGCCGCTCTCGTCGCCGCCGCCGCCGCGCCGCTTTATGCCCTGCTGCCCCTGCCCGCCCTCGACCTGCCCGCGCCCCAGCCGATCTTCGTCCTGGCCATCGCGACCGCCATCCTGATCTACGTCCGCCACCACGAGAACATCGCCCGCCTGCTCAAGGGCGCCGAGCCGCGGATCGGGGCCGCCAAAAAGGCGTGATCCTGCCGGAGGTCGAACGCATTGCCCGCCTGCGTCTGGCCCGCGCCGACCGGGTCGGCCCAGTCTCCTTCCGCCAGCTTCTGGACCGCTTCGGCACCGCCGTCCGCGCGCTGGACGCCCTGCCCGACCTCGTCCGCAAGGGCGGCGGCCACGGCTATACCCTGCCGGATCAGGGCCGCGTCGAAGCCGAACTCGCCGCCGGAGACCGCGTCGGGGCGACCCTGCTGGTGCTCGGCGACACCGACTTTCCCGCCATGCTGACGGCGCTCGACCCTCCGCCACCGCTGCTGTGGACCCGCGGCGACGTCGCCCTGCTCGCTCGGGAGTCAGTCGCCATCGTGGGCGCGCGCATCGCCTCTGCCGGGGGTCAGCGCATCTCGCGTGGCATGGCCCAGCAGTTGGGCGAGGCGGGATTCGTCGTGGTCTCCGGCCTCGCGCGGGGTATCGACACGGCCGCCCACGCCGGCTCGCTGGCCACAGGCACCGTGGCCGTTCTGGGCGGCGGCGTCGACGACATCTACCCAGCCGAGAACGCCGCCCTCTACGCGCAGATCGTCGAACAGGGCTGCGTCGTCTCCGAAAGCCCGATGGGCGCACGCGCCCAGGCCCGCGACTTCCCCCGGCGCAATCGCATCATTTCCGGGTTGTCGCGGGGCGTGATCGTGGTGGAGGCGGAACTGCGCTCCGGCTCCCTCATCACCGCCCGTCTGGCGGGCGAACAGGGGCGTGACGTCTTCGCCGTGCCCGGCTCTCCGTTGGACCCGCGCTCGAAAGGGCCGAATGAGCTGCTGCGTCAGGGGGCCATCCTGTGCGAGGGCATCGACGACGTCCGTCGCGCCTTCGAGACCCTGCGGACCCTTCGCGAGCCAGCCGCCGACAATCCTTTCAGCGATCATGCGGACGACGTGGATCCCGCCTTCCTCGATCGGGTCGCGGCTCTGTTGTCGCCCACGCCTACGCCGCGCGACGAGATCGCCCGCGCCCTGAATGCGCCCATCGGCACCGTGGCGGCCGCCTTGCTGGAACTCAGCCTGGCGGGCCGGGCGACGCTTTTGCCAGGGGGTTCGGCATCGACCTAGGCGGGACGCGGCGGCTGGGGCCGTTCGACGGGCTTACGGGCCAAGGGTTCGGCGGCCAGGCTCGCCGCGCTGTCGAGCAGTCGCCCCAAAGCCTCGTCGCCGTCCCAGCGCGCCATCTGCGCCAGCTCCATAGCCATGGCTCCGATGTATTCGCGCACGGGAAACTCGCCTGGCACCGCGTCCGCTGCGCGTTCATGGCTTACGGCCCCCGGATCGGCCGTGGTCCTTGCCTGCAGTCCCATGTCGTGCTCCCAGCTGTTCCTCGACCATAGGATACAACCCCAAGTCATACGTCAACCTTAACGGGAAAATGGACATCAGGATCAGCCTGATTGACTTACGCCCCGCGCCCAACCACGTTCTGCGCCCCTCCTCCCAGACTGAGCCGCAATGAATCTCGTCATCGTCGAGAGCCCCGCCAAGGCCAAGACCATCAACAAATACCTCGGCTCCGGCTTCGAGGTTCTCGCCTCCTACGGCCACATCCGCGACCTTCCGTCCAAGGACGGCTCGGTCAAGCCGGACGAGGATTTCGCCATGGAGTGGGAGGTCGACGCCCGTGCCTCGACCCGGATGTCCGAAATCGCCGCCGCCGCCAAACGCGCCGACCGCGTCATCCTGGCCACCGACCCCGACCGAGAGGGCGAGGCCATCAGCTGGCACGTGCTGGAGGTGCTGAACAAGAAGAAGGCCATCAAGAACACGCCGGTCGAGCGCGTCACCTTCAACGCCATCACCAAGTCGGCGGTGCTGGAGGCCATGGCCAATCCGCGCCAGATCGACATGGAGCTGGTCGAGGCCTATCTGGCCCGCCGCGCGCTCGACTATCTTGTCGGCTTCACTTTGTCGCCCGTCCTGTGGCGAAAGCTGCCCGGCGCACGTTCGGCCGGTCGGGTGCAGTCGGTCGCCCTGCGCATCGTCGTCGATCGCGAACTGGAGATCGAACGCTTCCGGCCCCAGGAATACTGGTCCATCGAGGCCGATCTGGCCGCCGACAGCCCGCCCTTCACCACCCGTCTGGTCAAGCACGCCGGCAAGCGGATCCAGCGCCTCGACATCAAGGACGAGGCCACCGCCCACGCCGCGCGCGACGCCATCCAGTCCGGCGACTTCACCATCAAGTCGATCGAGAAGAAGCCGGTCCGCCGCTTCCCCTCGCCGCCCTTCACGACCTCCACCCTGCAGCAAGAGGCGTCCCGCAAGCTCGGCTTCGACGCCCAGCGCACCATGCGCGCGGCCCAGAAACTCTACGAGGGCGTGGACGAGACCGGCGGCCTGATCACCTATATGCGGACCGACGGCGTCCAGACCACGCCGGAGGGTATAGCCCAGGCGCGCGAGGTCATCGGCGAGACCTTCGGCTCCGCCTTCGTCCCCGCCGAGGCCCGCCACTACAAGACCAAGGCCAAGAACGCCCAGGAGGCGCACGAGGCGATCCGGCCGACCAACATCGCCCGCCGCCCTGACTCCCTGCGCCTGGAATCCGATCTTCAGCGCCTCTACGAACTGATCTGGAAGCGGATGGTCGCCTCCCAGATGGAGGCCGCGCGCCTGGACCGCACCACGGTCGAGGTCGAGACGCCGGACGGCCTGACCGGCCTGCGCGCGACCGGCCAGGTCGTCACCTTCGACGGCTTTCTGGCCGTCTATGAGGAAGGCCGCGACGAAAAGCAGAAGGGCACCGAATCCGAGGAGGACGATGATACGGCCCGCCTGCCGGCCCTCAAGGAAGGTGCCAGAGCCAGGGTCGAGGCGATCCGCATCGACCAGCATTTCACCGAGCCGCCGCCCCGCTATTCCGAGGCCACCCTGGTCAAGAAGCTGGAGGAGCTCGGCATCGGCCGGCCGTCCACCTACGCCTCGATCCTGACGACGCTGCGCGACCGCGGCTATGTCCGCATGGACAAGAACCGCTTCATCCCCGAGGACAACGGCCGTCTGGTCACCGCCTTCCTGGAGCAGTTCTTCGGCCGCTGGGTCGAATACGACTTCACCGCCGCGCTCGAGAACGAACTGGACGAGGTTTCTGCCGGTCAGATGGACTGGAAGGCCCTCCTGCGCGAGTTCTGGTCCAAGCTGAAGCCCGCCACCGCCGCCGTGCTGGAACGTCAGGGTGTGATCGACGAACTCGACACCGCCATCGGGCCCTTCCTGTTCCCGGACAAGGGCGACGGCTCGGACCCCCGCCTGTGCCCGCTGTGCAAGACCGGCCACCTGCACCTGAAGGCCAGCTTCAAGATGAAGTCCTCCTTCATCGGCTGCTCCAACTATCCCGAATGCCGCTACACCCGGGGCTTCGGCGCGGGCGAGAACGCGGGCGACGAGGCCGGCGGCGATCGCGACCTGGGAGTCGATCCGGCGACCGGCCTGCCCGTCGCGCTCAAGATCGGCCGCTTCGGCCCCTACGTCGAAACCGCCGTTCCGGGCGAAGAGAAGCCCAAACGCTCCTCCCTGCCCAAGGGCTGGTCACCGGCGACCCTGACGCTGGAACAGGCCGTCCGCCTGCTGGCCCTGCCCCGCCCAGTCGGCGATCACCCGGAAGACGGCAAGCCGATTACCGCCGGTTTGGGCCGCTACGGTCCCTTCATCCTGCACGCCGGGACCTATGCCAATGTCGCGGATATCGATGAGGTTTTCGACATCGGCCTGAACCGCGCCGTCGTTCTGCTGGCCGAGAAACGCGCGGGCAAGTTCGCCGGGCGCGGGGCCGCCGTCGCGCCGCTAAAGGACCTCGGCGCTCACCCGGAAACCGGCGAACCCGTCCACGTCATGGCCGGCCGCTTTGGTCCCTATGTCAAATCCGGCAAGATCAACGCCACCCTGCCCAAGGGTACCGCGCCCGAAGACATGACGATGGACATCGCCGTGCCCCTGCTCGCCGCCCGCGCCCTTGTGGCCCCCAAGGGCAAGAAAGCTCCGGCCAAGAAGGCGGCCCCAAAGGCGCCGGCCGCGAAGAAACCAGCCGCGAAGAAGCCGGCGGCCAAAAAAACGCCTGCCAAAAAAGCCGCAGCGAAAGACTGATCCCTATACCCTCTCCCAGGGGGAGAGGGCTTGAGCGCCTGAGAGCGCCAGCGATCAGACTTGCGCGAAAGGGTGAGGGGTACAGCCCTCACCCACGTCGCACCAAAACCCCTCGCCCTTTCGGCTGGCGCATCGCTGCGCTCTGCGAGCCTCAAGCCCTCTCCCGCCGTGAGAGGGAAAGGCTTCGCCACATTAGTTCTTGTTTTGTTCTTGTTCCATCCCTATCCTCCGCTCATGCCCTCCCGCCCCCTGCCGACGAAAGGACGCGGTGCCCGCACCAACGCCACCGGTCGATACGAGGCCACCACGCAAGAGGCCTTCGACGACGGCTGGACGCCGGAGGACGAGGCTCCCGCCCAGATCCGCACCACGCTCACGCCCGAGCACGCGCGGACCATCATCGCGAAGAACACCAGTCCCGACATCGGTTTCGACCGCTCGATCAACCCCTACAAAGGCTGCGAACATGGCTGCATCTACTGTTACGCCCGTCCATCCCATGCCTGGATGGGCCTATCCCCGGGCCTGGATTTCGAGAGCCGGATCTTCTTCAAGCCCGAGGCAGGGCGTCTCCTGGAACGCGAGCTCCTCGCGCCGCGATACGTCTGCAAACGCATCCACATAGGCGGCAACACCGATCCCTATCAGCCGGTGGAACGCGACCTGGAATCGACCCGCTCGATCCTCGAGGTCTGCCGCCGCTTCAACCAGCCTTTCTCCATCATCACCAAATCGAATCTGATCACCCGCGATGTGGACATTCTTGGGCCTATGGGCCGCGACCGTCTGGCCAGCGCCTTCGTGTCGATCACGACCCTGGACAGGGGGCTCGCCCGCGCCATGGAGCCTCGCGCGGCGACGCCCGCTCGGCGCCTCGACGCCGTCAAGCGGTTGGCGGACGCCGGGGTCCCCGTCGGCATTGGGTTCGCTCCGGTCATTCCCGGTCTGAACGACCATGAATTGGAGGCGGTGCTGGAGGCCGGGGCCAGGGCCGGGGCAACGACGGCGATGTATGTGACCCTGCGCCTTCCGCTGGAGATCAAGACACTGTTCCAGGAATGGCTGGCCGACGCACGGCCGGATCGTGCGGCTCGTGTCATGTCCCTGATCCGCCAGACCCGGGGCGGCAAGGATTACGACCCCGACTGGTCCCAGCGCATGAAGGGCACCGGCCCGGTCGCCGACCTGATCGCAACCCGGTTCAAGGCTGCGATCAAGCGGTACGGTCTCGACGGGCCGAGGCACGACCTCGACGTCTCCCGCTTCCGCGTCCCTGCCGACGCCAGGCCTCAACTGGAACTGTTCGGGTAGCCAGATCGCGCCGCCCGACGCGCCCGGCTAGACCGCCGTCTCCACCAGACCGCGCCAGGTTGGATCGGTGTCGTCCACCAGGTCCACGTCCTCCAGCAGTACCACGGCACCCTCGCCGTCGGGCAGGACGACACCCAGCACCTCCATGACCTCGCCGTCCGGGCCGAGATGGCTTTCGGCCTGCACCGCCACCGCCGCCTGCTCGCCCGCCTCGTCCCACCAGATCACCGGCTGCGGCAGGTCCATCGCGATCGGACGGGCGTCGTCGGTATCGGCCAGGGCAAAGATCGCCAGCCGCGCCTGCACGTCGTCCAGCGTCGCCACCCGCCCGGCGAAGGGCGTCAGTCGCGACCAGTCGTCGACGTCGAAACCCCCTCCATCCTCAACCTCGCCCTCCTCCGGGCCATAGTCATCGATCTCGTCCATCCGTCTATCTCCGAAACACAGCGACCAGTTCGATGTGCGCCGACCACAGAAACTGGTCCACCGGGGTCACGGTCTCCAGCCGGAAACCCGCGTCGATCAGCACCCGGGCGTCACGCGCGAAGGTCTGGGGATTGCACGACACGCCGACCACCACCTGGGCCCTGGCCCCGGCGATCTGGGCCGTCTGGTCGATCGCCCCGGCGCGCGGCGGGTCGAAGACGATCGCCTCGCATCCCTTCAGGTCGAAGGGCGTCAGCGGCCTTCGAAACAGATCCCGGGCCTCGGCGGTGATGGCCTTCATGCCCCTGGCCGATCCGATCCCGGCCTTCAGCGCCGCGATCCCGGGCGCCGACCCATCCGCTGCGACCACGCTGGCCACCGTGGCCAGCGGGAATGTGAAGGTTCCTGCGCCGCAGAACAGGTCCGCGACCTTCCTGGCCCCCCTGACCGCCGCGACGGCGCGAGATGTCATCGCCGCCTCGGCCTCTGGTACCGCCTGCAGGAACCCGCCGGCGGGCAGCGGCACCGTCGCGGGTCCGAACACGATCCGGGGCTGGCGCTCCATCATCAGGGTCTCGCCCGCCAGGCTGAGCCGCGCGACATCCGCCTCGCGCGCGGCCCGAATCGCCTGCGTCTTCCGGTCGGCCGACAGCCCGCCAGTCCGGCGCTCGACCCCCGTGACATCGACGTCCAGCCCGTCCAGCGTCCAGGTTACGTGCAGAGTCGGGGCTGATTTGGGATGCTCCAGAAGGGCCGCCGCCACGCGGTTCAGCGCCGGAAACGCCGCGACCAGTCGCGGATCCGCCACCGGACAGGTGGTCACTTCGACCAGCCGCCAGGATTTCCGCGCCTTGAACCCCAGCACGACCCGGCCGTCCTCCAGCCGCCGCGCATGCAGGGCCAGCCGCCGACGCGTGCCGACCGGAACGGCGACCGTCGCCTCGACCTCCGTCTCGATCCGCTCACGCGCCAGGGCCGCGATGACCTGATCCCGCTTCCAGTCCAGATACGGCCCGCTGGCCCAGTGTTGAAGCGAACACCCCCCACAGTCGCCGTAATGCGGGGACGCGGGCGCCACCCGGTCGGGACTGGCCTCGACCACCTCGGCGCTGTCCAGCCGCCCGTCGCGAATCTCGCCCCGTACCGTTTCGCCCGGCAGCGTCAGCGGTACGAACACCGGCCCAGCGTCCGTCTCGGCCACGCCGTCCCCCTGTCCGGCCATCCGAACGATCTTCAGCGTGGTGCTCATGGCTGGGCTTCTAGACGGCCTCGGTCGCATCGCGAAACCTGAACGAACATGAACGACCCACTCAAAACGCGTTCAGGTTCGACCCCCTAGAACCGGTGCATCAGATCGGAGCCGCACCCCGCGTCTCCCAGCACAGGGGATCTTCCCGATGTCCGTCTCTATGAAGCGTTCCGCTGCCGCCCTCGCCGCCGTCATCGGCGCGGTTGCGCTGGTGCCTTCGGCCGCATCCGCTCAGTCGTACGGCTATAACGATGGCTACCAGAACCAGGGCTACAGCCAGCCCTACGGCTATAACCAGGGCTACAACCAGGGTTACAGCAACAACGGGTACCAGGACCGCTGCCGGACCCTGGGTCAGGGCCGCACCGGCGCGGGTGCCACGATCGGGGCCGGCATCGGTGCCATCGCGGGTTCTCAGATCGCGGCACGCGGTCGCCGGACGGAGGGCTCCATCGTAGGCGGCCTGCTCGGCGCCGTCGTCGGTGCCCAGGTCGGTCGCGCCTCAAACAGCCACTGCCAGCCCACCGGCTATTCGTACGGCTACTCGAACCAGTCCTACACCCCGCCCGCGACCTATTACGACAACCGCGACCGCTACGACGACCGCGACCAGCGTTACGACGACCGTCGCTACGACGACCGCCGCTACGACAACGGCTACGAGGTCAGCGCGGATGGCTACTACTACTTCGACCCCCGCCGCGGCTGGCTGCCCCGGTAACGGTCAAAAAGATCGCGGCGTCGGTTAGTTTTCAGCCCCCCTGTCGACCGACGACGTGACGGGAGCCGCCGGTGGAGCAATCCGCCGGCGGCTTTCACCTGTTTGAAGGGCGGCTACCGCTCGCGACGCGGTCGCTGCTTGGGCCGCGCTCATGCCTTCTTGGCCCAGACCAGGAACTCGACATTCCCGTCGCCGCCGGTGATCGGGCTTTCAGTCGTCGCCTGAACGGGCCATCCGACACTGGAGAGCCAAGACGAGACGCCTTCGACCGCCGCCTGGTGGGCCTCCGGATCCTTGACGATCCCCTTCTTGCCGACGGCCGAGGGGCCCTCCCCCTCGAACTGGGGTTTGACCAGGGCGATCAGGTCGGCACCCGCCTCGGCCAGCCCTAGTGCCACCAGCAGCACCTTGGCCAGGCCGATGAAGCTGGCATCGCAGACGATCAGGCTGGGCGCATCGGGGATCAGGGTCCGATCCAGCGACCGGGCATCCGTCCGTTCCAGGCTGACGACGCGAGGGTCCGCCGCGATCCGGTCATGCAGCTGGCCAAAGCCGACGTCCACGGCGAACACCTTGGCCGCCCCCCGCTTCAGGCAGACCTCGGTGAAGCCGCCCGTCGAGGCTCCGACATCCAGCACCACCCGCTCCGAGACCTCGACCGGCCACAGCGTCAGCGCGTGATCCAGCTTCAGCGCGCCGCGCCCGACCCAGTCGTGCGCCTGCGTCACCGTCACGACCGCATCGTCGTCGAAGGCGCGCGCCGCATTCGTCACCACGACCCCGTCCACAACCACGCCCCCGGCCTGGATGGCCGCCTTGGCCCGCGCCCGGCTATCCACAAGCCCGCGCGTGACGAGTATTTGATCCAGTCGCATCATCGGTCATCCAGGGTCAGAAGCGGCAGCAGATAGTCCAGGAACACCCGTCCCTTGCGCGGCAACTCGCGGTGGGTCCACAGGGCCGACAGATCGATCGACGGACCGGACCAGTCCGGAGCGACCCGCACCAGCCGACCGCTGGCCAGATCGGTCCGCACCGCGAATGAAGGCAGCAGCGCCACCCCCGCGCCGGACACCGCCAGGCCATGCACCACGGCACCCGCCCCGGCCGTCACGGCTCCGGACGCCTCGAACGTGACCGCCTCTCCCGGCCCCTCCAGCCGCCACCGGACCCCCAGGGTCGATCCGGAATAGACGACGCATCGCCCCCGCAGTTGATCCTTCAACGGCGCGTCCCGATCCAGTGTCATCGCCACCTCCGGCGAGGCGACCAGCCAGCGCGCATAGGCCCCCAGCCGACGCCCCGTCATGCCACTGTCGGACAAAGGCCCCAGCCGCAGGATCAGATCGACCCCCTCCGCCACTGCGTCCACCCGCGCATCCGTGGCCGCCAGATCCAGCCGAACCCTCGGGAAGGCGTCCAGAAAGCCGCCGACGTGCGGTGCGACCTCGTCGGTCGCGAAGGCCACAGAGGTCGAGACCCGCAGGCGTCCCACCGGTTCCCGATCCGCGCCGGCCACCGCTTCGACAAGCGCCGCGTCCTCGTCCAGCAGTCTGAGTGCCTGCTCATAGACCCGCTGCCCGGCCTCGGTGACCGACAGCTGCCGCGTGGTCCTCAGCAGCAGCCGCGCCCCCAGGTCGGTCTCCAGCGCCGCGATGGCCCGGCTGGTCGCCGGCTGCGACAGGCCCGCGTCGCGTCCGGCGCGCGAGAAGCTGCCGGTCTCCACGGCACGCACGAACAGGCGAAGGGCGGACAGGCGATCCATCCCGCCTGTTTTCATGCGCCCGACGCATAAGTCAAAGGCGATCTCCTCGACTACTGCAGAGGCGGCCAACGGCGCACCTTGATTTCCGACGACGCATCCCGCGTCCGCCCCTCACCGGAGACCGCCATGACCCAGTTCCCGATCCACACCGTCGAAACCGCTCCAGAGGCCTCGCGCCCCTATATCGCGGCCGCCAAGGCCGCGTTCGGCATCGTGCCCAACCTCGTCGGCGAGTTCGCCGAAAGCCCGGCCGTGATCGAGGGCTATCTGTCCCTGGCCGGGGCCTATCAGAAGTCTGACCTGACTCCGCTGGAACGCGAGGTCGTCCTGATCGCCGCCGCCGTCGAGAACGCGTGTCACTACTGCGTCGCCGCCCACACCACGGTCACCCAGGGCCAGCATCTCGACCAAAGCGTGATCCAGGCCGTGCGGAAAGGCGGCCCCATCGCCGATGCGAAACTGGAGGCGCTGCGTGACTTCGCCACCCGTGTGGTGCGCGAGCGGGGCTGGGTGTCGGACGCCGACGTCAACCGCCTGATCGGCGCGGGCTATACCGCCGCCAATGTGCTGGAGGTCGTCCTGGGCGTCGGGCTGAAGACCATCTCGAACTACATCAACCACATCGCCGAAACGCCAGTCGACGCCGCTTTCCAGGCCAACGCCTTCACGCCGAAAAAGGCCGCCTGATCCCGTTCGTAACTTCCAAGCGACGTCGGACGAACACCGTTCGACTTCGCCGGGTTGGAGGCTTGGATGCGCGCGATCTCGATCCTGCTGGCCCTCGTCATCCTGGCGGTGGCTCTGTGGCTAATCCCCCAAACGCGGCGGGGCATGCTAGTCGCTGCGGAGAGCGTCAGCATCACCATGCCCCGAATGCGCTAGAGAGTCGCCAGCCGCTCCAGCGCCGCTTCCAGACGCGCCTTGCCCGCCTCGGCCTCGGCTAGCTTGGCCCGCTGTTCCTCGATCACGGCCGGGGCCGCGCGTTCGACGAAGTTCGGGTTGCCCAGCTTCTTCATGACATGGCCGATGTCGCTCTCGAAGCCGGCGATCTCCTTGGTCAGGCGCGCGCGCTCGGCCCCCAGATCGATGATCCCGGCCAGCGATAGCGCCGCCGCCGTCCCGCCGGACACGAAGGTCACCGCCCCGGCAGGGGCCGCCTCGGCCGTCGCCGCCTCCGACACCCGCGCCAGGGTCAGGATCAGGTCGCGGTGCCGCGTGGCCCGCTCGGCCGTCACACCATCCGGCGCGACGAACGTCAGCGGCGGCTTGGCCCCCGGCGGCACATTCATCTCGGCCCTCAGCGCGCGAACGTCGGTGACCAGATCGACCAGCCAGCCGATCTCGCCTTCCGCGCCTGCATCGACGAAGGTGTCCGGCAGCACAGGCCATTCAGCCCCGATCAGCATGGGCTCGTCGCGAGCCACACCTTCCTTACCCAGTTCGGCCCACAGCTCCTCGGTGATGAAGGGCATGACGGGGTGCAACAGCTTCAGCGTCTGATCCAGCGTCCAGGCCGTCATCGCCCGCGTCTCGGCCTTGGCCGCCTCGTCCGCCCCCTGGAACACCGGCTTGGCCAGTTCCAGATACCAGTCGCAGAAGACGTTCCAGACGAAGCGATACAGCGCCGACGCCGCATCGTCGAAACGACCGCCCTCGATGGCTTCGGAGACTTGGCGTTCGGTCTTGGTCAGCTCGCCCCGGACCCAGCGATTGATGGTCTGCTCGACCGTGGCCGGATCGAAGCCCTCGACGCGGGCGCATTCGTTCATCTGGCTGAAGCGGGCGGCGTTCCACAGTTTGGTGCCGAAGTTGCGGTAGCCCTCGATACGCTGGCGGCTCAGCTTGATGTCGCGCGTGCCCGACAGGATGGCCATGGTGAACCGCAACGGATCGGCCCCCAGCTCATCGATGATGACCAGAGGATCGATGACGTTCCCCTTGGACTTGCTCATCTTCTGGCCCTTCTCGTCGCGGACGAGGCCATTGATGATGACCCGCTTGAACGGCACCTCGTCCATGAAGTGCAGGCCCATCATCATCATCCGGGCGACCCAGAAGAAGATGATGTCCGCCGCCGTGACCAGGTCGCTGGTCGGATAGAACCGCGCCAGATCCTCGGTCTTCTCCGGCCATCCCATGGTCGAGAACGGCCACAGGGCCGAGGAGAACCAGGTGTCGAGAACGTCCGATTCTTGGCTCAGTCGAACCTCCAAGTAGCGATCGCTGTCGTCGCCTCCAAAGCCGGGAGCGTCGCTATCAACGGCTGGGCACCCGTAGAACTTCTCCGCCTCGGCAAAGGCCTCCTCGCGCGTTTCCGCAACGAAGAAGCGCAGATCCCCTTTTGAAAGATCAACGGGACGCGTGCCGTCATCATTCGCGGGCGGTCCAAACCACGCCGGGATGCGGTGCCCCCACCAGAGCTGGCGGCTGATGCACCAAGGCTCAATGTTGCGCAGCCATTCGAAATAGATCTTTTCGTAGGACTTCGGCTCGAACACCGTATCGCCCTGCTCGACCGCCTTCAGCGCCGGCTGGGCCAGGGTGTGGGCGTCGACGTACCACTGATCCGTCAGCCACGGCTCGATGACCACGCCGGATCGGTCGCCGTGCGGCACGACGTGGCGGGTTTTCTCGATCTCGCGCAGCCAGCCCTCTTCCTCGGCGCGGGCGACGATGGCCTTGCGCGCGGCGAAACGGTCCATGCCGTCGTATTCGGCCGGGATGTCCTGTGTGTCCGCCGTCGTGATGCGCGCGAAGGCGTCGAGGATGTTCAGGGCCTCCAGGCCGGCCCGCTTTCCGACGCCGAAGTCGTTGAAATCATGCGCAGGCGTGATCTTCACCGCGCCCGAGCCCTTGGTGGGGTCGGCGTAGTCGTCGGCCACGATCGGGATGCGGCGGCCGACGATCGGCAGGGTCACGAACTTGCCGACCAGCCCGGCATAGCGCGCATCGTCCGGATGCACGGCGACGCCCGTGTCGCCCAACATCGTCTCAGGCCGGGTCGTCGCCACGACGATGACGTCTCGCGTCTCCCACTCCGTGGCCTTGCCCTCGTCGTCGAAGGCGATCGGGTGTTCATAGGTCACGCCGTCGGCCAGCGGATAGGCGAAATGCCAATAGGCCCCCTCGACCTCGCGCTGTTCGACCTCCAGGTCGCTGATGGCCGTCTGGAACTGCGGGTCCCAGTTCACCAGCCGCTTGTC
The DNA here is from genome assembly GCF_056404975.1 of Brevundimonas sp. P2_A6. Lineage (NCBI taxonomy): Bacteria > Pseudomonadati > Pseudomonadota > Alphaproteobacteria > Caulobacterales > Caulobacteraceae > Brevundimonas > Brevundimonas sp. P2_A6. Next base: position 22,944 of record NZ_JBFUCZ010000007.1, on the reverse strand, counting down.
GCGATAGATCAGTCCCTGCCGGTGCAGCTGGACGAAGACCTTCCGCACCGCCGCGTTCAGCCCCTCGTCCAGGGTGAACCGCTCGCGGCTCCAGTCGCAGGACGCGCCCAGGCGGCGCAGCTGCTGGACGATGGTCCCGCCGCTCTCGGCCTTCCAGTCCCAGACCTTCTGCACGAAGGCCTCGCGGCCCATGTCGCGACGGCCGACATTGCCCGCCGCCGCCAGCTGACGCTCGACCACCATCTGGGTGGCGATGCCCGCGTGGTCGGTCCCCGGCAGCCACAGCACCGACTTGCCGCGCATCCGGTGATAGCGGGCCAGGATGTCCTGCAGCGTGTTGTTCAGCGCATGGCCGATGTGCAGCGAGCCCGTCACGTTGGGCGGCGGGATGACGATCGAATAGGCCTCGGCCGCGCCGTCAGGCCCATTGCGATCCTGCGGCGCGAAGGCTCCCGACGCCTCCCATTGGGCATACAGACGCGGCTCGGCGGCCGTGGGGTCGAAGGTTTTCTCAAGCATCGCGTTCTCTTTGCCCTATCGCTCCGCGCGCGGCGCTTCGCTACTTGAGGGCGGGTCCGGAAAACAGAAAGGGGCGGCCCCGTCGGAGCCGCCCCTGGTGGTCTTAGTGGCAGGTGACGCCGGGGGCTAGGCGGAGCGGGCGATCCGTTCGACTTCCTTGCGTACGGCGGCTTCCACGATGCCGGGCAGGTTGGCGTCCAGCCATTCCTTCAGCATGGGCTTGAGCAAGGCGCGCGCCAGATCGTCGATGGTCGGACCGGTGCCACCCGTGGGGGTCGGCTCGGGCTGGCGGAACGCGGCGCTGAGGCCGGCGAAGGCCGAGGCCGCGCTGGCCGCCGCCGTTTCGCTGACCAGCGTCTCGTGGTCGACGGACGAGGTGCTGGGCGAGGGTTCGGGATGCACGGTCTCGGGCTCCGAATCGAAGATCGTGGGAAAGGGTTCGGGCTCGGAATCTGCGACGCCGATGTCCAGGTCGCCGATCGACTGGGCGGCCGGGGCCTCATAGCGATCGGTCAGATCGAGAATTTCCTCGTCCTCGGCAGCCGGTTCCGCATCCGTCGTCGAAGGGGTCGGGTCCATGAAGGCGGCCACGGGCTCGGGCTCGGCCGTCGGCTCCGGCTCGGGCGCAGCCGCCGGCGCAGCCTCCGCCGCCGGCGCGTCGTCTTCCGAGATGATCCGGCGAATCGACGCCAGGATCTCTTCCATCGTCGGTTCTTGGGCTGTCGTGTCGGTCATGGTCTGGCCTTCGAAGAACCTGCGCGGGCGAGCAGCGAGAGCGGAGTGGCCGGACACGGGTCCGGCCCACAGCATTTCGTCGCATCTACGCCCTTTGGAATCAACGGGCCTTTTCGCCTGTTGGGTTAATTGGCCCCGGTCGGAGCCGTCTGAACGATTTCGGATTTCAGCTGGGTATCGATCGGCGCGTCCTCGGTGTCGGCGGCCGGGGTAACCGGCGGCGCGGCGATCCGGTCCAGCGTCTCGATCAGACCTTCCCACGGCAAGGCGCCCCGCAGGCTGACCCGGTCGCCATTGGTTGCGGGATCATAAAGCTCGATCGAGGGATCCAGTTCGCGGGCGCCCAACCGGCCCATCGCGGCCAGCAGCTGGGCCTGGGCGACATATTGATTGCGGCGCGCGCTCGCCAGGTTGATCTCGGCGTTGCGCAGTTCCAGTTCGCCGTTCAGCACGTCCAGCGTGGTTCGCAGACCGACCTGCTGCTCCTGACGCACGCCCTCGGCTGCCACGGTCGCGGCGCGCACGCCCGCCTGACCCGCCGTCAGTTGCGACGCGGTCGAGATGACCTGGGCATAGGCGCTGGAGACGTTCTGCAGCACGGTCCGGCGCTGGCGTTCGATCTCGATCTGGGCGGCGTTGGCCTGTTCCAGCGCCTGGACTTCCTGCGACCGGTTCAGACCGCCGGTGAACAGGGGCACGGAAATCGAGGCTCCGGCCTGGAAGCTGGTGCGGTCGGCCAGATCGAAGTTGGTCAGGTCGCCGGACCCGCCATAGGAGGCCGTGGCTCGCGCGCTGGGCAGGAAGGCCGACTTGGCCTGGGCATGGCGCGCCTCTGCGGCCTGCAGGTCGTATTGGGCGGCGGTGATGCCGGGGTTCTCGGCAAGACCGACATCCAGGGCGACGTCGAAGTCGTTCGGGATTCCCGGCAGGACGGGCGGTTCTTCCAAATTGGCCGGGGCCTGGCCGACCACGGCGGCATAGGCGGCGCGCGACACCGACAGCTGCGCCTGCGCCCCGGCAAGATCGGCCTCGGACTGGGCCAGGCGGGCTTCGGACTGGGACACGTCGGTGCGGGTGATCTCGCCGACCTCGAAGCGGGCGTTCGATTCGTCCAATTGGCGACGCAGGACGGCGACGTTGGCCTCGCGGATGCGCAGGATCTCGACATCGCGCTGAACGTCGACATAGGCCTGGATCACCGAGGCCAGCACCTGCTGCTCGATCGCGCGCAGCGATTCGCGGCCACTCAGCACATTGGCGGTGGCGGCATCGATGCCGTGGGCGATGCGTCCGCCGGAATACAGGGTCTGCGACAGGTCGATGCTGGCACCGCCCGTGTCGCTCTCGACCGTGCCGAGGCCGCCGCCCTGTGTGCGGCTGTAGCTGGCCGACCCGCTGACGCTGACTTCGGGCCGCAGGCCGGCGCGCGCCTGCGGCACCAGCTCGTCCAGCGCCCGCTGATTGGCGCGCTGCTGCTGCAGGGTCGGGTTGGTGCGGTACGCCAGGGCGATCGCTTCCTGCAGCGTCTCGGCGAACGACGGGCCGGCCAGGCCGACCGCGACGGCGGTGACCAGCGAGATTCGGGCGACGGTGGCGAGCGCACGCGAGCGTTTGAACATGGTCATATCCTGATGGGCCCCGCGAACGGTGCCGGTATCCCTCTGGAACGGGGTAGTGGGGGCGTCCCGTCCCTGACGCCAGTTAAGTTTTTTTCACCCGACCGCCAGACCCAGACCGCAACAAGGCGGTTATCAGAGGGCGAATGCCGGCGCGGGTGTCATTTCGGCCAGGACCGGCGGAGCGGCATCGAACAGTTCCCGACGCGAATAGCCTTCGCGACCCCGGACATACAGGACCGCCCGCCCATTGGGCCCGCTGCGCTCGACGACCGCCAGCCGGCCTCCGATCCGCAGCTTTTCCAGCCAGGCCGTCGGTCGCGCCGCCACCGCACCCTCGCTGACGATGAGGTCCCAGTCCTGACCGGCCGGCGTGTTCAGGGACGCGACGTGCACGGCCACCCCGGCGTCTTCCAGCGCGGGTCCGACGATCTCGGCGACGGCCGCATCGGCCTCCTGCGCCGTCACGCGCAGGCCCAGCCGGGCCAGCACGGCGGCGGCATAGGGGGCGGCGATGGCCAGGGCGCTCTCGCCAGACCGCGCGTTCAGCGCCTGCACGAGCTTGGCGACCTCACGCGCCTGCATCAGGCGGCGATCGCCAGCGATCTCGACCTCGACCTCGCCATAGACGGCAAAGGCGCGCTCGGGCGCACAGAAACGCTCGCGCGGCACGGCCAGCAGGGCGGCCTGCAACCCCCGGTCGGTGACGTCGTTCACCCGCACCTGGGAATCGACCATGACCTTGCGTGCGGCGGCGAAATCCATTTTCCGTAACGTCCCTTGGCCCGGCCACGCCGGGATTCTGGCGCGCTTATAGGTCCGCGCGTCGCAGCCGACAATCATTGCGGCGGACAATCATTGCAGGGGTCAGGTCGATCTGATAGCAACCGCCCCTCGCGATCTGGGGGCCCGTCACACGGCCCTATGGCCTGATGGCGGAGTGGTGACGCAGAGGACTGCAAATCCTTGCACCCGGGTTCGATTCCCGGTCAGGCCTCCATCGCGATCCCGTCGGGATCAGCGCTTAATCACAGCGGTGCGGTCATCCAGCCGATGGCACCCGCCGCACCGACGCAACCGGCGACGATCGCGCCTGCCAGCGCGATGCGCATGTTGCGGCTCATGAACCCCAGAATGCTCGCCATGTCGTCCCCTCCCCGGACCGACACAGCGCCACAGATTTCACGGTTCATCAAGGTGGACGAAGCGTTAATGCGTTGAATTTTTGGTGACTGTCACGCTTGCCGCTGGGTCAGCTGATACAGCCCCAGCGCGCTCGTCACCGCCACGTTCAGCGAATCGAACCCGCCCGCCATGGGAATGCCGACGCCGCGAGCCCTCGCGATGGCCCAGTCGGGCAGCCCCGGCCCCTCCGACCCCAGCAGCAAGGCCCGTCGGCCACCGGGCTCCAAGGCATTCAGCGGCTCACGGGCGGTCGGCGACAGTGCGATGACCTCGAACCGCGCCACCTCCAGCGCGTCGATAAGGGCCGCCAGCGAGGGGGCGGCGGCACCCGGCACGCGCAGCACCGCCCCGACCGATACCCGGATCGACTTGCGATAGAAGGGATCGCCGCACCGCTCGTCGGTCAGCACGGCCGCCGCTCCGAACGCCGCGGCGTTGCGATACAGCCCGCCGATGTTGTCGTGATTGCCGATCTCTGACGCGGCCACGACCACCGCATCGTCCGCCAGATCCTCGAGAACCCACTCCACCGCTGCCGGCCGGGGCTTCTCTCCCAGCGCCAGGATGCCTCTGTGAAGAGGGAAGCCAGCGATCCGGTCCAGCACGGCCTGGCTCGCCGCGAAGATCGGCACCCCGGACGGAACGGCCCGCAGCATCGACGTCAGGGCCTCGACCCGGCTGGCGGCGATCAGCACCGATCGCGGCCGACACAGCGACGCCGCCGACAGCAGGGTGCGCAGAACGACCTCCCCCTCCGCGATGAACAGTCCCTCCCGCCCCGTCAGGTCGCGCTCTCGGATATCGCGATAGGATGCGACGCGCGGGTCGTCTGGGTCGTCGATGGTCTCGATCCACATGGCCGACATTTCCCGTTGCGCCGCCGATGCGGCCGCTGCTATAGGCCCGCCTCCCGAGCCTCTGTTCCGCGGTAGCTCAGTGGTAGAGCAGCCGACTGTTAATCGGCTGGTCGTAGGTTCGAATCCTACCCGCGGAGCCACTCGGCCTTTCCAGGCACATGGCTATCGAGATCGATCGGGCAACCAGGTGACCTGACGCGCGCCGTCCGGACCCGTCCACGCGATCCGCCATCCCTGCCCGGCTCGCGCCAGACCGTTTTCCGCCGCGCCCGTCAACTCGGGCGGGACGAATGCACGATCGCCCACCCTCAACCCAGCCCCCGCATCGTCGCCGACGGCGAGCATCCAACGCCCCTCCGCATCGCTCTTCGCGGTCAGACCCACGCCGTTGCGGACGATCGCGACCTCTGTGTTCGCGGCGGCCCGACCGGACAGAAAGCCCGCGCGACCGTCGGCGTCGATCGCGTCCAGCGCGCCCGCCCCATCAAGCCGTCGAGTCGGCGCCCCAATGCCGAGGATGGCCACAGGCCCGCGAGGATCGGCCGAGACCAGCAGCCGTCCGGGCGCGGGATAGGCGATCTGGCCCACCTGCGCCTCCACGGCCAGCACCGCATCCGCCTTGGGGGCCGGCAGCCGGATATCGAAATGCCCCGCCTCGTCCGCTCCGGCGGCAAAGGCGACGCCGTCCGCTCCGGTCAGGACCACGCGCCCGAATGGCGCCGCCATGCCGATGACATGGATGGCGTCCCCTCCACGCGTGACCTGTTCCACCCGCGGCTCTGCGATCCAGCCGTTGTTGGCCGTCTCTGAGCCCGTCGGTTTTTCGGCCGGCGATCCGCACGCCGCCACCAGCAGGGCCGCGCCGAACATCATCTGAATGACAAAGAGGCGTTTCATCGGGCTCGCCGCGACTATAGGACAGGCGTCTCGATAGCCCGTCCATCGGCGCGCTGTCTCGCCCCACCTTGCCGTAGAGAACCCATGAGCCCTCCGGAGCCTCGCATCGCCCCCTTCGACGGGTCATCCGTCTGCCTGTTCTGCGGCTCCTCCGATGCGGCCGATCCCAAATACACACGCGCCGCCGCCGACTTCGGCACGGCTGCGGCTCGTGCGGGGTGGCGGCTGGTCTATGGCGGCGGAGGCGTCGGCCTGATGGGGGCCTCTGCCAGGGCGGCACACGCCGCCGGCGGCAGGGTCCTGGGGGTCATGCCCGAGTTCCTGCGCAGCCGCGAACGCCTGTTCGACGAGGTCGAGACCCTGGTCGTCACCTCGATGCACGAGCGCAAGCAGATCATGTACGACCAGTCCGACGCCTTCGTCGTCGCGCCGGGCGGCATAGGCACGCTGGAGGAAGTCGTCGAGCTGCTGAGCTGGAAGCGGCTGGACCTGCATGGCAAGCCGGTTATCTTCCTGAACATCGACGGCTTCTGGGACACCTTCTTCGACCTGATGCGCCACAGCGTGGCGTCGGGCTTCACGCCGGAATCCTTCCTCCAAGCCTGGAGTGTCGCGGACACCGTCGAGGATGCCATCACGCAGATGGCACGGGGCACCGACGCGGTCTTGCAACATGATCGTCGATAAGTGATCATCGCTTAGTCAACGCCGCATCGAGGATGCATCGTCCGTCTGTTTCAAAAACGCAGATTGACAGTTTCTAAAAAAGACGCACTATCGGGGCGCTGACACTGAGGGCCGATCCGGCCCGGTCCCATCTCGGAGCCTCTTCATGCGCGCTGTCCTCCTCGCCGCCGCCCTTCTGCTTGCCCCGGCCACCGCCACCCAGGCCCTGCCTGGCGGCACCAGCACCTTCACGGTCCAGAACGTCGCCTTCACGCCGCAGGCCCCGATCCTCATCGACGGCGTCAACTGGCGCTGCAATACAGAGAATGTCTGCGTCGGGACCGGCGGTCAGTCCCAGCCTGCCAGCCGCGCCTGCCGCCGGGTGGTCGCCCGCGTCGGCGTCGCCCTGGCCAGCTTCACCTACAAGGGCACGACGCTGAGCGACGACGAGCTCGCCGCCTGCAACATCGCCGCCGCCAACGCCTGATCCCGCCGTATCCTCCCCGTCCGCTCCGCGGATGGGGAGGAGACCACGGCCCTAGACCACTTCGCCCTTCAGCCGCTTCTCGATCCGCTCGCGCCCGATCATAGGCACGAGCGTCGCCATGTCCGGCCCGTGCGGCTGCCCGGTCAGGATGTGGCGCAGCGGCATGAACAGGGCCTTGCCCTTGGCCCCCGTGCTGTCCTTGACCGCGCTGGTCCAGACCGACCAGGCCCCCGCATCGATCGTCTGCGGCAGCACGGCCAGGGCCGCCGCCGCGAAGGCCGGATCTTCGATCACCGGCGTCACCGGGCCCCGCACGATCCGGGCCAGATCGACCACGTCGCCGAACTTCGTCAGGTTCGCCCGCACCGCCTCCCAGAACGCCTCGCCCAGGTCGCAGTCCAGCGCCGCCAGCCGATCCCTGGCCACCGCATAGGGCATGGCGTGCAGCGCCTGGGCGTTCAGCCGGTCCAGATCGTCGGTGTCGTACCGCGCCGGCGACCGGCCCATCTTGTCGAAGCTGAAGCCTTGCCCCAGCGCCTCGATGCTGTCGGCGACCTCCAGCGGGTCCGAGGTCCCGATCCGGCCCAGATGGCTGGTGATGGCGATCGGCTCGTATCCCTGCTCGCGCATCTCGGCGACCGACAGCGACCCCAGCCGCTTGGACAGCGCCGCGCCATCGGCCCCGACCAGCAGCGGCATGTGGGCGAAGGTCGGCACCGTGGTCCCCAGACCGGCTGCGATCAGCGCCTCGAAGATCTCAATCTGCGCGCCGGTATTGGTCGTGTGATCCTCGCCCCGGATGACGTGGGTGATCCCCATGTCGATGTCGTCCACCACCGACGGCAAGGTATAAAGATACAGCCCGTCCTCTCGGATCAGAACCGGATCGGACATGGAGGTCGTGTCCACCTCGGCATGGCCGCGCGACAGGTCCTCCCAGGCCACGCGGCGGCCGTCCAGCTTGAAGCGCCAATGCGGCTTCCTGCCCTCGGCCTCGAACGCGGCCTTCTCGTCCTCGCTCAGCGCCAGGGCCGCGCGGTCGTAGATCGGCGGCAGGCCGCGCGACAGCTGCACCTTGCGGCGACGATCCAGTTCCTCGGGCGTATCCCAGGCCGGATACAGCCGCCCGGCGGCCTTCAGTCGCTCGGCCGCGTCGTGATAGCGCTCGAACCGCCTGGACTGGTTATACCGCTCGTCCCAGACCAGACCCAGCCAGGTCAGGTCGTCCTCGATCCCCTGCTCGAACTCGGGCGTCGATCGCGCCAGGTCGGTGTCGTCGATCCGCAGCACGAACGATCCGCCCTGCCCCTTGGCGAACATCCAGTTGACCAGGGCGGTGCGGACGTTGCCCACATGCAGCTTGCCGGTGGGCGACGGGGCGAAACGGACCTTGACGGGCGGGTGGGCGGACATGGGGACAGGCGACCTTGAAAGCGAGGCGCACAGGTCGTTCGTCCCGCCTCTCAAGTCAAGGACAGCCGCGAACCGGCGGTCATCCTCGATTTTCGGCTTCCCGCGCAACGATCTTGCGGCATAAGGCGACGATGACCGCGACCGCGACCCTGACCATCGATCTGGATGCCCTTGCGCACAACTTCCATGCGCTCGAGGCCGTATCCGGCGCGCCGGTGCATCCGGTGGTCAAGGCCGACTCTTACGGCCTCGGTGCCGTCCCGGTCGCCACCCGGCTGATGACCGAAGGCGCGCGGACCTTTTTCGTGGCGCGCTTGGCCGAGGGTCTCGTCCTGCGCACCACCCTCGGTCCGGAGCCCACCATCTATGTGCTGGACGGCTGCGTCGGCGACGCCGCCCAGGCGCTGAAGACGGCCGATCTCCGGCCCATCCTCAACCACACCGATCAACTCATGGCCTGGCGCGCAGTGGGCGACGGAGCCTGCGGCCTCCAGATCGATACCGGCATGAACCGGCTCGGCTTCCGGGTAGAGGCCGCCCCCGAGCCGTTCGACGGCCTGTCGCTGGTCATGAGCCATCTGGCCTGCGCCGACGACCCTACCGAGCCGATGAACCGGCGACAGCGCGACGCCTTCGCCGCCATCGCGGCCCGCTACCCCGGCGCGCTCAGATCCTTCGCCAACTCCGGCGGCTGTTTCCTGGGCCCCGACTACGCCTTCGACGCGGTCCGGCCCGGTATCTGTCTGTATGGCGGCGGCCCCGAAGGCCGTCCGGACGATCGGATCAGGGCCGTCGCCGCCCTGTCCGCCCGGGTCCTTCAGGTCCGCGATGTCCCCGCCGGCGAGAGCATCGGCTATTCGCGCGGCTTCGTCGCCGACACCCCTCGCCGCATCGCCACCTGCGGCGCGGGCTATGCCGATGGCGTCCTGCGCAGCCACTCCCCCAGAGGCCAGGTCTGGGTCGCCGACGCCTTGCGGCCAATCCTCGGCCGCGTCTCCATGGACGTCATCGCCGTGGACCTGACCGGGCTCGACGTGACGGTCGGCGACACGGTCGAACTGTTTGGCCCCAACAGCCCCCTCGACGACGCGGCCGCGGCGGCCGGGACGATCAGCTACGATCTCCTGACCTCGGTCACCGCGCGGGTACCGAGGCGATATGTGGGTCGATGAGCGTTCTCCCTCCCCCTCGGGGGCATGAGGCCGATCGCATACGATCGGCTCCCATATGGTCGAAGCGCAGCGGAGACCGGGTGGGTCGGGCAAGACGGTGCAAGGCACCGATCTGACAGACCTGCGCGGTCGGACAGGTTCATCACGGAGAGCACGGAGGAAGGCACGAAGAGCACGGCGGAACCGAGCGTCATCAACGTTCGCCGCCCCTTCCTGATGCCTGAAAGAAATGGCGGTTTCGCCGCGATCCATCCCGAAGGCCTTCCCCGACCGCAACCGCACACGCGGTCCCGTCGTGTCCTTCGTGGCTTTGCTTCCTCCGTGCTCGCTGTGAAGAAACCCTTCCTTCCTGTCCGCCACGACAGCCACCGTTGTCCGCGCTGACCCCGAAAACCCCAAGGTTTCCAACACCCGCCCTCCCCACCGTTCGCAGCGGAAGAGCGATCAGACACGTCTCCTCCCCCGTCCCGAAGGGACGGGAGGTGGCTGCGAGCCCTTGCGAGCGGACGCAGGGGTTCTTGCCACTCCGGCCACCTTCGCGCTTGACCTCCCTGCCCTACCGTCGTGATCTCTGGCCTTCCCCATTTTGTGCCCGGATCCCGCCATGTCCCGATTGCTCGTCACTGCCTGCGCTTTCGCTCTGCTCTCCGCCGCCCCCGCGATGGCCCAGAGCACCGATGGCCGCATCGGAACCGGCGCGGGCCCCACCGCCCCGAACATCGGTGGCTTTCCCGACAGCCCGGCCATCCCCACCCCGACCCAGGCCACCTATCCCGGCACGATCCGCTACGAGGCCGACGTCACCGACCTGGATCACCGCGTGATCTCGGCGCGTCAGTTCATCCCGGTGCGCCCCGGCCCCCTGACCCTGCTCTATCCGAAATACCTGCCGGGCAATCACGCCGATTCGGGACCGATCCAGCTGCTGGCCGGGGTCGTCATGATCGCCAACCGCCAGCGGATCGAGTGGCGCCGCGACGCCGTCGACCCCTATGCCTTCCACCTCGACGTCCCTGCGGGCGTGTCGGAGATCGAGGTGAACCTGCAGTGGCTGACCCAGGCCGACAACGCGAACTGGCGCGTCGTCATGACCCCCTCGATCGTCAATCTGGAGTGGGAAAAAGCCATCCTGTATCCGGCAGGATACCTCTCCACCGGCATCATGGTGGAAGCCTCGGTCAAGCTGCCCGCCGGCTGGAACTACGGCACCGCCCTGACCACCCTCAGCCACGAGAACGACGTGACCCGGTTCGCGCCCGTCGATCTCTACACCCTGGTCGACAGCCCCATGTTCGCCGGGGCCAACTATCGCCGCATCGACATCGACCCGGCCGGCGAAAACGTCCACCTGAACATTGTCTCCGACGAGCCGGGCAACATCGCCCCCACCGCCGAACAGCTGGGCTACTACGAAAACCTGGTGGCCCAGACCGACCGCCTGTTCGGTGCGCGTCACTATGACCATTACGAGTTCCTGCTGGCCCTGACCGACCAGCTGGGCGGAATCGGGCTGGAGCATCACCGCAGTTCCGAAAACACGGCCTCGCCCGACTATTTCACCAACTGGGGCCGGTCGGTCGGCAACCGCTCGCTGCTGCCGCACGAGTTCACCCATTCCTGGAACGGCAAGTTCCGTCGCCCGGCGGACGAGCTGACCGCAAACTACAATGTGCCGACCGAGAACAGCCTGCTCTGGGTCTATGAGGGCCAGACCGAATATTGGGGCGACGTGCTGTCGGCCCGCAGCGGCCTGCACACCCTGGATCAGACCCGCATCATCCTGGCCAATCGCGCGGCCTTCTATCAGAACCAGCCGGGCCGGGCCTGGCGCACTCTGCAGGACACCAACAACCACAACCTGCTCGGCTACCGCGTACCCGGTCAGTGGGGGTCGTGGATGCGCGGCACCAGCGACTATTACGACGAGGCGGCGCTGATCTGGCTGGATGCCGACACCTTGATCCGTGAACGGACGAACGGCCGAAAATCGCTGGACGACTTCGCCAAGGCCATGTTCGGCGCGGGCGTGCAGGGCTCCGACGGGGTCTGGGTGCCAAACGGCTATACCTTCGCCGATGTGGTCGGAGCATTGAATGGCGTCACCGAATACGACTGGGCCACCTTCCTGCGCACCCGGCTCGACGCCAGCGGCCCGGATGCAACAGCCCCGCTCGATGGCCTGGAGCGCGCCGGGTACCGGCTGATCTACGTCGACACGCCTTCCGCCGAGGAAAAGGCCATGAGCGGCAACTGGGGCTCTGACTTCCAGTATTCGCTGGGATTCAGCCTCAGCGGCCCGACCAACCGCATCAGCGGCATCCGCTGGGGTGGACCGATCTACGAAGCCGGCATCGGCGCGGGGTGGGACCTGATCGCCGTCGGCGACAAGGCCGCCAGCCCCGAGGTCCTGCGCGACGCCGTCACGGCTTCCAAGGGCGGCACCACCCCGATCCGGCTCACGCTCAAGAACGGCACGCGCATCCGCACCCTCGACCTCGCCTGGACCGAGGGGCTCCGTTACCCCCGGCTGGAGCGGATCGAAGGCACCCCCGACCGCCTCGCCGACATCGTCACGCCCCGGCGGCGCTAGCCCTTCAGGAGACCCAGCAGAGCCTTCGCGGCTTCTTCGGAAGACGCGGGGTTCTGGCCGGTGATCAGCTTGCCGTCGGTCAGGACGAATGGCGCGAAGTCGGCACCCTTCTGATACAGCCCGCCATTCGCCTTCAACATATCCTCGACCAGGAAGGGCACGACGTCGGTCAGGCCGACCGCCTCCTCCTCGCCATTGGTGAACCCGGCGACCTTCTTGCCCTTGACCAGGAACTCACCGTCCGTGCCCTTCACATGGCGCAGCACGCCCGGCGCGTGACAGACGGCGGCCACCGGCTTGTCCGCCCTGGCGAACGCCTCGATCAGGTCGATCGAAGCGCGGTCCTCGGCCAGGTCCCACAACGGGCCGTGACCGCCCGGATAGAAGACGGCATCGAAATCCCCGGCCTGCACGTCCGACAGTTTGTGGGTGCTGGCCAGTTCCGCCTGGGCCGCGTCGTCGGCTTTGAAGCGTTTCGTCGCCTCGGTCTGGGCGTCAGGTTCATCGCTCTTGGGGTCCAGCGGCGGCTGGCCGCCCTTGGGCGAGGCCAGGGTGATCTCGGCCCCGGCGTCCTTCAGGACATAGTACGGCGCGGCGAACTCCTCGAGCCAGAAGCCCGTCTTCTTGCCGGTGTCGCCGAGTTGATCGTGCGAGGTCAGTATCATCAGGATGTTCATGGCGGGGACTCCGTTCAGATGAAAATACAGCCAGGCTTGGCCATTGCCGGTCTGAACGCAGAAGAGCCCGGCGGTTTCCCGCCGGGCCCCTCGAAAAGCGATCCGCGACCAAACGGCCGCAGGTGGCTTTGCTTACTTGATCTGAACGGTCGCGCCGGCTTCCGTCAGCTTCTTGGCGATCTCGTCGGCGTTCTGCTTGGAGACGTTCTCGACGACGTTCTGCGGAGCGCCTTCGACCAGGTCCTTGGCTTCCTTCAGACCCAGGTCCGAACGCACGCCACGGACTTCCTTGATGACGTTGATCTTCTTGTCGCCGCCCGAGACGAGCACGACGGTGAATTCGGTCTGCTCTTCGGCGGCTTCAGCCGGAGCAGCGGCACCACCACCGGCAGGCATCGCCATCGCGACCGGAGCAGCGGCGCTGACGCCCCACTTCTCTTCCAGCAGCTTGGACAGTTCGGCGGCTTCGAGGACGGTCAGCTTGGACAGGTCTTCGACGATCTTGGACAGGTCGGTCATGGTCAGTTTTCCTTCGGAGGATGGGGTTCAGTAGAGGTTTGCGAAGATGGAAGGTCGGTCGCCTATGCCGCTTCTTTCGCGCCATAGGCGCTGAAGACGCGGGCCAGCTGTGCGGCGGGAGCCTGGACGACACCGGCGATCTTGGTCGCGGGCGCGTTGAGCAGGCCGAGCAGCGAGGCGCGGATTTCGTCCAGCGTCGGCAGCTTGGAGAGGCTCTCCACGCCTTTGACGTCGACGACGGTCTCGCCCATGAAGCCACCGACGATGACGAAGCGGTCATTGCCCTTGGCGAACTCGGTCGCGACCTTGGCGGCCGTGGCGGGGTTTTCGGCGTATGCGATGCCCACGGGACCCTTGAACAGGTTGTGGTAGTCGCTGCCGTCATTCGCCGCGAGTGCCTTCAGCGCCAGGCGGTTCTTGACCACCTTGAACGCTCCGCCGGCGGTGCGCAGACGGCCCCGCAGGTCTTCCATTTCCGCAACGGTCAGGCCCAGGTTATGGGCCACGACCACGCTGCCTGCATCGGAGAAGACGCCCTTGAGCGACTCGATCGATTCGGCCTTTTGTGCGCGATCCATTGCGGTCTCCAGTCTTGAGGTTCGCCGCCGGGCTTATTCCCGACGACGAGATTGGCCAGAGCGCGATGCGTCTGCCCCAAGGGGAAACGCGGCGCGTTCGGGCCGGGTAGCGATGTCCGAAGGATGCTGACGGGGTTCCGTCCCGGATACCGGGCCGACCTTGCGTCTTGCGTCCCCATCTCCCCACGGCACTGGAGGGCTCTCCAGCATTTACGACCCAGGTGACCCCTGGATCCCGAAGTTCTCGGACAGGACCGTCGGGACCGGGGTCTCGACGGAAGAGCGCGCTCTATACAGCAGCGCAGGCGGAAATCAACTTCAGTCTTGCCTTTTGGCAGGGTTCGAGCTTGCTGCTGAAGTCGGGCATTCGAAGGCTGCGCAGAACTTGGTCACCAGATCGGTCAGGAAAGCCTGCAGCATCGGGCCCATATCCGCCCCAACCTCAGCACTGAGGTCGAATTGCCGGGCCGCAATCTCTCGGCCCTGGGGCGTATCGTAAAAAGCGACAAGCGCAGTCAACTGCTCCAGCGTCAGGCGTTCGGCGTAGAGCTCCTCGGTATGCTCGAGCATGCCGACCATGTGGCGGCCCAACATTTCAGGCATGTTGGCTTGCATCCAGCGCACCTGCTCCGCCGGTAGCTCGCTGTTCTCCACCTCGGCGTCCACCGAGCGTTGCAGCGCCTTGTCCAGTCCATCTCGAACCGTCGCATCGACCAGTCGCTCGGCAAGGGCTGCGCGAGCGTCGCTGTCGGCGTCCTGGGCCAAAGCGGGGGTCGTGCACAGCGCAGATACGGCGATGGCTGCAATCAACAAATGGCGCATTTCGTTCGTAGCCCCGTCAACATTCGAGAAGCAACCTGGCTGTCCTGAGCCGCTTTGAATAGCGCAGGGCTGCAACGCAGACGCGAAAAAGGGCGGCGACCCTGCGGCCACCGCCCTCATTCATTTCCGACGGGTGTCGGGATCAGGCCGTGACGGAGGCCGGATCGATCTTCACGCCGGGACCCATCGTGGACGACAGGCTGATGCGCTTGACGTAGGTGCCCTTGGCGCCGGTCGGGCGGGCCTTTTGCAGGGCGTCGACATAGGCGCGGACGTTGGCTTCCAGGGCTTCCTGGGTGAAGGAGGCCTTGCCGATGCCGCCGTGCGCGATGCCGGCCTTCTCGACGCGGAACTCGACCGCGCCGCCCTTGGCGTCCTTGACGGCCTGGCCGACGTTCGGGGTCACGGTGCCGACCTTGGGGTTCGGCATCAGGCCGCGCGGGCCCAGCACCTTACCCAGGCGACCGACCAGGGCCATCATGTCCGGAGACGCGATGACGCGGTCGAAGTCCATGAAGCCGCCGTTGATCTTCTCGTACAGATCCTCGGCGCCCACGATGTCGGCGCCGGCGGCGGTCGCTTCGGCCGCCTTGGCGTCCTTGGCGAAGACGGCGACGCGGACGTCACGGCCGGTGCCCGACGGCAGGTTGACGACGCCACGGACCTGCTGGTCGGCGTGACGCGGATCGACGCCCAGGTTGACGGCGATCTCGATCGACTCGTCGAACTTGGCCGAGGCATGCGACTTCACGGCGGCGATGGCGTCGGCGACGGTCATCAGGGCCTGGGTGTCGGCGGTGAACGCCTTGGCGCGCTTGGTTTGCTTGGCCATGATTTAGCGCTCCACGATGTTCAGGCCGATGGCCTTGGCGGAACCTTCGATGATGCGGGCGGCCGCATCCAGATCGTTGGCGTTCAGGTCCTTCATCTTCTTCTCGGCGATCTCGCGCAGCTGGGTGCGGGTGATCGAACCGACCGTCTCGCGGCCCGTCAGCTTGGCGCCCGAGGTGATGCCCACGGCCTGCTTGATGTAGTGGGTGGCCGGCGGGGTCTTGGTGACGAAGGTGAAGCTTTTGTCCTGATAGACCGTGATCACGGTCGGCAGGGGCGTGCCCTTCACTTCCTTCTCGGTGCGCGCGTTGAACTCCTTGACGAAGCCCATGATGTTCACGCCGCGTTGACCCAGTGCGGGCCCGATGGGCGGCGAAGGCGTGGCCGAACCGGCCGGCACCTGCAGCTTGATATAGCCCAGAATCTTCTTGGCCATTGGTCTCTCCTGTGAATGACCGCGAACTCAATCGGGGCCGGTGAGCCGTGGTGCGGCATGGCTGCCTCCCACGGATTTGCCCCGGGGCCGGAGCCACGGGAGGCGCGCGTTTAGCAGGGTGAAGCCGGGGTGGCAATCAAAGTCTCCTCCCTGTCGCGCAGCGATGGGGAGGTGGCGCGACGCTTCTTCCGCATCGTGACGGAGGGGTTCTTGCGCGGCGACATCGCATGCGCGTCAAGAACCCCTCCACCACTTCGTGGTCCCCCTCCCCACCGGCCAAGCAGCCGATGGGGAGGAGACGCCAAATCAAGCCGCGTTCTTCTCGACCTGGCTGTATTCCAGATCCACCGGGGTCGGCCGGCCGAAGATCGACACCGCGACGCGCAGGCGGGCGGCGTCCTCGTCGACGCTCTCCACCTGGCCGTCGAAGCTGGCGAACGGTCCGTCGATGACCTTGACGGTCTCGCCGATGTCGAAGCGGATCGTGGGCTTGGGACGCTCGACGCCCTCTTCCACGGCGCCGATGATGGCCTGAACCTCGCGCTCGCTGACCGGCAGCGGCTTGGTGCCGCCCGCCGCGCCCAGGAAGCCCGTGACCTTGGGCGTGTCCTTGACCAGGTGATAGGCGTCGTCGGTCAGCTCCATCTTCACCAGCACATAGCCGGGGAAGAATTTGCGTTCCGAATTGACCTTGCGGCCCCGGCGGATTTCTACGACGTCCTCGGTCGGCACCAGGATCTCGGAGAAGCATTCCTCCAGATCGCGCTGCTTGGCCTGGTCGCGGATGTGCTGGGCGACCTTCTTCTCGAAGTTCGAATAGGCGTGGACGATGTACCACTTGTGGCGCGGGTTGGAGGCCACTTTGGTTTCGGGCGCTGCATCCGTCATGGGCGCGTCTTCCTTCTTTTTCTTATTGTCCGATGGCCAGGATCCAGGTCGAGGCAAAGCCCAGACCCGTATCGACCGCCCAGAAGAAGACGACCGCGATCGCGACCATCATGAAAACCATGACCGAGGTGATCCAGGTTTCCTTGCGGCTGGGCCATACGATCTTCCTGGCCTCGGCCTGGACCTGGCTGATGAACTGGCCGGGTGAGGTCCGCTTCTTGGGCGCGGGGGCGTCCACCGTGACGGTCGAGGCGGCAGCCGCCGTAGCCAACTGCGGCTTGGCACGGGCGGCGGGATTGCCGGTGCGACGGCCGGGGAAATGGGGCTTGGCCATGATCGTCTTGCGGGTCTCGTTTCGAACGCGGGTCCGGCCTCCGCAGATGGGGAGGCCCAGGCTGCGACGACAGGGGGGAAATGGCAGGAGTTGGGGGATTCGAACCCACGACCCCCGGTTTTGGAGACCGGTGCTCTACCAGCTGAGCTAAACTCCTAGACAAGTCAGAAACGCCGTGGGGCAAGCCCCGCGGCGCGTCCGTTCGCCAGACGGGGGGCTATGCCTGACCCGGCGGGCCATTTCAAGGCCGGATCAGTGATCCAGGTGCGCCGCGACCGCGTCGGCCTCGTCCTGCTTGTTGACGACCTGCTTGAACAGCAGCTTGTCGATGCGCCGGTCGTCCATGTCGATGACCTCGACCTCGAACCGGCCCAGCTGCAGGATCTCGCCCTCGTCGGGCACGCGCGACAGCTGGTGCAGCACCAGGCCGGCGATGGTGTGGAAGCCGTCCGCCTCGCCAAAGTCCTCGCCCAGCACGTCGGACAGCTCGTCCAGATCGGTCTGGCCGTCGACCAGCCAGGTGCCGTCCTCGCGTTGGCGCACGCTGACGTCGGCGTCGTCATGGCCCTCGTCGAAGTCGCCGGCGATCATTTCCAGCAGGTCGGTGGCCGTCACCACGCCCTCGAACGCGCCGAACTCGTCGACCAGGAAGGCCATGTGGACCTTGGACGCCTTCAGGATCTCCAGCGCCTTCAGCACCGAGGTCGACTGTGGGATGAAGGCCGGGGTCTGGACGTGCTTTTCGATATTGAACTCGCCGTTGTCCAGCAGGCTGTCCAGCAGGTCCTTCTTGTGGACGACGCCCAGCGGGTTATCGACGTCGTTCTCCTTGGCCACCACGATCCGCGAATACGGGCAGGTACGGACCTCTTCGCGCAGCACCTCCTCGGTGTCGTTCAGCGCGACCCAGAAGACCTCGTGGCGCGGCGTCATGGCGACCCGGATCGGCCGATCGCCAAGGCGCAGGATTTCCTCGATCATCGTCTGTTCCTCGGGCTCGATCAGACCCGACGCCGTGCCCTCGGCGATCATGGTCTCGACCTCTTCCTGGGTGACGTCTGATCCGTCGCGGTCCTTGACGCCCATGATCTTCAGGATGGCCGAGGTCGAGGCCGTCAGCAGCACCACGAAAGGATGCAGCACGATCGCCACTGTCGAGATCGGTGCCGCCATCTTGGCCGCGATCGATTCGGGAAAGATCAGCGCCAGCCGCTTGGGCACCAGCTCGCCCACGATCAGCGACACATAGGTGATGCCCACCACGACCACGGCCGTCGATGCGAACTCGGCATAGTTGATGGTCGCGGGAAAGGCCGCCTCGATGATGCGGGTCAGCTCGCCCGCGATGGCCGCCTGACCATAGGCACCGGCCAGAATCCCGATCAGGGTGATGCCGACCTGGACCGCAGACAGGAAATGGGTGGGGTCTTCCGACAGCTGCAGGGCGGCACGGGCCCCGCGATCCCCGCGCTCTGCGCGGCTCTGCAGCTTGGATTTCCGGGACGAAACGACCGCCATCTCGGTCGCGGCGAACAGGCCGTTGAGCACCACGAGGAGCAGAACGACGACGATGGCGATGAGTAACATCTAGGGGGGAGTGGGACCGACGCGGCGCGACAGTCGGCGTCCGCCCTGTATCGTTAGCCGAATGTGGCCGCTTTCGCCACGATTTCCTTATGGGCCGGGATCAGCGGGTTCGACCAGCATCCACCGAGCCATAGGCCCCACTGGTGGGACCCCGACCATCATTCGCCATCGCGCATGCGGAGACCCCGATCAGGGTGCCGATGAAGATGCCGATGTGCAGGGCGCGCCGCATGAAGGTTACCAAAATCCTAACGTCCGATATCGAACCTAGACGCCGGGATTCGGTTCCGGGCAAGCGGTCACCCGCCACCGGTTGTGCGGAACGGTAAACGCATCGGCGGGTTGGCTAATCCAGTCCCCTCAGAGTGCCCGTTTCATGATCCGCCTTTCGCTTGCCGTCGCCCTTCTCGCCTCTGTCTCCCTCGCCGCCTGCGGCGCGCCCGATCCCGAACAGACGACGCAGGCGACGCCGGCCTCCGCCCCTCAGGCCAAGGTTGGGGCGTCCGGACCGCTCTCGGCCCAGTCGATCGAGACCGCCGCGTGGTCGGCCACGTCACCCCAGACCCGGCCCACGCCGTCGGCGCCCAACGCAGCCCCCACCGCCCCCGGTGACGAAGGTGCGGCGGCCGCCACCACGGCCCCTCCCCGCCCCGACATCGTTCGAGCCCAAATCCTGTTGGACCGAGCCCGTTTCTCTCCGGGCTCGATCGACGGTCTGGGCGGCCAGAATACCGAGCAGGCCGTGGCGGCCTTCGAACAGGCGAATGGCCTGACGGTCGACGGCCAGCTGGACGAACAGGTCTTTGCCCGCCTGACCCAGAACGCCGGAGCCGTCACCACGACCTATACGATCAGCCCCGCCGACGTGGCCGGACCGTTCGTCGCCAACATCCCGAGCGACCTGGCCGCACAGGGCGAATTGGCCGCCCTGTCCTATCGCAATCCACTGGAGATGCTGGCCGAGCGTTTTCACGTGACCGAGGGCTTGCTGACAGCCATCAACCCCGGCGTCGATTTCACCCACGCGGGCCAGGCGATCCTGGTCCCCGCCGTCGCCGATCAGCCCCTGCCCGCCGCCGTCACCCGCATCACGGTCAGCAAGGCCGAGGGATCCCTGCGGGCCTTCGGGGCCGACGGAGCCCTGTTGGCCTTCTATCCCGCCACGGTCGGCAGCTCGGCCCGCCCCGCGCCAACCGGCCGCCTGACCGTGCTCGGCGTCGCCAATGAGCCGGACTACACCTATGACCCCAGCCGGGTCAGCTACGACCGGGGCGACAAGAAGGTCGTCGTTCCCGCCGGTCCCAACAACCCGGTCGGCTCGGTCTGGATCGAGCTGTCGCGCGATACCTATGGCATCCACGGAACGCCCGAGCCGTCCAGGATCGCCAAGACCGCCTCCAGCGGCTGCGTCCGCCTGACGAACTGGAGCGCCGAACAGCTGGCGAAGGCCGTCAAGCCCGGCGTCGAGGTGGTGTTCAGGTAGCCCTGATCAGGAAAAGTGCAGGCGGTTTTCCGCCCGGATCAGAGCCAGGCATCAGGGTTCCACAGGTCCCAAGTCCGTTCCGCCCCAGAAGCCGCACTGGTGCCGGTCGTGGAAGGTCGCATCGACTGTGTCACCCGCCGGCTCGAACACCACGACCGGCCCGCCACCGTCCGACACTTGGGGCCAGCGCGCGTCGAAGTCCGTGTCATGACCGAACCCGGCCCACAGCGCCATCATCCGCCCCGACAGCGCCCTCTGTTCCGGCGTCCACCGCTTCGTGTCAGTGAAGATCCACGAGGTCCCGAACACATAGGCCAGCTCGCTGGCGTGATAGGCTCCCATGTCCAGCCCGGTGATCCAGTCGGGGAGGATGAAGGGCGCCTCGCGGTCCGCGAACTCATATCCGTGGACCGGAACGTGCCGCGCCAGCAGCCGCCGCAGCGAATCGGCCGGGCATGAGAATCGGCTGTCGGTGAAGCTCTGGGCGATCGCCACCGCCGGACCTTCGGCCCCGACCGGATAACGCTCCAGCACGCGCGCACCCGCGTCGCCGTACAGCCAGTGGGTCTCCTTTTCATAGCGGTCCATGTCGCGCACCTCGACGGCGAACAGCCGCCCCTCGTCGGTGTTGGACCCCACCATGACCGGCACCTGGGTGAAGGCCCCGTTGGCGAAGGCCTCCGGCGGACTCAGCGGCACTAGGGCGTCGCCATAGACCGGCCCCCATGACCCCGGTCCGTTGATCCCCGAGCGCGTCGAGGCACCCCGAGCGATCCGCCAGGCGGGGGTCCGCCTCAAACAGTCGGCCACGTCCGGCCCCTCACATCCCAGATTGGCCGCGAACAGCAGCCCCGGCGCCGCCTGGTCCGTCGCCGCATTCAGCGACGAGGGTTCCAGACACGGCCCGCTCTGCAGGATGACGCGGCTGTACAGCCCCTGCGACCCCGGTGAGGCCATCAGGTAACAAGCGCTCCATGCGCCCGAACTTTCGGCGAACACCGTCACATTCATCGGATCGCCGCCGAACGCCGCGATGTTGTCGTGCACCCAGCGCAGCGCCGCCTGCTGGTCCATCAGCCCCCAGTTCCCACCGACGCCCTCCCCCTCGGATTCGAAGTCCGGCAACGCCAGCCACCCAAGTGCCCCCAGCCGGAAGTTGACCGTGACGACGACCCGGTCCTGCTCGGCCGCCAGCCGGCTGGGGTCATAGTTGGCCCCGGCCCCGATCGTGAAGGCACCGCCGTGCAAATAGACCATGACCGGCTTGGGTCGTTCGACCGCGCCCGCAGGCCCGTAGACGTTGACGAACAGACAGTCCTCGGCCCCGACCACCAGTCCGCCGCCCCCGCCGAGAATCGCCTCGCGTCCCAGTGCCTGGGTGCAGTCGGAGCCGATCCGCGTCGTGTCACGCACCCCGCTCCAGCGTTGCACCGGACGCGGCCCTCGCCACCGCAGATCGCCGACCGGCGGCGCGGCATAGGGAACGCCCAGGAAGGCGCGAACGCCGGCCCCCTCAACGCCCCTCACGACACCCGCCTCGGTCGTCGCCGTCACGAAGCTCCGATCACGCGCGAACCGCACATGATCCACGCCCCCCGGATGGGTCGAAACGCAGCCGCCGAGGAGGATCAGCGCCACGAGCGCGAGAAGACGAGCCAGCATGCCTCCTTCTAGCCCGCGTCCAACCCGGCATGCCACGCGGCATAGGGGGTATTCCTGGCCATGTGCCTGTTCAGGTCCGGCGCACCGTCGTGGCACCAGACCGGACCGCGCTCGCCCAGCGCCACCTTGGCGGCCTGGACGGCACCGCGCGCGGCCTTTAGCGTAGCGGACTCCTTGCGTTCCAGCGCGGTCCGGACCGCCCGTCGCGCCCGCATCAGTTCATCGACGTGCTGCTGTCGTTGCGACTCGGTCAACGCCGGGTTCGAAGCTCGCCACAGCCGCCCGCGCACGACGAAATATCGGCCGTCCGGTGTCGTCGGATAGCGGCTCAATAGTAGCCGTAGCTGCCCCGGCGCGGCACCCGCTCATAGCCATAGCGTCCGTCGCGATTGTAGCCGCCAAAGCCATAGCCACAGGGGTCGTCCCGCTCCGACAACTGGTTGCCGGCCAGTCCGCCGACCAGGGCCCCGATCGCCGCCCCGCGCTCGCGATTACCGTCGCCCGCGATGGCCGCCCCCGCGATGGCCCCCAAGGCCGCGCCGCTGGCCGTGGCATACCGCTGGTTCTCCGCATAGTCGCGCTCGCAGCGAGAGGCATAGCCGTCCGTCGTGGCGCAGGCGCTCAGCGACATCAGCGAAACACCGGCCACGGCCGAGGCGATGAGGATCTTCATGGAGGGCTCCTGAACAGACTCTCTGGCCAACGCAGGGAGCCGGTCGCGCGTTCCGTGGCGGAGGTGGCCAAAGAAAAAGGCCCCCCGGTTCGCACCGGGAGGCCTTGCTCGGTTCAGTCACTCACGCGCTCAAGCAGCGAGCCGCCGCGCGGCGAGCGTTAGCGCCCTTAAGATCAGGCGATGATCTTGGCGACGACGCCGGCGCCGACGGTGCGGCCGCCTTCACGGATGGCGAAGCGCAGCTTCTCTTCCATGGCGATCGGCGTGATCAGCTCGACGTTCAGCTCGGCGTTGTCGCCGGGCATGATCATCTCGAC
>NZ_JBFUCZ010000006.1:0-166207 GCF_056404975.1 Brevundimonas sp. P2_A6 | reverse complement strand
GACTGGTCGTGCCGACCGGCTATTCGTTCAATCTGGACGGCACCAACATCTACATGACCATGGCGGCCCTGTTCATCGCCCAGGCGCTGAACATCGACCTGAGCCTGCAGGACCAGGTGCTGTTGCTGCTGGTGGCGATGCTGAGCTCCAAGGGGGCGGCGGGCATCACGGGGGCGGGCTTCATCACCCTGGCGGCGACCCTGGCGGTGGTGCCCTCGGTGCCCATCGCGGGCATGGCGCTGATCCTGGGCATCGACCGGTTCATGAGCGAATGCCGGGCCCTGACCAACTTCATCGGCAACGCCGTGGCCACCATCGTCGTGGCCCGCTGGGAAGGCGAACTGGACCGGGACGCCCTGCGCGAGGCGCTGGACGGCCAGCCAAGACCGCTCGCCGCCGCAACCGACCCCGCCGCCGGGCCCGGCGATTACATGGCCCTGGCAAGGGACTGAACATGAGCGATACGTCTCCCCACCAACGCGCATCGATGACGCGCGGGTCCATGGCCATCGCGGCGTTTTCGACCGTGGTCGAGTGGTACGACTTCACCCTGTATCTGTATCTGGCGACCATCCTGTCGCGCGTCTTCTTCGGTGGGGGCGAGGGGTCGCTGCTGGTCACGCTGGGCGGGTTCGCAGTGGCCTATCTGATGCGGCCTTTCGGGGCGGTGGTGTTTGGCCATATCGGGGACCGCCTGGGGCGGCGGCACGCCATGCTGCTGTCGGTGGCGATGATGACGGCAGCCATGGCGGCGACCGCCCTTCTGCCGACCTATGCCCAGATCGGCCCGGTGGCGGGCCTGCTGTTGCTGCTGATCCGCTGCGTGATGGGGTTCTCGGTCGGCGGCGAATACACCGGCGTCGTGGCCTATCTGCTGGAAGGGGCGCCGAGCCATCGGCGCGGCCTGATCGCATCGTCGGCCTCAGCCGCCAGCGAGATCGGGGCCTTGATGGCGGTGGGAGTCTCTGCTCTGACGGTGCATCTCCTTGATCCGGTGGCTTTGGACGGCTGGGGCTGGCGCATCCCGTTCCTGTTCGGGGCCCTGCTGGCCGGGAGCGTCTGGATCGCGCGGTCGACGATGCAGGAATCGCCGGATTTCGAGCGGCAGCAGGCCCAAGGGACTGTGCCGGATAAGCCGATCCTGCACACGCTTACGCACCACCGTGTGGGGATCGTGCGGGCTTTCGCCATCTCGGCTCTGGGGTCGATCACCTACTATGTCGGCATCACCTATGTGCCTGCCTTTCTGACCTCGGCTGGGGCTTTCGGCGAGACCGAAGCTCTGTGGTTGGCGACCATCGCGGCCGTGGTGGTGATCGCGGTCACCCCGCTGGCGGGGATGCTGTCGGACCGGATCGGCCGAAAGCCCGTCCTGATCGGGCTGGCGATGGCCGCCGCCGTCCTGCCTGTGACGATGTTCGCCCTTATGGGGGACGGGTCGACCGCGCGGGCTCTCCTCGGCGCTGTGGTGCTGGCGGGGGTCGCAGGAGGCGTCAGTGCGGTGGGTGCCGTGGCGACGGCGGAGCAGTTTCCGGGCGAGGGTCGGCTGACCGGTCTGGCTCTCGGCGCGACGGCGGCGACGGCCGTGTTTGGTGGGTTCACGCCCTGGGTGGCGGAACTGCTCGTCTCCCGAACCGGTTGGGACATGGCGCCAGGGGTCCTGATCGCGGGCGTGGCTGTCGCCGTCGTGCCGATCTTCTGGCTGGCGCCGGAAACCGCGCCGATCCGGTCGAAGGCCTACTGATCGCTCAGATCGGCGCGTCGGTGCGAACCATCAGGTCATAGACGTGATCGACGCCCTCGAACGTCACCCTGGCCGGCTGGCCGGCATAGTGTTCTGGCCGGAAGGCCGGCGTCGTCAGCCCGGCCGACAGAGGATCGGCCATGCGACCGCTGTTCCAGCCGAGAAGCAGCCGGCCGCCGGGCCGCAGGATCGTCGCGATGCCATCGAGCGCGCGCTTCTGCTGGTCGCGCGTGTCGACGCCGTGCCCCAGCACGCCGTTGCACAGCACGGCATCGAAGGTCAGGTCGCCGAAGACCGTATCGAGATCACAGGCGTCTCCGGTCCGATGACGTCCGGCCACGCCCCAACGTGCCGCGCGCGGATCGATGTCGGTCGTCCACAGTTCGGCTCCACCAGCCTGCAACGGGGCATGGTCCTCCAGATTGTAGGCGCGAACACCGACCGCCAGGATGCGACCGCCATCCGCGGCGAAAGCGGGAATATAGGCCTGAGCCATCAGCACCCGATCGGGCAGGCCGACGATCGCATTGGCTCCGCGCGACCGCATTCGCGGTGCGGCCTTGTCGCCGAAAAACAGTCTGGCCAGAAAAGGCGGCATGGCCAATGTCTTTGCTCCCGTCACGGGGCCCGGTTCAAGGCCAACCGTCACGGGCTACGCTTCAGGGGCGTGGGTCGTTACAGACCGTAACTGTGTCGCGTCAGTTGGCGACCGGGGTTTGTCGTGGCCCCGACACGATCCAGGCCAGGCCGCTGATCCATGACGATCGACGGCTCGTCGGAACCATCATCGTGCGATCGACCAGTTCATCCCGCAAATCGTCCAGTCGGCCGGACCATACGCCTGGCGCATAGGTGACGGCGACGCGCGCCTGGGCCGCACTTGTCATTCGCAGTCGAAGTCCCGGTTGGTCGATCAGCGATCGCATTGCCGCGGCCATGCCGGTTGCATCGTCGGGATCGCGGTAAATGGCATGGTCCCCACTGGCCTCGGTCAGGCCCCCCCGTCCGGACGAAATCAGGGCCGCACCCGCCGCATGGGCTTCCAGCGCCGTCAGACCAAGCGCCTCGGCTACGCGTGAAGGTGTTACGGCAATGGCCGCGCGGCGGGTGACGGCCCGCACGAGGCCCACGGCCGCCGATGTGTGGATTTCGACCCTGTCACCAAATCGCGACAGGGCCTCGATATGGGGCGTGGCCCAGTCGGCGTGGCGGTCCCAGTCGCCCAGCAACAGCGCGCCCCTCCATTCCGGTCGCTCATCCAGAACACAGGCCAGGCTCGCGCAGAAGGTGTCGAGGCCCTTTTCCGCCATGGCGCGGCCGGAGAACAGGATCAGGTTCTCGCGTTGACCGATCGGGTGCTGCCAGGCGGCCATGTCCATGGGATTGCACACCACCGTGGCCCGGTGGGCGAGCGTGGGATAGTCCGCAGCGAACTCGCGCTCCGCCGCCGCGCTGACGAAGATCAGGCGGTCGAACGCCGCAAGTCGGTGGCGATAGCGGAAGCGTTCCAGGGGGTTTGATGGCGGCTTGATCCGGGTGTGGCGGTGCAGGACGTTGATCCGATCGGGGAACCGTCGGGCCAGGGCCTCGGCCGGACCCAGCTGCTGGTGGTATTCGATGACCTCGGGATCGAAGGCCTCGATGGCACGGGCGACCGCCTCGGTGCGCGCTTTGCGCCCAAGGTTGGCGGGAACCGTCAGCAGGTCCAGATGCGGGACCGGGTTGCTGCCTTCGTCGCAGATGATCTTCAACGACCCCTTCCAGCGGCTGTTTTCGGCCAGGGTTCGGGCGACGGTTTCCATCGAGTTGGGCTTGTCGATCGACATCGAGCAACCCCGCGGCATGACGACGGCGATGCGCATATCAGGATACTCCGACAGACAAGGCAGGGGCGGCGCTGGGCCAGCGTCGTGTGGTGCCGCCGCTGCCGGCACGGCGGCGGGGCCGATTGAGACCCAACAGGCGACGCATCTTGAACTGCACCTTGATCCAGGGTTCGGCGGGCGAGCTGCGAATGGATTTGACGTCGATGCAGGTCACGGTCTCGTCACCCGACAAGGTGTGAAGGCCGTCGCCATAACCGGCCAGCAGTCTGCCGGGCTCGAAGCACCGGACGACCGTCGCCCCGAACGTGTCGGGCGTCAGGGTGTCCAGGCGCAGCAGGTTGATCGCCGCGCCATAGGTGCGGCCACAGTCCTGGATCGGCAGATGCAGCGACCCGTCCATCTCGAACGCCGAGCCGCCCGGCCGCCCTTGAGCGAAGCCCTCACTGACCGGGTTGCCAGGGTGCTGGGTCCACGGTCCGGTCAGTGCGTCCGCATGGGCGACGTGCAGTTCACGCATGGCGCGATCAGCCGGCCCGGGCAGGGCGTAGAACATCCACCAACGGCCGCCATGGCGAACCACCGACGCGTCGATGGCCGGCACCTTCAGCAGGGGTTCCGAAAGGCGCTCCCAATGATCCGGGAAGCGGATGCAGCGATACAGGTTCAACGACCCGCTCTTGTGACCTTCGGGCAGCATGAAAAGGTCATCGCCGTCGACGATCAGGCTCGGATAGGACAGGTGGAACGGTTCCGCCAGCGCCACCCCCTGGCCGAGCAACCGGTCAGCGGCGTCGTATTGGAAATATCGAATCTCGCCTCGGCGATCGCGGTAGTCGAAGGCCTCCACGAAGATCGTCAGCACGCCATCGCGCTGGATCGCGAACGGGTCCGCCACATATCGAAAGCCGGCCGGGTCGTCGGGCAGCCAGACGATCTCCTCGGCCTTGGGCGGCATGTGGGCCATGCGGGACACCGCCCGCCGCACGAAACCTGAACGCCAAAGATCATACACCACGCGGAACTCCACCCGCGCGCGACGTACCTTTCCGGTGGTGATGACGGCCGTAGCGCAAGCGCGAACCCCGCCGCCTTCATGGCGGTCTGAAGGTTAGACGCCCCCGTTCCGGCTTAACCTCACGGGCTTCCGTTGATCCGGTTGCTGTCGCTCGGCGTAGTGTCGGAAATCCATGGGGTTTGCCCTGCTTGCCTGCTGTTCGCGGACGGGCCATTAACGGCGCGTATGCACCATGCGGCGCGTCCGCCGGCCTTGGCCGTCTGCTGGGGAATAAGAGATTTGGCGGCCCCGCCCGAGCACTTCCTGATCCCGATCTATCTGGAACAGCGGGACGCCCTGGGCCGCTTCATGCGGGCGCGTCTGGGCAGCGACGGCGACATCGAGGACCTTCTGCAAGATCTCTATCTGAAGATCGTATCGCTGGATCCGGACTATGAGGTCGCCGAGCCACGCGCCTTTCTCTATCGGTTGGCCTCCAACCTGCTTCTCGACCGGGCACGATCAAGACGACGGTCCCAGGCACGGGACACGGCCTGGCGACAGGTCGCGCATCACACCCGGGGTGAAGACGATGTCGCTGACAGTCCGTCGGCCGAGACCACCGTCATGGACCGTCAGCGCTTGCGCGACCTGCTTGAGGCCCTGGACTCTCTGCCCGACCGCACCCAGCGCATCTTCCGAATGCATAAGTTCGAGGGCCGAAGCTACGCCGAAGTCGCCGCGACATTTGGTATCTCGCGCAGTTCGGTCGAAAAGCACATGATGCAAGCGTTGCGGCAGTTGGCGCGGGAGCGTGAATCATGAGGCTGAACGCGACGGGCGCAAATAATGGAGGTCAGCACCGGTCGGTGACGTCTGACCTACAAGGGCCATCCGGCCGCCTCGCCAGCCCCCGGCACTCATGACCGACACGTCCATCCATGAACAGGCCCTGAGCTGGTTCGCCGTTTTGCGCGACGATGCCGCAGACGAGGGCCAGTGGCTGGCGTTCCAGCAATGGCTGGAGGTCGACCCCGATCATGCCCGTCACTATGACGTCGTAGAGCAGCTTTGGCTGGACCTCGACGACGCCGCCGACGTGTCAGACCCCGTGCTGCCGCACGCCGCACCGCGCCGCCGGCGCGCGGCGGGGCGGTCGTCGATGACGCGACGCCTGATACCAGCCTTTGCTCTCGCGGCTTCGCTGGCACTCGCGGCCGGTCTTTGGATCAATCTGACCGATCGGCCGCAGAGTTTCGTGACGACCGACACAGATCGGGTCGTGACGCTGGAGGACGGGTCCAGCGTCCACCTCAATCGCCACAGCCGCATGTCGGTGCGGATGACCGCCGATCAGCGTACCGTGACGTTGGATCAGGGAGAGGCGGCCTTCGATGTCGTGCACCGCGCCGAGCGTCCCTTCGTCGTGCTTTCAGGCGATCGATCCGTCCGGGTGCTCGGCACCGCCTTCGATGTGCTGAGCTACAAGGGCCGCTACCGCGTAGCGGTTCAGCGGGGGGCCGTCGCGGTGGATACCGGTGCAAACGACGCCGGCGCGCGGCTGTCCGCCGGTCAGGTCGTCGAGCGCCGCGGTCAGGCCGGTCCGGTCCTTTCAACCGTCTCGCCGGAGGAGGCGGTCAGCTGGACCCAAGGCACCCTGATCTATCGCAATGCGCCCCTCGCGAGCGTCGCCGACGACCTGTCGCGTTATCTCGACAAGCCTGTTATCGTTGCTGATCCTGCAAAACGTGTGACGTTCACCGGCGTCCTGCAGGTTGGGGACGAGGCGACGATGGCGAGGCAGCTGGAGGATCTTGTACCGATCCGCGTCAGCCGGTCCGCGACCGAGGTCCGCCTGACATCGCGTGGCCAGGACTGACCTTCCCGGTGCAAGCCCGATCGCCTGGGTTTTCGTTCTCGCCACTGTCCTGATCCCCCTGGTCGCAAGGCCGGCGTCAGCGCAGACCTCTGTGCCTGCGTCCGCGCCGCAAACCTTCAACCTGCCTCGTCAACGCGTTGATGAATCCCTGATGCGGCTGGCGCTGCAGTCGCGGCGATCGCTCGGCGGCGACATCGCGCAGTGCCGGTCGATAGCCCCGGCCTTGCGTGGGACCATGACGCTGGACCGGGCGCTTAGCCAGGTGCTGGAGGGATCGGGCTGTCGCTGGACGCTGACGTCCAGTGGGGCGATCGTCATCCGTCGCGTCGCAATAGCGGTGCCACGCAATGTCGGATCGGTGTCGCCTCCACGTCTGGCGGAGCCACCGCCGGTGCCGGATCCCTCCGTGGAAGACTCGGTCGCTCTTTCGGACGTCATCGTGACGGCCGAACGGCGGGTCGGTCGGGCGCAGGCTTCGGCCACCAGCCTCAGTGCGGTGGACGAGGATCGTCTGCGCCTGGCGGGCGTCACCGACATGATCGGGCTGGATGCCCTGGTGCCCGGCATGACGGTGACGAACCTGGGTTCGGGCCGCAACAAGATCCTGCTGCGCGGCATGTCGGACGGGACGTTCACCGGCCTGACCCATTCGACGGTGGGGCTTTATCTCGATCGGGTCCCGCTGACCTATAGCGCGCCCGACCCGGACCTGAAGTTGGTCGATGTGGACCGGGTCGAGGTGCTGCGCGGACCTCAGGGAACGCTGTACGGCACAGGCCCGATCGGTGGCGTGGTTCGGATCGTGCCGCGAGCCGCGGACCCGCTTCGCGCGGATCTGGGGGCGTCGATCAGCCGGTCGTGGACGCGGCAAGGCGGGGAGAACCGAGACGAGTCGCTGTTCGCGAACCTGCCGCTGTTCGACGGGGATCTGGCCTTGCGAGCGGTGGCCTACGAGGAGCGGTTCGGCGGCTATATCAACGACATCAGCCTGGCCATGCCACGTGTCAACGAGGGCGCGCGGCGCGGCGGGCGATTTTCGCTGGTTCGACGGCTGGCGGACGACTGGTCGGCCAACCTCGGTGTCGTGCACCAGACGATCCAAACCGAGGATACCCATTACATCTATCGCACCCTGGGGGGACTGACCCGCGCCAACCTGGTTCGCGAGCCGCACCGCAACACGTTCGACGAGGTCCACGCCGGGCTGAGCGGAGGCGGCGACTGGGGCCACCTCGATTTCACCGTCGCCTCGGTCCGGCACAAGTTCATGAGCCGATACGATGCGTCCAGCGCCCTGCGC
This sequence comes from Brevundimonas sp. P2_A6, assembly GCF_056404975.1. Lineage (NCBI taxonomy): Bacteria > Pseudomonadati > Pseudomonadota > Alphaproteobacteria > Caulobacterales > Caulobacteraceae > Brevundimonas > Brevundimonas sp. P2_A6. The sequence goes on along the minus strand of NZ_JBFUCZ010000006.1, from coordinate 158,464 downwards.
TCGTTCGGCTCCGGAGCCACTCTGGGCGCCCTCGATGATTTTCAGAACACGGACCTGACCACGGTCGACGTCAGCTACGCGTCCCGGCCGCAGGGGCGGTGGCGCTGGACAGGCGGGGCCTTCTATTCCAGCGGGACGACGCGCGCGGACAGTCAGGTCCAGGCGCTGCGGACCGTCGAGACCACGATCTATCGCGAGGTCCGTCGTGACCGGACCAGCGAGATCGCCGCCTTCGGTCAGGCCAGCTTCCAGCTCATGCCGACATGGACGCTGACGGGCGGTGCCCGGCTTTCAAACTTTGACCAGCGGGTGACCTCCAGCGTGGCTCACCGCGGGACGATTCGGCGCTTCGAGGGCAGCGACAGCACGACGACCGTGTCGCCGATGGTTTCGGTGTCCTGGCAGCCCAGCGATGCGTGGAACCTGTACGCATTGGTCAGCCAGGGCCGACGGTCGGGAGGCTTCAATACCGCAGGCCCGTCCGGGCAGCGGTTCGATGGACAGTTGGGAAACCCGGCGCGTCAGTATTCGCCCGACACCCTCACCAATTATGAGGTCGGGGCCAAGGCGCAGCTGTGGAATGGCCGCGTTCAGGCGCGCGCCACGGCATTCTTCGCCGACTGGCGGGATATCCAGAGTGATCAGTTCCTGCCCAGCGGTCTGTCCTATGCGGTCAATGTCGGAGACGGGCGCAACGCCGGGCTGGAGGTCGAGATCAACTGGCAGGCAACCGACGGCCTTGAAATTCATGCGAACGGCCTTCTGGCGCACCCTGAGGTCACCAGTCCGAGTCCAGGGTTCAACTCGCGCTTCAACGCAGGCCTTCCCGGCGTGCCCGAAAGCTCGGCCAATGTCTCAGCGGACTACCGACGCCCGATGGGCCGGGGACTGAACCTGATCGCCCAGGCAACGGTCGCCTATGTCGGTGAATCGCGGCTGACCTTCGATGCCGCCAAACGCTATCGGATGGGCGAATACGTCACCGGGCGCGCCTCGATCGGGATCGAGGCCCGGCGGTGGTCGGCCACGGCCTTCGTGGACAACCCGTTCGACACAGAGGCCAACACCTTTTCCTATGGCGACCCGTTCCGTCTGCCGGAGGCCCTGGCCAGTACCCCGTTGCGGCCGATCACCGGCGGTCTGACCCTGACTGTGCGCCGCTAGGCACGATCGGCTTTGCCACCCGGCCCCTGCGTCGCTATACCGCCCGCCACCTCCCCGCCCATCCAGCACGCAAGGACCGCTCCCATGGCCAAGATTCAGGTCGCCAATCCCATCGTCGATATCGACGGCGACGAGATGACCCGCATCATCTGGCAGTGGATCAAGGACAAGCTGGTCTTTCCGTTCGTCGACATCGACCTGGACTACTACGACCTGTCGATGGAGAACCGCGACGCCACCGACGATCAGGTGACGATCGACGCCGCCCACGCGATCCAGAAGCACGGCGTCGGCGTGAAATGCGCCACCATCACCCCGGACGAGGCGCGCGTCGCCGAATTCGGCCTGAAGAAGATGTGGAAGTCGCCCAACGGCACGATCCGCAACATCCTGGGCGGGGTGGTCTTCCGCGAGCCCATCATCTGCTCGAACGTGCCGCGTCTGGTGCCCGGCTGGACCCAGCCGATCGTCGTCGGCCGCCATGCCTTCGGCGACCAGTACAAGGCCACCGACTTCCTGATGCCCGGCCCCGGCACCCTGACGATCAAGTTCGTCGGCGACGACGGCAACGTCATCGAGCACGAGGTGTTCAAGGCTCCCTCGGCCGGTGTCGCCATGGGCATGTACAACCTGGACGACTCGATCACCGACTTCGCCCACGCCAGCTTCGCCTTCGGCCTGCAGCGCAACTATCCGGTCTATCTGTCGACCAAGAACACGATCCTGAAAGCCTATGACGGCCGCTTCAAGGACATCTTCCAGGCCGTGTTCGACGAGCATTATGCCGCCGAGTTCAAGGCCAAGGGCCTGACCTATGAGCACCGCCTGATCGACGACATGGTGGCCGCGGCCATCAAATGGTCGGGCGGCTTCGTCTGGGCGTGCAAGAACTACGACGGCGACGTGCAGTCCGACATCGTGGCGCAGGGCTTCGGTTCGCTGGGTCTGATGACCAGCGTGTTGCTGACCCCGGACGGCAAGGTGCTGGAATCCGAAGCCGCCCACGGCACGGTGACCCGCCACTATCGCCAGCATCAGAAGGGCGAGGCGACCTCCACCAACTCCATCGCCTCGATCTACGCCTGGACGCGCGGCTTCGCGCACCGGGCCAAGCTGGACGACAATGCCGAACTGGCCACCTTCGCCGAGACGCTGGAGCGCGTCGTGGTGGAGACGGTCGAGGCCGGCTATATGACCAAGGACCTGGCGCTGCTGGTCGGTGATCAGCAGGGCTGGCTGACCACCGAGGGCTTCCTCGACAAGGTCGCCGAAAACCTCAAGGCCGAACTGCCCGACATCGGCTGATCCCACGTCACTGGATTATTTCGACCCCGCCGGAGCCTCTCCGGCGGGGTTTCGTTTGAGCCGTGACGCATCCCGTGCATTGATGCGGTCTGCGCCGGAGGAGGGGAGACCACCGCGTGAAGAATATTCTGGGCAAGCTGGTGCTGGTCGCCATCGCGCTGGCGGTCGTGTCGTTCTTCGCGGCGCCGGCCGTGGCGTTCTTCGGCATCCGGTCGGCGGCGCAATCGGATGACGTCGCCGGACTGCAGAGACTGGTGGACTTCGACGCTGTGCGGGCGTCGCTGCGGCCCCAGCTGTCGAACCGGCCCGAGGCCCTGACTCCACCGCCGTCCTTCATGAACGATCCGATCGGGGCCTTCCGTCGCCAGTTCGAGGACGTCGCCGCGCCCCAGGGACCGAACCCCGATGCCTATCTGACGCCCGAAGCCATCGACGGCCTGTTGCGGGGCGAGGGTCGCTATACCGCCGTCGTCGGCACCGCGACGATGGAGGCGGACAGCCGGCCTGCACCATGGCCTTCGCCGCGCTACTGGGGCGTCAACCTGGCCCGCATGGCCGTGACGGACGAGGGCGGGTCCGACACCGTCTTCACCTTCGCGCGCAAGGGGCCGTTCGAATGGAAGCTGGTCCACATCGGACTTCCCGACGGATCGACACCGCCCACGACACCCATCCCCACGACGACGCCGGAGACGAAGCGATGAAGGGCCTGTTCAAGGGGCTGATCGGCCTGGCGATCATCGGGTTTCTCGTCGCCTATTTCGGCTCGCCCTTCCTGACGGTCCGATCCCTGGTCGCGGCGGCCGAGGCGGGCGATGAAGCGGCGCTGGAGCGGCTGGTCGACTTCCCCGAGTTCCGCGAGAGCCTGAAGGACGAGCTGACGGCCCGGCTGATGGCGGAGGCGCAGGACGATCCGCGCGTGCGCGACAGCGGCCTGGGCGGGCTGGGCATGATCCTGGGGCCGATGCTGGTGGGCGGGGCCGTGGACGCGCTGGTCAATGCGCCCACCGTCGCCGCCATGGTCCGCACGGCCAAGGTGCCCGATCCGACGGACCGTGACGCCGGGCCCTCGACGCCGGAGAACGACCGGCCGGAAATCCGCCAGTCCTATGGCTATCGCGACATGAACACCTTCGCCGTGCGTCTGACCGACGTCGAGCGGCCGAACCAGACCCTGAAGCTGCTGCTGACGCGCCAGGGCCTGTTCGACTGGAAGCTGACGGGCATCGACCTGCCCGCCGGCTGATCAGCCCGCCAGCGCGGCCCGCACGGCTGCCAGGCCTGCCTCGGCCAACGATCCGTCCGGTGCGCCGCCCTGAGCGAAGTCGGCCTTTCCTCCCGCGCCCTGACCGCCCATCGCGATGACGGCGGCGCGCGCCAGATCGGCCGCGTTGACGCGATCGGTGACGTCCGAGGTGGCGGCCACGGTGACCGCCGCCTTGCCGTCGGTCACGCCGATCAGGGCGACGACGCCCGAGCCGACCTGCTTTCGGAAGTCCTCGGCCACGCCGCGCAGGCCCTTGCCGTCGACGCCGTCGAGCACGCGGGCGATCAACTTGACGCCATTGATCTCCTCGGGCGCGGCGTTGGCCGAGCCGCCGCCGCCGCCGCCGCCGAGAGCCAGCTGTTTCTTCAGCTCGGCGACCTGTTTCTCCAGGGCCTTGCGTTCGGTGGACAGGGCCTCGACGCGGGCCGGGACGTCCAGAGGCTGGACCTTGAAGGTCTGGGCCAGGGATCTGGCGACGCCGGCCTGGGCCAGCAGGAACTGGCGCGCGGCCTCGCCGGTCAGGGCCTCGACACGGCGGATGCCGGCGGCGATCCCCGTCTCGGACGTGATCTTGAACAGGCCGATATCGCCGGTGCGGGCCACGTGGGTGCCGCCGCACAGTTCGACCGAATAGGGCTTGTCGTCGGTGAGCGACTTGCCGAGCGTCAACACCCGGACCTCGTCGCCGTACTTCTCGCCGAACAAGGCGACGGCCCCGGCTTCGATGGCGTCCTGTGGCCCCATCAGCTTGGTCTCGGCAGGCAGGTTCTGGCGGATGACCGCGTTCACCTCGGTCTCGATGCGGGCCAGCTCGTCCTCTGTGAGCGGCGCGCCGTGGCTGAAGTCGAAGCGCATGCGCTCGGCATCGACCAGCTGGCCCTTCTGGGCGACGTGGGGGCCGAGCACATTCTTCAGCGCCGCATGGACCAGATGCGCGGCCGAATGGTTGGCGCGGGTGGTCAGGCGGGCGTCCGGCGCGGCGCGCAGTTGGGCGCGCGTACCGATCGTCAACGTGCCCGAGGTCACCTCGATCGTGTGGGCATAGAGGTCTCCGGTCGGCTTCTGGACGTCCAGGACGCGAGCCGATCCGCCCGCCCATTCAATCTCGCCCTTATCGCCGGCCTGGCCGCCGCCTTCGCCATAGAAGGGAGTCTGGTCGAACAGCACCTCCGCCGTTTCACCGGGCTCGACGCTGTCGGCCACGGCACCATCCTTCAGGATCGCCAGCACCTCGCCCGAGCCGTCGACGGCGTCATAGCCGGTGAAGACGGTCGGTCCCAGACGGTCCTTCAGCGCCAGCCATTCGCCGGTCGAGGCGGTCTGGCCCGAGCCCTTCCAGTTGGCCTTGCCGCGCGCCTTCTGCTCTTCCATGGCGGTGTCGAAAACATCGGTATCGACGGTGAAGCCGCGACGGCGGGCCTCGTCCTGCGTCAGATCAAGGGGGAAGCCGTAGGTGTCATGCAGGGTAAAAGCCGTGCGCCCGGAAATCACGCCGCCGTCCGACAGCGAGGCGGTCGCATCGTCCAGCAGGCCCATGCCGCGACCGAGCGTGGTGCGGAAGCGGACCTCCTCCTGCTTCAAGGTGTCTTCGATCGACGCCTGGGCGCGCGCCAGTTCGGGATAGGCCTCGCCCATCTCGCCGACCAGCGTCGGGACCAGCCGGTGCATCAGGGGATCGGCCGCGCCCAGCAGGTGGGCATGACGCATGGCGCGGCGCATGATGCGGCGGAGCACATAGCCACGCCCCTCGTTCGACGGAGTCACACCGTCGGCGATCAGGAAGGACGACGAGCGCAGGTGGTCGGCGATGACCCGGTGGCTGGCGGCGCGGTCGCCCTCCGCCTTCGTGGAGGTGGCGTCTTCGGAGGCAGCGATCAGGGTCTGGAACAGGTCGGTGTCGAAGACCGAGTTCTTGCCCTGGAGCACGCTGGTCATCCGCTCCAGCCCCATGCCGGTGTCGACGCTGGGCTTGGGCAGGGAACGAACGATCTCGTCGTTCTCCTTCTCGAACTGCATGAAGACGTTGTTCCAGATCTCGACGAACCGGTCGCCGTCCTCGTCGGGAGACCCGGGAGGCCCACCGGCGATGTGATCGCCGTAGTCCCAGAAGATCTCGGTGCAGGGGCCGCAGGGGCCGTTGTCGCCCATGGCCCAGAAGTTGTCGGACCCTGCGATCCGGATGATCTTGTCGTCGGAAAATCCGGTGACCTTCTTCCAGATCGCGGCGGCCTCGTCGTCGTCGATATAGACGGTGACCAGCAGGCGTTTGGGGTCCAGACCGTAGCCCTGGGTGACCAGTTTCCACGCCTGGTCGATGGCGTGTTCCTTGAAATAGTCGCCGAACGAGAAGTTGCCCAGCATCTCGAAGAAGGTCAGGTGCCGGGCGGTGTAGCCGACGTTGTCCAGGTCGTTGTGCTTGCCACCCGCGCGCACGCACTTCTGCGAGGACGTCGCGCGCGGATAGGGCGGCGTCGCGGCCCCGGTGAAATAGTCCTTGAACGGCACCATGCCCGCGTTGACGAACATCAGCGTCGGGTCGTTCCGGGGCACCAGGGGGGCGGAGTGCACCTTGGCGTGACCGTCGGCCGCGAAGAAGTCGAGGAAGGTCGAACGGATCTGTTTCAGGCTGGACATGGCGATCAGTCTTCAGGCGAGCGGCGAACGGGAAGGGGCCTCATATAGGCTTTCGCGGGCGCTGGCATCACCCGCGCGCGATCAGGCGTCGTCGCCCGCATCATCGACGGCGTCATCCTCGTCGGACAGCAGGGCGTCGAGGGCTTCGATGATGGCATCGAGCTGTTCGGCGCTGGCGGCGACGCGCAGCAGGCCGCCCTGATCGCCGCCGATCTCGAGCACATAGCCGTCGTCAGTTTCGGCCAGGTTGAACTGGGTCAGGGTCTGAATGTCGTCGTCGGCCATCTTGGGGTTCCGTGGAGAGGATTGAGAACGATCCAACGCATGAAGCGGGGGAAGGGGGCGTGACTGGGGCAACCCGGTGGGGCGCGGCGTCGCGGCGCGGGGACGATGGCGGGCGGACGGCCTATGTTGGGCCATGGCCGAGGTGGAAGTCTGGTTCGATGGGGATTGCCCGCTGTGTCGGCGGGAGATCAACCTGATGCGCAGGCTGGACCGGCGCGGCGCCATCGTCTTCACCGACGTGGCGACGGGGCAGGGCAGCTGTCCGATCGACCGGGCTGACCTGCTGGCCCGGTTCCACGCGCGCGAGGACGGACGTATGGTGTCGGGGGCCGAGGCCTTCGCGGCCATGTGGCGGGCGATCCCGGTCCTGGCTCCGTTCGGACGGATGGCCCGGAACCGGACGGTGCTGGGTCTGATGGAGCGGCTGTATCTGGCCTTCCTGAGGGTTCGGCCCACCTTGCAGCGATTGGCTCGGGGATCCGGGTCGGGTCACACGGCCTAGGCGTTGCTGGCACCATCGCGACAGCGATGCGCGCGTTAAGGTTTCCGGCGTGTTTACTTTGAGATTGCACGTATTTGTGAGTTGCAACTCGAGGTGGAGGCCTACATCGTCCGTGAGCGCAGTCCCGCGCATGAGTAGAGGGAGCGTTCAAAGTGAAGACTTTCAAGCGAGCTGTACTGTCACTGGCTGCCGCAGCAGCCTGTTCTGCAGCCATCGGTCCGGCCCAGGCGCTGGCGATTCAGTCCTACGACCCAGACTTGATCGCCTATTCCTATGTCTACTATGCTGACGAGGCCAAGACGGAGGTTCTTGGCTACGCTTCGGATCGATGCGGACAGAGCGGAAGCTATGTCTACGTGATCCGCCCCTACATCCCCACGCCCTACTACGATCAGACGCAGATTTTCGTGTGCTCCGGCGGAGGCCCCTACCTGCCGCCGGACTTCTGAGCCACACCGCCACAGCGAGATGGCAAAATGGGCCGCCCGGTTCGCACCGGGCGGCCCAACTCCGTCCGGCCCGATCCCTGCGTGGGTCGGCGGCGGGTCGCGGGGACCAGCCGGGCGGAGTGTCTCGATGGGGTCCGCACGCGTCAGCCCGACTGAATAAAAAAACAGTCGACCGTGCAGACCGTGCAGACCTGTCAGGTCAGCCTTCCAGATCCTGGCCTTCGTCCGGCTCGGGCGTGCCCAGCAGTTCGTCGGCGATCTTGGAGGTGGACTTGCGGACCTTGTCCTCGATGGCGTCGGCCATGTCGGGGTTGGCCTTCAGGAAGGCGCGGACGTTTTCGCGGCCCTGACCGATCCGGGTCGAGTCGTAGGAGAACCAGCTGCCCGACTTCTCGATGATCCCGGCCTTCACTCCCAGATCGATGATCTCGCCCAGCTTGGAGATGCCCTCGCCATACATGATGTCGAAGATGACCTCGCGGAACGGAGGGGCGACCTTGTTCTTGACCACCTTGACCCGGGTCGTGTTGCCGACGACCTCGTCGCGATCCTTGATCGCGCCGGTGCGGCGGATGTCCAGACGGACCGAGGCGTAGAACTTCAGCGCATTGCCGCCCGTGGTCGTCTCGGGCGAGCCGTACATGACGCCGATCTTGTGCCGGATCTGATTGATGAACAGCACGATGCAGTTCGACTTGGAGATGGAGGCCGTCAGCTTGCGCAGGGCCTGGGACATCAGGCGCGCCTGAAGACCCGGCAGGCTGTCGCCCATCTCGCCCTCGATTTCGGCGCGGGGCGTCAGGGCGGCGACCGAATCGACTACCACGATGTCCACGGCACCGGAACGCACCAGGGTGTCGACGATCTCCAGCGCCTGTTCGCCCGTGTCGGGTTGCGAGACCAGCAGGTCGTCCAGGTTCACGCCCAGCTTCTGGGCATAGCCGGGGTCGAGCGCGTGTTCCGCGTCGACGAAGGCGGCGGTGCCACCGGATTTCTGGATCTCGGCCACGGTATGCAGAGCCAGGGTCGTCTTGCCCGAGCTTTCAGGCCCGAACACCTCGATCACCCGCCCGCGCGGCAGGCCGCCGATGCCCAGCGCCATGTCCAGGCCCAGCGACCCGGTGGACACCGAGGGGATCACATCGGCGATCCCGCCCTTGCCTAGCTTCATGACCGAGCCCTTGCCGAAGGCCCGGTCGATCTGCGCGATCGCCGCCTCCAGCGCGCGCTGCTTGTCGCCGTCGTCCTTGCCCACCAATTTCAATGCTGCCTGCGATGCCACCTTGCCACTCTCCCTTGCCATGATTCCCGATTAAGCCTTGGGGGAGAGGCCCGCCTTCGATCCAATGATCGTGACCCGCTCCCTGTGAGCCTGACTATGTGCACGGTTTGTTCCGGTTGCCAATATGTTCTTTTGCGGAGCAGGCGGAAGGGCCCCAGGCTACGTCCGATTTTGACGTACCCCGTTTTTCCTTTTTGCTGAAGCCTAACCCTTGGCCGCCGCAAGGATCGGGCCGCCGTTCGGGGCCTGGACCAGCACCGCCGTCGCCAGACCGGCGCGGGTCGCGGCGGGCAGGCGATAGCCGACGGTCTGGCCGCGCCAGTCGCCGAGCCGTACCAGTTCGCGCACGACGTCGGCATGGGGCAGGGTGCGGCCGCCGTTCTCGCCACGCTCGACGGGCACATTGATCGGGCGGGGTTCGTAACGGATCAGCCAGACGTCCGCAGGCGCGGCGGGGGCCGCACCGCCGGCGAAGCCGACCGCGCCGTCGCGGAACTCTACCGCCGGTCCGTTGAAGGGACGGTGACGATCGATAAGGCCCTGGATCTGGGCCATGCGCTGGCCGACGACGTCGGCGCGCCCGTCGACCACGACCTGCGGCGTCCAGACGTTGTCGTTACCCAGGCCGCGCTGATAACTGCGTTGGCGCTGGGTGAAGGCGTCCTGGGCGAAGGTGTCCTTCCAGCCAAGACCGTCCCAGTAGGTCACGTTCCAGCTCAGGGCCAGGATGTCAGGCCGGATCGACAGGGTCACCAGATTGGCATTGGCCGGCGGGCAGGAGTTGCAGCCCTGGCTGGTGAACAGCTCCACCACCGTCAGGCCTGATGCGGCGGGGGCCGGCGGAGGCGTGGGGGCCGCTTCCGCGGGACGCGCCGTGCCCCGGCCCGCGATCAGGGCGGCGGCGATGACGCCGATGCTGCCGAACAGAGCCAGACGCCGACGCAGGTCGGGGTGGCTGGACAGGGTCGCGGTAGGGGCGGGGCGCGTCATGACGGTCTCTCTCTCGAACGATCTGCTCGGGCCTTCGCCGAGAGGGTCGTCGAGGTTACCGCGCCTTTGATGTCAGTGCGATGTCGGCTCGCGCACCGCGATCAGCGACTTGGTCAGGCCGGCGACGACCTCGTCGTGATGGACGGCGTCGGGATACAGGAAGCGGAATTGGCCTTTGTCCAGCAGGCGGGCATGCTGAACGTCGCGCATCGCCTGACCCATGTCGGGAGCCTTGGGCGAGAAGCCGTGACCGCGTTTCAGCAGGGCCCGCGCCCGGCTCTGTTCCGAGCGCCAGTGGAAGAAGGGCGCGCTGAAATGCGGCTCGACCGGGAACCAGAAATAGGGCGTCTGGACATAGTAGGCGGGGGCCAGGCGGCGGCAGGCGGCGGCGAAGGCCTCCATCCGCTCCCAGTCGCCGACGTGCTCGATGACCGAGTTGGAATGCACCATGTCGAAGGCGTGATCGGCATATTGAGGCAGGTCGCAGGCGTCGCCGTCGATGACCTTGAACAGGGCGGGGTCGTATTCCTCGTCGACGCCGCCGGGGTTCACGACCGTGATGTGCACCCCGGACGCATCCAGGAAGGCACGGTCGAACAGGTTCCAGTAATCGGGCTCTCCACCCAGATCGATGATGCGGACCGTGCCCCTGGCCGCATGGATGCGCTGGATCATGCCGACGATCCGGCGGCTGCGCGCGCGGCGAAAGCGCGACACCAGCGAGTTCGGATCGGTGGAGTCCTGCAGGGCATGGATCAGGTTCATGGACGAACGATACACGCGGGGGTTTTCCGGGCCGTTAAGGCCGGGTCAGGTCGGCCCACCCACGACTGGCGCAGGCATCGGCTCGGCATAGCGCGCGGTCAGGCAGACGCCGCAGGCGAGGATCAGGCAGGCCGCCGCCCCGGCCGCCAGGGTCGCCTTCGCGTGCTCGGGGGCCAGGGGACGGGCGAACAGGAGCACCAGCAAGGCCATCAGCGCCAGGGCTCCGGGGATGTCCATGCCGACGCCCAGGAAGACGGGATGGGCCAGGGTCACCATCCAGGCTCCACCCAGGATGGTAGCGATCGCGGCCGGAATCAGGGCGCGGGCGCTGACTAGCCGCGCGCCGATCAGGGCACAGGCGGCCGCCGCCGCCGCCGCGAGCAGGCCGGGCCAGACGAAGATCAGGGCCGCCTCGGGTGCCGCGCCCTGCGCGACGCAGCCCAGCAGCAGGATCAGGGCGATCAGCCCGAGCCATCCGCCCCAGACGGTCTTCGGCGCGGTCTGGCTCCAGATCGACAGGGCGATCGCCACGCCGCCCGCGCCCAGCAGCGCATAGTCGACGCCGCTCAGGATCATGATGGCCGCGACGCTGGCGATCACGACGCCGGCCAGAATGCGGGGTCCCAGGGCGGCGCGCCCGGCCAGGGCGGCCAGGGCTACCGCGACGACGGCGAGGGCGGCCCCCGCCTCCATCCACGGAAGCCGCCTCAGCAGGGTGTAGTAGACCTCGGCGGACTCGGCCCGCGCGGCCGAGGGGCCAGCCAAGGCGCGGACCCCGTGGGTGACCACGATCCCCATGGCCAGCAGCCACAGTCCCGACAGCATTCCCCGCCCGACATCGGCCGCGGTCAGGCCCGTCGCATGACGGGCACCCCAGGCGGCGAAGGCCAGCAGGGCGGCGGTGATCGCCAGCAGCGTCCATCCCAGTCCGGTCGAATGGACGATGAAGAGGCGTCCCAGGATGTCGCCATAGACGACATTGGCCCCGGCCACGGGCAGGGCATCGGCCCGGATATGCGCATCGGTCGCCTCCAGAGCCTGGGAGCCGATGTGCTGCAGCGCGCCCTGGTCGAGGTTTTCAGGCGTGGCGCTCGGCGAGTGATACTGGGACGGGCGACCGATGAAGGCGAAGTTGACCCCGCCGATGCCCCGGTTCTTGGGAATGGTGAAGTCGGTGCCGTTGGGCATGTTTTCGTACACGAAGATCGACAGGGCGTTCGACGTCGCGCCGCCGTCGGCCTTCCTCGCAGCCTGGGTGAACAGGCGAACGGTCTCCGCATTGCCCCGGCCGGTCTCGAACATCATGGCCCGGCCGCCGCCGCCGCGCGCCTCCAGATTGACCACGGCTCCGATCCGGTCGCGCAGGGGATTTTCCGAAAAGAACAGCCGCGCGCCATCCAGGTTCAGTTCCTCTGCATCGGTCAGAAGGACGACCAGGGTCCGGTCGGCCGGGCCACGCGCCTTGATCGCGCGGACGGTCTCCAGCACGGCCGCCACGCCCGCGCCGTCGTCGGCCGCGCCCGGTGATCCCCAGGCGCTGTCGTAATGGGCCATCAGGACGACGGCGGCCGCACCCGGATCGCGCCCGGGCAGGACGCCGACGACGTCCACTGCGGCATTGCCTGCCGCTGCCGGGTCACCGCCCCAGCGCGTCAGGCGGGTGATGGCTTCTGGCGACAGGGCCCCGGATTGCAGAATGGGATTCAGCCCCAGGGCCGTCAGCCGCTGGACCAGATAGGCCTGGACCCGGGCGTGTTCGGCCGATCCGACGGGATGGGGGCGAACACCGATCTGGCGCACGTCGGCCATGGCGCGCTGGGCCGAGAAATCGGTGGCGGGGGTGCGACTGTCGCGCGGTGCCGGCACCTGCAGCGCCCAGACCCCGATCACAAGGGCGAGCGCCAAGGATCCCAGAAACAGAGGCCACCGCATGATCGTCATCCCCGACACCCGGTCAGAATAGGGGGCGAAACCGGGCGGTGTCGATGACCTAGGCGGCCCGGCTCAATGCCGATGGTGCCTTCACATACAGGCCGCGCCGGCCGCCCACGGGGCGGAAGGCGATGGTGTCGCCATCGATCCGTTCGTCGGCACCCAGGATCAGGACGCCGTCGTCCACCAGGCGGCGCTCCAGATAGTCGACGACCTGACCGCGCTTGCCGGGCTCCATTTCCGCCAGGACGTTGCGGCACACGATGATGTCGAAGCGGGCTTCGTCCGCCGGTGCATCCAGCAGATTATGCCGCGCGAAGCGAACCGCGTTCCTGAGCGCGGGCCGGATGGCCCAGGCGTCCTCGGCCGGCTCGAACCAGCGCAGCATGGTCTGGGCCGACAGTCCGCGCTGAATCTCAAAGGCGCTGAAGACACCAGCCCGGGCCTTGTCCAGGGCCCGCTGGGACAGGTCGGTGGCGACCACATCCAGGTTGGCCCCCGCATCCAGCCCCGCCATGACCAGGGAATAGGCCTCCTGTCCGCTGGAACAGCCCGCCGACCAGACCTGAACCCGGCCTTCGGGGCGGACGCGACTGATGGCGGGCAGGAGTTCGCGCGCGAACGTATCGAACACCGCCCGGTCGCGACGGAACCAGGTCTCGGGGTTCAGCAGGGCCTCGATCACGGCCCAGCCTAGCGAGGCCACCGGCTTGACCCAAAGGGTCGCCAGCATGGCGTCGACGCTGTCGAAGCCCTCGCGGCGCGCCACCGGAGCCAGCCGATGCTCGGCCAGGTGGATCCGGTCGCGGCCCAGCCGGAAGCCGGCCCGCGAGGACAGCAGCGCCTGCAAACGATCGAAGTCGTCCTGGGTCATGGCTGAGCTACGGTCGGGATCATGGTTCGGCTTCAGACGGCTCCGACTTCGGACAACTTGGAGTGGAGGATTTCACCGTCGAACGGCTTCATGATGTAGTCGTCGGCCCCGGCCCCCAGCGCCTCGGCGATACGTTCGGGTGCCGTCTCGATGGTGCAGAACAGGACCTTGGGATGATCGCCGCCGGTCTGGGTGCGCAGTCGGCGGATGAAGGTCAGGCCGTCCATGACCGGCATGTTCCAGTCCAGCAGGATGACGTCGGGCATCAGGCCGGCGCAGTAGGACAGGGCCTCGATGCCGTCGGCGGCCTCGTCGACCTCGAAGCCCAGACCTTCCACGATGCGCCGCGCGACCTTCCGGATGATCCGACTGTCGTCCACGATGAGGCAGGTCCGGACATCCACGGTTTGGTCGTTCTCCCAACGGTCGGAATCAGGTCTGCCGTTTCAGGTCCATAATCAGGCCCGGGCGGTTAACGACTCGTTGGTCGGTTAGATTAAGACGGCATCGTTCCCGTCAAAACGACGCGCCCGTCCCCCGCCTCGACATCGAGCCGTCCGCCCTGCTGCTGGATCGTCAGCCACAGCCAGTAGGGCTGGACCCACTGCCCGGCCAGACCCTCGGTCAGACGTTGTCCGGCAAGGCCGGTGGACGCCTCGGCCTTCAGCCTCGCCCGCGCGCCCTCGGCGATCCCGAGCAGCACCAGACCGTCCGAGCCGGCACGCGCCGTGACGACGGCCTGCCCGCCCATCGGCAGGGCGGCGACGGTCAGATAGGCCAGATTGACCAGCGCCCGGGCCTGCGGCTTGCCGAAATCCGCGACCTCCAGCCGCCAGTCCAGCGTGGCCCGTCCGCCGTGGGTGACGCCATCGACCAGCGCCCTCAATTCCTCGCCCGTGAAGCGCTCGGCCGTGGTCGCGGCCCCGAAGGCGACGCGGCAGAACTGGACCAGGGCGACCATCTTTTTCGCACTGTCGGTGATCAGGCTGATGGCGTCGTCGCGCATGTCCTGAGCGGTCGGATCGTTCAGTAGATCCAGCCCCGACACGATCGCGCCCGAGGGACTGATGAAGTCGTGGCACAGCTTGGCGGCGATCAGGCTGGCCAGCTCGGGGCCGTCCATCGGAAGTGCGTCGAGCGGGGTGTCGAAGGCGGCATCGGTCATGGGATCGAAGCTGGGGTGATTTGCCCCTTCGCGAAACCACCCCTCATGGTCTATCCCCCGCGAAATGACCTCTTCCCTCGACGCCGACCTCGCCTCCGGTGCCCTGCACGACCACATCGCCGAGATCGCCGAGGACGCCGCGCGTGTGATCCTGCCCTACTGGCGGGCGGGCGGCGAGGTATTCGCCAAGGCCGACGACAGCCCGGTGACGCTGGCGGACCGCGAGGCCGAGGCCCTGATTCTGTCGCGGCTGAAAGCGCTTTACCCCGATATCCAGGCCGTGGCCGAGGAACAGTCGGAGGCCGAAGGGCGACCGGCCAGCGCGGACGCCGTCTTCTGGCTGATCGACCCACTGGACGGCACCAAGGGGTTCGTCGCGGGCAAGGAGAGCTTCACCGTCAACATCGCCCTGATCCGCGACGGCCACCCGATCGCGGGGGTCGTCACCGCGCCCGCTACCTCGACCACCTGGCGCACGGCGGTCGGCGGGGGAGCGGAGATGCGCCGCTTCGGCGAGCCCTGGCGCACCATCAAGGTCCGCAACCGGCCGGACGAGGGCATCGCCCTGCTGAGCCACAGCGTCACCGACGAAGAGGCGGCCCGCCTGGCCGCCCGCCACGGCTGCACGCGGTGGCAGGGCACGGATTCCTCGCTGAAATTCTGCCTGATCGCGGAAGGCCGCTTCGACGCCTACCCCCGCACCGGTCCCACCTCGGAATGGGACACCGCCGCCGGCCAGGCCGTTCTGGAGGCCGCCGGTGGCCGGGTGCTGGCCGCCGACGGATCGCCCCTGGCCTATGGCAAGCCCGGCTTCGCCAACGGCGGCTTCGTGGCGATGGGCGGGTAGGCCTCGCCTTAAGCCCGGACGCTCAGGCCCAGCATCAGCCCCTTGGCCCGGTCCGCCAGGACGGGCACGCCGTGGTCGCGGGCGGCCTCTGCGGCTTCGGACAGGACGAAGGCGGCCTGGTCGGGTTCGGTGCCCATCAGCTGGGCGCGGGCGATCATGACGCGGGCCATGGCGATCTGGTCGATGGCCCATTCGACGGCCGACGGCGGGCCGCCGCGTTCGGCCAGACGACGGCGCACCCGGGTCTCGATCCGGGTCAGGGTCATGACGTCACCGGCGTCGCTCGCCCGGTCGATCTCGCGCGACGTCAGCAGGTCCAGCGCCAGCCCGCCGAGGATCGTGCCCTGTCCGGCGGTCAGGGCCTCAGCCTGCGTCAAAGGCTCGACCGGCGTGGCCGGATCGACGGCGCGCGCGACCTGGATGGCGATCCAGTCCATCGGGCTGTGATCCGGGGTGAACTGGTCGGCGGCGGCCTCGAACATCGCGTGGCCCGCTTCGACCGCCTCTGCGTCGTCAGCCATGGCCGCCAGCGCGGATAGACCGGCCCCGCACAGGGCCAGGGCGCGAGCGCGGGTCAGCGGGCGAGTGTCAGGCGACGACGCCTCGACCAGCGCTTTCAGGTCGCGCCCGGCCTGGTCCAGCAGACGGGGATCGCGCTGGAGAATGCCGCCTTCCAGCGCCAGGGCGGCGTTGTCGAGGCGAAGGTCGTCGGATTCTGTCGGGTTGTGCTTGACCATGGCATGCAGGGCCGCGTCCATCAGGGCCGCGGCGTCCAGGCGGTCGGCGGTCGTGCCGCTCAGCCGGGCCTGACGCGCGCGGATGCGGGCATGGACGCCAGCGCTGGAGGCCAGGGTGGCCAGGCGGCGGGGTGATGTCTGCCGTGCGGCGTGGGTGGCTTCGTCCAGGGCGTCGCGGTCGCCGAACAGGTCGAACGAGGTCAGCAAAGCCATGGCTCGCGCCAGTCCGGCCCGTGCCTGCTCGTCCTCGTTGGTGGTGGCGTTCAGGCTGTCGTCAGCGGTCGCCATGGCCTTGACGATGCTGTCCCTCCGGCCCGTCCGCCGGGCGTGCTCGCGCCACAGGGCCGAGGCGCGCAGCCAGGTGCGGGCCGGATGACGACAGGAGACGCGGCCGCCGTCGGTGGTCAGGGCGCGGGCCTCGATCGCCAGCAGATCGACACCGATCAGTTCCAGCCAGCCCAGGTCGTCGCTGTCGCGCGCCTCTCCGAACAGCTTCCGGATGTCCCTGCCGAACTCGAACATGGCCACGTCGTTTGTCTCCATCCGTCCCGCTCCGGGACCGATCCATCGCTTCTGCGCCTCACCTAGCAAGCACGACGCCGACCGGGCGTTCCGGCCCATCGCGAAAAGTTCAACGCGTCAGCCGGCCCGGTTCTTCACCAGATCATCCACCACGGCCGGATCGGCCAGGGTCGAGGTGTCGCCGAGGGAGCCCAGGTCGTTCTCGGCGATCTTGCGGAGGATCCGGCGCATGATCTTGCCCGACCGGGTCTTTGGCAGGCCGGGGGCCCACTGGATGACGTCGGGCGCGGCGATGGGGCCGATCTCCTTTCGGACATGGGCGACGAGAGACGTCTTGAGGTCGTCGGTCGCCTCGACACCGGCGTTCAGCGTGACATAGGCATAGATGCCCTGGCCCTTGATGTCGTGGGGAAAGCCGACCACGGCCGCCTCGGCCACGTCGTCATGCAGGACCAGCGCTGACTCGACCTCGGCCGTGCCCATCCGGTGGCCCGAGACGTTGATGACGTCGTCGACCCGGCCGGTGATCCAGTAATAGCCGTCCTCGTCGCGGCGGCAGCCGTCCCCGGTGAAATACTTGCCGGGATAGGTCGAGAAATAGGTGTCGAAGAAACGCTGGTGGTCGCCCCAGACGGTCCGCATCTGGCCGGGCCAGCTGTCGGTGATGCACAGGTTGCCGGACGCCGCGCCTTCCAGCACGACACCTTCGGCATCGACCAGTTCCAGCTCCACGCCGGGCAGGGGTTTGGTCGCCGAGCCGGGCTTCAGGTCGGTCGCGCCGGGCAAGGGGGCGATCAGGGCGCCGCCGGTCTCGGTCTGCCACCAGGTGTCGATGATCGGCAGGCGGCCCTCGCCGACCACCTCGTGATACCAGCGCCAGGCCTCGGGGTTGATGGGTTCGCCGACCGTGCCGAGCAGCCGCAGGCTCTTGCGGCTCGATGATTTCACGGGTTCGTCGCCGTCGCGCATCAGGGCCCTGAGCGCCGTGGGGGCGGTGTAGAAAATCTCGACCTTGTGCTTGTCCACCACCTGCCAGAAGCGGCGGTTGTCGGGGTGGTTGGGCACCCCCTCGAACATCAGGGTCGTCGCCGCATTGGCCAGAGCGCCATAGACGACGTAGCTGTGGCCGGTGACCCAGCCGACGTCGGCCGTGCACCAGAAGACCTCGCCGGGCCGATAGTCGAAGACCAGCTCGTGGGTATAGCTGACCCAGAACAGATAGCCGCCGGTGGTGTGCAGCACCCCCTTTGGCTTTCCGGTCGAGCCTGAGGTGTAGAGGATGAACAGCGGATCCTCGGCGTTCATGGGCTCGCACGGACAGTCGTCGGAGACGCCGTGCTTTGCTTCGCCGTAGCGGACATCGCGGCCCGGTGTCATGGGCACGTCGGCGTTGGTGTGGCTGATGACCAGGACGGTCTCGACGCCGGACACCTTCTCGAGCGCCGCATCGACATTGGCCTTCAGCGGGATGCGCTTGCCGGCGCGCAGGCCTTCATCGGCGGTGATGACGAACTTCGATCCGCAGTCCTCGATCCGGCCGGCGATGCTGTCGGGGCTGAAGCCGCCGAAGACCACCGAATGGATCGCGCCGATGCGGGCGCAGGCCAGCATGGCGACCGCCGCGGCCGGGATCATCGGCAGATAGATCGTCACGCGGTCGCCCTTCACGACGCCCAGGCCTTTGAGCACATTGGCCATGCGACACACCTCGCGGTGCAGCTCGGCATAGGTCAGGTGGCCGGACTGGGCCGGGTCGTCGCCCTCCCAGAGGATGGCGGTCTGGTCGGCGCGTTCGGGCAGGTGGCGGTCGACGCAGTTGAAACAGACGTTCAGCACCCCGTCGGCGAACCAGCGGATGCGGAAGTCGGACCTGTCGAACGAGACGTCCTTGATGATCGTGGGCGGGGTGATCCAGTCCAGCCGTTTCGCCTGTTCAGCCCAGAAGGCGTCCGGCGTCTCGCGCGCCGCGACCCTGGCGGCGTCATACCCGGCCGCGTCCATGTGCGCGCGCTTCGCCCAGTCGGGGGAAACGGGATACAGGTCGCGGTCGTTCATGCTGGGTCTCCTGGCGTCAACCTAGCGGCTGGCGCCGGGTGCCAACAAGCGATCTTCCCGGCTGTATGGTGGAGCTTTTGTCGCCTGGCCACGTTAACCTTCAGACTTCATCGGGGATCGTCATGTCTGCACATCGTTTCGTCGCCTTTGGTCTGATGGGCGCTCTGGCCCTGTCGGCGTGCAACAAGCCCGAGGAGCCGGTCGAGCCGGCAACCCCTGTGACGGCACCGCCGACCGCCGCCACCCCGAGCGCGCCGTCGATCGGCTACGCCTGCGAAAGCGGCCAGACGGTCAGCCTGCAGTATCCCGACAGCGCGACGGCCCAGGTCACCTACAAGGGCCAGACCTATGCCCTGCGGCTGGTCCAGTCGGGCAGTGGTGCCCGCTACACGGGGTCGGGCCTCGAGTGGTGGCTGGCCACGCGAGACGGGACCGAAAGCGCGACCCTGAGCCGGCTGGGACCGAACGACGACGTCGGCGTCGCCGTGCTGGAGCGGTGCAGCCGCCCGTCGGCCAATCCCGATCTGCCGGTGCCGGGACCGTCGCAGCAACCTCAGCCCGCACCGGGTGGCGTGCTTCCGGCGGCGACGCCGTGTCAGGCGGCGAACCTGCGGCTGGGCGCGGCGGGTGGTGATGCGGGCGCGGGGAATCGGGTGGGTATCGTCAGCGTGCTGAACACGGGTCCCGCCGCCTGCGGCCTGTCCGGCTATCCCGCCCTCAGCCTGCTGGATACGCGGGGTCGGCCGATCACCAGCCTTCGCGTCGATCAGAACCCGAATACGGCGACGCCCGTGACAATTCCCATGAACGGCCGCGCCTATTTCGACGTGGCCTGGACGGTGGTGCCAGACGAGAGCGCGGGACAGACGACCTGTCCGTCGGTCGCGCAACTGGCCGTGCGGATCGCGGGCAGCCCGACGCCGTTGACGCTGGCCATGGCGTTCCAGCCGTGCGGGGCGCGCATTCGGGTCAATCCCTACCGGTCCTCCGCCGATCCGGCGGATGCGCCGGCGCCGATCCCGGCCTCGGCGACGACCTGACGGCTTTCCCCGGTCGGGGGGAGGGGGTATGACCCGCCGATGCAGACAGCGACCTTTCACGACCGTATCGCGGCCGAGCTTTCCGACATCGACGCCCAGGGGCTGACCAAGCCCGAGCGGGTCATCCAGTCCCGGCAGGGGCCGGTGATCGAGGTGGGCGGCAAGCGGGTGTTGAACTTCTGTGCCAACAACTACCTGGGTCTGGGTGGCGACGACCGGGTGGTCGCGGCGGCCAATGCGGCGACGGAAAAGCGCGGGGCGGGCACGGCCTCGGTACGCTTCATCTGCGGCACCCTGGATATCCACAAGGAACTGGAACGGGCGATCGCGGACTATCTGGGGTTCGAGGATTCGATCCTGTTCGCCGCCGCCTTCGATGCCAACGGCGGTCTGTTCGAGCCGCTGTTCGGGGCAGAGGACGCCATTGTTTCCGACAGCCTGAACCATGCCTCGATCATCGACGGGGTGCGGCTGTGCAAGGCCAAGCGGTACCGGTTCGCGAACTCCGACATGGCCGATCTGGAGGCCCAGCTTAAGCAGGCGCGGGCGGATGGGGCGCGCGACATCGTCATCGCCACCGACGGCGCCTTCTCGATGGACGGCTACATCGCAAAACTGGGCGAAATCCGGGTGCTGGCCGACCGCCACGGCGCGCTGGTCATGGTCGACGACTGCCACGCGACCGGCTTTCTGGGACCTCAGGGGCGGGGCTCCTATGCGCACCACGGCGTGAAGGTCGACTTCGTCACCGGCACCTTCGGCAAGGCGCTGGGCGGGGCCATGGGTGGCTTCATCTGCGCGACGGCCGAGGTGGTGCAGCTGCTGAAGCAGCGGGCGCGGCCGTATCTGTTTTCGAATGCCCTGGCTCCGGGTGTGTGCGGCGCCTCGCTGGAGGCCATCCGGATCGCGCAGGGGTCCGAAGGCGACACGCTGCGCGCGCAGTTGACCGCCAACGCCGCCCGTTTCCGGGGTGCGATGACCGAGGCGGGATTCGACCTGCTGCCGGGTCAGCATCCGATCGTTCCGGTCATGCTGGGCGACGCCAAGCTGGCGCAGACGATGGCGGCGCGGATGCTGGAGCTCGGCGTCTACGTCATCGGCTTCAGCTTCCCGGTGGTGCCGCGAGGCGCGGCGCGTATCCGGACGCAGATGTCGGCGGCGCATACTTTTGACCATATCGATCAAGCGGTCGCGGCGTTCACGACGGCCGGCAAGGAACTGGGAGTGATCAAATAATGACCGACACCATGAAGGCCCTGGCCAAGATGCGGCCCGAGGTTGGGCTGGAGCTGATCGACGCGCCGATCCCCGTGGCGGGGCCGGAGGACGTGCTGATCCGCGTGCATCGCACGGCCGTCTGCGGCACCGACATCCACATCTGGAACTGGGACGAGTGGTCCCAGAAGAATGTGCCGACGCCCATGATCACGGGCCATGAGTTCAGCGGCGAGATCGTGGCGATCGGATCAGACGTGAACCGGCCGCTGAAGATCGGCCAGCGGGTCTCGGCCGAGGGCCATGTCATCGACCTGAACTCCGAGGCGGCGCGGGCGGGCCACTTCCACCTGGATCCGCACACGCGCGGCATCGGCGTGAACCGCCAGGGGGCCTTCGCCGAGTTCGTCGTGGCCCCGGCCTTCAACGTGATCGAACTGCCCGACGACGTGTCCTACGAGGTCGCGTCCATGCTGGATCCGTTCGGCAATGCGGTGCACACGGCCCAGCAGTTTGACCTGCTGGGTGAGGATGTGCTGGTCACCGGCGCGGGTCCGATCGGCATGATGGCGGCGGCCGTGGCGCGGCATGCCGGCGCCCGGACCGTGGTGCTGACCGACATCAACGACTTCCGGCTGGATCTGGCCCAGAAGGTCGCGCCGGGCGTGCGGACCGTGAACACGACGAAGGAGGACCTGCGCGACGTGATGAAGGAGCTGGGCCTGAAGGTCGGCTTCGACGTGGCGCTGGAGATGTCCGGATCGCCGATCGCCTTCAGGCAGTGCGTCGACACCCTGATCATGGGTGGCGGCATGGCGCTGCTGGGCATTCCGTCCAGGCCGATGGAGACGGACTGGGGCGCGATCATCCTGAAGGCGCTGACGATCAAGGGCGTCTATGGCCGCGAGATGTTCACGACCTGGAGGAAGATGCTGGGCCTGCTGAAGGCGGGGCTGGACCTGGAGCCCCTGATCACGCACCGTCTGGCTTACGACCGCTACCGCGAGGGATTCGACGCCATGAAGTCGGGTCAGTCCGGCAAGGTCATCCTGGACTGGGACAAGGCTGCGTGACGGCCTAGGGGCTGAATGAGCGCGATCGTCGATTTCCTGAAAGGCGCGGGAAGAGACGGCGCAGGCCGGACGGTGTTCGAGGTCGTGGCGATGAGCGACGCCGACATCGAGCGCATCCACGACTTCATCCAGTGGCTGTTCCCGCTGGACGCGCCGTCCGGGGCCAACCGCAACGCGCCGGTGCTGTCGGGCGAGGACGTGGAGGCGATCCATGCCTCGGGGCTGGCCCAGATCGCCCTGGCGGCGGCGACGGACCGGATGGCCCACTTTTATCAGCGCAACGATCACTGGCTGGTGTCGCACGATCACAACCACCTGCGGATCACGCGGATCATCCAGTCGCTGCGTCTGCTGCGCGGGCCGGGTGAGGCCGACGACTTTCGCCGCATCGTTCTTATGCGGGACGACGAGGCGGGGCGCCCGGTCAGTCCGGGCAGCCGCCGCCACTGGATCGACAGCTAGGCCTTCAGCAGTTTGATCAGCGCGGGCTCGAAGCTCTTGGCGTCTGGTCCGGGCAGGGCGTCGGCGATCCGACCCGTCTCGAACAGTTCGAACACTTGAGGGTGGACATAGGACGATCGGCACACGGTCGGGGTATTGCCGAGCAGTCCGCTGACCGCCTTGCAGCACCGCACGATCTTGCGCCTGGCGTCGGTGGGCGAGGTGGGCGGCTCCATATCCCGCAGCGCTCGCGCCGCCGAGACCGTGCCCGCCCAGGTGCGGAAGTCCTTGGCCGAGAACTCATCGCCCATGGCCGCGCGGATGTAGGCGTTCACATCGTCGGAATCGATCGGATGCAGGACACCGTCGGCGTCGCGGTATTTGAACAGCTGCTGACCCGGCAACTCGCGCAGGGACCGGACGACAGTGGCCAGGCGGCGATCCCGAACGCTGACCTTGTGATCGACGCCGCTCTTTCCGCGGAAGGCGAAACTGAGGGCGGTGCCGTCGACGTCCAAATGCCGCTTGTTCAGCGTGGTCAGGCCATAGCTGCGGTTCTGCCTGGCATACTGGGCATTGCCGACGCGGATGAGGGTGATCTCCAGAAGTCGCACCGCCGTGGCCAGGACCTTGGCGCGCGTCGGGCCCCTGGTGCCGAGATCATGCTCGACCTGCGCGCGCAGTTTCGGCAGGGCCTTGGCGAAGGCCGACATCTTGTCGAACTTGTTGCCCGACCGGTGGGTGCTCCAGTCGTCATGATAGCGGTACTGCTTGCGCCCCTTCACGTCGCGGCCGGTGGCCTGAATATGACCCGTGGCGCGCGGGCAGATCCAGACGTCCGTCCAGGCCGGCGGGATGGCCAGCATGCGGATGCGGTCCAGAACGGCCTTGTCCCTGACCACCTTGCCGTCGGCGTCGCGGATGGAAAATCCCTTGCCGGATCGGACCCGCGTCAGCCCTGGATGAGCGTCGCTGCAGTAGGTCAGGCCCTTTGGCACCTCATGCTCGGCGACGAAGGCGTGGCTGCCGTCGGCCATCAGGCGGCCTTGTCGAGCTTGGCGTGGAGGCGATCGACCCAGGCCTTGCCCGCCTCGCCACCCCAAAGAAGCCAGGCGATGTAGCCCGCCGAGGGCTTGTCCTTGTCGGCCCAGTTCCTGCCCCGCTTGTCCACCTTGTGGCGGGCGAAATAGGAATACATCGACTTGATGTCGCGATCGCTGACGGCTTCGCGGTTCTTCAGCTGATGAGCACGGCGAACGCCGACCTCGGTGCCGCCCCGGCCATGCGCCTCGCGCAGCGTCAGACCCTTTTCGGCCTCCTTGGCCACCGAGGCGGCGGGCGTGCGCTGGTTTTCGGTGAAGGTCGAGGTGGCCATGGGTCATCCGCGGATACAGGAATTGGCTAACGTCGCGTCTGACCGCACGGTTCCTCTTGACCCGGACGGTGTCCAAGGTGACGCAGGAGCGATGAACTATCGCCACAGCTTTCACGCCGGGAACTTCGCCGACCTGGTCAAGCACGCCCTGGTGCTGTGGCTGCTGGCGGAAAGGCAGCGGCGCGGGCCGGTGGTGGTGCTGGATACCCATGCGGGAGCGGGGCTGTACGACCTGACCGGCGACGCGACCCGGTCGCGCGAGGCGGAAGCCGGGATCGCGCGGCTGATGGCGGCGGCGAACCGGCCGCCGTTGATCGAGGGGCTGGCCAAGGCCGTGGAGGAGCTGAACCCGGACGGCGGCGTGCGCTTCTATCCGGGGTCTCCTGTGCTGATCGCCCGGGCTCTGGGTGCCGACGACGCCTATGTCGGGTTCGAACTGCGCGAGGAGGTGGCCGGGTTGCTGCGCGAAAGCCTGTCCGGGTTCGCCCAGGCGCGGGGCGAGATCGGGGACGGATACGATCTGGTCCGGGCGGAGGCGAAGCAGACGCGAGCCCCGCTGGTCCTGATCGATCCGCCGTTCGAGCGACCAGACGACTATCTGCGGGCGGCGGATACCGCAGCGGCGATCATGAAGGCCGATCCGGAGGCGGTGGTGGCGATCTGGACGCCGCTGAAGGATCTGGAGACGTTCGACGGTTTTCTTCGCCGGCTGGCGGAGGGGACGACGGCTCCGGCCCTGGTGGCCGAGGCGCGATTACGACCTCTGTCCAATCCGATGAAGATGAATGGATGCGCCATGGTGGTGGTCAATCCGCCGGACGGAGCGGACGCGGCGGCGGCCGAGATCTGTGGCTGGGTTGCAGCCATGCTGGGCGAGGCCGGAGGCAGGGCCGAGGTCTGGCGGAGCTGATCGTGTCCTATTCGATGACCTCGCCCGCCTCGTAGAGGTACGGCTCGAAGGTGGCGATGGCCATGATGGGGCTCATGGCGGCCGCGACGGCGGGATTGCGCGTCATGGCCTTCCAGTCCGCGACCGAGCGCCAGACGGCGTGATTGGCGACGGTCTTTCCGTTCAGTCCCCGGTGCAGGGTGGCGGAAACGAAGCCGGGCAGACCGACCTGGGCCCGCGTCATGGCGGTGAGCAATTCGATCAGGTCATCCTGCCGGTCGGGCTGCACCTTGAACACATTGATCAGCACAACCGGCACGGCATCGGCGTCGTTCAGGGTGACGGCATCGGACATGGCGCGCGGTCTAGCGCGATTGATCTTGTCCCGCCATCCGAGTTCGGGTCCCTATGCCACCATGAAACCCATCGCGATCCTGGAAACCGGCAAGCCGCCCGAGAGCCTGGCCGACGCCTTCGACGACTATCCGGCGCGGTTTCGGGCCCTGCTGGGCGAAGGCGTGGCGACGGTGCGGTTCGATGTGCAGGCGGCACGATTGCCGGATGATCCCGAAGCCTTTCAGGGCGCGATCGTCACGGGGTCGGCGGCCGGGGTCTACGACGACCTGCCGTGGATCGAACCTCTGATGGATTGGCTGAGGCGGGCGCGCGGGCGGACCCGATTGGTCGGTATCTGTTTCGGGCATCAGGCGATGGCGCAGGCCTTTGGCGGGCGAGTCGAGAAGTCGAACAAGGGCTGGGGCATCGGTCTGCATCGTTATGAGGTGCTGGTCCACGAGCCGTGGATGTTCCCCCGCGCCGGCTCCATCGCCATCCCCGTGTCGCATCAGGATCAGGTGGTCGCGGTGCCTTCGGAGGCGCGCGTGATCGCGTCGAGCGCGTTCACGCCGTTCGCCGGCCTGGCGTGGGACAACGCCGCGATGGGGGCCATGTCGTTCCAGTGCCACCCGGAATTCCAGCCGGAATACGCCGCGGCCCTGGTCGAGAGCCGACGCGGCAGCCGCATTCCCCATATCCTGGCCGACGAAGCCGTGGCCAGCCTGGGCCGGCCGAACGACCGCGCGGTGCTGACAGCCTGGATCCGCGCCTTCCTGATGCTGACACCGCCGCCAGTCGAGGACGACGGCAGCGGCATCTGACAATGGGTCGCTGCCGGAAACGGTTATTCAATCTCTGTGGTGTCAGATGCCGGCTTGGGCATCGGGGATTTCATGGCTTCGTACCGCGTGTTGCTGGCGGTTGCGTGTTTGGCGCTGGCCGGGCTTTCGACCGGTTTGGTCCAGGCAGCGGCCCCGGAAGCCGTCGCGCCCCAGGCCGAGGAATCCGAAGGACTGGCCCGCTTCGTCGAGCAGCGCGCGGCGGCGACCAGTTTCACCGCGCTGGAGGCTTTTGGCGAGCGTGCTGCGATGCGTCGCGATCGCGAGGGCCTGAACCGTCTGTATCATGTCACCTGGACGATCCTGAACCAGGGCGAATTCGATCGCGCTGCCGTGTGGAACGATCGACTGGCCAAGGCCGCGGTGGCGCAGAAGGACGCGCGCTACATCGACGTCGCGGCGCTGAACGCCCTGGCCATTCGTTATGACAAGGGCGAGATCGCGGTGGCGCCGCAGATGGACGTCTATGCCCGGAGCGGTCGTGACTGGTTCGTTCGCGCTCACGGGGCGCGACTGGCGGCGATCTATCTGGTGGATCAGGGCCGGATCGGCGAGGGACTGCAACTGCTGACCCACGCCCAGGCCGAGGTCCCTGAGGCCGACCCCTATGCCGCCACCGCCCTGGCGGGGATCTGGGAAGTGGTCGGGATGGGCCTGAAGGACATCGACGACGTCCAGGGCGCGACCGCCGCATTCCGCAAATTCGAGATCGATTATTCCAATCCCGCGTATCCGCGTCCCGACTTCGACAGCCTGTACAACCTGACGAAGATGTCGGTGCGCATGGGTGATCTGTCGCATGCGCGCATGTTCGCGGCGGCGCACCATGCGGTTGCGACCCAGTCGGACCTGCATACGCTGGCGATGTACGACGCGGCCCTGTGTGCCCTGGTCGCCGATGCGGACCGGAATTCGGCGGGCGTGCTGTCGTGTCTGCGGCCCTATGGCGAGAGCCTGGGGGAGGCCGCCTTCCTGGCGCTGGACGTCCTGCCGTCGCGAGCCAAGGCGCGGGCGAGACTGGGCGACATCGCGGGGGCGCAACGTGATCTGGCCAGTCTGCGCGCGCTGGACGACCAGGCTGGGCAAGGTTCGCGCGTGCGCGAGGTCGAGGCCGAAATCCTGCAGGCGCAGGGTCGTTCGAGCGAAGCCTTCACGCTGTTGCAGGCCTTCGAGGCCGACAAGGACGTAGCGGCCGCGCGGGCCTTTTCCGCAGGGGTGCACCAGGTCACGGGCGACATGCAGCAGCAACTGGCCGATCGTCGTGGTCAGCTGGATATGGCGCGCGCCAAGACCCGGCTACAATGGATGGTGATGGCGATCGGCGTGATCCTGCTGGCCGTCGTCGTCGCCGGCCTGCTGTGGCAACTGCGTCAGGGGCGACGTCTGAAAGCCGCGCAGGAACGGGCGGAATCAGCCAACCGGGCCAAGTCCGAGTTCCTGGCCAATATGAGCCACGAAATCCGGACGCCGCTGAACGGCGTGGTGTCGATGGCCGACGCCCTGTCGCGCCGCGAGCTGGACAGCAATGCGCACCAGATGGTCGATCTGATCCGGTCGTCGGGATCGACGCTGGAGCGCCTGCTGAGCGACATCCTGGACAGCGCCAAGATCGAGGCCGGTCAGGTGACACTGGAGCCCACGGTGTTCGACCTGAAGCACACGGTCAACGACATCGCCCTGATGTGGCGAGCCAAGGCCGAGGACAAGGGCGTGGCCCTGGTGTTCGACATGGACCCCCAGGCGCCGAAGTTCGTCGAGGGCGACGCGGTTCGACTGCGTCAGGTGCTGACCAACCTGGTGTCCAACGCGTTGAAGTTCACCGAGGCCGGCGCGGTCACCCTGTCGGTATCGGCGGCAAACGACGGGCGCATCGGCTTCGCCGTGCGCGACACGGGCATCGGGTTCGACGCCGATCAGAAGGCTCGAATCTTCCAGCGTTTCCAGCAGGCGGATGGATCGATCACACGCCGGTTCGGCGGCACGGGGCTGGGCCTGGCCATCTCCACGGCCCTGGTCGATTTGATGGGCGGCGAACTGGATTGCGACAGTGTGCCGGGTGAAGGCGCGGTGTTCCGATTCGAGATCGACCTGCCGGTCGCGGCGGCGGCGGTCGCGGCGGTGACGAGCGGGGGCGAGGCTGGCGACATCGCCGGGACGCCGCTGCGCATCCTGCTGGCCGACGATCATCCGGCGAACCGCAAGGTGGTCGAGATCATGCTGGCGGCGACCGCGATGGAGCTGTTCGCGGTGGAGGACGGGCGTCAGGCGCTGGACGCCTTCATGGCCGACGACTTCGACCTGGTGTTGATGGACATGCAGATGCCGGTGATGGACGGGCTGAGCGCCACCGCCGCGATCCGTGCGTTCGAGGCGACGGCCGGGCGGGCGCCGACGCCGATCCTGATGCTGACCGCCAACGCCATGGCCGAGCATGTGGCCCAGAGCCTGGCGGCCGGTGCAAACGGTCACCTAACCAAGCCGATCACCCTGGCCAGCCTTTTCGGGGCGATGACCGATGCCCTGTCGGGTGACGGCCGGCGAGAAGCGGCCTGAGGGCCTAGGGCCACTTCACCACGGGCGGCATGGAACTGAGGATGGATTCGACGTTGCCGCCAGTCTTCAGGCCGAAGGTCGTGCCACGGTCGTAGAGCAGGTTGAACTCCACATAGCGGCCGCGGCGGATCAGCTGTTCCTCGCGTTCGTCCCCGGTCCAGGCCTCGGTCATGCGGCGCTCGACGATGGCGGCATAGGTGTCGATGAAGGCCATGCCGACGTCGCGGGTGAACTGGAAATCCTTCTCATAGTCGCCGCTGTCGTGATGGTCGTAGAAGATGCCACCGATGCCGCGCATCTCGTTCCGGTGCGGCAGCATGAAATACTCGTCGCACCACTGTTTGTACTTCGGATACCAGGCTGGGTCGTGGGCGTCGCAAGGGGCACGCATGCCGGCGTGGAAGGCGACCGTGTCGGGCGCGTCCTGCGTGCGTTCGACGTCCAGCACGGGCGTCAGATCGGCCCCGCCGCCGAACCAGCTCTTGGTCGTGGCGATGAAGCGGGTGTTCATGTGCACGGCCGGCACCCTGGGGCTGACCGGGTGGCAGATCAGGCTGATGCCGGTGGCATGGAAGCGGGGGTCTTCCTCCGCGCCCGGCACTGATTTCGCATAGTCGGCCGGGAAGGTACCGTGGACGGTGGAGACGTGGACGCCGACCTTTTCGAACAGGCGGCCGTGCATCATGCCCATGACGCCGCCGCCACCCTCGTGCCGCGACCAGGGGGTGCGAACGAAACGGCCGGGCGCGCCGGGAAACAGGTCGGCGGGGGCCGCGTCCTCCAGCGCCTCCAGCCGGGCATGGATGCGGTTGCGCAGTTCCTCGAACCAGGCGCGGGTTTCGGTCTTCTTCAGATCCAGCGGGTCGGCGTCGGGCAGGGGAACTTGGCTCATGGGCCGGATTTCAATCACGGTTCGCGGGCGGCGTCACCCGATCAGTGCGCGGCCTCTGCGGGTTTGCGACGCAGCGTGCCGATCTGATGAACGAGCACCGCCAGCACTGCTCCCACGGCGACGCCAACGATGGCCGAGCCGATGGCCGTGACCAGCCAGGACACGACGGGACCGGCGAACGCCAATGCCGAACCCGCAGCCACCGAGGCGTGATGGATGGTGTCGTCCAGCCAGGCAAAGCCCAGTTCGTGGGTGCCGTGCACCAGGATGCCGCCGCCGACCCACAGCATGGCGGCGGTGCCGATGGTCGAGATGGCATCCATCACCACCGGCATGCCCTTGACCAATCCTCGTCCCAGGCCGCGCACGGCAGCGGATTTCCGTTCGGCCAGATGCAGGCCGATGTCGTCCATCTTCACGATCAGGCCGACGACGCCATAGACCCCGACGGTGATGCCGAGCCCGACCAGCGCCAGCACGATCCCCTGCGTCAGGATCGGGCTGTCGGCCACGTCGGCGAGGGCGATCGCCATGATCTCGGCCGACAGGATCAGGTCGGTGCGGATCGCGCCATCGACCTTGGTCTTCTCCAGCGTTGCGGGGTCGATGAGGTCCTCGGTGGTCTCCTCGTGATGCCCGCCGCCGAAGGCTTCCATCAGTTTCTCCGCCCCCTCGAAACACAGATAGGCCCCGCCGCACATCAGCAGAGGCGTGATGGCCCAAGGCGCGAAGGCGCTGAGGATCAGGGCGGCGGGCAGCAGGATCAGCAGTTTGTTGCGGATCGACCCCAGGGCGATCTTCCAGATGATCGGCAGTTCGCGGGCAGGGGACAGACCGGTGACGTAGCGCGGCGTGACGGCGGTATCGTCCACGACGACGCCCGCGGCCTTGGCACCGGCCTTGCCCGCCGCGGCCCCGACATCGTCCAGCGACGCAGCGGCCAGTTTGGCGATACCGGCGACATCGTCCAGCAGGGCGGCAAGTCCAGAGGGCATGAAGAAGATTTCGCGCGGAAATGGAAGGTGGCGCACCGTGACATGATTGGCCCGCGCGCGCCAAGGCGGCATTGGCCCGGCGGACGCAACTTCGGCCGAGGTGGAGGCGTTCCGAGTGTGACCTGGGGGCAGGGAGATGACCATGCGCTGTTCCACACTGGCCCTCGCGGCCGTCCTTTCAATCGCCTTCACCGGGGGCGCCCTCGCTCAGGACGCAACGCCCGCGCCCGACCAACCGACGGCCGTCATGAAGCCGGATGATGCCGGCATGACGTGTGCCGCGATCGGCGAGGAGGCTGCCCAGCTCAGCCAGGCCATGGGCGGTGCGCCCGAGGGCGGCCTGATCCGGTCGGTGGGCAGCGTCGCCCGATCCGGCGTGGCCATGCTGGTGCCGGGGGCGGGACTGGTCATGGCCGGGGCCGACGCCATGACCCGTGAGGACCGCGAACGCAAGGAGGCCGAGGCCCGCAGCCTGGCCTACCGTTGGTACTATCTGAACGGACTGTCGGCGGGGCGGAACTGCCAGCAGGCCCCCCAGGCGACGGCCGCGCCCGAAGCGACCACGGTGGCCCCGACTATGCCCCATTAGGCCTGGACCGTCGCGCGAAGGCGGCGTGAACAATAAGTCACTTTGTCTGGCGGTTGGGCGAGGGCACGTTCGCGGAAACCACTGTCCAGAGGCCGTCATGATCCGTTCCTGCCTGCTCGCCGTGTCCCTGCTCGCGCTAGCCCTTCCTGCCGGTGCCCAGGACACGGCGGCGGCGCGTCGCATCCTGGAAACGACGCCGCTGATCGACGGGCACAACGACCTGCCTTGGGCGTTGCGCGAGCAGTACGGCAACGACCCATACGCGGTGGACCTGACCACCGATTTGGCGAGTTCGACCAAGCTGCATACCGACATTCCACGCCTGAGGGCCGGGGGCGTCGGGGGTCAGTTCTGGTCGGTCTACGTCCCCGCCGAGCTCGCACCCGTAGAGGCCGCCAAGGAGACGTTCGAGCAGATCGACACGGTTCGCCGTATCGTCGCGGCCCACCCCGAGACGTTCGCCCTGGCCACCACCGCCGACGATGTGGTGCGCATCCATGGCGAGGGCAGGATCGCCAGTCTGATTGGGATCGAGGGCGGCTATTCGATCGATGATTCGCTTGGGTTATTGCGCGAATTCCATCAGGCGGGTGTGCGCTACATGACGCTGACGCACTCCAAAACGACGACCTGGGCCGACAGCGCCACGGACGCGCCGAAATGGGGCGGGCTGTCGCCGTTCGGCGAGGACGTGGTGCGCGAAATGAACCGGCTGGGGATGCTGGTGGACCTGTCCCACGTCTCGGAAGAGACCATGCTGGACGCCATCCGCGTGTCGGAAGCGCCGGTTATCTTTTCGCATTCCTCGGCACGGGCGGTGACCGATCATCCGCGCAATGTCCCCGACAACGTCCTGTCGATGCTTCCCGAGAACGGGGGCGTCGTGATGGTGACCTTCGTGCCGGGCTTCGTCAGCGCGGCCCAGGGCGAATGGATCAAGCAGGTGGAGGCCGAAGCGGCCCGGCTGGGCGTGTCGGCGAGCGAGGGTCCGCCGGATCCGCGCCTGACCGCCTGGGCCGAAGCGCATCCGCGTCCGAACGCAACGATCGCCGATGTGGTCGCCCATATCCAGCATGTGCGCGACGTGGCGGGCATCGATCACGTCGGCCTGGGCGGGGATTTTGACGGCGTCACGTCTCTGCCGGACGGAATCACGGGCGTGGACGCCTATCCGATCATCCTGGCCGCGCTGATGCAGGCGGGCTGGACCGAGGACGACATCCGCAAGCTGGCGGGCGAGAACGTGCTGAGGGTCATGCGGGCGGCGGAGGCCGTGGCTGCGTCGAAGTCCGGCGAGCGGCCTTCGCTGGCGACCTTGCCGGTCGTGCCCCCACCGGCCTGACCGATCAGAGCTTTCCGAACGCCACGCCGCGCCAGCCCCAGCCGGCTTCCCTGGCCGCCGCGATCAGGGGTTTCTTGATCTCGTCGGTCTTGAAGACATAGCTGTAGACCTTGCCCCAGTGCAGGTCCTTCTCGTCGAAGGCGTAGACGGTCTCGGTGCTCATCTCCCAGGACTGGCCACGAAACCCTTCGGCGCTCAGGGTCAGTTGGGGGACGCCCGCGCGCCATTCGACCTCGTATGATCGATCGACCGCCCGGACCTGGCCGGAGTCCTCGTCGAACTTCATCAGGACGGCGACGACCCGCTTGATCCCGGCCTTGGCGAAGATTTCGTACCAGGCGGCATCGACGATCCGCCATTCGGCGACCAGGTCGCAGTGTTCCGGCGCGCCGTCGCGGATCACAAAGGGGGCCGTATCGCGGTTGATGGCCAGCAGGGCGGCGCGCAGGGCGGAGGTGGTCGCCCGGTTCCGGTCGGCGGGTGGCCTTGAACCGCCGCTCAGAAAGTCGAACAGGCCCATGATGGTCGCTCCCGGTGAGTGGCCCCGACCCTGGCACCTCTGGATCGCAAAGGCGATGTGCATCTGCGACAGGCCGTCGCGTGACATCCCGGACGGTGGTCGGGAACGGCAACGGTTCGCTACCGCTCGCACATGACCCAGAAAGACGACGTCCCCGCAGGCCTGCGCAGCCTAGTCCGCAACTTCGGCTGCCTGCTTTATCCGGTGGGGTTGGGGATCGTCGTGGCCCTGGCCCTGTACATCCGCTCGCTGGTCTGAACCCCAGATCGGATGAGCCAAGACGAGCGCTTTGCGTTATGCAGCCGTCATGGACCACCCCGCCTGGATCGCCATCGCCGTTTTCGTCGGCTTAAATTTCGCCGCTGCGACCAGCGGAAGCCTGTTCAAGCCGGGGGCCTGGTATGCCGGGTTGAACAAGCCGTCGTGGACGCCGCCCAACCTGGCGTTTCCGATCGTCTGGGGCCTGCTGTTCGCCATCAACGCCTGGGCCGGATGGCTGGTGTGGGAGACGGTGGGGACGAGTTCGCCCCTGGCCTTTGGCCTCTATGTCGTGTCGCTGGTGCTGAACGCGGGCTGGTCGTTCCTGTTCTTCGGCAAGCGGCGGATGGATCTGGCGCTGGTGGATGTCGCCTTCCTGTGGCTGTCGCTGGTGGCGATCATCGCGGTGTTCTGGGGGCTGAGGCCGTTCGCGGCCTTGCTGCTGATTCCCTACATCACTTGGGTCACCATCGCCTCGGCGTTGAACCTGCGGATGCTGCAGCTGAACCCCAAGGCTCAGCGCGCCTGAACTCAGCGCGTCTGACGAAGGCCCTCGAACAGTCCAATGCCCGCGCTGACCGACAGGTTCAGGGAGCGGGCCTCGGGTCGGATCGGGATGAAGACGCGGGCGTCCGCGGCGGCATGGACATGGTCCGGCGCGCCCGAGGTTTCCGATCCGAAGATCAGCGTGTCGTCGGGCTGGAACGCGAACTCGGTCAGGGTCGTGGCCCCCCTGGTCGTGAACAGAATCAGCCGACCGGCCCCGCGCGCCGTCTGGAACGCCTCCCAGTCGGTATGGCGGATCATGTGCGACAGGGGACCATAGTCGAGGGCCGCGCGCTTCATGGCGCGGTCGTCGAACTGGAAGCCCGTGGGCTCGATGATGTGCAGCTCGACCCCGAAACAGGCCGACAGTCGGATGCAGGCCCCGACGTTCTGCGGGATGGCCGGTTGAAAAAGGGCGAGACGCATTCTATGGCCCTTCTACGCGTGAGGCCGGGCCTTGTCGCGGCCCTGCGTGCGACCGCTTATCATTAGGCGTCAGCAACTTGCGGCGATGAGCCGCAAAGCCGGACCGCGTCATGTTTCGTCCGGTGCGCTATAGAAACGCTTCCTCGCGCGGACACCGACCGGTGGGCCGCGTTCGGGCTTTTTCAGAAGGTGAGCCGTGGCCGAATCGGTCGTGAACGCAGAGCATCCCGAAGGTGGGGCACCCGAGGGTGAAACCACTCGCCGGGACTTCATCCACATCGCGGCCGGTGCCGCCGCCGTGGGCGCAGGGGTGATGGTGGCCTGGCCGCTGATCAACTCCATGAACCCCGCCGCCGACACCCTGGCCCTGTCGACCACCGAGTTCGACACCTCCAAGGTGGCCGAGGGCATGCAGGTCGTCATCACCTGGCAGGGCAAGCCGGTGTTCGTGCGCAACCGCACCGCCGCCGAGCTGCAGAAGGTCCTGGCCGACCCGATGAGCGCCTTGAAGGATCCGCAGACGGACCAGGACCGCACAAAGCCCGGCCACGAGCCGATGCTGGTCGTGCTGGGCAACTGCACGCATCTGGGCTGCATCCCGACGTTCGGGGCCGGTGACTACGGCGGCTGGTTCTGCCCATGCCACGGCTCGCACTACGACGCGTCGGGCCGGATCCGTAAGGGTCCCGCGCCCAAGAACCTGGTCGTCCCGGAGTATGCGTTCACCGCAGGCTCCACCATCAAGATCGGCTGAGAGCAGGCATCATGAGCGGACACGAATCCACCTACGTCCCCAAGACGGGCATCGAGAAGTGGCTGGACACCCGGCTGCCGATCGTCCGGTTCGGGGCTGACTATCTGGCCCTGCCGACACCGAAGAACCTGAACTACTGGTACACCTTCGGCGCGATCCTGAGCATCTGCCTGGTCACGCAGATCGTCACCGGCATCTTCCTGGCCATGAACTACACGCCGAACACGGCGCTGGCCTTCGCCTCGGTCGAGCGGATCATGCGCGATGTGAACGGCGGCTGGCTGCTGCGCTACGTCCACGCCAACGGGGCGTCGATGTTCTTCGTGGCCGTCTACATCCACATGCTGCGCGGGCTCTACTACGGCTCGTACAAGGCACCGCGGGAGATGATCTGGATCCTGGGCTGCATCATCTTCTTCCTGATGATCGCCACGGCCTTCCTGGGCTACGTCCTGCCGTGGGGCCAGATGTCCTACTGGGGCGCCGAGGTCATCACCAACCTGATCGGGGCCATTCCCCTGATCGGCGAGCCGGTGCTGATCTGGCTGCGCGGCGGACCGGCGATCGACAACGCGACGCTGAACCGCTTCTTCTCGCTGCACTACCTGCTGCCGTTCGTGATCTTCGGCGTGGTCGTCCTGCACCTGTGGGCGCTGCACACCGCCGGTCAGAACAATCCGGTCGGGATCCTGATCCCCAAGGAGCGCGAGAAGAAGGACATGGTGCCCTTCCACCCGTACTATACGGTCAAGGATGGCTTCGCCCTGATCATCTTCCTGATGATGTTCTCCTGGTTCGTGTTCTTCATGCCGGACGCCCTGGGCCACGCCGACAACTATATCCCGGCCAACCCGCTTCAGACGCCGGCGCACATCGTGCCCGAGTGGTACATGCTGCCCTTCTACGCGATCCTGCGCGCCATTCCGGACAAGTTCGGCGGCGTGGTGGCGATGTTCGGCGCGATCGGCGTGCTGTTCATCCTGCCCTGGCTGGATACCTCCAAGGTCCGCTCGATGCGCTATCGCCCGACGATGAAGGTCTTCTTCCTGATCTTCGTGGCGGTCGGCCTGATCCTGGGCTGGTGCGGTGGTCAGTTGCCGGACGCGCAGGTCGTTCCTGGCATGCCGAGCTTCACCCTGCTGGACGGACAGCTGAACAGCTATCTGTGGCTGACGCGCCTGGCGACCCTGTACTACTTCGCCTTCTTCTTCGTGATCCTGCCCTTCGTGGGCCTGAAGGAAACCCCGCTGAAGATTCCGGCGTCGATCTCCGAGCCCGTCCTGTCCGGTCCGGACGCGATGAGCGGCGCGGTTCCTGCTCAAGCCGAAAAGAAGGGCTGATCGCGATGACGATTTCTATTCGCAAACTGGTCCTGGCGGCAGCGTCCGTTGCCGTGGTCGCCTCGGCGGCCCCCGCCATGGCGTCGAGCAACAAGGAAGAGCCCCGTTCGGGCGGCTTCAGCTTCGAGGGGCCGCTGGGCACCTTCGATCAGGCGCAGCTGCAGCGTGGCTACAAGGTCTACCGCGAGGTCTGCTCGGCCTGTCACTCCATGAACCTGATGCACTTCAGGACCCTGGGTGAGCGCGGCGGGCCCTTCTACGACCCCGAGGCCGCCAGCCCGGCCGAGAACCGCTTCGTCAAGGCTCTGGCCGCAGAAGTCCAGGTCGCGGACATCGACACCGAGACCGGTGATCCGATCATGCGCAACGGCATGGCCGCCGATGCCTTCCCCTCGCCCTTCCCGAACCGGACGGCGGCGGCGGCGGCGAACGGTGGGGCCGTGCCGCCCGACCTGTCGGTGATGGCCAAGGCCCGCGAAGGCGGCGCCGACTACATCTATTCGATCCTGACGGGTTATCAGGAGAACCCGCCCGCGGGTCTGAAGGTCAATCCAGGCCAGTACTACAACCCGTATATGGCCGGCGACATGACGCCGTTCTGGTCGGGCAGCCACGAGGACGTTCCTCCGGGCGGCTTCATCGCCATGCCGCCGCCGCTCAGCGATGGTCAGGTGACCTTCGACGACGGCACGGCCAACACGGTGGACCAGATGGCCAAGGACGTGGCCGCCTATATCGCCTGGGCCTCGGACCCCAAGGCGACCGAGCGCAAGCAGTCGGGCATGGGCGTCCTCGCCTTCCTGGCCATCTTCGCCGGCCTGACCTACGCCAGCTATCGCAAGATCTGGAAGGGCGTGGCGCACTAAGCCAAGTCGCCCGATCGGAAGAGACCCAGCCCGCCGGATCCGTCCGGCGGGCTTTTTCTTGTGTTGCCATCATCCAAAGAAAGTGCTTTATAACACAAAGCCAAGGGGAGCTTTCGCCATGATCCGTGTTGCCGTGTCCGCCGTCGCCATCGTGATGGCCTGCGCCGTGGCCTTGCCGTCCGCCGCCCAGACCCCGTCGCCTCGGCATGAGGCGATCGCCAAACTGGGCTTCATGCAGGGGGTCTGGATGGGCCAGGCCAGCGGGACCAATCCCGGCGGCACCTCCTATTCGGTCACACAGACCGAGCGGATCGGTCCGATGCTGGGCGGCGACATACTTGTCGTGGAGGGTCGAGGATATGAGGCCGACGGTTCGACCGGCTTCAACGCCTTCGCCGTCATCTCGTGGGATGCTGAAGCCGGCAAATACGAGATCCGGTCCTATGCCAATGGCTATGCCGGGACGTTTCCGTTCACCCTGACAGACACCGGCTATGTCTGGGAGGTTCCGGCCGGACCGGGCGTTCAGCGCTTCACCGCCGAGGTGACGCCGACGACCTATCGCGAGGTGGGGGCATTCGTCATGCCGGGCCAGCCGGAACGCAAGAATTTCGAGATGACCCTGACCCGGCGTGGCGACACCGACTGGCCGGCGGGCGATCCGGTCGTGCCGTAGTCGACAGGGGGGTGATCCCCGCCTAACCTTCGCCAACGCCGCGTTTTCGAAGGTTCGCCCATGCGTCTATTCTCCGCCGCCGCCGCCTTGATGACGGTCCTGTCCCTGAGCGTCGGGGCCCAGGCCCAGACCTCGCCGTTCGACCCGGCGCGCCTGTCCGAGCACATCCGCATTCTGTCGGGCGACGATTACGAAGGGCGCGGGATCGCGACACCGGCCGAGGACAAGGTCATCGCCTATCTCAGCGCGCAGTACGCGGCGGCCGGACTTCAGCCGGGCGGCGACAACGGCGGCTGGACCCAGGCCGTGGCGCTGAACCGGTTCACGGCATCGAACATCCAGGCCCAGGTGCGGGTCGGGGACTGGACGCAAGGCCTGACCCAGGGCGAGCAGATCGTGATCTCGACCCGGCGGCCCGGCGAGGACCACGTCATGCTGATGGACGCGCCGCTGGTCTTCGTCGGCTACGGCATCCATGCGCCGGAGCGCGACTGGGACGACTTCAAGGGCCAGGACATGCACGGCAAGATCCTAGTCGTCCTGGTCAACGATGCGGACTTCGAGGAGCCGGCGCTGGACACCTTCGGCGGCAAGGCCATGACCTATTACGGCCGCTGGACCTACAAATACGAGGAGGCGGCGCGGCAGGGCGCGGCGGGCGTCATCATCGTGCACGAGACCGAACCCGCGTCCTATGGCTGGACGACGGTGCGCAACAGCTGGTCGGGCGCGAACTTCGATATCGTGCGGGCGAACGCCGACGAGCGGGTGCCGATGGAAAGCTGGATCCAGCGCGACGTGGCCGTCGATCTGTTTCAACACGCGGGTCTGGATTTCGAGGCGCTGAAGCGCTCGGCCCGCAGCCGCGACTTCCAGCCCGTGGCCCTGACCGGGGCGGCGATGGACGTGATGTTCGACGTGGCGTCGACCCAGATCGAGACCCACAACGTGATCGCCCGCCTGCCGGGCACGAGCCATCCGGATGAGACCTTCATCTATTCCGCCCACTGGGATCACATCGGCGTCGGTACTCCCGATGTGAACGGGGATGCGATCTTCAACGGGGCGGTGGACAATGCTTCCGGCACGGCCGGGCTGCTGGAACTGGCGCGGGTGTACGGGGCCGGTCGGGCACCCGAGCGGTCGGTGGTCTTCATCAGCTTCACCGCCGAAGAGAGCGGGCTGCTGGGTTCGGAATATTATGCGGCCAATCCGATCTATCCGCTGGCGACGACGGTGGGTGGAATCAACATGGACTCGGCCAATGTCTATGGCCGGGTCAGCGCCATGGGCATCGTCGGCTATGGCCAGTCGGATTTCGACGACCGCCTGCTGCCGCTGGTGGAGGCGCAAGGGCGCGTGATCCAGCCGGACGAGAACCCGGCCTCTGGCAGCTATTTCCGGTCCGACCACTTCCCGCTGGCGAAACGGGGCGTGCCGATGGCCTATGCCGACTCGGCCGGGGATTTCATCGACGCGCCGATCGCCGAGCGGACGGCGGCGCGCGACGACTATACCGCCAGCCGCTATCACCAGGCCGACGACGAATGGTCGCCCGACTGGGACTATTCCGGTCAGATCCAGGACCTGGACGTCTATCTGGCGTTGGGGCGTTCGCTGGTCGACGGCGGGGACTGGCCGCAGTGGAAGCCGGGGTCGGAGTTCGCCGCAGTGCGGGCGCAGACCGAGAACGCGCGGCAATGATTTCCTTCTCCCCTTGCGGGAGAAGGTGGCCGAGCGAAGCGAGGTCGGATGAGGGGTACGACGAGACGGATGCGATGCGACCGTTAAGCCCGATGTCCGAAACCGGGAGTCACCCCTCATCCGGCCCTCCGGGCCACCTTCTCCCGCAAGGGGAAAAGGGCAGGGGCATCATGACAAAACCGTAAGGCGCGCGGAGGGGCCGCGGTCCTTACTGTGCCTCTCAAATCGGAGATGAGCTTGATGTTGCGTGGACTGATCGGCGGCGTGGCCGCACTGGCGTTGCTGGGCGCGGGCGCCGTGAACGCCCAGGAATTCTCGGCCGAGCGGCTGAGCGATCACATCAAGGTTCTGTCGGACGACAGTTTCGCCGGACGCTTCCCCGGCACCGAGGGCGAGCAGCTGACGCTGGCCTATATCCAGAGCCAGTACGAGGCGATGGGACTGGAGCCGGGCGGGCCGGACGGAGCTTGGCTGCAGGACGTGACCCTGGTGCGGTTCACGCCGTCGCGAGCGCCGACCGCAAGCTGGACCGGGCCGGACGGGGTGTCCCACGCCCTGACGGCAGGCACCGACATCAACCTGAGGACCGCCGTTGGGGACGGAAACGTCGCCGTCGAGAACGCGCCGGTGGTGTTCGCCGGCTATGGCATCGTCGCCCCCGAACGGGGTTGGGACGATTATGGCGACATCGACCTGACCGGAAAGGTCGTGATCATCCTGGGCGGTCAGCCGACGGCGTTCGGGGAGGACCCGAATTTCTACGGCTCGCCGGTTCACAAGCGCGAAGAGGCGTTCAAACGGGGTGCCGTCGGCGTCATCACCCTGCAGGAACAGGGCACGATGCGCCCGAACATGCGTCCGCGCATGACCATTGGCGACGCCAAGGACGTGTCGTTCAGCGGCACCATACCCATGACCGTGGCCGATCAGATGGCGGCGTCCATGGGCGGGCAGATGGCGCAGGTTCTGCCGCTGGCCAAGGCTGGGGCAGATTTCAGGGCCCACGAGACGGGCGTCACCCTGTCGGTCGACATCGCCGAGACGACCGAGATCGTGCCGTCGCACAACCTGATCGCCAAGATCACGGGCACCACACGCCCGGACGAATACGTCGTCTATTCCGCCCACTGGGACCACGTGGGGACCGCGCCGGAACCGGACGCGACGGGTGACAGGGTGTTCAACGGGGCCTGGGACAATGCCTCGGGCACCTCGGGCGTCATGGAGATGGCGCGGGCGTTCAAGGACGGCGCACCGCCCGAGCGGACGGTGATCTTTCTGCACGTCACGGCCGAGGAGCAGGGCCTGCTCGGCTCGCAATGGTATGCGACCCACCCGGTCTATCCGCTGGAGAAGACGGCGGCCGACATCAATATCGACATGCTGCCCTTCACCCCTGCAACCCGGACCATCGCCATCTTCGGCCCCGGCAAGTCCACGCTGGAAGACGACCTGGCGGCCCTTGCGGCCGAGGACGGTCGCAGCCTGACCGGCGATGGTGAGCCGGAGCAGGGGTTCTATTATCGCTCGGACCACTTCAACTTCGCGGTCGGTGGCGTGCCGGCGCTGATGCCGTGGACCGGCGTCGATTTCGTCGAGGGCGGGGAGGCGGTCGGGCGGCCGTACTACCAGGCTCAGATGGCGACCTACTATCACAACCTGAACGACGAATGGCGCGCGGACTATGACTTCACGGCGGCGCAGGCGAACCTGCATCTGCTGTATGAGCTGGGTCACGGAATCGCCGATTCCGAGGCCTGGCCTCAGTGGAAGCCTACGGCCGAGTTCGCTGCGCGCCGGCACACGTCTGACGCGGCGCGGAACTGAACCTTCACCATGGCGGGGACGTTGAGGGGGGATGATCCGTATCCTCTGCGTCTCCGGCCTGTTGCTGGCCAGCCTGTCCGCCTGCGATCGGACGCGCGACGTCAATCCGCCGACCCGACCGGCGCAAGGGATTCCCGTGGATGAGGCGGTGCCACAGGGCACGCCGGGAACCTTGACCCTGCCGGGGCGGGGACCGGTCAGCTTCGTCGGAAGCTGGGCGGCGGACGTGTCCTGGTGCGCCAGGCCGCAAGGCGATCAACGGCCGATCGAGATCACGCCGCTGCGCTTCGAAGGCTATGAGAACAGTTGCGTCATCGCCTCGGTCGATGAACTGGCCAACGGCTACGTCGCGACGCTGGAGTGCCAGTCGGAGGGAACGACGCGGCGCGAGCGGGTTCAAATGAACGTGGTCACCGACACCATGACGCTGAGGTGGCTGGATCGTCCGGGACCGCCGATCGTCCTGCACCAGTGCACGACGCTGGGCGACACGGCGACATCCGCGCCGACCCTGCCGATCGGCTAGGCATTCGGCGCGGCCTGATAGCGGCCCATGTGCCGCAGGAAGTCCAGCTTGCCCACGACCAGACCGGCATGGCGCAGCAGGGCATAGGCCATGGTCACGTGGAAATAGAAGTTGGGCAGGATCCAGTCGCGGATATCCTCTTCCGACGACATGACGAAGCGGACGCCGTTGGGCAGGGTCAGATCGACAACCGCATCGGGGGCCGACCAGTGCGCGGGCTGAGCGTGGTCCAGCCGTTCGTGAACGACGGCGATGCGTTGACGGATTTCGTCCAGCGAGCGGTAGGGCGTGGCCTCGAGCGGGAGGTCCTGTCCCCCGACCTGGTTCAAGGCCAGCAGCACCTGATTGAGGGCGACGCGAAACTGAAGCTCCAGCGGGAACATGTCCTCGGTCAGCCGCGTCGCCAGCACCTCGTCCGTCATGCCGGCGGCCTGGGCCGCCCCCGCCAGATGGTCCAGAGTGGCCAGCATGTCGGTGAAGGTCTGATGGGCTGAAGTTGCGTAGGTCATCGCGCGGTCCGCCGTTGCTGCGTGGTCAGCTGAACAGGAAGTTCATCACGTCGCCGTCCTTGACGACATAGGCCTTGCCCTCGGCGCGCAGCTTGCCGGCCTCGCGGGCCTTGGCCTCGCCCTTGAGGGCGACATAGTCGTCGTAGGCGATGGTTTCCGCGCGGATGAAGCCCTTTTCGAAGTCGGTGTGGATGACGCCGGCGGCCTGGGGCGCGGTGTCGCCGACGTGGATGGTCCAGGCACGGGCCTCCTTGGGACCGACCGTGAAGTAGGACTGCAGGCCCAGCAGCGAATAGGCCTCGCGGATCAGGCGATTCAGGCCGGGCTCGGCCAGACCCAGACTTTCCAGGAACTCGGCCTGTTCCTCTGCGTCCAGCACGGCCAGCTCGGAATCGATCTTGGCCGAGATGACGACGGACTTGGCGTTGTCCTGGGCGGCGCGGTTGGCGACCCCGTCTGACAGCTCGTTGCCCTTGTCGGCCGAACCCTCATCGACATTGGAGACATAAAGGGCGGGGAGCGACGTCAACAGTTGCAGCATGTCCCAGGCCTTGCGGTCCTCCTTGGACACGTCGGGCAGGGCGGTGCGGGCGGGCTTTCCGGCGTGCAGTTTCGACAGGGCCAGATCGACCAGCTTCAGGCTCTGCTGGCTTTCCTTGTCACCGCCCTTGGCGCGTTTTTCCATCTGGACGCGACGACGCTCGAGGCTTTCCAGATCGGCCAGCATCAGTTCGGTCTCGATGATCTCGAGATCGCTGATCGGGTCGATGCGGTTCTCGACATGGGTGATGTCGTCATCGACGAAGCAGCGCGCGACGAAGGCGATGGCGTCGCAGTCGCGGATGTTGGCCAGGAACTGGTTGCCCAGACCCTCGCCCTTGGACGCGCCACGCACCAGACCGGCGATGTCGACGAAGGTGATGCGCGAGGGGATGATCTCCTTGGATCCCGCGATCTCGGCCAAGACATTCAGGCGCGGCTCGGGCACGGCCACGTCGCCCGTGTTCGGCTCGATCGTGCAGAACGGATAGTTCGCCGCCTGGGCCGCCGCCGTCTTGGTCAGGGCGTTGAACAGGGTGGACTTGCCGACATTGGGCAGGCCGACGATCGCGACTTTCAGAGCCATGGTATTCCTGGTGGGCCGAGTGAGGGCGAGCCTTTAGACGGTTCGGGACCGTTTGTCAGGCTCGCCAGCCGATCCGGTGGATCAGCCCGCGTCAGCAACGGTCGGCTGGCCGACCGAAGCGGTCACGGTCAGGTCCGGGGCCTTGGCAAAGGTCAGGGTGAGCTGGACGGTCTGACCCGCCACCAGAGGGTTTGACACGTCGTTCAGCATGATGTGGTTGCCGCCGGGCGTGAAGGCGAGCCGCTGGCCCGCCTGCATGGGCAGGCCGCCCTCCAACGGACGCATCATCATCATGTTGCTCTCCATCTTCGTCTCGTGGACGGAGGCGCGCGCGGCGGCCGGGCTCGTCACAGCCTCCAGCGTGTCTTCCGCAGGGGCCACAAGGGTCATGTAGCAGGCCGTGACCTTGCGGCCGTTGGCGGTCGGACGACAGACGGCATCGCTGGCCACGACGGGCGTGAGGGTGGCGTCGGTCGCCTTGCCGGTCTCGGCGTTGCCGCAAGACGCCATCAGGGGAAGGGCGGCTAGAAGGAACAGGCGTTTCATGATCGGGTCTTTCAGGAGGCGATGGGACGGGGCCGCGAGAGGGCCGAGACGAGGCGGTCGAGCACGACGGCCACGATGAGGCTGAGCCCGGTCAGGGGATACAGGATCGCCAGCGGCAGGACGATGGCCAGAACCGCGACCTTGGCGCGCGGACCGGGTGGGGCGACGGGGGCGGCGAGGTGCCCTTTGGGCCGTCGCTTCCACCACATGACGATCGCGCTGATGCCCAGCACCCAGATGGCGATGCAGCCGGCCAGCATCAGGTAGCGGTTGATCCAGCCGTACTGGGTCCCCTGATGGACGCCGATGCCCCATTCATAGGCTTTTGCGCCGATGCCGAACTGGTCGTAGCCGACGTCGGCACTGACCCCGCCGGTGGTGGCATCGATATA
Organism: Brevundimonas sp. P2_A6; assembly: GCF_056404975.1. Lineage (NCBI taxonomy): Bacteria > Pseudomonadati > Pseudomonadota > Alphaproteobacteria > Caulobacterales > Caulobacteraceae > Brevundimonas > Brevundimonas sp. P2_A6. The sequence continues at coordinate 114,094 of NZ_JBFUCZ010000006.1, read as the reverse complement.
GAGGATACGATTGTCTTCCACCCGCTCGACGACGCGGGCGACGGTCCAGGCCAGGGCCGGGTCGGTCGGGATCGACACCGTGTAGGGGCGGGTCAGGCCCTGCGCCTCCGCCGTGGCGAGGACGGTGGACAGGCGGGAGGGGCCGGTGGCGTCCGGCGTCGGCATGACCATGCCCTCCATCGTCCAGCCCACACCGGTCGGCGCATTCATGTGTTCGGCATGCTCGAAGGCGGGGGAGGCGGCCGGGGGCCTGGGTCTGCCCAGACCGTGATCCTTCACATAGCCCATCACCTGATCGCCCCAGACGGCCGACCAGGGCATGCCCGTCACCGCCAGAAAGACGATGATGGCCCCGGCATAGAGGCCGGTCACGGCGTGCAGGTCGCGCCAGAAGGGGCGGCGGGGGGTGTCGGTCGTCTTGATGGTCGTGACGCCGACGCCTCGCCCGCGCGGCCACCACATGAAGATGCCGGTGGCGACCAGGATGATGGCCCAGCCGGCGACGATCTCGACGATCGCATTGGCCCATTTGCCCAGCAGGATCAGGCTGTGCAGACGCTTGATCGTCTCCATCACGCCGCCGAAGGGCGTGACGCCGATCAGGCGGGCGTCGTGCGGATCGACGAAGGCGGTGCGCTTGGAGCCGTCTGGCAGATTGACCGTAAGCCGGGCGGCCTGATCCGGTTTCGCCGGGACGAGTACACTGGCGACCTTGCCGCCGGTCCCGGCCTCGGCCGCCGCGACCCAGAGGTCTGGGGCGGCGACGGCTGCGCGGGGCTGAACATGCGACAGGCCGCGATAGGCCAGCCCGTCGATCTCGCCCTTGAACAGATACAGACCGCCGGTCAGAGCCATCAGCATCAGGAACGGCAGGATCAGCAGCCCGGCATAGAAATGCCAGCGCCACACGGTGCGATAGGCCTCCGACAGGAGGCCGGGAGCGGTGGCTGCCGCCCCCGTTTGTTGGGTCGTGGTCATCAGTAAGACATCCTGACGCCCATGAAGACCGACGTGCCCTCGCCCGGCCAGAAGACGGCGGTGGAGGCGACGCGCGCATCGGTCACGGCGCTGAAGTTGGAGACATAGCGCTCGTCGAACAGGTTCCGCGCATCGACGAAGATGTTGGTGCCGTTGTCCAGCTTCCAGCCGAGCCCCAGGTTCACGACGGTGTAGCCGGGGGCCTTCAGCCTATTGGCGTAGTCGACCCAGGTGTCGGACGGCGTCGTCTCCACCGACGGGGCGACGAACCAGCCCGCGGGATGGTCGTACCGAAGCTCGGCCCGATACAGATGCGGCGGGACCAGCGGCAGGTCGTTGTCGCCATAGGCCTTGTCCCCCTCGAAGAAGAAGTCCGAGTAGGCGTAGGTCTGGCGCAATCTCCAACCGGGGGCGAAGCGCCAGTCGAGGCCAGCCTCAATGCCCTGGTGGACCGTGGGTCCGGCGTTGAAGGTCGCGGCGGGAATGCCGAGGCCCGGGTTGACGACGAAGGTCAGCAGCTCGTTCTTCAGCTCGGCGCGATAGACGGCGACGTCCCAGGAGAACTGGGCGCTGCGGCCGCGAATCCCGGCTTCATAGGTCCAGGCCTCCTGCGCCTTGATGTCGGCGAAACCGCCGATCGTGGGGGTCAGGGAGCCGAAGTTGGGCGGCTCGATCGAGCGGGTGATGTTGGCATAGGCCTGGGCGCCGGATTCGCCTTCCCACAGCAGGCCCACGCGCGGGGCGAACCACTCGTAGTCCTTGCCGGTGGTCAGGTCGAAGGTGGTGGCCACACTCGGCAGGGCGAAGTTCTGATAGTCGCGCTCCGCCCGGCCCCAGGTGCCGCCGGCGACCAGGGCGAGGTGGTTGGTGACGAACAGGCGGCCTTCACCGAAGACGTCGAGCGCCTTCGCGTTCTGGCGCGCGTTGGCGGTGCGGGCTCCGCGCGATCCACGCACGTTGACGAACTGCTGGGCGTCCAGGTCGCCCACCCGGTACCAGGCCCCACCGAAGGCATCGGCACGCAGGCCGAACAGCCGCCCCTCCCAGTCCAGGCGGCCGAAAGCTCCATAGTTGCGGCTCTGCTGATCGACGATCTGGAAGATCGGGTGGTCGAGGTCCTTCCAGGTGCCATAGACCGCGCCTTCGAACAGCAGATCCGGCGACAACCGCCACTTTGTCGACAGGGTGGTGCGGACCGAGGCGTAGTCACGCTGGTAGTCGTTGGCGACGTTGGCGGCCGCAGGCGTGATGGGCGTGTTCAGGGCATCCGACAGGGTCAGCGATCCCGGAATCTGCTGGTGAATATAGGTCCCCTGGACAATTAGCCGGGCCTCGCGGTCCTCGCCGAAGGTGCGGCCGATGTTGGCGGTGATGTATTGCTGCTGACCGTCCGAGTGCTGACGCCAGCCCTCGGCGACCGCGCCGGTGACGCCGATGAAGGCGTCCCAGTCGCCGCGCACGCCGCCGACCTCGGCATGCAGTCGGCCGGTGCGCCACGATCCGAAATCGGCGCGGACGCTCGCGGTCTCGCCCGAGGTTCGGCCGTTCGGCGTGACGAGGTTGACGGCACCGCCCAGCAGGGAGCCGCCGAAGCGGAGCGCATTGCCGCCCTTGTAGACCTCGGTGAAGCGGGCCAGCAGGGGATCGACCATCTGCACGTCGCCGAACCCGTCGGCCTCGTTGAAGGGGATGCCGTCCTGGGACACGAACAGGCCGCGCAGGTGGTTGGCGTTGCCGATGCCCGAGCCGCGGATCGAGATGCGAACGTCGCCGCCCCATTTCTTTTCCGCATAGACCCCGGGCACGTCGCGCAGGACGTCGGCCAGGTTGGGCGCGTACCGGCTTTCCAGGCTCTCGGCCGAAACGACGGCGACGGCCCCCGGGGTGCGCGACAGGCGACGGCGCGCCTCGGCCACCACGGGCGGGTCCTCGGGGTTGGGAGCACCGGTGACGATGACTTCGCCGAGATCGATGGCGGGACCGGTCGGGGCGGTCTGGGCAAGCGTGGGGCCGGCCAACAGGCACAGCAGGGCAGCTGGAGCCGCTGAAGCGATAAGTCGCATGAAGGGATTGTCCTGAAAAACGCAACGGAACGCCCGCGCAGCAAGCGGCGGGCGGGCTTAAGGGCGTGCGATCAGGCGTGGGGTGGCGCGGTGGACGGCGGCCGGGGCGGGGCGCGGGCCGGGGGCGGCACGGCTTGGCTGCGCGTGACGAAGCGCGAGGCGGGATAGGTGGTGGCGGTGGGGGCCGGTTGAACCACCGGAGGCGTGGGCAGATCGGCGACGACGGCCATGACGCAGGCCGAGCATTTGACCCCGCCCATGCCTTTGCTCGGGCCCTGCTGACCGTCCACGCCGATGGAGATGATCTGGGGTCCCTCGGCCGAGCAGATCACCAGCGGATGCCCCGGCGTCGAGGCCGCGTAGGCCGCGTAGGGCAGCAGGCTTCCGAACACGATCGCGAACGTCGCGGCCAGGAAGGCCAGCGAGCGGATGGTCGACCAGGATTCGGCCTGCGGACGGGTCACGTCGCGGCGATAGCGGATGGAGTGGCCGATGGGAAGCGCGGCCCTGTCTCCTCCCTGTTCGCCGCTTGGCGAATGGGGCTGCGGGCGGCTCGTATACGAACCGTCCTCGGGCACGGAGCAAAGCGGAGTGACGGCGGGGTTCTGAGCGGTGGCAAGAACCCCTCCGTCAGCTCGCAAAGGGCTCGCTGCCACCTCCCCATCCTTCGGGCAGGGAGGAGACGTGTCGAGCTATTCGCCCTTCGCGGCTTGCGCCGCCTGGCGCGGGCTGAATTTGGGCGCAGGGGCCAGGCGCAGGACCTCGCCCTGATAGCGCTCGTCATCGCCGGCGAGCGCGAAGGGCAAGGCGTCGGCGCAGGCGTTCAGCAGGGCCTCCAGCCACGGCTGCTCGGCCTTGTGGAAGTCGCCCAGCACATGCGGCATGACCAGATGCGCCTCGCCCGGATGGCCGACGCCCATGCGCGCGCGTCGGAAGTCCGGACCCAGCTGCGAGATCAGGCTGCGGATGCCGTTCTGGCCGGCCGCACCGCCGCCCTTCTTCATGCGGAACCGGCCGGGGGCCAGGTCGATCTCGTCATGGAAGACGATCACGTCGGCGGGGGCGATCTTGTAGAAGCGCGCGGCCTCCCCGACCGCATTGCCGGAGTTGTTCATGAAGGTCTGGGGCTTCATCAGCAGGACCTTGGTGCCTTCGACCTCGCCCTCGCGGATGACCGACTGGAACTTGGCGCGCTCCGGCCCGAACCGCCAGCGACGCGCGATCTCGTCGGCGGCCATGAAGCCGATGTTGTGGCGATTGTTGTGATATTTGGGCCCCGGATTGCCCAGGCCGGCGATGATGATCATGGGTTCAATCCGTCAAGCCAAGAACAATCATCAAACAGGCATCCACGAACGCCTGCTCCGCCTCATCGACCCTGCCGATGACGCTATTGCACCTAGAGGCGGGTACGGCCTGCAACTTGTCCGTCATCACGAGAGACGGGCTGCGCAGGCCATTTTTCAGGGTCGGAGGTAGTTCGAGTCTGTGCGGCGCTCGATATTCCAGATCGCTTGTGATGGGGCAGACGATGACGGCCTCCGACCCCTCGAGAGCATCGCTCTGAACGACGAGCGCAGGTCGTGGCCTTCCACCGTATGCGCCGGGCAAGGCGACCGTGACGATGTCGCCGCGCCTCATTCGTAGGGCGGCCAGGTTTCCTCTGAAGCCGCATCCAAGAAGGCACGAAGATCTCGGGCCTCCTGGCTCTGCATCATGCGTTCCCGCTCAAATGCGGCCTTCATGCCTTCGCGAAAACCCGGAGCATCCGGATCGAGCGTCCAGATACGCACCTGCTTCAGGCCCGCCGCCTTCTTGCGCTCGCGGTAGGCCTTGTACTTGTTGGGCTTGGGCGTGTGGACGTTCATGACGACCAGGGTAGCGCGCCACCGGTCCGCTGGCAAACAGGGCAAACAAAAGCCCGCCGGGCCGGAGCCGGGCGGGCTGAAGTTCAGTGGTGATCCGAAGATCAGTCTTCAGTCTTCTCGCCTTCAGCCTCGGCGTCTTCGTCGCCCTGTTCCGTGGCGGGCACGTCGCCGGCCTCGATGGCGGCGGCTTCGGCCTCGGCCTGTTCCTCGGCGATGGCTTCCTCGATCTGGTCGGCGGCGATGGCGGCCGACGAGACCTTGATGGAGCCGATCACGAAGTCACGCTCGGTGATGGTGGCCTCGACGTCCGATGGGACCTTGACGTCCGACCAGCGCAGGGTGTCGCCCAGCTTGTGGCCGGCCAGATCGACGACCAGATCTTCGGGGATGTGGTTGGCGGGAACCATGATCTCGACCGAGTGACGGACGATCTCCAGCGTGCCGCCCTGACGGAAGGCCTTGCACTGGTCTTCGTTGATGAAGTGGATCGGCACCTCGATCTTGATGACCTGCTTTTCGTCGACGCGCATCAGGTCGAAGTGCAGGGGACGGTCCGACACGGGGTCGAACTGAACATCCTTGGCGATGACCGGCTGGCTTTCGTCGCCGTACTTCAGCGTGACGAGGTGGCCCAGCAGCTTGCCGGTGTACAGGTTCTTGCGGAAGTCCTTCTCGTTGACCGAGATGGCGACCGGGGCCTTGCCACCGCCGTACAGGATGCCCGGAACCGCGCCGGAGCGACGGGCGGCGCGCGCGCCGCCGGTGCCGGTGTTCTCGCGGACGTCCACGTTCAGAATGATCTCGGCCATCTGGCTCGCCTCAACAACAAAAACGCCTGCGCCAACATTGCGGCCCGCGCGGCGGGGTCATGGACCCTCGAATTCAAGAGCGCGGGTCATTACACGCAAGCGCCGGCATGCGCAACCGCGTCCGCGAGACGAAACGCGCTCCAGCGGCCCGCGACCGCGTCCAGGCGTCAGCGCCCCTACCTGGTCGCGGGCTGGGTTGCGACGATAGAGGCCGTGGCCGCCTCCTGGGCGACGCCGGCCACGGGGGTGACGGAGGCCGTCGCCGTGTCGGAGACGGGCGTCACGACAGGCACGGTCGCCTGGGTGGTGCAGGTCGCCAGGTCGCGCACGATGTGGCGGCCGACGCAGAACATGTCCTCATAACTGGGGCGCGAAGCGGCCAGGCACTGGAACAGATTCAGCTTGGACATATCCAGACAGAACTGGGCGTTCGATTCGATCGACAAAGCCTCGGTATTCGCGCGCGCATCGTCGCCGGCGGCCCCGAGAGCGGCCAGGGCGGCGATGGCCAGGGAATGTACGACGGCCGGGGTGTAGGGAGGGGCATTGGTCGCGGGAGCCAGGTTCAGGCCGGATCCGCTGTTGGCCGCCGCGAACAGGCGCGCGGAATCTTCGGCGGAGGGCAGCATCTGGCCCGCGGAGATCGTCTTGGCGGTTTCCAGTCGGGCGGCGCGGTCGGGGATCGGCACCGTGGCCCAGCGGCGGCGGGGGTCGTTGCGTTCCTGGATCGTATAGGCGTCGCCCTCGACGGCGTCGGCGATGGTCGTCAGGGCGGTGATGTCCTGGCCCAGGGTAGCGATGATCAGTCCGGCCGCGACGTCGGCACCGGGCAGACCGGCGGCGTAGGCGGGATCGCGGATGATATTGGCGACGACATCGGCGCGGGTCGCGGGATCGACCGCATAGGTGCGGACCCCGGCCACGAACTCTGGTGACTGCAGCGCTAGGATCGAGCCGTAGGCGATCATCCCGCGCGACAGGGTGGCGGGATCATAGGCCGCGCCCTTGTGCATGGCGTTCTGGATCGACTCGGCGTCGGGGAAACCGGCTTGAATGGTGCCGACGTCGCGAATGAAGGCCACATAGATCGAGGCAGCCTGGGCCACACCTTCGTTCAGGGTGACCGGAGGCGGCGGCGGGGGAGGCGCTTCCACCACGACGACGGGTTCGGGCGCCGGCGTGCTGCAGGCGGCGAGGACGGCTGTGGTGGCGGCCACCACGACCGCCAACGCGCGACGTGAAAGAACCAGACGCATGGATAGTCCCCCGGATACGGATACTGAGGCGCTCTCCCAGCGCCGAGCGTTCTATATCGCGTTGTCGAGGGTTTTCCGACCGTTAATCCCGCAGGGCGAGTTCACGGTTGTGGCGCCGGGGGCGCGGCGTTCAAACGCTGAGTCTGGCTCGCGCCAGGGGCGAGCGAAGGGTTCGGCGTGATCGTCGGCGCAGGCGGCGTGACCGGCGTCACGGTCGCGGGCGTTTCGGGCGGAAGCGAGAAGGCCGGCTCCGTCGGGGGTCCCAGTGGCACCGTTCGGATGGCCGGCGCCGTGGACGTGGCGCGGCTCTGCGTCGGGGCGCCGACGGTGATCTGGGCGGCGGGCTGGCTGGTGCCGCTGGCGCAGGTCGCCAGATCCCGAACAATGTGGCGGCCCAGGCAGAATTCGACCTCATAGCTGGGGCGCGAGGCCGCCAGACATTGGAACAGGTTCAGCTTGGAGCTGGCGAAACAGTCCTGGCTGGCGCGGTCGTATTGCAGGGCGTCGGTGTTCGAGACCGCGTTCTCGCCCGCGCCATCCAGCACCGCGAGCGCCGCCAGGGCCAGGGCGCTCGATACGGCGGGCGGATAGGGGGGCTGGCGCAGGCGCGGGGTCGAGACGCCCAGGCCGGACCCGGAATAGGCCGCGGCCGAAAGCCGGGCGGCGTCGCCGGCGTCAGCCAGCATTCGCCGGGCCGACAGATCCTTGACGCCCTGGATGCGCGTCTCCCGATCCGGTACCGGCAGGCGCGCCCATGAGGCACGGCCATCGGCCTGGATGGCATAGGCGTCGTTCTCGATGGAGTCGGCCGCGACGCGCAGGGCGGCGATGTCGGCATCCAGCACGCCCATGATCAGGCCGGCTGCGGAATCGGCTCCGGTCAGGGTGGAGGCGTAGGTAGGATCGGCGACGATCCGGGCGACCGTCTGGTTCCTGGTCTCCCGGTCCATTCCGTATTGGCGCACGCTGGTGACGAACTCAGGCGACTGCAGTGCCAGGATCGAGGCATAGGCGACCAGCCCGCGCGAGATCTGGTCCGGCTGATAGGCGGCACCGCGCTGCATGGCGGCCAGAATGGCTTCCGAGCTCTCGAAGCCGCCGCGCAGGGTCGCCATGTCACGGGTGAAGCCCAGATAGATGGCCGCCGACTGGATGACGCTGTTGTTCAGGGCGATGGGTTTGGGTTGGGCGGCGAGAGCAGCCGCGGCGGCTACTTCGGCTGCGACACGCGTCGCTTCCGCTTCCTCGGCGGCCTTGTTGGACGCGCAGGACGACAGGGTGGCGGCAATCGCCAAGGCCGCCAGGGCCGACGCCCCACGGCTCGAAAACAGTGCCATCATGATCCTCCGCAGCGACCCCTGCCGGACCCAATAGCAGGCTCTCGGCGGTTTTGAGGCAAACCCGCAATCAGTCGAAGAGTTTCGACACCGATTCTTCGTTGGCGATCCGACGGATAGCCTCGCCGATCAGGGGCGCGACGGGCACGGTGCGGATCTTGGCGCAGGACGTGACCTCGAACGGCTGTTCGATCGAATCGGTGATGACAAGCTCCTTCAGGGGGCCATCGGTCACGCGCTGGACGGCCGGGCCGGACAACACGCCGTGGCTGATGTAGGCCGAAACGCTGGTGGCACCCGCCTCCATCAGCGCCTTGGCCGCGTTGACCAGGGTGCCGCCCGAATCGACGATGTCGTCGAACAGGATGCATTCGCGGCCCGAAACGTCGCCGATAATGTTCATGACTTCGCTCTCGCCCGCGCGCGGTCGTCGCTTATCGACGATAGCCAGGTCGACGTTCAGGCGCTCGGCAAGCGACCGGGCCCGGACCACACCGCCGACGTCGGGCGAGACGATCATGAGATTGCCGCGCTGGTAGTTTTCCTTCACGTCCAGGGCCAGCACGGGCGTGGCCACCAGATTGTCCGTCGGGATGTCGAAAAATCCCTGAATCTGACCGGCGTGCAGATCCATGGTCAGGACACGGTCGGCACCCGCGCGCGTGATCATGTTGGCGACAAGCTTGGCCGAAATCGGCGTGCGACCGCCGGTTTTCCGGTCCTGACGGGCATAGCCGAAATAGGGCATGACCGCCGTGATCCGTCGCGCCGAGGCCCGAACCAGGGCGTCGATGCAGATCAGAAGCTCCATCAGGTTGTCGTTGGCGGGATAGGAGGTCGACTGGATGACGAAGACATCCTCGCCCCTCACGTTCTCCTCGATGACGGCGAAGACCTCGTTGTCGGCGAACCGCTTCACCTGGGCCTTTGTCAGGGGCATGTCCAGATGATCGGCGATGGCCTGGGACAGCGTCCGGTTCGAGTTGCCTGCGAGCAGCTTCATCCGGTCATCCTTTCGCCGTCATCGGATCGCCAATGAAGCGCGTTCCGTCTCGCGCGCTCTTTAGCAGCGCACCGGGCCGTAGCAAGCGGTCATCGCGTCCACCGGGATGCATGGCGCGGCTCGCCGGGGGGTGATAGGGAACGCGGTCTTGATTTCCGGATGACCAGATCGGTCGTACGGGTGGCGTGTGAAGAGGTTCGTCTTGCCGACTTTCTCCCGGTCTTCGTCCGCCCTGCGACGCGGCGGCCTGATCCTGATGGCCGCGGCCGTCACGCTGACGCTCGCGTCCTGCAATGGTGCCGCCAACCGGCCTCGGCTGGCCTATGAGGAACGCCCGGTCGAGCTGCTGTACAACACCGGCTACACGCGCCTTCAGTCGCATCGATGGTCGGACGCGATCGACTATTTCCAGGAGGTCGAGCGTCAGCACCCGTATTCGGAATGGTCGCGCCGCGCGATCCTGATGCAGGTCTACGCATACTACCAGAACGGTGATTACGAGGAATCGATCGCGGCGTCGGACCGGTTCATCTCGCTGTTTCCGGGCAGCCCGTCGGCAGCCTACGCCTTCTACATGCGGGCCACCTGCCACTTCGAGCAGATCGTCGACGTGGGTCGCGATCAGGCGCAGGCGCAGCAGGCCCTGGATGGTCTGAAGGATGTCGCACGGCGTTATCCGGGTTCGTCCTATGCCACCGATGCCACGGTCAAGATCGACATGGTCAACGACCAGCTGGCGGGCAAGGAGATGTCCATCGGCCGCTATTATCAGCGTGCCAACCAGCCGCTGGCCGCGATCGGTCGTTACAAGTCGGTGATCGATAACGAAGCCTATCAGCGCACCTCGCACACGCCAGAAGCCCTGTACCGGCTGGTCGAGGTCTATCTGAGCCTGGGTCTGAAGGACGAGGCGGAGCGGAACGGATCGGTGCTCGGCTACAACTATCCCGGCAGCCCCTGGTACGCCGAGGCCTACGGCCTGCTGACCGAACAGGGCCAGCAGCCGGGCGCGGCACCGACCGGCGCGCGGGAGAGCTGGTTGCAGCGGATCATTCCGGGCTGAAGCGGTTTCCGTGGCGCTTTCGCTCGACGCGCGGCATCGGCCTGCTTGAGTGCGTCGTTCGCGTCCTGTTCTGGGCTAGACTGACCGCGATGCCGAATCGACCTCGCCCCATGCTGACCGCGCCATGCTGACCACCCTGTCGATCCGCGACGTAGTGCTGGTCGACGCCCTCGATCTGGACGTTCAGGACGGCCTGACCGTGCTGACCGGCGAGACGGGCGCGGGCAAGTCGATCATCCTGGATGCCCTGGGTCTGGCGCTGGGCGGGCGAGGCGAGGCGGGGCTGGTCAGGTCGGGGGCCAAACAGGCCGTGGCCACCGCCGTGTTTACCGCGCCGGACGACGCCGACCTGATCGCCCTGATCCAGGACAAGGGGTTCGACGTGACGCCGGGTGAGGACCTGATCCTGCGCCGCGTCCTGTCCGCCGACGGCCGCAGCCGGGCCTATGTCAACGATCAGCCGGCCGGGGTCGCGGCGCTCCGCGAGATTGGCGCGCGTCTGGTCGAGGTGCACGGCCAGCACGAGACGGTCGGCCTGCTGGACTGGAAGACCCATCGCGGCCTGCTCGACGCCTACGGCGGTCTGGCGCCGCAACTGGGCGGCGTCGCGGCGGCATCCGATCGGCTGAAGGCGGCCGAGGCGAAGCTGGAAGGCCTGCGCGCCGCCGCCGCCGATGCCGCCGCCCGTGCCGAAGAGATCACCCTGAACCTGGCCGACCTCGATGACCTCGATCCGCGCGAGGATGAGGAGACCGAGCTGGCGGGCGAACGCGCGGTGCTGGGCGCGGCGGAAAAGGCCGTCGCCGACCTGGCCGACGCGCGCACCAACCTGGGTGGCGACAAGCTCAGTCAGCGGCTGTCGGCCGCCTTGCGTGCCGTCGAGCATGCCCGGCAGCGGGCGACACAGGCTGGGGTCGAGGCCGACCATCCGGTGCTGGTGCGTCTGACGTCCGCCGCCGAGGCCATCGATCGCACCATGGTGGAGGCCGCCGAGGCCATCGCCGAGGTCGATGCCGCGGCCAACGCCTTCGACTTCGAACCCGGCCGGCTGGACAAGGCCGAGGAGCGGCTGTTCGCCCTGCGGGCCGCCGCTCGGAAACTGAACACGACTGTCCACGCCCTGCCGGCCCTGCGTCTGTCGCTCCGCGAGCAACTGCGGCTGATCGAGGACGGGGCAGAGGCGATGACGGCCGCCGCACGCGAGGCGGCCGTGGCGCGCGAGCATTATGACGTGGCGGCTTCGCTTCTGAGTTCCGGGCGGGAGGCCGCCGCCGACCGTCTGGCCCGCGCGGTGATGGAGGAGCTGGGTCCGCTGAAGCTGGACCGCGCGCGCTTCCGCGTCGCGCTGGAGCCGGTGGCCGAGGGTCGCCGCGGGCCGCTGGGCGTCGAGACGGCACGGTTCGAGATCGCCACCAACGCCGGGACGCCTTTCGGGCCGCTGGACGCCATCGCGTCTGGCGGCGAACTGGCCCGTTTCGCCCTGGCCATGAAGGCGGCTCTGGCCGGGCGCGAGGATCAGCGTCAGCCAGTGATGATCTTCGACGAGGTCGACCAGGGCGTCGGCGGCGCCGTGGCGGAGGCCGTGGGCCAGCGTCTGAAACGCCTCTCGACCGGTGCCCAGGTCCTGGTCGTCACCCACAGCCCCCAGGTCGCCGCGCGCGGACACGCCCACTGGAAGGTGCGCAAGGCCGATGCCGCCGGTGTCACGACGACGACGGTCGACACGCTGGACGCTGAGGCTCGGCGAGAAGAAATCGCACGGATGCTGGCCGGGGCAGTCATCACCGAAGAGGCCCGCGCGGCCGCTCGCGCGTTGATCGGCTGAAAACAAGGGACATCACCATGACCGACATCAACGCGGCCGGTACCTATCGACTGGGCGACCGGACGGTGAAGCGCATCGGCTATGGCGCGATGCAGCTGGCGGGGCCGGGCGTATTCGGACCGCCGAAGGATCCCGACGCCGCGCTGGCGGTGCTGCGCGAGGCGGTGGCCAGCGGCGTCGATCATATCGACACCAGTGACTTCTATGGCCCCCACGTCACCAACCGGATCATCCGCGAGGCCCTGCATCCCTATGCGGACGATCTGGTCATCGTGACGAAGATCGGCGCGCGGAGAGGCGAGGACGCGTCCTGGAACCCGGCCATGTCGGCCGATGATCTGGCGGCCGCCGTTCGGGACAATCTGCGCCACCTGGGTCGCGAGCAGATGGACGTCGTCAACCTGCGCATCATGGGCAATCCGAACGGCCACGGCACCAGCGAGGGATCGATCGAGGCACCTTTGACCGCGCTGGCGGAGCTGAAAGCCCAGGGGCTGGTGCGACACATCGGGCTGAGCAACGTCACTGCAACCCAGGTGGCGCAGGGGCGAGGGATTACCGACATCGTCTGCGTTCAGAACGAGTACAATCTGGCCCACCGAGAGGACGACGCCCTGATCGATGCTCTCGCCGCCGACAACATCGCCTATGTGCCGTTCTTCCCGTTGGGCGGCTTCAGCCCGCTACAGTCAGAAGCCCTGTCGCAGGTGGCCGACAGCGTCGGGGCCAGTCCGCTGCAGGTCGCCCTGGCCTGGCTGCTGCAACGCTCGCCCAACATCCTGCTGATCCCCGGCACATCGTCGGTGGCGCATCTGCGCGAGAACCTGGCCGTCGCCGACCTTCGCTTGCCGGAGGATGCGGTCTCGAAACTCGATCAGATCGGCTCAGGACAGTAAGGCTCACTCGCGCAACCGGACCGTCACCGTGGTCGACAGGCCGGAGCGCAGACGGGTGAGCGTGGGCTGGCCGGGATCGAGGCGAATCCGGACCGGCACGCGCTGCACGACCTTGGTGAAGTTGCCGGTTCCCGGCTCGAACGGCAGCAGGGCGAAGGACGATCCGGACCCAGGGGCGAAACTGTCGACGACACCGTGCAGACGCGTGCCGGGCAGGGCGTCGACCTCGATCTCGACCGGCTGACCTACGCGCATGCGGCCGGTCTGCGTTTCCTTGAAGTTGGCGGTGACATAAAGGCCCGTGGACGGCACCAGGGTCAGCAGTCGGGTGCCGGCCTGGACATAGTCGCCAGGCTCGGCCTGACGATTGGCGACGACTCCGTCGATCGGGGCACGCACGATGGTGTTGGCCTGATCCTGCAGCGCCAGGTCCAGCGCGGCCTGTGCCCGGGCTACGGAAGCCTCCGCGCGGAGCAGACCCGCATCCAGCACGTCGCGACGGGCGCTGACGACGCTGGCCTGATTTCGGGTCACGTCCAGATCGGCGCGGGTCTTGTCGGCATTGGATTGCGTGCTGACGGCGGCGGCGCGGCGCTCCTCGGCATCGCGGCGCGCCACGGTGCCGGACGCCAGAAGGTCGTCGTAGCGATTACGGTCGGCCTGGGCCCGCACGTTCTGAGCATCCGCAGCCGCGATCGAGGTCCGGGCCGAGCGGATGGCGGCGGCGGCCAGAGCCTCGTCCGCGCCCAGGGACACAAGCGCCGCGCGGGCGGCCAGTACCTCGGCCTGGGCATCCTGCAACTCAGCCTGCGCCGCCGCCACGCGGGCGTCGAACTCCTCGGGGTCGATGCGGACCAGCGGGTCGCCGCGCCGGACGCTTTGGTTGTGGGCGACCAGCACCTGGGCGATCTGCCCGCGCACGCGGGGGGCCACGGACGAGGCGTCGGCCTGAACATAGGCCGCTTCGGTGGTGACGGTGTTGCGGGGCATCAGGATGAAGCCAGCCCCCGCCACCACCACGAGGATGGCCCCGCTGACCATCAACAGCGTGCGTTTCGAGAACGGCAGGCGCGATTTGCGCCCTTGCGTAACATCGGCGGCATCAGGCGTCGTGGCGGTCATTGGACGGTTCCGGCCGGATCGGCGGGGAGACCGAGGCGGCGTTTCAGGGCAGTGCGGGAGGCCGCCAGGACGCCGTCGGACTGTTCGGTCGGTCCCATGGCGCGCGCCAGCGACAGGGCCCCGACGATTTCGGAAACCACCGAGCGGGCGGTGAGCACCGCCTCGTCGCTTGCCAGCCCGGGGTTCGCCGCCTCGATCATCGGCCGCATCAGCCCGGCAAGCCGGTCAGCCGTCAGGGCGTAGACCTGACGCATGCGGGGCTCCAGCCGGGTCATATCCGTCACCAGGATCGGCAGTGGGCACAGGAAGGTCCCGGAATCGCGATGATCGGGCGACAGATACAGATCGAGATAGCTCGCCAGAGCCATGGTGGGGGCCAGTCCATCGGTGACGCGCAGAAACCGGGCCTTGGCTCCGACAAGCATGTCCTCGATCGCGGCATCGATCAGGGCGTCGCGCGAGGCGAAGTGAGCATAGAACCCGCCGTGCGTCAGGCCGGCGTCCTTCATCACCGCCGCGACGCCCAGATTGGCCAGGCCGTCGCGGCGGATCGCCTGCTTGGCGACCGTCAGCACCCGCTCGCGGGTCCGCGTCTTGTGGTCGGCATCGTAGCGCATGGCCTTGCGGGCCTCCTTTATATGATGCATGTAATCCTATGACGGGCGGTCTGGCAAGGGCGGCCCCGGGATCGATTGCATGACCGACATCACGGCAGAGGGTTCAACCGCACACGCCGCGCCGAACCCCGTCGGTCTGCCGACCGCAACAAAGTTCCTGATCTTCGGCGTGATGGCGTTCGGTCAATTCATGGCGCTGATCGACATCCAGATCGTCGCGGCATCGCTGAACGACGTGCAAGCCGGCCTGTCGGCGGGGCCGGACGAGATCAGCTGGATCCAGACCGGCTATCTGATCGCGGAGCTGATCATGATCCCGTTCGCCGCCTTCCTGGCGCAGGCCCTGTCGACGCGGTGGCTGTTCGCCCTGTCCGCCGGGCTGTTCACCCTGGCCAGCGCGCTGTGCGGCCTGGCCTGGGACATCGAATCCATGATCGTGTTTCGGGTCATCCAGGGCTTCGTCGGCGGGGCCATGATCCCGACCGTGTTCGCCACCGGCTTCGCCCTGTTCGAGGGCAAGCAGCGGGCGATGATCCCGGCGATCCTGGGCATGGTGTCGGTCCTGGCCCCGACGCTTGGCCCGACGGTCGGCGGCTGGATCACCGAAGCGGCCGGGTGGCGGTGGATCTTCTATGTCAACATCGTCCCGGGCGCGTTGGTGACGATCCTGGCGCTTCGCCTGATCCGGGTGGACCTGCCAAACCTGTCGATGCTGAAGACCATCGACTATTCGCATCTGGCCGCCATGGCCGTGTTCCTGGGCGGTTTGGAATATGTGCTGGAGGAAGGGCCAAGAAGCGACTGGTTCCAAAACACCCATATCGCCATCGCCGCCTGGGCCTCGCTGGTCGGGTTCGTCCTGTTTCTGGAGCGGTCGTTCAACTCGGGCGGGCCGATCGTTCGCCTGACGCCATTCAAAAAGCCGACGTTCGTCTTCGCCTGTGTGTTCAACCTGACCATCGGTTTCGGCATCTATGCCGCCACCTATCTGATCCCGGTCTTCCTGGGCCGGGTGCGGGGCTACAACGCGCTCGAGATCGGCACGACGGTCGTCGTCACGGGCTGTGCGCAGCTGTTCAGTGTCATCATCGCCGCGCGCGCGTCGCAGAGCATCGACCAGCGGATAATCATTGCCGTCGGCCTGACGCTGTTCGCCGCCAGCCTGTATCTGACGTCGTTCCTGACGCCGGAATGGGGGTTCGCGAACTTCCTGTGGCCCCAGGTGCTGCGGGGCTTCTCGATCATGCTGTGCATCGTGCCCAGCGTTCAGTTCGCTTTGGCCGGTTTCGCCGGGCCGGACCTGCGCTATGCCTCGGGACTGTTCAACCTGATGCGGAACCTGGGCGGGGCGGTCGGGATCGCCATGGTCAACACCTGGCTGGGAGACAACGCGCGTCTGCACGCCCAGCGGTTCGGGGAGGCGATCGGTCAGCCGACCGGCGCGGCCTCGGAGCTGATCGCCCAACTGGCCGCCCAGATCGGCCGCACCACCACCGACGCGGCCCAGGCCATGCTGATGGCGCAGGGAGAACTGGCCAGGGTCGTGGCGCGCCAGTCGCTGACGCTGGCGTTCAATGACGTCTTCCGCCTGATGGCGTGGATCTTCCTGATCGCCCTGCTGATGGTCCCGTTCTGTCGCCCGCCTTCGAACGCCGCCCCGGTCGTCAACGACCACTGATCCGCACAGGAACCCGCCATGTCGTTACCGTGTCGGGCATGGTCTATGACGTCGCGACCGGGAAGGTCGAGGTGGTCGTCGCCCCGGCCGCGTTGCGCGCGGACTGACCGATCAGACGCCCAGGATCCAGCCTTCCTCGTCCTCAACCTGGGCGATCAGGGCATCGTCGGTGCCCGTCTTGGGACCAAAGGCTTTCGACAGCTCGCCGCGCTCGTCCATCAGGGCCAGGGATTCGGCCGTGGTGCGGACCTGGGCCTGGTCCTTGAATTCTCCGGCAGCGACGGTCGTGGGCCACATGGAGGGCCAGACTTCGGCGACGAGGACGCTCAGGGGCTCGACGTCGGCGGGCTCCAGCGGGCACCAGCCGGTGCCGAAGGGCCAGACGGCGGAGGAAGAGCCCAGGCTTTCCAGCAGGCGACGCACCATGGGGATGCCGACCAGGGTCTGGCCACCGACGGCGCCCGCGCCATGCATCTGCCAGTTCGACTTGGGCTGCAGCTTGCCGCCCTTGATGGCCAGTTCCGTTGCCCGGTATTCGGGGATATCCACGCCAGAGCCGACCGGGGGTTTGGTCGTGGTCAGCCAGCGCTGGGCCTGCTTGGCCGGCGCGCCCCAGAAGGGCCAGGCCTCATCCGTCATCAGCCGGTTCATCTTGGCGGCGATCTGGTAGCGGTTATTGGTGTTGTCGGCCTTGTCGACGATGTTCGTCGCGATGAACTTCCACAGGGCGGACCAGGCCGGCGTGTCCTTCAGACCCAGCCGCTGGGCGGTGCCGGCCGGGTAGCCCAGCGAGAAGTCGAAGCCCAGCAGCACGCGATCACCGCGCTTGGCGTGGTCGGCGAGGATCGAGCGGATCATCGCCTCGCCCTCGGCCCGCGTCGCGACGTTGTGGGTCTCGGTGTACAGGCGGAAGCGGACGTCGCGCTTGGCCACGCCGATCCAGACCGAGTTCTCGCCCAGCTTCTTGCCTTCGGCGGCGGTCCAGTCGGCGATGACATAGGCGTCGAAAAGGCGGGCCACTGGGGGCTCCTTCGGGGAAATACGCGAAACGGGAGAAAGCGGAGGGGGTCGTTTAGTCCTTCCCCCGGCCAGGGGAAACCCCGAAGACCTACTTCAGAAGGGCTTCCAGATGGGACAGCCAGCGGCGGCCCAGGCGCATGGCCTCGGGCGGGGAGCCGGTATGGCCGGGCGACATGGCGTTCCACAGGGCCAGTTCGAACTCCGGATAGCGGGCATCGGCGAACAGCAGGCGCAGGGTGACCTGTTCGGCGTCGGGGGCCATGACGTCCAGGGCCTTGCGCGCCTCGCCCCGGCGCACGCGAGCGACGACGTGGCCGTCGACGATCAGCTCTCCGCCCTCGACCTCGTCGAAGGCATAGACCAGGCCATGGCCACCGCGATCCCAAAGGACCGCGACCTGACCGCCGTCGAAATCCAGACCGGCGCCGCGGCCCTCGGATGCCGAGATGGCCTCGACCTCGGGCAGGGCACCCAGCGACTTCAGCATGGCGCGGCGCAGGCGGCGCTCGGGCTCCATCCACCAGTTGAGGCTCAGGGCGGCGGTGGTCAGGGCGGCGGCGGCAAGCGCGACCAGCAAGATGACGCGCAGGGCTTCAGACATCCAGGGCCTCAGACATCC
Organism: Brevundimonas sp. P2_A6; assembly: GCF_056404975.1. NCBI lineage: Bacteria > Pseudomonadati > Pseudomonadota > Alphaproteobacteria > Caulobacterales > Caulobacteraceae > Brevundimonas > Brevundimonas sp. P2_A6. Next base: position 95,940 of record NZ_JBFUCZ010000006.1, on the reverse strand, counting down.
CGGGCCTGGTCCATCAGTCGGCCAGTTCGACGACGACCGGGACGTGGTCGGACGGCTTTTCCATATCGCGGGCGTCGCGATGGGTCTCGACGCCGACGAACCGGTCCGCGGCCTGGGGCGACAGCAGGTGGAAGTCGATGCGAATGCCGTGATCGCGCTGCCAGGCTCCGGCCTGATAGTCCCAGAAGGTGTAGGTGCCGGGCGGTTGTTGGCCCAGTTCGCCCGCCTCATACAGGCCCAGGCCCTTCAGGGCGCGGAAGGCGGCGCGGCTTTCGGGCTGGAACAGCGCGTCGGTGGTCCAGGCGGCGGGGTTCTTGGCGTCGTCCGGCGTCGGGATCACATTATAGTCGCCGCACAGGGTGAAGGCCTCTTCCTGAGCCAGCAGGTCACGGGCGTGAGCGTTCAGACGGGCCATCCAGCGCAGCTTGAACTCGAACTTCTCCGTGCCGATCGGATTGCCGTTGGGTAGGTACAGGCCGCCGACGCGGACCGGCCGGGGGGCCTCGATCAGCGCTTCGATATAGCGAGACTGGTCATCAAGCCCTTCGGCCAGCAGGTCCGAGCCGGGCAGGCCACGCCGGACGTCGGAGACCGGATATTTCGAGAGCAGCGCCACGCCGTTGTACGACTTCTGGCCGTGGACCTCGACGTTGTAGCCCAGGCTCTCGAAGGCCTCGCGCGGGAACTTTTCATCGACGGTCTTGATCTCCTGGAAGCAGACGACGTCGGGGTTCGCCGCCTCCAGCCAAGCCAGGACGGTCGGCAGGCGGGCGTTGACGGAGTTGACGTTCCAGGTGGCGATACGCATCGCCGGAACGGTAAGCAGCGTCGCCCCCTCGAGCAAGCGCTCGAGGGGGCGTTCGGCTTATTGCGCGGCGGGCGGAGCCGCAGCTTCGGGCACGATCGTCAACTTGCAGCCGCCGCCGATCCGCTGGGCCACTTCACAGGCGTAGACCTGCTGCACGGCATAGGCGGTGTCGAAGCGCACAATGATGCCTTTGCCGTCAGAGCATTTGGCTTCGTAGAAGCTGCCGTTGGCATTGGCTCCCATATAGCGGGCCTCGGTCGGCTCGCAGGCGGCCGCATCGGCGTCGCCGGCGAAGCGGCCCTTGAGCGTGGCGACCTGTTCGGCGGCCGTCGAGAAGCGGCAGCGACCGTTCTGGCCCACGACCTCGAGGCATTCGGTCTTCTTCCAGCCCAGGGGCGTGCGTTCGAGCCAGTAGCCGTCGGTCCCGTTGCAGCCGACTTCATAGATCAGGTTGCCCGCGCTGGAGCGGCCGATCGAGCTGCCTTGATCCGGCGTGCAGGCGACGCCAGCTTCGGTGGCGTAGGCGCTGACGACGCGCAGGACATCCAGGTTGACCGGGTTGACGCACTGGGTGCCGACGTCGGCGGCGGGATCGCGGGCGCGCTCGATCTCGGCCTGGCCGGCCAGCAGGATGCAGTCGGCGGCGACCGGCGGGGTGGAGGAGATGAAGACGAAGCCCGGGCCAGTGGCACAGACGGCCTCGTACAGCTTTTCTTGAGCGGGGGTCACGCCGCGCAGCTCGGCCGAAGTCACCTGACAGGGCGTGCTGGTGGCTGTCGCCAGGGCCTGGGCGGCGGCGAGGTTCTCGGCCGCGGTGGGCGGCGGCGGGTTCGCGCGATTCCGGGCCTGGCGTTCCTGACGCGCGTTGCGATCGACGACGTCGTTGGCGGCCGAGCCTTCAGTCAGCGGGTTCGCTGTGCTGGGAGTGCCCGGAATATTGCTGCCGGTCGTCTGGGCACTGGCCGACAACGGCGCGAGGCCGGTCAGCATGATGGCGGCGCCAAGCGCCGCTAGGATGGAGGATTTGAACACGTACTGGCTCCTGGACCGCATTTCCCTGTGGGCAAAGCCTTGGCGGGGCACCGGGACAAGGTCAAGACCGGGATGCGGCGGAGTTTCGGCTTGCCTTCTTGGAACGCTGGACGGAACCGCGCGCCTCTGGCTATGTTCGGCGCGTTGCGATTGGAGACGGACTTGGCCGACGGCGTGATCACGAACGAGGGCGAGACCGAGACCCTGGGCACCGGCCTGCGTGGCCTGACCTATCCGCTTGGCGATCCACCTCGACCCGGTGAAGCCCTCCAGGCCGCGCCGGGGGTGCTGTGGATGCGGTTGCCCCTGCCGATGGCGCTGAACCATATCAACGTCTATGCGATCGAGGACGGAGACGGGTGGGTCATCGTCGATACCGGCATCCAGACGCCGGACAGTATCGAGGCTTGGGAGGCGGCGCTGGCCGGGCCGCTGGGTGGTCGACCGGTGACGCGGGTCATCGGGACCCATATGCATCCCGATCACATCGGTCTGGCCGGCTGGCTGTGCGCGCGGTTCGACGCGCCGCTCCTGATGTCGCAGCTGGAGTATGTGACCGCCCGCATGCTGACGGCCGACACCGGCCCGGCCCCCGAAGACGGCGTGCGGTTCTTCAGGGCGGCCGGGTGGTCGGAGGACCAGCTGGATCGCTATCGTCAGACCTATGGCCGGTTCGCCAAAGGGGTGGCCCCCTTGCCGGCCGGGTATCGTCGCCTGAGCGCCGGCGACACCGTGTCGATCGGCGGGCAGGACTGGTCGATCGTGGTCGGCAATGGACACAGCCCCGAGCACGTCTGTCTGTGGCGACGATCCGACGATGTCCTCATCGCGGGGGATCAGATCCTGCCGCGCATCTCGTCCAACATCTCGGTCTGGCCGACGGAGCCGCTGGCCGATCCGCTGTCCGACTGGCTAAGTTCGCTGGATCGGCTGGGCGACCTGCTGCCTGCAGAGACCCTGGTTTTGCCGGGCCACGGCGAACCCTTCACCGGGGTCCTGCCCCGCATCGAGGCGCTGAAGCGCGGTCATGCCGTGTCGCTGAAGAGGCTGGCGCGAACGTTGCGGACGCCCAGCCGGGCCATCGACGTCTTCGCATCCCTGTTCGCGCGTCCGGTCGGCGACGGCCTGCTGGGCATGGCGACCGGCGAGGCGATCGCGCACCTCAATCACCTGGAGGCGCAGGGCAAGGCCCGACGCGACCGCGACGCGGACGGCGTCGACTGGTGGACCACTCTCGAAACGGAGCCTGCACAATGAGCGACCTGATCCAGACCGCGTTGGCCGACGGCGTCCTGAGCGTCACCCTGAACCGGCCGGAAAAGAAGAACGCCATCACCCAGGCCATGTACGCCGCCCTGGCCCACGCAACGCAGCGAGCCCGGACCGACGACGCCGTGCGGGTCCTGCTGTTCCGGGCTGAGGGCGACAGCTTCTCGGCCGGCAACGACATCGCCGACTTCATCGCTATCGGCTCGTCGGGCGGCGGTCAGGTGGTCGATGCGCCGGTGTTCCATTTCCTGAAGTCTCTGGCCGAGCTCGACAAGCCTGCCGTCGCGGCCGTTCGCGGACGGGCTGTAGGCATCGGCCTGACGCTGCTGCTTCACTGCGACATGGTGGTGGTGGCCGAGGATGCCCTGCTGTCGGTGCCCTTCATCAACCTGGCCCTGGCGCCCGAGGCCGCGTCCTCGATGCTGCTGCCCATGGTGATCGGCCATCAAAGGGCCTTCGAGATGTTCGCCCTGGGCGAGCCGATCGACGGGCGAACGGCCCTGGCCTGGGGCATCGCGAGCCGCGCGGTGCCCGCCGCCGACGTCGATGCGACCGCAGCCGGGATCGCTGCCAAGCTGGCCACGCGCGCGCCCAACTCGATCCGCAAGACCAAGCGTCTGATGCGCGATGCCGAGGCCCTGTGGTCGCTGATGTTGCGCGAAGGCGAGGCGTTCGGCTCACAGATGTCGAGCCCCGAGGCCATGGAGGCCTTCATGGCGTTCAGCCAAAAGCGCGCTCCGGACTTCTCGAAGGCGAGTTGAACCGCATCCCGTGACGGGTGCGAGGTTGAACCGATGGGCCATACAGCATAGGTGCGCGCCCCATGTCCGCGTCCCTCGCCCCTCTTCCAGCACTCCGGATCGTCCCGGAAACGCCTGCCGACGCGGGCGAGGTCGATCGGCTGGTGCTCGACGCCTTCGGGCCTGGCCGGTTCGCCAAGACGGCCGAACGAATCCGCGAGAGCGCGCGTCTGGCGGCCGGCTATGTCGCACGCGAGGACGGGCGGCTGATCGGGTCCGTGCGGCTGTGGGCGATTACGGTCGGCGGCGTGGAAGCCGTCTTCCTGGGGCCGATCGCGGTGGCGGCCGAGGCGCGCGATCGAGGTCTCGGTGCGGATCTGGTCGGTGCCTGCCTGGGCCGGGCGCAGAGCCTGGGCGTCGCGGGCGTGCTGCTGGTCGGTGACTTACCGTACTTCTCGCGGTTCGGGTTCGAGGTCGCGCCGGACGTGAAGCTGGCCGGACCGGTCGATTTACGACGGGTGCTGTGGCTGACCCTGAGCGCCTCGGCGCCCCAGGGGCTGGCGCTTCCGGCCTGACGTCTTTCGCCGGGCGGCGACGCGGCCTAAGTTCGCAGGATGAGCGGACCCGAGACAGCGACCGGCCTCGCGGGCCTGACAGAGGCCGCCAAACAGGCCCCGGGTCGCGGCCTGCCTCCGGTGCATCTGTGGCACCCGGACCATTGCGGCGATATCGATATCGTCATCCGCGCGGATGGGACCTGGATGCACGAGGGCTCACCGATCGGGCGGGCTGAGTTGGTGCGGCTGTTCTCGACGATTTTGCGGCTGGACCCAGACGGCTATCACCTGGTCACGCCGGGCGAAAAGCTGAAGATCACCGTTGAGGACCTGCCGTTCCGCGCCGTGACGATGGAGCGCGTGGCCGGCGATCTGGTCTTCACCACCGACGTCGGTGATGTCGTGCGGGCAGGACCGGACCACTCCATCGAAGTCGAGACCGATCCTGTGACAGGCGAGCCGGCGCCGCGCCTGCATGTCCGGCGGGGGCTGGAGGCGCGGATCGCCCGGACCGTCTTCTATGACCTGGTCGAGGCGGCCGAGGTTCGTGACGAGCAGTTGATGGTCTCGTCAGGGGGAGCCTGGTTCGCGCTTGGGCCGCCGGGATCCGGCGTCGCATGAGCCTGTCCTCCTTGAAAGCCCGATTGATCGAGGGCCTGTCGCCGTCGGATCAGTGGCGGGCGGATGCGCGCGCCACTCGCTCGGATTTCGACCTCAACCCCGGAGCCGTCCGCTGGGTCGAGGGTCCGCTGAAGCCGGCGGCGGTGCTGATCCCGGTGCTGGCGAGCGGTGATGGCGCAACCGTGCTGCTGACGCGGCGCGCCGACAGCCTGGCGCGGCACACGGGCCAGATCGCCTTCCCGGGCGGTCGGCTGGACGCCGGCGAGACGGCGGTGGAGGCGGCCTTGCGCGAAGCCCGCGAAGAGGTGGATCTGGACCCGTCGCTGGTTCGCGTGCTGGGCCTGTCGGACCCTTACGAGACCGGCACCGGCTATCTGGTGACGCCGGTCGTCGGCTGGATCGACGCCGAGCCCGTGCTGTCGGCCTCGCCTGACGAGGTGGCCGAGATTTTCCGGACGCCGTGGGATTTCCTGATGGATCCGGCCAATCACAGACGCGACCATCTGGAAGCGCCCGATGGCGTGCGGCGCTGGTACTGGTCGATGACCTGGCAGGAACGCTACATCTGGGGGGCCACGGCGGGGATCATCCGGGGTTTGCGCCACCGGCTTTATGGCGACGAAGACGATCTGTCGGAGGCCGCGGCCGAGGACGCGGCGTGACGGCCCGGCTGGAGAGGCAGGGCTGGCTGACGTCCTCCGCGACCAACGCCGTGATGGACGCGCTGGAAGCGGCGGGCGGGCCGGACTGCGCGCGGTTCGTCGGCGGCTGTGTGAGAAACGCCCTGGTCGGGCAGCCAATCGACGATATCGACATCGCGACACGACTGAAGCCAGACGATACCATGACGGCGCTGCAGTCGGCGGGGTTGAAGGTCGTGCCGACCGGGCTGGCGCATGGCACGGTGACGGCGGTGTCGGAGCGTCGTCCTTACGAAATCACCACCCTGCGCCGTGATGTCGAGACGGACGGGCGGCGTGCGGTGGTGGCCTTCACCGATGACTGGTCCGAGGACGCCGGACGACGCGATTTTCGTCTGAACGCGCTTTACGCGGACCGGGGTGGACGGATTGTGGATCCGACGGGGCAGGGGGTCGAGGATGCCCTGGCGGGGCGGGTCGTGTTCGTCGGCGATCCGATCCGGCGGATCGAGGAAGACTATCTGCGCATCCTGCGCTTCTTCCGCTTCCACGCCTGGTACGGCCGGGCGGAGCCGGATGCGGCGGGATTGGCGGCCTGCGCGGAAACTGCGGAGGGTCTGGCCCGCCTCTCGGCCGAGCGCGTGTCGAAGGAACTGCTGAAGCTGCTGGCCGCACCCGACCCCCGGCCGGCCGTGGCGGCGATGCGCATGGCGGGGGTTCTGGAGCGACTGGTACCGGTCTCGGCGTCGTCCGCCGCGTTCGAGGCCATGGTCGACATCAGCGACGATCCCGTTTTGCGCCTGTCCGCCCTGATGCCGGATGATGCGCCGGTGGTAACGGCCGCCGCACAGCGGTTGCGGCTACCTCGCGCGATGGAGGCGCGGCTTGCCGATGCCGCGCCCGGTCCCCTCGACCCGGCCTCGCCGCACGCGACCCTGCGGGCCATGAGCTATCGTGTGGGACGACAGGCCGTGCTGGATCGGCTGATGCGGGGGCTGGCCGAGCGCGGCGGGCGGGGCGACCTCTCCGCTCTGACCATGGTCGCAGACTGGCCTTTGCCCCGCATGCCCGTAGGCGGTCGCGACCTGGCCAGGCTCGGCATCGAGCCGGGGCCTGAGACGGGCCTGATCCTCAAGACCTTCGAGGATGAGTGGGTCGCCGAGGATTTTCCCACGACCGGCCACGAAGAACGGCTCAGTCGGCTGGTGACGGAACGGCGCGGGTGAAACGGGTCACGACCGGCCGGTGGTCGGAGCCGTTGCGGCGACCCAATCGACGGTCCAGCAGGGCCAGGTCCGGGGTGCGATAGACCTGGTCGATCGTCATGGCCGCGGCCGAGGGCAGGGCGCTGTGCCAGGTCCCCGGCCAGCCGGGAGCCGGGATCAGGCCGGTGTCCGACTGGATCTGGCGGCCGATGCGGGCGCTGGAGACGCTGTTGAAATCTCCGGCGACGATCATCGGGCCGGGATGGGCGGCGCGCCAGTTCGACAGGCCGCGAGCCTGAATGATCTGGCCCCACTGGAACTGATAAGGCCACGGCCGCGTCAGATGGACACCGACGATGGTCACGGGCCCGAGCGGCGTGTCGACGACCGTGCCCGCCGCATCCAGCTGCTCGGCGAAGACATCGACCGAACGGATCGGGAACCGCGAGGCGAACACGTAGCGCGACGGCCCCCGGCTGCCATCATGCGCCGGGCCGATGATCTGGAAGGGGTAGTCACCGACGACTCGGCCCATTCCCGCCATCAGAGGCCGGCCGACCTCGACCAGGACGACAATATCGGCATTTGAGGCCTTCACGGATCGAGCGACCGCGTCCACATCGCCGTTCCTGACCCATACATTCGCCGAGTAGAGCGTGAAAACGGGTGCCCCGTCCTCGGCCGAGCCTGTGGGCGCAAACCACTGGGGCCACCCGGCGGCCAGCAAGACCAGTCCCGTCAGCGCGCCTGCCCCGAGCGTCACCCTGAGGCGCAGGGCCAAGGCCACGAGCGCCACCAGCGCACAGGCGAACGCCGCAGGGCCGACGAACTGGGCCAGGATATCGACCCAGCGATGCCCGATCCCGCTCATGGCCGCCACGCCGATCACCATCGACGGTGCCAACAGAAGCAGCGTCGCGCCGGTCAGGATCAGTCGGGCGCGGGACACGGCGAGCCTTTCGATGAAGACGCTTGCGTTTGTTGGTGAACGCGGGTCGGTGTGGGGCGTTGACCACTCGCTTTGGAGGGCGAAATGGCGAAACGGTCTATCGGGGATATCGAGAGAATCTGGTCCCATGTCGAGGGCGTCAAGAAGCTGTCCGACCGGATCATCGGCCTGGGACCGGTCGGCATCGGTCTGGACGGTATCCTGGCCTGGATTCCCGGCGTCGGCCTGGCCTACGGCCTAGGAGCGGGTGCCTTGCTGATCGGACTGGGTCTGCAGGCCAAGGCCTCGCCCGCGACGCTGGCCAAGATGGCGTCCTTCCTGGTCGTCGATAACGCAACCGACACCGTGCCGGTGCTGGGCTGGGCCGTGGACACCGTCTTTCCCGGCCACCTGCTGGCGGCCAAGGCGCTGCAGAAGGATATAGAGACGACGCACTGGGTCGAGGCCAACGAGCGCGAGGCCAAGGCCTCTGGCGATCATGATCGCCATGTCGCGGCGATGCGCGCCGATCCGAAGAAGCGACGTATCGTCTATCTGCATGACTAGGCCCTTCGCCGCGCTTGACGCCCTCGCTCCAAACGGCCCTAGTCGTCCAACCTGTGGCTTTCGGACGGTTCCATGAATGCGATGCTGACGCGCGACGAACTGGCCCTGGCGCTTGGCCGGGCCGGCGAGGGGGACCGTGGTGCCTTCAAAATCGTCTATGAGGCGACCTCTGCGAAGCTATTGGGGGTGTGCCTGCGTATATTGGCTGACCGCCAATTGGCCGAGGACGTCTTGCAGGACACCTATCTGACAGTCTGGAGGAAGGCCTCCACCTTCGACGCGACGCGCGCCAGTCCGATCACCTGGCTGGTGACCATCGCGCGCAACCGCTCGATCGACCGGCTGCGCTCGGCCTCGCCGATGCGACGCTCGGTGCCGGTCGAGGACGCCCACGATCTGGCCGACGCCGCGCCGCTTGCATCCGATGTGGTCGAGACGACGGACGAGGTCGGGCGGTTGAACGTCTGTCTGGAGACGCTGGAGGACAAGGTCCGCACGGCGATCCGCACGGCCTTTCTGGAAGGCGTGACCTATGATGCCCTCGCCAGCAAGGAGAACGTGCCGCTGGGCACGATGAAGAGCTGGATCCGGCGGGGGCTGTTGAGGCTGAGGAGCTGCCTCGAGACATGACCGATACACCCATCGAACCCGCCGACGAGGACCGTGCCCTGGCCGGAGAGCTGGCGCTGCGTGTCCTTCCCGCCGCCGAGGAACGCGCCGCGCGAGCGCGCGAGCAGGCCGACCCTGCCTTCGCAGCCGAGGTGGAGGCCTGGAACGAACATTTGGCCGCCTTCGCCGCCGACATCGCGCCCGTGGTGCCGTCCGCCGGGGTCTGGCCGCGCGTGGAGTCTTCCATCGCCCCCGCGGCCAATGACAACGGCCGGGTCGCGTTCTGGCGCACCTGGGCCGTGGCCTCGACCGCCTTGCTGGCCGCCAGCGTCGCGGGCGTGGCGATCCTTTTGACCCGTCCGGAGCCCGCGCCGATCGTCCAGGCTGCGCCTGAAGGCGGCGTGACCCGGGTCGCCACCGTGTCCTTGACCGAAGGCGGTGCCGCTGTCGTCGCCCTGGCCTATGACACCGCCACCGGCAAGATGTTCATCGCGCCCACCACGGCGCTCAGTCGCGAGACGGGCGTGCCGCACCTGTGGCTGGTCAAGCCCGAGGGCGGCGTTCAGTTGGTCGGGGCCATCGACGGATCGGCCACCAGCCGCCGGACCCTGACGGCTCTTCTGGCCGACGAAGCCGGACAGGCCAAAGCCGTGGCGATCTCTCTGGAAGCGCCGGGCCACACGCCCGCCGCCGACACGCCGGACGGCCCCGTCGTCGCGACCGGCGAGTTGCTGCCGCTCTGACTGCATCCGGACCGAATATCCGGTCGTAGCTGTTTTCGACCGGCTCGTTTCGGCATCGCCTAGTGCGATGACGAGGGTCCTGACAGCCGCGAACCGGTCCGCGGGGAGGCCTCCCAGCCCTTCCATTGGTCTCCCCGCATTTTTTTCGATGTTCGCTCCGGGCTCGAGCCTTGTCCGCGTTCGCGCGGAAAAGCCCAATCGAAACAGCGCCCGCGCGGTTTAATGACCCTTTGAACGCGCCCGGTATCCGGGCTGAACGAGACTGATCTCCGTCCTCAACGGAGATTTCGATGCCTTCCAGCCAGAGTGCCCGCCTTAACCTGCCCTATGTCGCTGCGGGCCAGCTTCAGAAACACGTCACTGTCAACGAAGCCCTGACGCGGCTTGACGGGTTGATCCAGGCCGCCGTGGTCAGTCGCACGATCGCCGCCGAGCCCGGCGATGCCACGGACGGCGATCTTTACATCCTGCCGGATTCACGCACCGGAGCCGTCTGGTCCACCTGGAGCGCGGGCGATCTCGTCCGGGCCGAGTTCGGCGGCTGGACGCGCGTGGCGGTTCAACCCGGAATGATCGTCATCGTTCTGGATGAAAACCAGCTGGTCGTCCGCGACGGCGTCGGCTGGTCGGCTCCGACGCTGGCGGGCGGCGCAATACAGCGTCTGAGCCTGCTAGGGCTGAACGCGACGGCCGATGCCGGAAACCCCCTGACGGCCCGTCTCAACAGCGCCCTGCTGACGGCTCGACCTGTCGCCGAGGGCGGAACCGGAGCCTTGCGGCTGGTTCTGAACAAGGACGACGCCGGCGACGTGATGTCGGTTCTGTTCCAGCGGGGGTATTCGGGCCGCGCGGAGCTGGGCCTGATCGGCGACGATGACCTGAGTTTGAAGGTCAGCGCCGATGGAGCGACCTGGCGAGAGGCCTGGCGGATCGACCCGGACGATGGGCGCATCGCCTTTCCGGCCGGCGCTCTGCGCGCCGAGGCCGTGCTGCTCGACGGCGCCAGCACCTATGTACCGGCCGCCTGGGCCCGGATGCTAACGATCACGGTCGTCGGTGGTGGGGGAGGGGGCGGCACGGGAACCTTCGCCACCACGGGCGACCGGTTGGGCGGCGGCGGCGGGGGCAGCGGCGGCGTGAGCACCGCCCGCTGGAGCACGGCCGATCTGCCCGCGAGCCTGACGATCGTCGTCGGCGCGGGGGGCGCGTCGGGCGCACCGGGTCAGGCCAGCCTCCTGTCGGCGGCGGGCGTGACCCTGCTGAGCGCTCAAGGCGGGAGCGCGGGCGTCTCCGGCGCTTCGGGCGGAGCCGGCGGCCAGGCTGGACTGGGGTTGACGCTGGCAAACGGGGGAGGGGCCTCTGCCACGGGTGTCTCGGCCCAGTCGGGGGCGAGCCTTTCCGGACCCGGTTCGCCCGGCGGCGGCGGTGCAGGGGGCGGTCTGGATGCCACCGGGACCGTGCGGACCGCAGGGGCCGGCGGAGACGGGGCCGCCTTGCTGAGGTCCGCGTCGGGCGGTCTGGCCGGTACCGGGGCGGGTCCGGCGGGCAGCGACGCGGCCACGCCCCGGCTGTCCCTTGCGGGGGGAGGCGGAGCGGGCGGCGCGGCGTCGGCCACGGCCGCGGGTTTCGCTGGAGGGATCGGTGGCCGCTTCGGTGGCGGCGGCGGCGGCGGGGGGGCTGGGTCGACTGCCGGCGGTGCCGGCGGCCCCGGCGGTGCCGGTGTTGTCCTGATCCTGGCCGAGGGGTGAGCGTCATGGCGCGATCTTCAGACACGCTCGACCCCCTGGAACCCGAGCTGCTCGACGCCGAGACCTGGGACCTGCCACGCCGCATGACGCGCCGTGAGGGAGCCCTTTCGGCTGGACCCGACTGGGTCTGGACCCAACCCCATTTCGAAGAGGCTGACGCCGATGACTGATCCCAAAACGCCGCCCCTGGCTGAGGGCCAGTGGCTCTGGCGCAGGCTCTATGTGTTCATGGCGAGTTGCGCGCTGTGGCGGCTGCTGGCGGATGCGATCGCCAGAACCGAACCCGAGGCGATTCCTGCCGTGACGAGTGGGCTGATGAGCCTGTTGGCCCTGACCCTCGTCCTGTATCTGGTCGCGCCGACGGCCCAGCAACTGGTCGTTCTGATGGCCAATCTACGCATCCACCTGACGCAGGGAGGCGCGCGATGAGCTTTCGTTTGTCCGTGCGATCTCGCGATCGGCTGAAGGGCGTCCATCCGTCACTGGTCGGATTGATCGAAGCCGCGATCCTGACCAGTCCGATCGATTTCATGGTCACCGAGGGACTGCGCAGCCCGGCCCGGCAGGCCGCGCTGCTGAAGGCAGGGGCCAGTCGAACGCTGAACTCGCGTCACCTCACCGGCCACGCCGTCGATCTGGCGGCCTTGGTGGAGGGACAGATCCGCTGGGACTGGCCGCTGTATCCGCTGATCGCAGCGCACATCAAGGCGACGGCGGTGGCCAAGGGCGTCGCTGTGGTCTGGGGCGGCGACTGGCCCCGACTGCGCGACGGCCCGCATTTCGAGCTCGATCGCCGGGTGTTTCCGTGAGCGGTTCGGGGCCGATGTCGATGCTCAGGGCTCTGACGCCGCAGGGCTGGACGGTGGCAGTCGCCGTTGCCGTGGTGGTGACGGGGCTGATCCTGGGCGGATTTGGCTTTCGCTGGGATCCGTTCGACCTGCCGCGACGCCGGGTCGAGACGGCCGAAGCGGAGGCGACCCAGGCCATCGCCGAGGCCGCCGTCCGCTCGGCCGAGGCGGCAGGACAGGCCGGTCAGGTCGCCCGCCTGGACGCCGCCCTCAAGACGACCCGGTCGCTGGACCGCGCCACCACATATTCCATTCAGGAGGCCCGAACCGCCGATGACGCCGAACTTCCGCTTTCGACCGATCGTTTTGATCGCCTGCGCGACCATGACCGCGAGCTGTGCCGGATCGCTTCCGACCTCATCGGTTGCGCCGCCGCGCCTGAGCTTGCCGGAGATGGCGAGCCGACCTTGCGACCTGTACCGCCTGCCCGATGACGCGACCCTGGCCGACCTCGAGGTTGGCTATCTGACGCGGGGTCGCCAGATCGCCGACTGCGACCTGGCCCGCCGGATGGCGGTGGACACGCTGACGGCCGAGCGGGGGGCGGAGGACGCCGTGCACCCGACGCGCCGACCCTTTCGCCTGTTTTGAGGGCAGCCGAGATTTGCCGGGGCGGACGCACGGCACCCGCCCCGGCAGAAACTGCCGGGCACCCGGCATTTCCTGCCGCTGCAAGTCGGAAGCGGCACATTCTGCCGACGACCAAGCGTGGTTAAGGCAACCTAACATAGCGTTTTCAATGCGTTGGCCCAGACATCAAATCCACCGCAGTGGCCCGCCGATTGCTTCTGAAAGCCCGAGCAAAATGCTCCCGACGGTCAAAATGACGGTCGGACACCTTGAAACAAGGACTTTCGTCATGGCGCTGAACAGCGTGAACACGAACTCGGGCGCCCTCGTCGCCCTTCAGAACCTGCAAGCCACGAATGCCGAACTGGCCACAACCCAGTCGCGCATCAACACGGGCAAGAAGGTCAACTCCGCCAAAGACAACGGCGCCGTCTGGGCCATCGCCCAGGGTCAGCGCTCGGAAATCTCCGCCCTGGGTGCCGTCAAGGACAGCCTGGCGCGTGGCTCTTCGGCCGTCGACGTCGGCATCGCCGCCGGCGAATCTGTCTCGGACCTCCTGAGCCAGCTGAAAGAAAAGGCCCTGGCCGCGACTGACCAGTCGCTGTCGACGGCCTCGCGCAGCGCCCTGAACGAGGACTTCAAGGCCATCCGCGATCAGATCACCACGGTCGTCAACAACGCCTCGTTCAACGGCGTGAACCTGCTGACCGCCACCACGGGCTTCAGCGCCCTGTCCAACACGTCCGGCTCCACCCTGCGCGTCAAGGGTGAGATTCTGTCGCTGGGCGGTGGCAACGTGACCGTGGCCGCCACGACCACCATCGGCACCTCGACCCTGGCCACCACGGCCCTGGGTCTGGTCAATGCTTCGATCGACAAGGTTTCCGCTTCCCTGGCTCGCCTGGGCACCGGTGCCAAGTCGCTCGACACCCACGCGACGTTCGTCGGCAAGCTGTCGGACGCGCTGGAAAATGGCGTTGGCAACCTGGTCGATGCGGATCTGGCCAAGGAAAGCGCACGACTGCAGTCGCTGCAAACCAAGCAACAGCTGGGTGTGCAGGCTCTGTCGATCGCCAACCAGTCGTCCTCGATCCTGCTCGGCCTGTTCCGATAAGCAACTGACGGAAGGGCGGGGCATCGTGCCCCGCCCGACCGCCTTTCCAGGAGCCGCCGGCCTCCCCCGGCGTGAGGAGCCATGGACACGAATGCCAAACTGACCGTCGTCCCCACCGCCGTCGCCGCCCCGTCGCCCTCGACGCCGGGCGGAGATTTCCAGCAGGGACGCGCCGCGGACGAGGCCACCCGAGCCGCGCGGTATCGCCTGATCATCGAGGAAGGCCCCACCAAGGGCACCTTCGTCTACAAGACCCTGGACAGCGAGACCGGCAAGGTGGTCCGCCAGTTCCCGCGCGAGCAGGTGCTGAAGATGTCCGAAAGCGGCGGCTACGTCGCGGGCGGTCTGATCGACACCAACGCCTGATCCTCAGGCGACAGGCCAGGATTTCCACACCGCGCGGGATCGCCCGACGCGGTTAATCGCCGTGGTGAATCGACGTTAACCATACGCTCACTGTTCTCGCCCTAGGCTTGCAGCCAACATCCCGGGGCTAGAAGACCTATGAGCAACAGCGTTCACACCAATGCCGCAGCCGCCGTCGCGCTGCAGAACCTGTCTCGCACCAACGACAACCTGACCGGCGTCCAGAACCGCGTGTCCACGGGCCTGAAGGTCCAGGGGGCCAAGGACAACGCCGCCATCTGGGCCATCGCCCAGAGCCAGCGCGCCGATGTCGGTGCGCTGTCCGCCGTCAAGCAGAGCCTGGACCGCGCCACCTCGATCGCCGACGTCGCCCTGTCGGCCGGCGAATCGGTCTCGGACCTGCTGAATCAGCTCAAGGAGAAGGTCGTCGCGGCCAAGGATCTGTCGCTCAGCACCCAGTCGCGGTCGTTGCTGAATTCGGACTTCAAAGCCCTGCTGCGGGCGATCAAGTCCGCCGTCGAGAACGCCGCATTCGACGGCGGCAACATCCTGAACGGTGCCCTGACCAATGGCATCAAGTTCCTGGCCAATGCGGACGCCACGTCCTTCGTGACCCTGTCGGGCAAGAACCTGACCCTGTCGGGTTCGATCATCTCGCTGGGTCTGTCGGACAGCCTGCTGACCATCACCGGGGCCACGACGGCCCTGAACAAGCTGGACAACTCGATCACGGCACTGAACTCGGCGCTGGGTGACATCGGGGCGCAGGCCAAGCAGATTTCTGCGCACAGCACCTTCGTCACCAAGCTCACGGACACGCTGGAAAGCGGGATCGGCAATCTGGTCGATGCGGACCTGGCCAAGGAAAGCGCTCGGCTACAGGCTCTGCAGGTTCAGCAGCAACTGGGGGCTCAGGCCCTGTCCATCGCCAACAAGGCCCCGCAGGTGATCCTGTCGCTGTTCCAGTAAGTCAGCCGTAACGTCGGCTGGTGTGGCCGATGACGACGGGGGCTGGACGCTGGCGCGTCATCTGGGAACGCTCGCCGAACCCGTACAGAGCGAGCAGGGACTGAAAAAGCGACTTCGGAAACATCATTGTCTTGCTCCTGTCTGACAGGATCACAACACGATTCGCGGACCTTCGTTCCTGACCCGGACGTTAATGGCCCGTTGAGTCCGTTCTGCGAGAGTGACGCCAGGAGTTTCGCGTGGCCGTCAACAACAGCTATCTGCTTGGACTGTATGGGGGAAGTTACGACCCCTCGCAGTCGGCCGCCCTGACGAACCTGATCACCAAAAAGGCGCAGCCCACCGCGCCATGGACCTCGGCCGGCCAAGCGACCGCGCCAAAGGCCGATGCGCTGGTCCGTCAGGCACTGGGCGGGCGCAAGTTCGTCAACGAGGATGCGGCCCTGCTGGACGTGAAGGGGGCCTCCGCCGACTACAAGAAGCTGTTCGCCCTGTATCAGGGCCTCGACACCCTGAACGCGCTGGCCAACCGGGCCTCGACCAAGGGGCTGTCGTCCACCGAACTCGCGCTGGTTCAGAAGCGGTTCGCCGCCGGCCTCGAAGAGATCGGGGCCTATCTGCCGAAAGCCGATTTCGAGGCGCTGCGGCTGGTGCAGGGGACGTCGACCAGCGTGTCCAAGACCACGGCCGCCGTGCCACGCGACAGCGCCAACTCCATCACGGGCCCGATCCATGAAGGCGCGCTGGACACGCCCGTGGCCGCCTTCGCCGGCGACACGCGGTTCAACATCACGATCAAGGTGCCGGCCGGTGAATCGACCACGACCACCAGCATCGCCATCGATCTGTCGGAACTGGGATCGACGCCGCGCACGCTGGACGCAGTCACCAGCCTGATCAACGGCAAGCTGGAAGCCGCCGGGTTCCAGACCCGGATCGGGCGCGACCAGATCAAGGCCGAACCCAAGACCGTGACGGTCAACGGCAAGGCCGTGACCCTGCCGGCCGGCCCCGACAAATGGGCCCTTGCGATCCGGGGCACCTCGACCGAAACCGTCGGCTTCACCGCGCCGGACACGTCCGACGCCGTCTATGTCGTGCAGTCGGCCGGAGCACCGGCCAAGACCGCGACAACGACGGTCAACGGCGTGACGACCACCAAGACGACCGCCGCCGCCACGACCATCAACCAGATCCTGAAGTTCCAGAGCGACGGCGGAACCGCGACCGCGCCGACCGGTGGCAATATCGGCGAGACCCAGTGGGTCGAAGGGCGCCTGTCGCAGGAAAAGCTGCCCGACGGGGTCAAGACGGTGCGAGCGAGCGCGGTGGGGCCGGACGGTGCGCTGTGGCTGGTGGCGGATGTCGAGTCCGGCTCCGACAGTCAGCCGATCAAGGGCAGCCAGGACGTGGCCCTGTTGAAATACGACACCGCCGGGCGGCTGGTCGCGACCCGCACCCTGGGCGCTGCCTCGAGCGCCAGCGGGTTCGCCCTGGCCGTCGATGCCGATGGAAATGTCGCCGTCGCGGGCTCGGTCACCGGATCTCTGAACACATCGACCACCGACGCCGGCAAGGCAGGGGAGGTCGCGACCGTCGCCGACAGCTTCGTCACCGTCTTCGACAAGGATGGGCAGGAGCAGTGGACGCAGCGCCGGGGCGCGCGGGCGGCGGACGAGGCCACCAGCGTAGCCTTCGGCACCGATGGTGTCGTCTACATCGGCGGTCGGGCGAAGTCGGCGCTGACGGGCTCAAGCTCCGTCGGTGGCTGGGACGGATACGTCCAGGCCTTCAAGGCGGGCGAGCCCTATCCCACGGCCGGGATCGTCTCCAAGGCGATCGGACAGGCCCAGTTCGGCACGGGCGCGGACGACGGCGTCGACGCCGTGACCGTCGATGGGTCCAACCTGTACACCGCCGGGGTCGAGAATGGCCGCGCGGTGGTCCGGCGCTTCACCCTGGACGCATCGGGCGTGCCGACCCTGGCCTCGACGCGCGACCTGGGTGTGATCTCGGGCGAGATCGCCGGTCTGGCGGTCTCGAACGGGCGAGTGATCCTGACGGGCACCAGCCGCGACAGCGGTCTGGCGGCCGGCACCACCACCAATGCCAACTCGGGCGGCCGGGATGTGTTCGTCGCTGCCCTGTCCACCGACCTCGCCGCTGCCGGGACGGATCGGTTGAGCTGGTATGGCGGCGCGGGCGAGGATTCGGCCGCCGACGTCAAGGTCCTGGACGGAAAGGTCTGGATCACCGGCATCGCCGACCGCGCGGTGGACGCCAAGGACACCGATCCGACCCAGGCCTACCTGACCCGCCTCGATCCGCTGACCGGGGCCGTCGAATACGCGCGCACCTGGTCCGGCGACGGCGATCAGGCCAAGCCCCTGACCCTGGCGGTGGCCAGGAACGGGGCCAGCGTCCTGGACCGGCTGGGTCTGCCGCAGGGCGAGATCGACCAGTCGGATTCCAAGCTGCTGACGTCCGCGACGTCCCTGCGCGTCGGCGATCGCTTCTACATCAGCCCTGCGGGCGGGGGACGGGCGACGGCGGTCACCATCGACGCCAAGGACACCCTGGCGACCCTGGCCCGCAAGATCAGCGTGGCCTCCGGCGGCAAGCTGAAGGTCACGATCGCATCGGAAGGCGGCGCGGTGACCGGCAAGGACGGCGAGACGACCACCACGACCGGTGGACTGCAACGCCTGTCCATCACGGCCAAGGACGGAAAGACCGGCGCGGTGCTGACCTCTGGCGAGACGGGACGGGACGCCCTGCTGGGGCTGGGTCTGTCGGCGGGCTACATCGGGCTGGCGGCGGCCGACACGAAGACGAAGACGTTTGGGCTGGGCCTGCCATCCAATCTGAGCCTTTCGAACGCCGATGCGATCAAGGCGGCCGGCGAAAAGCTGCAGAGCGCCCTGAAGGCCATTCGCGACGCCTATCGGGGTCTGGCTCCGCAGGACACCAGCGCCGCGACCGGCGGACCGGTGCCCGCCTATCTGACCAATCAGATTTCCAACTACCAGGCCGCGCTTTCGCGACTGACCGGTTCCTGAGGACAGGCGGCCTTCGCGGTTGACGCATGGGGGGCGCGCGGGGTTATTGAGCCCTCACGCTTTCGCCGTCCCCGAGTGCCCCGCGCCATGCAGCTTCCGAACGACAATCGCGTGATCCTGGCTATCGGCGCCGGTGTGGCGATCCTGGCCGCGATCGTTCTGGCGCTGATGTTCGGCGGCAAGAAAGATCAGACCCAGGCTCCGCCCGTCGATCGCCCGGCCGGGCTTCAGGTCGATCTGGCCGATGCGCCATCGCTGGAGCCGACCCGTGAGCTGCGCTGCTTTGTGGACGGTCAGTTCGTCGGCATGGCGACGCTGGCCGACTGTGCCCAGCGCAATGGTCTGGCGACGGACGGCCTGGACGTCGGGTTGGATGCCAGCGGCAATCTGGCGGCGGCCCCGACGGCGTCGTTCGCGCCACCGCCGGAACTTCCGACCTCCGAGGTCGCCGACCTGAACGACGGGTTCGACGCCCCGGACGCGACCCTTCCCGAAAAGCCCGACACCCAACCGCAGCGCGCGCCGCAGGTTCAGCGCGCGTCCGGTGCGCCGTGCCTGCGCTACACGGGGTCGGAATGGCGCCAGATCTCGGCCGACATGAGCCTGGGTCAGTGTGTGCAGGCGCTCTATGCCGGCACCTGCGTGCGCCCGGGTGACGCCCAGTACGGACAGCACGGTGGGCTGACCCTGCGTCTGGTCCCGCGCCGGGTCGAACAATCCACCGACAACACCCGGTTCCGCATCCTGGCCGACCAGGACCGGAACTGCCAGTTTCCGAGCTTGAACTGATGCGCGCGATCCTCCCGGTCCTGATCCTGTCGACCCTCGCTGCGACGGGGTGTGCCGAAAAGCTGAAGGCCCCTTATGACAAAGGCGTCTGCTACGCCCTGGGGAACCCTCAGAGCGACGACCCGCAGTTCAATGTCGTGGCCCGCGATCAGCCCGCCATCGAATACTGCGCCGCCCGTCTGGAAGAAATGCGAGCCCGGTTCCTGGGCATGGGTGGAAACACGCGCGAGGTGATCGGGTCGTATCAGGGCCGTTTCATCTTCGTGGACGGACGCGGCGTGTCCTATGGCAAGTCGCTGGACGGCATTCGCTTTTTCGCCCTGGCGCGGACCGGCGACGGCCGTCTGGCCGTGCCCCAGGCCATCGAGCGCGAGACGAACGGCCTCGCCATCGTCGAGGAAGCGACACCGCCAACGCCTCCGGCGGGCTAGAACGAAACCGGAACACATGTTAACGACCGCCCTGGGCCAAGCCCGGTGGTCGAGATTTCAGAAAGAGAAGCAAGCTCATGGCGGGAAGCGTCAACAAGGTCATCCTGGTCGGCAATTTGGGGCGCGACCCCGAAATTCGGTCGATGCCGAACGGCGACCGGATCGCCAACCTGTCGATCGCGACGTCCGAGACCTGGCGCGACAAGTCCTCGGGCGAGCGCAAGGAAAAGACCGAGTGGCACCGGGTCTCGATCTTCAACGACAACATCGTCAAGGTCGTTGAAAACTATGTGAAAAAGGGCACTACCGTCTACATCGAAGGGCAGTTGCAGACCCGCAAGTGGACCGACAAGGACGGCGTCGAGAAATACACGACCGAAGTGATCGTCGGACGGTTCAACGGCCAACTGACGCTGCTGGGCGGTCGCGACGGTGGCAGTGCGTCTCAGGGCGGCGGCGGCGGTCGGGGTGGCGACGACGACTATTCGTCGGGCTTCTCGACCGGCGGGGCCAACAAGCCCAGCGGTCCGCGCGAGAGCTACGACCTGAACGACGACATTCCGTTCTGATCGAAACGCCCCGTCACCCAGTGTGACACGCATCGTGCGGCGGATCGTGCGATGAGCACCGCGTGCCCGTGATTCCAGACAAGCCCCACAGCCCGCTGACCCTGATGGAGATCGGCGCGATCGTCGCCATCGTGGTGATCTGGGGGGCGAACAACGCGGCGGCCAAGGTGGCGACCGAGGTCCTGCCGCCGTTGCTTGTCGGCGCGCTCCGGTTCGCCATCGCCTCGGTCTGTCTGATCCCGTTCGTGCGGCCGCCGTTTCCGAACTGGAAGAGCCTGCTGCTGATCGTAGTGATCGGCGGACCGCTCCATTACGGCCTCTTGTACCTGGGCTTCTCGCTGGCCGAGGACGTCAGTCCGGTGTCGGTGGCGTCTCAGCTGTGGATTCCGTTTACGGCTGTGTTCGCCTTCCTGCTGCTGGGCGAGCGGCTGTCGATGGCGGCTCTGGCAGGCCTGCTGGTGGCGTTTGCCGGCATCGTCTGGATGACGGCCGATCCGCATGCCCTGCATGACTGGCCCGCCATCCTGATCGTCGGGGCGGCCAGCGCCTGCTGGGCCATCACGACCGTGATCGCCCGGCGGACGACGTCGATCCCTCCGCTGAAGATGCAGGGACTGCTGGCCATGTTCGCCCTGCCGACCCTGGCCCTGGGCTCCGCCTTCACCGAGAATGGACAGGTCGAGGCCGTCCGCGCGGCGACGCCGCTGATCTGGACCTGCCTGCTCTGGGCCGGGATCGTATCGTCGGTCTTCGCGACTTCGATGGTCTTCTGGCTGGTCCAGAAGCGCGAGGCCGGGCGGGTGACGCCCTATTTCCTCGCCACGCCGGTGGTGTCGATCGCCATCGGCTGGGGGTTCCTGGGCGACGTTCTGACGCCCCAGATCCTGGCGGGGTCCGCCCTGACCATGGGCGGCGTCGCGGTCGTGGCCCTGGCGGAGCGGGGCTTGCGCGCCGGTGCCGCCAAGGCCTGACGCGCTTGCTCCTAGCCGGCGGCCATGACGCCGCAGGCGACCCGGTCGCCCGCGCCGCCAATGGGCTGAGACGTGTGGTCGTCGATATTGGCGTGGATCACGATGGCAGAACCGTCGGCGTCCCACAGCCATTCGCCTGGACCCTCATCGGCGATGCGGGCGCGGGTGGTGAACAGTTCGGCCGAGACCGAGCCGTCGGCGGCGGCGAAGATATTGGGCAGGTCGCCGTCGTCCGGGCCTTCGGCGTTCAGCAGACCATGCGGCTTGGCGGGCATGCCGTGGTTCACGTGCGCCCCTGCGGCGGTGAAAGCCGGTGTGCACTGTCCGACGGCGTGGATATGCACCCCGTGCCAGCCGGGTGTCAGCCCGGTCGCCTCGATGCGGATCAGCAGGCCGGTGGCTCCTTGCGTCAAGACAGCCCGCCCGACGCGCGCGCCCGAGGCATTGACCAGGGTCGCCTCGCCGAAGTCACCCGGTGTCGCACGCGCCATGACATGGTCGCCATAGTCGTTGGCCGTGACGCTGACGCAGGCCCCCAGCGGCAGGGTCAGCAGAGCGAGGGAGAAGAGAGCCTTGCGCATCGTTTTCGTCCTTTCACGGATGGGGTCGAAACCCGGAAAAAGCCCGCGAATCTTTGCTTCGCCGACCCCCGGGTGCTAGAATTCACCTTAGCGGATCACGTTCCGATTCCGGCCATTTAAAGCCAGATTTCCTTGACTGACGACAGCTTCGACAATGACGCGCCCCTGCCTGTTCCCTCGGGAGGTCCTTTCGACCCGGGCGGCGACATCTCCGTGATCTCGATCGAGGATGAGCTGAAACGCTCCTACCTCGACTATGCGATGAGCGTGATCGTCAGCCGGGCGCTGCCGGACGCGCGCGACGGGCTGAAGCCGGTGCATCGTCGCATCCTGTATTCGATGCACGACCTGAACATGACGCCGGAGCGCAGCTATTCGAAGTGCGCCCGTGTGGTCGGGGACGTTCTGGGCCGGTTCCACCCGCACGGCGATGCGTCCGTCTATATGGCCCTGGTCCGCATGGCCCAGCCCTTCTCGATGGGGCTGATGCTGATCGATGGCCAGGGGAACTTCGGCTCGGTCGACGGCGATATGCCCGCCTCGATGCGATACACCGAGGCCCGGATGGCCCCGGCCGCCAGCGCCCTGTTGACCGACATCGACAAGGACACCGTCGATTTCCAGCCGAACTATGACGAAAAGGAGCTGGAACCCGTCGTCCTGCCGGCGCGGATCCCGAACCTGCTGGTCAATGGCGCAGGCGGCATCGCCGTCGGCATGGCGACCAACATCCCGCCGCATAATCTCGGCGAGATCATCGATGCCTGCGTGGCCCTGCTGGATGACCCGGAGATCAGCGACGACGCTCTGCTGGATATCGTGCCGGGTCCCGACTTCCCGACCGGCGGCGAGATCCTGGGCCGCACCGCGCCCCGTAACGCGCTGCGTGAAGGCCGCGGCTCCGTCGTCGTGCGCGGCGTCGCCTCTGTCGAGACGATCCGAAAGGACCGCGAGGCCATCGTGGTCACCGAGCTGCCGTTCCAGGTCAACAAGCAGACCCTGATCGAGCGCATCGCCGAAATGGTCCGCGAGAAGCGCCTGGAGGGTATCTCCGACGTCCGCGACGAATCCGACCGTGCCGGGATGCGGATCGTCATCGAGCTGAAGCGCGATGCGTCGGGCGACGTGATCCTGAACCAGCTTTGGCGCTACACTGCCATGCAGTCGTCGTTCGGTGTCAACATGCTGGCCCTGAACCATGGCCGCCCTGAGCAGATGGGGCTGCGCAAGCTGCTGGAGGTCTTCCTGGAGTTCCGGGAAGAGGTCGTGGTCCGCCGCGTCAAGTTCGAACTGGCCAAGGCCCGCGACCGCGGCCACGTCCTGGTCGGTCTGGCCGTCGCCGTCGCCAATATCGACGAGGTCATCCACATCATCCGTTCGTCCGCCGACCCGGCCGAGGCGCGCGAACGGCTGCAGGCCAAGGCCTGGCCCGTCGGCGACATGATCGCCCTGGTCGAGCTGATCGCCGACCCGCGCAGCGTGCTGATCGACGGCGACAGCCTGAAGCTGACCGACGAACAGGCCCGCGCCATCCTGGGTCTGACGCTCAGCCGCCTGACGGGACTGGGCCGCGACGACATCTTCGGCGAGGCGAGGGGGCTGGCCGACACGATCCAGGGTCACCTGACCATCCTGTCGGACAGGAAGAACATCCTCGCCATCATCCGCGAGGACCTGCTGGACGTTCGCGAGCAGTTCGCGGTGCCGCGTCGCACCGTCATCGGCGAGGGCGACTTCGAGCTGGAAGACGAGGACCTGATCCCGCGCGAGGACATGGTCGTGACCGTGACCCACGGCGGCTACGTCAAGCGTGTCGCCCTGAACGCCTATCGGACCCAGCATCGCGGGGGCAAGGGCAAGTCCGGCATGACGATGAAGGACGAGGACGCCGTCGTCGGCGTCTTCTCGGCCTCGACCCACACGCCCGTGCTGTTCTTCGCCACCAACGGCAAGGCCTACAAGCTCA
This sequence comes from Brevundimonas sp. P2_A6, assembly GCF_056404975.1. Lineage (NCBI taxonomy): Bacteria > Pseudomonadati > Pseudomonadota > Alphaproteobacteria > Caulobacterales > Caulobacteraceae > Brevundimonas > Brevundimonas sp. P2_A6. Next base: position 72,239 of record NZ_JBFUCZ010000006.1, on the reverse strand, counting down.
AGGTCTGGAGGCTGCCGCTGGGCGCGCCGACCTCGCGCGGCAAGGCCTTCGTCAACCTGCTGCCGATCGAGCCGGGCGATTCGATCATGAACGTCCTGCCCCTGCCGGAGGACGAGACGACCTGGGGCGACTACGACATCATGTTCGCCACCCGCTCGGGCGATGTGCGTCGCAACAAGCTGTCGGACTTCGCCACCGTCAACCGTGCTGGCAAGATCGCGATGAAGCTGGAAGACGGCGACCACATGGTGGGCGTCGCCCTGTGCACGGCCGAGGACGACGTCCTTCTGACCACCTCCGGCGGCCGCGCCATCCGCTTCAAGGCCGACGACGTCCGCGTCTTCAAGGGTCGTGATTCGACCGGGGTGCGCGGCGTGCGCCTGCAAGGCGACGACGTGGTCATTTCCATGGCCATCCTGGGTCGCGTCGATGCGACGCCGGACGAGCGCGCGGCCTATGTGAAGCACGCGAACGCCATGCGTCGAGCCACCGAGGGCGAGGATGATACCGTTGTGGTCGATGCGTCGTCGGACGAAAGCGATGAGGCGGAGGGTTCCGGCGACGCTGCCCTGTCCGTCGAGCGCATCGCCGAGCTGGGCGCGGCCGAACAGTTCATCCTGACGGTCACCGAGACCGGTTTCGGTAAGCGGTCATCCGCCTACGAATACCGTCGGACGGGGCGGGGCGGGCAGGGGCTGACGGCCCATGGCCTTGGTGGGCGCGCGGGCACGAAGCTGGCGGCCGCCTTCCCGGTCGAGGAAACCGATGACCTGCTGCTGGTCACCTCCAACGGCCAGATGATCCGCACGCGGGTCAGCCAGGTCCGGATCGTGGGAAGATCCTCGCAGGGGGTGACAATCTTCAAGACCGGCGAAGGCGAACGGGTCGTGTCGGTCGAACGGCTGGCCGAGACGGGCGGCGATGAACCCGAGGTCGAGGGTGGCGGCGAGGAATAGTCCCTCTCCCGGCGGGAGAGGGCTTGAGCGCCCGAGAGCCGTCAGGCGATCGGCCTTGCGCGAAAGGGTGAGGGGTTATGCCCTCAACGGTTCGCACCGTAACCCCTCACCCTTTCGGCCATGTCGCATCGCTCCGCTCTGCGGGCCTCAAGCCCTCTCCCGCTGGGAGAGGGGTCGGTGAGCGACATCCTCATCGACGGTCTCCCCGCCACCGAGGCCGATCTCCACTACCTCGCCCTGGTCAACTACGGGGCCTACACCTCCTTCCGTGTCGAGGACGGCGGCGTGCGGGGTCTGGCTCAGCATCTGGCACGGCTGGAGGCGTCGTCCATCGAGCTGTTCGGCGAAGCGGTCGGCAGTTCACGCCTCCATGAGCTGCTGCGAAACGCGGTCGGGAATCGACGCGAAGCCTGGGTGCGGATCAGTCTGTTCGCGCCGGACATCTGGTCACGGACGCCGTCCTGGGTCGGTGCGCCTAAAGTGATGACCTCGGTCTCGCCCCCACCGCCACCGCTGGCTGACAGTCTGCGTCTGCAAGTCCAGACCTATGGGCGCGAGGCTCCTCACATCAAGCATACGTCCGGCATGGGCCTGATCCGGGCCCGTCGATCGGCGCGGACGGACGGTTTCGACGATGCCCTGTTCGCCGATGCGCAAGGCGTGATCTCCGAGGGTAGCAGCTGGAACATCGGCTTTGTCCGGGGCGACACGGTGGTCTGGCCCCAGGCTCCGATGCTGGCGGGCGTGGCCCAGGCCTTGATCGCGCAGGGCCTTGCCGAGGTCGGCCTGAGCCAGCGCACCGAGCCCGTTGTCATCGCTGACTTGGCCGCCTTCGACGCCGCCTTCATCTGCAACAGCGCGACCCCCGCCTGTCCGGTGACGGCCATCGGCGACACCACGTTCGATCCGAACCCGAACCTGATCGACCGCATACGCGCCGCATGGGCGACGAACCCGGTCGAGCCGATCTGACGGCTCGACCGGTCGTCGTCCGGCCTAGCGCCGGCGCGGCGTGTAGAGGTCACCCAGGCGATCGGGGGTGCCCTCGATCCGCTCCAGGTGCGGGTACTTCAGGCCGTCGTGATAGTCGAAGGTCACGGTGCGGAAGTGGGTGCCGTCCTGGACGATCAGCTCGATCTTCTGGTCCGTGCCCTTGGCCGCGGTGACGGCCTCGGCCAGACGTGAGGGCGAGGCCGCCTCGCCGTTGATCGCGATGATCTGCATGCCGCTGGCCAGGCCCTGCTGGAAGGCGGGGCCGTTCCACATCACGCCGCCGATCTGGTTGGTGGCGCTGGTCTGGAACCCGAGCGAATAGGTGAAGTCGTTGCGGCCGTATTCGGCATACAGCGTCTTCTGATAGTCGCTGGGCGTGTCGGTATAGACCAACCGGTATCCGCCGCGCGTCAGGCCATCCAGCGGCGCGCCCGGGCCATGGCCGTCCAGGCGGGTGCGCAGGAAGGTTGCCCAGTCGTACTCCACCACGCCGTTCAGCGCCGCGACCACGTCGTCGAAGGTGTAGGGGTTCTCGTCGAACGCCCCGTCGTTCACGCCGTAGAAGGCGCGGGCGAAGTCATCCAGCGACTTGCGGCCATTGGTCCGCTCGCGGATCAGGGTGTCGGCGTCCAGCCAGATCAGCTGACCCTCGACATAGTAGTCCTCGCTGCGCTGCCAGGCGCGCCAGCCGATCGGGCGGCGCTGCTGGATGATCGGGTCGTTGGTTGTGTCCTGCATCGCGCGCCATTCGCGGCCGACGGTGCTGTCATAGGTGGCGGCGTCCAGGGCCAGGGCGTCCAGCGCCTGCTGGCGGCTATGCAGGCCCGAACGGGCGGCCAGCACCTTGCCCCAGAACTGGTTCTGTCCCTCGTAGACCCACAGCAGCGAGTCCTGCATCGGCGTGTTGTAGTTGGGGACCATCTGGCCCGCCGGGCGACGGTATTTGCCGTCCCACGAGTGGTCGTATTCATGCGGCAGCAGATCGCGGTCGCCGAGTTTCGACTCCCAGTCGGTGAAGAAGCCCGGATCGACGCTGTTCTCCGACGAGCGGTGATGCTCCAGCCCGATGCCGCCCAGGCGATCGGTCATGGCGACCAGGAAATCATAGTGGTCGTAGTGGCGCGCGCCGTGCAGCCGGTCGGCCTGCTGGATCAGGTTGCGCAGGATGGTGATCTGCTCGTCCGTCGCGGCCAGGTTTTCCTCTGCATCGGCGACCAGGTTCAGCCGCACGGGCGAGCGGCCGCCCGGATCCAGGTCGATCTGACGGAAATGCTCACCGGCGAACAGGGGGCTGTCGATCAGCACGTCCAGCGGCACGGGCTTGAAGGTGGTGACCGCTCCGGCGGTGGTCTCGGTCTCCAGGGCGGTGCCGAACTTCCAGCCCGCTGGCAGGGCCAGTGTCGCCTGGGCGGTGATGTTGCGGTGGAAGCGACCGGCCGGATACAGCAGCATCTTCTCCCACTGCACATTCAGCATCTCGGCCGTCATGGTGACGCGGCCCTGGCTGCCGGTCGTGGGTGACAAGTGCTGGAAGGTGGCCACGACCTCGGTCGCCCCCGCGGGCACGATGATGTGGAAGGCGAAGGGGTTCAGCGTATCGCGCACCCATTCCACCCGCTGTCCGTTGGCGGTGAAGATCAGGCCACCCAGCTGGGTGATCGGGCCGGTCGGGCCGTGCTCGCCCGGCAGCCATTCGGGGAAGAACAGCGTCAGCGGCCCGGCATTCTGAACCGGGATGGTCTCGCGCACCTGGAAGATGCGGCGGTTCAGGTCCGTGGCGTCGACCTCGAGCCGCACGACACCGGGCCAGGCCTGATCGACGACGGCGGGGATGGCCTGCGGGGTTTGAGGATGGCCGGCATAGCCGTCGACCTGAGCGAGGGCAGGGGTCGAGGCGAGCACCAAGGTCGCAAGGCACACGGAAAGGGCGAGACGCTTCATGAAGGGCTTCCGGCTGGGGCGCCGGGACTGCCCCGCCGCTCGGCGGGCGGGAGATCACGCCCGTCCGACCGCCCCGTCAAGCGTTGCCGTGATGGCGGATCAAGATGCAGGCGTCACGTCCAGCAGTTCGACCTTGAACAGCAGGGTCGAATTGGGCGGCAGTTCGTCGCCGCCGACCCAGCGGTCGCCGTAGCCGAGGCTGGCGGGGATGGCGAAATAGAAGGTGTCACCGACGTGCATCAGGGCCACGCCTTCGGTCCAGCCGCGGATGACGCGGTTCAGCGGGAACTCCGCCGGTTCGCCCCGGTCATACGAGCTGTCGAACTTTCGCCCGTCGATGAAGGTGCCCTCATAATGGACCTTGACCGTATCGGTGGCGGAGGGCTGACGGCCCTCGGGGTGGGCACGGCCTTCGCGACGGTACTGCAGGCCTGATGCAGTGGTGGTCCAGCCACGGCGCTGACCGTTCCAGGCCAGATAGGCGGCCTGACCGGCCTCGTATTCGGCCGGAGTGGAATGGGCGGTTGGGTCGAGCGTCGGCGCGGTCATCGGCGTGGTGGCGCAGGCGGCGACGGACAGGACGGCGAGGGCAGGGGCGATGAGCTTCATGCGGCAAGGCTTAGCAGCGCAGCCCTGCCGTCGCTAGGCGGCCGCGTCGAGACGATCCCGCCTTGCCCTGAGAAACAGCGCCTCTGCCGGTGACGGCCCCAGCGCGAGGGCGGCGTCATAATCCAGCCGCGCATCCTTGTCCCAGCCCAGGCGGGCGAAGATGTCGGCGCGGGCGGCGTGTAGAGGCAGCCATCCAGGCGCGTCGATGCAGAGCAGGGCGTCCAGTGCTGCGGCCGGGCCCTCGACCTCGGCCAGAGCGACCGCCCGGTTGGTGCGGATCACCGGATCGTCGCGCTGGAGCAGCAGCATATTGTAGAGCCCCAGAATGGCGGCCCAGTCGGTACGGCCGGTGGTGGCGCGGTCGGCGTGGGCACCGTGGATCGCGGCCTGTAGCGCGCGGGGTCCGGGCACGGTGCGCCGGGCATGGGAGACGGCGGCGGATCGGGCGACGAAGCGACCGGCCTCGGCGATCAGGGATGCGTTCCAGCCGGCGGTGTTCTGCTCGGTCAGGGGCACCATGGTGCCGTCCGGGGCCAGCCGAGCAGGGCGGCGGGCCTCCGTGTAGCGGACGGTGGCAGCCAGCGCTTGCGCCTCCGCGTCTTCGGGTGTGAGCCGGGCCAGAAGGCCGGTCAGGTTCAGCATCTCCGTGGCGAAGTCGGCGTGGGGTCCGGCTCCCGCGGCGTCTGCGTGCGCCTGGCCATAAGCGACTTCCAAGGTCGACAGGACCGCGTCCATCCGCTCAGGCCAGCGGTCGGGGGAGGGGACGTCAAAGGGCACGCCCGCCTCGGCGATCTTCCTCTTGGCGCGGACCAGGCGCTGGGCCAGGGTCGGCTCGGGCGTCAGGAAGGCGGCGGCGACTTCGGTCGTCGACAGGCCGCAGACGGTGCGCAGCGTCAGTGCTGCGCGGGCGTCCGGGCTGACCGCCGGGTGGCAGCAGACGAAGATCAGCCGCAGCCGCTCGTCGGGTATGGGCTCTGAGAGCGCCATGACGTGGTCCTCGGGGGTGGGGTCCGGCGCGGCGTCGTCGGGGCGGTAGGCAGAGGCCGTTGCGCGGCGTCGATAGCGATCCAGCGCCCAGCGACGTGCGACGGCATACAGCCAGGCGGCGGGATCGGCGGGCGGTGTGTCGCCCCACGTCTCGATCGCGCGGGCACAGGCCTCGGCGAACGCCTCCTCGGCCAGGTCGATGTCGCCGAAGGCGGCGGCCAGGGCGGAGATCACCCGGCCGCCGCTCTGCCGAAACGTCTGGTCCAGCAGGCTCAAGATCAGCCCGGCATGGGCGGGGGCGGCAGCATCGGCCTGATCTCGACCGAGCCGTTCTTCGCGATCGGCAGCTTTCTGGCCCAGTCGATGGCGGCATCCAGGTCCGGCACATCGATCATATAGATGCCACCCAGTTGTTCGCGCGTCTCGGCGAAGGGGCCGTCATGGACCGTGCGGCCGGACGGCGTGACCTTGACGGTCGTGGCCGTGGCGACCGACTTCAGGCCAGCGCCACCGACGAAGACGCCAGCCTGGCCCATCTGCATGCCATACTGGGTGTGGGCGTCCAGGATTGCGCGCCAGGACGGGCTGGCCTCGCCGTCCGGATAGGACTCGGCCTCAGGTTCGTGGATCAGAAGAGCATATTGCATGGGGTCAGCCTCCGGTTTGGATCGCCTGATCGGATGTTCCGATCCTGCACGACAACAGAAAGACGCGCGAGGCTCGGCCATATCGACATTATGCGCCGGATTAATTCGAGGTCATGACGTGGAGTTAAAATGACTTCGGCCGGTCGCGGGATCAGTTTCGCCTCAGCACCAGGGAGGAGCCCATCATGACCAAGTCCATCACCGCAGCCTTCGCCATCGCCGCCGCCATCGCAGCGACGCTCGTCGCCGCCGCCCCCGCATCCGCCGCCGACGGTCCCGAGGTCCGCGTGCGCCGCGCCGCCGCCCGCATGGTGGTGATCGTCGAGGACCGGACCGATGTCGCCGTCGAGATCGAGCCCGGCTCGGGCGGTCTGCCCATGCCGACCGTGACCCGATCCGGCAATGAGGTTCGCATCGACGGCGGTCTGGGCCGCAACCCGATCCGCAACTGCCGCAGCGGCCCCGCCGATGCGCGCCAGCCCGGCGAAGGCGCTTCGGTCGAGGTGCGCCGCACCGGCCGGGTCGATCTGTCCGCCGCGCCGCTGATCGTAGTGCGCACGCCGCGCAATGTGAACGTCTCGACGGAAGATTCCGCCATATTCGGGGCCATCGGGCGGGGGGCGACCTCCATTGAGCTGGGCGCGGGCGGCTGCGGCGACTGGACCGTGGCCAATACGTCCGGCCACGCCGATCTCTCGGTCGGCGGCTCCGGCAATATCCGCGCGGGGACTTCGGGTAGCCTTGAAGCGGCCATCGGCGGCTCGGGCCGGGTAACCGCAGGAGCGACCGGAGATCTGGACGCGTCGATCGGCGGATCGGGCACCATCATCGTGACCCAGGCCACGGGCGCGGTCGAAGCCGCCATCGGTGGCTCTGGTGACGTGCGCGTCGGCGGCGGCCGGCCCCGCTCGGTCGAGGCCTCCATCGGCGGCTCGGGCGATATCGTGGTTCAGGGCGACTCCGGGCCGCTGGAAGCCTCCATCGCCGGATCGGGCAACGTCACCGTCACCGGCACGGTCGCCAGCCTGGAAGCGAGCCTGGTCGGGGGTGGAGACGTGACGGTCGGCCGGGTCACCGGTTCGGTCTCCCAGTCCGTCATGGGCGGCGGACGGGTCCACATCGGCAACTGATCTCTCCCCCGAGTCAGGATGCCGTAAGGAGGCGGCCCGGGAGCGTGGAACCCCCCGGGCCGTCTTTTTCTCGTTTCCCTCTCCCAGCGGGAGAGGGCTTGAGGCTCGGAGAGCGTAGCGATCCGCAAGCCGAAAGGGTGAGGGGTGTTGCCCTCACAGGTATGCGCCTTAACCCCTCACCCTTTCGCGCAATACCGATCGCCTCACGGCTCCCGGGCGCTCAAGCCCTCTCCCAAAAGGAGAGGGTTTTTGAGTTGACGAAACCGGACTCAATCGTCATAAGCGCCAACTCTTGTTGGACCGGCTGTGCAGCTCTCGGGTTGCAGACGCGGTTCGCAGGAACGACCCGGCCCGTTCTTTGTAGCGATCCAGGACTTCAACGGCTCTCGCGGGCGACTGCGTGGGCCGATCGTTTTTGCGGACGTGCGTACTCTGAAGGCGTTTTCGCCTGAAGGCCTCCGGTCTTTGAAATGGTTCACAGGGACGCAGGTTCGCCTGCTTGGGAAATACGACCGATATGGATCAAAGCATCCGCATCAGGCTCAAGGCCTTCGATCACCGCGTCCTCGACTTTTCGACGCGCGAAATCGTCAACACAGCCAAGCGCACGGGCGCGACCGTTCGTGGTCCGATCCCGCTGCCGACCCTGATCGAAAAGTTCACCGTGAACCGCTCGCCGCACGTCGACAAGAAGTCGCGCGAGCAGTTTGAAATCCGCACGCACAAGCGTGTCCTCGACATCGTCGACCCCACTCCGCAGACCGTGGACGCGCTCATGAAGCTCGACCTGTCCGCCGGCGTGGACGTCGAGATCAAGATTTAAAGAAACAAAGGCGGGATCCGATATGCGCACGGGCGTGATCGCCAAGAAGCTGGGCATGACCCGCGTGTTCGCCGAAGACGGCGCGCACGTTCCGGTCACTGTGCTCCAGCTCGACGACTGTCAGGTCGTCGGTCAACGCACTCAGGAGCGGGACGGCTACGTCGCCCTGCAGCTGGGCGCCGGGACCAAGAAGGCAAAGAACACCAACAAGGCTCAACGCACGACCTTCGCGAACGCAGAGGTCGAGCCCAAGCACGTCGTCATGGAGTTCCATGTTTCGGACGACGCCATGATCGACGTCGGCGCGACCCTGTCGGCCGACCACTTCGTCGCCGGCCAGAAGGTCGACATCCAGGGCGAGACGATCGGCAAGGGCTTCCAGGGCGGTATGAAGCGCTGGAACTTCGGTGGTCTGCGCGCGACCCACGGCGTGTCCGTGTCGCACCGCTCGCTGGGTTCGACGGGTAACCGTCAGGACCCCGGCAAGACCTTCAAGGGCAAGAAGATGGCCGGACACCTGGGTGTCGAGACCATCACCACCCAGAACCTGACCATCGTCCGCGTGGACGCCGAGCGCGGCCTGATCCTGGTCAAGGGCGCTGTCCCCGGCCACGAAGGCAGCTGGGTCAAGGTCCGCGACGCGCACAAGAAGCCGCACGCCGACCTGCCGTTCCCTGGCTCGTTCAAGACCAAGGGTGGCGCTGCAGCCGCTCCGGCCGAAACGCCCGCTGAAGAGCCGGCCGCGGTCGAAACCGTCGAAGGCGGTGAAGCGTAATGAAACTCTCGGTCATCAAACTCGACGGCAAGGCCGCCGGTGACGTCGAGCTGTCGGATGTCGTTTTCGGCATCACCGACATCCGCGGCGATCTGCTGGCCCGCTACGTCAACTGGCAGCTGGCCAAGCGCCGTGCCGGCACCCACAAGGTCCAGACCCGGAACGAGAACTCTCGCACCGGCAAGAAGATGTACAAGCAGAAGGGCACCGGCGGCGCCCGTCACGGCTCGCGTCGTGCCCCGCAGTTCGTCGGTGGTTCGCGCGCCTTCGGCCCGATCGTCCGCGATCACGGCTTCGACCTTCCCAAGAAGGTCCGCGCCCTGGCCCTGCGTCACGCCCTGTCGTCCAAGGCCAAGACCGGTGATCTGGTCATCGTCGATGCCCTGACCGTCAAGGAAGCCAAGACCTCCGCCCTGCGCGAGACTTTCGGCAAGCTGGGCTGGACCCGGACGCTGATCATCGCGGGTCCGGAAGTGGATGCGAACTTCGCCCTGGCGTCGCGCAACATCCCGCAGATCCACGTGCTGCCGAACGCCGGCCTGAACGTCTATGACATCCTGCGCGCCGACAAGCTGGTGCTGACCAAGTCCGCCGTGGAGGCCATCGAGGCCACCTATGCCGACTACAAGCTCTCGCGTCGCGAGCAAGCCGAGAAGGAAGCCGCGTAATGGCCGCCGCTCCAACCGCCAAACACTACGACACCATCCTGTCGCCGATCATCACCGAGAAGGCGACGATCCTGTCGGAGCAGAACAAGGTCGTGTTCCGCGTCGCGGGCACCTCGACCAAGGACGAGATCGCCGCTGCGGTCGAAAGCCTGTTCAAGGTCAACGTCCTGAAGGTCAACACCCTGGTCCAGAAGGGCAAGACCAAGCGCTTCCGCGGCATCATGGGCCGTCGGGTCGACATCAAAAAAGCGATCGTGACGCTGGCCGAAGGCCAGTCGATCGACGTCACGACGGGGCTCTGAACCGATGGCCTTGAAAACCTACAATCCGACATCGCCGGGCCGTCGCGCCCTGGTGCTGATCGACCGCTCGGAGCTCTTCAAGGGCCGTCCCGAGAAGTCGCTGACCGAAGGCCTGACCAAGTCGGGCGGACGCGGTCAGGGCGGTCGCATCGCCGTCCGCTTCCGCGGCGGTGGCGCCAAGCGCCTGTATCGCAAGATCGACTTCAAGCGTCGCAAGTTCCAGACGGCGACCGTCGAGCGGCTGGAGTACGACCCCAACCGCACCGCCTTCATCGCCCTCATCACCTATGAGGACGGCGAAAAGGCCTACATCGTCGCGCCGCAACGCCTGAAGGCGGGCGACACGATCGTGGCCGGCGAAAAGACGGACGTGAAGCCCGGCAACGCCATGCCGCTGCGCTCCATCCCCGTCGGCACCATCATCCACTGCGTGGAAATGAAGCCGGGCAAGGGCGCTCAGCTGGCCCGTTCGGCCGGTGCCTACGCCCAGCTGGTGGGTCGCGATCAGGGTTACGCCCAGATCCGCCTCGGCTCGGGCGAGCTGCGCATGGTTCTGGACGGCTGCATGGCCACAGTGGGCGCCGTTTCAAACGCCGACCACATGAACCAGAACCTCGGCAAGGCCGGTCGCGTTCGTCACATGGGCTTCCGCCCGCACGTTCGCGGCGTCGCCATGAACCCGGTCGACCACCCGCACGGCGGTGGTGAAGGCAAGACCTCCGGCGGCCGGACCCCGGTCACGCCGTGGGGCAAGGACACCAAGGGCACGCGTACCCGCAAGAACAAGGCGACGGATCGCTTCATCATCCGTAGCCGCCACCTCAAGAAGGCTCGCTAAAGATGGCTCGCTCCTCCTGGAAAGGCCCGTTCGTCGACGGGTATCTGCTCAAGAAGGCCGACGCCGTCTCGACGTCGGGCCGCAAGGACGTGATCAAGACCTGGTCGCGCCGCTCCACCATCCTGCCGCAGTTCGTCGGTCTGACGTTCGGTGTCCACAACGGTCACAAGCACGTCCCCGTGCACGTGAACGAGGACATGGTCGGCATGAAGCTGGGCGAGTTCTCGCCCACCCGTTCGTTCCCCGGCCACGCCGCGGACAAGAAGGCGAAGCGGAAGTAACATGCCCAAGACCAACAACACCCGCCGCGTCGGCGAAACCGAAGCGCGCGCCAAGCTGACGAACGTCCGCATCAGCCCGCAGAAGCTGAACCTGGTCGCCCAGTCCATCCGTGGCCTGCCGGTCCAGAAGGCCCTGAACGAGCTGGAATTCAGCCGCAAGCGTATCTCCGACGACGTCCGCAAGGTGCTCTACAGCGCCGTGTCGAACGCCGAGAACAACCACAACCTGGACATCGACAGCCTGATCGTTGCCGAGGCCTTCGTGGGCAAGAACCTGGTGATGAAGCGTTTCGCGAGCCGTGCTCGTGGCCGCTCGTCGCGTATCCTGAAACCGTTCAGCGAGATCACCATCGTGGTCCGTGAAGCCGGCGAGGCCGCCTGATGGGTCAGAAAATCAATCCGATCGGTTTCCGCCTCGGCGTGAACCGCACCTGGGACAGCCGTTGGTTCGCCGACGGCGCGTCCTATGCCCGGCTGCTGCACCAGGACCTGGCGCTGCGCACCTGGCTCAAGGAACGCCTGAACGCCGCCGGCGTGTCGCGCATCATCATCGAGCGTCCGCACAAGAAGTGCCGCGTGACGATCTATGCCGCCCGTCCGGGCGTCGTGATCGGCAAGAAGGGCGCGGACATCGAGAAGCTGCGCAAGGACATCTCGGCCCGTACCGAAGGCGAAGTTCACCTGAACATCGTCGAGGTCCGCAAGCCCGAGACCGATGCCCAGCTGATCGCCGAGAACATCGCGCAGCAGCTGGAACGCCGGATCGCCTTCCGTCGTGCCATGAAGCGCGCCATGCAGTCGGCCATGCGCCTGGGCGCCAAGGGCGTCCGCATCAACGTGTCGGGCCGCCTGGGCGGTGCCGAGATCGCGCGGATGGAATGGTATCGCGAAGGTCGCGTGCCGTTGCACACCCTGCGCGCCGACATCGACTACGGCTTCATCGAGGCCAAGACGACCTACGGCATCATCGGTGTGAAGGTCTGGGTGTTCAAAGGCGAAGTGCTCGAGCACGACCCGATGGCCCAGGACAAGCGCTGGGCTCAGGAAGCCGCCGGTCCGTCGTCCAACGAAGGCCGTGAACGCGGCCCGCGCCGCGATGACCGCGGCGGTCGCCGTGGCCGTGAGGGCTAAGAGATGCTGCAACCGAAGAAAACCAAGTACCGCAAGGCCTTCAAGGGCCGCATCCACGGCGCTGCCAAGGGTGGCTTCTCGCTGAACTTCGGGTCCTATGGCCTGAAGACGCTGGAGCCGGAACGCATCACCGCGCGTCAGATCGAGGCGGCCCGCCGCGCGATCACCCGCCAGATGAAGCGTCAGGGCCGGGTCTGGATCCGTGTGTTCCCGGACGTTCCCGTCTCGGGCAAGCCGGCCGAAGTCCGCATGGGCAAGGGCAAGGGCGCGGTGGATCACTGGGCGGCGCGCTGCCACCCGGGCCGGATCCTGTTCGAAATCGACGGCGTCGCCGATGACGTGGCCCGCGAGGCGCTGCGTCTGGGCGCCGCCAAGCTGCCGGTCCGCACCAAGGTGGTCACCCGCCTGGACGCCGGTGTCTCGCACGTGGAGCACGTTGCCTGATGACCAAGATCGCCGACCTTCGCTCCCAGACGAACGACCAGCTGGGCGACCAGCTGCTGTCGCTCAAGAAGGAGCAGTTCAACCTGCGCTTCCAGGCCGCCACCGGTCAGATGGAAAAGACTCACCGCGTCGGTGAAGTCCGCAAAGACATCGCTCGCATCTCCACGCTTCTGCGTGAGAAGCGTTCGGCTTCGTAAGGAAACCCCATGCCCAAACGTATTCTCGAAGGCGTGGTCGTGTCCGACAAGGGCGACAAGACCGTCGTCGTCGTCGTCCAACGCACGCTGCTGCACCCGGTCATGAAAAAGATCGTGCGCCTGTCCAAGAAGTACCACGCCCACGACGAAGCGAACGCCTTCAAGGAAGGCGACGTCGCCCGCATCCGTGAGTGCGCCCCGAAATCCAAGCTGAAGCGCTGGGAGGTCCTGTCCAAGGACACCTCGGCCTCGGCGTCGTAATCAAGAAGGATCTGATCATATGATCCAGATGCAAACTAACCTGGAGGTGGCCGATAACTCGGGCGCTCGCCGGGTCATGTGCATCAAGGTGTTGGGTGGCGCGAAGCGCCGCTACGCCTCGGTGGGTGACACGATCGTCGCCTCGGTCAAGGAAGCCATTCCGCGCGGTCGCGTGAAGAAGGGTGAAGTGGTTCGCGCCATCGTCGTGCGCACCGCCAAGGACATCCAGCGCAAGGACGGCTCGGTCATCCGCTTCGACAAGTCGGCCGCGGTCATCGTCAACAAGCAGAACGAGCCGGTCGGCACGCGGATCTTCGGCCCGGTTCCCCGTGAACTGCGCGCCAAGAACCACATGAAGATCATCTCGCTGGCCCCGGAGGTCCTGTAACCATGGCCGCCAAGATCAAGAAGGGCGACCGCGTCGTCGTCCTGACCGGAAAAGACAAGGGCCGCACCGGCGAAGTCGCCAAGGTCCTGCCGACCGAGAACCGCGTGATGGTGACCGGGATCAACATGGTCCAGCGCCACACCCGTCCGTCCCAGGGCGACCCCCAGGGCGGTATCAAGAACAAGGAAGCCTCGCTTCACCTGTCGAACGTCGCGATCGCCGACGCCAACGGCAAGGCGTCGCGCGTCGGCTTCCGCATGGAAGGCGACAAGAAGGTTCGCTTTGCCAAGACGACGGGAGACGTCATCTGATGGCCGATACCAAATACACCCCCCGCCTGAAGGGCGACTACAACGACCGCATCAAGGGCGTGCTGACCGAGAAGTTCGGCTACACCAACCCGATGCAGACGCCCAAGCTGGACAAGATCGTCCTGAACATGGGCATCGGCGAAGCGGTCGCGGACTCCAAGAAGGCGAACGCCGCCCTCAAGGATCTGACGCAGATCGCCGGCCAGAAGGCGGTCCCGACCAAGGCGCGCACCTCCATCGCCGGCTTCAAGCTGCGCGAGGGCATGGTCATCGGCGGCAAGGTCACCCTGCGCGGCGACCAGATGTACGAGTTCCTGGACCGTCTGATCACGATCGCCCTGCCGCGCGTGAAGGACTTCCGGGGCCTGAAGCCGACGTCGTTCGACGGACGCGGCAACTACGCCATGGGTCTGAAGGAACACATCGTGTTCCCAGAGATCAACTACGACCAGATCGATCAGATGTGGGGCATGGACATCATCGTCTGCACCACGGCTCGGACCGACGACGAGGCGCGCGCGCTTCTGACCGAGTTCAAGTTCCCGTTCGTGAAGAACTGAGCGGGAAGGGAAAAGCACAATGGCTAAGAAAAGCGCCGTGAACCGCAACGAGATGGTGAAAGCCCTCGTCGCCAAATACGCCGACAAGCGGGCCGCCCTGAAGGCGACCGCCAACGACGAGAGCCTGCCTCTGGAAGAGCGTTTCGACGCCCGCCTGAAGCTGGCCGAGCTGCCGCGCAACTCGGCGGCCGTCCGGATCCGTAACCGCTGCGAAGTGACGGGCCGTCCGCGGGCCTTCTATCGCAAGCTGAAGATGAGCCGGATCGCGCTGCGTGAACTCGGCAACCTGGGCCAGATCCCGGGCCTGACGAAGTCCAGCTGGTAAGGGGAGCGACAGACATGATGATCAACGATCCCCTGAGCGACATGATCGCTCGCATGAAGAACGCGGCGATGCGCAAGCGTTCGAAAGTGCTCACCCCGGCCTCCCGCCTGCGCCAGCGCGTCCTCGACGTGCTGCAGGACGAGGGCTACATCCGCGGCTATTCGCTGGTTCAGAACCCCGGCGAGTTCCCGCAGTTCGAGATCGAGCTCAAGTATTTCGACGGCCAGCCGGTCATCGCCGAGATCGCCCGCGTGTCCAAGCCGGGCCGCCGCGTCTACTCCGCGATCTCCGACCTGAAGCCGATCAAGAACGGCCTGGGCATCTCGATCCTTTCGACTTCGAAGGGCGTCATGTCCGACGCCGCCGCCCGCGACGCCAATGTCGGCGGCGAAGTCCTCTGCAGGGTCTACTAAAGATGTCCCGTATCGGAAAACGTCCCATCACCGTGCCGAAAGGCGTCACCGTCACCATCGACGGCCAGACCATCACCGTGAAAGGCCCCAAGGCCGAGCGGTCCTGGACCCTGGCCGAAGAGGTCGAGCTGACCCAGAACGACGGCGAACTGAACCTGGCCATCCGTGCCGACACTCAGCGCGCCCGCGCGATGTGGGGCCTGTCGCGAACCCTGGTCGACAACATGGTCGTCGGTGTCACCGACGGGTTCGAGCGCACGCTTGAGCTGGTCGGCGTGGGTTACCGCGCCGCCATGAAGGGCAACGACTTGTCGCTGCAACTGGGTTTCTCGCACGAAGTGGACATCAAGGCTCCGGCCGGCGTGACCTTCGCGGTGCCCAAGCAGACCGAGATCAAGATCTCCGGCCCCGACAAGCAGGTCGTCGGCGAACTGGCGGCCAACATCCGCAAGCTGCGTCCGCCGGAGCCCTACAAGGGCAAGGGCGTCCGTTATGCCGGCGAGAAGGTGCGTCGCAAGGAAGGCAAGAAGAAGTAAGCCATGGCATCGACCCTCAAGCAAAAAGCCGCGAAGCGCACCGAGCGCAACCGCCGCCGCCTCAAGGCGATGGGCAATGGTCGCCTGCGCCTGTCCGTGCACCGTTCGGACAAGAACATCTCGGCCCAGATCATCGACGACCTCAAGGGCGTCACGGTCGCCGCCGCCTCTTCGCTGGAAGGCGACAAGGCCGGAACCTCGAAGGGCTCCAACAAGGAGGCCGCTGCCGCCATCGGCAAGCTGGTCGCCGAGCGGGCCATCGAGAAGGGCATCAAGGACGTGGTCTTCGATCGCGGTGGCTACATCTATCACGGACGGGTGAAGGCGCTGGCGGATGCCGCGCGTGAAGCCGGCCTGAACTTCTAAGGACCGACAGATGGCCCAAGCACCCCAACGTGGCGGACAAGGCGGCAACGACCGCAACCGTCGCGACAACCGCAACGCCCCCGCCGTCGACGGTCCGGATTCGGACATCGTCGAGAAGCTGGTGCACATCAACCGCGTCGCGGCCACCGTCAAAGGCGGCCGTCGCTTCTCCTTCGCAGCCCTGATGGTCGTCGGTGACGGCAAGGGTCGCGTCGGTTTCGGTCACGGCAAGGCGCGCGAAGTGCCGGAAGCCATCCGCAAGGCGACCGAAGAAGCCAAGAAGACGATGATCCGCGTGCCCCTGCGCGAAAACCGCACCCTGCACCATGACGGCAACGGCCGTTGGGGTGCTGGCAAGATCATGATGCGCGCTGCCCCTCCCGGCACCGGCGTGATCGCGGGTGGTCCGATGCGCGCCGTCCTGGAAACCCTCGGCGTCGCCGACGTGGTGGCCAAGTCGACGGGTTCGTCCAACCCCTACAACATGATCCGCGCGACGTTCGAGGCGCTGAAGGTCCAGTCCTCGCCGCGTCAGGTCGCCTCCAAGCGTGGCAAGAAGGTCGCTGACCTGATGGGCCGCCGCAACGACGGCGCCTCGGCTGTGGAAGCCGCGCCCGAAGCCGTGGAGTCCTGAGAATGGCCAAGACTGAAGCCAAGACGGTCACCGTCAAGCAGACCGGTTCGCCGATCCGCCGCAAGAACGACCAGCGCGCCACCCTGGTGGGCCTGGGTCTGAACCGCATGGGCCGCGAGTCCACGCTGGAAGACACCCCCTCGGTCCGTGGCATGATCGCCAAGGTCGCCCACCTGACCGAGATCGTCGAGAAGTAAACCTGTAAATGGCCCTCTCCTCAACGGGGGAGGGTGTCGCCCTTGCGGTGACAGGGTGGGGGCGGCTATAGGCCGCCCTTCATCGCGTTCCGGGGGCGGGTCCGTCCGTCCCCAAATGAAAATCAAAGCCGAGTCCGCTGTTCGCAGCGGGCGCTAGAACCCGAAAGGATCAGGCACATGAAATTGAATGAAATCCGCGACAACGAAGGCGCCCACAAGAAGCGCATGCGCGTCGGCCGCGGTCCGGGTTCGGGCAAGGGCAAGACCGCCGGTCGCGGCGTCAAGGGTCAGAAGTCGCGTTCCGGCGTCGCCATCGGCGGCTTCGAAGGTGGGCAGATGCCGCTGTACATGCGGATGCCCAAGCGCGGCTTCAACAATCCCAACGCTCTGAAGCTGGCCGAAGTGAACCTGTGGCGTCTGCAGGACGCGATCGACGCGGGCAAGCTGGACGCCAAGTCGGAATTGAATGGCGAGGCCCTGGTGGCCGCCGGCGTGATCCGTCGTTCCAAGGACGGCGTGCGCCTGCTGGGCACTGGCGAGATCAAGGCCAAGCTGAACCTGGTCGTCTGGTCGGCAACGGCCGGCGCCAAGAAGGCCATCGAGGCCGCTGGCGGCTCGATCGTCGAACAGCGGATCGAAGCCGAAGCCAAGGCCGCCGCGCGCGTCGAGAAGCGCAACGCCGCCAAGGGCAAGGCCCCCGCACCGAAGGCTCCGCGTGGCGACGCCAACAAGATTTCGGCTCGCACGACCCGCACCGCCTCCAAGGCGTAACAATAAAGCTCGGGGGGCGGTCTCGCTAAGAGGCCGCCCTTCGCCTATCTGGACGTTGGCCCCGGATTCGTTTCGATCGGCCGCGTACTGATCAGTCGGGGTAACGACACATGGCTTCGGCCGCCGAACAACTCGCCGCCAATATGAACATGGGCTCGTTCGCGAAAGCGACCGAGCTGCACAAGCGTCTGCTCTTCACGCTGGGCGCACTGCTGGTCTATCGCATCGGTACCTATGTGCCGATCCCGGGGATCAACTCCGAAGCCTTCCTGCAGTTCTTCAACAATCCCGACGGCCAGCGCGGCATCCTGGACATGTTCAACATGTTCTCGGGCGGCGCGGTGGAGCGGATGGCGGTGTTTGCCCTGAACGTGACGCCCTACATCTCGGCCTCGATCATCGTCCAGCTGATGGGCAGCGTGTATCCGCCCTGGGAGAAGCTGAAGAAGGAAGGCGGCGAAAGCGGCCGCAAGCAGCTGAACCAGTACACCCGCTATCTGACCGTGGTCCTGGCCCTGGCGCAGTCGTTCGGCATCGCCGCCGGCCTGAACGCCCAGGCAAGCCTGGTGGACAATCCGGGGCTTTTCTTCATCGCGACGACGGTCGTTTCGTTGACCGGCGGCACCATGTTCCTGATGTGGCTGGGCGAGCAGGTGACGGCGCGCGGCGTCGGTAACGGCATCTCGCTGATCATCTTCGCGGGCATCGTCGCGGTCCTGCCGGGCACGATCGGCCGTCTGCTTGGCCTGGCCCAACAGGGTCAGCTGTCGGCGTTCGCCCTGCTCTTCATCCTGGCGATGGTCGTCGCCGTGGTGGTCTTCATCGTGTTCATGGAACGGGCCCAGCGCCGTCTGCTGATCCAGTATCCCAAGCGCCAAGAAGGCAACCGGATGGCGGGAGGGGAGCGCTCGTTCCTGCCGCTGAAGGTGAACACGGCCGGCGTCATCCCGCCGATCTTCGCCTCGTCGCTGCTGCTGCTGCCGTCGACCGTGGCCAACTTCGCCGCGACCGCCAACCTGCCGGCCTGGCTGGACTGGTTGCCGACCGTGGCCGCCCAGCTGACGCACGGCCAGCCGCTGTTCATGGCGCTGTATGCCGCCCTGATCGTCTTCTTCTGCTTCTTCTACACCTCGATCACCTTCAACCCCGAGGACACGGCCGAGAACCTGCGCAAGTACGGCGGGTTCCTGCCGGGCATCCGGCCGGGCAAGCGGACGGCGGAATATCTGGACTATGTCCTGACCCGCCTGACCGTGATCGGCGCCGCCTACATCACTGCGGTCTGCCTGTTGCCGGAGATCATCTCGGCCAACTTCGGCCGGGGGCTGTATTTCGGCGGGACCTCGGTCCTGATCGTGGTCTCGGTGACGATGGACACGGTGGCGCAGATCCAGTCGCAACTGTTGGCACACCAGTACGAAGGCCTCATCAAGAAGGCCAAGCTGCGCGGCCGTGGCGGTCGCGGTGCGCCCGCGCCGGTTCGGCGATAGTCGAGATCAAGCCCGGGGAGGGGCACCGAGCATGAACCTGATCCTGTTCGGGCCCCCTGCGGCCGGCAAGGGTACCCAGGCCAAGCGGCTGGTCGAACAGCGCGGCATGGTCCAGCTGTCGACCGGCGACATGCTGCGCGAGGCGATCGCCTCGGGTTCCGAACTGGGTCAGCAGTGCAAGGAAATCATGTCCAAGGGCGGACTGATCGCCGACGACATCGTCATCGCGCTGATCGAGGCTCGGCTGAAAGAGGCTGAGGACGCGGGCGGAGCCATCTTCGACGGCTTCCCCCGCACGATCGCCCAGGCCGAGGCGCTGGACGCCATGCTGGCCAAGCTGGGCAAGAAGATCGACGCTGTGGTGCGGCTGAAGGTCGACGACGACGCCCTGCTGGAGCGGGTCTCGAAGCGGTTCGCCGACCAGGGCCGGCCCGACGACAATCCCGAAAGCTTCAAGGTTCGCCTGGACGCCTACAACCGCAACACCGCGCCCCTGCTGCCCTACTACGGCGACAAGGGGCTGCTGACCGAGGTGGACGGCATGGGCTCGATCGAGGCCGTCGCTACCGCCATCTCAGAGGCTTTGGCCCGCGCCTGAAGGGTCTGCGGATGAACGGGGCATGAGCCCGGTCGTCACGCCCCGTCGTTCCGGCTCTGCTATGGATCGTTCAGACCGGACGGAGCGTTTGGTCGTCCAAGCCTGGCGGTAAGCGCCGCGACCGGAGCCACGATCATTCCAGCCACGCCGAAATCCGCGAGACGCTGGCGTCAGGGCGGCGTCATGCTTGGCGTCGTCTCGCTGCACGCGGTGCTGTTCGCGCTCAGCGGCCTGGGGCATACGCCGCCGCCCGTCGTCGTCCAGACCCCGATCAACGTCCAGCTGGTCGATCTTACGCCGCCCCCTCCACCGCCGCCTCCGCCCGAGCCCCCGGCGCCGGATGCAGGTGGCGGTGCCCCCGCGGCCCCTTCGGTCGTGCATGTGACGCCCAAGCCGGTTCCCCGCCCCGAGCTGCCCGCGCCGCCCAAGCCCGCGCCCGCGCCGGCCGTCATCGTCGGTGCCTCCGACCAGCCGGGTCCGACCCCGGGTCTGGGCCAGGGGGGACAGGGCAATGGCACGGGTGACGGGGAAGGGGAGGGCGACGGTCCGGGTTCGGGCTCCGGCCCCATCATCCTGCGCGGAGCCTCGAACGGAGAGATCCTGGGGCTGGTGCCACAGGAAGCGCGCCGTCGGCGGGTGCCGGGTCGTGCCTCGGTCAACTGTGTCATCCGTTCGGATACGCGGTTGGACGGCTGTCGCGTGGTCTCGGAGAGCCCCGAAGGCCTGGGCTTCGGCGAGGCGGCGACCCGGGTGGCCGAAACCTATTTCCGTTTCCGCCCGCCGACGACGGCGTCGGGACGATCGATCGAGGGCTTCCGGGCGACGGTCGTGGTCCTGTTCGGTCGTCAGTAGACGGCGAATGTCCGGCCCGCCTCGCTCAGGCGTTGACGCAATCTGAATCGCCTGTATAAGGCGCGCTTCCCGCGAAGGGCGCCACGCTCCTGGTCTGTTGACCGGAGCGTTTGTTGCGTCCGGTTTGCGCGTACTTGGAGATCTTCGTGGCCCGTATCGCTGGCGTCAACATTCCGACCAACAAGCGCGTCGAAATCGCGCTTCAGTACATCCATGGCATCGGCCCGGCCGCCGCCAAGGACATCACCGGCAAGGTGGGCATCGAGCCCTCGCGCCGCGTGAACCAGCTGACCGACGCCGAAGTCCTGCAGATCCGCGAGACGATCGACAAGGATCACACCGTCGAGGGCGACCTGCGCCGCGAGACGTCGATGAACATCAAGCGCCTGATGGACCTGGCCTGCTATCGCGGCCTGCGTCACCGCAAGGGCCTGCCCGTCCGCGGTCAGCGCACCCACACCAACGCCCGCACCCGCAAGGGTCCCGCCAAGCCGATCGCCGGCAAGAAGAAGTAAGACAGACACATGGCCAAGGAACCGGGTCGCGTAAAGAAGCGCGAGCGCAAGAACATCACCTCGGGCGTCGCCCATGTGAACGCCTCTTTCAACAACACCATGATCACGATCACCGATGCCCAGGGCAACGCGATATCGTGGTCGTCCGCCGGACACATGGGCTTCAAGGGGTCGCGCAAGTCGACGCCCTACGCCGCCCAGATGGCCGCCGAAGACGCGGGCAAGAAGGCCCAGGAACACGGCGTCAAGACGCTGGAAGTCAATGTCTCGGGCCCCGGTTCCGGCCGGGAGTCGGCCCTGCGCGCGCTGCAGTCGGTCGGCCTGACCATCACGACCATCCGCGACGTCACGCCGATGCCGCACAACGGCTGCCGTCCGCCCAAGCGCCGTCGCGTCTAAGCTACCCCGCCGCCTGCTCTATTTCTCCGCCGGACCCGCCTCCCTGACGAGGTGAGAGGGTCCGGCGACACTCGTTAGGGACACCTATGATCGAACGTAACTGGCAAGAGCTGATCCGTCCCGAGAAGCCGCAGATCGAGCTGGGCTCCGACGCCCAACGCAAGGCCCGTCTGGTGGCCGAGCCCCTCGAGCGCGGTTTCGGTGTGACGCTCGGCAACGCCCTGCGCCGCGTGCTGCTGTCGTCGCTGCAAGGCGCGGCCGTGACCGCCATTCAGATCGACGGCGTCGTGCACGAATTCTCGTCGCTGGAAGGCGTGCGCGAGGACGTCGTCGACATCGTCCTGAACATCAAGCAGCTGGCGCTGCGCATGCACGCCGAGGGTCCCAAGCGCATGACGCTGCGCGCCACTGGCCCCGGGCCCGTGACCGCCGGCCAGATCGACGTCCCTTCGGACATCGAGGTGCTGAACCCCAACCACGTCATCTGCACCCTGGACGACGGCGCGTCGATCCGCATGGAACTGACCGTCCAGAACGGCAAGGGCTATGTCGCGTCCGAGTTCAACCGTCCGGAAGAC
Organism: Brevundimonas sp. P2_A6; assembly: GCF_056404975.1. Lineage (NCBI taxonomy): Bacteria > Pseudomonadati > Pseudomonadota > Alphaproteobacteria > Caulobacterales > Caulobacteraceae > Brevundimonas > Brevundimonas sp. P2_A6. Next base: position 50,323 of record NZ_JBFUCZ010000006.1, on the reverse strand, counting down.
GCTCCGATTGGCCTGATCGCCGTCGACGCCCTGTATTCGCCGGTCAAGCGCGTCGCGTACCGCGTCGAGCCGACCCGTCAGGGCCAGTCGCTGGACTATGACAAGCTGGTGCTGGAAGTCGAAACCAACGGTGCCGTCTCGCCGGTTGACGCGGTGGCCTACGCCTCGCGCATCCTGCAAGACCAGCTGCAGATCTTCATCACCTTCGACGAGCCGAAGAAGGCCGTGGAAGCGTCGGAAGGCAAGCCCGACCTGCCGTTCAACCCGGCCCTGCTGAAGAAGGTCGACGAACTGGAACTGTCGGTCCGTTCGGCCAACTGCCTGAAGAACGACAACATCGTCTACATCGGCGACCTGATCCAGAAGACGGAGGGCGAAATGCTTCGCACCCCGAACTTCGGCCGCAAGTCGCTGAACGAAATCAAGGAAGTGCTGACCTCCATGGGTCTGTCGCTCGGCATGGACGTGCCGAACTGGCCCCCGGAGAACATCGAAGACCTGGCCAAGAAGTTCGACGACCAGATCTAGTTTCAACCCTCCGCCCGGACCGATTTCGGTCATCGGAGCGGTTAGAATGATACGGCCCACGGTCCCGTAAGACGGATACCCGGGTTGAGTAGGAGAGACCCCGATGCGCCACGGCGCCGCCCACCGCAAACTCGGCCGCACGGCCAGCCATCGCACCGCCATGTTCGCCAACATGGCCGCGTCGCTGATCAAGCACGAGCAGATCACCACGACCCTGCCCAAGGCCAAGGAGCTTCGCCCCTTCGTCGAAAAGCTGGTCACGCTGGGCAAGAAGGGCGACCTGCATGCGCGTCGTCAGGCCATCAGCCACGTCCGTGACGTGACCCAGGTCGGCAAGCTGTTCGAAACGATCGGCCCGCGCTACGCCGACCGTCAGGGTGGCTACATCCGCATCATGAAGGCCGGTTACCGCCACGGCGACAACGCCCCGATGGCGGTGATCGAGTTCGTCGATCGCGACACCTCGGCCAAGGGCCAGGACTCGGGTCCGGTCGCCGTCTACGAAGGCGACGACGAATAGGCTGTCGCTGGCAGACCGAGATTTGAAGGGCGATCCGGGTGACCGGGTCGCCCTTTTTCTTTGCGCGCGCGTCGGGCAGGGTGCGGCATGACCGACCTGATCCTCTACAGCCACCCCTTCTCGTCGTACTGCCAGAAGGCGATCGTGGCCTTCTACGAGAAGGATCTGCCCTTCACCCAGCGGATGCTGGATGACGAGGGTGCGATGGCGGAGCTGAAGGCGGCCTGGCCGTTCGGACAGTTCCCGGTGCTGAAGGACGGCGACAGGCATTTCGCCGAGACCTCGATCATCATCGAGCGGCTGGACCAGATCGATCCCTCCACGCCGATGATCCCGACCGATCCGGAGCTGGCGCTGGAGACGCGGTTCATGGACCGGGTGTTCGACAACCACATCAACGCCAACCAGCAGCGGATCATCTACAATGCGCTGCGTCCCGAGGATGCGCGCGATCCCCTGATCGTGACGGAAGCCAAAGCCAGGCTGGAGACGGCCTATGCCTGGCTGGACAGCGTGATGTCGGGCCGGACCTGGGCGGCGGGAGAAGTCTTCACCCTGGCCGACTGCGGGGCCGCGCCGGGGCTGCTGTATGCCCATTGGACCCACGCGATCCCCGCGCGTTTCGAACACCTGTGGGCCTATCGCCGACGCCTGCTGGCCCGACCCAGCTATGCCCGCGCGCTGAACGAGGCACGGCCGTATCGGGGCTATTTCCCCCTGGGCGCGCCGGACGAGGACTGAGGCCTACTCCTTCGACAAATCCTGACGGCCAAACCAGCCGATGGCCCCCGCCAGGGGGACCAGACACCACAGGATGAGGCTAACCAGGGCCAGGACCGCGCCGTCGGCGGACATGCCGCCACCGGTCTCGATCGCAGCCTTCAGCGTGTCGTAGGCGAAGCCGGGGAACAGGAACTGCGCGCGCCAGTCGTCAACGCCCCATCCCAGCATGGGCAGGAAGTTGGCGAAGATGGCCTGGGCCAGGCTGACGACGATCGGCACGAACAGGGTGGCGATCAGGGAACGGGTCAGGACGGCGGCCAGCAATGCCAGCAGGGTGATCTGGACGACGCGGACATAGGCCAGAAGGAACAGCAGGCCGGTCTGGCCCAGGCTGTCGCCGCCGATGCTGAACGACAGGCTGCGGTCGAAGATGACGCCCTTGGCCGCTTCGCCGATCAGTCCCAGGACCATCATGAGCAGAAGGGCGGTCAGGGTCAGCAGCTTGGCCACGCCGACCTTGCCCAGGATCAGGTTCAGCCGGCTGTTGCGCGCCGTGGTCAGCCGCCAGCTTTCCCAGCGATAGTCACCGGCGAAAATCGTTGCCGCCCCGATCAGGATGAACAGGATCAGGATCGGATTGGCCAGATCGGCGGCCAGGGTCGGCAAGGATTCACCCAGGTTCAGGGTGCCGGTCGCCAGAAGTTTTTCGGCGACGCCCGGCGGCAGGGTGGCGTCCCGGACCTCGGCCATCTTGGTCTTGATGAAGAGCTGCCCCAGCGTTCCCAGCACCAGGGCGACGACGGGAAAGAAGACCACGCTCCACAACAGGGTCACGCGGTTCTTGGTGAAGCGATAGGCCTCGGAGCGCAGGGCGTCGGCCAGCATGGTCACGCTCATCGGATGGCCTCTACGGTTTGGACGCTGCCAGTTTCCGTCATGAAGACGCTTTCCAGATCGGCTCCGATCCAACGGGCCTCGTCGATGTCGACGCCGGCCTCGATCAGGGCGCGGAGCAGGGCGGGGGCCTCGGCACGGGGCAGGGTGACCAGGATAGCGTCACCCTCGACCACCGCCCGGCTGCCCAGGATGGCCATGGCCTGGGCCATGGGGGTGAGCGAAAGGCGTAAACGCTCGCCGGCCGAGGTCAGGTCGGTGACCGATCCCTCGCGGACCAGCTTGCCCCGGTTCAGGATGGCGACGCGGTCGCAGACGCGCTGGACCTCCAGCAGCTGGTGGCTGGCCAGGACGACGGTGATGCCGTCCTTTTCCGACAGGGAGCGGATCAGGGCGCGCATTTCCTGGATGCCGGGGGGATCCATGCCGCTGGTGGGCTCATCCAGGATGACCAGTTCGGGCTCTGTGATCAGGGCGGCGGCGACGCCTAGCCGCTGCAGCATACCCACGGAGAAGCCCCGCACCTTTCGGTCGGCGGCCTCGGTCAGACCGACGCGCTCCAGCCAGCCAGACACGCGCGCGGCGTCGGCCTTCAGCCCATGGGCGATCGACAGCCACTCCAGAACCTGGCGCGCGGTCATGAAGGGCGGAAAGCGTGGCGTCTCGATCATCGAGCCCATGCGGCGGCCGGCGGCGACGTCGCCCACCCTGCCGCCCATGACGATGGCCTCGCCCTCGGTCGGACGGATCAAGCCCAGCAGGATGCGGAACAGGGTCGACTTGCCTGCCCCGTTGGGCCCGAGCACGCCATAGACCCCACCCTTGGGGATGGTCAGGCTGAGCCCGTCCAGCGCCCGCACGGTGCCATAGGTCTTGGTCAGGGCACGGGTCTCGATCACTGCGGTCATGTTCGGACCTTCGCCCGGGGAGGGCCGGTCGGCAAGCGTCGGCAGATTAAGCTTCGGACAGGTCGATCACACCGCCCTCGCCGCCCAGGGCAGAGGACGATCCTGTCGACGTCATGAGCGATCTGGCGGCCTTAAACCTTTGTTGCCGCGAGGATGGCATAGGTAGCCGATGTCTACGAAAGTTGCGTTGAGTGAAGGGCTGAAGCGGGTCACCGTGACGGCGATGCCGGGACCCGTGACCGACACGATGGGCGAGACGGTCCTGCGGCTGTTGCGACAGCGCAAGGCGCTGGGCGGATGGGACTGGATCTTCGACATCCGTCAGGCCCATGTGAAGGCGACCGCCGACGAACTGGAAGAGATCGCCGCGGCGTTCAACGCCGCCACGAGCAAGCAGAGCTACACAATCTTCGTCAGCGACGATCCTGCGGTCTATGAGCGGTGCAAGATCATGGATCGGAAGTTCGTCGATCGGATTCATCTGGTAACCCGGGATATGCGGACCGCCAGTGGCCTGATACCGGTCGCCATCCCGTCGATATTCTAGCCTCTGCCGCACCCGGACCGGCCGTCAACCTCTGAAACAGGCCGGGGTCAGGAATGCCGGACTCGATCTGGTGCTGAGCGGGGCGACGCCTTATCCTGACCGTGATCCAACCCAGGAACTGATCGAAGCCATCGACCAGGACCGTCCCGCGTGACGGTCCTGTCGTGCAGGGAGTCGCTCTCATGCCGCGCGTAATGATCGCCGTCCTGCTGCTGTTGCTGACCGCGTGCGCCACCGTGCCAGGCCCCAGGTCGGCAGACGCAGGGCGCCCGCTGACCATCCTGATCTCCATCGACGGTTTTCGTGCCGACTATCTGGAGCGAGGGCAGACGCCGGTGCTGGCCGGCCTGGCGGCGGGCGGAGCGAGCGGGCCGATGCGGCCGTCGTTTCCCAGCCTGACCTTTCCCAACCACTATACGCTGGTGACGGGTCTGCATCCCGACCACCACGGCATCGTCGGCAACAACTTCGACGATCCGGTTCTGGGCCGCTTCAGTCAGGCGAAGAAGGAGACCGGGTGGTGGAACCAGGCCGAGCCGATCTGGGTCACGGCCGAGAAGGCGGGCCTGACCACGGCGACCATGTTCTGGCCGGGGTCGGAGACGGAAATCCGAGGACGGCGACCGACCTACTGGCGGCCCTATGACGGGACGGTCGGCAATGAGGAGCGCGTGGATCAGGTGCTGGCGTGGCTCGATCTGCCGGAGGCGCGGCCGGATTTCGTGACCCTGTATTTCGACGTGGTGGATACGGTCGGCCATGTGACGGGTCCGGCATCGCCCCAGACGTTGGCGGCGGCGGCTGAGGTGGACGCTGCGATCGGTGGGCTGATCCAGGGCCTGAGGGAACGGAGACTGTACGACCGGACCACGCTGGTGATCGTGTCCGACCACGGCATGGCACCGATATCGCCGGATCAGACGATCTATCTGGACGACGCGGTTCCGCCGGGCGCGCTGGACGTCATCTATGCCAGCGGGGTCGCCTATCTGGCCCCCAGGCCGGGTCATGAAGCCGAGGTGGACGCGGCGTTGATCGGGCGCAAGGACCACCATCAGTGCTGGCGGCGAGGAGAGCTCCCGGCGCGGTTTGTGCTGGGCTCCAATCCGCGGGTGCCGCCGATCGTCTGTTTGGCCGATATCGGATGGTATCTGGCCACCCACGACCGGCCGCTGAGCCACCCGGGCGGGGCGCATGGGTTCGACAACGCCGCGGTCGAGATGCAGGCCCTGTTCATCGCCCACGGTCCCGGGATCGCGCCCGGCGTGGTGCTTCGCGATCTGGACAGTGTCGATGTGCAGCCCTTGCTGGGGCGATTGCTGGCGATTTCCGTCCCGGCCGGAGACGGGCGGGCCATCGATACGGCCGCTGCGTTGCGGCCGTGACCACCCGCCTTGATGCCGCCCGAAATCGGTACAGATATGCGCATCCGCGATGACTGAACTCTGGAATGCAATGAAGACCTCGACCCTCGCTCTGACCGCGGCGCTGGCGCTGGCCGCGTGCGGCAACGCCAACTCCACCAAGGCCCAGGACGGCGTGTTCGCCGAGCCGACCAACCGGACCACCCCGACCGACGTCTCCACCATGAAGCAGAGCTTCTCGCCCGTGGTGCGCGAGGCGGCACCGGCGGTGGTGAACATCTCGGCGAGGTCGATTCAGCGGGTGCAGGCGGACCCCTTTTTCCAGATGTTCGGCGGCGGCATGCCCCAGCAGCGTGTGGCGGAATCGGCCGGATCGGGCGTGATCGTCCGGTCCGATGGCATCGTGGTGACGAACAACCACGTGATCGAGGGCGCGCAGCAGATCCGCGTCGTCCTGAACGACCGGCGCGAGTTCCCGGCCGAGGTCATCCTGGCCGACGAGCGCTCGGACATCGCGGTGCTGAGGCTGACCGGCGTGACCGAGCAGCTACCTGTTCTCGCCATCGACGATCGCGAGGAACAGCAGGTCGGCGACCTGGTTCTGGCCATCGGCAACCCGTTCGGTGTTGGCCAGACCGTGACGAACGGCATCATTTCGGCCCTGAACCGGACCGAGACCGGCATCTCGGATTCCGGGTCCTTCATCCAGACCGACGCGGCGATCAATCCCGGCAACTCGGGCGGTCCGCTGGTCGACATGGATGGCGACGTGATCGGCATCAACACGGCGATCTTCTCGCGGTCGGGATCGTCGTCGGGCGTCGGGTTCGCGGTGCCGGCGTCGATGGTGCGGCGAGTGGTGGACTCGGCCCTGGGGGGTGCCACAGCGGTGGTGCGGCCCTGGCTGGGGGTCAAGGGCGACAGCGTGACGTCCGACATCGCCCGGTCGCTGGGCCTGCCCCGGCCGCAGGGCCTGATCGTCACCGACGTCTATGCCAACGGGCCGGGCGCGCGGGCGGGCCTTCGCGAAGGCGACGTCATCACCGCCATCGACGGGGCCGAGATCAACGATCAGGGTGGGCTGAACTTCCGCATCGGCACCAAGGATCCCAATGACAGCGTGGCGGTGACGGTGCTGCGCGACGGCCGGTCCCAGACGCTGAACGCGCGGGTCCAGACCCTGCCCGGCGATGCGAAGGGCAATGGCCAGACGATCGAGCAGGGACCGTTCGCGGGGGCCCAGGTCGCGGCCCTGAACCCGGCGCTGGCCGACCGGCTGGGGGGCGATCCTTTCGCCAGCGGGGCCATCGTCACCGACGTGGCCAGGAACAGCTATGCCTATCGCGCCAACGGATTCCTGCCGGGCGACGTGGTGACCCAGATCGACGGGCGGCCGGTGCGCGATCTGGCGGCGATCCAGCGTGCGACGCGCGGGTCGGAGGTGTCGCTGCTGCGGCAGGGCCGGGTGATGTCGGGGCGGGTTCGCTAGCCCTTCAGGGGCGATCCGATCGACCAGCTATGGCCGAAGGGATCCTTCAACACGCCGTAGCGATCGCCCCAGAACTGGTTGGCCAAGGGATGCACCGGCACGGCTCCGGCCGTGATGGCGCGGTTCCACCATTCGTCGGCGTCGTCGACATGAAGGTGAAGCGTCACCGATTTCGGCTCGACGTCTGCCTCTCCGCCATACTCGGGAAACTCGTCGGACAGCATGACGCTGCCGCCGTTGATGTGGAGGTGGACGTGCAGAAGCCGCTCCCCGTCGTCGGCGACCATGCGGCGGACCTCGTCGGCTCCGAAGGCGGCGCGATAGAACTCCGCCGCTGCATCCGCTCCGCGCGAGGCGATGCTCAGGTAGGGCGTGATTCCGGACAACGGCCGGGGGGCCTTCACCTGTTCCATGACGCGTGCCTCGATGGCTTCGGATTCCAGGCGTGAAAAGGCGACGCGTAGCGCCTATCTGTCAACCCGCATGACCGATCTGTTCGAAGCCTCCGGCATTCACCCTCCCGACGCGCCGCTCGCTGACCGGCTCCGCCCCGCGTCGCTGGATCAGGTGGTGGGACAGGATCACCTGCTGGGCGAAGGCGGGCCGATCCGTCGGATGATCGAGGCCGGGCGGCTGGGTTCCATGATCCTGTGGGGACCGCCGGGGACGGGCAAGACCACGATCGCCCGGTTGCTGGCCAGGGCGGCGGGCTATCAGTACCAGCAGATTTCGGCGGTCTTCTCGGGCGTTGCAGATCTGAAGAAGGCGTTTGAACAGGCGCGCGTCCGCCGGGCGGCGGGGCAGTCGACATTGCTGTTCGTGGACGAAATCCATCGCTTCAACCGGGCGCAACAGGATGGCTTCCTGCCGTTCGTTGAGGAAGGGGTCGTGACCCTGGTCGGGGCGACGACCGAGAACCCCTCGTTCGAACTGAACGGGGCGCTGCTGTCGCGCAGCCAGGTGTTCGTCCTGAAACGGCTGGACGAGGTGGCCCTTGATCAACTGTTGATTCGTGCCGAGGCGGAGGAGGGTTCGGCGCTTCCGCTGACGGCGGAGGCCCGTCAGGCACTGCTGGCCCTGGCCGACGGGGATGGACGATACCTGCTGACCATGGCCGAGACGCTGTTCGCCCTGCCGCCCGAACCGCTGGATGTGCAGGCGCTTGCGGCGACACTGCAACGGCGGGCTCCGGCCTACGACAAGAGTAGAGAAGAACATTATAACCTCATATCGGCGCTGCATAAATCAGTTCGCGGATCGGACCCGGACGCGGCGCTCTACTGGTTGGCGCGGATGCTGAACGGCGGCGAGGATCCGCTGTATCTGGCGCGGCGGATCGTGCGGATGGCGGTCGAGGACATCGGCGAGGCCGACCCGCTGTCGCTGCTGGTCGCCAATGCCGCCAAAGACACCTACGACTTCCTGGGCTCGCCCGAGGGCGAGCTGGCCCTGGCCCAGGCGGTGGTGCATCTGGCCACCGCGCCAAAGTCGGTCGGGGTCTACGAGGCGTTCAAGGCGGCGAAGAAAGCGGCGCACGAGACGGGGTCGCTGATGCCCCCGGCCCACATCCGCAATGCGCCGACCAAGCTGATGAAGTCGCTCGGCTACGGCAAGGGCTACCAGTACGACCCGGACACCGAGGAAGGCTTCTCCGGCGCGAACTTCTTCCCTGACGAGATGGACCGGCGGGTGTTCTATTCGCCCAAGGGCGAGGGGCATGAGGAGAAGGTCAAGGCGCGGCTGGAACGCTGGGCGGCGATGCGGGCGGCGAAGTCCGACACGGCCTGACGACCTCCGCCTTGCTGTTGGGCTGACAAGGCGTATCGTCGTTCCCCAGACATCCTTGGGAGGGGACGATGGTCAGCATCATGAGCGACACGCGGACGGGGCGGACGCCGTGGCATTTCTGGGTGGTCGGGGTGATCGGGCTGCTGTGGAACAGCTACGGCCCCTATGACTACACGATGACCCAGACGGGCGGAGACGGATATCTGCGCGGCGTGGGAATGACCGAACCGCAGATCGCTTATATGCACGCCATGCCGGTCTGGATGACCGGCGTGTGGGCCATCGGCGTCTGGGGCGCACTGCTGGGGTCGGTCCTGCTGCTGGCGCGCCGGCGACTGGCGTTTCCGGTCTTCGTGGTGTCGCTGGCGGCCTTTGTGATCAGTCTCATCTATCAGTACGGCCTGTCGAACGGGGCGCAGGCGATGGGCGACACGGCATGGATCATGAACGCGGTGATCCTGGCTGGGTGTCTGTTCCTGGTCTGGTATTCGCGGATGATGGCGGCGCGTGGCTTCCTGCGCTAACGCACGGCGGGTGAGCCTCAGAACCCCCGTATCCCTGACCGAAGACGAGATCGCGGCCGTTCGCGGCTGGGTGATCCACGAGGACGCGTCGGTCATCGCCTTCGCCAAGCCGTCGGGTCTGTCCAGCCAGGGCGGCAGGATCCAGGCGCACACGCTGGACGACCTGCTGTGGGCCTTCGCGCGGTCGAACGGCAAGCGGCCGGAACTGGTGCATCGGCTGGACCGGGACACGTCCGGCGTCATCCTGGCGGCCAAGACCAAACCGGCGGCCAGTTTCCTGGGCAAGGCGATCCAGGCGCACAAGCTGACCAAGACCTATCTGGCCCTGCTTTCGGCCGCGCCCGATCCGGCGCAGGGCGACATCAACGTGCCGCTGGTACGCCAGGAGATCGGGCGCGAAAGCTATATGCGGGTCGCCGCCTTCGACACCAAGGGCGCGCAGGGTTCACGCAGCCGATACCGCACGCTGGCTTCCAGCGAGGACGGGGCGCTGGTGGAGCTTCAGCCCTTCACCGGACGGATGCATCAGCTGCGCGTGCACATGGCCCACGTCGGACGGCCGCTGATCGGGGACGTCCGCTATGGCGGGGCGCTGACGGCGGGGGGCAGGCCTGCGCCCCGGCTGATGCTGCACGCCGCGTCGCTGAGGTTTCCGCATCCGGACGGGGGCGAGCGGACCGTGTCGGCTGACCCGCCGGAGGACTTCAAAGCGCTGGCAGAGGCCCTGGGCCTGAAGACGCCCTGACCGCGGTGGCGTGTTCGGTATCCAGACTGGCGTGGGTAAAGCCCAGGGCCTGCAGCGCAGCCTCGTCCCCCCGCCGTGCCTCCAGCGCGATCAGGGCGCGGAAGGTGGGCTTGAGCCGATCCACCGCATGCGGAGGCACCTTGAAGGACGCCGCGCCTGGCCCGCGCTGACGGGGCATCGGTACGGTCAGGCCGGTCAGGCCGACGACGGTGAAGGGTGCCAGGCTGCCGCGCCCCTCCGGCAGGCGCGCCACGACGCCCCTGACCAAGCTGCGGGACAGGGCCACGGCTTCCGCGATCCGGCTGGGCGGCGTGCCGGTGTCCATGTCCAGGATCTCGAACAAGGCGCCGGTCTTCAGCGCCGGCTGGCCGCCGCCCAGCTGGATCATGGCCGCGCGCCCCCGGCGGTTCAGCAATGTCCGATAGGAGACGGGAATGACCAGGGCGACATAGCCCGCGTCCTGATCGCCCATGGTGAACAGGGAGGCGTAGTCGAGGGTCGCCTCGTCGATCCGGATCAGGTCGCCGTCGGTCAGGGCATCCAGCTGCGTAGCGCCCAGGACGGCCTCGGTCTCCACGTCGACCACGCGACGGGCCAGGTGCAGCGCGGTCATGACCCCGTGCTGAAGGCTGGTGATCGGGCGCGGCGAGAAATCGACCCGCAGGTCGCGGCCGGACAGCGATTTGAACAACAGCGGGTTCTTCTCGCGCTCGGCCTGCGGCGTTGGGCTGATCTTCGCCTTCTGCTGGGGGACGTCCTCCAGGCGCGGAATTCGTTCGATATCGACCGCGCTGGTGGTCAGTTCGGCCCCGTCGATGCGATCGACGCGACGGATGACGATGTGGGCGCGGTCGAGGTGGCCGATGAAGTGCAGCAGAATCTCTTCCAGACTGCGCATGGCCACGGCCTGGGCGGCAGCGGCGTAGTCGGCGACCACGGCGATCAGATAGGTGGTCTCATCGACCCGGAAGACCATGTCTTGCGCCCGCAGGCGCTCCCGCAGCTTCTTGTCTGTGAAGTCCCAGACCAGTTCGCGCTTTCGGGGCCACAGATCACCCGCACGTTCCCGAATGGCGTCCAGCGAGATCAGGTTTACGCAACCATTGGCGAGCAGTTCCGAGCCCTGAAGGGCGTTCAGGGCTTCCTCATCGGACGCCCTCTTGAAGGTCTGCATCGTTGACTACGCCACATGGATGATCCCACGCCGGGACCGCCTGCGACAAAACGCGCATTCGCTCCGCTTGGAAAGCGCATCCGGCGGAACCGGGCTTTTTTAACGACGTTGCAGGCGCATGACCCACGTTCCGACACCTCGCCTGACTCTTCTCCTGCTATCCGGTGCCGCGCTTGCGCTATCGGCTTGCGCCAGTCTGGCCCCGTATGGACCGCAAGGCGGACCCGGCGGACAGGGATACGCAGAGCAGCGGATCGAAAGCGACCGCTACCGGGTCAGCTACAACGGCGTGGGCGCTCCCGGCCCCGTGGCGGACATGGCACTGCTGCGGGCGGCTGATCTCACGATCGAGCAGGGTTACGACTGGTTCGCGGTCACCCAGCGTTACATCGACGGACGCCCCGACAGCGCGGGAGGGTTCCGGCCCAGCGTCTCGGTCGGGGTGGGGTCTTCCTCGGGTCGCTACGGCGGCTACCGCTATTCGGGCACCAGCACCGGCGTGGGCGTGGGGCTGAACTTCCAGGGGCCGTCGCCGACCTCGACCGTTCTGGAAGTCCGGCTGGGGCGCGGAACCAAGCCGAACGACGTCGAAGCCTATGACGCGCGCGAGGTCCGGTATTCGCTTAGCGGCCGCGGGTAAGCGCGCGGTATTCGACCAGGCGTTCCTTGTCGCGCCGGACCTGGTCGCCGACCGTGTTGTCGACGTCCAGCGAGGCGTAGCGGACCCAGCCGTCCACGCCCAGCTTGTCCTTCACGGCCGCCGTCGGCGTCTGCCAGCGGTAGTAGGACAGCCATGAAACGATCACGGCCATTACCAAGGCGACGATCTGCAGTACCCGAAACCCACCCTCGTTGCCGGCGGGGGAGGGCCAGAACGCGAAAACAACTGCCCAGACCAGCAGGACGAGCGGCGTCGTGATGCGCCCGACCCAGCGCATCCAGTACCGTTCGCGGCGCACGCGCCACAGCTCCATCTGGGCGTATTTCTCGAGGTATTCCATGCGGGCGGCGATCCACAGGACAAGGCGGGTCAGGTAGAGGGCGCGCTGGCCCCAGCCCTTACCGTCGGTGGCGAACTGGGTCTCGGCCTGATCCGACAGAGCGCGGGCGTTGGTGAACAGGTTCTGCAACTCGCGCGTCCGCTGGACGATCTCGCGCGACAGTTCGTAGGAGTCGTTCTCCAGGCGGAAGCGGTACTGCACGAACAGGATCGACGAGACACCGAAGAAGATGCCCAGGGTCACCAGCATGCCCAGGATGGCGAGGCCCAGTCCCTGGGGTTGCCCCCCCGTCCATTCGGCGAACAGCCCGGGGCCAAAGATCGCCATGGCGGCGAAGGCGACAAGGGCCAGCCCCTGCGTCAGGCGCTTGGTGATGACATGGACCCGCAGGGCGTTGAAGACGCGCCGACCATAGCCGTAGATCCGGCCGCGAATGTCGGCCTCGACCGGGAACCGCTCCTCGATCTGGCGGCTGAACAGGACGTGGAAGCGGTCCGGCTTGTTCTCGGTCTCCCAGAACGGAAAGATGTCGAGCGCCTGATTGAAATACTGGTCGATATTGGCCGAGATCACCGCGATGGCGGCGGGGTCCAGGGTGAAATAGTCGCTTTCCTGAATGGGGCGCAGGATGCCGTCGTCGGACACGGTCGGGGTCGGCCGTTCGGGCGGGCGCGCGGGCGGCTCGACGCGGCCGGGCGCATCGGCGGCGCCGGGCGGCGGGGCCACGGGCACCGGGGCTGCCGGGCTGTGCGGGATTGGCTCCACCGAGGGAGCCGGGTGCGCGTGATCGTCGTGCGACATGGCGAACGTTTCGAACCTTCAGACGTGCTTGCAGCCAGTATGACAGACCCTGGGCGGTAGCGGACGGCGTTCTCTCGCGACGCGAAGCCGGGTATCGCCGTTAACCGTACCGCGCGGCAAGTGACGTTTTGGTCAGGTCCAATCCTACCCCTTTGGGGGAGGTGGCACGGCGCGGCTTCGCGTCGTGACGGAGGGGGCCTGACGCGGGTTCTTTTCTTACATAGCGTGTTGCAATGGACGCTCCGAAAGTGACGATAACGCGGGCAAAGGAGCTGCGCCGCAAGCTGACCTTACCCGAGGTCATCATCTGGAATGCCATTCGAGGCCGCCGTGTCGCCAATGCACGCTTTCGGCGCCAGCACCCAATCGGGCCCTACATCCTCGATTTCTACTGTGATGACGCCAAACTGGCCTTGGAAATCGACGGAGAGGGGCATTCTCATCCCGACCAGGCGATGCATGATCGTCGGCGCACAGTCTGGCTGGAGGTGCGAGGAATCAGCGTCTACAGGGTGCCCGCCCGTGACGTGTTGAGGAATCTGGAAGGCGTGGTGCAGAGCATCGCCGAGCGTGTGCGCGTCAGGCCCCCTCCACCGCTTCGCGGTCCCCCTCCCCCAATGGGGGAGGATTAAGTGCGCCTTCGCTTTCGGGCCCGACCCGTTATAAGCCCCGGATCATGACACGATTTCTGCTGGTCGCCATCGGCGGGGCCCTGGGCTCCATGGCGCGCTATGGCGTGGGGCTTCTGGCCGGGCGGATGGTCCCGGCAGGGGCCTGGCCCTGGGGGACGCTGGCGGCGAACGTCGTGGGCGGGCTGCTGATGGGGCTGCTGGTCGGCTGGATGGGGCTGAGGGCGGGGGCGTCGCAGGAGACGGTGCGGGTGTTCGCCGCCGTCGGTATCCTGGGTGGGTTCACCACCTTCAGCGCCTTCTCGCTGGAGACGGTGCTGATGATCGAGCGGCGAGAGTTTGGCCTGGCGGCGGCCTATGTCGCGCTGTCCGTGGTGCTGGCTATCGCGGCGGCAATGGCGGGATTGATGATGGCGCGACGGGCGTTCGGAGTGCCGGCATGAGCTACGATCCGAAGGAGACGGCACCGGAGGCCCCGCAGCCGAAGGGCCCGGTCGGCGCGCGTGAGGCGCAGATCCTGTACGTCGCCGAGGCCGAGGACGGCATCCGGCTGGACCGCTGGTTCCGCAGGCGCTGGCCGCATCTGTCGAACATCCAGGTGCAGAAGATGGCGCGCGGCGGCCAGATCCGCGTCGACGGTGCCCGCATCAAGCCCGAGGGGCGACTGACGGCGGGGGCCGCCGTGCGGGTGCCGCCGATCCCCGAGCCGATCGTTCGGGCACCCGGCGAGCACATGGCCCTGACGCCGGCCGACATCACCTTCGCCAAGTCCATGGTCATCTATGAGGACGACCTGGTCATCGCGCTGAACAAGCCGCACGGCCTGGCGGTGCAGGGCGGCACCAAGACCACACGCCACGTTGACCGGCTTCTGTCGGCCTGGGGTGAGGGGATGGAGCGTCCCCGACTGGTGCACCGGCTGGACCGGGACACCTCGGGCGTCCTGCTGCTGGGCAAGGGGCCGGAGGCGGCCAAGCGACTGGCGGGCGCCTTCGCCCGGCGTCAGGCCAGGAAGACCTACTGGGCCATCGTGCAGGGCCTGCCCAAGCCCGCAGATGGTCAGATCAGCGTGCATCTGAAGAAGTCCGGCATCAACGACTACGAGATCATGCGCCCCGCCGACCCCAAGGAGAACGGCGCCGAGCCGGCCGAGACCGCCTATGCCGTCATCAGCCACGCGGCGCAGCGCGCGTCCTGGATGGCGCTGCGGCCCTTCACCGGGCGGACGCATCAGCTGAGGGCGCACATGAAGGCGATCGGCCATCCCATTCTGGGCGATCCGAAATACGGCGACGAGGCGTCCGGTCAGCTGAGCGGTCCGCTGAAGCTGCAGCTACATGCGCGCCGCATCGAGCTGGATCATCCGTCGGGCGGGACCCTGGTGGTCGAGGCCCCGATCAGCGCCGAGCTGCGCGCTGGCTTCGAGCATTTCGGCTTTGACGAGGACGAGGCGGACCACGATCCGTTCGCCGGCGTGAAGCGGCAGAGATGAGGCCGCTCGCCGTCTTCGATATCGACGGGACCCTGGTCGACAGCCGGGCGTCAATCCTTCAGGCGGCGACGGAGGCGGCGCGGGACCTGGGCCTGCCCGACCCGCACTATGACCGGGTGCGCCAGATCGTCGGGTTGTCGCTGCCCTATGCCCTGCAGGTGCTGGAACCCGACCTGACTGCGTCGGAACTGGAGCGGTTCACCGCCGCGTTCCGGGCCAGCTTCAACCGGATGTTCGAGGCGGGTCACGAGGAGCCGCTGTACGACGGGGCGCTGGAGCTGCTGACGCGGCTGCACCGGGACGGCTGGCGGCTGTCGCTGGCGACGGGGCAGAACCGGCGGGGCGTGGCGCGGAACCTGGCGCGGGCGGGGTGGGCCGAGCTGTTCGTATCGTCCCATTGCGCCGAGGACGGGCCGGGCAAGCCCGACCCCGCCATGCTGCACGCGGCGATGGCGGCAGCGGGCGCGAATGCGGCCGACACCATCATGATCGGCGACACCGCCCACGATATCACGATGGCGATCAATGCCGGGGTCTGGCCGCAGGGCGTGGCCTGGGGCTTTCACACGCCGGAGGAACAGATCGCGGCGGGCGCGCCGCATGTCGCCACAGACTTCGCGGACCTGGAGGTCGCGCTGGACCGTTTCGCTTCGAGAGCCTTCGCATGAGCCATATCCCGCCGCTCGACCCCCGTGTCGCCGCCAAGAAGGGGTTTCGCGAATCCGAAGAACGGCTGAAGCGGTTCTGGAAGGAAGCGTCCGTCGCGCCGGACGGTGACGGGTTCGTTGTCCTGCTGGACGGGCGCGCACCCAAGACCCCGGCCCATGCCCGCATGGTTCTGCCGACCGAGGCGGCGGCGCGTCTGGTGGCGGACGAGTGGGCCGCTCAGGGTGAGTTCATCGAGCCGGGCACCATGCCCGCGACCCGTCTGGCCGCCACCGCCATCGACCGGGTCTCACAGACGCGCGAGCCGGTGGCGGACGAGATCGCGTCCTACGTCGGGTCCGATCTGCTGTGCTACCTGGCCGAACACCCCGGCAATCTGGTCGCGGAACAGACGAGGGCCTGGGCCCCGTGGCGGGACTGGGCGGCCGCCGAACTTGGAATCCAGGTCGAGGCGACGCAGGGCATCGTCCATCGGCCACAGCCACCGGAAAGCATTGCCCGCGTGCGGGCGCTGGCGCTGGGTCTGGACGATTTCGCCCTGACGGGTCTGGCGACGGCGGTGCCGCTGTTCGGCAGCGCGATCCTGGGGCTGGCGGTGCAGCGGGGCGCCCTCGAGGGCGAGGCAGCCTTCGACCTCAGCCGCCTGGACGAGGATTTTCAGGAACGCCAGTGGGGCATCGACGCCGACAACGCCGAACGCACCGAGGCCCGCCGCGCGGAAGCGGCGCTGCTGGACCGGTGGTTCCGGGCGCTGTGAAGCTCCTTCTCCCGCAAGGGGAGAAGGGTCGGTTTAGCCGTTCGGCTTCTTCTTGCCCTTGAACGGCTTGCCGGTCCCCTTGGGCTTGCCGGTCCAGGCCTTTTCGCCCGACGGTGCCGCGTCGGCGCGCGGAGCCCAGGGCTTCTTGGCACCGTGAGGCTTGGCCACCCAGGGCTTCTTGCCTTCGGGCGTCGGAGACTCTGGCGTGCGCTTGACCCACGGCTTCTTGGCCGGAGCCGCACCAGTGTCGACCTTGCCCGCCCACGGGGTACGTTCGGCGCTCTCGGGCGTGTCGCGCTTGACCCACGGTTTCTTCTCGCCAGCAGGCGCGTCGCGTTTGACCCAGGGCTTCTTGTCGCCCGAGGGTGCTGCATCGTCGCGAGATTTCCACGCTGGCTTGTCGCCACGCGGGGCGCGATCCCCTTCGGTCTTGTTGGCCCAGGGTTTCCGCTCGGGGCGATCGCCGTCGCCCGAAGGCTTCTTGTCCCAGCGGCTGGCGGGGCGTTCCTTCGGACCCGGTGCCACGGCCTCCGACACCGTGACGCCGTCCTCGGTCGAGGCGGCGACGGCGGCCTTGAACTTGGCCTCGGCCTCCTTGGTGATCTCGAACTTGGTCTCGCGATCGAAGATCTTGATGGAGCCGATGTCGCGCTTGGTCACATGGCCGATGCGGCAGATGGTCGGCAGCAGCCATTTCGGATCGGCGTTCTTGTCGCGACCGATGTTGATGCGGAACCAGGCCATGTCGCCGCCGCGCGCGAAGTCCTGGAACGGCGCGTCGGTCTGGCCGCGATCGTTCTTGCCGGTCTCCTGCTGACGCTTCATGCGGTCGTCGTCGTAGACGTCCTCGGGCGCGGGCAGCTTCTGGCGATACAGGCGGATCAGGGAGGCGGCGACCTGTTCGGGCGTCGTCCGCTCCAGCAGCAGACGGCCCAGCTCCAGCGCCTCCTCGTCCTCGACCGGCGCGGTTAGGGCGGGATCGGCCAGCAGACGCTCGCGGTCCTTTTCCAGGATCATCTCGGCGCTGGGTGGCCCGGACCATTCGGCCACGATCGACGCCGACTGCAGCATCAACTCGACCTTGCGCCGGCGCGTGTAGCTGACCAGCAGGACGGATACGCCCTTCTTGCCCGCACGCCCGGTGCGGCCCGAACGGTGCAGCAGGCCGGCCTTGTTGACCGGGATCTCGGCATGGATGACCAGGCCCAGGTCGGGCAGGTCCAGGCCGCGCGCGGCCACGTCGGTGGCGACACAGACGCGGGCATGGCCGTCGCGCAGCGCCTGCAGCGCCTCGGATCGCGCGCCTTGCGTAAGCTCGCCCGACAGGCCGACAACGGAGAAGCCGCGTTCGCGCAAGGAAGCGGTCAGATGCTTCACCCGTTCGCGCGTGTTGGCGAACACCAGGGCACCGGGGGCTTCGAAGTATCGCAGCACATTGACGACCGCGAGTTCGATCTCGTTCGGGGCGCAGCGGATGGCCTTGTATTCGATGTCGGCGTGGGACTTGGTGCCCGACACCGTATCGATGCGCACGGCGTCGCGCTGATAGGTCTTGGCCAGCTGGACGATGTCGCGGGCGAGCGTCGCCGAGAACATCAGGGTGCGTCGGGTCGCGGGCGCGGCGTCCAGGATGAAGGTCAGGTCTTCCTGGAACCCCATGTCCAGCATCTCGTCGGCCTCATCCAGCACGACGGCGCGGGCCTCGGACAGGTCCAGCGCGCCGCGTTCCAGATGGTCGCGCAGACGTCCCGGCGTGCCGACGACGATGTGGGCCCCGCGTTCCAGCGCGCGACGCTCGACCTTGGGGTCCATGCCGCCCACGCACGACACGATGCGGGCGCCGGTCTGGGCATAGAGCCACGTCAGTTCGCTGGCGACCTGCTGGGCCAGTTCGCGCGTCGGGGCGATGACCAGGGCCAGGGGCGCGCCGAAGTCGGTGAACCGCTCGGCCTCGCCCAGCAATGTGGGGGCCAGGGCCAGGCCGAATGCGACGGTCTTGCCGGAGCCGGTCTGGGCCGAGACCAGCAGATCGCGGCCGACACCGCCCTCGACATCGCCGTCCTCCGACAGGGCGGCTTCCAGCACGGCGGCCTGGACAGGCGTCGGCTCGGCATAGCCGCGTTCGGACAGGGCGCGATCGAGCGCGGGATGGCTGGCGGGGAAGGGCATGGGATTTCCGTAGGGCGCTTCGCCTGGAATGGCGAGGCTGCAGGTCGTTTTGGGAGGGCGCGGCCTATGCTCCCCGATCAAGGCCGAATGGTGGTGGTGGCCGAAAGATGTCGAAATCTGACCGGGGTTACGCGACGGGATGACAGCGGCGACGCTTGGGGGCAGTGTGCCGCCGGTATTCGGGGGAATCTCTATGCGCAAGCTGCTGTTTTCGACGGTCCTTTCGGTCACCCTGGCGGGCGGTCCGTTGCTGACCGGGCCGGTCTGGGCTCAGACCCAGCTGCGGCCGGGCGGGCAGGTGCAGGGCGAGCTGGCGCGCGGGGACGACCAGCTGGATTCGGGCGAGTTCATCGATGTCTACGAGGTTCAGGGCCGCGCGGGTCAGCCGCTGTCGGTGACCATGCGCTCGGACGACTTCGACACCTATCTGATGGTGCGCGGGCCGGGCGACTTCGAGGAGGACAACGACGACGGTGGCGACGACGGCACCAACTCCATGCTGGACGTGCGGCTGCCGGTCGACGGCACCTACCGGATCACTGCCACCAGCTATGAATCGGGCGAGAGCGGTCGTTATTCGCTCAGCCTGGGGGCCGGGGGCGGAAATGGCCCGCGGGGCGGCAACGGCGGCGGGAACGCCGGCGGCAACTCCGGCGGGGGCACGCTGTCGGCCGACCGTCCGGCCAGTGGCGCGCTGGCGTCGGGCGACCGGACCCTGTCGACCGGAGAGTTCGCCGATGCCTGGAGCTTCCCTGTGCGACGGGGCCAGTCCTACAGCGTCAGCCTGAACGCCAGCGACTTCGACCCCTATCTGATCCTGCGCGGACCGGGCGGGCTGTCGGAAGACAACGACGACGACACCGGCCAGCGCGGCACCCGAAACAGCCGCATCACCTTCACCGCCCCCGCCGACGGCACCGTGAACGTCTCGGCCACGAGTTTCGAGAGCGGCGAGACCGGCCGATACCAGATCGCGCTGGAGGAGGGCGGTCGCGGTTCGAGCGGCGGCGGACGCCCACAGCAGGGGGCCTACACGCCGCCCTCCCGTCCGGTGCAGGGCGCGATCACGATCGGCCAGACGGTCAACGGATCGCTGGGGCGCGGCGACCGCCAGCTGGATTCGGGCGAATACATCGACACCTACACCGTGCGCGGACGCCGGGGTCAGCAGCTGGACCTGCGGCTGACCGGGAACGGCTTCGACCCCTATATCGCCATCGAGGGACCGGGCGGCCTGTCGGAGTTCAACGATGATGACAGCGAAGGCGACGGCCTGAACAGCCGTCTGTTTGTGACCCTGCCCGCCGACGGCGAATACCGGATCACCGCCACCAGCTATGAGGCCGGAGAGGCCGGCGACTATCGCCTCAGCGTCGTCCCGGCCACGGGCCGCCAGCAGGCTGGACGGCCGCAGCAGGACAGCTACGTCGAGAACGATCGCGGCCGTCAGGACGTGGCCGGCGGCACGATCCGCATCGGTGACACCGTGGGCGGCAGCCTGCAGTCCGGCGACGATCAGCTGGACTCGGGCGAATACGTCGACACCTTCACCTTCCGGGGGCAGCGCGGCCAGCGGGTGGCGGCGGAACTCACGTCCTCGGCCTTCGACGCCTATATCCTGCTGACCACGCCGTCGGGCGAGCAGCTGGAGAACGACGACGGCGAGGACGGCACCAACAGCCGCCTCGACACCGTCCTGTCCGAAGACGGTGAATACACGGTCGCGGTGACCAGCTATGAACCCGGCGAGACCGGATCCTATCGCTTCGCCGTGGTCCCTAGCCAGGGATCTCAGCGCCAGGCGGCGGTGCAGGGCGGGGCGAGGGTGTTCGCCATCATGGTCGGCATCTCCGATTACGGCGACGAGGCCAACAACCTTCCCTACACCGACGAGGATGCCGAGAAGCTGTCCGAGACCCTTCAGCGCGAAGGCGTTCTGAACGCCTCCAGCGTGGTCCTGACCAATGCCGAGGCGACCATGGGCGGGGTGCGGCGTGCCTTCCAGAACGTGGCGCGCCAGGCCGGGCCCAACGACATGTTCCTGTTCTTCTTCTCGGGACATGGTGATCAGACCGAGATCGCCCCGTCCGCGCTGGAGCCGGACGGCCGACGCGAGAGCATCGTGCTGCGCGACGGTGAACTGTCGGACACGGAGATGGCGTCGCTGTTCGACAGCGTGAATGCCCGGCTGTCCCTGCTGGTGCTGGACAGCTGCTTTTCGGGCGGCTTTGCGCGCAACGTCGTGGATCGGCCGGGCGTGATGGGCCTGTTCAGCTCCGAAGAGGATCTGACCAGCGCGGTGGCCGACAAGTTCGAGGCCGGCGGATACCTGTCGCACTTCCTGCGGGCGGGTCTGGCGGGCGAGGGCGACGGTGACGGCGACGGCGCGGTCACGGCGGGCGAACTTGCCACCTATCTGCGCGCCCAGTTCGTGGCCGAGGTCCAGGGCGTGGAGTCCGAGACCATGGAAGGCCAGCGCAACTACCAGAACCTGGTCATCGACCGGGGCGGGGTGCAGGTCGACGACATCGTCGTGCGGCTGGCTTCGAACGGATCCAACCGCGGCGGGCTGTAGGGAAGGTCATCGTCGGGTCGAACGGCGTGAAGCGGAACACCCAAGACGTGACCGACGTTGAGGGCCAATGGGTGATCTGAACATCATGAAGGTTCTGGGCGTGCTCGCGGTTCTGGCCGTGATGATCGCGCTGTGGGCCTTCGGATCCCGCTTTTCGACAAGTCGCAACAATCCCGTTCATTTCACCGATGAGGACGACGACGGCGCGCCCGATGTCCCTACCGAGGAAAAGGCCCGTGCACGAGCGGCCTGGGACGGCGACGTCTAGCTCGTCGACCCGCTATCGATGCCGACGGCCTTCATGGAGATGGCGAGGTCGGTGACCTTGCTCACATCGACCGGCGTGCGCCGTCCGATCAGTTGTTTTCCGGCCATGAACTCGGGTGGGGCATTGACGGCCTCGACACAGACGATGCGGTCGCCGCACAGGTGGAAGACGGCGAACCGGCCGGTCGCGGGATCGCCCCGGACGATCGTGCGATCGGCCTCATTCGGCAGCCCGGCGATCTGAAGCTTAAGGTCGTACTGATCGGACCAGAACCAGGGCACCTCGGGTGCCGCCTGGGCCCGGCCGACGATGGCGTGGGCGGCCTGGCGGGCCTGTTCCAGCGCATTGGGCACGCTCTCCAGCCGAAGGGTCAGTCCGTGGACGGGGACGGGCCGGACGGTCACGTCGCCGATGGCATAGATGTGCGGGTCGGAGGTGCGGGCCACATCATCCACCACGATCCCGCCGGACCCGGCCGGGTCGCAGGCCAGCCCCGCCGTGCGCGCCAGACTGTCGTTGGCCAGCGCCCCGACACCCACCAGGATCACATCGGCCTCGACCAGACTGCCGTCCGCCAGCCGCACGCCGTCGGCCTCGAACCCGGCCACCTCGACGTTCAGGCGGACATCGACGCCCTCTGCGCGGTGGCGTTCGGTGAAGAAGGCGGACAGCGGCTCGGACGCTACGCGCTTCAGCACCCGGTCCAGCCGTTCCAGCAGCACGACCTCGGCCCCCAGCGAACGGGCCGACGCCGCCGCCTCAAGCCCGACATAGCCGCCGCCGACGATGACCAGACGACGCCCGGGGCCGAGCTGATCCTTCAGCCGTTCGGCATCGGCCAGGGTGCGCAGTTCGATCAGATGGGGCCGGTCCGCGCCGGGGATCGGCAGGCGGCGGCCGGTGGACCCGGTGGCCAGGATCAGGGCGTCGTAGGCTTCGACGGTGCCATCGGCCAGGGTGACCGTCCGCTCGGCCGGCGCGATGCCGATGACGACCACGCCGGTGCGCAGGGTGATCCCCTGTTCGGCGTAATAGGTCTCCGGCCGCAGGAGCAGGGAGTCCAGGTCCGTCTCGCCCTTCAACCAGGCCTTTGACAGGGGCGGGCGCTGATAGGGGGGCGCGGGTTCCTCACCCAGCAGCAGGATTTCCCCCTCGAAGGCGGAGGCTTTCAGAAGGGCGGCGGCCGACCCGCCCGCGTGACCGGCCCCGACGATGACGACCTTCATGGGGCGACCCTATTCCGCATCCGGCTGGCGGTCCGGATGGGTCTCCGCAAAGGCGGGCAGGGCCAGGCAGGCGGCCTCTATGGCTGACAGGCGCGGCCACCGCAGGTCGACGCCAAATCGGCGCGCATTGGCCATTTGGGGTACCAGGCAGACGTCGGCCAGGGACGGGGCATCCCCGAACGCGAAGTGTCCGACCTGATCGGCAACCAGGGTTTCCAGCGCATCGAAGCCGCCGGAGATGACCTCGCGCGCCCAGCCCCGGGTGTCGTCCTGGGTCTGGCCGCGTGCCTGAAGCGCCTTGAGCACGCGCAGGTTCTGCACCGGGTGAATATCGCATGCGATGACCTGGGCGAAGGCCCGGACGCCGGCTCGGCCGAGGGGATCGGAGGGCAACAGGGGCGGTTCGGGGTATGCCTCGTCCAGGTATTCGCAGATGGCCAGCGACTGGGTCAGCACGGTGCCGTCGTCCAGGATCAGGCTGGGGATCAGCCCTTGCGGGTTCACCGCCTTGTAGTCGGGCGACAGCTGCTCGCCCTTGCCCAGATGCTGGAACCGGGTCTCGACCGACCGACCCTTCAGGTGCAGCGCGATGCGGACCCGCCAGGCGGCCGAGGATCGGAAATAGCCGTGCAGGATCATGATCGGGTCCTCAGTGCGCGGCCGGGCCGACGGTGACGGTAAGGGTGCCGAGGCCCTCGATCGCTCCGACCAGGGTGTCCCCGGGGACGACCGGCCCCACCCCGGCGGGCGTGCCCGTGTAGATCAGGTCGCCCGGCTCAAGCCGATAGAATTTGGACACATGGGCGATGATCTCCGGCACCGACCAGATCTGGTCCGACAGGTCCCCCGACTGCCGTGGCTGGCCGTTGACGCTCAGGGTGATCGACCCCGCCGACGGGTCGAACCCGGCGGCCGGGTGGATCGGCCCCAGCGGCTTGGAGGCCTCCACGTTCTTGGCGGTGTCCCAAGGACGACCGGCCTCCTTGGCGGCGGCCTGAAGATCGCGCCGCGTCATGTCCAGACCGACGGCGTAGCCATAGACCAGGGACAGGGCATCGGTGGCGTCGACGTCGCGGCCGGGCGCGCCGATGGCGACGACCAGCTCGACCTCATGGTGGTAGTTGGCCGTCATGGGCGGATAGGCGATCACGGCCCCATCCGGGACCACCGTCTCGGCCCAGGCGGTGAAGAAAAAGGGCGGCTTGCGATCCGGGCTCGCGCCCATTTCAGCCGCGTGGGCGGCATAGTTCTGACCGATGCAGAACAGGCGGCGCACCGGAAAGTCTTCGCCGGTCGTGGTGCGGGCCAGAACCGGCGGGGCGGACGGAAAGGTCAGGGTCACTGGCTGAAGGCCTCCAGCACCGTCTCGACGTGTTCGACGCGCGGTGGGCTGGAGAAATGCGGCCCGACCAGACCGCGCCAGACCTGAAACGCCTCGCTCTCGCGGAAGTGTACCATGTGGTCCTCGATCGTGTCCCAGCCGACGACCAGCCGGTAGGTCTGCGGACGCTCGACCGAGCGGTTCAGCGCCAGACTGCGGCATCCTTGCGCGCCCCGAAAGCGCGCCGCCGCCTCGGCCACAGCCGCCTCGAACTCGGCTTCGTGACCCGGGATGACCTCGATCTCGGCGATTTCATGAATCATACGGTGGTCCTCTGCTCAGACGTGGTTGTCTTGATAGCGGAGAAGAATGGTGGATGCTGCAGGGATTGAACCTGCGACCCCCTCGGTGTGAACGAGGTGCTCTCCCGCTGAGCTAAGCATCCATCTCGGGCCCCGCTTAACGGGGAGGCGGGGACATAGCCCGCTCCCCGGCAGGTGGCAAGAGGATCAGATACCGGCCGCGACCACGGTCTCGGGCGTCTCCGCCTCCGGATCGCCGGGCAGCCAGGCGACGTGACCGTCGTAGATGCCCTGGTTCAGGATGCCCTCTTCCTTGGCGACAAGCACCGGGACCAGCATCTGGCCGGTGACGTTGGTGGCGGTGCGTATCATGTCGATGATCCGGTCGATGGCGACGATATAGCCGATGCCTTCCAGCGGAAGGCCCGCCGTGGACAGGGTCAGGGTCAGCATGACGATGCTGGTGCCGGGCACCCCCGCCGTCCCGAGGGACCCCAGCACCGCCGTCAGGCCGATTAGGACATACTGGGTGATCGTCAGGTCGATGGAGAAATACTGGGCGATGAAGATCGAGGCGATGGCCGGATAGATGGCGCCGCAGCCGTCCATCTTCACATTGGCCCCCAGCGGCACGGCGAAGGCCGCATAGGCCTGCGGCACGCCGAGACGCTCGACCGTCTGACGCAGGGTGATCGGCAGAGTGCCCAGCGACGACGATGTGGCGAAGGCCGTCTGTTGCGCCGCGAACGCGCCTCGGAAGAAGCTGGTCGCCTTCAGCCCGTGAAGCTTCAGCAGCCCCGAATAGACGATCAGGATGTGGAACAGGCAGGCCGCATAGATGGCCAGGATGAACTTGCCCAGCGGCAGCAGCGCCTCCCAGCCATAGCCACCGACGACCGAGCCGATCAGGCCGAACACGCCAAAGGGCGTCAGCTGGATCACCCAGCGGGTGATGCGGAAGATGATGGCCGCGCCCTCGTCGACGAAACGTCGCGCCGTCTGCGCCCGATCGCCCAGTGCCACCAGCGCCGCCCCGACCAGGGCTGAGAAGAAGATGATCTGGAGCACCTTGCCTTCGCTGAGCGCCGCGAAGGGATTGGTCGGGACGATGCCGATCAGGACGTCCAGTGGCGTCGGGATGACCCGGTCCTTGACCTCGCCCAGCGGCAGGTTCGACAGGCCCAGACCGGGATTGATGATGTGGCCGAACGCGAACCCGACCAGCACGGCCAGCAGGGACGTGATGGCGAACCACATCACGGTGCGCGCCCCCAGCCGGATCGCGCCCGCGCCCTCGCCCAGCTTGGCGATCGAGGAGGCGATGGTGAACAGCACCAGCGGTGCCACCACCATGCGGATCAGGTTCAGATAGACGTCGCCGATCGGCTGCAGCCAGACCTCGGCCCGCTCGCGCAGGATCAGCCCCGCGACGATGCCGAGCGCGAAACCTGCGGCGGTGCGTTGCCACAGGGGGACGGCGAAGAATCTGGCGAGCATGAAGGCGGACTTTCCGGGGAGGAACCGCAACATCGGCGTCGCCGGGGCGGATCGCAACCGTCAGGGTGGCAGTCCGTGCGCAGATTTGCTGGCACTGGCTTCAGCCGGCCTCATCGTCCGAAGAAGAAGCCCGCCAGCCCGCAGACGATGGCGGTGCCCAGGATCCACGGGATCCAGTCGTGGCGTTCCAGAAAGGTCCGGCGGCGCAGATCGCTGGCGTCGCCGTCTTCGTCGTCCATGCCTCAGCCGCCAAACATCGCCTTGTTCACATAGTGGTCGACCACGATCATATCGACGGCCTCCTCCACGTCTTCAAAAGCGTCGATGATGATGTCGCCGCCCAGGTCCTCGACCGGGATGGGGGTGTAGCCGAAGCTGACCAGCACACAGGGAATGCCCGCGTCCTTCGCCGTGCCCGCGTCCGGTGCCGCGTCGCCGACCATGATCGCGCGGGCCGGGTCGCCGCCGACCGCCTTGATGGCCTCGATCAGGTGCGCGCCCGAGGGCTTTCTCTCGCTGACCCGGTCCGGGCCGACGATGGCGGCGAAGTGGCGGGTCAGGTCGATCTTGCCGAGCAACAGTTCCGACAGGTCGCTGCGCTTGTTGGTCACGACCACCAGGGTCGCGCCGCGCGCCGACAGCGTCTCCAGCGTCTCGACCACGCCGTCGAACGGGGCGGACTCGTCGGCGATGTGATCGATGTAATCGGCGATGAAGGCGTCGAACAGCGCCGGGTCGCGCGCCTGTTCCAGCGGCGCGCCGGCCAGGGTGAAGCCGTGCTCCAGCAGCGCCCGCGCCCCGCCGCCGATCAGGTCGCGCGCCCCCTCCATCGGCGCGGGCGGCAGGCCCTTGGACACCAGCATGCGGTTCAGGGTGCCGACCAGATCCTGATGCGTCTCGACCAGCGTGCCGTCCAGGTCGAAGGCCAGGGTCCAGCCTTCCAGGTCGCGTTCGATCATCTTGCCTTCTCCCGCCGGGCCGCCCGATGGGTTAGACCTCGGCCGTTGACTAGCCGCCGGACCGATTCATGACCACCCCGCACCCCAGAGCCGCCATCATCCTCGCCGCCGGCCAGGGCACGCGGATGAAGTCGCCGGTGCCCAAGGTGCTGCACCCGGTCGGCCACCGCGCCATGCTGGACCACGCCATCGACGCGGCCGAGGCCCTGGGCTGCGAGCGGATCGTCGTGGTCGTGGGGGCGCATTCACCCGAGGTCCGCGCCCACGTCGTCAAGCGCCTGGGCGAGGATTCGATCGCGGTCCAGGACCCGCCGCTGGGCACCGGCCACGCCGTCCGCGCCGCCGAGGCGGTGCTCGGCGATTTCGTCGGCCAGGTCGTCGTGACCTATGGTGACGTGCCCTTGCTGCGCGCCGCCGACATCGAGGCGGTGTTCGAGGCCCACGACGGCGTCACCGTCATCGGCTTCGAGGCGGCCGATCCCGGGGCCTACGGTCGTCTTGTGATGGACGGCGACACCCTGACCGCCATCACGGAAGCCAAGGAAGCGACTGCGGAGGTTCTGGCTCTGACCACCTGCAACTCCGGCGTCATGGCCGCGCCGGTCGGCCTGCTGTTCGAACTGCTGTCCCAGGTCACGAACGCCAATGCCAAGGGCGAATACTATCTGACCGACGTGGTCGCACTGGCCCGGAAACGCGGTGCCCCGACCCGGGCCGTCATGGCGTCCGAGGACTCGGTGATGGGGGTCAACGCCCAGTCCGAACTGGCGACGGCCGAGGCCCTGTTCCAGAAGGTCCAGCGCGAGACCTTCCTGGCCGCCGGGGTGACGATGAGCGCGCCCGACACGGTCCATTTCGCCTGGGACACCCAGGTCGGGGCGGGCACGGTGATCGAGCCCTTCGTAATCTTCGGCCCCGGCGCGAAGGTCGCCGAACGCGCCCGCATCCGCAGTTTCAGCCACATCGAGGGGGCGACGGTGGCGACGGGGGCCGAGGTCGGGCCCTATGCCCGCCTGCGGCCCGGTGCCGAGCTGGGAGAGGGCGTCCGGGTCGGCAACTTCGTCGAGGTCAAGAACGTGCGGATGGAGGCTGGGGCCAAGGCCAATCACCTGTCCTATCTGGGCGACGGCTCGGTCGGGGCGGGCGCGAACATCGGCGCTGGCACGATCTTCTGCAACTACGACGGCTTCAACAAGGTCCGCACCGAGGTGGGATCAGGGGCCTTCGTCGGCTCGAACTCGGCGCTGGTGGCCCCGGTCACGATCGGATCAGGCGCGGTGATCGGCTCGGGCTCGGTCATCACCGAGGACGTGCCGGCCGACGCCATGGCGCTGGGGCGCGGGCGTCAGGTCAATATGCCGGGGGCGGGGGCTTCGTTCCGCGAACGGGCCAGGGCGATCAAGGCGGCGAAAGCGAAATGAGCGACCACCAGAAACAGCTCGCCGGCGAAGCCGCCGCCCTGCGCGTCGAGTCGGGCATGGTCGTGGGCCTTGGCACCGGGTCCACCGCCGCCTGGTTCGTCAAGGCGCTGGCCGCCCGCAACCTGTCAGGTCTGCGCTGCGTCCCGACGTCGGAGAAGACCGCCGATCTGGCTCGTGAGCTGGGTCTGCCGCTGACCACGCTGGAGGATGTGTCCCGCATCGACCTGACCGTCGACGGGGCCGACGAGGTCGGGCCGGGGCTGGCGCTGATCAAGGGCGGTGGCGCGGCCCTGCTGCGCGAAAAGCTGGTATGGGAGGCTTCCACCCGCTGCATCGTCATCGCTGACGCGGCCAAGGTCGTGCCGGTGCTGGGGGCCTTTGCCTTGCCGATCGAGGTCGTGACCTTTGGCCACAAGTCCACGGCGAACCGGATCATGGACGTCCTGACCGACCATGACATCGCCATGCCCGCCCGCCTGCGTCAGGCCGATCGGGGCGTCGTCCGCACCGACGGCGGCAACGTAATCTATGACGCGAAATGCGTGGCCATCCACGACCCGGTCCGCCTGGCCGACGACCTGAAGCTGATCACCGGCGTCGTCGAGCACGGCCTGTTCCTCGATCTGGCGGACGAGGCGATCATCGGGACCGATGCGGGCGTCGAGATCCGGCTGCCCTGAACGCGCTCAGAAGCGGAAGCCTTCCGTCGCGCCGTGCCGGGTGCGTCGATCATACTCTTCCGAAGCTGCGGTGATGCCTTCGCCGAACTCCTGCACCGCTACTCGCATCGCGTCGCAGGACGGGGCGGCGCGCATGGCCGACTGCATGCGTTCGGCCCCGTGGTTGACGATACGGACGTGATTGCCTTC
Organism: Brevundimonas sp. P2_A6; assembly: GCF_056404975.1. NCBI lineage: Bacteria > Pseudomonadati > Pseudomonadota > Alphaproteobacteria > Caulobacterales > Caulobacteraceae > Brevundimonas > Brevundimonas sp. P2_A6. The sequence continues at coordinate 21,166 of NZ_JBFUCZ010000006.1, read as the reverse complement.
GTGGATCTCCAACGCCGCCATATAATTCTGCCAGGCCCGTGTGTCGTCGCGATCCAAATGCTCTGGATCCAGCAAATCTGGCATGGTGACCGTGATTTCCACCGTAACCTCCGCCGTTGTGGGCTGGCACTGTCCGTCGGCTCCGTTGCGAAACCGAATCCGGTATTGCCAAGTCGTGGCTGCATCATGCTTCTCGCCGTTCAAATCCGGGCGTAGCGCGTTGATGTCGTCCCGGATGCTGCGTCTGGACCAGCCCGAAACGGGATATCCGACAATCACGACGTTCGGCAGGGCGGCCAGGCTCGGAACGGCAGCTGAAAGGCGTTGAGACGCCTCGGTTGAGGCAGCATCTTGGGGCGCGAGATCGAGCATGTGGCAACTCATGTGTTCGAAATGCGGCGAGATTGCCCGATGTTCTGCGCCACGCCTAGTGGCTGCTCCCGGCGTGCGGCGGCTTCAGTTCTCTTGCGAAGCCCTCCTTTAGCCCGACTTTTGGCAGGGCTGGCAGCCTCCGTGACAGCGCGGCGGACCTTGTCGCAGGCCGCCTGGACGCCTACTTCGAGAGACCCCAGCGCCTAGCCGCGTCCGACCTCTGGTCTGCACGGTCTGCACGGTGCAGACGATTTTTTTTTCGGACGCTCCGATGACCGCCTACGACTACGACCTCTTCGTCATCGGTGCCGGCTCGGGCGGCGTGCGGGCGGCGCGGCTGACCGCCCTGGGCGGCAAGAAGGTGGCGATCGCCGAGGAGCACCGCGTCGGCGGGACCTGCGTGATCCGGGGCTGCGTGCCCAAGAAGTTCATGGTCATGGCCAGCGACTTCGCCCACCAGTTCGAGACGGCGGAGGGCTATGGCTGGACGGTCGAGGCCAGCTTCGACTGGCCGAAGTTCATCGAGACCAAGGACGTCGAGATCGCCCGGCTGTCGGGCATCTATGCCGCCAACCTGGGCAAGGCGGGGGTGGAGCTGATCCACGGTCGCGCGGTGCTGAGCGACGCCCATACGGTGGTCATCGCCGGCAAGGGCGAGGACGGCGGCGACCTGACCGTCACGGCCGAGCGCATCCTGATCGCCACGGGCGGTCGGCCCTGGATGCCTGAGGGCCTGCCGGGCATCGAGCATGCCATCACCTCCGAAGAGGCGTTCCACCTGCCGGAGCTGCCCAAACGCATCCTGATCGCGGGCGGCGGCTATATCGCGGTGGAGTTCGCGGGGATCTTCGCCGGTCTCGGGGTCGAGACGACGCTGATCTATCGCGGCCCGAACATCCTGCGCGGTTTCGACGACGACGTGCGGGCGCACCTGGCCGGTGAGATCGAGAAGCGCGGCATCAAGGTCATCCTGGGCTGCCAGCACAAGGAAATCCGCAAGACGGAGAGCGGCCTGGTCAATGTGCTGGAGAACGGCATGGAGCTGGAGACCGACGTCGTCATGTTCGCCACCGGGCGCGTGCCGCACGTCAAGTCGCTGGGGCTGGAGACGGCCGGGGTCGAGTTGAACGACAAGGGCGCGATCAAGGTCGACACCCTGTCGAAAACGACCGCCGACAACATCTGGGCCATCGGTGACGTGACCGACCGGATGAACCTGACGCCCGTCGCCATTCGCGAGGCGGTCTGTTTCCACGAGACCGTCTACAAGGACAATCCGCAGCATTTCGACTACGAGGCCGTCGCCACCGCCGTGTTCAGCCAGCCGCCCGTGGGCGTCGTCGGCCTGTCGGAGGCGGAGGCGCGCCATAGCTGTTCGGGCGCGGTCGATATTTATTCGACCAAGTTCCGGCCGATGAAATACGCCTTCACCGGCTCGGACGAGCGGGTGCTGATGAAGCTGGTGGTGGACGCGACCAACGACCGCGTCGTCGGCGTCCACATCGTCGGCCCCGAGGCTCCCGAGATGATCCAGCTGGCCGCCATCGCCGTGAAGGCGGGCCTGACCAAGGCCCAGTGGGACGCCACCTGCGCCGTCCACCCCACCATGGCCGAGGAACTCGTGACGCTGAAGGTCAAGCAGTCACAGGAGACAAGCGCGGGCTGATTTGTTGTTTCGCAACCGCGAACGGCCTATTCTGAAGACATGACCATGCGCTGGACCCCCGAAAGCTGGAGAAGCAAGCCTGCGGTACACATGCCGACGGATTATCCGGACGCGCGCGAGCTTCAGCGGGTCGAGGACGAACTGCGGGCCATGCCACCGCTCGTGTTCGCGGGAGAGGCGCGGACCCTGACCGCCAAGCTGGCCGATGTGGAAGCCGGCAAGGCCTTCCTGCTGCAGGGCGGCGATTGCGCCGAGAGCTTCAAGGAATTCTCGACCGACAACATCCGCGACACCTTCCGCCTGCTGCTGCAGATGGCGGTGGTCCTGACGTTTGCAGGGCGCAAGCCCGTGGTGAAGGTCGGTCGCATCGCCGGCCAGTTCGCCAAGCCGCGCAGCTCGGCGGTGGAGACGATCGACGGCGTGACCCTGCCGTCCTATCGCGGCGACAACATCAACGGCTCGGCCTTTACCGCAGAGGAGCGCGCGCCCGATCCCCAGCGCCTGCTGAAGGCCTACAACCAGTCGGCCTCGACGCTGAACCTGCTGCGCGCCTTCGCAGGGGGCGGCTATGCGGACCTGTACAACATCCATCGCTGGACCCAGGGGTTCGCTGATGGCGGCATCGGGGCCCAGTACCGTGAGCTGGCCGACAAGATCGCCGAGGCCCTGGCCTTCATGGAGGCCGTCGGCGTCACGCCCGAGACCCATCCCGACCTCAGCCGCGTCGAGGTCTTCACCTCGCACGAGGCCCTGCTGCTGAACGTCGAGAGCGCCCTGACGCGGCTGGACGGCGGCACGGGCGAGTGGTTCGACACCTCGGCCCACATGCTGTGGATCGGCGAGCGCACGCGTCAGCTGGACGGGGCCCACGTCGAGTTCATGCGCGGCATCCGGAACCCGATCGGCGTGAAGTGCGGCCCGACCATGGAGGCCGACGACCTGCTGCCCCTGATCGACGCCCTGAATCCGGACAACACCTCTGGCCGTCTGACCCTGATCGGTCGCTTCGGTCACGACAAGGTCGGCAAGCGGTTGCCCGGCCTGATGCGGGCTGTAAAGGCGGCGGGAAAGAAGGTCATCTGGTCGATCGACCCGATGCACGGCAACACCCTGATGGCCACCAGCGGCTACAAGACCCGGCCGTTCGACCGGATCCTCGGCGAGGTGAAGGGCTTCATCGACGTGGCCGAATCCGAGGGCGTGCACCCGGGCGGGGTCCACCTGGAGATGACCGGCCAGAACGTCACCGAATGCATCGGCGGCGCGCAGGCCGTATCAGAGGATGACTTGTCCAGCCGCTATCACACCCACTGCGATCCGCGCCTGAATGCCGATCAGGCGCTGGAACTGGCGTTCCTGGTCGCGGAACGCCTCAAGTCAGGACGGCTGAAGCAGTCGCAGGCCGCATGACCGTGGCCGACATCGGACACCCCGAGGGTGACGACCGGGGCGGACGCACCGCCTTCCAGGGCGCGCCCGGCGCCTTCAGCCACGAGGCCTGCGTCGAGCTGCGTCCCTGGGACGTCCACGTGCCGTTCGAGACCTTCGCCGAGGCGATCGAAGCGGTGAAGACCGGCGACTGCGACTGCGCCCTGATCCCGGTCGAGAACTCGACCATCGGCGTGGTCGAACCTGCGGCGACCCTGGTGGCATCGGCAGGCCTGGAACAGGTCGCCGACGTCTGGCGGCCCATCCAGATCGCCCTGATGGCGCTGGACGGGGTCGAGATCGGCCAGATCCGCACCGTGTCCAGCCACCCCGTCGCCCTGCGTCAGTGCGCCGACAAGCTGGCCGCCCTGGGGGTCGAGATCGTGGAGGCCTTCGACACCGCAGGCGCGGCGCGCGCGGTTTCGGAGGGCAACGACCGCACCCGCGCGGCCTTGGCACCGGTCGCTGCGGCCGAGGTCTATGGCCTGTCGATTCTGCGCAACGATCTTCAGGATTCGGACGCCAACCGCACGCGCTTTGTTCTGCTGTGTCGCGAGGCGGGTTGACGGCGCACGATCCTTGCGTGTCTTAAAGTCTCACGGATCACTGAAGATCCGGAACACCGGACCGACCCATGTCCCCGCTGCGCGCCTCGACCCAGACCCTGATGCTCCGTTCGCGCGCGGCCGACCTCTATTTCGGCTATCGTTTCTACGGCTTTCGATACGCCGGCTGAGGCCTCGAGCGGCATCCGCTCCTGACAGCCTCGCCGGCGACCGCCCTGACACAGGGCGGCGGCGCACCCCTGCACCCCTCATCGAAATGTCCCCGTTGAAAGCCCTGATCTCATGCCGAAATCGAACCTCCAGACCGTCTGGTCTGACGTGACCCCCGAAGAGATGTCCCCTGAACAGATGGCTCTGGCCGCCCTGCGGGCTGAGATCGACAGCGTCGACGACCAGATCCTGGCCCTGTTTCAGCGCCGGTTGGCCATCGCCGCCAAGGTGGGCCAGGCCAAGGACGCCCCCCACGGCCCCCACACCAAGCTGCGCCCCGATCGCGAACAGACCGTCCTGACTCGCATGCTGGCCCAGGCCGAACCCGACAACGTTGAGGCCGTCACGGGCCTGTGGCGCGAGATCGTCGGCTGGGGGCTGGCGCGACAGGGCCAGTTGCAGGTCCAGGTCTGGTCGCCGACGGACCCCACCCGCGCCTTCGACGGTGCCCGCCACCGTTTCGGCATGGCCGCGGCCATCCGCATGGTGCGCGACCCCCAGGCGGCCCTGGCCTTCGCCGCTGAGGGCCGAGGTGTGGCGGTGCTGGCGGTCAACACCGACGATCCCTGGTGGGTCGGCCTGCGCCGCGACTGGTCCAGCTTGAGCGTGTTCGACGGGTTCGGCCAGGCGGGCGGACAGCCCACGTCGCTGGCCATCGGCAAGATCGATCCGGCGGCGCTGCCGAAGGGCCGCAGCGTCATCGTCGCGGCCGGCGGCGATGCGGGCGATGGGGGCGGCGCGCGACGCTGGGGGCTGAACACCCACCACGGCTGGACTCTGGCCCTGACCGACGCCGCTCTGACGCCCGGCGACGCCGAGGGCTGCGTCGGCGCGATCGGCTAGATCAGACCGCGGGCGGTCCGGGAGGCGTCACCCCTGGAGGCAGCGGGGCCGGGGCCGGTTGGCCCGGGTCGCCGGGCAAGGACTTGATGTAGCGATAGACCGCGCGCTTGTCGGCGTCGGACATCGCCTTGACGCTGGGCCAGGGCATGGGCGGCAGGCTGGAGCCCGTGGCCAGTTTCTCGACCCACTGGTCCTCCGTCATGCCGGCGACGGTCAGGCGCAGGTTCTTGCCATAGCTGGTGCCCCAGGGGCCGGTGTGGCCCTCTGTACTGCCTTTTAGCCATTCGGCTTCCGGGGGCTGCGCGCCGCCCGTCTGGGCATACTGCGGGGTGTGACAGTCGTTACAGCCGCCGACCAGGACGATGTATCGACCGGCCTCGATGTCGGTGGCGGCAACGACACGCGGGCCGTCGGTGACGTCGGCCGTCGTGGTCGTCGCCGTCGGCTGGCAGGCGGCGAGCAATACCGCTGACGCCGCAACGCAAAACGCAATGGATCGCAGCATTTCAGATTCCCCCGGTTTCCGAGCGTGAAGGAACATCACCGGTCTTGATGCGTCAAGGCGCCGCAGTTTCAGACGGCCATGTTGTCAATCAGCCGTGTCTTGCCGAGCCACGCGGCGGCCAGGATGCGGGCCGGTGCATCGACCACGCCGTTCGCGAAAGGAGCCAGGTCGTCGGCGCGGCGCACGGCGACGTAATCGACACGCTCGAAGCCGGCCTTCAGCATGTCGGAATAGGCGTCGCGCTCGACCCCCGCTAGAGGCCGTCTGTCGGCGGCCTTGATCGCGGCTTCGGCCAGGATACCGTTCAGTCGGCGGGCGATGTCGAGTTCGGGGTCTGACAGGTAGGCGTTTCGCGACGACAGGGCCAACCCGTGGCCGTCCCGTTCCGTCGGGGCACCGACGATCCGGGTGGGGATATCCAGGTCTCGGGCCATGCGGCGGACGACCATCAGCTGCTGGTAATCCTTCTCTCCGAACACGGCGACGTCGGCCTGGACCTGGTTCAGCAGCTTGGCGACGACCACGGCCACGCCGCCGAAGAAATGGGGACGAAAGTCCGTCTCCAGCCCCTGCGACGGCCCGCCTACGGCGACCGAGGTGACGAACCCGTCGGGATACATCTCGGTGACCGTTGGCGCGAACAGCAGGTCGCAGCCGGCCCCCGCCAGCAGGGCGGCGTCCTCGGCCTCGCGGCGCGGATAGGTGCCCAGGTCCTCGTGCGCGGCGAACTGGGTCGGATTGACGAAAACGCTGGCGACGACCTTGTCGGCACGCTGGCCAGCCTCTCGCACCAGGGCCAGGTGGCCTTCGTGCAGGGCCCCCATGGTCGGCACGAAAGACACGGTGAAGCCCCGACGACGCCAGTCGCTGACCATGGCGCGCAACGCTTCGACCGTTCGCGCGATGGGCATGGAGGGAGAGTTGTCGCTCATGCTTACCGGATTAACCCTTCGACTTAAGCGTGTTCATGCACCGGACGGCAAAAGGTGCCGGGCTAGGGTCGGCTTATGACGCCCAGCAGAATGCTTCGTCCAGTGCTCCTCGGTCTCGCCGGCCTCGCGACGTCGTCGTGCGGCATGGTCGAGAGCGATCCGCACCGCTTCGAATCGATGGCCCAGGCCGTGGCCAGCGTGTCGCTGGATGGCGCGTCGGCGTCCGTTCGAACCTCATCCGAGGAGGGGCTTCGGCCCGCGATGGTGGATGCCGCGGCGATCGCGAACCCGGGGGCACTGAAGGTCGAGGTGATGGACCCTCATGCCCTGTGGGATGCGCGCGATTCCGGTCTGCGCGGTCTGGTGGAACAGGCGGCCCCGGCGGCGATCGAGGCCGCTGCGCCCGCCGTGACCGATGCGGTGGTGCAGCAGGTGTCCGACCGGATGCCGAGGATGCGACCGACCAGGACTGTGGCCGTAGAGCCCGTTCGGGTCGCAGCGACCGAACCGCGCGAGACCCTGCAGCTTGGGGCCTTCTCCAGCCCGGCGGCGGCACGGGCGGCGTGGTCGCGGATCAGTGCATCGGGTCCGGTCGTAGCCCAGCTGACGCCGGCATTCGAGGCCGTCAGCGTGGACGGGCGAACCCTGACACGGCTGAAGGTGACGACGGTCGGCGAGACGGCGCGCGCCGTCTGTCGCGCGGCCGATGCGGCCGACCTGGGGTGCCTGCGTCGCGGCTGATCCGGCCGCCCGGCCATCTGCCCACAGCTGTCGCTTAACGTTTCGTTGACGGATAGGGCGCCGCGCCTGATTCTGGTGAGCCATGACGACCGGCGAAGTGAGTCGGTGGTCGCCAGCATCCGGATCATCAGGTCATGACCCAGCCGCAAGTTATCGTCGTCGGCAACGAAAAGGGCGGGGCGGGCAAGTCCACCCTGGCCATCCATATCGTCTGTGGCCTGATGCACGCCGGCCGAAAGGTCGCGATCCTGGACCTGGATCTGCGCCAGCGGTCGATGTCGCATTTCTTCTCGCACCGGGCGGCCTGGACGGCCGCCAACGGCGTCACCCTGCCCATGCCGGTCGAGCCGGACCTGGGCGACGGCAAGGCCCTGGCGCGCGCGGACGAGGCCGAACAGCTGGCCCGGTTCGAGGCGGCCTTCAACGAGGCCGTCGCGTCGGGGGCCGAGGTCATCCTGATCGACACGCCCGGCGGCGACACGGCCCTGTCGCGCGCGGCCCACGCCCGCGCCGACCAGATCGTCACGCCGATGAACGACAGCTTCGTCGACTTCGACATGCTGGGCACGGTCGATCCGGTGACGCTGGATCTGCTGAAGCCCTCGACCTACTCCGAAAGCGTCTGGGAGGCCCGCAAGCACCGCGCGATCAAGGAGGGCCGCCACGCTGCGATCGACTGGATCGTCGTCGTCAACCGCATGGCCGTGGCCGAGGCGCGCAACCGTCGCCGTCTGGAAGAGCGGATGCTGAAACTGTCCAAGCGCGTCGGTTTCCGCGTCGGGCCGGGGCTGCGCGACCGGGTCATCTATCGCGAGCTGTTCCCCTTCGGCCTGACGGTCGCGGACCTGTCCAACGAGGTGCGACCGGTGGCCGTGTCACTGGCCCACGTCGCGGCGCGCCAGGAGATGCGCAACCTGATGCAGGCCCTGGGTCTGGACGACGTCAGCCTGCCGGCGCTCGAGGCCGCTTGATCGGACCGTTCGCATGGGCCTGATCTGGCTCGTGCTGGCGGGCATCGTGGTGTGGGCCCTGGTGCGGCTGGGTCGCCAGACCGAGGGGCCGAGACGCGGACACTGGCGGGTGGCGGCGACACTGGTGTCGGCCGCGCTGCTGGTCGGCGGGGTTCTGGCGCTGTCGAAGGGGGCCTGGATCAGCGGGGCAGGGCTGGTCGGGGCCGCGCTTTGGCTGACGGTGGCGTCGCGGATGCGGTCGGTCGTGGCGCGGCGCGAGGCGATCGGGGACGCGGAGGCGCGGGCGATCCTGGGGGTCGGCGTCGGTGCGACCCCGGAACAGGTCAACGCGGCGTGGCGGCGGCTGATGGGACGCGCGCATCCGGATCAGGGCGGGACCGAGGGGCTGGCGGCCCGGGTCAATGCGGCGCGGGATCGGTTGCTGAGGAAATGACGACAGCCGTTCCCCCGCAAGCGGGGGAAGGGCTGTTCAGCCGCTCCGACCGCTCGTAAACCACCCCCATGCCGAAGCTGACCTCGTCCATCGATTCCAACAGCGCCGCGTTCAAGGCGCTGCACGCCCACAACACCGCCCTGAACACCGAGCTGCGCGAGCGCGTGGCCAGGGCGGGCCGGGGCGGGTCGGACGCCAGTCGGGAGCGGCATGTGGCGCGCGGCAAGCTGTTGCCGAGGGACCGGGTCGAACGATTGCTGGACCCCGGCTCGCCGTTTCTGGAGATCGGCCAGCTGGCCGCGAACGGCATGTATGGCGATGAGGCTCCGGGCGCGGGCATGATCTGTGGCGTGGGACGGGTGTCCGGCCGCGAGGTCATGATCGTCGCCAACGATCCGACGGTGAAGGGGGGCGCATACTTCCCGATGACGGTGAAGAAGCACCTGCGGGCGCAGGAAATTGCCGAGCAGAACAACCTGCCGTGCGTCTATCTGGTCGATTCCGGTGGGGCCAACCTGCCGCACCAGGCCGAGGTCTTCCCCGACCGCGACCATTTCGGCCGCATCTTCTTCAATCAGGCCCGGATGTCGGCGCAGGGCATCCCCCAGATCGCCTGCGTGATGGGATCGTGCACGGCGGGCGGAGCCTATGTGCCCGCCATGTCGGACGAGACGGTCATCGTCCGCAATCAGGGCACCATCTTCCTGGCCGGGCCGCCGCTGGTGAAGGCCGCGACCGGCGAGGTCATCTCGGCCGAGGAGCTGGGCGGGGCCGAGACCCATGGGCGCAAGTCCGGCGTGGTCGACTATGTCGCCGAGAACGACGAGCACGCGCTGGAGATCGTGCGGGGCATCGTCGGCCATCTGAACAGCGTGAAACGGGTCGATCTGGATGTGCGCGAGCCGCGCGCCCCGGCCTTCGACGCGGACGAGCTGTACGGCCTGATCCCCGACGACGTGCGCGCGCCCTATGACGTGCGCGAGGTGATCGCGCGGGTCGTGGACGGCTCGGAGTTCGAGGAGTTCAAGGCGCTGTATGGCACCACCCTGGTCTGCGGCTTCGCCCGCATCTGGGGCTATCCGGTCGCCATCCTGGCCAACAACGGGGTGCTGTTCTCGGAGAGCGCGCTGAAGGGGGCGCACTTCATCGAACTGGCCTGCAAGCGGAAGATCCCGCTGGTGTTCCTGCAGAACATCAGCGGCTTCATGGTGGGCGGGAAGTATGAGGCGGGCGGGATCGCGAAAGATGGCGCCAAGCTGGTGACGGCCGTCGCCTCGGCCAATGTGCCCAAGTTCACCGTGCTGATCGGCGGCAGCTTTGGTGCCGGCAACTACGGCATGTGCGGCCGGGCCTATTCGCCGCGCTTCCTGTTCACCTGGCCGAACAGTCGGATCAGCGTCATGGGCGGTGAGCAGGCGGCCGCCGTGCTGGCCACCGTCCACCGCGACGCCGACACCTGGACCCCCGAACAGGCGGAGGCCTTCAAGGCCCCGGTCCGCCAGAAGTACGAGGACGAGGGCAATCCCTACTACGCCACCGCTCGCCTGTGGGACGACGGCATCATCGACCCGGCCCAGACGCGGGACGTGCTCGGTCTGGCGATCTCTGCGAGTTTGAACGCGCCGATCGAGAACACGACGTTCGGCATCTTCCGCATGTGATCAGGCGATGGGTGCCCGGAGAATCTTCTCCATCGCCCGGCCCTTGGCCACCTCGTCGACCAGCTTGTCGAGATGGCGGACCTCGCGCATGAACGGGTCCTCGATCGCCTCGACCCGGTGACCGCAGATCATGCCGGTGATCAGGAAGCGGTTCGGGTTCATGGCCGGGGCCTCGGCGAAGAAGGTCTCGAAGTCCGTTCCGGCCGCGAGCAGGGCCTCCAGCCGACCTTGCGAATAGCCCGTGAGCCAGCGGATGACCTGGTCGACCTCCGCCCGCGTGCGGCCCTTCCGCTCGGCCTTGGCGACATAATGGACGTGGACGCTGGCCACGCTCATGCGGCGGACGCGGTCGGTCGTGCTGGTCGCCATGGCGTCGTCTCCATGTTCCGTTCGGCCCCAGACGCGTTATAGGGCGACAGCCGCAGGAGACCACCATGGCCGACCCCACCGAAAACGACCTGAACGCCCTGGACATCACCGATGCCGAGGCAGCCGAGATCAACTCGATCGCCCAGCCGCTGGTGCCCGATCCGGCACCGGATGCGAACGACGATCTGGTGCAGATCGATTCGACGACCGACGGGGTGGTCTTCATCACCATCAACCGGCCGGCCAAGAAGAACGCCTTCGACGCCGCGACCATCGCCGCCTTGCACGAGGCGTTCGAGACCCTGCACGGGGCCGACAGGGTGCGGGCGGTCTTCATCCGGGGCGCGGGCGGGACGTTCAGCGCGGGCGCGGACCTGGGCTGGATGCGGGACGCCGCCGGTTGGTCCGAGAGCGACAACCGCGACGACGCCATGATGCTGGCCAAGATGCTGAAGGCCCTGCACGACATTCCGGCCCTGACGGTCGCCCTGGTCGAGGGCGCGGCCATGGGCGGCGGGGCGGGGATCGTCTGCGCCTGCGACATGGCGGTGGCGGTCGAGGGGACGCGGTTCGCGTTCTCGGAGGTCAAGCTGGGGCTGATTCCGGCGACCATCGCCCCCTATGTGATCGAGGCGGTCGGCGCGCGGCGGGCCAAACAGCTGTTCCTGACGGCCAACATCTTCGACGCCGACTATGCGGCCCATGCCGGGATCATCGACATGGTCCTGCCCGAGGGGTCGATGGACGAGTTCGTGTCGATGATGACCGACAGCCTGAGCCGGAACGCGCCCGCCGCGATGGGCGAGGCCAAGCGACTGGTCAACGACCTGGTCGGGCAGAAGGTCGATCGCGGCCTGATGGAGGACACGGCCCGCCGCATCGCCAGGGCGCGGGTGTCCAAGGAAGGGCAGGAGGGCGTGCTGGCCTTTCTGGAGAAGCGCAGCCCGAGCTGGGCGGAGTAGGAAGTTCCTTCTCCCCTTGCGGGAGAAGGTGGCGAGCGCAGCAAGGTCGGATGAGGGGTGACTCCCGGTATGACCGGTGATCGCCTGCTCGCCTCATCTCGTCTGGGTCCTCGTACCCCTCATCCGCCCCTCCGGGGCACCTTCTCCCGCAAGGGGAGAAGGGGTAGGGAGGTGCCATGTTCACATCCGTCCTGGTCGCCAATCGTGGCGAGATCGCCTGTCGCGTTTTCCGCACCGCCAAGCGGATGGGCATCCGCACCATCGCCGTCTATTCCGAGGCCGACGCCAAGGCATTGCATGTGCGTGAGGCCGACGAGGCGGTGCTGATCGGGCCGGCAGCGGCGCGGGAGAGCTATCTGGACCAGGCCAGGGTGCTGGCGGCGGCGAAGGCGACGGGGGCGGAGGCGATCCATCCCGGATACGGCTTCCTGAGCGAGAACGCCGAGTTCGCCGAGGCCGTGATGGCGGCTGGCATCACCTGGATCGGCGCGCCGCCGGCCGCGATCCGGGCCATGGGGCTGAAGGACGCGGCCAAGAAACTGATGGTCGAGGCGGGGGTTCCCGTGACGCCAGGCTACATGGGCGAGGACCAGTCGCCGGAGCGGCTGAAGGCCGAGGCGGACGCTATCGGCTACCCCGTCCTGATCAAGGCGGTGGCGGGCGGCGGCGGCAAGGGGATGCGGCGGGTCGATGCGGCCGAGGCCTTCCTGGATGCGCTGGGGTCGTGCCGGCGGGAAGCGGCGTCGAGCTTTGGCGACGACCGGGTGCTGATCGAGAAATACATCCTGTCGCCGCGCCATATCGAGGTTCAGGTGTTCGGTGACAGCCACGGCGAGGTCGTGCACCTGTTCGAACGCGACTGCTCGCTGCAGCGCCGCCACCAGAAGGTGATCGAAGAGGCCCCGGCCCCTGGCATGGATGCAGCGACGCGGGCGGCGGTCACGGCGGCGGCGGTCAAGGCGGCGAAGGCCGTGAACTACGTCGGGGCGGGGACCATCGAGTTCATCGCCGACGGGACCGAGGGCCTGCGGGCCGACCGCATCTGGTTCATGGAGATGAACACCCGGCTGCAGGTCGAACACCCGGTGACCGAGGCCATCACCGGCGTCGACCTGGTCGAATGGCAGTTCCGGGCGGCGGCGGGCGAGCCGGTGCCTTTGAAACAGGACCAGTTGTCGATCAACGGCTGGGCCATGGAGGCGCGGCTGTATGCCGAGGATCCGGCGAACGGCTTCCTGCCGAGCATCGGCAGGCTGGAGCATTTCGTCCTGCCGGACGGGGTGCGGATCGACACGGGCGTGGAGCAGGGTGGCGAGGTCAGCCAGTTCTACGACCCGATGATCGCCAAGCTGATCGTCCACTCGGATACGCGGAAGGCGGCGGTCGAGGGGCTGGCGGAAGCCTGCGGGTCGGTCGAGGTGTGGCCGGTGCGGACCAACGCCGGGTTCCTGGTGCGGTGCCTGGAGCATCCGCGCTTCGTGGCCGGGGATGTGGATACGGGGTTCATCGGGGCGGAGGAGGGGGGGCTGGTCCCCGGGATTTCCCCTGCCGCCGTTGCAGCCGCATCGACCCTCGTTACCGAGAACATCGTCTGGGATTTCTCCAAGCGGGAGGGGACAGAGGCTTGGGAAACCCGCCTTGATCAGATGTTTGGGTTTCGCCTGAATGCGAAGCCGTCGTCAGCAGTTGCTCTCGTTGCGCTGGGCGAGAAGTTCATTGTCAGCCTGTCGGCCGGCACCGAAAGCTGGACTTACGACGCCACGGTTGGCGACCAGTCCTTCGTTGTCGCCAAGACCCCAGGCAACCGACACCAGAAGATCCGATCCAAACTGTCTGTTGAACCAGGCGGGCATTTGTTCGGATACCGGCTAGGTGGCGTGGGCACTGCGGACGTGGTCTTTGACAGAGGCCTCGCCATTTCTGCGTTGCCTTTCAAGCCCGACACGAACGCAGCAGGCCCCGCCTCCGACGGCTCTCTCCGCGCGCCGATGCCGGGCAAGATCGTGGCGACGCCGGCGAAGGCGGGGGATGTGGTGGTCAAGGGGCAGCCGGTCATCGTGCTGGAGGCCATGAAGATGGAGCATGCGCTCAACGCGCCGTTCGACGGGGTGGTGGGCGAGGTGGCCTTCGCCGTCGGGGACCAGGTGGCGGCGGACGCGGTGCTGGCGGTGGTAGAGGCCAAGGGCTGAGCGGATTGGACTCCAGTGGTACCGAGTCCAACGAGTGCAAATTCGCCCGTTCAACGCGTTAGGCTTGGCTTCTGACGTAATAGATGAGTCCAACTCGCCCCTCTCCCATGGGGAGAGGGCTTGAGCCCCCCAGAGCGAAGCGATGGGTCAGGCGAAAGGGTGAGGGCCGGGCCCGTCCGTCGGCGTAGGCCGTCGCATTGGATCGGGGAACGCCTAACGGCGAAGGTTGGCACCCGACCCTCACCCTTTTGCGCAAGGCCGATCGCTGCGCTCTCGGGCGCTCAAGCCCTCTCCCAACGGGAGAGGGATCAACGTAGAAGCTCACTCATGCCCCTCCACATGATCAAGCTCTGCGTCGGTGTCGCCAAGGTCGAGACGCTGGAACGGCGGGCGGCCAAGGGCGACTGGCTGACGGTCAATACACGGATGACGCCCAAGCGGGCGACCGAGCTGGAAGATGGGGGTTCGATTTTCTGGGTCATGAAGGGGTCGGTGACGTGCCGGATGCCGATCCTGGATATCTCGACGCGGGGCGAGGGCAAGGCGTCGATGTGCCTGATCAAGCTGTCGCCCGAGGTGGTCCGCACGGCCCCGCAGGCGAGGCGGCCTTTCCAGGGCTGGCGCTATCTGGAGCCCAAGGACGCGCCGCCGGACCTGTCGTCGCTGGATGCAGGCGACATGCCGGAGGATCTGGCCAAGCAGTTGCGGGAGATGGGGGCGTGGTAGTGGGATTAGGGGATAGGGATTAGGGATTAGGGATTAGGGGGACTGGGGTTAGCGAACGGGTCCGAATGTGAGATGAGACGCGCCCGTCGGCCGGGCGACGCTCTGCCCAATCCCTTATCCCTAGTCCCTAGTCCCCAATCCCATGCTCTCCCCCTCCACCCGAGCCGCGACGCGCGAGCTGCTGACGCTGGCCTGGCCGGTGGTGCTGGCGCGGATCGGCATCATGACCATGGGGCTGACCGACGCGATCGTGGTCGGCAACTATTCCAGCCGGGAGCTGGCCTACAGCTCGCTGGCCCTGGCCCCGACCTCGATCATGGTGACGACGGCGGTGGGGCTGCTGCTGGGCGTGCAGGTCATGACCGCGCGGCGCATCGGCGAGGGACGCCGCGACGAGGCGGGGGCGGTGCTGCGGCGAGGGCTGAGCTATGCCTTGCAGCTGGGGGTCGCAGCGATGATCGCCCTGATCGTCGTGGGGCCGTGGGCGCTGACGCAGCTGAACCTGGCCGACGGGCTGGGGGAGGGGGCGCGGCCGGCGTTGATCGTCTTCGCGCTCGGGATGCCCGGATATCTGATCTCGGTCGCCTGCCAGTTCTTTCTTGAGGCGCTGGGCAAGCCCAAGCCGGGGATGGTGGCGATGTGGGTGGCCAATGCGGTGAACCTGGCCTTCAACCTGCTGCTGGTGCCCGACATCCTGGGGCTGGGTGTGCACGGGGCGGAGGCCTCCGCCTGGGCGACGTTCGCGGCACGGACCTCGCTGGGGGTGTTCCTGGTGATCTATATCGCGCGCCTGCCCGAGGCGCGGGCGCTGGGGGTGTTCAACCGGCCGCCCAAGGACCCGCCGGCCGAGCGCGAGCAGGTCAGGATCGGGGCCGGGTCGGGCGCGTCCTATTTCATCGAGGTCGGGGCCTTTGCCCTGATGACCTTCATCGCCGGGCAGTTGGGCACCGCCCAGACGGCGGCCTGGGCCATCGTGCTGAACATCTCGGCCATCGTCTTCATGGTGCCGATGGGACTGTCGGCGGCGACGGCGGTGCTGGTCGGGCGGGCCTATGGGGCCAAGGATTCGCGCGGCGTGTTGAGGAACGGCCTGGTGGGGATCGGGACGATCGCGGTGCTGACCCTGGTCGTCGCGCTGGTGGTGTGGCCGACGGCACCGCTGCTGATCGCCGCCTACAATCGCGATCCGATGCTGGCGGCGATCGCCGTGCCGGCCCTGGTCCTGGCCAGCCTGTTCTTCGTCGCCGACGGCATCCAGGTGGTGGCGTCACAGGCCAACCGCGCGGCCGGCGACGTCTGGTGGCCGACCATCATGCACTTCTTCTCATACGGAGCGGTGATGATGCCGCTGGGCTGGGTGCTGGCGCACCGCATCGGCGTCGACGGCCTGGTCTGGGCCGTGATCATCGCCAGCCTGGTGTCGGCGAGCCTTTTGACCGGCCGGTTCGTGCGGATCGCGAAGAGACTTCAGTCCGCCGAGGCCTGATCCGCAGTCTTGTCGGGGCAGGGAGCTTTGCGTTTCTGCGTGGCCTCGGTGGTGGCGAACATCACCGAGGAGACTGCGAACATGACCGCCACTATGCTCATCGAGTCCTCCGATCGCCAGAGGGTCAGAAACAGCACGCCGAAACCGGCAAAGATCCCTCCGAGCATCCAGCCCAATCCACGCGACATTTTCCTGCTCCGTTCTTGCCCGGTCCCGTGACCAAGCGTTCAAGATGTAAAGCATCCTATACATTCAAACGGCAAAATGTAAAGCGTCCTAGACAAAGGTCGCCAAGGGTGACGGCGACGCCGCATCGCCCTATATCCGTCCGCTCCCCTGACTCCCCGGACACCCATGCCCCGCATCCTGATCACCTCGGCGCTGCCCTACATCAACGGCATCAAGCACCTGGGGAATCTGGCGGGGTCGATGCTGCCGGCGGACGTGTTCGCCCGGTTCAAGCGAGGGCAGGGCCATGAGGTCCTGTATATCTGCGCCACCGACGAGCATGGGACCCCGGCCGAACTGGCCGCCGCCGCCGCCGGTCAGGACGTCCAGACCTATTGCGACGAGCAGCACGAGATCCAGAAGGCGGCGGGCGAGGCGTTCGGCCTGAGCTATGACTGGTTCGGCCGGTCGTCGCGCGAGCCGAACCGGCGGCTGACGCAGCATTTTGCCCATGTGCTGGAGAAGAACGGCCTGATCGAGGAGCGGGTGGACCGGATGGTCTATTCGATCGACGACGCGCGGTTCCTGCCGGACCGCTATGTCGAGGGCACCTGCCCGCACTGTGGCCATGTCGGCGCGCGCGGTGATCAGTGCGACAACTGCGGGCGGTTGCTGGACCCGACCGACCTGATCGCGCCCTATTCGGCGGTGTCGGGCTCGACCAATCTGGAGGTGCGCGACACCCGCCACCTGTACCTGCTTCAGACGAAGATCGAGGACCGGATCCGGGGCTGGATCGAATCCAAGACCGACTGGCAGACCCTGGCGAAATCGATCGCGCTGAAGCACCTGGACGAGGGGCTGATCGACCGGGGGATCACGCGCGACCTGAAGTGGGGCGTGCCGGTGGTCGGTCCCGACGGCGGGCCGCGCCCGGGCATGGAGGGCAAGGTCTTCTACGTCTGGTTCGACGCCCCCATCGAATACATCGGCGCGACCGAGGAGTGGGCCGAGGCGAACGGCCGGACCTGGCGCGACTGGTGGCGGCTGGACGAGGGCGCGGACGATGTCCGCTATGTCCAGTTCATGGGCAAGGACAATGTTGCGTTCCACACCGTGTCGTTCCCCGCGACGATCCTGGGATCGGGCGAGCCCTGGAAGACGGTCGACACGCTGAAGGCCTTCAACTGGCTGAACTGGTACGGCGGGAAATTCTCGACCTCGCAAAAGCGGGGCGTGTTCATGGACCAGGCGCTGGAGATCCTGCCCGCCGACTACTGGCGCTGGCACCTGACGGCCTATGGGCCGGAGGGGTCGGACGCGGCCTTTACCTGGGAGCAGTTCCAGTCGACGACGAACAAGGACCTGGCCGATGTGCTGGGGAACTTCGTCAACCGGATCGTCAAGTTCTCGGAATCGAAGTTCGGCGGCGTGGTGCCGGACGGGGGCGAGCCCGGGCCGCTGGAGGCCAAGCTGGAGGCCGACGTGGCGGCCGGCATCGCCGAGGCGACGGCCGCTTTCGAAGCGATGGAGTTCAGGAAGGCCTGCGTCGCCCTGCGCGCCGTCTGGGTGCTGGGCAACGAATATCTGCAGGAGGCCGCGCCCTGGACCGCGTTCAAGACGGACGTCGAACGGTCGGCCGTGGGGGTGCGCACCGGCCTGAACCTGGTTGCCCTGTTCGCCCGGCTGGCCGCGCCGGTCATGCCCTTCACCGCCCCGACGATCGCGGCCACGGTCGGTGAGACGGACCTGTCATGGCCATCGGCGGGCGAGGCGTTGCTGGACCGTCTGCCGCGCGGTCAGGCGGTGGCCTCGGCCGAGGTACTGTTCCGGAAGATCGAGGACAGCCAGGTGGCGGAATGGTCGGAACGGTTCGGCGGGGCGGACTGACCTACTCGAACAGGGCGGCCGGGGCGTTGTATTCCTCGGCCCAGCCCGCATAGGCGACATCGGTCGGGCCGACGACGAATGTCACGACGCGCCATTGGCCGTTATTGTAGCTGAACAGGGCAAAGACGGTCGGTCCGTCGAACATCTGCGCTTCGATCGCTTCGGCATAACGGGTGTGGCTGAAGTCGATGGGACGGCCGTTCGGTTGCTGGATCTGACCGGCGTAGAAGGCCCAGTTCTCGTCTTCGGCGCGCAGGGTGTCGACCACGAACTGGACCGGCTGGCCCAGGTCGTCGGCGATGGTCTCGCGCAGGACATCCAGCAGCACGGGCCGCAGGGGATTGCCGACGGCGACATCGCGCACCGGGGCGCGGTCCTGAACGACGACGGGCGTGGGCTCTGCCGAAGCCGCGATCGGTCCGGCGACCAGCAGGGACAGAAGCATCAGGCTCATCGCGAACTCCGCAGTCTGACGACCGGAGCGATCCCGGTCATGTCGATTCGGGTGACCCTAGGCGGCGAGCCGATCGGACGATAGCGGGAGGAACCCTGTCGTCAGGCCGCGTCAGGCTTGGCGATCGCCTTTTGCGCCAGACAGACCGTCAGCTTCTGACCGACCTCGGGCTTGCAGCCCTTCTGGACCTCCTCGGCGGTGACATCGAGGAAGGCGGGGGCGGAGGCATTGTGCTGTTCGACGGACAAGGTCCGCACGACGGTCGAGCGATAGCCGTCCCAGATCATGTGGATGGCGACATACAGCACGATGACCAGGCCGACGTAGCCGATCCAGCGGTATTTGCTCAGCAGCTTGGCGATATAGGTCGCGGCCACGCCCATCAGGCCGATCGACAGGATCAGGCCGAAGACCATGATCCAGGGGTGATCGTGGGCGGCCCCGGCGACGGCCAGCACGTTGTCCAGCGACATGGTGACGTCGGCGATCAGGATCTGGATCAGGGCGGCGCCGAAGCTCTTGCGCTTCAGGCCCATTTCCTCGGGGGATGGACCCTTGCCATGTTCGATGGCCAGGGCGAGTTCCAGTTCCGCCTGGGCCTCGGCCTGATCGTGGGTGGCGGCCTCCTGAAGTTCGCGCCACATCTTCCAGCAGACCCAGAGCAGCAGCACCCCGCCCGCGATCAGCAGGCCGACGATGGCCAGCAGCTGGACGGTAACCAGGGCGAAGACGATCCGCAGCACGACGGCGGCGGCCAGACCCACCAGGATCGCCTTGCGACGCAGCTCCTGCGGCAGGGCAGCGGCGGCCAGACCCACGGCCACGGCGTTGTCGCCCGCGAGCACCAGATCGATGGCCAACACCTTGCCCAGGGCGGACAGCTGGCTGGCGAGTTCGGGGGAGCTGAGGAATTCCATGGGGCGGTCTCTAGCGGGGAGGGGCGTCACCGCCAAGTCTCCTCCCCGTTCGCACAGCGAATGGGGAGGAGACGGCTAGGCTCGTTGCTTCCGGGTCGCCTCGTACAGGGCGACGGCCGCCGCGTTAGACACGTTCAGGCTTTCGAAGCCGCCGGGCATGGGAATCTTCGCCAGCACGTCGCAGTGCTCGGCGACCAGGCGGCGGATGCCGTCGCCTTCCGACCCCATGACCAGGACGGTCGGACGGTGGTCCAGGGCATTCTCCAGCAGTTCGTCCGAAGCTCCGTCCAGACCCACGGCGCGCCAGCCGAGGTCGGCGAGGCGTTCCAGGGCGCGGGACAGGTTGGTGACGCGGGCGCAGGGCAGGCGCTCGGTCGCCCCGGCGGCGGCCTTGGCCAGCGCGCCGGCCAGCACCGGGGAATGGCGGTCCTGCACCACGATGCCGCGCGCGCCGAACGCCAGCGCCGAGCGGAAGATGGCCCCGACGTTCTGGGGATCGGTCAGCTGGTCCAGCATGACGATGATTCCCTCGGCGGGCTCGGCGAGGTCTTCGAGGGCGACGCCCTCCAGGGGCTGGACCTTGAAGGCCAGACCCTGGTGCACGGCCCCGGCGGGCAGCATCCGCTCCAGCGTCTGGGCGTCCATGACCTCGATCTTGTGGGCGTGCACGGCGGCCTCGCGCTCGATCTCGGCGGCCCGGTCGGCGGTCGCCAACAGACGGCCCATGCCCTTGCGCGCCGGGTTGGCCAGGGCCGCCAGCACGGGATGACGTCCCCACAAGAAGCCGTCGGCATCGACCTTGCCCCGACCGGGACGCGGGGCTGCCGACGAGAAGGCCTTGGCGGGCGGGTTGGGGTTCCAGCCGCCGGGCTTCGGACCCGCTGAAGCGTCGCCCGAGCGGGGATTGAAGACCGGTTTCACCGGCCCTTTTTTGCCCGATTTCCGGTCGTTGCGTTCTGGATTTCTCGACACTATAAGACGCCCTCCGATTTGGAGCCCTAGGGCTTTCGGGTCTGGCGCTCCCTCTATCTCAGGCGTGTCCCGACCTTGAAGCCTTTTGTTCCGACACCGGTCGAAAGACAGGTTTCGGGTCAGGGTTCGACGGTTCGAAAACGCGCTGGGGGAATGTCCCGAGCGGCAAAGGGGGGGGACTGTAAATCCCCTGCGTAAGCTTCGCAGGTTCGAGTCCTGCTTCCCCCACCACGCGGTTTCGACACGGCGAACCAGAGCGAAGAAAAGGGATCGCTGCGGACATTTCCTTGCAAAAACAAGGGACTGCCGTGGTTTTCGTGCGGGTATAGTATAATGGTAATACAGCAGCCTTCCAAGCTGAATATGTCGGTTCGATTCCGTCTACCCGCTCCAGGTTTTTGATCGCACACAGCGCCCCCACACCCGTTCTGGGCCAGGGCCATCAGGAGTTTGGCCATGGCCAAGGAAAAGTTCGAACGTAACAAGCCGCATTGCAACATCGGCACGATCGGTCACGTGGACCACGGCAAGACGACGCTGACGGCGGCGATCACGATGACGCTGGCCAAGGCCGGTGGGGCCAAGGCGATGGCCTATGCCGACATCGATGCTGCGCCCGAAGAAAAGGCCCGCGGCATCACGATCAACACCGCGCACGTGGAATATGAGACGGCCAACCGTCACTATGCCCACGTCGACTGCCCC
>NZ_JBFUCZ010000005.1:7500-181375 GCF_056404975.1 Brevundimonas sp. P2_A6 | reverse complement strand
CAGCACCTGGTCCTGCAGGCTCAGGTCGATGTTCAGCGCCTGGGCGATGAACAGGGCCGCCATGGTCATGTAGATGTTGGTGCCGTCCAGATTGAACGAATAGCCGGTCGGCACGACCAGTCCGACCACGGACTTGGAGGCTCCGGCCCGCTCCATCTTCTGCAGCAGGCTGGGTAGCGCGGCTTCGGACGAGGAGGTGCCCAGGACCAGCAGCAGCTCCTCCTTCAGATAGCGGATCAGCTTCAGGATCGAGAAACCGTTGGCGATCCCCACCAGCCCCAGCACCCCCACCACGAAGATGGCGGCGGTCAGATAGAAGGTGGCGATCAGGGCGATCAGATTGCCGATCGTGGCGATGCCATAGGCCCCGATGGTGAAGGCGAAGGCTCCGAACGCTCCGATGGGCGCGGCCTTCATGACGATGGCCACCAGCTTGAAGAAGGCGCTCGAGACGGCCTCCAGCAGGCTCAGCACGGGCCGGCCCGCATCCCCCACGCTGGCCAGGGCGATGCCGAAGATCACCGACACGAACAGCACCTGCAGGATGTTGCCGGTCGAAAAGGCGCTGACGAAGGTGTCCGGGATCACGCCCAGCAGGAAGCCGATCACCGTCGTCTCGTGCGCGGCGGTCGAATACTGGGCCACCGCCGCTGGATCCAGCGTCGCCGGATCGATGTTCAGCCCCCGMCCCGGCTGGATCAGATTGCCSACGATCAGCCCCACGATCAGGGCCAGGGTCGAGAACACCAGGAAATAGCCGAACGCCTTCAACGCCACCCGCCCGACCCGCCCCAGRTCGCGCATCCCCGCGATGCCCGTGACGATGGTCAGGAAGATCACCGGCGCGATCACCATCTTCACCAGCTTGATGAAGCCGTCACCCAGCGGCTTCAGGCTCTCGCCGAAGCTCGGGAAGAAATGACCGATCAGACCCCCAAGCACGATCGCGCCAACCACCTGAACATACAGATGACCGTACCAGGCGCGCTTGACGCCGGTCGCTTGAACTCGATCACTCGCGTGGATCACCCGTACTCCCCCGCGACCATGGCCGCCGTTTCCTGCACGGTCTGTCGCCGTGTCCGTCGACCAGTGTGCCCGCAATCGCATCGGGCACAAGCCGACGTAGGGGATCGGTCAAGTCATTGAAAACAAGACATACTGCGCATACGGTTGGATCGGTCCGTGCAGTTTTCCACACCACACTATGGCGCGTTTGTGCGGAAAACCGCATAGTGGAATGAGGGCGACGAGAGGCATGGAGTTCAGGGGATTGGCGCGGCTGACACGATTATCGCCACTCTGGGTCGGGCTGATCCTCGGTTGGCTGACCTCCACGGGTTTGGCGATGACAGTCGCCGGAGAGGTGGCGCGCCAGGGTGCTCAGGCCGATCTGGCCCGTCAGGCCGAGGCCGGGGCCGCGCTGCATGCCGCGGTCCTGCGCAGCGAGCTGGAGAAGCACCGGTCGTTTCCTCTCGTCCTGTCGCAGGATCCCGCCGTGATCGCCTTGCTGGACAACCCCGACCGCGCCAGGGCGGAGGCCGTCAGCGCCAAGCTTCAGACGCTGTCCGAACAGGCGCGCGCGGCCGCGATCTATGTTCTGGACAGGCGCGGCGTGGCGCGGGCGGCGAGCAACTGGCGAGAGCCGACCAGCTTCGTCGGATCCGACTATGGCTTTCGACCCTATTTCAGCGGGGCGATGCGTGACGGCTCGGCCGAGTTCTTCGCGCTCGGCACCGTCAGCGGTCGGCCGGGCCTCTATCTGGCGCGCCGCATCGGCTCGGCGTCGGCCCCGCTGGGCGTCGTGGTCGTCAAGGTGGAGTTCGACGCGCTGGAGGCGGAGTGGCGGGGGTCGGGGGAGCCCGCCTATGTCACCGATACCCGCGGCGTCGTCCTCGTCACCAGTATCCCGGAGTGGCGCTTCCGCCGCAGCCGCCCCCTGACGGAGGCCGAACGACGCTCGATCATGGCCGACCAGACCTTGAGCGGACAGTCCCTGGCCCCTCTGCCGTTCAACCCGCCCGCCGCCGCCGACGACGCGATGGTTCGGGTGGCCGTCAATGGTCCTGCGGAGGACTGGATGGCCGCGCGGGCCGCCACCGACACCCCTGGCTGGACGCTGCATCTTCTCCGGCCGGTCGGCGAGACAATCGTCGCCAACGTCGCCAGTGCCCGCGCCGTCGCCGGTCTTCTGGTGACCCTTCTGGCGGTCGGTGCGGGCGTACTGCTGCGCCGCCGCCAGCAGGCCATGGCCAGAGCGCTCGCCGAGGAGGCGGCGCGCGCGGATCTGGAAAGTCGCATCGACGAGCGTACAATCGAACTGCGGTCCGCCAACGCGCGTCTGAGCGAGGAAATCGACGAACGCCGGCGCGCCGAGGCCAGCCGCGAAGTTCTCCGCGAGGAACTGGTCCAGGCCAACAAGCTGGCCACCCTCGGGCAGATTGCCGCCGGTGTCGCTCACGAGATCAATCAGCCCGTGGCGGCGATCCGCACCCATGCGGAGACGGCGGTGGCCTATTCGAACCGGGGCGACGTCGACGGTGTCCGGCGCAACCTGGGGCGGGTCGCCGATCTGACCGAGCGGATCGGCACGATCACGGACGAGTTGCGGGCCTTCTCGCGTAAGTCCAGCAAGGGCGTGTCGCCGGTCAATCCCTGCGAGGCGATCGATGGGGCCATGCTGCTGATGGGCGGCGGCCTTCGCGCGGGCATGGTCGATCTTGTCCGGACCGGCCTGCGCGACATTCGCGTGATGGCCGAGCCGATCCGGCTGGAACAGGTTATCGTCAACCTGGTCCAGAATGCCTTTGAGGCCATGGTCGATCACGCGGTGGAGCACCCTCAGGTCGTGATCGACGTGGCCCGCCGCGCGCAATGGGTCGAGATTTCGATTTCCGACAACGGACCCGGCGTCGATCCGTCGGTCGCGGATGCCCTGTTCACGCCCTTCGTCACCACCAAGACCAAGGGCCTGGGATTGGGACTGGTCATCTGTCGCGATATCATCGCCGGGTTCGGCGGAGAGCTGAACCTTCGGCACGGCCGGACGGGCGCGGACTTCGTGATCGCCCTGAGGCCGGCGTGATGCAGTTCTGCCGTCCCAGAACGGTCGCCCTGATCGACGACGATGACGACTTTCGCGAAGCGCTGCACGAACGCCTCGCGCTCGAGGCCTATGAGGTCCATGCCTTTGCATCGGCCGAAGCCGCGCTGAAGCGGCTCGGCCCGGACTTTCCCGGCGTGGTCGTCACCGATCTGCGGATGCCGGGCCTCGATGGCCGTGCACTGCTGTCTCGCGTGCAGGCGATCGACGAGGGCTTGCCCGTCGTGATGATCACGGGTCACGGGGACATCGCCGAGGCCGTCGATGCCCTGGCCCAGGGTGCCTATGACTTCGTCGCCAAGCCTTTCGCGTTCGAAAGGCTGCAGACCACCCTCAATCGCGCGCTGGAAAAGCGAGGCCTCGTCCTCGACAACCGAGCGCTCGCGGCGGCCCTGCCGTCACCGGAGGCGTCGCTCGCCCTGCTCGGCGAGAGTCCCTCTATCGTCCGGCTGCGGGGGGTCATCGACCAGATCGCCGATGCGGGGATGGACGTCCTGATCGAAGGCGAGACCGGCGTAGGCAAGGAGGTCGTCGCCCAAGCCCTGCACAACAGCGGCCGGCGGAGGGTCCATCCGTTCGTCGCCGTCAACTGCGGCGCTCTGCCGGAGGGTCTGATCGAGACAGAGCTGTTCGGTCACGAGCCCGGTGCCTTTCCCGGAGCCCTGCGCCGGCGCATCGGACTGGTCGAACAAAGCCATCGCGGGACCCTGTTCCTCGACGAGATCGAGAGCATGCCGGAACGGGCCCAGATCAAGCTGCTTCGCGTCGTGGAGCAGCGCGAAATCCAGCCCGTGGGTGCCGAGCGGCCACGGCCGCTGGACCTGCGTATTCTGGCGTCCTCCAAAACGGATCTCGAGGACGCGGTCGCGTGCGGTGCCTTTCGAGGCGATCTGTTCTATCGCCTGAACGTTCTGAAACTGGTCGTACCGCCCCTGCGAGAGCGGCGCGAGGATGTCAGCCTGCTGTATGCGCACTTCCTGTCGCGCACCGCAGCGGCGCGGCAGCTGACGCCACCGGCGATGACGCCGCGTGTTCGGCGCGTACTCATGGATCACGACTGGCCCGGCAACGTCCGGGAACTGGCGCATTTCGCCGAACGGGTCTGTCTGGGCCTGGAAGCCGGTGCGAACGACGGGGCCACATCCGATGACGGCGGCCTCGCCGACCGCATGGATCGGTTCGAACGCGAGTTGATCGAAGACTCGCTGCGTCGACATCAGGGCGACGTGGTCGCCATCACGCAGGCGCTCAGGGTTCCGCGCAAGACACTCTACGACAAGTTCCGCCGCCACGGCCTGCGCCCCGCGGCGTTTCGACAGCCGAACGGCGACTGACTTTGCGGCCCGCTTGGTGTCGACCCGGTCACGGCTCTCAGCCCTCGGCGCCCATCGGGAGGCGGGTGAACATGACGGCGACACAACGACACCAGCCTCGGCCAAGACAGGTGTCCTGATCAGGCGGTCGGACCCACCCCTGCAGGATGCTGTCAGTCTAACGCAAACGTGTGGAGCGAGCCGGGCCGCGACGGCTGATGCCAGGCTCAACCGCCCCAATCCGTTTTGGGCTGACACAGCCGCTGAGGCTGTTTTTCGAAACTCACCGGTTCAGGCTTTTTCAGGCCTGTGTTCCGCTGTTTTGGAAAGGCTGGTCGGTCCGGTCTGCGGCAAATGCGACACAACGCCGATAGCTACAAATTTGTACTGTATACCTTAGGGTTGCCGTTTCAGGGACTCAGTGGGCTTGTTTTGCTCAAACGTCCCAGTGGTCCGCCGTCCTTACGAGTTCGATTTTGATGACTGAGAATGATGCCGTTGACAGGGCGGCGCTCCTGCAGCCGGCGCAATACATTCAGGTTGTTCACTACACCACCAGTCCTCTGAACCCTGAGGATCGATACGCCGCCTGGTATCGCCGGGACTGGCCGCGCACGCGTCCCATTTATCAGACCGAACCAATCGAGCCGTTCGATACGCGTTGGGATATGGCGCAGCTCGGTCAGGTGACGTTTGTCTATACGGAGATCACCGCGATGCGCTGGGAGCGGCGCCTTCAGGATATCCGCACATCCGACTTCGATCCCATCGTCGTCAATCTGATGATCGAGGGGCGCGCTTACGGGGACATGGACGGGCGGGCTTTTGATGAGCCGGCCGGGACCTTTCATTTCCACGACTTGGCCCGGCCGTCCTTGCATGTTTCGACAGCCAGCAAATCCTATGGTTTCATCATTCCCAGGCCGGTCGCCGAAGAACGGTTCGCCCCTCTGCACGATCTGCATGGCCTCGTGGTGGAAGGAGCCTCAGCCAAGCTGATGTTCGCCCTCGCGGATCAGGTGCTCGACGGGCTGGAACATCTGACCGTGGATCAGGCCGACGGGTTGGGGCGTGTGTTCCTGGAAATGCTGGGGGTCGCGCTGGCGGCCGCCCGGCCAAAGCGAACGCCTTTCGCGGACGCCCTGCGTCGTCGCGCGGTGGAGGCCATCGACCATCGTCTGGGTGCCCGCGACGTCAGCGTGGAGGAACTTTGCCGAGTGCTGCAGGTATCGCGGGGCAGGCTGTTCCGCGCGTTCCAGGCGGACGGCGGCGTGCAGTCCTACATCCTGACCGAGCGCCTGGCTCGCGCACGGACAGCCTTGGCCGAGGTGGAGCGAGCCGAGCCTATTGGTGTCCTTGCCCACCGTCTGGGCTTCAGCGACACCTCGCATCTGAGCCGAGCTTTCAAGCAGCGGTTCGGCATGACACCGAAGGAGTACCGCGCGCTGGTTGCGCAAAATCGACAGCTCCAGGCGGAGTTGGGCGATGGAACGCTGATGCCGATTTAAGATACGGCCGTTCTACGGCAATCCCCCCGGAATGGATTACGCGGTGATCTGGAAAATTTGCGTTTGTTCCGGAGTCCACCCGCATGTCCGCCCGTCGTCTGATCGAACGCAAGTCCCTCTTCGCCATTTCTCTGTTGCCGGTGATGATGGCGGCGTCTGGCGCGGCCGCGCAGTCCGCGTCCTATCTGCCGACAGGCGGCTCGGTTGTCAGCGGCACCGCCACCATTAACAACCAGACTCCCGCCGGCCTGACGATCTCGCAGTCGAGCGACAAGGCCATCATCAACTGGACCAGCTTTTCCGTGAACAGCAGCCAGGAGGTGCGGTTCAACAACGGTACGGGGGCGACGCTGAACCGGGTCACGGGCACCTCGGTGTCCGAGATCAACGGCGGTCTGACCGCCACTGGCAGTGTCTATCTGCTCAACCCCAACGGCGTCATCATCGGCTCGGGCGGGGCGGTGAACGTCGGCGGCACCTTCGTCGCCTCGACGCTGGACCTGACGGACGCGAACTTTCTGGCCGGTGGTGATCTGGTCTTTTCCGGCAACAGCAACGCCGCCGTGGTCAACTTTGGCAGCATCGGCGCGGTGGGCGGCGACATCGCCCTGATCGGCTACACGGTCGACAACAACAACGCCGCCGGTGATGGCGGACTGACGGCGGCAAACGGCACGGTCGGCCTGATCGGCGGTCACCGGGTGTTGATGCGTGATGCGCTGGTCAACGACGGCAAGTTCCTGGTCGAGGTCGGCGCGGGCGGGTCGGTGAACAACTCGGGCGCGGTCAATGCGGCGGCCATCGAGCTCCGGACCCACGGCGGCAACATCTATGCTCTCGCTGGCAACAGCTCCACGATCCTGAACGCCACGGCGACGCAGAGGATCGGCGGCCGCATCTTCCTGACCGACACCGGCGGCGGGTCGATCGATACGCAGTCGACGATCACGGCCACGCCCTATGGCATGGGCACGAGCCGCGTCGTGATGTCCGCCGACAGCGTGGTCCTGAGCGGTGGCGATGTGACGGCCTCGAACCTGCTGCTGGAGTCGGCGGCCTTCACGATCGACGACACGGTCGCGAATATCTTCAACAACACCTTCAGCACCGGCGGCGACATCACCGTCCGCACGATCGACAAGGCGTCCTACGCCCCGGGCGAGGGCAGCCTGACGGTGTCCAGCAGCAACCTGGACCTGCTGTCGCGCAAGCTGACGCTGTCGGCGCACACCAATGTCTTCGTGGATGGCTCCATCGCGGGCACCGGTCAGCTGATCGTGCGCGCCGACCAGACGGGCACCGGCAATGGTCAGGCTCTGTTTTCGTCGAGCCTCGGGGCCAATACCGTCACCGCCTACACCAACTACAGTTATGCGAACTTCAGCTCATACGCGGGCGAAGTCGCCCTGCTGACCACCGGCTCCAGCCAGTCCTTCGCTCTGGTCAACAGCTATGCCGACCTGGCGCGCATGAATGAGTCGACGACGGCGAACTATGCCCTCGGTCGCGACATCAACGCCGCCGGCATGTCGACCGCTGGCTACAACAACGACCTTGCGTCCGGGCAGACCTTCGACGGCTTGGGACATTCGATCTCGAACCTGACCGTTTCCCATTCGGGCGTGTATGCGGTCGGCCTTTTCAATGTCGTGCAGGGGACCATTCAGAACGTCCATCTGATCGGCGGATCGTTTGAGGGAGACGAGAACGTTGGGTCGCTGGCCGGTGTGTTTATCAACGGCACCATCCGGGGATCGACCTCCAGCGCGGCGCTTTCGGGCTACGACCGCATCGGGGGCCTAGTCGGCCTGGCTCTGGGCACGTCCTTTATCGACAGCAGCACGTCCTTCGGGACCGTGACTGCTTTTGGTGGCGACATCGGCGGCCTTGTGGGGGGCGGAAACGGTGTCACCATCTCGAACAGCCAGGCGAGGGGGGATGTCTACGGCAACGGCACTGTGGGCGGCCTCGTCGGGAACCTGGGGGTGGGCTCGATCACCAACAGCGGGGCCAGCGGCAATGTCCAGGCCAGCTACGGCATCGCCGGTGGTCTGGTCGGTCTCGCCGACCAGTCCGTCGTCACAGGCGCGTTCGCCAGCGGTGCGGTGACATCGGGAGAAAGTGTCGGGGGCCTGATCGGCCGCAGCCTGTCCTCGTCGATTGACGACAGTCGCGCCACGGGGGCGGTTCAGGGGAACATTTACGTCGGGGGCCTGATCGGCCAAACGTCTTATGGCTCGGTCGCGAACAGCTATGGGACGGGCCGGGTCAACGGGGCTTATGCGGTCGGCGGCCTGATCGGTACGGCCGATTCGACGGCCTTGTCGGACGTCTTCGCCGTCGGCGACGTCGATGCCAGCTCGGGCGACGCAGGCGGGCTGCTGGGCCAGTTCTACGGGAACCAGGGGCTGATCCGAGGCTACGCGGAAGGGGCCGTCACCAGCGCCGGGAGTGCCGGCGGACTGATCGGCTTCCTCGACATGTCGGGGGGGACGATTTCCGAGGTCTATACGACCGGGTCGGTGACGGGCAACTTTGCTGCGGGTGGCCTGGTCGGCTACATGAACAATGGCGTTTTCAACAATGTTTACTCGACCGGGGCGATCACGGGCGGCACCTATGCCGGGGGTCTGATCGGCGTAGCCTCCGCCAGCGGCGATATCAGCAACGGCTATGCCAGCGGCCCGGTCAATGGCCCGACGGCGGCTGGCCTGGTCGCCGCCAACTTCGGCCCCCTGTCGCTGACGAACCTGTATTTCGACACCCAGACGACGGGCCGGACCAACTCGTTCGCGCTGTTCCTCTACGTCCCGACGGAGACCAACGTCCAAGGCCTGACGACCGCGCAGGCGTTCAATCCCAATAGTTACGCGTTTGGGAACAGTGCCGACTGGGTTCAGGTCGACGGCCTGCGCCCGATGCTGGCCTCGGAAATCCGCACCGACGGCCGGATCGACAACGTCCACCAGCTTCAGCTCGTCAGCCTGAACCTGTCAGGATCCTACACGCTGGGCCGTGATTTCTCCGCCGCCCAGACCCAGGGGCTGGCCGGGTCCGTGTTCGGGGTCGGCGGTTTCGTGCCGATCGGCTACAACTATGGCACCTTCACCGGGATCCTGGACGGCGACGGTCATCAGATCGCGGGCCTGACCATCGATCGGAACCTGAGCGCAGTCGGCCTGTTCCAAAGCCTGACCGGGGCCACGCTGCGCGACTTCGCTCTGATCGGCGGGCGCATTTCCAACGGTACCCGTCAGCAGGAGGGTGCGATTGGCTCCATCGCGGCCGAAACCTATGGCGACACCGCCAATGGGGTCGTGAATACGATCGAGGACGTGTTCAGCAGCGCCGAAGTCTTCGGTAACGGTTACGGACACGTGGGTGGCCTGTTCGGGTACTTGCAGGACAGTCGACTCAGCCGATCCGGCTTCGCGGGCACGGTGACGGGCCGGTTCGACCGGGTCTCCTTCGGCGGTAGCCTCGATGTCGGCGGCCTGGCCGGTTCCGCCTACCAGGCCGACGTTCGCGACAGCTATGTCTCCGGGCTCGTCGCCCAAACTGTGGCCCCGGGTCGCGGCGCGAGCGCCCTTCTTAGCCTTGGGGGTCTGATCGGCACCGCCGGTGGGACCAACACTTTCAGGAACGTACTGTTGACGGCGGCCGTCTTCGGCACTGCATCCGCCAGAAGCGGCATCTTCCTTGGAGCGACTGAAGAGAACAACAATACAGACGTCAGCCTGACCAGCGCACGCTACAGCACCGGCGGCCTCCTGCCGGGGATGACGCTGGGCTTGAGCGGCGCGGGTGCCATCTTCACCGAGACCGATGTCGCAGGCTTCACCAGTACCCAGCTGCAGGATGCCACCACCCTGGCCGCGGTCTATGGGCGGGGCTTCGACTTCAACACGATCTGGGCCCCGGCCAGCGACGCGTCCGCGTCCAGCGACGGCGTCTCCCATTTCGCCGAACTGTACCGCGCCAACAACATCCTGTTGGTCGACGGACGCGGCAACACCAGCGTCTATGGCGACACGCCTGGTGCCTTCAGCCTGACCTATCGTGGCGATTTCCGCTACGGCGACACGGTCACCCGCGACGCGATCGCCTCAACCAGCGTCACCGGCACGACCAACGTGGGCGCCTATGCCGCCACGGTCACGGGCGGATCGGCAGAGCGTCAGGGCGGCGGCGCCTATCGCGTGATCCGCCTGGCCGACCTGACCGTCACCCCACGCACCCTGACGGCGATGCTGAACGCCGGGATCACCCGGGCCTATGACGCGACGACCGCGATCGCCTTGGGCGGCACGAACTTCACCCTGACCGGCCTCGTCAACGGCGACACGGTCACCGGCAGCGGCACGGGCACGTTCAACTCGGCCAACGTCCGGGACGCCAACACCGTGACGGCCTCCAACCTGGTGCTGAACGGCACCGGCGCTTCCAACTATGTGCTCGCCACCTCGACCCTGACGGGCGCGGGCTCGATCACGCCCGCGACCGTCACGGCCAGCCTGGGCGGCACGGCGCGGCGGACCTACGACGGCACCACAGCGGCCCCGATCACCAATCTGACGGTCGGCCTGACGGGCGTCTATGGCAGCGAGGCCGTTACGGCGGCCGCGACCTCGGCCAGCTACGACACGCGCGATGCGGGCACGGGCAAGACCGTGACGGCGACCGTGGGTCTGGGTGGAGCCGGAGCCGGCAACTATGTGCTGGCCTCGACCTTGGTGTCCGGGTCCATCGGCCAGATCGACCGCGCCATCCTGACCGCCCTGCTCAGTGGTCCGGTCAGCAAGGTCTATGACGCCACGACCACGGCGACGCTGGCTGGATCGAACCTGGCCCTGACCGGCGTCGTCAGCGGCGATACGGTCACGTTGGGTGCGGGCGGCGCGACCTATGCCGACGCCAACGCCGGAACGTCCAAGGCGGTCACCGCGACCGGTCTGACGCTGTCAGGATCGGGTGCCGGCAACTACGCATTGGCCTCGACCTCGGTCACAGCCAACATCGGCACGGTGGCCCGGCGCGAGTTGCAGGCCACTCTGACCGGCACGACCAGCCGCACCTATGACGCCACGACCACGGCGGCGCTGCTGGCAGGGAACTATGCCCTGGCGGGCGTTCTGGCGGGCGATAGCGTGGCGCTGAACAGCCCGACCACAGGCACCTATGCCAGCCCCAACGTTGGAACGGGCCTGACTGTGACGGCTACTGGGCTGGCTCTGACCGGAGCCTCCGCTGGCAACTATACCGTCAACGACTCGGCCAGCGGGGCGATCGGCACGATCAACGCCAAGGTCCTGACCGCCGCCCTGACCGGCACCACGTCGCGCACCTATGACGGCACGACCACGGCGGCGCTCGCGGGCTCGAACTACAGCCTGTCGGGTGTCGTCGCGGGCGACACGGTCACGCTGAACAATCCGACGGTGGGCAGCTATGCCGACGCCAATGCGGGGACCGGCAAGACGGTCAGCGTCAACGGCCTGGCCCTGACGGGGGCGTCCGCCGCCAACTACACGGTCAACGGCTCGGCCAGCGGGGCGATCGGCACGATCAACGCCAAGGTCCTGACCGCTGCCCTGACCGGCACCACGTCGCGCACCTATGACGGCACGACCACGGCGTCTCTGGCGGGCTCGAACTACAGCCTGTCGGGTGTCGTCGCGGGCGACACGGTCACGCTGAACAATCCGACGGTGGGCAGCTATGCCGACGCCAACGCGGGGACCGGCAAGACGGTCAGCGTCAACGGCCTGGCCCTGACGGGGGCGTCCGCCGCCAACTACACGGTCAACGGCTCGGCCACCGGGGCGATCGGCACGATCAACGCCAAGGTCCTGACCGCTGCCCTGACCGGCGCCACGTCGCGCACCTATGACGGTACGACCACGGCGTCTCTGGCGGGCTCGAACTACAGCCTGTCGGGTGTCGTCGCGGGCGACACGGTCACGCTGAACAATCCGACGGTAGGCAGCTATGCCGACGCCAACGCGGGGAGCGGCAAGACGGTCAGCGTCAACGGCCTGGCCCTGACGGGGGCGTCCGCCGCCAACTACACGGTCAACGACTTGGCCAGCGGGGCGATCGGCACGATCAACGCCAAGGTCCTGACGGCTGCCCTGACCGGCACCACGTCGCGCACCTATGACGGTACGACCACGGCGACCCTGGCGGGCTCGAACTACAGCCTGTCGGGCGTCGTCGCGGGCGACACGGTCACGCTGAACAACCCGACGGTGGGCAGCTATGCCGACGCCAACGCGGGGACCGGCAAGACGGTCACATCGACGGGTCTGGCTCTCAGCGGGACCGGAGCAGGCAACTATGTGCTGGCCTCCACCACAGCGTCCGGTGCCATCGGCACCATCACGCCGCGGGGCATCACCATCACCGCCGACGCCAAGGAGAAGAACCGAAACGACGCCGACCCGGCTCTGACCTCGTCCATCACCACGGGCTCGCTGGTCCAGGGTGACAGCCTGACCGGTGCCCTGTCGCGGGCTCCGGGGGAGGCGGTCGGCACCTATGCGATCAACCAGGGCACGCTGAGCGCGGGGACGAACTATTCGGTCACCTTCAACGGCGCGACCTTCACGATCAACCTGGGCATCCCGCCGATCGACGACAGCCTGTTCCCCGTCATTCCGGTTTCGGACGGATCGGGCGCGGGCGTCGTATCGGGCGGGGTCCAGGCGGACGTCACCGGATCAACCCCGGGTCTGGGCTTCGTCGAGGAGGCGTCGCTGGAGGCCGACGGCGAAGGCGAGGCGTCGCTGGATCAACTCTGCCCCTCCGATCAGATCTGCCCGGTCGCCCCTTATCCCACGAGCGGCTTCACGTCCGCCTCCATCCGCTTTGAAGGTTTCTCGCGCTGATGCGTACTCTGAACACTGTGCGCGCCGTCACCTTCGGGGTGACGGCGCTTCTCGGCTCGACCAGCGCCCTGGCCGCCCACGCCCAGGTGGTGGAGCGCAACCTGCCGCCGTCGCCGACCTCCAGCCAACCTCTGGTCGGAGCCAACGCCATCGCCGCCGACGAGGATGACACGCCGATCGGTCCGGCGCTCAGCGGCATCGTCCTTCTGGACACGGCGTCGCCCGTGCGAACCGGACCGACCGCCGGGATCGACACTTCGGCTGTCGCGCGCATGAACACCGAGGCCGGTCGAGGAGCGTTGGCCCCCTATCTGGGTCGCCCCCTGTCGCGCCAGCTGATCGCCGAGATCGAGGCGACCATCGCCCGGTTCTACCGCGCCAACGGCTATCCCTTCGTCTCGCTGAGCACCCCGCCGCAGGAGGTCACCTCAGGCGTGCTGCAGGTGCGCGTGGTGGAGTTCGTCCTTGGTGATGTCAACGTCCAGGGAACAACCCGCACCGACCCGACCTCCATCCGGAACCGCGTGCGCGTCACGTCGGGTCAGCCGATCAATGGCGATGACCTGGCCGAGGATCTGGACTGGCTCAACCGCAACCCGTTCCGCAACGTCGAGGCGGTGTTCAGCCCCGGCGACCAGGCCGGAGAGAGCGACCTGAGACTGGTTGCGAGCGAGAGCCGTCCGTTCCGCGTCTATGGCGGCTATTCCAACGCGGGAACCCCCTCGACCGGTCGGGACCGGTATTTCGCGGGCGTCAGCGCCCTGATCGGATCGGACGCGGTCGTGTCCTATCAGTTCACCGGTGGCGACGAGGCCTTTGACGACACCCCCAACTACGTCAGCCACGCGGCCAATCTGTTCGTGCCCTTCGGTGCCCGCCAGGCCTTCGAGCTGAACGTCAGCCAGGTGGAGAGCAACGCCGCCGTCGCCGCCTTCGACGTCACCCAGAAGACCCTGGAGATCAGCGGCGGCTATGTCGGGGCCCTGTCCAACTTCAGCGCCCTGCGCGGAGACGTCTCGTTCGGCCTGGAATACAAGGAGCAAAGCCGCGAGGTCTATTTCGGCCCGGTTCTGGTCCTGGATCAGCCCCTGAACGTCTATCAGCTCTACGCCGGCTGGGCCCTGTCCGCCAGCGACCGGCTGGGACGTCACGCGATCAACGCCAGCGTCCATTACAGCCCCGGCGGCATCGGGTCGGACAGCGAGGACGCGGATTTCGCGGCCTATACCTCGGGCCGGGTCACGCAAGCCGACTACGTCTATCTGCGCGGTGGCTACGACCGCGTCACCCGTCTGGGCCAGGGTATCGGCCTGGTCACCCAGATCTTCGGCCAGATCTCGGGCGATCCCCTGCCTGAAAGCGAGCGGCTGGGCGTCGGTGGCATGAGCCTGGCCCGGGGCTACAGCCTGGACGACGGGGCCTATGATACCGGTCTGGTCGTGCGCAACGAGCTGCGTGTCGCCGCCATCAGCCAGACCTATGGACCGGCCCTTGTCTCGCCCTTCGGCTTTGTCGACGCCGCCTATGGGAAGGACGAGTTCACCGGGGACGACATTACGCCGGTCTCGGTCGGCGTGGGCGTCGATATCCGCCTGTTCGACCGCGCCACCCTGTCCACCACCGCCGGCTACGCCCTCAACGACGCCATCGACACCCAATCCGGCGACTGGCGAACCGACGTCCGACTGACCGCAGCGTTCTGACGATCGGCAGCTCAGCACGGTATCGGTTTCGTGGATTGGCGCCAGGCACGGAGAGGGAGGCAACTGGACGTCGGGCCAGGCAGGCGAGGCTTCGATGGCGGCGATCCGGCCGCCTGACGCGAGAAGGGAAGGATATTTCGGCGCAGCCGACTTCAGCCGTCAGATAAAGCGTTCGTCAGATAAAGCGTTGTTTGCGAACATTTTTCGTGCATCCGGTGAATCTTGGCCACGCGGCGTCAGGCGACATGTGCGCGCTCGCCCCTTGAAGCACCCTTCTTACGCACAGGGGGCCAAAGGGGGGGAACCCAGCGGCTTCTGCGTCCTGTAAATCATAGGCCGTGACTTCGTCGTCGGCCTACTGGAGCCATCGAATGTCTCGATCAGTTACCTCGCGCGCCCAACTCGCAACGTCGGCCGAAGGGCTCGCGCTTCGTGGTCGTGGCTGGGGAAAGAGCCTGCGCGGCCATGTCCTCGGGCTTCTGCACGAAGCGGTTCAGAGGTCTCGGTCGCCGACGTCTACGACTACGCCGCCGGCTTGCAGGCCGCCTATCTGAGCGCCGGCTATCCGCTGGTCCGGGTCGTGGTCCCCCCCAGGATCTCGAGCGAGAGACCGGCATCGTCCGGATCCTCGTCGTGTCCGGCTTCGTCGAACGGATCGATGTGGATGGCTTGCCGCGCGCCGTCCGCGGCCGGGTCCAGAGCGTGCTCGCCCCTCTCCTCGATCGCCGGCCGCTGCGCGCCACCGAGTTCGAACGCCGGCTGCTGCTCGCCGGCGAGACGGCCGGGGTGGCTCTGGAATCCGCCCTCAGTCCCGGCACCCGGACCGGCGGCACGGTCCTGATCATCGGGGGCGAACACCGGCCGGTGCAGGTCGCCCTCGCGATCGACAACGGCCTCAGCGAAGACTTGGGGCGCGAGCAGGCGACGGGGTCGGTCGCCTTCAACAGTCTCCTCGGTCTGGGAGAGCGCATCATCGTGAGCGCCGCCGTTTCACCCGAAGATGTCTCCTGGTCGGACGACACGCTTCGTCGCTATGCCTCGATCTACGCGGAACTCCCGATCGGGCGGGACGGCCTGAGCCTTTGAGGGGAGTACGCCTACAGCGCATCCGCTCCGCAAGGCAGCAGCGCGCCTCTCGTCCTGCAGAGCGAGTTCACCCGGGCCGGGGCCTTCGTCAGCCTGGCGACCGTGCGCTCGCGCGTCCGATCGCAGAACCTCCGGCTCACCTTCGATGCGTCGGAGGAGCAACAGACCACGGGCATCCTGGGGTTCCCCGTGCCCCTGTTCACCGACCGGACCCGCGTGGCCCGGCTGGGCATCGACGGCTCCGAGCCCATCATCCTGGACGGACGGGTAGGCTACGAACTGGAGGTCTCGCAAGGGTTCGACGGGTTCGGGGCGCGCTCCATCGACGACGCGACCGCCTTCCGGCCTCTCTCACGCTTCGGGGCTGATGCGGAGTTCACACGTCTCCAGGGAGGCCTCAGCGTCCTCATGCCGCTCGGCGGCGCCTTCTCCGCCCAGAGCATCCTGCGCGGGCAGACGGGCTTCGGCGATCCGCTGCTGCGCTCGGAACAGGGCAATATCGCCTCCAGCGATCTCGTCTCCGGCCCGCCGGCGGGCTCGCTCGTGGGTGACGACACCTTCGCCGGTCGCATCGAGGTACGACGCAGCGTCACACTCGGCCGCGCCGCGCTCCTGCCCTATGTGTTCAGCGCCGCCGGACGAACCTGGCTCAAGACGCCGCTCGTCGGCGAACGCGAGCAGACCGACACCGGCGCGATCGGGGCTGGGGTGCGGTTCGAGGCCGCGACCGCCGGGCGCACGTCCATGTTCGGCCGGCTGGAGTGGTCGCACGTCGAGAGCGAACAGACATTCGCAGACCGCAACTGGATCTCGGCATCGCTGACGTTGCGGTACTAGCTTTCGCTCAAACTCTGTGGAGCAGCAGCACGGACGGCGTATCCGGTGAAGTCGCCGGGTTCATGGACGAAGACCTGGTCCCGGAAGCGGGGCAGGTAGAGGCGCCCCTGGGCCAACACCCGCCAGGGATTTCGGTGGAGATTGTGCGCGAAAACATCGGGTTATCCCGACGATAAATCCGGCCAGCACACTATATATGACAGTGCACTAGACGGTGGCGGTGCTGTCAGTCCAACGCTAACCCGTCTCCACTGACGATACGAAGGCGATGGGGGACAGGGGTTTAGGCCGAAGTTGTCGTGCAGGAGCCATCGACACAGGCCGGCTGTCAGAAGGAAGAGTCACGCCTTACGATCGTCACTGGCAAAATAGCCGATGGCGTGACTTCTCCATTCAATCTGCGAAACAGGAACTCGACCAGGGTGGCCGCCCCCCGTCGGAGGTCCTGCTGGATGGTGGTGAGGCGCGGGTGGGCATGTTCTGCCAGCGGCAGATCGTCGAACCCGATCACCGATACATCATCGGGCACGGCGACCTGGCTAGCCTGAAGGGCGCGGAGCGCACCGAGCGCGATAACGTCCGACGCGGCGAATATGGCGTCGAATGCGATACCTTCGCGGATCAGGGCCTGAACAGCGGCCAATGCGGTGTCCCCCGTAAAATGGGCAGGCCGGATGAGCGCATCGTCGATAGCGATTCCCGCCTGGGTCAGCGCCAGCTGATAGCCCTTCAACCTCATTTCGATTTCGGGCAATTCCGCCGCGCCGAGGAAAACAATACGCCGACGCCCCGCTGCGAGCAGGCTATCGACCGCCGCGCGCGCCCCTTCGACATTGTCCGATCCAACCGAGCAATAAGTCTGATCCGGCACGTGCGCTCCCCATACGACGAGGGGCAGGAAGGTCTTGGCGGCCTTATTAATCTCATGGTGCTGGTCGCTCTGACCTACGATGATGTAGCCATCGGCCTTCTGTGACTGGACGTGGCGGGTCAGCCAGCCGGGCTTGGGCGACGGGATGCGCGATAGAAGCACATCGTAATGGCGTGCGGAAACCTCGTCGGCGATATGGCCGAACAGCTGCAAAAAGAACGGGTCAGAGATCATCTGATCCGCTTCATGGCCAAGCGGGATCGCCACGCATATCGTCCGGGTGCGATTGGATCGAAGGCGCTGGGCGCTGAGGTTGATTACATAGCCATGTTCGGCTGCAATCCGCTGTATCTCTCGCCGCGTCTCAAGCGGGATCATCGGACTTTCAGCCAGCGCGCGTGACACGGTGGAGGTCGCGACCCCCGCTAGACGGGCGATGTCCGTCATCTTTAGGGGCGTGCCGGACGTCGATCCGGGCGTGGCGGGCTGGCGGCTACGCATGCCCTTTCAATAGCCGACTGAGCCCCTACCGCAACCTGCAAGGCTGCAGGATCCGAAGCGGGCTTCGACGTCGTGACGCAGGCGCAGGCTTATACCGATCGATTCCAAACTCGACCTCTTCGGCTGATCAGGGTCCTTGCCCGAGACGATAACGCGGAGCGCTTGATCAGAGCGGTAAAGACGATAGAGTTCTGCAATCGATTGCACGTCGATGCATGGAGAGCGGTTAGGTGAGGCTGAAGCCATTGAGAGGCTCGTCGAACGGCACGGGTCGTCCAACTCGGAGTGCTCAGGTGGAGAGCGATCCTTTGCTGGCGGTCGATGCAGAGTTGCGGGATGCCGCTCGTCAGATCATGGCTGAGCCCGCGCAGCCTCTCACCCTCGCCACGATCGCCCAGATTCGCACGATGTGGCCGGTACCGCCCGCACTGGAAGCCCCGTCACCACAACCAGAGACCGTGCGAATACCCGGCGGACCTGGCGACCCTGATGTCCCGGTGCAGGTCATCGGTCGCACCAAGACAGGAGCGGCCCGCCCCGCGATCGTCCACATGCACGGCGGCGGCTTGGTGTCCGGCACCGCGGCCCATTCCACAGCCTTCTGTCAGATGCTGGCTGCGGAGTTCGACTGCGTCGTTCTTAACGTGGACTACCGGCGCGCCCCGGAAACCCCCTATCCCGGCCCGGTGGAGGACATCTACGCCGCGCTGAAGTGGATGCATGATAAGGCCGAAGACCTGGGCGTGGATCGGCGACGCATCGCCGTGATGGGCGAGAGCGCGGGGGGCGGTCTTGCCGCGATGCTGGCCTTGCTGGCGCGGGACAGAGGCGAAATCCCGCTCTGCTTTCAGCTACTGATCTATCCTATGCTCGATGACCGGACCGGCAGCATGCAGAGGCCGACCGGCGCGATCGGCCAGGTCGGCTGGTCCGCTGATGCCAATGCCTTTGGCTGGAGCGCCTTTCTGGGCGGCGAGACGGCACGCGGAACCCCACCGTCGGGCTCCGTTCCGGCGCGGGTCGAGAACCTGGCCGGCTTACCGCCAACATTCATCGGGGTGGGTGCCGTCGATCTGTTCGTGGATGAGGACATGGCCTATGCAAAGCGCCTCGTGAAGGCGGGCGTCGCGACCGAACTGCGGGTTGTGCCCGGTGCCTTCCATGCGTTCGATTTCGTGGTTCCCGAGGCGCGTGTCTCGCAGTCGTTCACGGCGGCCTGGAAGGCGGCGCTGGCCAATGCTTTCGCCTCCGCGTGATGATGACGCTCGCAAAGGCCGTATCCTGATGATCTTTTCCCGCGCCGCCGTCCTCTCGCGCCGGCTTCTGCTCGGCGCGATCGCCGCCGTCCTGCCGCTGACGGCTGCGCGAGCCCAGCAGGCACCCCTCGCGATGCGACCCGCGCTCGATCCTCTGCCGCCCAGTTGGTCGTCGGCGGAGGTCATGCACCTGTGGACCGGAGATGCTCCGAACGGACCGTTTCAGGCGCAGCCGGTGCCCCCCGATTTTCCGTCCGTCTTCTTCCGCAATGTCGAGCGGCCGACCCTGCACGTCTTTCGCCCTCAGACCAGCAACGGCTGTGCGGTCATGGTCATCCCGGGCGGGGCCTATACCTTCGTCGTTGGTACCCACGAAGGCACGGCGACGGCGGAGGCGCTGGCCGCACTCGGCTACACAA
Source organism: Brevundimonas sp. P2_A6 (assembly GCF_056404975.1). Classification (NCBI taxonomy): domain Bacteria; kingdom Pseudomonadati; phylum Pseudomonadota; class Alphaproteobacteria; order Caulobacterales; family Caulobacteraceae; genus Brevundimonas; species Brevundimonas sp. P2_A6. The sequence continues at coordinate 161,891 of NZ_JBFUCZ010000005.1, read as the reverse complement.
CCTTCGTGCTGATTCACCGCCTCCCGGCGGAGGGCTGGACTGCCGGTTGGGACGTGCCGCTGCAGGATGCGCAGCGGGCGCTGCGGCTGATCCGGGCGAATGCGGACCGTCTGGGTTATCAGGCCAACCGCGTCGCCGTGCTGGGGTATTCGGCCGGCGGCCACCTCGCCGCGTCGCTGGCCACCGGTTACGGTGAATCTGTCTATGAGCCGCGCGATGACGTCGATCGTCAGGACGCCCGGCCATCCGCCGTCGGCCTGATCTATCCGGTGATCACGCTTGAAGCACCCTATACCAACCCGCAGTCGGCATTGTCGCTGTTGGGGGCGACGCCCCATCCGGCTGTTCTGGCACGACGCTCACCAGCGTCGCACGTCACGGCCGACACACCACCGACCTTCCTGGTTCATGCTCTGGACGACACAGCCGTGCCCCCCGAGAACACCCTGATGATGCTCGCCGCACTGAGACAGGCGAGTGTGAAGCCTGAGGCGCATCTGTTTCAGGAGGGAGGCCACGGCTTCGGCCTCGGCCCGACCAATGCCTCCGGCGGTCACTGGCTGGATCTGTTCGACCTCTGGCTGGCCCGGGCCCTGGACGCACGGCCCTCGATCTGAGGGCTGCGCATCGGGATTGCGTCATTCGAAAAGTCCCTTAAGGTCCGCCATGCAATCGTTTGCACAGTGATTGCGCAAGCTCGAATAGGCACCGCCAAAGGTGCCATGGGAAACGCCGGGATGAACGTGTCGAACAAGCCGCATCTGCCGTGGCTGCGCATCATCGAGATGAACCTGGGCTTTCTGGGGCTGCAGTTCAGCTTTGGCCTGCAGCAGGCCAACATGTCGCCGATTTACTCGTATCTCGGGGCCGACGTCGCCAATATCCCGCTTCTGCAACTGGCCGGCCCGCTGACCGGACTGCTGATCCAGCCTTTGATCGGTGCCATGAGCGACCGGACGTCTTCGCGCTGGGGCCGCCGCACACCGTATTTCATCGTAGGGGCCGTGCTGTGTTCGCTTGGACTGTTCTTCATGCCCCTCAGCCCCACGATCCTGGCGGCGGTCAGCCTTCTGTGGATCCTGGACGCCGGCAACAACATCACGATGGAACCCTATCGCGCCTACGTCAGCGACCGGTTGGCAGATGATCAGCGCCGGTTCGGCTTTTTGTCCCAGAGCGCCTTCACCGGACTGGGGCAGATGCTCGCCTATCTGTCGCCAACCTTCCTGGTGAACGCGCTGGGCTTTGATCCGAACGCCGTCGATGCCCACAATATTCCGGTCATCACGCGGGCGGCGTTCACGATCGGCGCGGTGCTGTCGCTGACGACCATCCTCTGGTCGATCTTCCGCGTGCCCGAGCTGCCACTGTCGGAAGCGGAGTGGGCACGGATCAAATCCCTGCGGACGACAGCCGGTGCCACGATCATGGAAATCTGGCACGCCATCGTCGCCATGCCGGTGGTGATGCGCAAGCTGGCTCTGATGAGCCTGTTCCAGTGGTACGCGATGTTTACCTACTGGAACTACGTCGTCTATTCGATCGCACGCTCGGTCTACAACGAGACCAATGCCGTGTCCGACGGTTTCCGCAAGGCGGTGCTCGACAACGGCGACATCGGTGGTTTCTACAACGGCGTCGCCTTCGTGGCGGCTTTGGCCATGGTGCCGTGGGCGCGCAAGGCGGGACCCGCCATGACGCATGCAGTCTGTCTGATCGCGGCCGGGGCGGGGATGTTCGCCATCCCTCACATCGCCGACAAAAGCTGGCTGTTCCTGCCCGCGATCGGGGTGGGCCTGGGCTGGGCCAGCATCATGGGCAATCCCTACATCATCCTGGCTCGGACGATCCCGCCAGAGAGAACAGGCGTCTACATGGGGATCTTCAACATGATGATCGTCATTCCAATGCTGCTGAACGCCGTGACAATGCCGCTCTATTTCGACAGCCTGCTGGGAGGCGATCCTCGCAACGCCCTGATGCTGGCCGGGGTGCTGATGGCGATCGCTGGTGCCTGCGTGCTTTGGGTACGGGACAGCGGCGAGGCTGCTCGGTCTGTCGCCCCTGTGCCGTCCGCCTGAGCGTCAGGACAGGCGGCCCAGAAGGAAAGTCAGAACATCGGAAAGCCGGGCTCGCCACGCCCCTTCGTCATGCCCTACGCCCCGATAAAGGCGGCACATGAGATCCTCGCCGATCGTGTAGCCTCGATCCTTCAGAGCGGTCTCGATCGTCAGGTGCACCGGACCGTAGTGCTGGTCTAGGCCGAGTTCGCTCCGATCCAGCCAGATCCGATGCGCACCCGCCGCAGGCAGGTTATGTCTGACAAAGCCGTTCAGAGCCTGCGTGACGTCGGAGGAAAAGGCGGCCGAAGGCGGCGGGTCGTCATCCAGTGGCAACAGGCTGAAGTGCCCCGATAGTGCCGCCATTCCGCCAAAGGTCTTCGGGTAGAGAGCAAGGCATTCGGCTGCCGCTACGCCCCCCATGGACGCTCCGACGACGAAGGTCTGGTCCTGGGCGGGCCGTGTAGGAAAGTGCCGATCGATCATCGGCTTGACGGTCTCCACAAGGCATTGCGCATAGGCCCCGGATCGCCCCCTGCCGCCATGGCGGTCTTCGACCCTTCGGCGCGACTCCTCGCCGAGAGGCGAGAGGATATGCATGGGCGCATAGTCCAGCAGCCGGTCATCGGTGCTCGCCACACCGACCACGATCACGGGTGGGATCAGCCCCTCATCGGCCAGTCGTGAGGCACAGTGATCGAACTCCCAGGCCACTCCGAAGGCGACGCGGTGGGCCTCGAACAGCGTCTGGCCATCCTGGGCGTAGATCACGGGGTAGCGCCCGTCGGGCGTCGCGCCGTCGGGAACCCAGACAAAGATGTCGGGGATCTGCACGCCCTCGACCGTGCTTGCAGGCTTCAGATGCAGCGCGCCGCGTCCAGACGGCGCGGGAATCGGCTCGAAATCGAGGCGGCCGTGAGCGTCGACAGGCATCGTCACGCTCGTCTCCGGCTAGCGACCCAAATGACGATCGAAGAAGCGTAGCATCACGTCATAGGCTTGGCGCGATTCCGGCACGTCGGCATTGTAGAAGAAGCCGTGGAACAGGCCCTCCCACACGTGCAGGTCCGCCTCGACCCCGACCCGGACCAGCTGGGTGTGGGTATAGACCGAGGAGCTCAGCTCGAACCCGCGGGTCCCGGTGATGATCAGGGTCGGCGGAAACTGGCGCAGGACGTCGTCCGACGAGGCCGGCGACACCAGAGGGTCGCTGACGTCCACGCCAGCGAAATACGGCAGCCCTGACCCTTGAGCCGGGGCGGGGCGCGGCCAGGGCGGAGGCATACGGGCATCGCCCAGCGGGCCGTTGAAGTAGTCGGCATCTCCGCCGAAACCGGCGCTGGACATGGTCGCGCCGGCGCAGAAGATGCCGATGGCACCGGGGCGGGGAAGACCGTGCGTCTGGAACCAGGCCACTGACATGCCCGTCAGCATGCCGCCGGCCGAGCAGCCGTAGATGCCTATGTTCTGCGCCGGATAGGTTTTCAGCAGCTCGGCATAGACCGCAGCCACGTCTTCACTGGCGGCCGGAAATTTGTGCTCGGGCCCCTGACGATAGTCCAGGGCGATCACGCGATAGCCGCCAAGCGCCGTCAATGGGATGGACTCAAGTTCGGCGCAGCCGGGGAAGCACCCCATGAAGCCGCCGCCATGCAGGTTGATCAAAACCCGAGCCTGCTGAGAGGCCGGCACTCCGCCCTGAGGCGTGTAGTCATAGGCGTGGACACCAGCGATCGTGACGTCGGCACGCTGATGTGGAAACAGCTCCATCTGGCGCGCCAGATAGGGCTTCATGAAGATCGGAACGCCGTGGTCCTGGGCCAACAGCTCGGGCTGCTGCATCTGCACCAGATGTTCAGCGACATAGGCGCGTGCTTCGGGGCTAAGCATGCCAGAGAGGGGCACGGTCATGGCTGGCGCATGCACCGTACCGTCCGGGTCAACTCTCACGGTGTTCGGTGTCTGAGCCATGGCAGCCGGTTCAAAGGCAAGCAACCCTCCGATCGCTGCGACCAACCCCACGCCGCGCGCCCACGTGGTCGCGACCTTGCTAAACGGTCCTGTCGTCATGAGGCTCTCCCTGTGTTGCCGAGCTGGCTGATGACCGCGCTTGTGCGAGGCCGACCGCCGGTCATTTTGCAAAACGCTAGAGGATGGATCGCGACTGCGCAATCGTTTGCACGTTCTCGCGCACGATGCTTGCAATCGATTGCGCATTGGGCATTATCCGAGCTGTGAGAGCGGCTGAAGCCGCCGAGCGGGAAGGGCGTCCGATGAGAATGAACAGGCGAGATCTCGCGATGGGTTTCGCGGCCGCTGGTCTTTTCGCGGGTATGCCTCGGGCTTCCGTCGCTCAGCCTGCAGCCGATCCTTTAGCCCGCGTCGATCCCGAGCTCAGGGACGGTGCCCGCATGATTTTGTCGCGGCCGCAGCCCGAGTGGAACCTCGCGACGCTGTCTGCCGTGCGAGCCATTCTACCGGTCGAAACGCCGCCCGCCCCTTCGGCCGCATCGGTCGAGCGCCGCATGGCACCGGGCCTCCCTGACCAACCCGACGCCCCCTTCGAACTGATCGGCTATCAGTCCGGCAAGGCCCTGCGCCCTGCGTTGATCCACATTCACGGCGGCGGCTACATTCTCGGTCGGGTGACCGACACCACCGCTATGTGTCAGTCCATCGCCACCGAGTTCGACTGCGTCGTCGCCAACGTCGACTACCGTCTGTCACCCGAGACCACGTTCCCGGGACCGGTCGAGGACTGCTACGCCGTGCTGGCCTATGTCCATGCCAACGCCGAGGCGCTGGGCGTCGATCGCAGCCGCATCGCCGTCATGGGCGAGAGCGCGGGTGGGGGACTGGCAGCCATGCTGGCCATCTCTGCGCGCGACCGTGGCGAGATCCCGCTCTGCTATCAGGTCCTGATCTATCCGATGCTGGATGATCGGACCGGAACCACGGTTCGCGTGCCGGACTTCATCGGCACCATCGGCTGGAACGAGCCGGGCAACCGTTTTGGATGGACCAGCTTCTTGGGCATGCCGGCCGGCTCTTCGGAGCCGCCGCATGGGGCCGTTCCCGCCCGTCTGGCCAACGTCGCGGGTCTGGCTCCGGCCTTTATCGGCGTGGGCGGCCTGGACCTGTTCGTCGACGAAGACCTCGAATATGCGCGACGCCTGGTGGCGGCCGGGGTGCCGACCCAGTTTCACCTGACGCCGGGCGCCTATCACGGCTTTGACTTCATAGCGCCGCAGGCCCGGGTCTCGAAGGCCTTCACCGGAGCGTGGAAGGCCGGACTCGGCGCCGCCTTCGCCGCGTCAGAACCGACCACGACCTAGGCCTCGACAATTCGGCCGGGTCCTTGACCGGATCCGGCCCCACAGATCCGCATCCTGGCGTTCGGGATGCCGATGCAACGAAACAAGCAATCGATTGCACAAGCGATCGGACCACGGGGAGGACGACCATGATATTCAGTAAAATTGAGGCTCGTAATCACACTACCGCCCGCCGAGCGACATTGTCGCATGGGCGGGGCGTCAGTCTGGCGGTGATGGCCTGCGCTGCGTCGCTGATCTCGGCCCCTGCCTGGGCGCAGGCCACGCCTGTGGCTCAGGACGATCAGGTCGACGATATCATCGTCACCGCGCTCAAGACCGGCGAGCAGCAGCTGGACAAGGTCCCGCTGGCGATTCAGGCCTTTTCCCAAGAGACGCTGACGCAACGCGGCGTTCGCGACGGAGCTGATCTGATGCAGCTGATCCCTGGTGCCTCGCAGGCCCAGGAAATCGGTGCCGGCTATCGGGTCTTCTCGTTCCGTGGCTCGGGTGCCGGTGGCCCCGTCGGCGACGGCATGATCGGCTATTACCTCGATGATACCCCGTTCGGCGTTCCCAACTTCCAGGCCGCCCCGCCCGTTCAGTACTTCGATCTGGAACAGGTCGAGGTGCTTCGGGGGCCCCAAGGAACCCTCTATGGTTCCGGTTCCATGGGTGGGACGATCATCTATCGCACCCGCAACCCCACGCTCGATCGCTTCACCGCTCAGGCGGAAGGCGAGGTCTCAACGACGGCCAACGCCAGCGATCCCAACTATCGGGTCGCCGGAGCCGTCTCGATCCCGATCGTGCAGGATGTCCTGGGGATCCGGATCAGCGGCGGCTACGACTATCGCCAAGGCTATAACGACATCTATTCCGGCGCACCTACGGGCACCCCGCGCGAGACCGACGCCAACACGGTGATCGCCGAGGATCTGCAGGCGGTCGTGCTTTGGAAACCTGACGCGAACACCAGTGTCCGTTTGCGCGCCTGGAAGTTCAGCACCGACCAGGACTACCTGAATGTGATGAACTCGATCGATCCGCCCTATGCGTCGTTCCAGGGTAATGTCGTCGGCTTCGATCATCGGCGCTCTGAATACTATTCCAGCACGATCACCCACGACTTCGAGAACTTCACCCTGACCAATGCGACGTCCTATCAGAAGTCGCTGCCGGGCGGTTTCCAGGTCGGCCTCAACCTGGGCGCGCCTTTGGGGATCGGCGTTTTGAACAACGGCGGCAACTCGGACAGCTTCGTCAACGAATTCCGCCTGGCGACGAATGGAGACGGTCCGCTCCACGCGGTGGGCGGAATCTTCTATCAGAAGGCCGAGGGCCTCTACACGTTCAACATCAACTTCCCGACGCTGAACCTTGCCGGCCAGACCATCACGCGAACCGAGAACGCCTCGATTTTTTCGGAAGTCAGTTACGATCTGATGGGTGGGAAACTCGTTCCCCTGGTCGGTCTGCGTTACTTCCGCGATGACCGGTCTTCGGACTCCATCTCGAATGGCACGGCCGTCTCCAGCCAGTCCAAGCCCGACAAGGTGACCTGGCGCGCGAACCTGGCCTATTATCCGAACGACGACTGGATGGTGTTCGCCAATGTTGGAACAGGTTTCCGGAGTGGCATTCTTCAGTCGCAGGCGCAGGCGGACGCGGTCATCGCCGATGGCGTCCCGAGCGCTATCGCGCTTACACCCGACGAACTTCTGAACATGGAGATCGGGACGAAGGGGACCTTGTTCGACGGCGCTTTGCGGGTGGCTACGAGCGTCTACCAGATCAACTACACGAACCTGCAGAGCGCCTTCAACACATCGATCGGCCTGGCTGCCTTTGCCAACCTCGGCGACACACGGACTCGCGGTATCGACATTGAGGCTTCGTGGGACACGCCGCTGGAGGGGCTGACGCTCGGCGTAATCGGTAACGTGAACGATTCGAAGTTCACGGACGTGAGCCCCAAATTCGCTGCAGCCAATCCTCGCTTTGCCAATGGCGAGGACCTGATCAACACGCCACCATACAACTGGCGGCTGGATGCGAACTACGAACGCAACCTCGGCAAATACGATTTCTTCGCCAATGCATCGATGACGGCCCTGGGCCGAAACAAGATCGCGGATGCGACGCTGGATACCCTGGACCCCTACCAGCTCTACCGGGCCGCCGTTGGCATCCGCTGGGATGAATACGAGCTGCGTCTCTACGGGGAAAACTTGTCGGACGAGCGCGGGCCTACTGCGGCCAACGGACCGACCCTGCTGGCCGGACCGCGTCCGCGTACCGTGGGTGTCACGCTTCGGATCGACCTGAACTGAGGCTGGAGGGCGGTGCCTTCGTCGAGGGCACCGCCACTCACCACGGATAAAAACACGGGGCGCGTCTTGGTTGAGAACAATGCTGGAAAGGGTCGCATTGGCCGTCGTTCGCTTCTCAAGGCGGCGGCGTTCGTAGGACCGCTCGGGTCGATATCGTCGCCGGCGGCTGCGAGGTCTGCCCAGATGGCGTCAGCGCCGCCTGCAGACCGAATTCGGGCCGGACGAAGGATCGCGCTGGCCAGCACTCGTTCCGGCCAGGTCGCCGGTTACGTCAGTTCTGACATCCTGACCTTCAAGGGCATTCCATATGCCGACACGACGGCCGGCGAGCATCGGTTCATGCCGCCGCGCCGGGCTCCGGCCTGGGACGAGGTGCGCAGTTGTCGCCAGTACGGCCCCGTCGCGCCGCAGGACAAGGGCACCGGCCGGTTCAACGACGAAGAAGCCTTCATCTTCCAGTGGAACGACAGCGTCGAAAGCGAGGACTGCCTCCGACTGAACGTCTGGACACCGGGCACCGACGGCGATCGACGCGCCGTCATGGTCTGGCTGCATGGCGGTGGCTATGCTGCGGGCTCGAGCCAGGATCTCCCAGCATTCGACGGTGAGAACCTGGCGCGTCAGGGCGACGTCGTCGTCGTCAGCCTGAATCATCGCCTCAATCTTCTGGGCTTCCTCGATCTGTCGGCTTTCGGCGACCAGTACGCCTCGTCCGGCAACGTCGGCATGCTGGACATCGTCGCGGCTCTGGAATGGATCCGGGACAATATCGCCGCCTTCGGGGGCGATCCCGATCGGGTCATGATCTTCGGTCAGTCGGGAGGCGGCGCGAAGGTCAGCACCCTGATGGGGATGCCGGCGGCGCAGGGGCTATTCCACCGCGCAGGTGTGATGAGCGGGTCGTTCACTCGGCCGGCCACGCGTGAATCGTCTCGACGCCTGACCGAACTGTTTCTGGCCGAGCTCGGTCTCGACGGCACAGAGGTCAATCGCCTCCATACGCTGCCGTATCTGACACTGCGCCAGGCCGCAGCCGCGGTGACGGCGAGAGAGAACAGGCCTTTCCCTGGCTTCGTCGATGTCCGGGCCGTGGGCGGTCGCCTGGACTTCGGGCCGGTGGTGGACGGCGAGATCCTGCCCGCCGCCCCGTTCCGGCCGAACGCGCCGGCGATGTCGCGGGATGTGCCGATGATCATCGGCTCGACGCTCAACGAGTTCGTCAGCGGCATAAATCAGCCGGATGCCCAGGCGATGGATGAGGCCGAGCTGCAACGCCGCGCCGAAGCCTTCTCTCCAGGCAAGGGCTCAGAGATCGTGGCCGCCTTCCGCGATCGGACTCCGGGGGCCTCGCCCTTCGATCTGTGGTCACGGATCGCGACTTCGCCGGTCCGCCAGAGCGCGATCGCCCAGGCTGCGGCCAAGGCTTCGGCAGGCGGCGCTCCTGCCTATCTGTACTGGTTCACTTGGCAGACCCCCGTGCTGGACGGCCGGCCGGCGGCCTTCCACTGCCTCGATATTCCGTTCGTCTTCGCCAACACGGCCCGCTGCGCCTCGATGACCGGCGGCGGTGTTTCTGCCCAGCAACTGAGCGAAATGATGTCGAGGGCTTTCGTTGCCTTCGCCAAGACTGGCAGCCCTCAGCATCCGGACCTGCCGTCCTGGCCGCCATTCAACGCCACCGAGATGCCTAGCATGATGTTCGACACCCAGACGAGTGTCGCCAAAGGTCCGGATCGGAACGAGCTTGCCCGTGTCGTCTGAAGAGTTGGTGCGGCCCAAAGCGAGCGAAGCGATCGGGACCGACCCTTCGGACGTGCTCTCACGGCTTCTGCGCGACCTGTATGGCGCACGCGCGGCCGACCTCAAGGCGCGCGTCGATGCGCGTTTGAGGCTCGCGATCGATCAGCGGCCCGAGACCCTGCGCGTCATCGATCGTCGCCGCGCCGCCGATCCCGCGTGGATCAGCCGATCAGGCGAAACCGTCTACACCTTTTACGTCGACCGGTTCGCCGGCACCCTGGAAGGGGTCATCGAAAGGCTGGATTATCTGCAGTCCCTCGGCATCCGCTGGCTGCATCCGCTTCCGCTGCTGCGCGCGCGCGACGGTGACAGCGATGGCGGCTTCGCCGTGCAGGACTACCGCGAGGTCGAGCCGGCGCTCGGCGACATGGCCACGCTGGAGCGTCTGACGGCGGAACTTCGGGCGCGCGACATGGGGCTACTGCTCGATGTCGTCTGCAATCACACCGCACGCGAACACGAGTGGGCGACACGGGCCCGTGCTGGAGACCCGATCTTTCGCGCCTACTATCACCTGGTCCAAAAGGAGGCCGAAGTGGTTGCGTGGGAGCGCAATCTGATCGACGTCTTCCCCGACACCGCTCCGGGCAGCTTCACCTACGACGAGGATGTCGAGGCCTGGGTCTGGACGACCTTCTATCCGTTCCAGTGGGATCTGAACTACGCCAACCCGGACGTCTTCCTGGAGATGCTGGACGTGCTGCTGTTCCTGGCCAATCGCGGCGTGCAGGGCTTCCGTCTCGATAGCGCTCCCTTTCTCTGGAAGCGCCTGGGCACATCCTGTCGGAGCCAGCCCGAGGCCTATCTGATCGTCGAGGCGTTCCATGCGGCCCTGTCGATCGCGGCCCCAGGCGTGGTGCTGCTCGCAGAGGCGATCGAAAGCTTGGACGACATATTGCCCTTCTTCGGCAAGGCCGCCGACGGCTGCGACCTGGCCTACAACAATGGAGTCATGACGGCGCTGTGGGGCGGGCTGGCCGATCAGGACGCCGGGATCGTCCGGCGGGTCCTCGATGCTGCCTCGGCCCGGCCCGATCATGCCGCCTGGCTGAACTATGTTCGCTGTCACGATGACCTGATCTGGAACGCGCTGGCGGCCTATGCCTCTCCGGCGGACCTCGAGCGCTGGTCCACCTTCTACGACGGGAATGGCTTCTCGGACGGTCGGCGGTTCCAGACGGCGGCGGGTGGCGTGCCCTCGACTAACGGAATGGCGGCCTCGCTGGTCGGCTTCGGACGCGAAGACGTCGATCCGACGCTGGCGTTGGCTCGACTGGTGCTGCTGTATGGCGTCATCCACGCTCTGGACGGCTGGCCACTGATCTACATGGGCGACGAGATCGGCCTGGGAAACGATCTGACCTATCTGGATGATCCCGAACGGCGGGACGAGGGGCGCTGGCTCCATCGCCCTGCCATGGACTGGTCGCGTCTCGCTGCCGACGACCGTGAGAGCGCTGCGGCCCGGGTGTTCGATGCCATCCAGGCCTTTGGCGATCACGCGCGTGCGCTGAATGATCTTGGCGTACGGGGCAGGGCCGTGCCGCTCGCCCTTCAGGTCGACAGCGTCCTCGGCTTCACGCGTTCGCATGGACGCATGTTCCTTTGTCTGGCCAATCTGTCTGATCGGCCCGTCTCGGTCGCAAGACCCGTTGCCCTCGACGCGCCGGGCCTGTCAGTCTTGACGGGTGAGCCGGTGCCAATCGGCCCGGTTCACCTCAAGCCGTATGGGGTCTTCTGGTGGGTCGCGGATCAATGACGCGTTATGCGGGTCTCGAGTTCGGCGGTACCAAGGTCGTGGTCGCCTTCGGTCATCGGCCAGACGATCTGTCCGAACCTATTCGGATCCCGACTACGACCCCTGCCGAGACGCTGGAACGGGTCGTCGCTGTTCTGGAGGCCGGCCAGTCCGAAAGCCGTTTCGATGCCATCGGGGTCGCCAGCTTCGGACCGATCGGTCTCGACCCGACCCGAGCCGAGTTCGGGCATATCCTGACCACGCCCAAGGCCGGATGGTCGGGAGCCGATATCTTGACCCCCCTGCGACGGTTCGGCCTGCCGGTCGGTCTGGCCACCGATGTCGGCGGCGCGGCCCTTGCCGAGGGACGCTGGGGGGCCTGCCAGGGCCAGGCGGACCACGTCTACGTCACAGTCGGCACAGGCGTTGGCATGGGTGTCGTCGCCAACGGCGCTCTGGTGCACGGCGTCCTGCATCCGGAGGCGGGGCATCTGCCGATGCGTCGTGATGCGGTGCGCGATCCCTTCGCTGGTATCTGCCCCTTTCACGGCGCCTGCCTGGAAGGCCTTGTCAGCGGCCCCGCCATCGCCGCGCGCCTGGCCCGCCCCGGAGAGACGATCGCGAGCGACGATCCTGTCTGGGAGCTGATCGCCGACTATCTGGCGCAGATGGCGGCCAGCCTGACCTATGTCCTCGCCCCGCAACGCATCGTCATCGGCGGCGGTGTCGGCGGCCAGCAAGCGCTCCTGGATCGCGTGCGGGTCAGGCTGAAGCTGGAGCTGGGCGGCTACCTCAAACATCTCGACGATGCTGACGCCATCGCCGACTATCTGGTCGCGCCCGGCCTCGGCGAGCGATCCGGCGTGCTCGGCGCGATCGCCTTGGCGGCGGACGCCCGTGCCAACACCTCTTCACAGCGAGCCTGACCGTCATGACCAATACCCATGCCGCCACCCAGTCCGGCCGCATCGGCAAGGACGATCGCCTGGTGATCCTGGCCTCGTCGGTCGGGACCGTGATCGAGTGGTACGACTTCTATCTCTACGGGTCGCTGGCGACGATCATCACGGCCCAGTTCTTTTCGGGCGTGAACGAGACGACCGGCTACATTTTCGCCCTGATGGCCTTTGCCGCCGGGTTCGCCGTGCGGCCCTTCGGAGCCATCGTGTTCGGGCGGCTGGGTGACCTGTGGGGACGAAAGAACACCTTCCTGGTCACCATGCTGCTGATGGGCCTGTCGACCTTCGTCGTCGGTCTGCTGCCCAACTACGCGGCCATAGGCATCGCGGCCCCGATCATCCTGGTCCTCATGCGCCTGGTGCAGGGCCTCGCGCTGGGTGGAGAATACGGCGGTGCGGCCACCTATGTCGCCGAGCATGCCCCGCCTGGAAGGCGCGGCTTCTATACCTCCTTCATCCAGATCACGGCGACGGCCGGGCTGATGATCAGCCTGGTTGTCATCCTCGGCACTCGGTTCGCCCTGGGAGAGGAGGCATTCCTCGATTGGGGCTGGAGGATCCCCTTTCTGGTCTCGATCCTGATGCTGGGCGTCTCGCTGCTGATCCGGCTGAAACTGGCTGAAAGCCCCGCCTTTCAGCGCATGAAGGGCGAGGGCAAGGGGTCCACGACGCCGTTGAAGGACAGCTTCGGCAAATGGCCCAACCTGAGACTGGTGCTCATCGCGCTGTTCGGGCTGGCCGCCGGTCAGGCCGTGGTCTGGTACACCGGTCAGTTCTACGCCCTGTTCTTCCTTGAGAAGACGCTGAAGGTCGACGGGCCGCTGGCCAATATCATGATGGCGGCCGCGCTGCTGCTGGCCACGCCGTTCTTCGTCTTCTGGGGTTGGCTGTCGGACAAGGTTGGGCGCAAGCCGATCATCCTCGGCGGATGCATCATCGCGGCCCTGACCTATTTCCCGCTCTTCCACGCTTTGACGGGGGCCGCCAATCCGCAACTGGCGGCGGCGACGGCGTCGTCGCCGGTCGCGGTCCATGCCGATCCTGCTGACTGCTCGTTCCAGTTCGATCCCGTCGGCAAGACGACCTTCAGCACCTCGTGCGACCTGGCCAAGTCCTACCTGGCAAAGGCTGGCGTCACCTATGACAACGTCGTTGCGCCCGCCGGCTCGGTCGCCACGGTCCGCATCGGTTCTGTGATCGTTCCCAGCTTCCGGGGCGACATCCTGCCCACCGCCGTCTTCAAGACCCAACGCACGGCTTGGGAGGTCGGCCTCGGCCAGCAACTGAAGGCCGCAGGCTATCCAGCCAAGGCCGACAGCGCCCTGGTCAACAAACCCCTGACCATAGCCATCCTGTTCGTGCTCGTTTTCTATGTGACCATGGTCTACGGCCCGATCGCGGCCGCGCTGGTGGAGATGTTTCCGACCAACATCCGCTACACCTCGATGTCGCTACCCTATCACATCGGCAACGGGTGGTTTGGGGGCTTCCTGCCCACCACGGCCTTCGCCATGGTCGCAGCGACGGGCAATATCTATTACGGGCTCTGGTATCCGGTGGTGATCGCTGTGTTGACTGCGGTGGTTGGTCTGTTGCTGGTGCGCGAGGGCAAGTCGGTCGATATTCACGCCTAGTTTTGCGCTGTCAGTCGAGCGCCAACTCGTCTCGGTCCTGGTAGTTAGCCAACGAGCGTTACTTTTCGGGTAATGGCCGTTAGGCGCGGGCCGGGACGTCCGCTTTCGGGCTCAAAGCCTATGACCGCTTCCGACCCAGAGCGGACCTTGGGCGGATAGCTACGCCTACGGAATAAGGACCTGCTTGTCCTCGGCATGAAGCGCGGGATAGGGCCAGCCGCTGGTTAAACCTTCGAGATATGCGAGGGGCGTGCCAGAGTCGACACGGCCAAGTTGCGAGCATTTGGCGAGGAAGAGTTGAACCTGTTGAGCCGCAGCGGCCTGCGCACGTTCCTGATCGACGAACCGGTCGGCAGGGGTCATGAACGTGATGGTGAACGGGGTGCTGTAGCAGAGCGGATTTCGCGTGTTGTCAGCGGTGGGCACGAGCCCCGTCACAAAGTACGCGCGCGTCGTGTGAGACTTCATGCCTCCTTCGGCTGCCGCTTGATTTGAGGGAGATGAGCCTTGGTCGGATTGCGGGGTCGATAGACTGTTCGGGTTGTTGACTGCCGCCATCGCGCGTCGCTCCTGCTCGCGTGCGGCCTCATAGCGTTCGCGTTCTGCTTGGAAGTTTGTGTTTGCAGCCGAGGCTATTTCGGAGTTTGGGGCCGCGATTCCCGACCCCGCCGCCATCCCCGCAGTGATGGCGGTCATATCACCGTTTGTTTGAGCCCCCGCTGCGATGCCGCCCACCACAGCTCCCAGCATGCCAAACATTTCGCTCCGCCCCTGCTGAGCCTGCGCAATGGCCGCATCGGAACGCCAATAGTTGTTGCCCCGAGCCATTCCGAGAATGCGCCACTGAGCCCACTGGCCTCGCCTGAATTGTTGGCTTTCGATAGCAAACTGGTCGCCAACAAAACGAAAAACGAGACGTCCCGCGCCTTCGACGCCTGCGGCGTCTGTCGCCAGCGCTCCATCCTCCAGAACTGTGTAGCCAAAGGGGGCTCCCGTCGCCGGGTTCATCGTGAAGTCTTGGTTGTTTACAATGCCGTTCCCAACAAGCTCTCGGCGTAGGACTCGACCAGGTTCAACCCAGTAGAATGTCGTCCGCTGGGTGCCGGACTCAGTGATTTGGGAACGGCTGAACGAGCGACCAATATTCTGGTCCATCCCACCCCAACAGCCCTGTTGAAGGCAGTAAGCTGGCACCGATGTGCCCGTGCTTGGCGCCGTTTGAGATAGTGAGACAACAGGGCTACCGAGCAGCAGGGCCGCTATCAAGGCCGATGTCAGCATACGTATTTCCCCTCCCCGTCAGGCACTGTCTAAGGGAGTTCCCCGCTTGTCAATCGGCGGTATCGGACACAACTTTCGTCGCGGGTTCGTGCTACCTTTATCGCCAGCAACGCGCGCGGCAGGTTGCAAGCTTAGGGGCCATGCCATGTCAGTCCATGGTGCGTCCGCTCTCCACCCGTTTGAGACGTCCAGGACGTCCGCTTTGCGGAAGGCTCAACCCCACACGCGCTTGCCGCCCGATTGCGGACGTTCCCAACCGCTGAGATGAGTCAGGATCGGACCTTGTTCAAACTGAAATGTCCGCTCCTGACTCGAAAGCGAAGTTTGCAACCTCGGATATCGGGCCGTCGGTTGAGTTTTTTTAGGACAAGACCCCGTCGGACGTTGATCCGACGGGGTCTTTTATCGGCTAAAGACTGATCAGTCTCTACGACGAACGTTGGCTGCGGCGTTGATCCCAACAGAGGCCGAGGCCCCATTGCGGTTCGCCGATGTCGACCCGTTCACGCCGGCGTTCGCATCAACGCGACGGCGGGGCTGGGGGGTGGATTGTTCGGCAGCCCGTTGATCGGTCGCCGGAGAAGCGGAACGATCCGGCGAATCTGAGGCCGCCCCTCTCAGAGCGCCGCCACCGGCCAAGCTGGCACCGTTCAGCATGCCAGAGCCTTGGCCCTGCGCCGATCCAGCCGCGCCAGAAGCAGCGCCTTGTACCGAGCCGTATGCTCCGGCAGCGGTTGAAACAGCGGTTCCGGCGACGTTGGACGCTGTGGCGCGGGTTCGCCCGGCAACGGCGGCGGCGCGTTCACGGTTGCGGTCGGCGGCGGCGGCCGCACGGTTCCGGGCCCGCTCGGCGGTGCGCTCGGCTCGCGTCAAGGTGTCGGCACCCCGGTCGCGGATCATGCTGCCATCAATCGGATTAGTGAGGCTGCCATTCAGAGCCCCGTTGCCGCCCAGCGAGCCGCCTAGCCCGCCCACTTGGCCGCCGAGGCCGCCGGTCAGGCTTCCACCACCGCCCAGAACCTGGGCCTGAGACGCACCGGCCAGAGCGAGGCCGAACGTGACGGTCGCCATCATCAGGGTCTTTATCATGATCGTGTCTCCTGCAGAGTCTGGGCGACATCGCCCTCGCAAGTTCCAACGACACGACCCACAGGATTCATCCCGAGCCCGAGAGAAATCCTATCTGGACAGCTGCCCGCGAGCACCGATCACGCTGGGGTCGACCCGGAGCGCTGTGCCGACAAGCCCTTCACCGTAGACGGGGTCCCTGCCCGGCGCACCCAGGTCGGCCGCAGTCCGCGCGAGCGCCGCGAGCGCCTGGGCCCCACCGCCGCTGCGGGCCAGCAGACCTGCGACGAGCGGGGCGGCGAAAGATGAACCACGCACGCGCGTCCAGGTCCCGGCCTGGCCTGCTGCCGCCATATCGGCACCCGGCGCGACGAAGTCGACCTGTGGACCTCGTCCCGTCTCGGGAAGGATACTTCCGCGGGCGTTGACGGCGCTGACACCTACGACGCCCTCATAGGCGGCGGGATAAAGTGGCGGGGCGGCCGGACCATCGTTTCCAGAGGCCGCGACGAGGGTCAGGCCTCGCGCTAGCGCCCGCGCAATAGCGCGCTCCACAAGGCCATTCCTGGGTCCTACGAGGCTGATGTTCACTACCCGTGCCTCCTGGTCAACCATCCAGGCCAGCGCCTCGGCAAGGCCAGTCGAGGAGCCGCCGTCCGTCTGCCCGCCAAAGATGTCAGCGACCAGCAGGCCCGCCCCGGGATCCGCCCCGGCGAAGACGCCGCTTTGTCCGACCATCAGAGAGGCGACGGCCGTTCCATGGGCCCCAAGTCGCGGCGGGCCCGCGAAGCCACGCTGTGTGATCCTTGAACCGACGAGAGCGGGATGGGTCGCCTCTACGCCGGTGTCGATCAATCCGAGTCGTGCGCCTGAGCCCTGGGTGGCCGATGGAGACAGCTCCAATGGCAGGAGGCCTTGCCGTGCGGATGCCTCGCCTGCCGGGGCGTAGACGTGGTTGAAACTGACGTCGGCGTCCGGATCGAGGGCGCGCAATCGCGTCACGGCCCGTGCCAGGCGCATTCGGCGCGGTGGTGCCAGCACGACCACGTTCAGATCGAGGGCTTCCAGCCGTTCCTGGCGGACCAGGGTGAAGCCGGCGCGCACGGCCTCCGCTTGCGCCGCCTCCGACAGATCGATGGCTATGATCTCCGCGGCGACCACCGGCCAGCCGTCAGGATCCGTGTCCAGCGCGCCTCCCGACCGCCGGACAAGATCGCTCAGTCTGGCAGGGGCCTGCAGCGCGCGATCCACGGACCGGCGCGCCAGGGCATCGATATCCCCAACCTCAGGCAATCGGCCCGGACCCGGCGGGGCGACCGGGAGCCTCGGGGTCTGCAGGGGCCCGATCTGCGCGGCCGTGGGCGTCGCCGCCGCCAACAACAGCAAAGCCAATCCACTCAGAATGCCCTGTCTCAATCTCAATTCACCCTCCGAAAATCGGCACTTGCGGAAGAAGACATTCCGTCCTGTCTATGCCACGGATGAAACGTCCCGGCCCGGTCGTTTCATCCGCATGGACGAGGATAACGCTTGGACGACTTTCAGACGGGGCTGGTCGAGCTTCTTCCGCGCCTGCGCCGCTTTGCTCGGGTGTTGCGGCCCCGTGATGCGGATGCGCAGGATCTCGTCCAGCAGACGATCGAGCGGGCGCTCGGCGCGCGGGCAAAGTTCCGCGCAGGGACGCGGCTCGACAGCTGGGCCTTCACCATCATGAGGCGGATCGCCATCGACGAGGGTCGCTCAAGCCAGAGATGGGGCCGCGTCGTGTGTCCAGAGGATGCCGTTACGGCCTCTGTCGGAGACGACGCCCAGGCGGACGAAGGCCTGCGCGTCGACGCCCTGGCCGCCCGCGCGGCGATCCATGCCCTGCCTGACGATCAGAAGCATGCGGTGGCTCTGGTCTTGATCGAGGGCCTGTCCTACGCCGAGGCCGCCGAGGTGCTGGGTGTGCCGGCCGGCACCCTGACTAGTCGTCTGGTCCGGGGCCGGCAGGCGTTGATCGAGACCCTGTCGGCGCAAGGAGTAATGGGATGACCCACTACGACGACGAGACCCTGATGCGCCGTATCGACGGAGAGCTGAGCCGGGAGGCCAGCGACCGTATCGATGCCGAGGCCCTGCATGATCAGGACCTGGCAAAGCGCCTGGCGCGGATACGGGGGCTGCGGACGCTTGCGCGGGAGGCGTTTGTCGTGGCTCCCGATGCGCGTGACGTAGCTCTGGCCCGAATGATCACGGGTGCAGACCCGGCTCCTTCTCCATGGGCCCGATTGACGGGCGCGCTGGCCGACGCCTTCGCCCCAAGGCGCGCGGCCCTGTGGGGTGGCCTTGCCGTGGCGACATTCGTCGGCGGCCTTGTCCTTGGCCCCCTGCTCAACCCCGCGGAGGACGGTTTCGTCATGTCATCCGGCGGAGCGATCGTGGATGCTGGCCTGGTACGCGTGCTAGACCAGGGATTGGCCTCGGATGGCGAGGACACCGAGGGGCGGGCGGTCGCTCTGACCTATCGGGACATCGACGGCCGTTGGTGCCGCACATTCCGGGCCGGCGTGGTCGGCGTGGCGGGTCTGGCCTGCCGCGACGAGGGACACTGGGCTATCCGCGCTCTTACCCCGCTCGGCGACCCAACTGGCGAAGTGCGCACCGCCGCATCGGACACGCCTGCGGTGATAATGGCAGCGGTGGACGCTGGCTTGTCTGGAGAGACCTTGGACGCTGCCGCTGAGGAGCGAGCTCGCGATGGAGGATGGCGTTAGGCTTTCCCGCAGTTTCGATAGCGCGGTTACGATAGACGATTTGAATGTCGAGTTACGAGCATCCTGCCGATCTCCAGCCCTTGCGCGTGTCAGACCTCACCCAAGGTGAGCGGAACTCTGATAAGCATCGGGGACTTCTGGAGGCGAGGCTGTTTTTAGCCGGCGCAAACGGGCGGACAACGCGGTGATTGATCAGGCGACCTCCGCAAAGTCGTGGCAAACGGACCGGTACCCTGTGCGATGCCGGGGATGCGGCCAGAGCTCGACTCTGGCCTTGCGATGGACCGCATTGGGCGAAGTTAGCAAGGCATGGGATGGTGCCAGTAGGGTCCGCATCGATCTGCGCCAGCCACGCTCCTCAACTGGGCAATGCAAGGACTGCGGCTCCACTGACCTCGCAATCGGCCCCGCAGAGATCGCTTAGGAAGCTACACCGTCCCCAGTGTGGGGAGGCTAGTCAGCGTACGCCCTTGACGACGGTACCATGTCGGCTTGCGAAAGCGAGATCCTCAACCGCGGGCCTCCGCGAGCCTTAGGCCAAACACGAAACCGCACCGGGGTGCTGGCAGTCAGCGAAATGCCTGCAGCGTTTCGCGAAATGGCGCTTAGGCGAGGCGAGGAGGTCATCGTCCGCTTTTCGGTCTGTGCCATTGACTTCGTAAGGCCCTGGCCGGTCGTTGGCGGCGTCCGTTTTTAGAAACACGGTTGGCAAGTTACCTCTGGCCCGCTTTAAAAGAGCAATGAGAAAAACACAGCTCGTAGACCGTCTCGCCGCGGAGTATCCTCACTTAGGGCCCGAGGGGGCGCGGCAAGTAGTTGAGAAGATCCTGGGCAAGATCGAAACCGCCCTAGGTCAAGGCAGGAGGGTCGAACTGCGTGGCTTTGGCATATTTACCCCGCGTTTCCTTGCTGAACGTACGGCCAGAAATCCCCGGACGGGGGAGGCAGTCACTGCGGCTGCAACTACGAGCACGATGTTTCGAGCGGGGAAGCGACTCCACGAGCGGCTAAACGGGTCTGTCAGGCTTGGCTGACGGCTATGGCTTCCTCTTCAGGGATTTCGTTCAGCTTGTCCGGTTTCGGATCGGATTTGGATGACGGTTCCCGACCCGTTGCGGACATTGGTTGGTCAATATGGAGCACTCAATCGGACTGGCGAAGTTGCCAGTCTGAAACCTCAATATCGTATTCACTGAGACATTGGATCATGGCTGTCCTGCTCTGGCGCTCGCGCCTTGACCGGACGTGGCGGGTGTAAAAAACGCCAGCGGCGATCCCCACTACCGGCATTGCTACCAGAGCCACCGAAGCAGCTCCGACCGTGCCGGCGAGGGTGCTCCCGGCACCTGCGAAGGCGACAGCACCAGTTCCATATGCAGCCACAACTCCGGTTGCACTTGGGGCCAAGCCGTCTCTCACGAAATTGGAGGTGATGCCCGCATCAACCATTTCACGACAGGTGGAGACAATGGCCTCCGTTTCACCAGACGAGGGGGCAGCAAGAACCGGGTCGAACTGCCTCGGCGTCGTTGAACAGCCACCGAGCAGGGTCCCCAACAGGACGAACACTGCGACCCCAGCGCGTAAACTCATGCTTTAGTTTCCATGCAGTGACACTCGTGCCAAACGACCCTCGTATCAGCCCTGAGCCATTTTGACACGATCCTCAGAAGAAGCGGCATCACCGTGCGCAGCGCACCCTCTCAGTCCAGCTTTCGCGAATATCGGTGAACAGGCTTCCTCCCATGGCGAGGAGTGTAGCTTTCCGCCTCGGGTCGATAGCCGCGTCCGATCCGATCCGATCCGGACTTCGGCTAGGTCATCTCGCGGCGAACCAAGTCCTACCCCGAACGATCTTCTCTAAGGGTTCGAATGAGGCGGACCGCAAGACTTCGGAGAGCGGGATTTCCCAGCCGCTGCCAAACGCAGATCAGGTCCTCCAGATCAGTGTCCGCAATCGACCTGCCAGTGAAGGACCGGCCCTCCCGTAGCGGTCCTGCGCCGTCGAGCGACTTTTCGATAAGCTGAGCCATATTGCGGCAAGGTGAGACGGTGTCGGTTCCGTCGCCTTGGCAGAAGCATACCTGGGGCCATCAGCTAACTGCACTGTGCGGTTGCCCTAGGCCTTGGTCGCGATGTCCGCTTTCCGGCGAACACCGCATGACCACCTTCGACCCATTGCGGCCATTTGGCCGGTCTGCAGCCGGTTTAGCACCACAAGCCGGTGAGGCAGGACTGCGTCACATACTTTAGAAAGCGAATTTGCAACGGTGGCGTATAGGGAGTGTCACGTCAGCTAGGACTTCTCCATGTCAGACACCGGCAATGTGGCAATCGCGGGCGGTACCGGGGATCTCGGTGCCCGGATCATCAAGGCTCTTGTAGCGCGGGGCGCCACCGTAAGCGCGATTGTGCGACCGGACCTGGACGACGGAGAGAGATCTCGAACCGAGACCCTTGGGGCGCGGGTAATTCCCGCCGATCCGTTCGATCTCGATGCCGTGGCGGAAGCCTTGGCTGGTGCCGACTGCGTTGTCTCGGCACTCAACGGCGTGCGCGATGTTATTATCGACCGCCAGACGGTACTGCTCAACGCCGCGATCCGCGCGAAAGTGCCGCGCATCATTCCGTCAGACTACGCGGCCGACTTCACCAAGACCCGACCCGGTGACAACCGGAATTTCGATCTGCGCCGCGAGTTCATGGCGCTCATCGACCTCGCGCCAATCCAAGCTACGTCGATCCTGAATGGCGCTTTTATGGATATGCTTGGCGAGGAGATGCCGCTCATTCAACCGGGCATCCGCCGCGTCCTCTTCTGGCATGATCCGGATCAGAGACTGGACTTCACCACCAAGGACAATGTCGCTGCCTATGTTGCGGCCGCCGCGATGGACGAGAACACGCCGCGGTTCCTGCGCATCGCCGGGGACACTCTCAGCGCCCGCGAGCTTGCCGTGGCGATGACGGAAACGACCGCCGAACGCTACCGAACGCTGTGGGTGGGAAGCCTCGGGTCGCTCGGAGCCATGATCAAGCTCACCAAACTGATCGCTCCGGGCCAGGATGAAGCGTTTCCGCCATGGCAGGGCATGCAGTACATGCGCGACCAGTTCAGCGGGCGCGGGAAGCTTGAGCCGCTCGATAACGCCCGTTATCCCGATCTGCTCTGGACGCCCGTGAAGGCGCTCCTGGCGGAGCGCTTCTCTTAGGCGGCGCCAGAACGATATTTTTGAAACGCATACCGAGGGCAGGGCGGAAAACATCAGCTGCCCACCCACGACGGCAGTTCAGAACGTCCGCTATCCGGCACGATGCCTTTGACCGCTTTCGACCCAGAGCGGACCTTGGATCATCAACGATGGAGGGCCGGTCGCGCCTCTCGGAGTTAACCTTCTCCCCTCTACATTCTTTTTACGGACATCTGCGCCTACTGGCTCATGCGCGCAGTTGCTTCACTTCTTCCCGCACTAGTTGCCTTGTTTGTCGTGTCGTGCACCGTCCCGGTCGTTCAACCGACTGGCAGTGAAGGCACACCGTCAATCGATTTGCGCCATCAGCGCCAAGAACTGCTGCTCTGTGTGCCCACGGTCGCGTCGATGGTTCTTGAGCACCAGGGCGTTCGGAGAACGCCGCGACAGCTCAAGATATTGGCGCTCGGCAATCCCGACGCTTCCGAAGAGGAAATCCACTCGATCACTCGCTACTCTGACATGATCCGAGTGTCTCGAGCGTTGGGGCGGAACTGGCATGAAAAGACGTTTCGAAACGACGATGCGGGTTTCGATCAAGGCCTTCGTCTGATCGAGGCCGAGGTGGCTTTAGGTGACCCCGTGATCGTGGATCTCTCCCTCACTCGGGATGTCGGACATACCGTGGTGGTCGTCGCCGTCGATAGGCAGAAAGCAGAGATTACGATGATCGATCCGGACCAGCCGTCACCTGGCCGCAGAGTTTTCAGCCTCACGGAGTTCCGTCAGATATGGAACGAGCTATCTTACGGAGGCGACTTTCGAGCCTTGATCGAAACCTGATGCCAGCTTTCCGCTAGTTGTTCGTCGGACGGGCCGCTTGCCGACGTCATCTGAATGACAGCTTTCGACCCTTAGCAGACGTCACTGGATTGTTGCGCTTCGTAAGCCTCGATCATGGTCCACAAAATTGGCTGATGTTCGCCCTGTCTTTCTGAGGCATTTCGGACCGAATGATACTCAGCCTCGCTCCTGATCGAGCCGCGTTTCAAAACCCG
Organism: Brevundimonas sp. P2_A6; assembly: GCF_056404975.1. Lineage (NCBI taxonomy): Bacteria > Pseudomonadati > Pseudomonadota > Alphaproteobacteria > Caulobacterales > Caulobacteraceae > Brevundimonas > Brevundimonas sp. P2_A6. Next base: position 138,699 of record NZ_JBFUCZ010000005.1, on the reverse strand, counting down.
GCTTATGGTCTTGTTGAAGAGTGCACGGACGTCCGAGAGGGTTGGAAGTCCGGCGGCGAGAAGCTGTTGATCGGTCGTGACCACGCGGTCATCCGGCCAGTCGCCCGTCATTTCGAGAAGGTCGCCAACAGCAAGCGCGAGGCCCACTCTCGCCTTCGCTGGTGCCTTTTCGGCGAAACCATCAAGGATCCGAACCGGGTCGATCTCGGAGCCAACTTCGATGTCTGGCATGGCAAGCACGACCATTCGTCCAAGCCATGATCTGAGGTCGTCATAGTTGTCAGGGCTCACCAGCATCGATGCTATCGTGCCCACCTTGATGAGCGACGGCAATGTCCGCTTCCCACCAGTGGGCGTCCGTCTGCTCCCGACCCATTGCGGACACTGGTTCCGCCAATCGTGGTATTCGTGATCGTATCAACGTCTAACCAGATTGAGCCGCTCGATGCGCGTTACGTTTCATTCTTCTGAGACAAAACGCTGGGCGGCGTGCACGGGCGTTCTTGCAGCGTTGGGCCTTTCTGCGGCTCTGCTTGCCAGACCTAGTTATGCAGGACCGATAGTTGCCGTTGTGGCTTTCATCGTTGGGATCGGCGGGGCCGCCATCAAAGAAAACATGCTCGTCGGGACTGCGAACTTTTCATTGGTGTCCGTGGGTGAGCGAGACCGATTTCTTTTTCAGCATACGATGTGGTTGCTTCTCACAATCCTAGCCTTTGGAGCGGTCGCGGCTCTGATTTTCACTCGATTAGATTTCCCGATCAGGGCAGGTTTAGGCCACGCAGCGTTGATTGTCGGATCAGTTTCCACCGTGATGGGGCACAGAACCGAAGATGCTCATTTGAAACGAGTGGTGGCGACTGGCGACCGCCAAACAGGCCGGTAATCGCCCTCAGCAAACGGTCCGCTTCCCACCCCTGGGCGTCATGGGAGGGTCCGCTTTCGGGCGGCACGCAGATTGCCGCTTCCGACCCATTGCGGACTTTCAGATGGCTGACCACAATGTGCTGATGGCGGATGGATTGACAGAAAAGCGATCCGGTTGGCGAAAGCCAGTTTTGGCCGGGACGGTTGGCGTCATGCTTTTTGTAGCCGCTGTTTTTTCCCGCCTGACCAACCCACCTGCCCCGTTGATCCTTTCTATCGCTTTAGGAGGCTTAGGATTGTTGGGTGTGTGGTTCTACGTGAGGTCTGGTGCACGTGACCGTGAGGAGCGAATGACTGCGTCGCTTGACGAAGTAGCTCGGCAACGCCTTCGAAATCAAAAACCGCTGTCCATAGGTCTTGCCGTCGCTCTCATCTTGCTGATGTGCGTTCCCCTCATCATGTCCTTCTTCGCCGTGTGGCTCGACGCAGTCCTTTACAACGGCGTGATCGGGATTTGCCTGATTGGCATGGTCGCATGGTGCGTCGCTGCTGCCATCGGTCACTCTGCGCGACATACCGTTCTGGACGAGCATGAGCGCGCGCTCGCCGAAGCCAGATTTAAAGTCCGCTAACCACCCATTGGCGCCCGTCTGCTTTCGACCCTTAGTGGACCTCGCATGGCGACCAGAAGTCGTTAGCACTTGGCTTCGACAACCCGTTACTATTTAGGGATTGAGAGTCCAGGCCGATTTGGTCAAGGTCAGCAGTCGGGATGATCCTTCATCGCCCGACCAATTCCTATCCGTGATGATGCCCAGACCTGAAGGCCCTCGCCCCGCCCCGGACGAGGGCCTTCCTTTATTCGGCTGTTTAAAGTTTCGTTTGTCGGCTTCCGATATGGTCGAGGCATGACCACCAAGGTTTCAATCAACGAGCGGTCGCACCGGATTTTGGTAACAGTCCTGCCAATGCCACAAACCTATACGGTCGCTGACACGGTTTTGGACCTGATCAAGAAGCGGCCTGAACTCGGCGGTTGGGATTGGATATTCGACATCCGCAACCCCCATGAGAAGGCGACCCTAGACGAAGTCGGCCAGATCGCTGCAGCTTTCAACAGCGCCCGCAGCAAACAGAGCTTTACGATTTTCGTCAGCAATGATCCTGCTACTTACGAACGTTGCGCGATGATGGAGACAAAGTTCCTCGACCGCTGCCATCTGGTCGCCGACACTGTCCAATTGGCTGAAGCACTCTTGCCGCGACCCATGATGAGCATCTGAGTAGTCACATGAATAAAAACAGCGATAACGAAGATCGGTGGGTCGAACTACGTAATATGCGTCGACAAACGGTCTCCCCCACGCAGCCCTTGTGGGAACGAATGGCGGTTTTGGACCGCGAGGCCGTAGTGAAGGCGGCACGTCGGCATCTTGAACGGAGCAGCTGAGCGACCGTCTTCTGCCGACTTCAAACGTTTCACGCGTCCACTTGCAGCCGCGACGTCACTAGTCGCTTTGGATCCGTGGCTGTCGTTTGCAAAGTCGGCTTTTCACCCAGACGCCAATGACTGCTAGGAGCCTTCGCCAAATCGGTGTGTCGCTTGCTGAGGACCGATCTCAGGCGTCCAACAGAACGTCGGCGGATCGAGTGCAGGTCAGGGCCGCGAGTTCGGGCTCGACCGACAGCTTCTCCACCACCGCACCGTTCAGTACCATCATGAACCGGCGGCAACGCTCGCCCAGGAACTGATCCGGATCCAACCTTGTGAGGCCGGTCGTGCGTGCAAACTCCAGGTTGCCGTCCGACAGAAAGAGCAGGCGGCCCTCCGGATCTAACTGACGGCTCCAGGCGTCCAGCGTCCAAGGGTCGTTTGCGGCAAGACAGGCGATGAAGTCGAAGCCCGATGCCTTCAGCTGCGGCGCGCGGTCTACAAAGTCTGGCACGTGAGTTCCGCTGCACACTGGGGTGAAGGCTCCGGGCACGCCGATCAAGATGCCGCGACGGCCCAGGAACAGGGTCTCTGCGCTCTGACTGCTGACGAAGCCTTCGCTCAGTCGGCCCAACCGGACGGGTGGAACCCGTTCGCCCACGCGGATAGTTCTCTTCATCGATCTACGCCACTTCTACGCCCTTCCAATTTGAAGGTAAGAGAGTGGCGGCTGCGATTTCGTTAATCGTTAGTTTCGTGGCGCGAGTACCCTAAAGACCCATGCTTGTGAGCAGCCAAGCCTAAGGTCCGCTTTCCACCCGAAGCGGACCTTAGGAACGTCCGCTTCCTGGAACCGCGCTTATGAGCCCAGAACCTAGCGCCGAGACTTTATGGCGATGGCGAGGATGATGATTATGAAGGCGCAAGCGCGGATTAGATAGAATGGGCTCTGCTCTTCCCTGGGAACCGAGAAAACAAGAGTAAGCAATGGGGTCGCAGCGAGGAGCAGGAAAGCCATGGAGAAAGCAAAAAATAGACTGTCGCCCGTACGACGCCAGAACTTCAGAAAGAAGAGGCTGGCGACCGTGTACCCCATGATGGTGGCACCCATGATAGCTTCGGTCCCGTTCATCGATCAACTTCCCAAACGAAGCCATAGATAAGAACCCCCACCGCGCATAACGCCGTCAACTGACGTGCAAGCGTGAGATCCAGGTTGGGAAACACGATCATATCCAACACGACGGCGGCGTTGTTGAGCGCCAGTAGGCAGAAGCAACCCGCGCTCCACAACAGTAACGGCTGACGTGATCGAAGGTAAGATCGGATCAAAAGGGCGGCGCATGCGGAGCTAGCAGCAAGGCAGAGGAAGTAAATGACTTCCGGGGCGAATACGCTCATGCCTTCCATCTCCCAAGTTTGAATGAATCGGCGAAACCCTTCAAAGGATCAACACGCCTTGACGTTATCACGCCAATCACTGTGAACGGCCGCTCGCCATATGCGGCCTCGAGATCGTGCGCCAGCCTGTCGAGGGCCATTGAAGCCGGCTGGTAGCGATATGTATTTTCTATCGAGACGATCAGACCTGCGCGTTCCAGGTGGCCAAGACAGTCCGCTACCAAGGACGTGTTGGCCCGCAACTCACTGACCAAGCCGTCCACGGTCCACGACGTCCCCGTGTTCCGCTTTAATGCTAGGAAGGTCTCAAGCGCCCAGACCGAAGGAAGTGCTCCTTCAATGAAGGCGCGCAACTCCGGGTCAATTCCAGGCGAATTACGATCCGTCACGGTTCGAGGCCTGCGTCGTCGGAAAGCGGCATCGGGCCGAACCTGGAGAGCCCTCTGCAGGAGGCAATGTCGGAAGCTCCGGCTGCCTGCGGCTTGGACGACGCGCGGTGTCTACCCGGGCTCGGGTTCAGGCGACCCCTGCCAATGGTTTTGGAGCCGAGCACGCCGGTGTCTGGCCCCATCACTTCGCAAGTGCCTTGGGCTCTAGGAGAGGTTGGCTCCCTTCGCCCAGGACCTGTCTAAGACATTGCGCAAGCTGCGCGCGTTCGTATGGTTTATCGATTAAATTGAACTCATGCGTGGACGTCTCGACGCCTTCGCCTAGATAACCAGAAGTGAGAAGAACGCGCAATTCTGGCCGGATCTGGCGTGCTTGACGCGCCAGTTCTATGCCGTTCATCCCCCCCGGCATGACGACGTCGGAGAACAGCAGGTCGAACCGATTTTCGCCTAACAGACGGTGCAGGGCACCCTGGCCATCCGAAGCGACCTCACAGCTGTAGCCAAGGCTGACGAGCATATCGAGGCAAACGCTGAGGACTGCAGGATCGTCCTCGACAATGAGCACTCGCTCGGTGCCAGTAAGGTCTTCATTCGCCAGAGAGCTCCGTCCCTCGGTCGCGACCGGCTCCGTCGTCACCGGCAGGCGAAGCTCGAAACTCGCGCCCTTGCCGGGCTCGTTTGCGACACTCACCCTTCCGCCGGATTGAGTGACGAAGCCGAACACTTGCGATAGCCCCAGGCCGGAGCCCTTCCCAACGTCCTTGGTGGTAAAGAACGGCTCGAATATTCGCGCGGCGATCTCCGGCGGCATCCCCGGACCCGTGTCGCCGACACAAATGCGCGCAAAAGCGTCAGCACCCTCCGAGGCAGGTGGCCCGTCCGAGCGGATTGTCAGTCGGCCCCGTCCGCTCATGGCGTCGCGCGCATTGACCGCAAGGTTGAGGAGCGCAGTCTCCAGATGGGTCGGGTCGACCATGACGCGAAATGGATCGGCGGACAGCCGCGTTTCGATCTCGACGCCGTCGCCCACGGCCTGCTGAAGCAGGGGTACAAAACCAGTGATCAACTGATTGAGATCGACAACCTGAGGATTAAGAGTCTGCCGCCGGGAAAACGCCAGTAACTGGCGGGTCAGGGTCTGACCTCTCTCGGTCGCAGCGCGGATGGCCGCGAGATGTTTGATGAGGTTCGCCTGACCCTCGACGCGCCGCAGCAGGATATCGGCGTTGCCCAGCACCACCGTGAGAAGGTTGTTGAAATCGTGGGCGACACCGCCGGTCAACTGGCCGACCGCTTCCATCTTTCGCGCCTGGATTAACTGTTCTTCCAGCTGGCGACGCTCGGTGACGTCTAACAGCGTTCCATGGATGTGGCCTTCTCCACCGATCTCATCCGGAACCCACACGCCCTGGTCTAGGAAGGTGCGATAGGTGCCGTCGGCGCACTGCCACCGATACTCGCAAGCGTAGGCTCCAGTCTCCGAAGCCTTCATGAGGCAGTCCGCGACGCTGGCGACATCATCGGGGTGCAGACGGCCCAAGCCGATCTCAGGATCTTCTACAAAGCGTTCGGGCGAGAAGCCCGTCAGCGGCATGATGCTGTCGCTGACGAACAGCGCCTTGAAGGGGTGGACCGTAGCCCGCGAGGTGAAGACGACGGGAAGCGACTTCAGGATCGCGTCCTGTCGTTCTCGCGTGGCCCGCAACGCGCGTTCGGCCGCCAGCTTCTCTTCGCTGATGCGTGCATGGTCTTCGAGCAGCGCCTGGCGCTCTTCGTTCTGCTGGCGTAGCTCAAGCGTTTTGAGGTGGAGATCGGCCAGAATGGCGACCTTGGAGCGCAGGATGAAAGGATCGGCCGGCTTGAACACGACGTCCACCGCCCCGACGGAATAAGCCTGGAAGATGTGCGGCTCGTCCCGGAACACCGCCGTGACGAAGACGATAGGTGTGTCGCGAGTGCGCGGGTGTTCGCGGATCAGTCGGGCGGTTTCGTAACCGTCCATGCCGGGCATGTGGAGGTCCAGCAGTATGACAGCGAACTCCTGGACCAAGAGGATGCGCAGGGCTTCCTCGCCGGAGCGGGCCACGACCAGTTCATGGCCGAGGACTTCTAGAGCCTCTGTCGCGGCGAAGGCGTTGCGCTCGTCATCGTCGACGATCAGCACCCGCGCCTTGGGTGGACCCGACTTCCTCCTGGTGGCGCGGACCATCACACCACCGCCGGTTCGCGGGGCGCTTCGAGCGTGGATGCTGACAACCGGGTGGCATCCGTCCTTTGGATCGAAACCCGCATGACCGAGATCAGATAGTCGATGTCAACGGGCTTGGAGACGTAGTCCGAAGCGCCGGCCTGAATGCATTTGGCGCGGTCGCCCTTCATCGCCTTGGCGGTGACGGCGATGATCGGCAGATCGGCGAACTGCGCGATCGAACGGATTTCCCGCATGGTTTCGTATCCGTCCATGTCCGGCATCATGATATCGACCAGAATGATGTCGATCTCCGGATGCTGACGGAGAAGGTCGAGCCCGGCCCGGCCGCTTTCGGCGTAGTGAAGGCCGACGCCGAATTCCTCCAGTGCGCTGGCCATCGAAAAGATATTCCGGATATCGTCGTCGATCACGAGTGCGGTGCGACCCGTCAGGATCGCGTCATCCTTGCGGGTCTGGGCCAGGGTGGTGCGGGCATCCTCGGACAAGCTCTCGGTCGGTTGGTGCAACAGAAGCGTGGTCTGTTCGAGAAGCTGCTCGGACGTGCGTGCCAGCCGTGCGTAGCCAGCGAAGACCGCGAGGCGGAGGCTCCGTTCGTCCGCAGCGACAAGGTCGTCAGCCGCAAAGACGATCGCGGGTCTGTCTGCGGATTTCAGCCATCCTATGAGGGCGGGAATCGGGACGCTTGCCGCGTCCATGACCAGGCTGTCGGAGCGCCTGATCTTGAGACGACACAAGGATTTGAGCGACTCGACCCGGGTGACGGATCCAAATGCCGATTTCAGAAGGGCTAGGGGTTCCCCGCCGTTGCCGACGAAGATCAACCGGCGGTTTGGCGTCGACACAAATCGCCTCACGTCGTCCAGGCTGGCCACGACACCTTCCCGGTCGATCGGCTTTGGTGTGAACGCAAAGGCTCCGATCGCCAGGCCCAGGCCCGCCTGATCGTCTGCCGAGATGACGTGCACCGGGATATGACGGGTTTCCGGTGTCCGCTTGAGCAGGTCCAGCAGAGCCAGTCCATCCATGTCCGGCAGACCGATGTCGAGCATGATCGCATGTGGCCCGTAGCGGCGGGCCAGGGAGGCGGCTGCCACGCCCTGCTGGGTCACGACGCCTTTGAAGCCGCAGTCATGCACGAGTGCCAGCAGAATGGAGCCGAAACGCGGATCATCCTCGACGATCAGAATAACGGCATCGCCCGGGGTGATCGCGTCACGATCGTCAATGACGACTTCGACCTGTTCCATCTCCTCTTCCACCGGCGTCGCGCGAATCGTGACCGATCGACCGGGTTCGCGCGCCGAGGTTCCTGTCGCGGGGACTGCAGGGCTGAAGTTCAGCGGCAGGAAAAGTGTGAAGGTCGAGCCCTTGTCGGTCTCGCTCTCGACCTTCAGTTCGCCGCCGAGGGTGCGGGTGATTTCGCGGCTGATCGACAGACCCAGGCCCGTGCCGCCGTATTTGCGGCTGGTGGTCCCGTCAGCCTGCTGGAAGGCCTCGAAAATGATCCGCTGCTTCTCTTCGGGGATGCCGATGCCGCTGTCGTGGACCGAGAAGGCCAGGACCTGGCCCGCCTTGGTCAGATGCTCGTTGGCGGGATTCCAGCCGCTATCTACCCGCTCGACCTTCAGGCTGACGCCGCCGGCAGCGGTGAATTTGAAGGCGTTGGAGAGCAGGTTCTTGATGATCTGCTGCAGCCGCTTGTCGTCGGTGTACATCGAAGTAGGCAGGGCGGAATCCAGCTCGATGCGGAAGTCCAGCCGCTTGTCCTGGGCGATCTGGGCGAAGGTGCGCTCCATCTGGTCGCGCAACCCGGAGAAGCTGGTTTCGCTGATGTCGAGGGTGACGGTGCCTGACTCGATTTTGGACAGATCCAGAATATCGTTGATCAGGCCCAGCAGGTCCGAACCGGCGGCGTGGATGTTTTTGGCAAACTCCACCTGCTTGCCAGTCAGATTGCCTTGCGTGTTCTCGCTGAGCATTTTGGAGAGTATGAGCAGGCTGTTCAGCGGCGTGCGCAGCTCGTGGCTCATGTTTGCCAAAAACTCGGATTTGTATTTGGACGTCAGCGCCAGCTGCTCGGCCTTTTCCTCCAGCGCGAAACGGGCCTGTTCCACCTCAATGTTCTTGGCTTCCACCTGCTTGTTCTGGGCTGACAGCAGGATGGCCTTGTCCTCCAGCTCTGCGTTCGACTGTTGCAGCTCTTCCTGTTTAGCCCGGAGTAGCTCCTCGGACTGACGCAGTGATGCGGCCTGCTGTTCTAGCCGGTCATTGGTGGATTTGAGCTCGTCTTGCTGGGCCTGCAGTTCCGAGGTGAGCAATTGAGATTGAGTGAGCAGGCCTTCTGTCCGCATGTTGGCCGCAATGGTGTTCAGAACGATGCCGACGGACTCCATCAGTTGGCTCAGGAAGGATTGATGAGTCTCTGAAAACTCGCCGAAGGTCGCTAGCTCGATCACCGCTTTGACCTCGCCCTCGAACAGGGCGGGCAGCACGATAATGTTCAGCGGTGCCGCGCCGCCTAGGCCCGAGCCGATCTGGACATAGTCTTTTGGCACATTGGTCAGCAGGATGCGCTCCTTCTCCTTCGCGCATTGGCCGATCAGGCTCTCGCCGAGGCGGAAGGTCGGCGACAGCTGCTCGCGTTCCGTGGTGGCGTAGGTCGCCGCCAGCACCAGAACGGGTTCCGCCTCGATGTCGGAATCGGCGGCGTAGAAGACGGCGTGCTGCGCGTTGATCAGGGGCGCGAGTTCGGACAGCACCATGTTCGAGACAGTCGCCAGGTCGCGCTCGCCCTGCAGCATGCGGGTGAAGCGGGCGAGGTTGGTCTTCAGCCAGTCCTGCTCGGTATTCTTCAGCGTCTGGTCCTTCAGATTGCGGATCATCTCGTTGATGTTGTCCTTCAGCGCCGCGACCTCGCCCGAGGCCTCGACGGTGATGGATCGGGTCAGCTCGCCTTTGGTCACGGCGGTCGACACCTCGGCGATGGCGCGCACCTGGGTGGTCAGGTTGCCGGCAAGCTGGTTGACGTTGTCGGTCAAGTCGCGCCACAGGCCAGCTGCGCCGGGCACCCGCGCCTGTCCGCCCAGCTTGCCTTCGATGCCCACCTCACGCGCCACGTTGGTCACCTGGTCAGCGAAGATGGCCAGGGTCTCGATCATGCCGTTGATCGTATCGGCCAGCGAGGCGATCTCACCTTTGGCATCCAGGGTGAGCTTGCGCTTAAGGTCACCGTTGGCCACAGCGGTCACGACCTGGGCGATACCGCGCACCTGACCGGTCAGGTTGGCGGCCATCGAGTTCACGTTGTCGGTAAGGTCCTTCCAGGCCCCGGTGACCCCGGCGACTTGCGCCTGTCCGCCCAGCTTGCCCTCGGTACCCACTTCGCGCGCCATACGGGTCACTTCAGACGCGAAGGCGTTAAGCTGGTCCACCATGGTGTTGATGGTGTCTTTCAGCTCTAGGATCTCCCCCTTCACGTCGACGGTGATCTTCTTGGACAGGTCGCCCTTGGCCACGGCGGTGGTGACTTCGGCGATGTTCCGCACCTGGCCGGTTAGGTTTCCGGCCATGAAGTTCACGTTGTCGGTCAGGTCCTTCCAGGTGCCGGCGACGCCGCGCACATTGGCCTGACCTCCCAGCTTGCCTTCGGTGCCGACCTCGCGCGCCACCCGCGACACCTCGGAGGCGAAGGAATTGAGCTGGTCCACCATGACGTTGATGGTAGATTTGAGTTCCAGAATCTCGCCCTTCACATCCACGGTGATCTTCTTGGACAGGTCGCCGTTGGCCACTGCGGTCGTCACTTCGGCGATGTTGCGCACCTGACCCGTCAGGTTGTCGGCCATCAGATTGACGTTGTCGGTCAGGTCTTTCCAGGTCCCGGTCACACCCTCAACTCGCGCCTGACCGCCCAGCTTGCCGTCCGTTCCCACTTCCTTGGCCACGCGGGTCACTTCCGAAGCGAAGGCGTTCAGCTGGTCCACCATGACGTTGATGGTGTCCTTCAGCTCCAGCACCTCGCCCTTCACATCCACGGTGATCTTCTTGGACAGGTCGCCGTTGGCCACGGCGGTGGTCACCTCGGCGATGTTACGCACCTGACCGGTCAAGTTGGCGGCCATGAAGTTCACGTTATCGGTCAGATCCTTCCACGCGCCGCCGACGCCCTTCACGTTCGCCTGACCACCCAGCTTGCCGTCGGTGCCCACCTCACGCGCCACGCGCGACACTTCCGAGGCGAATGAGTTCAGCTGGTCCACCATCACGTTGATGGTCGATTTCAGCTCCAGGATTTCACCTTTCACGTCGACGGTGATCTTCTTCGACAAGTCGCCGTTAGCCACGGCGGTGGTAACCTCGGCGATGTTCCGGACCTGACCGGTCAGATTGTCGGCCATCAGGTTCACATTGTCCGTCAGGTCCTTCCAGGCCCCGGTGACGCCTTCCACCTGGGCTTGGCCACCAAGCTTGCCGTCGGTGCCGACTTCCTTAGCGACCCGAGTCACTTCCGATGCGAAGGCGTTAAGCTGGTCCACCATGACGTTGATGGTGTCTTTCAGCTCCAGCACCTCTCCGCGCACCTGCACAGTGATCTTCTTGGACAGATCGCCCTTCGCCACGGCAGTAGTCACCTCGGCAATGTTGCGCACCTGACCGGTCAGATTGTCAGCCATCAGGTTGACGTTATCTGTCAGGTCCTTCCAAGTGCCGCCGACGCCTTCCACCCGCGCCTGACCGCCTAGCTTGCCCTCGGTGCCGACTTCGCGGGCAACACGCGTCACTTCGGAGGCGAAGGCGTTCAGTTGGTCCACCATCGTGTTGATGGTGACCTTGAGCTCCAGGATCTCGCCCTTCACGTCGACGGTAATCTTTTTGGAGAGGTCGCCCTTGGCCACGGCGGTGGTAACTTCGGCGATGTTGCGCACCTGACTGGTCAGGTTGGCGGCCATGAAGTTCACGTTCTCGGTCAGGTCTTTCCAGGTTCCGGTCACGCCCTTCACCTGGGCCTGTCCGCCCAGCTTGCCCTCGGTGCCGACCTCGCGGGCCATCCGGGTCACTTCGGACGCGAAGGCGTTCAGCTGGTCCACCATGGTGTTGATGGTGTTCTTCAGCTCCAGCACCTCGCCTTTCACATCCACGGTGATCTTGCGCGACAAATCCCCGTTGGCCACGGCGGTAGTCACTTCGGCGATGTTCCGGACTTGGCCCGTGAGGTTCGCCGCCATGAAATTCACATTGTCGGTCAGGTCTTTCCAGGCTCCGGCCACGCCCTTCACGTTCGCCTGCCCGCCCAGTTTGCCCTCGGTCCCGACCTCGCGCGCCACGCGTGTCACTTCGGAGGCGAACGAGCCCAGCTGGCCAACCATGGTGTTCACCACCCGGCCGATCCGCAGAAACTCACCGCGCAGCGGCCGCTCCTCATTCTCCAGGTCCATGGTCTGGCTGAGGTCGCCTTTGGCGACCGCGCCGATCACTCGCGCCATCTCGGCGGTGGGATGGACCATGTCTTCGATCAGGGTGTTGACGGCATCCACGCTGGCGGCCCAGGCACCGACGGCTGCGGGCACTCGCGCTCGATTGTTGATCTTGCCCTGTCGTCCGACGACTTCGCCGAGCCGCCCGAACTCACGGCTCATTCGATCGTTGAGCTCCACGACGTCATTGAAGGCTTCCGCCAACTCGCCGTCCATTCCAGTGAGGTCGCCGGGCAAGCGGACGGAGAAGTCGCCACGACGGAATGCCCTTAGAGCCGCCAGAAGCTGACGATTATCGAGTGCCGCCTCGGGGCCCAGAGCAACCATAGCCATTTTCGAACTCCGTGCGTCTCAATCCCGTGACTGAGGTAGCGGATGCCGATCGGGGGCGTTGGTCTTAAGAACTCGCAGCTCCCCCACCTTGTCCCCCGCTAAACCGTCCCCCAGAATTCCGATCAAACCGGTAACGCAGCGCTTGGTTCCATCGCCATCAAAATTTGCTGACGGCATTCTGCCACCCTACGAGCGACTATTTGGCTGCCACCCTACGAGCGACTATTTGGCCGCTAGCGGCTGTCTCGTCACGGTCATTGGCGGCTTGGACTGGAACGCATTCGCAGTGCCACTTTTCACGGAATGGCGCTTAGGCGCAAAGCGGGGGAGGAATGTCCGATTCTGACTCGTCAAAGACGTTCGGAACGTCCGCTTTCGGGACGCCACTCTGAGACCGGCTCGACGATGGGACCCCGCGGTTGGCTGCGGTGTCGAGCCTTGAAAGCTTGTCGATGTGTGCGTCAGGACTGCATCGGGCTCATCAGCAATCAAGATCGCATGCCGGAAACCATCATGTTGGCGTACGTCTCGCCGATTTCGCGCGCGCTCTGTGGCGAGGTCTCGGGGCGGAACCAGCGATGGGTCCAGCCGACGACGCCCAGCATGCCATAGGCGACAACACGTGATGGTCCGACATCGCGCAACGTGCCGTCGGCATAGCCTTCCTCGATGATCGAGATGAAGGCGTTCTCGATCATGCGGTTCACCTGGCGCATGTCCGATGACCATTTCGAACGTGTGCCCGACACGCGACCCAGGTTCTCGCGAATGTAGATGAAGAGCAGCGGATAGTGCTCTCCATACGATTCCATGATCGCGACGATCAGGTTCCACAGCTTGTCCGGCGCTGGCAGGGTGCTGGCGGCGATGTCCGTGGCGATCTGGGAGTTCCGTTCGGCCACGGCACGCAGGACTTCGTCGAACAGCTCCTCCTTGGACGAGATGTAGTAGTAGACCGAGGCGCGATCGATGCCGAGTTCGGCCGCCACGGCGCTGATGCTGGCGCCCTGCAGACCCAGACGGTCGAACACACGGACGGCCGCTTCGGCGATCTCGCGCCGACGCCGTTTGTAGGCGTCGGAACTCTCTTCCTTTGCCGCCTTGCGACGTTTGCCGATGCCGCTGGTCTTGTCGCTGGTGGGGCTCATGCTGCGACCTGATTAGCGAGCGAGCGCCGAAAGACCAAGCGGGCCCGTTCAGCCGCGCGGTCCGCCCGCCACGAACAGAACCTGGCCAGAGACGAAGCCCGATCGCGGGTCGGCGAAGAAGGCGACGGCGTTGGCGATGTCCTCTGGCTGGCCCGGGCGGCCGGCGGGGATATCGCGCACGACGTCCGCGATCATCGCTTCGAAGGTCACGCCCAGCCGCTCGGCCACGGCGGCCGTCATCGGGGTGACGACGAAGCCCGGCGCGACGACGTTGGCGGTAATGCCCGACTTGCCCATCTCCAGAGCCAGGGTCTTCGTCAGGCCGATCAGCCCCGCCTTGGCCGCGGCGTAGTTGGCCTGGCCGTAGGCCCCTAGCGCGGCGATGCTGGCGAGGTTGACGATCCGGCCATGGCCTTGTCGGCGCATCGCCGGCTGGACCGCGCGGCACATGAGGAACGCGCCACGCAGGTTCACGTCCTGAACGACCTGCCAGTCGTCGAGCGTCATCTTGGCCAGGGTCTTCTCGCGCAGCACGCCGGCGTTGTTGACCAGAACGGCGGGAGGCCCCAGCGCGGCTTCGGCCGCTGCGACGGCGGTCTGGACCGAAGCCTCGTCGGCGACATCGACGGCCACGGCGATAGCCCGACGCCCCAGCGCCTCGATCCGCGCGACGGTGTCTGCACAAGTCGCCGGATCCAAATCCAACACCGCGATGTCGCAGCCGTCCGCGGCCAGGCGCTCGGCGATGGCGGCCCCTATGCCGCGCGCGGCTCCGGTCACCAGGGCGACACTGGAGACTTCGGTCATGACAAGCCCAGACGTTCGATGGCCATGCGCGACAGCAGGAATTTGCGGGGTCGCCCCGATGGTGTCAGCGGAACGTCCTCGGCCCGGATCGGCAGGATATGACGCGGCACCTTGAAGCGCGCCAGTCGCCCCGCGCACCAATCGATCAGCGCCTGTGGATCCAGCGCCTGCCCAGGGCGGACGACGACGAAGGCCACGCCGACCTCGCCCATGCGGTCATCCGGCACAGGCGCGACGTGGGCCTGAAGCACCGACGGATGGACCATCAGCACGTCCTCGATCTCCGAGGGCGTGACCTGCTCGCCCCCGCAGCGATAGCTTTCCTTCACGCGCCCGACCAGGCTCAGATAGCCGTCCGCATCGATTCGACCGAGGTCACCGGTGTGCAGCCAGCCTTCGGCGTCGAAGGCCTCGGCCGTGGCGTCGGGCTTGTCGTAGTAGCCAGCCGTCACGCCGGGGCCCCTGGCCATCAGTTCGCCGACCTCTCCAGCCGGCAATACCGCGCCCGACTGCGGGTCGATGACGCGATAGTCGACGATGCGGTTGCCGATGGCCGGATCGCCGGCCGGCCCGACGTCGCGCAGCCGGCCGTTGGTCGTCAAAAGCCGCGCGGTCGGGTCGTCCGGCCGGGTCACGGTCGTGGAGGCCGTGCATTCGCTCATGCCATAGCCGGTCGTGATCTCGATGCCGTCGAAGGTCGCGAGAATGCGATCCCACAGACCGGGCGGCGTGCGGCCCCCGGACGACAGCATGCCCTTCAGTGATGCCGTATCGACCGGCGTGTCGACGAGCGCATCGAGCACGGCCAGGGTCATCGTCGGGATTAGCAGGAGGTCGGTGACCTTGTGCCGCTCGACCGCCTGCAGCGTCGCGCGCGGATCGAACTTCAGGTGCGGGACGATCGCGCCGCCCACGAACAGCGACGCCAGAAGCCCTTCCACATACCCGTACACATGGTTCATCGGCAGGCTGAAGTGGATGCGACGCCCGTCCTCGAAGGCCCGGGCGTAGGCGCTGCCGAAGGCCGCCCGCAGCAGCATGTCGTGGGTCAGGACGACGCCCTTGGGCGAGCCGGTCGTGCCCGAGGTGTAAATGATGTCTGCGGGGGCGGCCGGGTCGACCTGGGGCAGCGCGCCCGCATCGCCCTCGAGGTCTTGGAACGTGGTCGCGCCGGGGCGCCCGTCGCCCTCGGCCTGGAAGACCGCGACCGTGCGCAGGTTGGGCAGAGCCGTGCCGCCTCCGTCGCTCTCCCAACCCGGGGCGATCTCGTCCAGCATGCCCAGGTAGTCGAGGTCCCGAAACCGGTCCATCGTGACCAGCATGACGGCCCGCGACTGGCGCAGCACATAGGCCAGTTCGTCCCTGCGGTTCAGGATATTGACCGGAACGGCAACGGCGCCGACCGCCGCGATCGCGAACTTCAGGGCGGCGAAGGCGGGATAGTTCGCCATCACCAGGGCCACGTTTTCGCCTGGCCGGACGCCGGCCGTGAGCAGGCCGCCGGCGACGGACGCCGCCCAGTCGGCCATCTGGCGATAGGTCCAGGTCCGGGCGTCGGTGATCAGATAGGGACGATCTGGATGCCGCCCCGCCGCGTGGACGAGCATGTCATAGAGGGTGCGCGATCGCCACGGATCGAAGCCCCGCGCCGTGGTGGCCTGACGTTCGGCGACGGGGGAAGGAAACGCGCTGGCAGGCATGATCGGATCTTGGGCGCTCTCGAAGGCCATGGTCAGGGGTTCAGGATCTCATGGTGCTTGCGATAGTCAGACCGTCCCCAGCCAAAAGCCAGAGTGGCGAGCAGCGTGGAGATCGACAAGGTTATGCCCAGCGAAAGGCCGAGCGCGGTTTCGGAATGGAAGACGTAGTCGTTGAGCAGTCCTGGCAGCAGGGGCCCCATGGTCAACCCGCCCAGGTTGGCGACGAACAGGATCAGAGCGAGGGCCTGTCCCCGGACCTGGTTGGGCAGGACCATCTGGGATGCCGCATAGCAACTGCCCGCTGGCATCGCGAGAAGAACGACCCCGACCGCGAAGACCGCGACCGTAGCGGTGGCTGAAAATCCCTGTGCCCAGATCAGCGCCCCGAAGGCGAGGGTGCCCATAATGGAGCTGAAGGTCGCGATGCGCAGCGCGGCGTCGCGGCGACCAGCCACCAAGCCGCTGTCGCTGAGGCGCCCTCCCATCAGCATGCCGAAGCTGCCGCCGAACAGGACGACCAGACCCATGACCAGGCCTGTCTGTTGCGGCGTCCAGTCGAAGGACCGCTGCAGCACGCCCGGCGACCATAGCATGAAGGCGTAGAGGGCCACGGCCTGGAACATCAGGCCAAGAGCGATCGAGGCCACGGCGACCCGTCGCTTGGCGATCTCCGTCACGGTCTCGCGGATCGTGAGGCGAGCGACGGCCCCGTCGGAAGCCACGATGGCCTTGCGGCGGGCCGGCTCTCGCAGCGTCAGGACCCAGAGGGCGACCAGGAGGCCGGGGATGCCCGTGACCAGGAAGGTCGCCCGCCACGAGGCGACCTCGCCGAAGATGGGCAGGACAAGTGTCGCGGTCTGGGTAACCAGCTGGACCACCAGTCCTCCGACCAGCAGCGCCAGGCCGGACCCCAGATAGATGCCGACGCCATACAGGCTCATGGCGGCACCCAGCTTTTCGTTGGGGAACGTATCGGAGATCATGGAGACTGCGGCGGGGGCCAGGGTCGCTTCGCCGACGCCGACGCCCATTCGGGCGAGGAACAGGCCCGGATAACCCATGGCGACCGAACAGGCGGCAGTCATCAGGCTCCAGAAAAAGACGCCCGCGGCGATGATGTTGCGACGGTTCAACCGGTCGACCAGACGTCCCGCCGGCAGGCTGACGATGGTGTAGAACAGCGAAAAGGCCAGTCCGCCCAGCAGCCCGACCTGGGTGTCCGATACCGCGAACTCGGCCTTGATCGGACCGACCAGCAGGCTGAGGATCTGCCGGTCGATGAAGGACAGGGTGTAGCAGATCGTCAGGACGGCCACCGTGTACCAGGCATAGCCAGTCGCGGGCGGGGCCCTGAACGAAGAAACCGCCGGACCTTTCGATCCGGCGGCCTGGGTCGTTTCGTTCATCAGAACTTGGCCGAGAACTGCAGGGCCACTTCACGGCCCCGCGCGATCACGCCGCGCTGTTCTCCGATCGCGCCGGGAACGCTCGCCCCGCCGGTCCGGTCCGCCGCATAGAGGATGTAGTTCTCGTCCGACAGGTTGCGGCCCAGCAGCTGCGCCGAATAGCGCCCGTCCGGTGAGGTCACGGTGACCCCCGCATTGTAGCGCCAGAAGGCGTCCTGCAGCGTGGCCGGAGCCATGGTCTCGGACGCGTAATAGCTGTCGCTGTAGAAGCCGTCGCCGGTCAGGGCCACGCCGAACCCCGCGATCTGGGTCTCGTAGGTGAAGCCGGCGCTGCCCGACCACTGGGGTGCGCGAGCAGGCGCGCGCCCCTCGAAGTCTTGCTGCAGCGTCAGCGCCGTCGCATTGACGAACGAACAGTTGGCCGGCGCCACGGCTGTTGCCCGCACCGTCCCGGTCGGGAAGGCGTAGGAATAGCACTGGCCCACGAAGTCCTTGAACTGCGCATCGACGTAGGCGATCGCACCCCGCAGTTGTAGGGCGTCCGTCGCCTGCCATGTCCCGTCGGCCTCGATCCCGCGCTGCTGGACCTCGCCGGCATTGTTGATCGTGTAGGCGATGCGCGACGGATCGTAGGTGTTCACCTGCAGATCCTCGAACCGGTAGGCGAAGGCTGCGACGTTGGCCCGGATCCGACCATCGGCGAAGATTCCCTTGGCTCCGGCCTCGAAGCCGCTGGCCGACTCCGGACTGAAGTCGATGTCACCGATCACGGTCGTCGTCTGGAACGGGCTGGTCAGTCCAAACCCTCCGGACTTGTAGCCCGTCTTGTAGGCCAGGAAGACGGTGTGGTTGCTGTCCGGACGCCAGGTGATCGTCGCTTCGGGAGAGATGTTCTCATCTTCGAAGCGGCCCTGGATCTCGCCGACGTTCGACGATCCAGCATACGTCGTGTTCTGGGTGGCGAAGGTGCCGATGCCGTAGAGGTTGCGCTTGGCGAAGTCCTTCTGTTCGCGCGTCCACCGCACACCGCCCGCGATCTCGATCGTGTCGGTCAGGTCATAGACCAGCTGGCCGAAGACCGACTGGGTCTCGCCGCTCTGCTTGGCGTAGTCCTCATAGGTCGAGAACCTGCCGGACGCGGCCTGGTAGTTGCTGTCCCGCAGCTTGGTGTCGTTCGTCGTGAACAGATCGGTGACCTGATAGAAGGCCCCCAGCATGAAGTTCAGAGGTCCGGCGTAATCGCTGGTCAGCCGGAATTCCTGGCTGATCTCCTGGTTGGTCTGCCGATTGTAGAAGGCCAACTGCGAATAGGTCGTCTGGTCCAGGCCGGACAGGAATTCGTACTGCGTGGAATCATAGCCCGTGGTCGACGACAGGTTCAGCGATTCGGTCAGCGCCCAGTCGAAGTCCAGCACCCCGGTGAACACGTCCAGCTCGCCATAGGCTTTGTTGTTGCCGCGATACCCGCGCATCGTGCGCGCGATCGCGTCGGGCAGGTCGCCGCTGGTCGTGCGGTTGTCGGCCACGCAGTCCGCGAATGGGTCGGCGATGCCGTAGACACGCGGGTTGGAGCCCCCGGAGCAGGATCCGATGTTCTGGGTCGCGACGCCGGGGCCTGCATCCTCGTTGTGGCCCATGAACAGCTTCAGTCGCCCGGTGATCGTCGGGGCGATCTCGGCCGTGAGGGTCAGGCGGCCGAGGACTTCCTCGTCACCGGGGCGGCTGTCGGAAACGCCGGGCAGGGTGGCGGCCCCGGCAGGCGCGCCCGTGATCGCCGAGTAGAAGGGGTTGGCGATCGGCTGGGCGGTGTTGGTCAGCCAGCCGTCGAGGTTGCGATAGCGCAGGGCAAGACGGGCATTCAGCCCCTCCGCCAGCGGCCCCGAAACATAGCCATCGATCGTGGCCTCGTCGCCTTCGAACTCATACCCGGCGCGGAAACCCGCCTCGAACTGGTCGGTCGGGTCGGCAGACTTGATCGAGATGACGCCTGCAGGGCTGTTCTTGCCGAAAAAGAGGGCCTGCGGGCCTTTTAGGACCTCGACCTGTTGCAGGTCGAAGAAGCCCATCTGGGTGATCCGGCCGTCGCTGGTCTGGACGCCATCGATGGCGACCGAAACGGCCTGTTCAAAACCGGTCTGATTGGCAGGGGAACTGATGCCGCGAATGGCGATCGAACCGCCCCCGTTGGACTTGTAAGATCCGACGACGACGGTCGGTGTCAGTTCTCCGATCCGCGACAGATCGTCGGCCCGGTTCCGCTCCAGCGTTTCGGCCGTGACCACATTCACGACCACGGGAACACTGATCAGGGTTTCCGATCGACGTCGGGCGGTGACCACGATGTCATCGACCGAGGACGTATCTTCCTGCGCCGTGCCGCTTTGTGCCCCGGCCGACTGCGCGAAGGCAGGTCCTGACGCGACCATCAGCAAGGCTGCGGCGCTACCCGCCATCAACAGCGATTTCGTAGATGCAGTCATGGCTCTCCCCTGACTTTCCAATCCCTGTCGCCTTCCGCTCGTCTGATGCGAGTCCTTGCGACAGGCTCAGGAAGACCGTTGCCGTACGATCTGTCAATACCAGTGTTGACAGAAATCAACGACAACGTTGATAGTATGTCGCAGGGGCACAGAATGGTCGTATGTTGCGACCTCGACCCCGGCAGCGGCCGTCAGAGTCGTGCAGATGGGAGTAGGGGTTGGCCATGGATGGCACTGGAGCATCGCTGCCGCTGGACCTGGCGATCACGCCGGCGACGCCGGTCGGCTACCGACTGCAGAGTCTGCGCAAGAAGGCCGCGATCCAGCTGATGGGTTCGCGCCTGTGGGGCCGTTTCAACCCGAACCACTGGGACCCCGTGTATGCTGCTGAGACCGGGCTGAAGGCCCCGATCCAGACCGGGGAGATGTCATCGGCCTACATCGCCGAGATGTGCGTCAACCATTTCGGCGCGGCCTTTTTCAAGGGCTCACGCGTGGTGCTCAAATACGTCGCGTCGACCTTCGCCGACGAGACCATCTCCACTCACGGCGTCGTGCGCGAGAAGCAGCCGAAGGGCGCAGGCTTCCGCTTCATCGTCGATGTCTGGGCCGAGAACGAGGCCGGTGAAAAGAAGACGGCCGGCTGGGTCGAAGTCGATGTCGGCGCCTGATCGCGCCTCGTGGAAGGAAATGATGCCATGACACCGCCGACCCAATCCCACCGCCCGGCCACCGACGCGCTCAAGCCCATGAGCCCCCTTCAGGCCAGGCAGACGCGCGACTTCATCGACGGTCTCGCTTCGGAAGCGCGACCCTATTGGGATATGGTGGAGATCGGAGACGAGCTGTCGCGCGACCTTCACCTCTCGGCCGAGCTGGTGATCCTGTATTCGGACGGCGTCGAGGACTTCAATCCCTGGTACGAAGGCTGGCGGATGAACAGCTGGCACATCGAGGGGGAATCGCCTTTCGGCGGGGCCATCGTGCCGCCGCTGCTGGTCTCCCACTTCGTCCTGTCGGTGCAGTTCGACGCCACCCGGCCGTTCTCGATCGGCTCGATTCACACCTATCACGACTCCGAGATCCTGGAGCCGATCCCGGTCGGCGCGACGGTCCGGATCACGACCCGGGCGATCGAAAAGTTCGAGAAGCGGGGCCGCCGTTACGTGCGCCATGCGGTCGAGGTCACCGACGTGAACAGTGGTCTCCTCTACTTCCGCGAAACCCGCGACATCCTCTCGCTTTGAGGGGTCGATCATGACGGGCTCTGCCATCACCGCCGTCGTCCCCGAGGCACTCGTACTCGACGAGGCCGCGCCGGCATTGCTGGGCACCCGCTGCGAGGATTGCGGGACGCTCTACTATCCCCAGGTCGTCAGCTGCCGGAACCCGGAGTGCAAGGGCAAGCATGTCGTCCCGGCGCGCATCGCCGGACGCGGTACGCTCTATAGCTTCACGATCCAGCGTTACCGACCGCCGGCCCTCTTCGCGCTGGAGCCGTGGCATCCCTATGCCCTGGGGCTCGTGGACGTCGAGGACGGTCTGCGGGTGATGGGCATCGTCGATGCGCCGCCGGAAGATATCCGGATCGGCATGCCGCTACGCCTTTCCACCCTGGTTTCGAACGACGATGCTGGAAATGCTGTCGTAACCCACAGCTTCGTCCCCGACGAGGGAGCCGACGCATGAGGCCGGTCTATGTGCTGGGCGTCGGGGCGCACCCTTGGGGCAAATGGCCGGAGACGACGCAGGTCGAGCTGGCCATCCATGCCATGAAAGCCGCGATGGCCGAGGCGTCGCTGGAGTGGCGCGATCTCCAGGGGCTGGTCGCCGCCAGTTCGCGCTTCGAGGGCGGCATGGGATGGGGCCTGCACGCCAACGAACTGACGCAGGCCGTCTCGGAACACGGACTGGCCTGCATCAATGTCGGCGGAGCCTGTGCGGCCGGGGCCGTCGCCTTCCATACCGCCCATATGCTGATCGCCAGCGGCCAGTACGAGACCGTGGCCGCCATGGGGGCCGAGCGGATGCCCAAGGGGTTCATCCCGCGCCCGCCCGGCTCTACGGACGATCCGGCCGATCATGACTTCCTGCGCTGGAAGACCATGGGGGCCACCAATCCGGCCTATTGGGCGATGGAAGCCCGGCGCCGGATGCACGATCACGGTACCACCGCTGAAACCTACGCCGCCGCCTCGGTCATGATGCGCCGCCACGGGGCGCTGAACCCCTACGCCCGGTTCCGGACACCCTCGACCGTGGACGAGGTTATGGCCTCTCCCATGGTCAGCGACCCCTTGCACCTGCTCGAGATCTGCGCGGTCAGCGACGGGGCCGCCGCCGTTATCCTCGGATCCGAGGCGCAGGCGCGCCGCGCGGGAGGACCGATGATCGAGGTCGCCGCCAGCGCCATCGCCACCGGCCGCTTCGGCGACCCTGCCGCGCGCATCCCCACCGTCGGCGCGACGCCGCGCCCCGGTGTTTCGCACACCAGCGAGGTCGTCTCGGCGGTCCATAGGGCGTGGGCCCTGGCCGGTATCGGAGCCGACGACATCGACCTGGTCGAGATCGCCGACAACACCGCCTGGCACATCCTGGCCTGGCCCGAGCTGTTCGGCTTCTTCGAGCCGGGGCAGGCCGATGTAATGCTGCTGTCCGGCGAGCTGACCCTCGGCGGCCGTTTGCCTGTGAATCCCAGCGGGGGCTTCCTGTCGTTCGGTGAGGCCACGACGGCCCAGGCGTTGATGCAGGTCTGCGAACTGGCGTGGCAGCTGCAGGACCGGGCCGGCGAGCGCCAGGTCGAGGGTGCCCGCATCGCGATGTCGGCCGTCCTGGGCCTGGGAGCCAATGGCGGCTCTATCGTGCTGAAGCGATGACCGAAGCCGTTCAGGTCGAAGTTCGCGATCGCGTCGCGGTCCTGACCCTGTCGCGCCCCGACAGCGGCAACGCCATCGATCAGGAGATGGCGGACAGTCTTCTGAAAGCGACCCTTCACATTGCCAGCGACGATGCGGTGCGGGCGGTTCTGCTGACGGGGCAGGGGCGGGCCTTCTGCGTTGGGGGCGACGTGAAAGCCTTCGCCGCGGCCGGGACCGGTGCGTCCGCCCTCGTCGATGGCCTCACGGCGTCCTTGCACGCGGCGGTCGCCCGTCTGGCCCACATGGAAAAGCCGCTGGTCACGGCGATCAATGGCGCAGCAGCCGGTGCCGGGTTCGGACTGGCTATCCTGGGCGATGTCGCCCTCGCGGCCAGGTCGGCGAAGTTCGCCATGGCCTATGGGGCGATCGGCCTGACGCCGGACGGAGGCGCGACCTGGCTCCTGCCGCGCCTGGTCGGATTTCGCCAGGCCCAACGGCTCGCGCTGACCGGCGAACGGATCGATGCCCAGGAAGCCGAGCGGATCGGTCTGATCACCCGGGTGACCGACGACGCGGCCTTGAGGGACGACGCCTTGGCCGTGGCCAGGACATTCGCGGAGGGGCCGCGACGCGCCTTCGCGCGCACGCGGGCGCTGCTGCATCAATCCCTGTCGAACGGGCTCGAGACGCAGCTGGAACGCGAGGCCCAGGGCATCGCCGAAGCTATCGCCCAGTCTGAGGGGCAGGAGGGGATCGCGGCCTTCGTCGCCCGACGCCCGGCGGACTTCAGCGGCCTCTGAGCGCCCCTCAGGTCAGGGCGGAGACCAGCCCTTCCGACAGACGATTCAACGCCTCGTCACCACGTCGGCTTCCTTGGGGCAGGCCTGCGAACCCGTGGATCATGTCGGGATAGTGGTGGGCGACAACCTGCACGCCCGCCGCTCTTGCCCGGTCGATCAGGGATTGGCCCTCGTCCCGAAGAGGATCGAACCCGGCGGTGATCACCACGCTCGGCGGCAGACCGGACAGGTCGACCTTCGTCAGATCGGGCATATCCTCGCCCGCGAACACGCTCCAGGCCCAGGCCATGAAGTCGCGCGTCAGCATATGGTCGCGGCCAAACGCCATCTGGGAGGCACTGGCGCAAGCCGGATCGACCGCCGGATAGAGGAGGCCCAGGGCGTCTACCGGCTGTCCCCGATCCGCCAGTCGAACGGCGGCCGCGAGGGCCAGCCAGGCTCCGGCGCTGTCGCCGGCCAGCCCGACCGGGACGCCGGGAAACGAAGACCGCACCCACCGGACTGCCGCGAGCGCGTCGTCGAGACCGGCGGGGTAGGGGTGCTCGGGGGCCAGGCGGTAATCGACCGAGACGACGGTCAGCCCGGTGCTCAGGGCCAGGCGTCGGCACAGGGCGTCGTGGGTGTCCAGGTCACCGAAGACAAAGGCTCCTCCATGCAGGAAGACCACGATCGCGGTGTCCGCGTCACCGGTCGAGCGATAGAGCCTCAGGGGCAGGGGCCCGCCGGGTCCGGCGATCTCCAGGTCTTCGACCGTCTGGATCTCCGGTTTCGGTGCCCGGGCGAGATAGCCGTTCGCGCCGCTCCGGAAGGCCGCGAGATCCGCGGGCACCCGCAGCGCCACCCGTGGATCCTCGAGCCACCGGGCGAGATCCGGATCCAGCGACCCGTCAGGAGGCGGCACGCATCGCCTCTCCGCCCCGCAGCTCGAACCCGTCATAACCGTTGGCGGAGGCCTTTTCGAGGATGCGGCGATAGCCTCGGACGCCCCCGGAATAGGGCATGAAGACGCGGGGCTTGCCCGGCATCTCGGCCCCGACGTAGTAGGATGGCGTCTTCATGTAGAGGGTCTCGTGGGCGCGGGCATTGACGTGATCCACCCAGTCGGACTGGGCGGCCTCCGTCGCCTCGATCTCCGAAATCCCCCGCTGTCGCGCGGTGTCGAACAGGGCCGCCAGCCAGTCGATCTGTTCCTCGCTCGACAGGATGACATTGCTCAGCAGCGACGGGCTGCCGGGTCCCCCGACGAAGAACAGGTTGGGAAAGCCGTGGACGCCGATGCCCAGATAGCTGGCCGGCCCGCCGGCCCAGGCGTCCTTCAGGGTCTGGCCGTCACGGCCCACGATGTCGATCTTCAGGATCGACCCGGTGAAGACATCGAAGCCGGTGGCGTAGATGACCACGTCGAACGGAAGGTCTTGCGCCGTGGTGCGAAGCCCGGTCGGGGTGAAGCGCTCGATCGGCGTCTCGCTGATATCGACCAGCGACACATTGGGTCTGTTGAAGGTGGCGAAATATCCGCCATCGACCGAAGGACGACGCGTTCCGAATGGAAAGCCCTTGGGGACCAGCTTGTCGCGCAGTGCGGGGTCCTCGATCTGCTCGCCGATCTTCCGCTGCACGAAGGCCGAGGCAATGTCGTTGGCCGCCTCGTTCAGCAGGATATCCTTGAAGGTCAGGGCGAAGCCGAACCCCAGCCGGTTCCAGGCGGCCTCGAACGCGCGTTCGCGTTCTTCCGGATCGACCTCGGCGGCGGACCGGGGATCGGGCGCGAACCCCAGACCGCTGGGCGAGTTTCGCGCCGCCTCGCGGCGGGCCCGGTAGTTCGCCTTCACCGCCGCGTCCTCCTCGTCCGAGACAGGGGCGTTTGCGGCGGGGATCGAATAGTTCGCCGTTCGCTGGAACACCGTCAGATGCTCGGCCTGGGCCGCGATGATCGGTGTCATCTGCACGCCGGACGACCCGGTGCCGATGATCGCCACGCGTTTGCCTTCCAGCGCAACCGGTTCGCGCGGCCAGCGCGCGCTGTACAGCACCTGCCCCGCGAAGGTGTCCTGTCCGGGATAGGTCGTGGCCTTCGGCATCGACAGCTGGCCGACGGCCATGACGAAGCGTTGGGCAGACCATGCGCGGCCGTCCTCCGCCTCGATCCGCCAGCGGCCCGTCGGCTCGTCGAGCTCTGCACGGCGCACGCGCGTGTTCAGGCTGACGTCGCGACGCAGATCGAATTGGTCGGCGACATGATTGATGTATCGCAGGATCTCCGGCTGCTTCGCGTATCGCTCGCTCCACCGCCATTCCTGTTCCAGCTCTTCGGAGAACCGGTAGGAGTAGTCGAAGCTTTCCACGTCGCAGCGCGCGCCGGGATAGCGGTTGAAGTTCCAGACCCCGCCGATCTCGTCCGACGCCTCGAGCACCTGCACCGTGAAGCCCTGCGCCCGGAAGGTGTGGAGCGCCCGCAGTCCGGCCAGGCCGGCTCCGATCACAAGGATGTCGATGCGAACGTCTTCAACCATGAGGCTCTCCCTGCTGAAAAGTTGCCATGGCCGGCGCCGTGCGTCAACGATGGTGTTGATAACAGAGTGGCGCATGGCTAGGACAGGCAGGAACCCGCTGGCGCGATCGCCCGTGCCCAGCCCTGGCATCCGAGGATCAGCATGCGCGACATCCACCACTTCATCGACGGCGCGTCCTTCACCGGGACATCCGGCCGGTTCGCCGACGTGTTCAACCCGAACACCGGTGAGGTTCAGGCCCGCGTGCAGCTGGCCTCGGTGGCCGAGATGGACCGCGCGGTCCAGGCCGCCCAGAACGCGTTCGAAGGCTGGTCCTCCACCAACCCCCAGCGCCGCGCGCGGGTGATGTTCGAGTTCAAGCGTCTGGTCGAGGCCAACATGACCGAGCTGGCCGAACTGCTGAGCTCCGAACACGGCAAGGTCGTCGCGGATTCCAAAGGCGACATCCAGCGTGGCCTCGAGGTCATCGAGTTCGCCTGCGGCATCCCGCATGCGCTGAAGGGCGAATACACCTGGGGCGCCGGTCCCGGCATCGACGTCTATTCGATGCGCCAGCCGCTGGGCGTGGTGTCTGGCATCACCCCGTTCAACTTCCCGGCCATGATCCCGATGTGGATGTTCGGCGTGGCCATCGCGGTCGGCAACACCTTCATCCTGAAGCCCAGTGAGCGCGATCCGTCGGTGCCCGTGCGTCTGGCCGAGCTGATGATGGAGGCGGGCGCGCCTGCGGGCGTCCTGAACGTCGTCCACGGCGACAAGCTGGCGGTGGATTCGATCCTGGAGCACCCGCTGGTCCACGCCGTCAGCTTCGTCGGCTCGTCCGACATCGCCCACTATGTCTACCAGGTCGGCGCCGCCAACCATAAGCGGGTCCAGGCCATGGGCGGGGCCAAGAACCACGGCATCGTCCTGCCCGACGCCGACATGGACCAGGTCATCAAGGACCTGTCGGGCGCCGCCTACGGCTCGGCCGGCGAACGCTGCATGGCCCTGCCGGTGGTCGTCCCGGTCGGAAAGAAGACAGCCGACGAACTGCGCGAGCGTATGGTGGCCGAGATCCCCACCATGCGGGTCGGCGTCTCCACCGACGCCGGCGCCCACTACGGCCCCGTGGTGACCGCCCAGCACAAGGCCCGCGTCGAAGGCTGGATCGAACAAGGTGTGAAGGATGGGGCCGAACTGGTCGTCGACGGCCGCGGCTTCAGCCTGCAGGGGCACGAGAAGGGTTACTTCATCGGCCCGTCCCTGTTCGACCACGTCACGCCCGAGATGGAGAGCTACAAGGAAGAGATCTTCGGCCCCGTCCTGCAGATCGTCCGCGCCGCCAGCTTCGAGGAGGCCCTGAGCCTGCCCAGCAAGCACCAGTACGGCAACGGCGTCGCCATCTTCACCCAGAACGGCCGCGCGGCCCGCGACTTCGCCGCCCGGGTCAACGTCGGCATGGTCGGCATCAACGTGCCCATCCCCGTGCCGGTCGCCTACCACACCTTCGGCGGTTGGAAGCGCTCGGCCTTCGGCGACACCAACCAGCACGGCATGGAAGGCCTGAAGTTCTGGACCAAGGTCAAGACGGTCACCGCCCGCTGGCCGGACAGCGAACTGGAACACGCGGACTCCAGCTTCGTCATTCCCACTATGGGATAGCCATCACAACATGCCCTCCGCGTTGAACTTCGCCTTTTGGCGATCGGACGAATGTCCGCTCGTGGCGCATCTGCGCCGTTTGAAGCGTATGCTGAGGAAGGGGCGTCGATCGTGGGAGGTGGCTATGAGCCAGCCCGATCTGTTTCGCTTACCTCGCAAACCCTGGAACGCTGGTCGAATGACCGGAGCCAAGGCCCCGCTCAAGCCAAAGCATATCTGGGCGATCCGACAGCATCTCAAGTCCGTCGGCTCGATCCGGGATCTGGCGATGTTCAACATCGCATTGGACGCCAAACTGCGGGGTTGTGATCTCGTGAAGCTCCGGCTTGGCGACATCGCCCAGGGCGGCGTCATTCGGCAGCGGTCGACGATCGTCCAGCAAAAAACCGGTCGACCGGTGCCGTTCGAAATCACAGAGGCCGCGAGAGAAGCTTTGGCTCACTGGCTGGAGCGCCGAGGGCGACGGCGCGACGACTGGCTGTTCCCCAGCCGCAGCCGAGATGGACAGCACATCGGCACCAGGCAGTATGCTCGCCTCGTCGATGCCTGGGTGACAACGATCGACCTGAACCCGAGCGCGTATGGGACCCACAGCCTTCGACGGACGAAGGTGGCCTTGATTTACAAGAAGACCGGAAATCTGCGCGCCTGCCAACTCCTGCTCGGCCACGGGAAGCTGGAGAGCACCGTCAGATATCTCGGCATCGAAGTAGACGACGCGTTGGAGATTTCGGAGCAGATCGACCTTTGAGCCGGCATGGGGCAGCCCGCCGGAAAGCGGACTGCCCCAATGTCTCGGAGGGGTGGAAAGCAGAAGCTGCGTCAGGAACCGACTGGCTCGCTAACCAAGCTTTGCCTTAGGATGGCGGGATGAAACAGTTTCTCCCTGCCTCGATGCTCGTCGCCATCGTTTTAGCAGGCGTCATATCGCCCCCGAGCGCCAAAGCTGAACCCCTCACGGCCGCAACCCAGCAAGAATATGAGTCGATGCCTGCAGAAATCCAAGCTGCGTCCCGCGCAATCGAGGAAATGCGCACCGTGGTTTTCGATGTCTGCGAGCCGCTCGTGCGCGGATCTTCGCTCGCCGACACGCTGGGTTATGAGGCCTTGGGCCGGCCCCCTGTGGCGGACGGCGTCTTTGACACCCGCAGTGGCATTCGGGTCACGTTGAACGAGGCGGCGCCTCGTTCGTGCTCCTTCGGCTTCGAGCAGGCCTCCCGCTATGCCGTCTTTAGCTTTCTGGACCGCCTGCTCGCCCCCCACCCACCGAGTTTGTCGAACGATTGGCTAGGCGTCCCGGCGAAAGTCGGAGAGCAGAATGTGCAGATGGTCTCTAAAGATGGTCGTCTCGGGCTCACCATCTATCGATCTAACGACGGGGGCAGTGTCTACGCTTACGAGACCGACCCCCGTAGCGTCGTCGAGCACTACGCAGCGATCTGGGCGGCTGAGTTCAACGCGCCCGGCGACGCGGCCGTGCTCGCGATGGACGCTTGCTCCAGCTTCATGGACACGTTTGAACGAGATAGGCCCGACGAGACGGCTTTGGCCGAAGTCGCGGCTTACGGGCGGTTCGGGAACAACAATGCGACCCTTCGCGGGAACATCGATGCCAGCATTTGGGACGCTCCCCAAGGCTGCACCGTGGCTGTCGCGGATGCGCGACTAAAAAGCGTCGTTGCCGCGTCTCTCGCCAAGACAGGCAGCGGCTGGTCGCAAGTTACCGATACGTCTTGGACCCATCAGGACGGCAGCCAGGTCGAACTCAGGATCGCTGACGATGGCCTCCACTACGACGTTCGCCCCGGCGACTTCGCTCAGCACGACTGGCCTGCGGAGCGATGGGAGTCGAGAGACGACGAGGTTTCGGGTGAGAGCTCGGACGACTACGCTGCCACGAACGCCAGCTGGGTCACGGTATGTCGACCTGGCTCGGACGGCTTTGCGGTCAACTGCGAAGCCCACAAGAACGATGCCGGCTGGCTCATCGGCCTCTCGACTGGCGACGATCAGGTGTTTCTGACGGTTGGAGCGGCGGCTTGTCCTTCCGAAAGCGCTTTGGCCAACTGGTGGCGGGAAGAGGTGGGCGTCGATCGCGCCAGTCTGGGGTCGGAGCTGACAAATGCGATGCCTCGCCTTGAGAGCGAAGTTCGAGAGCGCTGTCCCGCCGCCGCCACGTTAGGCCCGGACATCGAGGGCTTTCCGGTCATCATGATGCTTGAAGCGCCCTAACGGCTTTAAGTGTTGTCGGCGACATCGGCTCGGCGCGGTCTGTTCATGTCCGCAACGGGTCGGGAACAGACGTTCGCCTTAGGGCGGATAGGCGACCTTCATCAGATGCCGAAGATGCTCACCGGCTCGCCGCGCTCACTCGCTGACGAGAGCCAATCCGTCACTTGCCCGATCATCGTCATGGTTGCCTCATCGTCATGGGAGAGCGCGCCAAATGCCCCGATTAACGCCTCCAAACTCGACCGGGG
The DNA here is from genome assembly GCF_056404975.1 of Brevundimonas sp. P2_A6. Taxonomy (NCBI): domain Bacteria; kingdom Pseudomonadati; phylum Pseudomonadota; class Alphaproteobacteria; order Caulobacterales; family Caulobacteraceae; genus Brevundimonas; species Brevundimonas sp. P2_A6. The sequence goes on along the minus strand of NZ_JBFUCZ010000005.1, from coordinate 108,752 downwards.
GATTTCCGTAACGCAATATCGGGCACCTTCACGCCAGTCTGGAATGGCTTTCCTGATCGCGGGCTCCAGTCTGTCGAATGCCGCTTCGCTGACCGCAACACCTTTGACCGACCCATCACGCCAATCGCCGGTGCCAAACTGGATCACCTCGCCTGGCGCGAGGCCCACGACATACCTTGCAGACACTTCTGGTTCGCCGTCGTCCATCCCCTACGATTTCACGTTTATGCTGACGGTCGCAACGTCTGCTTTGGGTCGGGAGCGGCGATCCCAATCTTGCCCGAGAGCAGACCTCCCTACTTGCAGTCAGGGGTGGCAAGCGAACATCGACGGGTGCATTATTGTAAGTATGGCCGATCGCGCCCCCGAACCTGCGAAACTTGATCAGGTCGGACTTGGCGAGTTGGCCCGTCTGACGCTGAAGTTCGTCGCAACCAGCCTTATCGGATTTGGGATCGTTGCTGCATTAGGGTTTGTGGGCATCGTCTTGTTCTTCGCGTCAACGGGCATCTGAGGAAGGTCCGCTTTGGGTCGGAAGCGGACGGTCGCCTATGGGTGGGAAGCGCACCTAAGGGGTAGCCTGAACCCAGATGGTCGGGACGCCATATTTGGTTGCCCACTTCTGTGCCGCAGCCACTGCTGCTTCGAGCGAAACGTCGTCCTCGACTAACGAGCCATAGCCTACCCACTCGCCGTTAGCTTTCCACGATCCCCCCGAGCCAAAGAACTGGCCACCGTGAGATGCTTCGACAGTTAGCCACGGCTGATCGTCGCCGACATCCGGCATCTGCTCGCCCGGCGAGAGGTAGTTGATTTCGGTCATCCGGTGACCATAGCTTGAAACCTGCCAACGTCCGCAATGGGTCGGAAGCGGACGGTCGCAGCGGGGTGTAAAGCTGCCTTCGGCGAGCTAGGCTTTCAGATCGCGCAGTCGCGCCTCATCCGTGTCCGCTCAGAAACGTGTTGTGATGAACAAAAAGATGATCCTCACCGTGCTCGCATGGACTGCCATTGCAGCAGGGATAACGATCTTCATTGCGTTCAATCATGATAACCTCATTCGGTCGATTGGACTGCTAGTCGCCCTCAGTTCCATCGCCTTCATGCGCGCCGCTCGGTCTAAATAGACAATGGATCACGACCTCGGACTAAGGTCCACTTTGGGTCGGAAGCCGACCGTCGCCTGACGGTCGAAAACGGACATTGGCAGTCGCGCGTGGTCGCCTAGACCGCATGAAGTTCCGCAGGTGCCGAGCCAAGCCGCACACCGATGGGTTTTTGGTGGACCACCGACACCCCCGTGCCGGGCCTGAGATCGGTTACGGTGATCTTGGCTTCCAGCTGCGCCGCTAGAGCGTTCACGATGGCCGTCCCGAGACCACCCTGAGGATCGGCCTCACTGGCGGCCCGCTTTCCCACGCCATCATCGCAGACCGACAGCGCCCAGCCTTCGTGTTCCGAATGGTAATCGACCGTGACGAGACCCTTCCTCCCATCGGGGAAGGCATGTTTCAGGGCGTTGATTACGAGTTCGGTCACGATCAGCCCGAGGCTTACCGACACCTCCCCGGACGAGGTGCTGCCGTCGCCGTTCACGACAATAGCGACCTGGCCGTGATCCTCGATCATCGAAGCGCCCAGGCTCTGGCAAAGCTGCGTGAAATACGCCTTCAGAGCCACATCCCCCAATGTGGACACCACTAGCTGGCTTTGGACTGCTGCTACCGACATTACCCGTTGGTGTGCATCGCGAAGGTGGGCGCGGCTTTCTTCAGACGTGACTTTCTTGGCATTCTGCAGAAGCACGCTGGCGATGATCTGAAGGCTGTTGGCGACCCGGTGGCGGACTTCCTGAACTAGGAGTTCATTGTCCCGGACGAGGGCGTCCTTGGCTCGCTCTGCGGCACGGGCTTTCGTAGCATCGACTACGGTCAGGAGGAGCCGAGTGGGAGCGCCATCCAGGAAGACCAGTTTCTGAGCTGTCAGCGTGAGGTTGCGAACGGTTCCATCCGGATCGACGAGGTCAATCTCGTATGGGTCAATCGGCGTGTCGGTAGTCGCGGCTGCCGCGAGCAAGGACTTGATGCGCGGCAGGTTAAATCCGCCCGCTCCGATCTCAAATAATGACTTCTCACTCACCTCGCCCAAATAGAGATCGAAGGACGTGAGAAACGACTGGCTGGCCGCGACGACGTTTGATTGGTCATCAAGCAGCAGCAGTGGCGTCTGGGAGGCAGACACAATCGCAAGCGCGAGCGTTAGGCCGATGTCTCCATGGGCAGGAGGTGGAGCCATCTACGGCCCTTCCGCGTAGGAGGCTCGCGGTGCCAGCCAACCTTAGCAAAACCCGTCTAGCACTACGCGCCCATTTGGTTCCGCGAAAAGCGGGAGGTGATCACCATTCTCTGGCTACTGTGATGTTTATGTTCGTGGACTTCACGGAGGCTTACGACAACCGCTACGGCGGGCAATGCCCGGAGTTTCGCCCAGTCACAGAGTGCATTAGCGCATCTTTGCAAGCCCAGCGGCACTGCGTCGGTGACCTCGCCAGCGGGTCCGGACCACCTCGATGAGCGCCTAAATCACGACTCCCAGCCTCGGAGGATTGCAGGCTTAGGGGTAGTTCCGGACCTGTTCGTCCGTCATCTCCAACCCAGGTCTTTCGCAAGGTCTGCTTTGGGTCGGGAGCTGCCAAAGGCTGCGGACCGAAAAGCGGACATTCCCAGGCTCAGATGGCATGGCTGAATGTCGGGTTTCCGGCGCTCGGTGAATGTCCGCTCCTGGCGCAAAGTAGACGCGACCGATCAACGCTGCTGTCAGCGGTCCCGCTTGAAGCTGTCTTTCAGCTTTCGTATCGCCTGCCGTCTTTTGCGCCATTCTCTTATGTCGAAGTCTGGCTCACGCCGCGTCTTTTCGTTGGGAATGATATCCTCGATAAGGTTCGCGAGGTGGCTCTCGGAGGCGATGTCGCGATCGAGGCTTTCTCGCAGATCAGCCCATGTTTTGCACTTTTTCAGCTTCTCCATATCGGCGATTTCGGAAAGTGCCGCTTCCCGTCTAGCGATCAGCTTGTCCCATTTGGCCTTGTCATCCGGGGTTTCGGGACCGTTGTAAGTGACTTCCAAGGTTCGCGAGTTAAGGCGGATCTCGTGGGGATGGGGCACAGGCTCCGGGCGAGGCTCGCTGCGCGCATCGCAGGCGAGGAATGCTTCCTCCCAGCTATCCTTGTATTCCACCGCTGACTTGAACAGGGCCAGACGGTCCTCGAGTGTCTTGTCCTGCACGGCCTTGACCATGCCTGCGAGGGCAATTTGTGCCCTGTGGCTCCCTTTGACCGCCGCCACGCCCAGGCTGCGGATCACGGCCTGGATCAGAGGTAACTCAACGATCTGGTCGTTTTCTCGCACCTGGATTGGTCGTATCGCTTCCAACAAGACCAGGTCGCCAAGATGGTGGCTCAGAACGGGGTCTGCAGGCTCCGCCGGCGTGCGCTTCTTTCTCGGTCGTCCCCTTGGGTTGCCGGACCGGCCCTTCTGGAAACGATGCTCGACCGGCGGCTTGGCGTATCCAACCAGGCCCTTCCCGGGTGCGGGATTGTCGGCTGCGTCACTCATGCCGCCAACCCGCCAAGGCGCTGCACGGCCACCTCATCGAACAGTGCTTCGCCTTCCTGCAACATTGCCTGCTTGCCCGTCAGTCGCTCGAAGCGGCGGATGATCACATCGCAGTAGAGCGGGTCGAACTCGATGAGACGGGCAGACCGGCCACAGGTCTCGGCGGCAATCAGGGTGGTGCCCGATCCCCCGAACCCGTCGAGCACGATGTCGCCGCGCCTGGAGCAATCGCGGATCGCGTCAGCGACCATGGCTGTGGGCTTGACCGTCGGGTGCATCTCCAGCGCTTCGGAGCGGCCGGCACCCATGCTGCTGATCCCGGCGTAATCCCAGACGTTCGTCCTGTAGCGGCCACTGTCGCCCAGACCGAAGGTGTTGGTGTGAGCTGCGGTCCCGACCTTGTAGACGAACACCAGCTCATGCTTGGACCGGTAGAAGGTCCCCATGCCGCCGTTGGTCTTGTTCCAGACGCACAGGTTCTTGAGCTCGGAGAAGACCTCGGACCCCGCATTGAGCACCTCGGTCATATGCCGCCAGTCCATACAGACATAAGCAATCGCGCCGTCCCGGCAGTTCGCTGCCATGGGCTTGAGGGCGTCCTTGAGGAAGGCGGTGAAGGCGTCCTGGCTCATCTCGCCCACACCCATGGCGAACTCGCGATGGCGGATACGGCCTGAGCCGCAGACATGGCCTTCGATCGGTACGTTGTATGGCGGGTCGGTGAACACCAAGTCCACCCGCTCATCACCCAGCAGCCTGGCGTAGTCCTGGGGAACGCGCGCATCGCCACAGATGAGCCGGTGTCTGCCCAACACCCAGACGTCGCCCATGCGGGTAACCGCCTCGGCCTGGATCGGCGGGACCTCGTCCTCGACCCCGGGCGGTGCGTCAGGATCGCGCTCACGAGCGGCATCGAGGGTGAAGTCGACCTCAGCCAGCGAGAAGCCCGTCAGGGTGACGTCGAAGTCCAGATCGATCAGTGCCTGCAGCTCGATTGCCAGGATGTCCTGATCCCACCCGGCATTCAGCGCCAGCTTGTTGTCGGCCAACACATAGGCTCTCCGCTCCTCGGGACTGAGATGCGACAGCCGCAGGGTCGGCACCGTGGGGAGGCCCAGCAGCTTGGCAGCGGCCACCCTGCCATGGCCCGCGATGATCTCGCCATCGTCGCTGACCAGCACCGGGTTGGTGAACCCGAACCGCTCGATGCTGTCGGCGATCTGACGGATCTGTTTGCGGGAATGGGTCCGGGCGTTTCGGCTGTAGGGCCGAAGCTCTGACGGCGGGCGAGCCTCGAGGGCTTGGGAAGCGGCGACGGTGTTCATGGCATGAACATAACGTGAATCGTGATTCGGTTAGCCCTGGTTTGCGACGATGTCCACAGCGGCGATTATTATTCCCCCGAGACTGGACTGCGGCTTGGAACGGAGCGTGAGTGTCTGCGCGCCCGGCCACCCCGGGCTCGTGTCGGTGGGCCCGAGGAGGCCCCGCTGAACCGAGACCACGATGAGCACCAGATCTTCTGCCGACGTTGACTGCGCGACCCTAGGCACCCTCGGCCTGGAGCCGCTTCGCGCGATCTGGCGCGAACGTTTCGGCGCACCGCCGGCGATCCGTTCGCCCGAGATACTCGCTTTGATGCTGGCCTGGCGCCTTCAGGCAGCCCGGGACGGCGGACTGGATGCGGACTTGCGTCGCGCGATACGGCGTGACGCCTCTGTGCCGGTCACGACGAGGCTGACCCCCGGCACGCGGCTGACCCGGGAGTGGCAGGGCGCACGCCACGAGGTCGTGGTGGAGCCAGACGGGCGGTTGCGCCACCGGGGGGACCTGCACCGCAGCCTGTCGCAGGTGGCGCGCAAGATTACCGGCTCTCGCTGGAACGGGCCGAGGTTCTTTGGCCTGAGGGCGGGGGAGGGTCATCCATGAGCGCTACCCGCCCTTCGATCCGCTGCGCGATCTACACCCGCAAGAGCAGCGAGGAGGGTCTGGATCAGGCCTTTAACAGCCTGCACGCCCAGAGGGAGGCCTGCGAGGCCTATGTCCGTAGCCAGGCCAGCGAGGGTTGGAAGGTCCTGCCGGCGGTCTACGATGATGGCGGTTTCTCGGGCGGCAACATCGAGCGTCCCGGGCTGAAGCGCCTGCTCGAGGACATCGATGCCGGGCTGGTCGACACCATCGTGGTCTACAAGATCGACCGGCTCACGCGTTCGCTCGCGGACTTCGCGCGCATCGTCGATCGGCTGGACAAGGCCCAAGCCTCGTTCGTGTCGGTAACCCAGTCGTTCAACACCACCACCTCCATGGGTCGGCTGACGCTGAACGTGCTTCTCTCGTTCGCCCAGTTCGAGCGCGAAGTGACCGGCGAGCGCATTCGCGACAAGATCGCGGCGTCCAAGGCCAGGGGCATGTGGATGGGCGGTCTTCCACCCATGGGCTACGACCCGCCAACCGATCGGGCCACCCGCATGCTGGTTAGGAATGACGACGAGGCCGAGCGCGTGAGAGCGATCTTCGACCTTTACCTGCAGCTGGGGTCGGTCTCTGCCGTGGAAGCCAGGTTGGCGGAGGAGGGGGTACGCTCCAAGGTCTGGGTCAGCGCCAGGGGCTCGACCTCGGGTGGTGTCCTGCTCAGTCGCGGGGCCCTGTTCCACATGCTGCGCAACCGTATCTATCTCGGCGAGATCGTTCATGGCGACACCAGCGTGGCCGGCTGCCATCCCCCGATCATCGAGCCAGAGGTGTTCGCCAGTGTTCAAGCGCAGCTGGCGGCCAACGCCCGAACGCGCAGGGACCGGCCTCTTCGCTCGGCGCAGCTTCCACTCAAGGGTCTGGTGTTCGACGCCGATGGGCATCCGATGAGCCCATCGTTCGGATACGGTCGGGCAGGCCGGGTCTACCGCTACTACGTTTCAGCGCCGCTGCAGCAGGGTCGCAAGGTCGCGACCCGAGAGGGTGTTCTACGCCGCGTCTCAGCAGAAGCCCTGGAAGAGGCTGTACGAACCCAGCTGGTGACGGTGACGCCGGGAGCGCCTGACCGCCCTCTTGCCTATCTTCTAAAGCCAGTGCGCCGGGTGGAGGTGTTGCCCCATGAGCTGCGCATCGCGTTTGAGGCCAAGTCGCTGCCACGAGACGTCCGCAGTGGCCTGACGCCCTGTGACGTCCATCCCGACCGTGTCGTGCTGAACGCACCGGTCCGATGCCAAGCGCGCGGTGGGCGGACCTGGGTTTTGACCCCCGCCTCCGCGAATATCGCTCGAAAGGCGCGACGCGATCCGGTGCTGATCCGCGGCCTTCGCCAGGCGCACAAGATCGCTGCTGGACTGGGGTGGCGCGCGAGCGATGGCAAGCTCGAAGGTACCGGCAAGCCGCCGTCGAGCAGTTACGAACGCCGGCTATGGCCTCTTGTCTTCCTGGCACCCGACATCCAGAAGGCGATCCTTGAAGGCCGCCAGCCGCCGGCTCTTACGCTCGATCAACTGCTGAAAACGCGGCTGCCGACCGACTGGGCAGACCAACGCCGCACACTGTGCTTCGACGGAAAATGATCCCTGTTCGACCCAGCAACACTCCCTGTTCGACTGATTTTCGGTCCCTGTTCCGCGTGCAAATGATCCCTGTTCCTGTGAGCGATCGTTCCCTGTTAATTTCGCCGACCGCAGCAGCCCGCTGCGCCCTGAAACCCCGCAGGTACGGCATTTGCGGGGTGCGCCGCGTCTTCGGGCGCAAAATCAAGCTCTCAAAAAACACCTGACTTCCCTGTTCAGGGCGATAACAGGGAAACTCCACCAAATGCGGTTCGGGCAGAGACTGGGCGAGCCAAGCCGGTCATGACCCTGCTCCCGTCGGCGTCGAATGGCTTCCTGTGCGGGAGTTTGGCGGCAAATAGGCCCCACATTACGGGGCCTTGCACGACCAGCGTCAGATCAGAGCACGGTGCCGGGGGTGTGTGGCGGACAGAGAGGGATTCGAACCCTCGGTAGGCTTTCACCTACACACGCTTTCCAAGCGTGCGCGATCGACCACTCCGCCACCTGTCCGTTTGACCACGATGCAAACGTCCCGGGAGGTCGCCCGGGGAGGGCAGGCTGATAGAACAGGCGGAACCATCGGGCAAGCACAGTCTGTGGGGAGACCCCACTGGGCAAAAAGGGGACCGGTTCCCATATGGACGACATGTCCTTCTTCTCCCGGATTTTTTCGAACATGAGCGCCAAGATCACCCTGCCGACGCCCGACACCGCCCTGCCGGGCCGCGCCACGCCTCTTGCGACCGACGAAACGCATTTCGTCCTGGGTCGCCCCCTGAAGGGGCCGCATCCGGAAGGGTTTCAGACGGCCATTTTCGGCATGGGATGTTTCTGGGGCGTGGAACGCAAGTTCTGGACGCTGCCGGGCGTCTGGGTCACGGCCGTCGGCTATTCCGGCGGCATCACGCCCAATCCGACCTATGAGGAGACCTGCACGGGCCTGACCGGCCAGACCGAGGTGGTCCAGGTCGTGTTCGATCCGGCGCAGATCACCTATGCCGACCTGCTGAAGACCTTCTGGGAAGGTCACGATCCGACCCAGGGCATGCGCCAGGGCAATGACATCGGTTCGACCTACCGCTCGGCCATCTATTACCTGGACGACGAACAGAAGGCGCAGGCCGAGGCCTCGCGCGACTCCTATCAGGCGGCCCTGACCCAGGCCGGTCGGGGGACGATCACGACCGAGATCACCCCGGCCGGACCGTTCTACTTCGCAGAGGGCTACCACCAGGGCTATCTGGCCAAGAACCCGAACGGCTATTGCGGTGTCGGTGGCACCGGCGTGGTCTGTCCGATCGGGGTCGGCGTCGAAGCCTGATCCCGGTCGACCCGCCGGGATCAGTCACACAGGGCGAAGAACCGTTCGACATCCGCCCGCGATTGCGGATGGGCGACATAGGTCTCGCGGTGGTCCTCGCCGGTCCACCGGGCCATCCACCCCAGGCGGCGGAAGCGCTGGAACACCGGCAAGTCGGCGGCGGCCGTCGCGGTCAGCAGATCGCCGTCCGTCAGTTGTGACGGCTCCCCCTGCGCCATCAGTCGTTCGGTGTCGCCACCCGACTCCAGCAGGATCGTGCGTGATCCGGTTGGGGCATTGGCCGTGACGTCGACCCTCGCCGATCCCGCCGCGCAATCCAGGCCGAGCTTCAGGTCGTCGCTTTCGGCGACGCCGTAGGCCAGCCTGGCGTAGCCGTCGCCGATCGTCAGGTGCCAGTCATAGCCCTCGACGGGGGAAGGCGATGCGGCGATGGCGGCGGGGGCCGTCCCGGTATCGACGGGTGCGACGCTCGAGCAGGCGGATGTGAGTGCGATACTGACGAACGCGGCGGTGTAGGGCGCGATCCTGATGCGACTGGGGTTCATCCGGCGCAAAGCTCCGCGAAGCGCCTCAGCTTGGCCAGGTGTTCAGTCTGCACGTCGATCGTTTGGTGCTGATCCCCAAGGCCCACGTCCAGCGCGCCGTTCAGCATGAACTGTCCGAACACGGGATGGTCGGTTCGAAGCGCGATCGACCGCCGGTCGTTTCCGGCCGACATCTGTCCGGTCGCGGAAGCGGATCCGGACGTCAGGGTCGCGTAGCCCGCGCCTTGCTGACCGCCATACAGGTCCAAGCGCGCGATACCGGAGCCGGCGTCGCATTGAAGCGTCGCCCGAAGTTGCGGTGTGTCGGGCACCTCATTGGCCAGGACCAGGGGACCATCTCCCTCGTAGAGCGTCCACGTCCAGCCGCCCTGAAGAACGGCAGCCACGGCCACGATCGCCAGAATGTTCAAGGTTCAGCCCCTGTCGCGGGCCGATCAGGCGCGGCCCGTCGAGCAATAGGCCAGAAAATCGCTCACCATGCGACGTTCCTGTTGGCCGGCGGTCAGCTGGAACAGGCCGGCATCCCCGCGTACGGCCATCGTCCCCATGTCGGCGAGTCCCCGCAGGGCCGGGTCGTTCAGGCCTATGCGCGCCTCTTCGGCCTCGCCGCCCGACAGAGGATCAAAGGTTTGTGACGTCGCGCTGGCCTGCATCAGGCGCGCGCCTTCAGGCTGGACATCGCCATAGACCGCGGCGGTCCGGTCTCCCGGGGCGCACGACACCATCAAGGCCAGTTGGTCGGAGTTGGCCACACCATAGGTCAGCTTGGCCAGAGCCCCCTCGTGGTGCACGCTCCAGCTCATCACCGGCGCGGCCTGGACGTCGGCGTTCGCTGCCACGTCTGCCGACTGGGATTGAGCCGCGAAGGCGATGAGACCGAGCGAGGCGGCGGCGGGGATCAGAATCTTGAACATGGGTGAACCTTGCGTCTGATCGTCTAACGCGGGTTCTTGTTAACGGTTCACACGAGCGCTCGCCGGGGGCCCCGCGCGTGACCGTCCTGCAACGGTCCAGACCCTGAACCCGGCCGGTCCGCGTTCGGGCCGCGATCTCTCGCCCAAGCAACGAGACGTCGCGCGTTGAGCGTCAATGGCCTTGCTAGAAGGGACTGAAGCGCTCGACCAGGCTCTGGGCCGCGGGCGTGGCCTGGACCCGGCTGATGTCTCCGCGCCCGCCGTAGCTGATGCGAGCTTCGGCGATCTGGGTGTGGGCGATGGTGTTGGCCGAAGAGATGTCCTCGGGCCGCACGATGCCGGCGACGGTCAGTTCGCGCACTTCGCGGTTGGTGCGCACTTCCTGCCGACCCTGGATGACCAGATTGCCGTTGGACAGGATGTCGGTGACGACCGCGGCGATGGTCAGGCTGACCTTCTCGGACCGGCTGACCGATCCCGTGCCGTTGGCGTTGGACTGTCCCTGGACACCGACCAGGTTCTGCGGGTCGAAACCGCCGGGGAAGGCGCGCCCCAGGCTGTTTTCCAGCCCGAAGAAGTTGCTGATACCGCCCGTGATGTCGTTGGACCGGCTGCGGGTCGTGGTGTTCGACGTCTGGGCCTGGTCGTCGATGTCGATGTTGACGGTCAGGATGTCGCCGATGTTTCTGGCGCGCTGGTCGCCGAAGAAGGCGCGTGCCCCCGTCCGCCACAGGGAGTTGGCGCTGGCCGAGCGCGGCTCGGGCACCGTCGTATAGGCCTGGGTCACCGGCACCAGCTGGGCGGGATAGCCGATGGGTGCCAGCTGCGGCCCCTGGACCGTCTCGACGACCGTGGAGCACGCTCCGAGGGTCAGGGCGGTCAGGGCGAGGGCGAGGATGGATTTACGCATGACTGGTGGTTCCTAGCGCGAGGCGATCTGGGATTGGGCACGGGCGGCCTGGGCCCTGAAGGCTTGCGCCTCCGGACCCGTGATGGCGCGGCCGGGGCCTGTGGCGACGGCGTCGATGGTGCGTCCCGAGGCGACGTTCAGGATCGGTACGCTCTCGCCCGGCGCGGCATCGCGGGTGGCGCGGCCGGTGACGGTCAGGGTCACGCCGCCGGAGACGAAGGCGACCTCGACCATGTCGTTGCGCGCGATGACACGGGCGGCGCGCGCCTGGCGCGATGGCGTGAGGGCGGGACGCTGAGGGGCGACGGTGATCGGCGCTGGGGCCACGGCATCGCTCGTGGAGAGGGCCGCGGATGGCTGGACAGCGGGGGCCAGGGCGGCGTCGCGCACCACGACCCGGCGCAGGCCGTTCGGATTGGCCCACTGCAGCCCGTTGCGCGACGCGATGGCCTGAAGCTGCGCCGCCTCGAACACGACCGACGGTCCGGCCCGGCTGGCCAGGATGAAGTTCGAGGCGGGCCCCGCGCCATCGAACACATCGCCCAGGGTGACGCGACCGTCGTCGTCGACCGGATTGGCCTTCAGCGTGACGGGTCCCGCGAGGGCGGGAGAGGCCAGCAAGGCGATCGCGGCGATCAGGCTGAAGGTCCGCATGATCCTAGCCCTTCACCTGGGCCGAGACGCTCATCATTTCGTCGGCGGTGGTAATGACCTTGGAGTTCATCTCATAGGCGCGCTGGGCGATGATCAGGGCGCTGATCTCGGTCACGGCATCGACGTTGGACGCCTCGGTGTAGCCCTGCAGAAGTTGCCCGAAGCCGGTCTCACCCGGCGTCCCGGTCGTCGCCGGACCCGATGCGGCCGTTTCCAGCAGCAGATTGTCGCCGATGGCTTCCAGCCCCGCCTCGTTGAAGAAGGTCGCCAGTTCCAGCTGCCCGACGATGGCGGGCTCCGGCGATCCGGCGGTCGTCACCTGGACCTGGCCGGTCTTGGAAATGCTGACGTCGATCGCGTCCTGCGGGATCGAGATGGCCGGTTCGACCGCATAGCCGTCCTCGGTCACCAGCTGGCCCTCGCCGCTCAGCGAAAAGTTGCCCGCGCGGGTGTAGCCGATCTCGCCCGACGGCAGTGTGATCTGGAAATAGCCCTTGCCGTCCACGGCGACGTCGTAGTCGTTGCCCGTCTGGGTGGGGGTGCCCTGTTCGGTGATGCGGTAGACGCTGCCCGCCTTGACGCCCAGACCGACCTGGATGCCGGTGGGGACGACCGTGCCCTGGCTGGACGACTGCGCGCCCATCCGTTCCACGTTCTGGTAGATCAGGTCCTGGAACTCGGCCCGCTGGCGCTTGTAGCCGACGGTGTTCATGTTGGCGATGTTGTTGGAGATCACCTCCACGTTCAGCTGCTGGGCGGCCATGCCCGAAGCGGCGGTTCTCAAAGCACGCATGACTGTTCCTTAGGTGCTGCGGCCCAGCCGCTCGACCGAGCGGCGGGACAGGTCCTGGACGTTTTCGATCATCTTGGTCGCGCGTTCGTAGGCGCGGTTGATCTCGATCAGATTGGTGATCTCGACCAGGGTGTTGACGTTGGATCCCTCCAGCATCCCCTGGCGGACCTGCACGCCCGTTGCGTCGAGCGCGGGGGCGTTCGAGGCATTGCGGTAAAGGCCGTCGCCGTCCTTGGACAGGACCGCGAGGTTGTCGAACCGGGCCAGCGAAAGGGTGCCCAGCGCGGCCCCACCCTGACTGATGGTGCCGTCCTCGGCGACGGTCAGCGGACCCTTTGTCGGATCGACGATGATCGGCCCGCCGTCGCCCAGCACCGGCAGGCCGGACTTGGTGACCAGCTGTCCTGTCGGATCGATGGTGAAGGCCCCGTCGCGGGTATAGGCCTCGCCCGCCCCGTCCTGGATCTGGAAGAAGGCCCCTTCGCCGTCGATGGCGAAATCAAGGGTGCGACCCGTTTCGTTCAACGCGCCCTGGCCGAAATCGCGGCCCACCCCGTTGTCCAGAACGAAGCTGGCCCCCGGTCGCACGGCGTCGTTGCGCGCTCGACCGCCCACCTCGGTGCCGAGCAGAAGCTGCTCGACCTTGAATCCCGTCGTCTCCGCATTGGCGATGTTGTTGGCCGCGATATCCAGCTCGCGGCGCAGCGTCATCTGGCGGGACAGTCCGATGTAGGCGGCATTTTCCACGGGTGACCAGGCTCCTTCGCCCAGCGCCTCGCAATGACCGTGCCAACAGGGTTAATCCAGCTGGGACGGGGCTTTCAGCGGCAAGGCGGGTTGGGTCACCCGGCAAAACTTGCCGGATTTACACCTCGCGTTAACCAAACGCGCCGCATCTCGGACATTGGGATTTTCCGGGGCGCGCCGATGATCAAGCTGGGCAAGAAGAAGGACAAGCCGCCCAAGGACGAGGCGACGGCTCTGGCCGTGGCGCATGGCGCCGAGGTCGAGGGCGACGAGGCTCCGAAGAAAAAGAAACTCCCGTTGCTTTTCATCATCGCGCCCGTGGCCCTGCTGGTTCTGGGCGGAGGCGGTGCGGGGGCCTTTTTCATGCTCCAGCCCAAGCCCGCCGCCGCCGAGGGTGCCGAGGCGGAGGGCGGTCACGGTACCGAAAAGAAGGAAGAGAAGAAGGGCGGCCACGGCGAGAAGAAGGAAGGCGAGGGCGGCGAGGCCGATCCCGCCCTGGGCAAGATCTCCGAAGGCCCCGACGGCGTCACCTTCTACACCCTGCCCGACATGGTGGTGAACATTCAGTCGCCCGACGGCAAGCCGACCTTCCTCAAGCTGACCCTGACGCTGGAGATGCACGACGCCGACCTGGCCGAGACGCTACAGGGCCAGATGCCGCGCATGCAGGACATGTTCCAGGGCTTCCTGCGCGAGCTGCGCCCCGAGGACCTCGCGGGTTCGGCGGGCTCGTATCAGCTGCGCGCCGAGATTCTGCGTCGGGTCAATCTGATCGCCGCGCCGTCGCGCGTGGACGCGGTCCTGATCGAAGAAATGCTGGTCCAGTAGATGTCTGACGCGGGCGTCGCCGACACCGAACTGGACCCCTTCGCGGCGGCGGAGGCGTTCGGCGAAGAGCGCGCGGGCGGATCTTCCGAGCGTGTCCTGAACCAGGACGAGATCGACAGCCTTCTGGGTTTCGACCTGGGCGACGACGACGGCTCGGAGCGGACCGGCATCCGCGCCATCATCAACTCCGCGCTCGTATCCTACGAGCGGCTCCCGATGCTCGAGATCGTCTTCGACCGCCTTGTGCGGCTGATGACGACGAGCTTGCGCAACTTCACCTCGGACAACGTCGAGGTCAGCCTCGACAACATCTCGTCGATCCGGTTCGGAGACTATCTGAACTCCATCCCGCTGCCGGCCATCCTGGCGGTGTTCCGGGCCGAGGAACTGGACAACTACGGTCTGCTTACGGTCGATTCCAACCTGATCTATTCGATCGTCGACGTCCTGCTGGGCGGCCGTCGCGGCACGGCCGCGCTGCGGATCGAGGGTCGGCCCTACACCACGATCGAGCGCGTTCTGGTCCAGCGGATGGTCGAGGTCATCCTGGCCGACGCCCAGGCCGCGTTCGAGCCTCTGACACCCGTCCACTTCAACCTGGACCGGCTGGAGACCAACCCCCGCTTCGCCGCCATCGCGCGCCCGGCCAACGCCGCCATCCTGGTCAAGCTGCGCATCGACATGGAGGATCGGGGCGGCCGGGTCGAGCTCTTGCTGCCCTATGCGACGCTGGAACCGATCCGCAAGATGCTGCTGCAGCAGTTCATGGGCGAGAAGTTCGGCCGCGACAACATCTGGGAAGGCCACCTGGCCACCGAGCTCTGGACCACCGACACCGAGGTCCGCGCCGTGCTGGACGAACAGTCTGCGCCCCTGTCCACCGTCCTGAACCTGAAGGTCGGCGACACCTTCATGCTGAATGCCACGCCCGACAGCGACGTCTCGATCCGGTGCGGTTCGATTCCGGTCACGACCGGACGTATGGGCCGCAAGGGTCAGCATATCGCCATCCGCGTGGAGGGCCCGATCAGTGTCGAGGCCGCCAACAGCCTGACCAAGGGAAGGCGCTGACATGACCGGCATGATCCTGGACGCCATCCTGATGCTGCTTCTGGTCGCCGCACTCGCTTACGGCGTGCGGCTGGAGAAGAAGCTGACCCAGCTGCGCGCCGGGCAACTGGTCTTCGCCGGAGCGGTGACAGAGTTGAACGCCGCCTGCGGCCGCGCCGAGAACGCCCTGGCCAGCCTTCGCGCCTCAGGCGAGGACGCCGACCTGCTGCACGACCGCATCCTGAAGGCGCGCCAGCTGAAGACCGATCTGGAAATGCTGATCGCGCGCGGGGCACGCGGCGCGCCTCTCCCTCCTCTTCATGGGGAGGGACGGTCTGAGCGGAGCGAAGGCCCGGGTGGGGAAGTGTCGAGCGGGGAGTCCGCTGTTTCACACAGGCCGACCCGCGCTGCTCCGCAGCCGTCCCTCCCGACAAGCAGAAGGGAGAATACTCAGGCCGACTCCGACGACCGTGCCTTCCGCATGGCCGCCCTGGCCGAGCGCATCCAGGGCATGGCGACGCCCGCCAAGGCCGCCGCCGGCGCCGGAAACGTCCAGGCCATCCTGCACGCCCTGACCGCTAACCAATCCGCGAAGCAAAGCCTCAACCGCGCCAAGGCTAGCCTCGACGACGACCTGTTCGCCGCCTGAATTTTGAAGCGGCCCCATGCCTCGCGCAGCAAGCGCACGGCGACGTGAGGGCCAAACTGGACTGCTGATGTAATGGCCAAGCCGCCCCGCCTTCTGCCCCTCATCGCCATCGCCATCGGCGGGGTCGTGGCGGTGCGCGCCGTGGGGGCCGGTCCCGGCCTGTTTGAAGGCGCCAAGGCCTGGGCCGAGGACGCGACCACCGCCGTCAGCGAGGCCGCGACGGTGCCCGCCGCAGCCCGCGTCGTGCCGGCTGTCTGCGCCCTGACGCCCGAGCAACTGGCCCAGCAGGCGGGAATTTCTCCCGCCGAGCTGCGGATCATCCAGTCCCTGTCCGCGCGCCGCACCGAGCTGGACGCCCGCGACGCCGACTTCGCCACCACTTTGCCGCTGATGGTCGCCGCCGAGGCCAAGCTGGACGCCAAGGTCCAGGCCCTGAATGCCATCAAGGCCGAGGTCCAGGGCCTGCTGGGTCAGGTCGACGAGCGCCAGAAGGCCGAGACCGACCGGCTGGTCGCCGTCTATTCCGCCATGCGCCCGCGTGAGGCCGCCGCCGTCTTCGCGACCCTGGACGACAGCGTGCGCCTGCCCATCGCCGCCGCCATGCGCCCGCGCGGCCTGTCCGCCATCATGGCCCAGATGCCGGCCCCCGCCGCGCGCGAACTGACCGAGAAGCTGGCCCGCCGCTTCCAGGCCCAGCAACTGGCCGCCCGCGCCGCTGCTGCCGCCGCGACGCCGCCGACCCCGACCCCGACCCCGACCCAGACCGCTGCGACCACCCCGCCCGCGCCGACGACGGCCGCTGACACCTCGGGCTCCACGCCACCGCCGCCCCAGACCACCGCGAACCGCGCGCCCCAGACGCGCCCCGCGCCGCGTCAGGCTCGTCGCCTCACGACCCCGACCCGGTCCAGCCCCCGAGCCCCGGCCGCCAATCAGGCCTCGGCGACCACCGGCGCGCAGCCCTATCAGCCGACCACGCCGACCGCGCCACCGCCGTCGAACCCGACCGCGCCCCGCCAGTCGGTCCAGTAAACACAGACCCAAGGTTGGCACCGGGGACGGGGAGGGGTATCACCCGCCTCCGCTCCGCCCCGCCGCTCGAAGGCTCTGCCATGTCCGACACGCCCCCCGACCGCCTCTCGGTCAACCCCGCCAGTCCCCACTATGACGCCGACATCCTGGCGCGCGGCGTGGGCATCAAGTTCAAGGGGGAGGAAAAGACCAACGTCGACGAATACTGCGTGTCCGAGGGCTGGGTGCGTCTGGCTGTCGGCAAGCGGGTCGATCGCAAGGGCAACGCCCTGACCGTAAAGCTGCAGGGCCCCGTCGAGCCCTATTTTCAAAGCGAAGCCGTCGTCAGCGAAGACTAGTCCAGGCTGATCGCCGAAATCAGCCGGCCGAAATCAGGCTCGCCGCGCTGAAAAGCCCGGCGGTTCGAGTAAAAGGTGGCCTCATCGGCACAGGTGTCGTGGCCAGTCCATGCCGCTTCGACCACGCCCGCCTGCTCCAGCCGCCAGAGCACGAAGCCGGGCAGGTCGAACATGCGGCGGTCCTCGGTCACGCCGGCGGCGAAGAACCGTCCCGCGCCGGGATCGTGATGTTCGAACCGCTCCTGGAAGTCTGCTCCGACCTCATAGGAGGCCTGGGCGATACAGGGACCGACGACGGCGACGATCCGGTCCGGCCGCGCGCCCAGCGCCTCCATCGCCGTCACCGCCGAATGCACGATGCCGCCCAGCGCGCCCTTCCATCCCGCGTGGACGGCACCCACGATGCCCGCCTCCGCATCGGCCAGCAGCACCGGCGCGCAATCGGCGGTCAGGATGGCGCAGATCACGCCCGGCGTCTTTGAAACGACCGCATCACCCTCGGGCCGATCGCCACGCCAGGGACCGTCGGCCACCCGCGTGATCGCCGAATGGATCTGATAGCAGCCGGCCAGATCGTCCGACCCGCCGCCCATCGCCTCGGCCACACGGCGCCGGTTCTCCGCCACCGCCGCCGGATCGTCGCTGGATCCCAGCCCGGTGTTCAGCCCCTCGTAGAGTCCGGTCGAGACCCCACCCCGGCGGGTGAAGAAGCCGTGGCGGATGCCCGCCCGCGTCAGCAGTGGATGGGTGATCGGCTCTGGTGCGCTCATGTCTCGAACCCCGGCACGCTCAGACTATGGGGCGAGAAGATCGCCGCCGCCTTGAACAGTTCGCCCATCTGATCGGGTGCCGTCAGACGGTCCAGCTGGCGGCCGATCACCGGGGCCGCCTGAGGCCGTCCCGCCGTCAGCCGCTCGGCCCGCGCCTCGATGCCCAATCGCCGCAGGAATTCGCCCTGCCCGACACAGCCCGTCACGTCCGCTCCGGCCCGCACGGCCGCCTCCAGCACGGCGGGGAAGTCCGCCCACTGGGTCACGTCCGCCTCGCCCGGCGTCGCCAGCACATCGACCTTCGCATGTCGCCTCAGCGCCTGCAGCGTATCGCCCACGCCCGGCCGATCCCGTCCGTAGTCGATCAGCAGGGCCGCGCCCGCCGTCTCGGCCAACAGCGCGGCCAGATCGCGCCCGAACGCCGCCTGCTGCTCCGACGCCTCGACCACCTGGCCCGGCTCGACCTCGAACCCCGGACGCTCGAACCCGCCCGTGATCCCGACCAGGCCGAAGGTCAGTTCTCCGTCGTCGGTCACTCCCACCCGCCGCTCGGCCCAGCCACCGTCGGTGCGCACGAACTGGCGCGCGGGCAGGCAGTCCAGCACTTCGTTGGCGATCAGGATCACGGGCGCATCGGTGTCGATCTGGCCCAGCGTCTTCACCCAGCGCGGCGACACGTCAGCCTGCGCCAACCTGCCGGCCTGAATGTCCCTCAGCGGCCGGCTGGGTTCGATCAGGATCAGATCGCAGGCCTCCAGGAACCCCGGCACGACCCGCGCGGCCCGCAGCGCATCGTCCATCAGCGTCCCGTCGCCTGGCCCGACCTCCACCAGCCGAAACCGCTCGGGCGCACCCAGTCGCTGCCAGGCCTCCACCGCCCACAGGCCGATCAGTTCGCCGAACATCTGAGTGATCAGGGGGGCGGTGATGAAGTCGCCGCCCTCTCCCAGCGCCGGACGGGTGGCATAATACCCGTCCGTCGGATCGTGCAGGCACCGGGTGACATAGTCGGCCACCGTCATCGGCCCGGCCAGGGCGATCTCGCGGGCCAGCCTGTCCATCAGCGCCATGACGTCAGGCCTCGACGGGCTCCGTGGTGACCGCCGGCGGCCGCATCCAGGCCCGGCGGATCAGGTACGCCCCGATCAGGATCATCGGCACCGACAGGATCATGCCCATGGTCAGACCGAACGGCAGGTGATCCAGACCCACGTCCGGCTGACGCACGTTCTCCAGCGCCGCCCGCGCCAGGCCGTATCCGACCAGGAACAGGCCGGTGATGTATCCAGGCTTGCTCAGCAGCCGCCATTTCCACACCGCCAGCGACAGGATGCTCAGCAGCACGATGCCTTCCAACCCCGCCTCGTACAGCTGGCTGGGATGGCGCGGCTCGTTCCCGGCCGGGCAGAACCCGTAGAGGCTTTCGATCCGCGCGTTGCAGAACCGGATCGCCCACGGCACGTCGGTCGTACGGCCCCACAGCTCGCCGTTGATGAAATTGGCCAGCCGCCCGAACGCCAGACCGATCGGCACCACCGGCGCGATCGCATCGCCCAGGCTCAGCAGGTTCGCCTTGTGCTTTCTGGCGAAGAAGAAGACCGCGATGCAGACTCCGATGAACCCGCCGTGGAACGACATCCCGCCGGTCCACAGCTGGAACAGCTCCAGCCGCTCGCCCCAGCTTTGGCCGGTGAACAGCTGAGCGTACATGATCGGCTTGTAGAACAGGGCGTATCCGAACCGGCCGCCCAGGATGATGCCCAGCGTGATCCACAGAACCAGATCGTCCAGCTGGGCGGTGGTGATCGGCGGCTTGCCGGGCAGCCAGACGCGGGGGCTCTTGACGATCTTGGCCGCATAGACCCAGCCCAGGACGATGCCCATCACATAGGCCAAGGCGTACCAGCGGATCGGCAGAGGCCCCAGATGGATCAGGACCGGGTCGAACTCGGGAAAAGGCAAGCGCGGCACTCCTGAAACGGCTGTTCCAGCCCTTTAGCAAGGGTCGGTGCGTCACGCGAGCGTGACACGTTTCGGCCCTGTTTGAGCGTATGCAGGGGGTGGTCGGGTAAGGTTTCGTTCACCATATCAGGCAACCCTCCCTTAACGACGTGCATCAGCCAGCGCCGGAGACGACCATGCAGACCCGCAATCCCTTCCTGGATGAGTTCGCCAAGCTGTCGACCAGCGCCATGGGCCTGGCCCAGGCGGCCGGCGAAGAGGCGAAGTCCGCCTTCCGCGCCCAGTCCGACCGCATCGCCGCCGAGATGGACCTGGTCCGCCGCGACGAGTTCGACGTGCTGAAGGCCCAGATCACCGCCCTGCGCGCCGAGGTCGCCGAACTTCAAAAGGCCGCTGCCGCCAAGCCTAAAGCGCCGAAAACGGGAACGTCCACAGACGGAACTCGTCTTCCGGACGCAGCCGGTTGAGCCGAATCCGCGAACACGCCTACCGTCCTTCCAAGGCAGCCCTTGAGTCGCTGCCGACCTCCCGCGAGATCGAGTTTTCCTGATGGATGCTGTTGGCCACGAAACCGACACCCCCTTTGATCCGCTGGATGTGGTCGAACATGTCCTGAACGCCGAGAACCTGCCGTTCGACCGCACCGACGACGGCGATCTGGCTTTTGCCCTGGCCGGCGACTGGAAGGACTACGAGCTGTGGTTCGCCTGGCGGCCCGAGGGCGACTGCCTGCAACTGTGCTGCGCGCTGGACCTGCGGGCCACCAAGTCGCGTCGCAACGCCGCCTACGAACTGGTGTCCATGGTCAACCAGCGCACCTGGATGGGCCATTTCGAGGTCTGGGCCGAGGACGGCGAGATCGTCTTCCGCCACTCCCTGGCCCTGCCGCACGGCGAGCGCCCGACCCTGGCTCAGGCCGCGTCCATGATCGACGCGGCGGTCGAGGCGTCGGACCGCTACTATCCGGCCTTCGACTTCATGATCCGCGGCAACAAGAAGCCGCAGGACGCGATCGATTCCTGCCTGTTCGAGACCGTCGGCACGGCCTGACATGGCCGTCGGCGGGGTCACCCTGCTCGGTCACGGGCGCCTGGGGTCGGCGATCGCCGAAGGCTGGCGTCTGACGGGTGCGGTGATCGACCCCACGATCCTGACCCGTGCCAACTCCCAGACCTGTCCGCCCGGAACCCGCATCCTTGTGGTCGCCGTGAAGCCCGGCGTCTGGCGCGAGGCTGTGGCCCCCCTGGCGGCCGGCCTGCCTGCCGAGACCACGGTGGTTTCCGTCATGGCCGGGGTTCGGGCCAGCGATATCGCGACGGCCTTGCCGGGACGTTGCATCGTGCGTGTCATGCCGACGACCGCCGTCGCGCAGGCCCAGGGCGTTGCGGCGATCTGGTCCGATGACGCAAAGGCGCGAGTCTCGGCTCACGCCCTGTTCGATGCCATCGCCGATACGGTCGATCTGGATCATGAACGCCTGATCGACGCCGCGACCGCCGTCGCGGGATCCGCGCCCGCCTTCTTCTATGCTCTGGCCCAGGCGCTCGCGAGGGCAGGGGCCGAGGCCGGATTGTCGTCGGATGCCGCAACTCGCCTCACGCGGGGCGCGCTCCGTTCGGCCGGGTCAGGGGCGGCGACCGAGGCGGGCCTGGACGATCTGATCGGCCGTATCGCCTCGCCGGGCGGCACCACCCAGGCCGGTCTTGCGGCGCTTCAGGCCGCCGACCTCGATGCCGCCGCCCGGGCCGCGGTCCAGGCCGCGATCCAGCGAGCGGAATCCCTAGCGCGAGATCAATCGGCCTGACGCCAGATTATCGGCCAGCCGATCATAGGCCCGCTCGGCGTCGCGCCAGGTGTCGAACCCGAAGACCTCGGCCAGAGAGGTCGAATAGCGCGAGAATCGAACCGGCAACCGTCGCCCGTCCGCCGTCACCACCTCGCCCTCGATCGCCGCCCCGCCTATGGAGATGCTGTCGATGATCGACAGGCCGGGCCGGGCGTTGGCCTGCTCGATGGTCGGCCGGTTCGGTTTCAGGTCCGTCAGCACCAGATTGATCTGTGCGCCCTGCAGCGCCCCCTGACGATCCAGTTCGCCGGCGACCGTTTCGGTCAGGCGCGCGACCTGGGCATCGACCTCGCGTTGGCCCAGCGTCCGCGCCTCACGCGTCAGGTCGCCACCGACCGTGACGTTGACCTGCGGGCTCTGAGCCAGCGCCGGGGCCCCTGCCAGTCCGACGAGCAGGGCGAGGGGAGCGATTAGGGCGAGACGACGCACGACGACCTCCTGAAAACTCTCAGCCGAAGATGCGCTCCCGGCACGGCTTTCGCCAGTGCCGTCCCTGCAATGTGATGGCTCAGCCCGGCAGCCGGATCAGGGCGCGCAGGCCCCCCAGGTCGCTGCGTGCCAGGGTGATGTCGCCGCCGTGCCCGCGTGCCACGTCCCGCGCGATGGCCAGGCCCAGCCCCACGCCCTTGCGGTTCTGATTGCGACTCTCGTCCAGTCGGCTGAAAGGGCGGAACGCTTCCTCGTGCATGTCGTCGGGAATGCCGGGGCCGTCATCCTCGACCGCGATCTCGAACCCGCCCGACGCCAGGGCGCGCGCGCTCAGCCGGACATGCTCGCCGTGCGCCGCCGCATTGCCCGCCAGATTGGTCAGGGCCCGCTTGAAGGCGATGGGTCTCAGCGAGGCGGTCAGGCTGTTCGGCACCGCGATCTCGACCTCGGCTCCGGCCCGCTTCACGTCCTCGCCGGCCGCCTTCAGCAGGGCCGCGACATCTACCGGCTGCGGTGTTTCTCCGGCCTCGCCTTTGGCGAAGGCCAGGTATTCGTCGATCATGTGCTCCATCTCGTCCAGATCGCCCTTCATGGCGCTCTGACGCTTGAACTGCGGGGCCAGGGCGAGTTCCAGACGCAGCCGCGTCAGGGGTGTGCGCAGATCATGGCTGACCGAGGCCAGCAGGGCGGTCCGCTGTTCGATGTGACGCTGGATCCGGTCGCGCATGGCCAGGAAGGCGACGGCCGCCTGGCGCACCTCGCGGGCCCCATGCGGCTTGAACCGGGGTGAGGTTTCACCCCGCCCGAAGGCCTCGGCGGCCTCCGCCAGTCGCTCGATCGCGCGGACCTGGTTGCGGATGAACAGGATCGCCACCCCCATCAGCAGCACCGTCGCCACCATCAGCCACAGCACGAAGATGTGTGCCTGCGTCGCCACGGCTCGTTCGCGCGGCGCGATGATCCGAAGGACCCCGTCAGGCTGCTGCACCTGGATGTCGACATAGGCGGGATAGCGCGTCGTATCGAACCAGAAGGGCTGGTCCAGCCGTCCCGCCAGCGCCGCTTCCAGTGTGCGATCCACCACCCCGATCGGCCCGCGCCGTTGCTCCTCGGGCAGTTTCGCATCGGGCCGCAGCGCGATCGACAGCTGCATCGAGCGTTCACCCCGATCGGCGATGACGGCCAGGTTCGCGGGCGTCGGTTCGTCGCGATAGCTTTCGGCCGCCCAGGCCACGTCCCCGGCCAGCCCCTCCGACAACCGCGCAGTCACGGTCTGCCAGTGCATGTCGAAGAAGGCCCAGGTCACCGCCCCCTGCATGATCAGGATCGGCAGGACGATGATCAGCAAGGACCGTCCCCACAGCGTCGTCGGCAGCTGTCGCTTCACCACGCGCCAGAAGACGGGGAAGGGCAGGAGCCTCATGTCAGTCCGGGGCCAGCATGTAGCCGACGCCCCGCACGGTCTGCAGATAGCGGGGGTTCTTCGGGTCGGCCTCCAGCTTCCGACGCAGGCGGGTCACCTGCACGTCCACGGCCCGGCCCGTGATGTCGGCCGTGTCCGGCGACAGGTCCATCCGCTCGACAGGAGCGTGGGCATGAAGCGCCAGGGTCTTCAGCAACTGCGCCTCCGCCTCCGTCAGTCGCATGGGCGCGCCGTCGCGGGTCAGCTCCAGCCGCTCCAGGTCGAACATGGCGCTGCCCAGCCGGATCTCGCGCGGCATGATCGGCTTGACCCCCGTGCGCCTCAGGATCGCATCGATCCGCAGCGCCAGTTCCTTGGGGTCGAACGGCTTGGACATATAGTCGTCGGCCCCGCGCGACAGTCCGTCGATCCGGTCCGACGCCTCGCCCCGCGCGGTCAGCAGCAGGACCGGCGTCTTGGACAGCTGCGCCTTGCCCCGCACCCAGGTCGTCAGCTCCAGGCCCGACTCGCCCGGCATCATGACGTCCAGCACGACCAGATCGAACTCGATCAGCTCCATCAGCCGCCGCGCGGCGGCGGCGTGGGCGGCCCCCGTCACCCGATAGCCCTCGCGCGCCAGGTATTCCTTCAGCAGCTCGCGAATCCGGTCGTCGTCGTCGACGATCAGCAGGTGGCGGCCGACGCCTGCGCCCGCCACGGGGCCTGACCGACCGCCGCTCATGCGAACATTCCCGCGCGCGCGACGTTGACCTCGGGCGTTTCGGGCGTTCTAAGCGAGCAATCTGCGCAGGAGACGTTGTTCAATGGCCTTGGTTCCTTTCGACGATCGTGATGGCTGGATCTGGATGGACGGCGATTTCGTGCCCTGGCGGGAAGCGAAAACGCACGTTTTGACCCATGCCCTGCACTACGGCTCGTCGGTGTTCGAGGGTGAGCGTATGTATGGCGGGGAAATCTTCAAGCTGACAGAGCATTCCGAGCGTCTGGCGCGTTCCGCTGAACTTCTGGACTTTACGCTTCCGTATAGCGTGGCCGAGATCGACGCAGCCTGCAAGGAAACCTGCGCCCGGATGGGGATGGAGGACGCCTACATCCGCCCGGTCGCTTATCTGGGACCGGAACAGACCTCCGTTTCGGCCCTGAACAACAAGGTTCACGTCGCCATCGCCGTGTGGGACTGGCCCAGCTATTTCGACCCCGAGGTCAAGAAGAAGGGCATCCGGCTGGAGTGGGCCAAATGGCGCCGCCCCGATCCCGCGACCGCTCCGACGACCGCCAAGGCCGCCGGCCTCTACATGATCTGCACCATGTCCAAGAACGCGGCCGAGCGGCGCGGATTCTCCGACGCCATGATGCTGGACTGGCGCGGCTATGTCGCCGAGGCCACCGGCGCCAACGTCTTCTTCGTCCAGGACGGCGTGATCCACACCCCCGACGTGACCCACATCCTGAACGGCATCACGCGTCAGACCGTGATCGACATCGCCAAGTCCAAGGGTATCGAGGTGGTCGTGCGCCACATTCGCCCCGAGGAACTTTCGACCTTCAGCGAATGCTTCCTGACCGGCTCGGCCGCAGAGGTCACCCCGGTCCAGTCGATCGGCGAATACACCTTCACGCCCGGCGACATCTCGCTGACCCTGATGGACGACTACGGCAAGCTGGTCCGACGCCAGGCCTGATATCGAGAATGGCGGCCCACGTCGGCGGGCCGCCATTCTCGTCCGCCTTGGGTGCGACCGGTTCTGACGCAGGCGCGGACTAGGGTGGCCTTCGACAACCAATCCGCGCCCGGCCGTTGGAGAAGTAAGAGTCACTTTTTTCCTCTCCAGGACTCTCGCCCTTGCCAGACCGCTCGGGTTCGGTTCAACGGGAAGGGCCGGCAGGGGGCCGGACGGAACCTCGCATGTTCAGCGTATTGAACCTCCAGAGCCTTCTCGGCCTCGTCGCCATCGTCGCTGCCTGCTGGCTGCTGTCGGAGAACAAGGCACGGTTTCCCTGGCGACTGACGCTGGGGGCCATCGGCGTCCAGGCGCTGCTGGTGCTGGCCCTGTTCGCCATTCCGGGATCGCAAGGCGTTCTGGCGGCCGTGACCAGCGCCGTCGATGGCCTGGCCGTCGCCACCACCGAGGGCACCAAGTTCGTGTTCGGCTACCTGGCTGGCGGCGATCAGCCCTATGCGGTGACCAATGCCGGCGGCCTGTTCACCTTCGCCTTCAACGTCCTGCCCCTGATCCTGGTGATCTCGGCCCTGTCGGCTTTGCTGTGGCACTGGAAGATTCTGAAGTGGATCACCCTGGGCTTCGGCGTCCTGTTCCAGAAGACGATGGGTCTGGGCGGGGCCTCGGCGTTGGCTGTCGCCGCCAACATCTTCCTGGGCATGATCGAAAGCCCCATCGTCATCCGCGCCTATCTGGACAAGCTGACCCGGTCCGAGATCTTTCTGATGATGGTCGTGGGGCTGGCCACCGTGGCTGGCTCGACCATGGTGGCCTATGCCGCGATCCTGTCGGCGACCTTGCCCAATGCGGCGGGTCACGTCCTGGTCGCCTCGATCGTCTCGGCCCCCGCCGGCGTGCTGCTGGCCCGAATCATCATTCCCGAAAAGCCGGGCGAGGGGGGGGCCGTCGCGGATTACGGCTCGGCCCTGAAATACGATTCGGCCATCGACGCGATCGTCAAGGGAACGGCCGATGGCCTGATGGTCGTGCTGAACATCTCGGCGGTGCTGATCGTGTTCGTGGCGCTGGTGGCCCTGGTCAATCTGATGGTCGGCGGTTTCTGGCTGTTCGGCGACCACGTCACGGTCCAGCGGCTGCTGGGCTGGCTGTTCATGCCCGTGG
Organism: Brevundimonas sp. P2_A6; assembly: GCF_056404975.1. Taxonomy (NCBI): domain Bacteria; kingdom Pseudomonadati; phylum Pseudomonadota; class Alphaproteobacteria; order Caulobacterales; family Caulobacteraceae; genus Brevundimonas; species Brevundimonas sp. P2_A6. Next base: position 82,554 of record NZ_JBFUCZ010000005.1, on the reverse strand, counting down.
CCTGGCTGGTCGGCGTCGAATGGTCCGAGGCGGGCAAGGCGGGCTGGCTTCTGGGCACCAAGCTGACCTTGACCGAGTTCGTGGCGTTCATCGAGCTGGGCAAGATTCCGACCGGCGACATGAGCGAGCGCACCCGCATGCTGATGACCTATGCCCTGTGCGGCTTTGCCAACATCGGCTCGGTCGGCATCACGGTCACGGGCCTGTCGGTCCTGATCCCGGAACGTCGCGAAGAGGTCCTGGGCATGGTCTGGAAGGCGTTGTTCGCCGGTTTCCTGGCCACCCTGATGACGGCGGCGGTTGTGGGTGCGATGCCCGCCTCCATATTCGGCTGAACCGACAAGGGCTGCCCCGATGAAGCTGTACGATTCCTTCCGCGCCCCCAACCCCCGGCGCGTCCGCTGGGTCATGGCCGAAAAGGGCATCGAGGACGTCGAGATCGTCCCCGTCGACATCATGTCCGGCGACCACAAGACGCCCGACTATCGCGCCCGGGTCGGGGTCCCCCACGTTCCGGCGCTGGAGCTCGACGACGGCACGACCATCTCCGAATCCGTCGCCATCGGGCGGTATCTGGAGGCGCTGTACCCGGAACCAAACCTGTTCGGACACGACGCTCGGGAACAGGCGATCGTCGAGATGTGGACCCGCCGCTGCGAGTTCTATCTCGCCAACCCGATCATGCTGAACGTGCGCCTGACCCATCCCGCGCTGGCGGTGCTGGAGGCCACCCCGCAGCCACAGGTCGCCGACTACAATCGCGTGTCGGCCGAGCGCTTCATGAAGACCTTGGACCGCCATCTGGCCGAGCATGAGTTCATCGCCCTGGACCGTTTCACCATCGCCGATGTCGTCGGCGCGGTCGGTCTGGATTTCGCCCGCCTTGTCAAATACCGCCCGCCGGAAGAGTTCACCCATCTCGCGCGATGGCTGGACGCCTGTCGGGCTAGGCCGGCGGCGAAGGCCGGGGTCTAGTCGGCTTCGGTCAGCGTCGCCGCGATGGCCCGGGCCGTGGCTTCGGCTCCCGCCGCCGTCGGGTGGAAGGGCGCCTTGCCCGCGTCCCGCCAGCCGGTGACCCAGGGTTTGGTCGAACAGGCGTCATGACCGACGCCCAGGGCGTGCATGTCGACGACCCCGGCGCCCTGCGCCTCCGCCGCCGCCTGCGTCGTCGCCGCCAATCGGGTGCCGACCCGGCCGATCAGATCGGCTTCCTGCGCGGTCAGTCCGATGCGGTCGCAGGTTCCTTCGCCCGGCATCAGCGTCGGATAGGTCGCGACTACGATGCGAGCCCGCGGAGCCCGCGCTTTCGCTGCTATGATTGTCGCAGTCAGGTCGCGGGTCAGCCCCTCCCAGTCCCGCGCATTCACCGGTTTGGGGCCCTTCCAGAACCGACGGACCATCCAGCCGAACAGGTTTGCGTCCTTCCGCGCCGCGAGCAGGGACATGTCTCCGACGTAGCCGATGTCGTTACCGCCCGCTGTGATTGTCACCAGCCGTGTGTCGGGCCCGATCACCCGGATCTGCGGGCCCTGGAAAAACTGCCCGCCGGCGAGCAGGTGCCGGGTCACCGCGCCGCCGCAACTCACATCGACTATGGCGCGCCCGGTCAGACGGGCCAGCCGCTGGGGATATCCGCCGACACTCCGTGCGCACATCAGGGGGCTACCTTCCTGCAACGGCCCGAGACCCGCTCCCGCGGCGAACGAACTGCCCAGAGCGACGTAGTCCGCCCGACCCGAGGGCGTTCGCGAGCCCTGCCAGGCGACGAACCCCACGCCCGAAACCGTCAGGCCGAGAAGGCCCAGTGCGACCCACCCTGCGACCCTGCGAACGATCTTCCAGCTCATGCCAACCTCCGGACGTCAGTCAGCCGTCGATACCCCCGTCTTACAAGGCCCGCAGACGTGGGTGCACAATCTGAAGGCCGCGCGGCAAAGGCTAGCGCGGCGTGAACTTCTTGATGATGCCGGAGTAGGTCATCAGCGTCCGATCACCCGCCGTGATCTGGCCGCGCACGAAGATCAGCGAGCCGCCGGCTCGGACGACCTCGCCCGTCGCCTCGATCAGTTCGCCGACATAGGCCCCGTCGATCAGGGTGGAATCCAGCTGCACGGTCACGCCGTTCTTGCCCTCCATCTCCTGATAGGCGGTCTGGAACAGGGCGATGTCCGCGAACGTCATCAGGCACCCGCCGTGCATCCGGTCGCCCGCGTTCATGTGCTTGGGCTCGGCGCGGAAGGCGCAGCGCATCCGGCCGTCCGGATCGGGCTTGAAATAGAACGGGCCCACCACCTGGTCGAAGGTGCCGTGCAGGTCATAGGTCTGCCAGCCGGTGAATTCGCCCTCGCTGACCGTGATCTTCCCGACCATGTGCCTTACCCTTCGCCTATCGCGCTTCGCGCTACATGAGGCGGAGCCCGCCTTACTTTCTCTCTCGCAGTGCAGCATATAGGCCCGATGAGCGATCCAATCGAAGCGGCAATTTTCGAAACCCTGGCGAAAGCGGACCCCAAGGGCGTCGGCGGCAAGTCCGTCGAACCGGCGGACGTGGCCAAACACATCCAGACCGAGCAGTGGCAGCGCGTCCTGCCCAAGGTGCGGGCCACGGCGCTGCATCTGATGCGCCAGGGTCGGCTGACGATCACCAAGAAGGGCAAGGTCGTGGATCCCACGAACTTCCGGGGCGTGACCCGCCTGCGTCTGCCGACGGAGGCCGAAACCGCCACGGCGCTCGCCGCCCTGCCGCCCACGCCAGAGGTCGATGACGACTTCGCCTGATCTCGACGCCGTCCTTTCGGACATCCGCGCCTGCCGCGCCTGCCTGGGCGAGCTTCCCCATACGCCGCGCCCGGTGGTGCGTGTCTTTCCCGAAACGCGGCTGCTGATCTGCGGCCAGGCTCCCGGGCGGCGCGTCCATGAAAGCGGCCTGCCGTTCACCGATCCGTCGGGCGACCGCCTTCGGGACTGGATGGGCGTTGACTACGAGACCTTCTACGCCGACCACCGGATCGGCGTCGCCGCCCAGGCCTTCTGCTATCCCGGTACGGCGCCGAAGGGCGGAGACTATCCCCCGCCGCGTCGCTGCGCCGAGCTGTGGCGGCCCCGGCTGCTGGAGGCCCTGCCGCAGATGGAGCTGACCCTTCTGGTCGGCGGCTATGCCCAGGTCTGGGCGCTCGGGGCAGGTGCCCATTCCAACATGACCGAGACCGTCCGCGCCTGGCGCGAATACGGTCCCTCCATCCTGCCGCTGCCGCATCCGTCGTGGCGCAACACGGCCTGGCTGCGGCGCAATCCGTGGTTCGAGACCGAGGTCGTGCCGTATCTTCGCCAGAGGGTTCGGAGCATGCTCGGCACATGATCCGACGCACGATGCTGACGGGGTTGATGCTGGGCCTCGGGGCCTGCGCCTCGCCCTATGTCCAGCCGCCGCTGTCGCCTGCGTCGGACTTCACCGGACCGCGGATCGAACCGGCTGCCTTCATCGTGCAGGACGGCGGGCGTTTGCCGTACCGCCGCTGGGTGCCGACGACCGGCGAGCCCTGGGCCGTTCTCGTGGCCCTGCACGGCATGAACGATTACGCCACCGCCTGGCGTCTGGCGGGGCCGTGGTGGGCGGAACGTGGTATCGCCACCTATGCCTATGACCAGCGCGGTTTCGGCCGGGCCCCCGGACGCGGCACCTGGGCCGGGGAGGCGCGGATGGTCGAGGACCTGCGCACCGTCGTCGCCCTGGTCCGCGCCAGACACCCGCACGCGCGGATCGCGGTGGTGGGCGAAAGCATGGGTGGGGCGGTCGCCGTCTCGGCCTTTGCCTCGGACCGCCCGCCTGCGGCCGATCAGGCGATCCTGCTGGCCCCCGCCGTCTGGGGCTGGTCCAGCCAGACCGTCCTGAACCGCGCCAGCCTGTGGGCGGCAGCCCGACTTCTGGGCTCGCGCGCCGTCCAGGCTCCCGACTGGGCTGTGCGCGACATCCGCGCGACCGACAATCTGGCCGAACTGGTCGCCAACGGCACCGACCCGCTTTTCATCCGCGCCACCCGCTTCGACACCCTGTCGGGCCTCGTTGATCTGATGGAAAGCGCGTCGATGAAGCTGGGCCAGGTCCGCGTCCCGACGATGCTGATGTATGGGGCCCACGACCAGATCATCGAGCCCGGCCCCATGCGTCGCGCCTTGATCCGGGCGGGCGATCCGCCCCGACTTCGCACGGCCTTCTATCCCGACGGCTGGCACCTGCTGAACCGCGACCTGCAGGCCGAAACCGTGTTCCGCGATGTCGAGGCGGTGCTGCGCGACCCGGACGCGAGCCTTCCGTCCGGGGCGGGCGATGTGCTGGCCGCCCTGACACTTTCTCGCCCTTCACCGCGACACTTAAACCGCCGTTAACCACGCGGGCGGCAGTTTCTGCCTAGCGGAGGGGTCTGGGCTCCCGCGACAGTATTGGGCGGGGACGCGTGGGCGGCTTTACGGCGGCGTTGCAGAGATTCGGGATCGGGCGCCTGGCCATGGTGCTGGGTGTCGGCGCAGGCGTGGCTGCCGTGCTGGTGGCCCTGATGCTGCGCGTCGGCCAGGCCCCCGACGCTCTGCTGTATTCCAACCTGGACCTGCGCGAAGCCGGCGAGATCACCGCCTCGCTGGAACAGTCCGGCATCAAATATTCCACGCGCGGCGATGGCTCGACCATCATGGTCAACCGGGATCAGGTCGGCGAGGCGCGCCTGATGCTGGCCGGCAAGGGGCTCGTGACCTCCGGTTCGGTCGGCTACGAGCTGTTCGACACCCAGTCGGTGCTGGGCCAGACCGAGTTCCAGCAGCAGATCAGCGAGCAACGCGCGCTTCAGGGCGAGCTGGCCCGAACCATCATGTCCATGCGCGGCGTTCAGTCCGCCCGCGTCGCCATCGCCCTGCCCAAGCGCGAGCTGTTCCAGCAGGACGCGGCCGAGCCCACCGCCTCCGTCGTCGTCGGCCTGGGCGGTCGGAAGCTTTCCACGGATCAGGTCCGCGCCATCCGCGCCGTCATCGCCTCGTCGGTGCCGAACCTGAAACCGAACAAGGTCACGGTCGTCGACGAAACCAACCAGACCCTGGCCGCCGCCGACGACGAGGAAGGCTTCACCTCCGCCACCGCCGAGGAGGCCAAGGGCGCGACCGAGGCCCAGCTGCAGCAGCGGATCAAGGACCTGGTCGAAGGGGTCGTCGGCCCAGGCGCGGCCCGCGTCCAGGTCACCGCCGACATCGACATGAGCCGCTCCACCACCCAGGAGCAGAAATACGATCCCGATGGCCAGGTCGTCCGCTCCACCTCGACCAACGGCACCCAGTCCCAGGACACGACCGGCATCGCCGACGGCGGGGCCACGGCCACCAACAACATCCCCGGCGGAGCCGCCCCCACCACGACGCCTCAAGGCTCGACCGAGAGCGCCAGCACCGAGACCACCAACTACGAAATCTCGAACACCACCACGACCACGGTCAAGGAACCGGGCGAGGTCCGTAAACTGTCCGTCGCGGTCGCCGTCGACGGCAAGCTGACTTCGGCGGCCGAGCCGGGTGGAGAGCCGACCTACGCCCCCCGCACGGCCGAGGAGATCACGCAGATCGAGGATCTGGTGAAGGCCGCCATGGGCTTCGATCAGACGCGCGGGGACCAGGTGCGGGTCACCAACGTCCGCTTCAACCGCGACGCCCTGGTCTCGGCCGGCGGCACCGACGGCGGATCGCCCCTGCTGAACTTCACCAAGAACGACATCATGCGCGGGGTCGAACTGCTGGTGCTGCTGGTCACGGCCCTGCTGCTGATCTTCTTCGTTCTGCGCCCGCTGCTGAAGAGCGCGTCCGGCGCCGGCGGTCAGCAGATGGCGATGGCGGTGTCGGGCGGTGGTCAGGTCCCCGTGACATCCCTGCAAACCTCCATGGTCGGCGGATCGATGGGTCAACTGCCTGGCCCCTCCGACATGGACCAGCGTCTCGACATCGCCCGCATCGAGGGCCAGGTGAAAGCCTCGTCGGTCAAGAAGGTGGCCGACTTCGTCGAGAAGCATCCGGATGAATCGACCTCGATCCTCCGCGGCTGGGTGCACGAAGGCTGATGGCCGCCCGGATGATGTCAAAAAAGGCCTCCGTCGATGATGCCAAGAAGCTGTCGGGGCCTGAGAAGGCAGCGGTGATCCTGCTCGCGCTGGGCGAGGATCACACCCGGCTGTGGCAGGGGCTGGACGACGACGAGGTCAAGGAGATCTCCCAGGCCATGGCCTCGCTGGGCACGGTCTCCGCGACGGTGGTCGAGGAGCTGATGGTCGAGTTCGTGTCGGGCATGTCCGGGTCCGGCACCGTCATGGGCAGTTTCGAGCAGACCCAGCGGCTGCTGGCCTCCTTCATGCCGGCCGAGCGCGTCGAAGGCCTGATGGAGGAGATTCGCGGTCCGGCCGGTCGCACCATGTGGGACAAGCTGGGCAATGTGAACGAGGCGGTTCTCGCCAACTACCTGAAGAACGAATACCCCCAGACGGTCGCCGTGGTCCTGTCCAAGGTCAAGCCCGACCATGCCGCCCGCGTCCTGACCAGCCTGCCCGAGGACTTCGCCCTGGAATGCGTCCAGCGGATGCTGCGCATGGAGCCGGTTCAGCGCGAAATCCTGGACAAGATCGAACAGACCCTGCGTACCGAGTTCATGTCGAACCTGGCCCGCACGTCCAAGCGCGACAGCCACGAAATGATGGCCGACATCTTCAATAGTTTCGACCGCCAGACCGAGGCCCGCTTCATCGGCGCCCTGGAGGAACGCAACCGCGAATCGGCCGAGCGCATCCGCGCGCTGATGTTCGTGTTCGAGGACCTGTCCAAGCTGGATCCCGGCGGCGTCCAGACCCTGCTGCGCGCGGTCGAGAAGGATTCGCTCGGCCTGGCGCTGAAAGGCGCCTCCGAGCCGCTACGCGAGATGTTCTTCACCAACATGAGCGAGCGCGCGTCCAAGATCATGCGCGAGGACATGGAATCCATGGGGCCGGTCCGGCTCAAGGACGTCGACACCGCCCAGATGGCCATGGTCCAGGTCGCCAAGGACCTGGCGGCGCGCGGCGAGATCATGCTGGCCGGGGCCTCCGGCGACGACGAGCTGATCTACTGACATGGTCGAGACAGCCCCCCTCAACAGCCGCCCCTTTTCCTTCGACACCGAGTTCGACGAGGCGGGTTCCGTCGTCCGGGCGTCGACCTTCCGTCCGACCAAGCGCGCCTATATGCCCGCCGAGGTCGAGGCCCTGGTCGCCCAGGCGCGATTGGAGGCACGCGAGGCGGCGCTTGCCGAGGTCGACAGCCTGTCGGCCATGGCCCTGTCTTCGATCGGTCAGGCCGTCGCCATGGCCGCCCCCGCTTTGAACCAGGTCGCGCACCAGCACCGCGAACACGCCGCCGATCTGGCCCTGGCCGCCGCCCGCGTCATCGCCGCCGCCGCCCTGGATCACCTCCCGACCGGCCCGCTGCAATCCGCGCTGGAGACCCTGGGCCAGGAGATCGACGCCTCGCCGCGTCTGGTCGTCCGCGCGTCCGGGCTGGACGAGGCGGCCCGCACGAAAATTCAGGCCGTCTGCATCGACGCCGGTTTCTCGGGTCTGGTCGCTTTCCGCGATGATCTGGCCCTAGCGGTCGCGGCCTTCCAGCTGGAGTGGGCCGACGGTCGCGCGGACTTCGATCCGGCCGCCGCCGCCGACCGCATCGCCATCGCCCTGTCATCCGCCCTGGCCGCCGAGGCCGGACACGCCGAATCCCTCGACCATGGAGGTCAAGACTGATGGCCGACGATCTCGCCCTGGAGGAGTTTCCGGACTCCACCGCCCTGACGACCTTTGACGACGCGGGCGACAAGTCCGCCGCCGACCTTGCGACCGTCTTCGACGTGCCGGTCAATATCTCGGCCGTGCTGGGCAAGGCCCATATGACGGTCGCACAGCTGTTGAAGCTCAACCGGGGCAGCGTGCTGGAGCTGGACCGCAAGGTCGGCGAGGCCATCGACATCTTCGTCAACAACCGTTTGGTCGCGCGCGGGGAGGTCGTCGTCGTCGAGGACCGCCTGGGCGTGACCATGACGGAAATCATCAAGACCGAGGATTCGAACGCCTAGGCGTTCGGACCCTCACGTACGGATTAAGGGAGAAGACCCATGCGGCTTCTGGTGGTTGGACGGCTTTCGGGCCAGCTCGCGGCGGCGGTGAAAATGGCCATGGCGCATGGCGCCAAGGTCAATCACGTCGAGCGCGCGGATCAGGCGACGGAACAGCTTCGGCGCGGGCAGGGGGCCGACCTGCTGATGGTCGACTACAACCTCGACATCGGGGCCCTGATCGCGGCCAACGACGCGGAACGCATCTTCGTGCCGGTGGTCGCCTGCGGTGTCGACAACGATGCGGAGAAAGCCGCCGCCGCCATCCGCGCGGGGGCCAAGGAATTCATCCCGCTGCCGCCCGACGCCGACCTGATCGCCGCCGTCCTGGCCGCGGTGGCTGACGACGAGCGTCCGCTGATCTCGGCCGATCCGTCGATGCAGGCCGTCATCAAGCTGGCCGATCAGGTCGCGCGGTCGGAGGCCTCCATCCTCATCACCGGCGAAAGCGGCGTCGGCAAGGAGGTGATGGCTCGTTACCTGCACACCCATTCCAAGCGCGCCGAACGGCCGTTCATCAGCGTCAACTGCGCCGCCATCCCCGACAACCTCCTGGAATCCGAGCTGTTCGGTCACGAGAAGGGCGCCTTCACCGGCGCGGTCGCCCGCCGCATCGGCAAGTTCGAGGAGGCCGACGGCGGCACGCTGCTGCTGGACGAAATCTCGGAGATGGACGCCCGGCTGCAGGCCAAGCTGCTGCGCGCGATCCAGGAACGGATCATTGACCGCGTCGGCGGCACCAAGCCGGTGCCCGTCAACATCCGCATCATCGCCACCTCCAACCGCGACCTGGCCAAGGCCGTGGCCGAGGGCACCTTCCGCGAGGACCTGCTGTATCGGCTGAACGTCGTAAACCTGCGCCTGCCGGCTTTGCGCGAACGGCCGGGCGACGTGGCGGTCCTGGCCGATCACTTCGTCAAGAAATACGCCGCCGCCAACGGCGTTCCAGTCCGGCCGCTGTCCCAGGATGCCCGTCGCGCGCTCGCCGCCCACCGCTGGCCCGGCAATGTGCGGGAGCTGGAAAACGCCATGCACCGCGCGGTCCTGCTGGCCGTCGGACCCGAAATCGACGCGGAGGCCATCCGCCTGCCGGACGGTCAACCCTTGACTGGGGCTGTGGGCGGGCCTGTGGACAATGGTCTGGCCGGTCGTGCCGCCCAGACGGCCGATGCCGTGTCACGCGCCTATGTCGGCCAGACGGTTGCGCAGATGGAAAAGACCCTGATCCTGGACACCCTGACCCATTGCCTGGGCAACCGGACGCATGCGGCCAACATCCTGGGCATCTCGATCCGGACGCTGCGCAACAAGCTGAACGAATACGCCGACGAAGGGACCCAGATCATGGCTCCCCAGACCGGGATCGCCACGGCCGGCTACGGCGCGAGCGCGGCCTAGAATGGTCGTCGCGGACCGCAGAAGCGTCCTGACCGGCATCGGTGCGCTGGGCCTGGTCGGCTGCGCGCCACAGACAGCGCCCGCGGCTGCTCCCGCAGCGGCCCACCCGGAAGCATTCGACCTTTCCGCGCTGGAGGCCGAACACGGCGGCCGTTTCGGCTTCTTCGCCCACGACCTGGGTTCGGGCCGACGGCTGACCGCGCGCGGAGACGAACGGTTCGTCTATTGCTCGACGTTCAAGATGTATCTGTCGGCCGCGACGCTGCTGAAAGTTCAGGCGGGTCAGGAACGACTGGACCGCGCCGTCCCCATCACCCGCGCAGACATGCTCGACCACGCCCCGGTGACCGAGCCCGCCATCGGTTCCAGCCTCAGCGTCGAACGCCTGATGCAGGCCGTCGTCGAGGTCAGCGACAATCCCGGTGCCAACCTGCTGCTCAAGTCGCTGGGCGGCATCGAGGCCATGCGCGCCTTCTATCGCGGCATCGGCGATGACACGACCACGGTCGATCGCTTCGAACCCGAGATGAACCGCCTGGACGGCATCAAGGACACCATCACGCCCGCCCAATCCGCAGCCAACCTCCACCGCCTGTTCATCGACCCGACTTCGCCGCTGTCGGCTGAATCGAAGACGATGCTGCTGGGCTGGATGTTCACCTCGCCGACCGGCACCGACCGCATCAAGGCGGGTGTCCCCGACGGCTGGCGCGTGGCGCACAAGACCGGCACGGGCGGTTATGGCCCGACCAACGACATCGGCATCCTGTATCCGCCGACCGGTGATCCCATCATCGTCGCCACCTACTACCACGCCACGCGCACCACCTCCGACGCCCAGAACGCCGCCGTCATCGCGCAAGCAACCCGTCTGGCCCTGAGCCAGCTCGGTCGCGCATGACCGACACACCCGTCATGATGAAGGACGGCATGGCCCGTCCGACCGGCGGCGACATTCGCGGCTGGCTGATGCGCGGCGAGGTCGGCATGGCGGTCGGCGTGATCGGCGTCATCCTGCTGCTGATCCTGCCGGTGCCGAAATTCCTGCTGGACCTGCTCCTGGCCATCAGCCTGGTGTCGTCTGTGCTGATCCTGATGACGGCGCTGATGATGAAGCGTCCGCTGGACTTCGCCATCTTCCCGACGGTGCTGCTGATCTCGACCCTATTCCGGCTGGGCCTGAACCTGGCTTCGACGCGCCTGGTGCTGACCCACGGCCACGAGGGCCACGATGCCGCCGGTCAGGTCATCAACGCCTTCGGTGCCCTGATGATGGGCGGCAGCTTCATCATCGGCATCATCATCTTCGCCATCATCCTGGTGGTGAATTTCGTCGTCATCACCAAGGGTTCAACCCGGATCGCCGAAGTGTCCGCCCGCTTCACCCTGGACTCCATGCCGGGCAAGCAGATGGCCATCGACGCGGACCTGTCCTCGGGCCTGATCACCGAGGATCAGGCCAAGATCCGGCGCAAGGAGCTGGAGCAGGAATCGACCTTCTTCGGGGCTATGGACGGTGCGTCCAAGTTCGTGCGTGGCGACGCCATGGCCGGGCTCATCATCGTCTTCATCAACGCCATCGGCGGCATCCTGATCGGCACGGTCCAGCACGGCCTGCCGATCGGCGAGGCGGCCAACACCTATATCCAGTTGACCATCGGCGACGGTCTGGTCACCCAGGTCCCGGCCATCATCATCTCGATCGCCGCCGGTTTCCTGGTGTCCAAGGCCGGCGTCGAGGGTTCCGCCGACAAGGCCCTGGTCGCGCAACTGGCCACCAACCCGGTCAGCCTGGGAATGGTGTCGGCCGCCGCCGGTCTGCTGGCCCTGATCCCCGGCATGCCGATCATCCCCTTCGCCGCCCTGGCCATCGGCGCGGGCTTCATGGCCTGGCGTCTGGGTCGCGCCAAGCTGAAGCCCCAGCCGGTCGAGAACGACGCCGTCAACGCCAAACCCAAGGAAGACATCGAGGAGCCCATCGGCACGGCCCTGACCATCGACGAGGTCAAGATCGAGCTGGGCTATTCGCTGCTGACCCTGATCAACGATCTGGAGGGCCGCCGCCTGACCGATCAGGTTCGCGCCCTGCGCCGCGCCCTGGCCCAGGAATACGGCTTCGTCATGCCGTCGGTGCGCATTCTCGACAACATGCGCCTGCCGACCCAGGGCTATGCCATCCGGATCAAGGAGATGGAGGCCGGTTCAGGCGAGGTCCGCCTCGGGTCGCTGATGGCCATGGACCCGGCCGGACGGCAAGTCGAACTGCCCGGCGAACACACCAAGGAACCCGCCTTCGGCCTGCCCGCCACCTGGATCGACGAAAACCTGCGCGAAGAGGCCACCTTCCGCGGCTACACCATCGTCGATCCCTCGACGGTCTTGACCACCCATCTGACCGAAATCCTCAAGGAGAACATGGCCGACCTGCTCAGCTATGCCGAGGTGCAGAAGCTGCTGAAGGAACTCGGGCCGGAAGAGAAGAAGCTGGTCGAGGAACTGGTGCCGTCCGTCGTCACCGTCACCACGCTGCAACGCGTGCTCCAGGCCCTGCTGCGCGAGAAGGTCTCGATCCGCGATCTGGGTGCCATTCTGGAAGGCCTGGCCGAGGCCGCCCCGCACTCCAGTTCCGTCACCACCCTGGTCGAGCACGTCCGCACCCGCCTGGCCCGTCAGCTGTGCTGGCAATACAAGGGCGACGACGGGGCCCTGCCCATCATCACCCTGTCGCCCGAATGGGAAAGCGCCTTCGCCGAGGCCCTGGTGGGCGGGGGTGAGGACAAGCAGTTGGCCATGGCGCCGTCACGGCTTCAGGACTTCATCCGCGCCGTCCGTGACGTCTTCGAACGCGCCGCCATGTCTGGCGAAAGCGCCGTCCTGCTGACCGGCCCGCAGATCCGGCCCTATGTCCGCTCCATCATCGAGCGTTTCCGGGGTCAGACCGTGGTCATGAGCCAGAACGAGGTCCATCCCAAGGCGCGCCTGCGGACCCTGGGTTCGGTCTAGTTCACCCGCACGAAGCCGCCCGCCGAGGCCGCGCGCGCGGCTTCGTTGGTCGGCCGGGCGATCAGACCCGACTGGGTGATCCAGACCTCATAGGTCCCGCCGTTCGCCATCGGCATATAGGCGGCCGACCCATACAGGGTATCGACGGCGTCGACATAGCGCCGATACTTTCGCGCCATGTCCCACACACCCAGCGACCACGGCGTCTGCACGCCCGCGACGGTGCCGGGTTCCTCGACATAGAGGGCGTGCACGCTGCGGGCCCCGGTGCGCTCCTGCTCGATGTCCTGATAGCGGCCGGACAGACGATCCAGTCGATACTGGCTGTCCAGGCCCAATACGTTGGCCCATGGCTTCCACTTCAGGACCTGTGCCTCCATCCGCCACTCGTCGCCATTGACGGGATAGACGGCCATCCGCGCCGGCGTCTCTCCGTTGGCGGGCTGGGTCACCGTGACCTCGAAATATTGCGGGGCCAGCTGGCGAACCGCCAGGCCCGCCACGGGCCGCTCATAAGTCAGGCGCGAATAGGTCTGCACATTCTGCCCCAGCAGCGCGGCGCCCAGCGCGCCCGTCAGCAGCACGCCGCCTGCCAGGGTGCCGAACAGTCCACCGAAGAACCGACCCTTGAACAGGCCCGCCAGACCGCTGATCAGGATCAACGCTCCGATGACGGCCACGGCCGTTGGGATGAACCACCACCACGACACCATGAAATCGAACTCCCCAAACGGCACAGCTTCTTAACCGAATGCTTTAGGCCTGCATGTGTTGCGCCGCGAACGACTTCTCTGGACAGGCGATATGGCTTCGCTAAAGCACGAAGTCATGGTTTCGTTGTCGCATATCGTTTCGCGGGTGGGCCCGCTTCTGCGCCAACGCACCCTCGGGCGCTCGATCGTCCTGCTGCTGTCGGCTGCCATACTTCTCCTGCTGGTCGTCAATGCCACGACGTTCGTGATGATCCAGCGGACGGCCGCGTTCAACGACCAGGTCGAGGCGGCATGGCAGGCGCGCCGTTCGGGCCGCATCCTGCTGTTGAACCTCAAGGACGCCGAATCAGCCCAGCGCGGCTTTGTCCTTACCGGCCTTTACACCTTCCGCATGGATTACGAGCGCGCCGTGGAGACCAACGCCTATCTGATCGACGGCATGGCAGAGCGGTTGGGAAACGACCCCATTGACGCCGCGACCGTCGAGGCGGTCACGCGCCTGTCGCGCGACAAGATTCTGGAGATGAACTCGGTCGTGGCCCTCAGCCAGAGCGGGCAGGGTCAGCAGGCCATGCGAAGAATTTCGGAAGGTGACGGCAAGTCCCTGATGGAACAGCTGGAATCCGAACTGGGGGATCTGGACAGCCGGATGGGGTCCCGCTTGGCCGAGCGACGGGACCAGTCGGAGGGATCGGCCACCTTCACCGCGGTCGTGAACGGGATCGCCGGTCTGCTGATCCTGATGCTGGGGGTTGTCGTCTTCCTGCTGGTCCGGCGCTATCTGGCTGGGCTCAAGGATGCCCAGGCCGCGATCGACCGCGTGAACGCGGGTCTTGAGGAAACGGTGAAGGCCCGCACCGCTGCCCTGATCCGCTCGAACGAAGAGGTGCAGCGCTTCGCCTATATCGTCAGCCACGACCTGCGTTCGCCGCTGGTGAACGTCATGGGCTACACCGCCGAGCTGGAACAGGCGGGCAAGACCATCGACCTGCAGATGACCAAGGTCGAGACCGTGGCCCCGGAGCTGCTGGAACGCGATGCCCTGATCGCCGCGCGCGAGGATATCCCCGAGGCTGTCGGCTTCATCCGGGCGTCGACGGAAAAGATGGACCGTTTGATCAACGCCATTCTGAAGCTGTCGCGCGACGGGCGGCGCAATCTGGTGCCCGAAACCCTGGATGTCGGGGCCATCGCCGCCCAGATCGCCGATACGGTCCGTCATCAGCTGGACGAATCCGAGACCGAGGTCGTGATCGGCGACATGGTGCCGGTCGAAAGTGATCGCCTGTCGATGGAACAGATCGTCGGCAACCTGATCGACAACGCCGTGAAATATCTCCAGCCCGGCCGTCCAGGTCATATCGAGGTGTCGGGGCGCGATCTGCCCGGGGGCTGGGTCGAAATCGCCGTCGCCGACAATGGCCGGGGCATCGCTGAAAAGGACCACGAACGGGTCTTCGAACTGTTCCGCCGCGCAGGTCGGCAGGATCAAAAGGGGGAGGGCCTGGGACTGGCCTTCGTCCGGAACAGCGTTCGTCGCCTGGGTGGTGAGATCACGGTCGATTCCGTTCTGGGCGAAGGCTCGACATTTCGTCTTAAATTCCCCAAACGCCTCATCCTCGACGACGCCGGAGACGCCCTTTGACCAACAGCAATCCCGTAAAGATCGTGATGGTCGAAGACGATCACGGCCATGCCAAGCTGATCGAGAAGAACATCCGTCGGGCCAACATCTCGAACGAGATCGTTCATTTCGACCATGGCCAGCCGGCCCTCGACTATCTGTTCAGCGAGGAGGTCCGCGCCAACGGCCCGATGCTGATCCTGCTGGACCTGAACCTGCCCGACATGAGCGGCACCGAGATCCTGGCCGAGGTCAAGAAGGACGAGCGCCTGAAGCGCGCACCGGTCGTCGTCCTGACGACCACCGACGACAAGACGGAGATCCAGCGCTGCTACGACCTGGGCTGCAACGTCTACATCACCAAGCCGGTGGACTATGAGAGCTTCGCCGGGGCGATCCGGCAGCTGGGCCTTTTCCTGTCGGTCATGCAGGCTCCGGACATCGAATGACGCCTGAAAAGCCGCCCATCCGGCTGCTCTATATCGACGACGATCGCGGCCTGTCGCGGCTCGTGCAGAAGGAACTCGCCCGTCACGGATACGAGGTGACCTTGGCCGCCGACGGCGATGCGGGAGTCGCGGCGCTGGATGCCGGTGAATACGATGTCTGCGCGCTGGATCACTACATGCCCGGCCGTGACGGGTTGGACGTTCTTCCCGAACTGCTGCACCGCCCCGCGCCACCTCCGGTCGTCTATGTGACAGGGGCTCAGGAAGGCCGCATCGCCGTCGCGGCCCTGCGCGCCGGCGCGGCCGACTACGTCATCAAGGATGTGTCCGAGGACTTCACCGCCTTGCTGCGCCGGGCGCTGGAGGACGCCCTTCTGCGCCGCCGCCTGGAACGCGAGAACGAGCAGGCCCAGGAACAGGTCCGCATGGCCCGCGACCGCGCCGAGGCCATGCTGCGTGAGGTCAACCACCGCGTCGGCAACTCGCTTCAGCTGGTCTCGACCTTCATGTCGCTGCAACTGCGCCATCTCGCCGACGAGGGCGCCCGCAGTGCCCTGAAGGAGGCGCAGGCCCGGATCGAGGCCGTGGCCCACGTCCACCGGCGGCTCTACACGTCCGGCGACATGGAGACGGTCGACATGCAGGCCTATCTGGAGGGTCTGGTCGATGAACTGTCCAAGTCGCTGGGACCCGACGACTGCTCGCCCAACATCACGCTTCAGGCCAGCGCCATGAGGGTCACCACCGACCAGGCCGTGTCGCTGGGCGTCGTGGTGACCGAGCTGGTCACCAACGCCGTGAAATACGCCTACGCCCCTGGTCAAACCGGCGAGATCCGCGTGATCCTGGCCCCCGACGCCGCCGGGCGCGCGATCCTGACGGTGGAGGACGACGGACCCGGCCTGGGCGACGGCAAGCCCAAGGGCACGGGTTTGGGCGGCAAGATCATCACCGCCATGGCGTCTGGCCTGCGGTCGGCGGTCGAATTCGACGGGGCGCACAAGGGCGTCCGGGCGCGACTGGCTTTCGATCTGTGAAGCCCGCGCTTCAGTTCGGGCGGGCGGATCCCGGCACCGAGTATCTGCATCGGCCCGCCGTCTTTGGCCTGGTCTTTCACGACGAGAAGATCGCCTGCGTCCGGGTCACCCGCGACACGCCCTACTACGACCTTCCCGGAGGAGCGATCGACGGTGACGAAACCGAGCAGCAAGCCCTGATCCGCGAGTTCGTCGAGGAAACCGGCATGAGCATCCGGCCGCTTGAGCGCATCGCCGAGGCCGGCCAGTTCTTCCTCAAGTCAGACGGCGCTGCAGTCAACAACGTCGGCGGCTTCTGGATCGCCGAAATGCTGGCCATCGATCCTGCGCGCAAGATGGAGGCCGACCACGAGCTGGTCTGGCTGCATCCCCGCACCGCGCTGGCCGAGCTTCGCCACGACGCCCACGCCTGGGCCGTGGCGAAATGGCTCAGACGCTAAGCTGGACCATACGGAACGCCGAACCGGGTCGTTCGCTCTTGATGCCGAAGCGCCGCCGCTGTGGCCGACGCCGAATATCAGGAGCCTCGCCATGGCCGATCATGATCGTATTGAAGGTGCTGCCAAGAACGTCGGTGGCAAGATCAAGGAGGGCTTCGGCAACCTGACGGGTGACGAAAAGCTGAAAGCCGAAGGCAAGGCCGATCAGGTCGAAGGCAAGGTCCAGAACACCGTCGGTGGCGTCAAGGACAGCCTGCGCGACAACGACAAGCGCAGCTAGATCTTTCACGGATTTTCACGATGACGCCGTCCCTCGCGGGGCGGCGTTTTCGTTTGTCTAGCGGGTCAGGGCCCGCATGGCCCGGTCGAGACCGTCCAGGGTCAGCGGAAACATCCGCTCGTCCATGACCTCGCTCAGAAGCTTCACGGACGCCGTGTAGCTCCAGTATCGCTCAGCCACCGGGTTCAGCCACACCGACTTGTCCCATTGAAGTCGCGCGCGTCGCATCCAGACCGCGCCGGCCTCCTCGTTCCAATGCTCGACCGACCCGCCCGGCATCGTGACCTCATAGGGGGACATGGTCGCGTCGCCGACGAAGATGGCCCGCCAGTCGCCGGGGTATTTATTCAGCAGGTCCCAGGTCGGGATCTTCTCGGCGTGACGTCGCCGATTGTCCTTCCAGACGCCCTCGTAGAGACAGTTGTGGAAGTAGAAGAACTCCAGGTTCTTGAACTCGGTCTTCGCGGCGGAGAACAGCTCCTCGCACAGCTTGATGTGGCCATCCATCGACCCGCCGACATCCAGGAACAGCAGCACCTTGATGGTGTTGCGTCGCTCGGGCCGCATGCGGATGTCCAGCCACCCCTGGCGCGCCGTCCCGTCGATGGTGCCGTCGATGTCCAGCTCCTCGGCCGCGCCCTCGCGCGCGAAGCGGCGCAGACGGCGCAGGGCGACCTTGATGTTGCGGGTGCCCAGTTCGACGGTGTCGTCCAGGTTCCGGTATTCGCGCTTTTCCCAGACCTTGACCGCGCGGCCCTGTTTGGCGGGCCCCCCGATCCGCACACCCTCGGGGTTGTAGCCGCCGTGGCCAAAGGGGCTGGTGCCGCCGGTGCCGATCCACTTGGATCCGCCCTCGTGGCGCTCCTTCTGCTCCTCCATGCGCTGTTTCAGGGTTTCCATCAGCTTCTCGAACCCGCCCAGCGCCTCGATCTCGGCCTTTTCCTCGTCGGTCAGGAACTTCTGGTTCAGCAGCGCCAGCCAGTCTTCGGGCACGTCCAGGCCCGGTTCCTCGCCCGCGCCGACCGTCTCGATGCCCTTGAATACCGTCCCGAACACCTGGTCGAAGCGGTCGTAATGCTTCTCGTCCTTGACCAGCACCGCGCGCGACAGGTGGTAGAAGTCCTCGACCCGTCCCCCGGCCACGTCCTTGTCCATGGCCTCCATCAGATGAAGCCATTCCTTGGTCGACACAGGCACCTTGGCCTGACGCAGGGCGGTGAAGAACGGCAGGAGCATGGTCCGAACCTGAGCCTGGATCAGCCGCGCCGCAAGATGAACTCGTCGTCCATCCAGGTGCCGACCGGATACCGATACTCACCCGCCTTCTCGAACCCATAGGCGGCATACAGCCTCTGCGCCTTCACATTGCCGCTCCAGACGCCGATCCACAGAGGGCCGTCGGTGTTGTCCTCCATCCAGTCCAGCGACACCTTCAGCAACTGGGTGCCCAGCCCTAGGCCCTGGGCATTGCGGCCGACATACAACCGTCGCAGCTCGCTGTGGCTCGGCCGGGCGTCGGGGTGGGGTAAAGTGTTCGCGCCCACATTGGCAAAGGCCAGCAAGGTCCCATCGCGCTCGGCGACCCACCAGGCCGCGCCTGGTTCGGCCAGCTTGCCGGTGATGGTCGCTTCGTTGAAACTGGTGTCGAGAAAGGCGGTCAGATCGTCTTTCGGATAGGGAATGGCGAACCCATCCTCGGCCACGAAGGTGTCGATGAAGGTCTGGCGACCCAGCACGCCGAGAGCGGCGGCGTCGGCGGGGCGGGCGGGGCGGATCATGGCGTCGGTCATGGCCACGGTTTGCCGCGAACCGGCGCCCCGCTCAATCCCGCATGCTCGATGAGACTTGGGTCCGGCGAGACTCGCTTCTATCCTGCGTTCGATGTCCGTCGCCCTGTTCACCCACCCCGACATGATCGCCCACGCGCCCGGCGGTGGTCACCCGGAGCGTCCCGAGCGGCTGTCCGCCGTCATGGCCGCGCTGGACGATTCGGATCTGTCGCTGGAGCGTCGTGCCGCAACCGAGGCGACGATCGCCGACCTCGAACGCATCCATCCGGCGGCCTACGTCTCGCGCATGATCGAAGCATCACCGACGTCCGGCCTGGCGCAGCTTGACGCCGACACCGTCCTGTCGCCGGGTAGCGTCCGTGCCGCCCGCCTCGCCGCCGGGGCCGTAATCGACGCGGTCAGGGCGGTCGCGGAGGGCCAGACCGCGCGCGCCTTCGCCGCCGTCCGCCCGCCGGGCCATCATGCCGAGCCGAACCAGGCCATGGGCTTCTGCCTGTTCTCGAACGTCGCCATCGCCGCCCGTGTGGCCCAGGGCCTGGGAATGGCTCGCGTCGCCGTGGTCGATTTCGACGTTCACCACGGCAACGGCACCCAGGCCGCGTTCGAGGCGGACGACAGCCTGTTCCTGGCCTCCATCCACCAGATGCCGCTGTATCCCGGCACAGGCGCGCCGTCGGAGACCGGGGTCGGCAATATCGTCAACGTCCCCGTCGAGCCCCATGCCGCGCGCGAATCATGGCGGGCCAGCTTCGCCGGTGGGCTGATGCCGGTGCTGGACGATTTCGCGCCGGATCTGATCCTGATCTCGGCCGGCTTCGACGCCCATCGCCGCGATCCGCTCGCCCACCAGTCCCTGGAGGCCGAGGATTTCGCCTGGGCGACCCGCGCTGTGCTGGAGGTCGCGCGCCGTCGATGCGGCGGCAAGGTTGTCTCTTCGCTGGAGGGCGGTTACGACCTTGAAGGACTGGGCCGCTCGGCCCTCGCCCATGTCCGGGCCTTGGGGGAGGCGTGATACAGGGTCCAGGCGGTCGTTCCGCCCGTATCTCCGTCTTACCATGATGCCAGACACCCTTGATCATCCTCAGGCAGAAACGCGGACGCCCGCCTTGGCCGCTTCGCGCGCCATCGCCCCGCGACCTGGTTCGATCACCCTGGCCCGTCACGGAGAGCCTGCGTTGTCGCGCAAATGCCTGCTGACGGCGGACCAGTACCGCGACTGGTGGGCGAAATACGAGCTGGGCGGGCTGCTGGCGGGTCAGACGCCGCCGCGCGAGCTGCTGGAAACCGCCCAGGGGGCCGGGGTCATCTTCGCCTCTACCCGCCAGCGCGCCCAGGAGACCGCAGCCGCCATCTCGGCCGGACGCGAGGTCACCTCCGACGTCCTGTTCATCGAGGCCCCCCTGCCGCCGCCGCATTTTCCGTCGTGGTTCAAGCTGCCGCCCAAATACTGGGGGGCCGTGGCGCGCTTCTGGTGGCACGCCTTCGATCACCACGACGGGCAGGAAACGCGCCGCGAAGCCGAGGCCCGCGCCGAACGCGCCGCCCGGAAACTGATCGCTCGTGCACAGACCGGCGAGGACGTCCTGGTCCTGGCCCACGGCTACTTCAATCACATGGTCGGCGGCCGCCTCAAGGCCGACGGCTGGAAGCTGGTCCACAACCAGGGCTTCCGATACTGGTCCCAGCGGCGTTACGAGCGGGTTTGACGCTTCCCCGTTGAAGCGAGCGCATCGCCCCTCTAGGGTCTGAGGCGATGTCAGACGCAACGCCTTCCGTTCCCGCCGATCTCAGCTTCGAGGATGCCCTGTCGCGGCTCGAGACCATCGTCTCGCGCCTCGAATCCGGCCAGGCCCCGCTCGAGGAATCCATCACCCTCTACGAAGAGGGTGCCCGGCTGAAGGCGCACTGTGAGGCCCGGCTGAAAGCGGCGCAGTTGCGGGTGGACAAGATCGTCGTCGGTGCTGACGGGTCCGCCAAGGGCATCGAGCCGGCCGAGTTCAGCTGATGGCGACCGCGCTCGCAGACCGCATCGATTATGCCGCCTTCGCCGCCGTCGATATCCGCGTCGGCCAGGTCGTCCGTGCCGAAGCCTTTCCCGAGGCGCGCAAGCCCGCCTACAAGCTGACCATCGATTTCGGCACCGACATCGGCGTCAAACGCTCCTCGGCGCAGATCACCCACCATTACACGCCGGACCAACTGGCGGGCCGCAAGGTCGCCGCCGTCGTCAACTTCGCCCCGCGCCAGATCGGCCCCTTCATGTCCGAGGTGCTGACCCTGGGTTTCCCCGATGCGGCGGGCGAGGTGGTTCTGATCGGCGTGGACCGTGACGTCCCCCTGGGTGGGAGGCTGTTCTGATGCGCCTTGCCGCCAATGCCCCGTTTCAGAGCGTGGCGGACCGGGTGGCCGAGGTCGCCGACATGGTCACCGTCGCGCTGGATGAACTGTTGCCCCGCGCTGATGGCCCGGAATCGCGCTTGACCGAGGCGATGCGCTATGCCGCCCTGGGCCCCGGCAAACGCCTGAGGCCCTATTTCGCCATGGAGGCGTCCCGGCTGTTCGACATCGAGGAACGCCCCGTGCTGCGGGCCGCCTGCGCCCTGGAATGCGTCCATGCCTACAGCCTGGTGCATGACGACCTGCCCTGCATGGACGACGATGACATGCGCCGCGGCCGCCCGACCCTGCATCGGGCCTATGACGAGGCGACGGCGGTGCTGGCGGGCGATGCGCTCCAGACCGCCGCCTTCGACATCATCCTGCACGAGGATACGCACGAGGACGCCAACATCCGCTGCGCCCTTGCGGCCAGGCTGTCGCTGGCCAGCGGCGCGCGCGGCATGGCGGGTGGCCAGATGGTCGATCTGCTGGGCGTGCGCGACGACCTGGAGGGCGTCGCCCGCATGCAGCGGCTCAAGACCGGAGCCCTGTTCACCTATGCCTTCGAGATCCCCCTGATCGTCGCCAAGGCCAGCGAGCGGCATTGTCAGGCCCTGACCGACTTCGCCCACGACATCGGCCTGGCCTATCAGATCGTCGATGATCTTCTGGACTTCGATGGCGACGAGGCTGTGCTGGGCAAGGCGGCGCAGAAGGACGCCGCCCAGGGCAAGACCAACTTCGTGACCCTTCTGGGCGTCGACGTGGCGCGGCATCGGGTCGCGCAACTGGCGGATCAGGCGCGTGGACACCTCGACGTGTTCGGTGCCGATGCCGAAAACCTCAAGGCCAGCGTGGACTTCGTGCTAAATCGAAGGTCGTAGTGAGGAAGCGACCGGCGTCAGACCGGCCGACAAACAGACAATAAAGCCAAGGTTTGCGCGTTCGATGCCCGACACTCCGCTTCTCGACAAGGTTCACGTCCCCGCCGACATGCGCGGGTTCGACGCCGCCCAGCTGAGGCAACTGGCCGACGAACTGCGGGCCGAGACGATCGATGCGGTCTCCACCACCGGGGGACATCTGGGGGCCGGCCTTGGCGTCGTCGAACTGACCGTCGCCCTGCACCATGTCTACAATACGCCCGACGACATCCTGATCTGGGACGTCGGCCACCAGTGCTATCCGCACAAGATCCTGACCGGTCGCCGCGACCGTATTCGCACCCTGCGCATGGGCGGGGGGCTGTCCGGCTTCACCAAGCGGTCCGAGAGCGAATACGACCCCTTCGGCGCGGCCCATGCCTCGACCTCCATCAGCGCGGCCCTGGGTTTCGCCGCCGCTCGCGATCAGCAGGGCAAGAAGAACAAGGTCGTGGCCGTTATCGGGGACGGGTCGCTGTCCGCCGGCATGGCCTATGAGGCGATGAACAACGCGGCCGAAACGACGGGTCAGCTGACCGTCATCCTCAACGACAACGACATGTCGATCGCGCCCCCCGTCGGCGGCATGAGCGCCTATCTGGCCAAGCAGGTCTCGGGCGGAGCCTATCAGAACTTCCGCAAGTTCGGCCGCGAGGTGGTCCAGCACATGCCGCGCCCGTTCCGCGAGGCGGCGAGGAAGGCCGAGGAATACGCGCGCGGCATGATCGTTGGCGGCACCTTCTTCGAGGAACTTGGCTTCTATTATATCGGGCCGGTCGACGGCCACGACATGGACAATCTGGTCCCCATCCTGAAGAACGCCGCCGCCATCACCGACCGTCCGGTGGTCGTCCACGTCGTGACCCAGAAGGGCAAGGGCTATGCCCCGGCCGAAAGCAGCGCCGACAAGCTGCACGCCGTGGTCAAGTTCGACGTCGTCTCGGGCAAGCAGTCCAAGTCCGTCTCCAATGCGCCCAGCTATACCAAGGTGTTTGGCACCGAACTGATCAAGCGCGCAGCGATCGATCCGACCATCGTCGCCATCACGGCCGCCATGCCGTCGGGCACCGGTCTGGACCTGTTCGGCCAGGCCTTCCCCAAGCGCACCTACGATGTCGGCATCGCCGAGCAGCATGCGGTGACCTTCGCCGCCGGTCTGGCGGCGGACGGCATGAAGCCGTTCTGCGCCATCTATTCGACCTTCCTTCAGCGCGGCTATGACCAGGTCGTCCACGACGTGGCGATCCAGAAACTGCCGGTCCGTTTCGCCATGGACCGCGCCGGTCTGGTGGGGGCCGACGGCTCGACCCACGCCGGCTCCTTCGACATCGGCTACATGGGCGCTCTGCCCGGCATGGTGCTGATGGCGGCGGCGGACGAGGCCGATCTGGCCGCCATGATCGCCACCGCCTGCGAGATCGACGACCGGCCCTCGGCCTTCCGCTATCCGCGCGGCGACGGCGTGGGCGTGGAGATCCCGGAACTGGCCGCTCCGCTGGAGATCGGCCGGGGCCGCATCGTCCGCGAAGGCACGGCAGTCGCCATCCTGTCGTTCGGCACGCGCCTGCAGGAATCGCTGAAGGCCGCCGACCTGCTGGCCGCCCACGGCATCTCGGCCACCGTCGCCGACGCCCGCTTCGCCAAGCCCCTGGACCACGACCTGATCACCCGTCTGGCGCGAGAGCACGAGGCGCTGATCACGGTGGAGGAGGGGGCCATGGGCGGCTTCGGTGCCTTCGTGCTGCAGTTCCTGGCGTCGGAAGGCGCGCTGGACACGGGCCTGAAGATCCGCACCCTGCACCTGCCCGACGTCTTCCAGGACCAGGACGCGCCCGCCGCGCAGTACGTCACCGCCGGGCTGGACGCGGATCACATCGCGGCGGCCGCGCTGAAGGCGCTGGGGGTCGATGCGGCAAGGGGCGCGGTGAGGGCCTGACCTTCCCTTCTCCCCTTGCGGGAGAAGGTGGCCCGCAGGGCCGGATGAGGGGTACGACGACGCAGGCGAAATGAGCGGGACAGACAGCTCACCGGCCGGACCGGGAGTCACCCCTCATCCGACTTCGCTTCGCTCAGCCACCTTCTCCCGCAAGGGGAGAAGGAAAGGCTCACGCCGCCTTCTTCACCTGATTTCCGTCATCCAGCAGCACGACCGTCGGCGACCACTGGCGCGCTTCTTCCTGCTCCAGCTGGCCATAGGTCACCACGATGACCTTGTCGTTCTTCTGCACCAGACGCGCGGCCGCGCCGTTGACGCCGATCACCTTGGATCCGCGCGGGGCCTCGATCGCATAGGTGGTGAAGCGGGCACCATTGGTGATGTTCAGCACATCGACCTGTTCGTTCGGGAATATCCCGGCCGCGTCCAGCAGATCGCCGTCGATGGCGATGGAGCCTTCGTAGTCCAGGTCGGCCTGCGTCACCGTCGCGCGGTGCAGCTTGGACTTCATCATGGTGACCAGCATGGGGAGTGCGGTCCGATCGTGACGCGGGGCGATTGGCCCCCGCTCGCAGGCCGCTCATATAGGGATTTCGCAGTGCGGCATCAATCGCGATGCCGCGTCGATCAGGGCATCAGCAGACGGCGCGGCCGGGCCAGGCTGGCCCCCGGCTCATAGGCACCGGGCCGACGACGCGTCAGGGCGAGCGCAAAGCCCATGGTCACCCCCATGGCCAGCATGGACGATCCGCCATAGCTGATGAAGGGCAGGGTCATGCCCTTGGTCGGGATCAGGTTCAGGTTCACCGCCACATTAATCGAGGCCTGCAGCCCGATCAGCATGAACAGGCCTGCGGCCGCCGTCTGTTCGAACGGATCGTTCATCT
Source organism: Brevundimonas sp. P2_A6 (assembly GCF_056404975.1). Classification (NCBI taxonomy): domain Bacteria; kingdom Pseudomonadati; phylum Pseudomonadota; class Alphaproteobacteria; order Caulobacterales; family Caulobacteraceae; genus Brevundimonas; species Brevundimonas sp. P2_A6. The sequence goes on along the minus strand of NZ_JBFUCZ010000005.1, from coordinate 57,534 downwards.
TCATCGCCTTGCGCATGCCCCGGATGACGATGAAGGCATACAGCGCGATCATAGTCAGGCTGAGCATCAGGCCGAACTCCTCGGCCCCGACCGAATAGATGAAGTCGGTGTGCAGGTCGGGCACGGAGCGCTTCATGACTCCCTCGCCGATGCCGCGCCCGACCAGGCCGCCGGCGCGGATGGCCTGGGACGCGCGGTCGATCTGATGGGTGTCCTCGATGCCGGGGGAAACGAACTTGGCCACGCGGGCCTGGACGTGGGGGAACAACAGATAGATGGCCGTGGTCCCCGCCGCGAAGGCCCCCATCAGCACCGCGACCCAGCGCAGCGGCACACCCGCCATGAAGAAGACAGCCATGAAGGTGGTGGTGATCAGCAGGGTCTGGCCGATGTCCGGCTGGATCAGCAGCAGGGCCACGACGACCATGTAGAAGCCAAAGGCGATGGAGACGCCGGGCACGCCCTGGCCTTTCTTGCCCTCCGCGAACATCCAGGCGGCGAAGACGATCAGGCTGGGCTTGGCGAACTCGGAAGGCTGAAGACTGAACGGACCCAGGTTCACCCAGCGCGCGGCTCCTTTCACCGTGTCGCCGATGAACGGCAGCATGGCCATGACGACGATGGCGCCCAGCAGGGCCAGAACCGCGATACGGCGCACGCCGCGAGGGCTCAGCAGCGACAGGGTCAGCATGATACCGACGCCGCCTGTGGCCCAGACGATCATGCGCCAGGAATAGTGGAAAGGGTCGGTGATCGATTCGTCCGCCAGGATGGCGGCGGGCGAGGACGCGAAGCTCAGCGCCACGCCCAGGCCGATCAGCGTCAGGGCCGCGCCCAGCAGCGCCCGATCGACCGTCCAGAACCACTGGGCGATCGGGCTGGGGTCGTTGCGCGAGAACGGATGGCTATAGGGGGCGGTCGCGTCGGTCATGGTTTCTCAACCATGAACCGAAGGGGTAGCGCCGAGGTTAAGAACGGCGGCCCGGAACGCCTCTCCGCGCACCTCGAAATCGGGAAACTGGTCGAAGCTGGCGCAGGCGGGGCTGAGCAGGACGACCTGATCTCCGCCCGCCTGTGCCGCGTCAGCGGCGGCCAGGGCGACGGCGGTGGCCATGTCATGGGCGATGACATGGGGGGTGTCGCCCAAGGTCCGGGCAAAATCCTCGGCGGCCTCTCCGATCAGATAGGCCTTGGTCACGCGCGGGAAGAGGTCGCGCAGATCCTCGATCCCGCCGTCCTTGGCCCGCCCCCCGGCGATCCAGAAGCTGGTCGGATAGGACATCAGGGCCTGACGCGCGGCGTCGGCGTTGGTGGCCTTGGAGTCATTGACGAAGCGGACGGCGCCGAGATGGCCGACCGTCTCCATGCGGTGGGCCAGGCCGGGGAAGGTCATCAGGCCTTCGACGGCGGCCTCATGCGGAACACCCAGGCGAACGGCCGCGCCATAGGCAAAAGCCGCGTTCTGGCCATTGTGACGTCCCGGGAGCGAACGCGCGTTGCGCATGTCAGCGATTGTTTGCGAGTTATCGCGCCGTTCCATCGTCAGAACACCGTCCACGGCGCGAAAGCCGAAACCGCTGCTGAAGGCGTTGAGAGGTTCTCGGCTGAAGTCTCCCGCGGCGCGCGTGCTGACACAGGCAGTGGCCCAATCGTCATTTATGTCGTCAGCAATCCAGTAGCTCCAGACGTCATCGTTACTGATCATAGCCGCGCTGGCTCGATCGGCCTGGGGGTTAGCAAAGATCCTTTTCTTCGCCGCGACATAGCCCTCCATCCCGCCGTGGCGATCAAGGTGATCGGGGCTGATGTTGGTCAGGATGGCGACGTCGGGGGCGAAACTGGTGGTCAGGTCCAGCTGATAGCTGGAGACCTCGACGACGTAGACGGCGTCCGGTGTCGGGGCCGGGAGGGCCAGCACGCCGATGCCGATGTTGCCGCCGATATGGACCGTCAGGCCCGCCTGTTTCAGCACCCAGCCGATCAGGGCGGTGGTCGTCGACTTGCCGTTGGTGCCGGTGATGGCGACTACGCGGGGGCGCTCAGCCTCCGGGATGGCAGCCATCGCGCGGGCGAACAGTTCGATGTCGCCGATGACCGGGACGTCGACGGCACGGGCCTTGTCGACCGTCCAGTGGGGTTTGGGACGGGTCAGGGGCGCGCCGGGCGACAGCACCAGGGCGGCGAAACCGGACCAGTCGGCGGTGGTCAGGTCCTCGACGACGAAGCCCTCGGCCTCGGCCTGCATCCTGCCCGAGACGCCGTCGTCCCAAAGGATGGGGATGGCCCCACCCGCCTTCAGCGCCCGCGCCGCCGTGATGCCCGATCGGCCCAGGCCGAAGACGGCGACGCGGCGGCCCTGATAGCCCGGGACGGGGATCATCGGCCTACCGCAGCTTCAGCGTCGAAAGCCCGACCAGGGCCAGCATGGCGGCGACGATCCAGAAGCGGATGACCACGGTCGATTCCGGCCAGCCCAGCTTTTCGAAATGGTGGTGGATGGGGGCCATCAGGAAGATGCGTTTCTTGGTGGCCTTGAAATAGGCGACCTGGATCATGACCGAGGCGGCCTCGATCACGAACAGACCGCCGACGATGCCCAGCACCAGCTCGTGCTTGGTGGCGACGGCGATGGAGCCGAGCGCGCCGCCCAAGGCCAGCGAGCCCGTATCGCCCATGAAGATCTTGGCCGGCGGGGCGTTGTACCACAGGAACCCGGTCCCCCCGCCGATGATGGCGGCGCAGAAGATGGCCAGCTCGCCCGACCCCGGCACATGGTGGACGCCCAGATAGTCCGCGAAAATGAAGTTGCCGACCAGATAGGCGATGACCCCGAACGCCGCCGCCGCCATCATCACCGGCACGATCGCCAGGCCGTCCAGCCCGTCGGTCAGGTTCACCGCGTTCGAAAAGCCCACGATCGTGAAGGCCACGAACGCGACGTAGAACCAGCCGATGTTCAACAGCACGTTCTTGAAGAACGGAAAGGCGATGGACGTCTCCAGACCTGGCGAGGTGGGCGACCGCGTCGTCCACAGCACGACCAGGACGCCGGCGATGACCGAGACGATCACCTGGGCCACCAGCTTCTGTTTGGAGGTCAGGCCGGCCGAGGTCTGTTTCGTCACCTTGGCATAGTCGTCGACGAAGCCCAGCACCGCGAAGGCGGCGGTCACGGCCGAGACGATCCAGATGTAGGGGTTGGTCAGGTCGCCCCACAGCAGCACGGCGACCGCGATGCCCGCCAGGATCATCAGCCCGCCCATGGTGGGGGTGCCGACCTTGGACAGATGGCTGACGGGGCCGTCGGCGCGGATCGGCTGACCCTTGCCCTGCTTGACCCGCATATAGGCGATGAAGCGGCTGCCCATCATGACGGCCACGATCATGGCCGTGGCCATGGCCAGGGCGACACGCACCGTCTGGTACTGGACCAGGTTCAGCAGCGGGTAGTCCTTCGCCGCGTCGCCGAAATACAGATAGAGCAGATAAAACATTAGGCCCCCCGGGAAGTGTCTCGCTCTAGCCTCAGCAGCGCCGCCGCGACAAGCGAAGCCTTGGACCCGTTGGAGCCCTTGACCATGACGATGTCGCTCGGCCCGACCAGATCGGCCGCCTGATCTGCCAGCGAAGACGCGCTCTCGGCCCAGATGCCCCGGCGCTCGGGACTGATGGCGTCGTACAGGTGCCGCATCTGCGGACCCGCCGCATGGACCACATCGATGGCGGCGGCCTCGATCGCGGGGGCAAGGCCCGCGTGCAGGGCCTGCGCCTGATCGCCCAGTTCCAGCATGTCGGTCAGGACCACGACGCGCCGTCCGTCCCGCTCGACCGCCTTGGCGCCGAGGGACAGGAAGCCCGCCTTCATCGACAGCGGATTGGCGTTGTAGCTCTCGTCGATCAGGGTGAATGCCCCGCGCGGCAGATGCACGACGCGCGTCTCGCCCCGGCCTTTCAGCGGCTCGAAATGGGCCAGAGCCTCCAGCGCCGTCTCGACCGGCACGTCCAGCGCGTCCAGCATCAGGATGACGGCCAGGCTGTTCAGCCCCCAGTGAAAGCCGGACTGTCGAAGCGGGAAGACATGCGTGCGGCCATAGACCTCGGCCGTGACGCGGGCACCCTCGGCGTTCGGGGTGAAGTCGATCAGTCGAGCGTCGTGCGCTGTTTCCGACCCGAAGGTCGCGACGCGGGCCCCGACGTGCAGCGCCGCTTGATGCAGCAGGTCTTCCCACGGATTGTCGCCGTTGATGACGGCCAGGCCACCCGGCCCCAGCCCCTGGAAGATCGCGGCCTTTTCGCGAGCGACCCCGGCCTCGCCGTCGGCGAAGGCCTCGATGTGCACCGGGCCGACGGTGGTGACGCAGGCCGCGTGGGGCTGGACCATCTTCGACAGGGGCGCGATCTCGCCCGGCGCGTTCATGCCGATCTCGAACACGGCGCGCTCTACCGCCGGATGCATGCGGGCCAGCGTCAGCGGCACGCCGATGTGGTTGTTGTAGCTCTTGATCGAGGCATGGGCGGGACCGGCCAGGTCCAAACCCGCCTTGATCGCCTGGGTGACGCTGGTCTTGCCGACGCTGCCGGTCACGGCCCCGCGTCGGACATGGGGCGCGCGATCGCGAGCGGCGGCCCCCAGCGCCTCCAACGCGCGCAGGGTGTCGGGCACGACGATGCAGGGACCGCCGTCGACCGGACGTTCCACCAGGGCCCCGGAGGCTCCGGCGGCGAAGGCGCTGGCGGCGAAGTCGTGCCCGTCACGCGCGCCCTTCAGCGCCAGGAACAGGTCGCCCGGCTCGATCTCGCGGCTGTTGTAGGTCAGCCCGTTCGCGTCGAAGACCCCGCCCTCGATCTTTCCGCCCGTGGCCGCTGCGATGTCTTGGGCCGTCCAGAGGGACGGAAGGGTGTCAGGCATTTAAGCGCAGGGCCTCGGCGAGTTCAGTGGCGTCGTCGAACGGGTGAGTCGTCCCGCCCACGATCTGACCCTGTTCATGCCCTTTTCCCGCGACGACGACCACATCGCCGTCGCGCATCGTGGCGACGGCCTCGCGGATGGCGGCGCGGCGGTCGCCGATCTCGAGCGCGAAGGGGCAGCCGGCGCGGACCTGGGCGCGGATCGCCTCCGGATCCTCGGAGCGAGGGTTGTCGTCGGTGACGATGACGATGTCGGCCAGACGTCCGGCGATCTCTCCCATCAGGGGCCGCTTGCCCTTGTCGCGGTCGCCGCCCGCGCCGAACACGACGATCAGGCGGCCGGTGGCGTGGGGACGCAGCGCCTTCAGCACCGTCTCAAGCCCGTCGGGCGTGTGGGCGTAGTCGACATAGGCTTCGCCCCGCCCACCGGATACGCGCTGCAGGCGGCCGGCGGCCCCGGTGATCTTTTCGAGGGCGTGCAGCACTTTGGCGGCGTCCTCGCCGGCGGCGATGCACAGGCCCGCTGCGACCAGGGCGTTGGAGGCCTGAAACGCGCCGGCCAGAGGCAGCAGCACATCGTGGCGGTCGCCGCGCACGTCGAGGATCAGGCGCTGCCCTTCAGGAACCGCGCGACGCTCGATCAGCGACAGGTCCCGGCCGCGTTCGCCCACGCCCATGACGCCCAGGCCCGACATGATCGAGGCGGCGGCAAAGGCGTTGTAGGCGTCGCTGTCGGCGTTCAGCACGGCGGTCCGGCCGCGCGGCAACAGGGTTTCGAACAGCCGCAGCTTGGCGTTGCGATAGGCGTCCATATCGCCGTGATAATCCAGGTGATCCTGGGTCAGGTTGGTGAAGGCGGCGGCCTTCAGCGTAACCCCGTCCAGGCGGCGCTGATCGATGCCGTGGGACGAAGCCTCCAGCGCCAGGTGGGTCACGCCGCCCTCGGCCAGGGTAGCCAAAAGACGCGCGGCATCCCCGGCATCGGGGCTGGTCAGGCCGGGCGGGGTCAGGCTTTCGCTGATCGATCCTGCCTGGGCCACCACGCCGAGGGTGCCCATGCTGGCGGCCTTGAGGCCGAGCGCGGCCCAGATCTGGCGACAGAAGGCGGCGACCGAGGTCTTGCCGTTGGTGCCGGTGACGGCGACGCAGGTCGCGGGCTGGGTGCCATAGAAACCGCGCGCGGCCAGGGCGTAGGCGCGGCGCACGTCACCCGACCGCACCAGCAGGGGCGCGGCCCCGTCTGGCGTGTCCTGCGGGGCCAGGACGGCCGCAGCCCCCTGCGACAGGGCCTGTGGGATGAAGGCGCGGCCATCGGCGGCGGTCCCGGGCAGGGCGACGAAAAGCGATCCGGGCGCGACCTTGCGGCTGTCGGCCGTGACGCCAGTGATCATCGGATCGGCGGCGACATCGCGGCGCAGCAGGTCGGACAGACGGATCGCGCTCACGGGTTGGCAACCGTGGTTGCCGGCGGATCGAAGCGGCGGGCCAGCCCCAGGAAGGGGGCGATGCGGTCGGCGACGCGGCCGACGACCGGCGCGGCGATCGCTCCACCCAGCCGCGACCCCTGGCTCGGCTCGTCGATCAGCACGAAGATCACATAGCGCTGCGCATCGTCCGGCCCGTCCGACGGGAAGACGGCGGCGAACGATCCGATGCCGTGGCTGGGGTCATAACGGCCGTTGACGAGCTTGTTGGCCGATCCGGTCTTGCCCCCGACATGCAGGCCCGGCGCGTCGGCCTGCTTGCCCGAGCCGCGCAGGACGTTGGCGCGCATCAACTGGCGGACTTCGGCCGAGGTCTCGGGCCTGATCACGCGCCGCCCTTCGACCCCCGCTCCACCTCGGCGCAACGACATCGGGCGATACAGGCCGCCATTGACCAGGGCCACGGTCGCCGCCGTCATCTGCAGCGGCGTGATCATGATGCCGTATCCAAACGACATGGAGGCACGGGTGGAATCCGACCAGTCGCGGGGCAGGCGCGGGCGCGCGCTTTCCTTCAGCTCGATCGGCGCGGCGTCCAGCAGGCCCAGCCGCTGGAAATAATCCCGCATCCCCTGCGACCCCAGCTCGACCGCCAGCCGCGAGGTGCCGATGTTGGAGGAATGCAGATAGACCTCTTCCAGCGACAGGACCCGGTTGGTGGCATGGAAGTCGTGGATCGATCGGTTGCCGATCTGATAGGCGGCCGAGGCGTCCAGCATGGTGTTCATGTCGGCCTGGCCGGTGTCGAGGGCGGCGGCGATGGTGAAGGTCTTGAACACCGACCCCATCTCGTAGTGGCCCGACGTGACGCGGTTCAGCGCCTGATCGTCGGTGGCCGCGCCACGCCTGTTGGCGTCATAGGTCGGCCACGACGCCATGCCCAGGATCTCGCCGGTCTTGGCATCGGCCACGACCCCGACCGCGCCCTTGGCCCCGGCGGTGGACGCGACGGCGTTCAGTTCGTTCTCGAGCACGCCCTGGACGCGAAGGTCGATCGACAGGGCGAAGTCCTGACCCCGTTGGCCCGCCGCGCGGATGTCGTCGTTGAAGGCCAGTTCGGCCCCGGAGACTCCCTGGCCCCCGGTGTCCGCCACGCCGATCAGATGTGCAGCGGAGGCGTTCAGCGGATAAACGCGACGATCCTCGGGCTCGAACGAAATGCCACCCAGGGCCAGGGCGTGGACCGCTTGGCGCTCGGCGGGGGTCAGCCCGGGCTGGACGATCAGGCGACGGTCGCCATCCAGCACCCGACGCAGCTTCGTGGCCGATACGCCGGGCAGGGCGCGGCGGATCGCGGCGAAGGCCGCGTCCCGGTCCCAGACCTCGGACGGGTCGATGTAGAGGCCGTAGTGCACGATATTGGTGGCCAGCAGGGCACCGTTGCGGTCGGTCAGGTCGCCGCGCGTCAGGGCCCCGGCCATGGCGACCGATCCGCCGCCGTTCTTCGGGGCGAAAAGGGCGGCGTGGGCGGCTCCGATGGCCAGTCCGCTGAACACCACGGCGAAGACGATCTGGATCACGAAGATGCGGACGCGGGTATCTTCTTCAGGGCGGGCGTCGGCGTGCGCGCGCTCGAAGGCGTGTTCAACGAACCAGACCGCTTCGGCCGCCCAGCGCAGCCAGGGCGAGACGGTCGAGGTGATGGGCCGGGCCTGACGCGCGGTCGTGGTCGGCGGGCGATAGAAGCGGTGGTCCTGAACGCTCATCGCGGCTCCTCCTCGACTGGGGGCGCAGCGGAATCGGCCGCAGGCGCGGGCACCTCGGCCACGGGCGCGGGAGCGGCCGGTGCAGGCACGGGCGCGGGCTTGAGGTTGGTCAGCTGAGCCTCGTCGGCCTGGCGTGCCGCAGCGACGGGGGCCAGCCCGGCACCGCGCGACAGGGCTTCCAGCCGGCCCGGCTGTTCCAGACGGGCGGCCTCGGCACGCAGCAGACGCACCCGCTGGCCGGTCTCGGCGATGTCGCGTTCCAGCCGGCCGATCTCGGCGCTCTCGCGGGCGGCCGCCGCCTTGGCGATATAGACGGAGAAGACCAGGGCCCCGACGACGACGAAGCCGATGATCTCGATCCAGCGGATGCCGCGGACCTTCCAGTCGAACAGGGCCTGGACCGGATTGCGGGTCATGCGGCCGCCTTCCAGGCCGGGGCGTCGGTGCGCACGGCGGCGCGCAGCTTGGCCGAGCGGGCGCGGGGGTTTCCAGCCAGTTCGGCCTCGCCCGCCTCGCGCGCACCCTTGAACGACAGGGTGAAACTGGGCTTGCGGGTCTCCACCGCCATCGGGGCATGGCGCGATCCGCCGGGCGCATTGCCTGTGCGTTCGGTCAGGAAAGCCTTCACGATGCGGTCTTCCAGCGAATGGAAGGTCACGACGGCCAGCCGCCCGCCCGGTGCCAGGGTGGCCTCGGCCGCTTCCAGCCCGGCGGTCAGTTCGCCCAGTTCGTCGTTCACAGCGATGCGCAGGGCCTGAAACGTGCGGGTCGCGGGATGGGTGGGGGCACCGCGACGGCCGCCCAGGGCACGCTCCACGACATCGGCCAGGTCCAGCGTCCGCGTGAAAGGCTGCGTGATGCGGCGGCGCAGGATGGCGGTGGCGATCCGGCCCGACTGACGCTCGTCGCCGTACTGTTTCAGGATGTGGGCCAGGGGCCCGTGATCCCAGGTGTTGACGATGTCGGCGGCGCTGTCGCCTTCGCGCGACATCCGCATGTCCAGCGGGCCGTCGCGCATGAAGGAGAAGCCGCGATCGGCCTCGTCCAGCTGCATCGACGACACCCCGATGTCGAAGACCACGCCGTCCAGACGCTCCATTCCGCTGTCGGCGAAGGCCTGCGCCAGACCCGAGAACGGGGTCTGAACCAGGGTGAACCGGCCGGGATGATCGTTGGCGACGGCTTCGGCGTGGGGCCGGACGGTCGGGTCGCGGTCCAGGGCGATGACGGTCGCGCCGGTCGCCAGGATCGCGCGGGTATAGCCACCGGCCCCGAAAGTGGCGTCGATGATGACATCGCCCGGCGTCGGGGCGAGTGCCTCGATCACCTCGGCCAGCAGGACGGGGGCATGAGGGCCGCTCATTGATCACCGCCCGTGGTGCGGCGGGCGTCGCCACGCTCGCGCATGGCTTTGCGCGCCAGAACCCGGCGGTCGTCCTTGCGCGCATACCAGCGGGCGCGGTCCCAGATCTGGAAGCGGGGCCCCATGCCGACGATGACCACGTCTTCATCCAGACCGGCTTCCTGGCACAGGCTTTCGGGCAGGGTGATGCGGCCGCCGCCGTCATAGGCCAGCTGCTTCTGGCCGCCATAGACGGTTTCTTCCAGCGCGGTGCGCCAGTCGTCGCCGAACGGCAGCGCCTCGATCATGGCGACATATTCGGCCATCAGCTTGTCGCCGCCGGCCTCCAGACAGTCGGACTCGACCGAGAAGAAACAGAAGACGCCGTGTTCGGCCCCGTTCGCGGACGTGCGGAATTCCTGCGGGATCAGGAGACGGCGCTTGCCGTCCAGCTGCTTCTCACTGGTTCCGAGAAACACGCCTGCCTAACCGAGCCCGCCTTGGGCCCGCTCCCCCATCATCCCCGCGCCTGAAGTGCCGACGCCGCCAATCCCCAAATCACGGGACTGGGATAGCATGGGATGAACTGGGTCTCAATGGGATCGTGAAGGTCTCTTTAACCACGATTGACCCGTGACCACGCGGTTACACTGCATAGACCGTGAACATACACAGAACATGGCAAGTATTAACAGCCTGTGGGCAATGTGCGCCGCGTTTCGGGCCAAAGGGTTAATGGTGGTGGGGCTTCCAGAACCCCTCCGTTTCCTACGCTGCGCTCCGGATCCACCTCCCCATCGCCTTCGGCGACAGGGAGGAGACATTGGGCTCAAGCAGCGAGCCGCCGCGCGGTGAGCGGTAGCCCACCGAAATCAGGCTCAAGCAGCGAGCCGCCGCGCGGTGAGCGGTAGCCCACCTAAATAAAGTATCAGACGGCCTGTAAGCCGGGTTCTGTCCCGTTCGAAAACGGTGACGATCATTCCTCTGGACCACCCGTCGCCGGATGGTTCTCGCGACCTACCCGGACGCCTCGGGCGGTGAACCCTGCGAGCGAGCTCGCGCGACGTCCCTATTCGGTCTTGCTCCAGGCGGGGCTTGCCATGCCGTCGCTGTTACCAGCCACGCGGTGGGCTCTTACCCCACCCTTTCACCCTGACCCGGGTCGAGACCCGGGCGGTTTGCTTTCTGTGGCGCTATCCCTCGGGTCACCCCGGGCGGGCGTTACCCGCCGCCTTTTCACCGTGGAGCCCGGACTTTCCTCGACGGAGGCAAGCTCCGCCGCGACCGCCCGGCCGTCTGACGCGGGCTAGGTGGACGCTTTGGCGCGACAGGTCAATTCAGGACGCCCGTCACGCTCTCGGCCGTCGCGAGCTGAAGGACGCCCATCAGAGTGGCGCGGGTCTCTCCGTCGGCGATGCCGTCGACCTTCGAGGGCCTCCAGTGGCGCTGGAAGGCCTCGACCGTGATGCGCGTCTCGTCGGTGTATCGACCGTTCGGCAGGGGCTCGTAGCCCAGACGGTGCAGCCCGGCCTGCAAGACGTGCACGCCCAGCCCCTCGTGGCCGATGGTCAAGGGCGGACCCAGGGCGGCGATGCGTTCGGGGGCGGGCTCGAACCAAAGACCCTGGCGATGTTCGGCCAGCCGTTTCCACGGAAACAGCTCGCCCGGATCTTCTTTGCGCGAAGGGGCGACGTCGGAATGGCCCAGGATGCGGGCGTCCTCGACCGACCAGCGGGTGCGGATGTCGTCGATCAGGGCGATGACGGCCTCGATCTGTGCGTCGGGGAACAGGCGATAGCCGAACTCGTGCCCGGGATTGACGATCTCGATACCGATGGAGACGGCATTGATATCCGTTTCGCCTTTCCACCAGGACTTGCCCGCATGCCAGGCGCGGCGTTCTTCCGGAACCAGACGCAGGATCGAGCCGTCCTTGTCGACGACATAGTGGGCAGAGACCTTGGCCCCGGGATCGCGCAGCCGGGCGATGGCGGCCTCGGCCGTCCGCATGCCGGTATAGTGCAGCAAGACCATGTCCGGCGGCCCGCGCCGCTGGTCGAAGTTGGGGGAGGGTGCCTCGGTGATCGGTGGCATCGGGGCCTAGCGCCCTTGGCGCTCCCAGCCGTAGGTCACCCAGGTGTCGCCGACCTTGGTCGCCTCGATCACGTCGTCGGTGCGTCGCGCACGGGCCGTGACCCGGCGGCGCGCCCGCACGGCCAGACCCGCGAAAAAGACCAGCACGCTGGCGAACAGGGCGATCACCGCGACGGCGGCCGCCGTGAAGACCGCCAGGATCGCGCCGACCGTCAGCGCTGCCACAGCCGCGACCAGACCCCCGAGCCACATGATCGGGCCAAGCAGCCCGTTCGGACGGCGGTTCTGGAAACCGAGGGAGGCATAGCGGTCCTGCATCATCACTGGTCCTTGGTCGAGCGCGCCCGGAGGGAGGTCGATGGGAACGCCTGAATCCCAATGTCGGTCCACAGATGTGAACCGTCAATGACCGAGCGCTTCACAGGCGAGTGTGTCGCGGCCTTCAGAGGGGCTGATCCGCCAGGACCGAGGCACCGCTGCTACGCATCCGATCGATCTCGACGCGGCCGAGCACCGCGCGGGTCTGGGGGTCCGCCATGACGCCACCCAGGGTGACCAGGGCCTGCGCGGCTTCGGACTGGACGCCGAACGCAGAGGAGAGGGCTTCCCACGGCGACTGTGGCGTCGGGAAATGCTTGAAGCGAACGGAGGTGTCGGGCGAGATATTGGCCAGTTCGCGCGCCTTGCTGATCGCCTCGGTCAGCCCCCCCAGCTGATCGACCAGTCCCAGGGTCTTGCCTTGCGCCCCGGTCCAGACGCGCCCGCGCGCGATCTCGCGCACCCGGGCGACGGGCAGGCGACGGCCGGTGGACACGCGCTGGACGAACTCCTCATAGGTCCGGTCCATGGAGGCGGAGAAGGCGGCGCGCTGGCTTTCGGTGAAGCTCTGGCTGGGCGCGAAGGCGTCGGCATAGTCCCCGCCGACCGACAGGCCGCGCAGATCGACGCCGAACCGGCCGAGCGCCTCCGACACCACGAACTTGCCGCCGAACACCCCGATGGAGCCGGTCAGGGTCGAGGGCTGGGCCACGATCCAGTTGGCCTCCGAGCTGATCCAGTAACCGCCGGACGCCGCATAGTCGCCCATGGAGACCACGACCGGCTTGCCCGCCGCCTTGGCCGCGCGGACGGCGGCCAGGATCTGTTCCGAAGCTTCCGGCGAACCGCCGGGCGAGGAGACGCGGAAGACGATGGCCTTCACCGACCGGTCCTCGATCGCATCGTAGATGGCCTCTGCCGTGTCGTCGGAGTGGATCGAGGATCCACCACCGAAGGACGCGCCGCCCCCCGTTCCGGTGACGATGGCCCCTTCGCCGCCGATGATGGCGATGGCGTCGCGGCCGGAGCCCTGCCGTTCGCCCTTGGACGAGGCGTAGTCGCCGAACTCCAGGATGTCCGACCCGCGACCGGCCCGGCGTTTGGCCTCGGCCTCGGCCTCCTCGACCTGGCCGATCTTGTCGATCAGCTTGGCCGACAGGGCCTGGGGCGCGGAATACGGACCGGCCTCGATCGTGGCCTTCAGCGCGGCCGCCGGCACCTTGCGATCGAAGGCGGCGTTGGCGATGGCCGAGTCGTAGATGGAGGTCATCCAGGCCGTCATCGCCTCGCGGTGCGGGCCAGCATAGTCGGACTGGGTGTATTCGTTGACGGCGTTCTTGTACTCGTAACGCTGCTCGAACTCGGCGCGGACGCCGTATTTGTCGAAGGCGCGACCCAGGAAGATGGTGTCGGCCGAGAAGCCGGTGGCCTGGAAGTTTGCCGTGTTCTGCATCCACAGCTCGGACGCCGAGGCTCCGACCATATAGCTGGAGATCACGGTGCCCACCGGCTGGAAGCCCTGCGAATGGGCGATGACCGGCTTGCCCGAGGCGCGGAAACGGCGGACGGCCTGGCGGATCTCGTCGGCCGAGGCGGGGCTGATGCCGGCTTCCGGCAGGCGGATCAGCAGGACTTTGACGTGCGCGTCCTTTTCCGCCTGGGCCAGGGTGTCGACGATTTGCAGGACCGACAGGCCCCCACCGCCGAACGCCGCGAAGGGGTTGGTCGGCGCCTGATCGGTCAGGCCTTCGCGCAGGTCCAGCTCCAGTACGGCGTTGGCCGGCGTCGCCGGCTCCTTGGCCGAGGCGGCCGCTCCGACGATCAGCACGATCGGCAGGACGACGACGAACAGGATCAGGCCGGTGAAGACACCGAGCACGGTCAGGAAGAACTGCTTCATGGGGAGGCGGCGGTCCGATCGAGCGGCCACGATCGGCCAGGTCCGACCATAGAGGGCGGGGCGTTGCGGTCAAATGAACGTGGCGTAACGGCTTGCTGTGCATCGTCGCAGGATGACGGAGCCCGGAGCGTCGGCTAACACCGCGTCCATGACCAGACTTTGCGTCGTCGCTGCCGGGGGCACCGGCGGTCACATGTTTCCAGCCGAGGCCCTGGCCCGCGAGATGGCCTCGCGGGGCTGGCGGGTCGTCCTGGCCACCGACCATCGCGGCGGGCAATACGCCCAGGCCTTCCCGGCCGAGGAGCGCCTGGCGCTGGACGCCGCCACCGGCTCCGGCCCGGTCGCCCTGGCCAGGGCCGGTCTGGCCATCGTGCGCGGCGTTCAGCAGGCACGATCGGCCTTCAGCCGGCTGGATGCCGATGTCGTCGTCGGCTTCGGCGGCTACCCTTCGGCCCCCGCCTTGATCGCGGCGATCCTGCAGAAGCGCCCGACCCTGATCCACGAGCAGAACGCCGTGCTGGGACGCACCAACCGGATTCTCGCGCCGCATGTCCGCAATGTGGCCTCGTCCTTTCCCACGCTGGAACGTGCCGGCCCGGCCGTTAAGGCTCGCAGCCAGGTCGTCGGTGCCCCCGTCCGCGCCGACATCCGTGCTCTTTACGACCGCGCCTACCTCCCGCCCGGTGACGGCCCCATCCATATCCTGGTCACCGGCGGAAGCCAAGGCGCGCGCATCCTGTCCGAGACCACGCCGCGCGCGCTCGCGGCCCTGCCGGATGCGATCCGCCGCCGCCTGAAAGTCCAGCAGCAGTCTCGCCCCGAGACCCTGGAGGCCGCTCGCCAGATCTATCTCGAGTCCGGGATCGACGCCGAGGTCGCGCCCTTCTTCCGCGATATGGCGACCCGCCTGTCCCAGGCTCATCTCGTCATCGGCCGGGCCGGGGCCTCGACCTGCGCCGAGCTGGCCGTCGCCGCGATGCCGTCCATCCTGATCCCGCTGAAGATCGCCACCGACGACCATCAGCGGCTGAACGCGAAACTTCTGACCGACGTTCACGCCGCCGAGATGATCCTGGAGGACGATGTCACCGTCCGGACCATGACGGATGTCGTCGCTGCGGTGCTCGCCGATCCCCGCCGTCTGGCGGCCATGAGCGCGGCTGCCCGCTCCGTCTCCATCCCCGACGCGGCTCAACGGCTGGCCGACCTGGCCGAGGCGACGGCGGCCTGATCACGACGGCCTGATCACAACGGCCTGATCTCCGGGTCCTCTTCCCTCTTGCGGACCGTCCACAAAGTCGCGACGTTCGGTCCATGCGCATCCTCCTCGTCTCGGCCTCCCTGATTGCCCTTGCCGGTGCCGGAGCCGCCGCCGCCCAGGACGCGCCGCCCGTGTCAGATCCGGCCCCGCGCCGACCCGACATCAGTGTCGAACCCGAGCTGTCGCCACCCCTGATCGTGGACGGTGCCGCCGCCGCGCCGCCGGCGGCCCCGACGATCGAGGCGATTCCTCGTGTCTGGTCGCCCGCCCCGCGCGACGCCCAGGGCCGCAGCGCCTACGGCCTGTATCTGTCCGGTCGCTCGGCCCTCAGCTCGGGCGAGTCCGCGCAAGGCGCCGATCTTCTGGCCCGCGTGGAAGGTCTGACCCCGGAACAGCCGATCGTGCGCGAACAGGCCTTTACGTCCGCCCTTCTGGCGGGAGACCTCGATCTGGCCGCGCGCATTTCGCCGGACGAGGGCGTTTCGCCGGTAATTTCCGAGGCCGGGGTCCTGGTCTCGGTGGTTCAGCAACTGGCGGCCGGCGACGCCCGACAGGCCAATGCGGCCCTGACGGCCCACCCGATCGGCGCGCCTCATGCCCGTGCCGGGGCCCTGATCGCACCTTGGGTCGCCGCCGCCGCGGGCGACTGGGACAAGGCCCTGGCCGAGCCCAATCCAACGGCCGATCCATTGACCGTCGTGCTGGGCCGCTATGACCGCGCCCGCCTGCTCGAGTACCGCCGGCGCTATGACGAGGCGGACGCCGCCTTGAAAGCGCTGGCTGAGGATGCCCGCACCGGCCCTCTCTTCCTGGTCGCCTATGGCAACTTCCTCGAACGGCGCGGCCGTCGGGACGAGGCCCTGGCCGCGTATGACGCCGGGCTGGCCGCCGGTGCCGCCGATCCGGCGCTGGCCGCCGCCCGCGCCCGCGTGGTCGCCCGCGGTCGCGCGCCCGCCTTGCCCACCTTCAAGGAAGGCGCGGCCGAAGCCCTGACGATCGCCGCCCAGCAGGCTTCCGCCGAGGGAGCGAACGAGTTCGCGGTCGTCTATCTGCGCCTGTCGCTGAACCTCGATCGCGACGCGGCCTCGCTCTATCGCCTGGGTTCGACCCTGTCCCAGGCCAGTCTGGAAGGTCCCGCGCAACTCACCCTGGAACAGGTTCCCGATGACGACCCGGCGGTCTATGCCGCCGCCCGGGTGGCCCTGGCGCAGACCCTCGACAAGGCCGACAAACCTGAAGAGGCACTGGCAGCCTTGCGTCAGGCCGAGGCCGCGACCCCGTCCGACCCCCGCATCGCGGGTCTGATCGCCAGTCAGTTGATGAAGCTGGAACGCTGGGACGACGCCCTGGCGGTGCTGGACGGGCCGCTGCTGAACAACGCCGATCAGTCCGCCAACGTCCGCTTCATGCGCGGTGTCGCCTATGAGTCGCTTGACCGCGTGCCCGAGGCCGAGGGCGAACTGTGGGCCGCCCTGCAGGCCGAGCCGAACGAACCTTCGTTCCTGAATTACCTGGGCTACCTGTGGGTCGACAAGGGCACGCGCGTCGCTGAGGGTGCCGCCATGATCCAGCGCGCCCACGCCGCCGATCCCGATGACGGCAATATTCAGGACAGCCTGGGCTGGGCCCAGTATCGCCAGGGCCAGTACGACACCGCCGTCGACACCCTGGAACAGGCCGTCGCCAAGGAACCGGCCAACGCCGAGATCAACGACCATCTGGGCGACGCCTACTGGCAGGTCGGTCGTCGCCGCGAGGCCGGGTTTCAGTGGAATCGCGTCCTGACCCTGGACCCCGACGCCGAACGTCGCGCCGACGTCGAACGCAAGCTGGAACAGGGCCTGACCGAGGCGGCCCCCGCGCCGTCGATGGCGACCGGGGGCTGACCTGGCTGTCCTGTCGCGCCTGGCTCCCGCCAAGGTCAATCTGTTCCTGCATGTCGGTGCGGTGCGGCCGGACGGCTACCATCCCCTGTCCAGCCTGGTCGCCTTCGCCGACGTGGGCGACCTCGTCTCGGTGGAGCCGGCCGACCGCCTTTCGCTGACCGTGACAGGACCCTTCGCGGGCGGACTGGACGGGCAGGGGGACAATCTGATCCTGAAGGCACTGCGGGCGCTCGCCGTCGACCGGGGCCTGACCGACCTGCCGCTGCGGTTCGCTTTGGACAAGCGCCTGCCGATCGCGGCCGGTCTGGGCGGCGGCTCGTCGGACGCGGGCGCCGCCCTGCACCTGGCCAATGAGGCCCTGGAGTTCGGCCTGTCCGAGGCGGCGCTGGAGGACCTGTCCCGAGTCGTCGGGGCCGACGGTCCGATGTGTCTGCGCGCCCGTTCGGCCTTTGCGGAGGGGATCGGAGAACGCCTGACGGAGGCTGCGGACCTGCCGCCCCTCCATGCCGTCCTTTACAATCCGGGTCGTCCCTCTCCGACCGGCGCGGTGTATCGGGCCTATGACGCCGACCCGACAGGAGATGCTTCGCGCCCGGCCCCACCGTCCGCCTGGACGGCGGGCGCGGCCATCCGCTGGCTGGCTGGAACCCGAAACGATCTCGAGGCGGCGGCCGCGCGTCTCGAACCCGTCATCGCCTCCGCGCTGCGGGACGTGGCTGGTCAATCTGGCGCGCGCTTCGTCCGGATGTCGGGGTCCGGGGCCACCGTTTTCGGGCTGTTCGACGACGAAACGCAGGCTCAGCAGGCCGCCCGGAACCTTCACAGTAATAATGGCTCAGGTTGGGCCGTCCCGACGCTTCTGGGCGGCAACGCGGTCCTCAGCCAGACAATAAGGCGATAGCGCGGCGATATACTGACCACCGCCGGTCAATGGTCACAAGATGACCAGACGCTTCATCTTGTCTGAACACGCGTTCATCCGAAATGGAACCGGTAGACGGTGTTGCGGCTTCTTATGCCTCGTAACACTCCGTTACGGGCCGCGATCAATTCCTCCCCGCTGGTCCGTGCAGCATTGAAAAGGAAACTGTCATGCTTCGCACTCGCCTACTGACCGCCACCGCCGCCGTCGCTCTGTTCGGTGCCGGCTCCGCCTTCGCCCAGGACGCCATGGCTCCGGCCCAGACGCCAACCGCGCCTCCCGCCCAATCCGCGGCTCCGGCCCCCGTGCCGAACGAGGCCGTCACGCCGCCCCAGGCCGCGACCCCCGCCGCAGCCAACACCGTCATCGATGTGCTCAAGGCCAATGGCCAGTTCACGACGCTGCTGACGGCACTGGACGCCGCCCAGCTGACCGACACGCTGAAGACCCAGCCCGCGATCTCGATCTTCGCCCCGACCGACGCGGCCTTCGCGGCTCTGCCGGAAGCCGAGCGCACCCGCCTGCTGGACCCCGCTAACGTCAATGACCTGCGTCAGCTGCTGCTGTATCATGTCATCGTCGCCGACGTGAACTCCAGCCAGATCGAGGGCACCAAGGGGGGCGTCGAGACCGCCGCCCGCACCCAGGTCCAGCTGGACGGCACCGGCTCGGCCATCAAGGTCGATGAGGCCACCGTGACGACCGCCGACATCGACGCTTCGAACGGTTCCATCTTCGCCATCGACCGCGTTCTGAACCCCGGCGAAAGCCAGGTCGCCGTCGGCGACGCCGACGAGGACACGGCCGCGCCCGCCGAGGGCACCGCCAGGGCGACGCCTCCGGCCTCCGATGAGTCCATGGCCACCCCGCCTGCCGATGAGACCGAGGCCGCTCCGCCCGCGACGGACGAGACCATGACCGGCGACGACATGGACAACGACTCGGCCACCACCAATGGCGAAGTGTCGCCGCCGCCGGTCGATAGCACCACGGCTCCGGCGGGTTCGACCAGCACGACCACCGTGCCGCCGGCCTCGACCACCAGCTCCAACCCGACCCCCGAGGCGGTGCGCGCCCCCAACGGTCAGCCGGCCGCGTCCACGACCACCACGGCCTCGCCCCCGGTCCCTAATCCGACCGACGGCCAGACCGACGGCACGGCCCCCAAGCCGCAGTCGTAATCTCACCGCGACGGTGAGTTGAGTTGGAAGGCGGCAGACCCTAGGGTCCGCCGCCTTTCTCTTTGCCTGAAGACTCCCCGTGGCCGCACCGACCGAACCGCTCGCCTTCCAGGACCTGATCCTCACGCTCCAGCGCTACTGGGGCGATCAGGGCTGCGCGATCCTGCAGCCCTATGACATCGAGGTGGGGGCGGGGACCCTGCATCCGGCGACTGTCCTGCGCGCGCTGGGTCCGCGACCGTGGAAGGCCGCCTACGTCCAGCCCAGCCGCCGCCCCGGCGACGGCCGCTATGGCGAAAACCCCAACCGCCTTCAGCACTACTACCAGTTTCAGGTCATCCTGAAGCCCAACCCCGACAATCTGCAGGAGCTCTACCTCGGCTCGCTCCGTGCCATCGGCATCGACCCGGCCCTGCACGACATCCGCTTCGTCGAGGACGATTGGGAAAACCCCACGGTCGGGGCCTGGGGCCTGGGCTGGGAGGTCTGGTGCGACGGGATGGAGGTGACCCAGTTCACCTATTTCCAGGGCGTCGGGGGCCTTGAGGTCGACGTCGTCTCGGGCGAGCTGACCTACGGGCTGGAGCGTCTGGCCATGTATGTTCAGGGCGTCGATAGCGTCTATGACCTGAAATACACCCGCGACGGCACGACCTATGGCGAGGTCTTCCTGGAGAACGAGCGCCAGCAGTCCGAGGCCAACTTCCACGGCTATGACGTCGAGGGACTGAAGCGCCGGTTCGAGGACATGGAGGCCGAGAGCACCCGCCTGCTGGCCATGACCGGGCCGCAGGGCCAGCCCCTGGTGCTGCCCGCCTACGACCAGGTCCTGAAGGCGTCGCACCTGTTCAACCTGATGGACGCGCGCGGGGCCATCGCGGTGGCCGAACGCCAGAGCTACATCGGCCGCATCCGCGACCTGTGTAAGGCCTGCGCCCTCGCCTATGTCGAACAAGAGCGGGGAGCCGTCTGATGCCCCAGCTGCTTGTCGAACTGTTTTCCGAGGAAATCCCCGCGCGCATGCAGGCAGGGGCCGCCCGCGATCTGGAGCGCATGGCCTCCGAACGCCTGAAGGCCGCCGGCCTGACCTGGGACGCCCTGACCACCTATGCCGGACCGCGTCGTCTGACGCTGGTCATCGAGGGCTTGCCCACGGCCACGCCCGACCGCTCCGAAGAGATCAAGGGCCCCCGCGCCAATGCGCCGGAGCAGGCACTGGAGGGCTTCCTGCGCAAGACCGGCCTGACACGGGATCAGCTGACGGAGCGCGACGGGGTCCTGTTCGCGGTGATCGAGGAGGCGGGGCGCCCCACGACCGCCGTCATCGCCGAGACCGTGGACCAGATCGTCCGCGCCTTCCCCTGGCCCAAGTCGATGCGCTGGGGCACCGGCACCCTGCGCTGGGTCCGCCCGCTGAAGCGGATCGTGGCCCTGTTCGACGGGGCCGTGGTGCCGTTCGAGATCGACGGCATTCAATCCGGCGACACGACCGAGGGCCACCGCTTCATGGGCTCGGGCCAGCCGTTCGCTGTCCGGGACTTCGCCGACTATCGCAGCAAGCTGGAACAGCATTTCGTCATGCTCGATTCGGCCGACCGAAAACTCCACATTATCGAGGGTGCCAG
Organism: Brevundimonas sp. P2_A6; assembly: GCF_056404975.1. NCBI lineage: Bacteria > Pseudomonadati > Pseudomonadota > Alphaproteobacteria > Caulobacterales > Caulobacteraceae > Brevundimonas > Brevundimonas sp. P2_A6. The sequence continues at coordinate 36,907 of NZ_JBFUCZ010000005.1, read as the reverse complement.
GCTCGCCTGTCAGGCCCGAAACCTCGACATCGTGGACGACGATGGCCTGCTGGACGAGGTCGCCGGCCTCGCCGAATGGCCGACGCCGATCCTGGGCGACATGGACCCCCAGTTCCTCGACCTGCCGCCCGAGGTCGTCCGCCTGTCGATGAAGGTTCACCAGAAGTATTTCGCCGTCCGCGACCCCGCGACGGGCACACTCGCCCCCAACTTCATCGTCGTCGCCAATGTCGAGGCCTCCGATGGCGGCGTGGCCCTCGCCGCCGGCAACAGTCGCGTCCTGTCCGCCCGCCTGAACGACGCCCGCTTCTTCTGGGACGAGGACAAGAAGGTCGGCTTCGACGCCTGGCTGGAGAAGCTGAAGGGCGTCACCTTCCACGCCAAGCTGGGAACGATGGCCGAGCGCGTCGACCGCATCGCCGCCCTGGCCCGCGAGACCGCCCCCCTCGTCGGCGCCGACCCGGATCAGGCCGAAAAGGCCGCCCGCCTCGCCAAGGCCGACCTCGCCTCCGGCATGGTCGGCGAGTTCCCGGAGCTTCAGGGCGTCATGGGTGGCTACTACTCTCGCGCCGAGCACGGCGACGCCATCGCCGACGCCATTCGCGACCACTACAAGCCGCAAGGCCCGGCGGACTCGGTCCCGACCGCGCCCCTGACGGTCGCCGTCGCCCTGGCCGACAAGCTCGACACCCTCGTCGGCTTCTTCGCCATCGACGAGAAGCCTACCGGGTCGAAGGACCCGTTCGCGCTGCGTCGAGCGGCGCTGGGGGTGATCCGGCTGATCTTGGATAATCAAGTGCGAGGGGGGCTCGAACGGCTTTTGGGTCGAGCGTATTTCTTGGCGTGGACGTCTACCGGCCACGTCAAATTCGGGTCCATCATCGAAGCAGCCAAGGCTTACCAAGCTGCAGTGGGTGCTTCGGGTCCGATCAGTCTATCCGGCGTCGATCTGCAGCGATTGGGTATCAGCAAGTCGGTCGATGAGCTGGACCAAGAACTGGATCAAGGCGTCCGCGACCTCCTCGCCTTCTTCGCCGACCGCCTGAAGGTCCTCCTGCGCGACCAGGGCAAGCGCCACGACCTCGTGGACGCCGTGTTCGCGCTGGGCGACGACGACCTCGTCCGCATCGTGCGGCGGGTGGAGGCCCTCGACGCCTTCCTCGCCACCGACGACGGGACCAACCTGCTGGCCGGCTACAAGCGCGCGTCCAACATCCTGAAGGCCGAGGCCAGGAAGGGCGATGTCCCCACCGGCATGGTCGCCACCGGCTTGCCCGACCAGCCCGAGGCGGAGACGAAGCTCGCCTTCGCCACCGACGTCGCCCGCAACGCCGTCGACGCCGCGCTAGAAACCGAGGACTTCGCCGCCGCCATGACGGCGCTGTCCCGCCTGCGCAGCCCCGTGGATGCCTTCTTCACCGACGTGATGGTCAACTCCGACGTGGCCGCCGAGCGCGACAACCGGCTGAAGCTGCTGGGCCAGGTGCGCGACGTGATGGGCCGGGTGGCGGACTTCGGGCAGGTGGCGGGGTAGTCTATGTCCTTCTCCCCTTGCGGGAGAAGGTGGCGGCCGAAGGCCGACGGATGAGGGGTACGAGGCCGCACACGAGATACTGGGGCAGTCCTCCTGTCGGTCAGGCCGAGTCTCACCCCTCATCCGACCTCGCTTTGCTCGGCCACCTTCTCCCGCAAGGGGAGAAGGAACATTTCACGGCATCACCCTTTGTTACAGCCCGGTCTCGCCTTCGCGCGCGTGGCACGTTAGTCAGGGCGCAACCGAGCGGGGCCAACCCGCCAGCACACCAAACTCAGGGGACTACCGATGACACAGTGGGTCTACGGATTCGGCGGCGGGTCCGCCGACGGCGACGCGTCGATGAAGAACCTGCTGGGTGGCAAGGGTGCCAACCTGGCGGAGATGTCGTCGCTGGGCCTGCCCGTGCCCCCCGGCTTCACCATCACGACCGAGGCCTGCGTCCACTACTATTCGAACGGCCAGCAACATCCGGACGGCCTGCGCGACCAAGTCGCCGCCGGTCTGAAAACGGTCGAGACCGTCGTCGGCAAGACGTTCGGCGATGCGTCGAACCCCCTGCTGGTCTCCGTCCGATCCGGGGCCCGCGCCTCCATGCCCGGCATGATGGACACGGTCCTGAACCTGGGCCTCAACGACGAAACCGTCGAGGGTCTGGCCAAGCTGTCGGGCGACCGCCGCTTCGCCTTCGACAGCTATCGCCGCTTCATCACCATGTATTCCAACGTGGTCCTCGGTCTGTCGCATGACGACTTCGAGGAGGTCCTGGACGACCACAAGGACCGTCTGGGCGTCACGGTCGACACCGACCTGTCTGCCGCCGACTGGGAAAAGGTCGTCGCCGAATACAAGACCGTGGTCGAGCGCGAGCTGGGTCAGCCCTTCCCCCAGGATCCGCACGAACAGTTGTGGGGCGCGGTCTCGGCCGTCTTCGCCAGTTGGATGAACGACCGGGCCAAATTCTATCGCCGCATGCACGACATCCCCGAAAGCTGGGGCACGGCGGTCAACGTCCAGTCGATGGTGTTCGGCAACATGGGCGAGACCTCGGCGACCGGCGTCGCCTTCACCCGCAACCCCTCGACCGGCGAGGCGCGGCTGTATGGCGAGTTCCTGATCAATGCCCAGGGCGAGGACGTCGTCGCCGGCATCCGCACGCCGCAAAGCCTGACCAAGATCGGCCGCGAGGAGATGGGCGAGACGGCCCCCTCGATGGAAGAGGCGATGCCCGAGGTCTTCGCCCAGTTCGTCGACGTCGTCGGCAAGCTTGAGGCCCACTACCGCGACATGCAGGACATCGAGTTCACGGTCGAACAGGGCCGTCTGTGGATGCTGCAGACCCGCAACGGCAAGCGCACGGCCAAGTCGGCGCTGAAGATCGCCGTCGATCTGGCCGCCGAGGGGGTGATCACCCAGGAGGAGGCGATCAGCCGGGTCGAGCCCTCGGCCCTGGATCAACTGCTGCACCCCACGCTGGATCCCGACGCCGCCCGCACCGTGATCGCCACCGGCCTGCCCGCCAGCCCCGGCGCCGCGACCGGCAAGATCGTCTTCGACGCCAATGAGGCCGAACGGCTGGGTCAACTGGGTGACGCCGTCATCCTGGTGCGCGAGGAAACGTCGCCGGAGGACATCCACGGCATGCACGCGGCGCGCGGCATCGTCACGGCGCGCGGCGGCATGACCAGCCATGCGGCGGTGGTCGCGCGCGGCATGGGTCGCCCCTGCGTCTGCGGCATCAATGCCCTGTCGATCAACGAGGCGGCCGGGACCTTCACTGCCAACGGCCGCACCTTCAAGGCCGGCGAGATCATCACCATCGACGGGTCCAAGGGCGAGGTGCTGGAAGGCGCGGTCGCCATGATCGAGCCGGAGCTGACCGGCGACTTCCAGACGCTGATGGGCTGGGCCGACACGGTGCGCCGCCTGCGCGTTCGCGCCAATGCCGAGACCCCGCTGGACGCCAAGACCGCGCGCGGGTTCGGGGCCGAGGGCATCGGCCTGTGCCGCACCGAGCACATGTTCTTCGACGAGGCCCGGATCGCCGCCGTCCGCGAGATGATCCTGGCCGATGACGAGAAGGGCCGTCGCACCGCGCTCGCTAAGATCGAGCCGTTCCAGAAGTCGGACTTCGTCGAGCTGTTCACCATCATGGCCGGGCTGCCGGTGACGGTGCGTCTGCTGGACCCGCCCCTGCACGAGTTCATCCCGCACTCCGACGAGGACATCGATGCGCTCGCCGCCACCTCTGGCATCGACGCGGCCAAGCTGAAGCGCCGAGCCCGCGAGCTGCACGAGACCAACCCCATGCTGGGCCACCGCGGCTGCCGCCTGGGCGTGGCCTATCCCGAGATCTACGAGATGCAAGTGCGCGCCATCCTGGAAGCCGCGCTGGAGGTCAAGCAAACAGGCGCGCAGGCTGCCCCCATCCCCGAGATCATGCACCCCCTGGTCGCCTTGGGTCTGGAGATGAAATACCTGCGGGAGCTGACCGACCGGACCGCGAGGGACGTCTTCGAAAAGGCCGGCGACACGGTCGAATACCTGGTCGGCACCATGATCGAACTGCCGCGTGCCGCGCTGCGCGCCGGTGATCTGGCTGAACACGCGGAGTTCTTCAGCTTCGGCACCAACGACCTGACCCAGACGACTTTCGGCATCAGCCGCGACGATTCCGGGCGGTTCCTGCAGGCCTATATGGACAAGGGCATCTTCGAGACCGACCCCTTCGTCCGCCTGGACCAGGAGGGTGTCGGCGACCTGATCCGCATCGCCGCCGAGCGGGGCGGGGCCGTGCGTCCGGACATCAAGATGGGCATCTGTGGCGAGCACGGCGGCGACCCCGCCTCGATCGCCTTCTGCGAGCAGGTCGGCCTGGCTTATGTCAGCTGCTCGCCCTATCGCGTGCCGATCGCCCGACTGGCGGCGGCCCAGGCGGCCCTGGAGCACCGGGGCGGCGAGGCGCGGGAAAAGGATCGCTAGGTCTCACAAGCAGCTCCAGCTTGACGATTGAGGCAAGAAGTCGGCCAGTATAACGCCGTCTGTGCTTCGTCTCACACAGTTTCAACTGTGTAATCGATCGGCCATGGAACGGCCGGTTCTCATACCTACTTGTCCTCTCGCTGGATGGGGCAGGGACGATCCGTCCCTCATCCTTAGGAGTATAAGAAACAATGCGTAACATTCTTCTCGCGACCGCCGCCCTGACCTTGTTCGCCCTGCCGGCGGCCGCACAGACCGTTTCGGGCCCGACCTGGTCCGGATCGATCGGCTACACGCACCTGGACGGCGACGACGCTGATCTGGGGGCCATCACCGGCCGCCTGGACGCGCGCCTGCACCCCAATTTCGGCCTGGAAGGCGAAGCCTCCATCGGCGTCCGCGACGACGACATCACCGTCGCCGGCGTGACCGGCTCGATCGAGGAAGACTATGACGCCGCCGCCTATGCCGTCGGCTATCTGCCCGTCAGCCCGAACCTGGAACTGTTCGGCCGCGTCGGTTACGGCACGACCCGCATCAAGGCGGACGTCGCCGGCTTCTCCGCCAACGAGGACGGCGAAAGCGTCAACTATGGCGTCGGCGCCAACTACTTCTTCGACGGCGTGAACGGCATCCGTGGCGACATCACGCGCCGCGACTTCACCGACGACAACGGTGGCAAGATCGACACCTACGGCGTCAGCTACGTCCGCCGCTTCTAAGGAAAGACGACGTCTCCTCCCCGTTCGCCGCCTGGCGAATGGGGAGGTGGATGCGAGCCCGTGCAAGCGGACGTAGGGGATCTGGACGGCGGCAAGCCCCGCTGCTGCGCAGCAGTGAGGAGAAGGGCTCCTCAGCCCGGCTCGGCCACCAGCGCCCAACGCATCGACCCGTCGCCGAACGGCCGGGTGAACCATTCCGAATAGCGTTCGAAAGCTTCGACCACCGCCTGACGCAGGTCCTGGGTCACCGGCTCTCCGCGCTGACGCTTCAACGCCGCGACGCAGTCGATCACGACGTTCTGGTGCGCCGATCCGCCCAGCGACTTAAGCACCAGCGCGACGTCGCGCGCGAGCGATTCCAGAAAGCCGGGGGATTTGGCGGGCGCTGCGCTCATCAAGGGACTCCGTGCCGCTCGGTGTCTTTGGTGGCGGATACGTCACAGATTGAAACCAAAAGCGCAAGCTGAGCCGGTGTTCGATGGGTCATCACTTTGTGATATGGCTTCGATCCCTGGTTACGAGGGTTCGATGACGGTCGATCTGGCATTGCGCCTGGCCTACGGGCTGAACATCCTGATCCTGACGCCGGTGTTGATCGGGTTGTGGCTTGCGAGCGCCGACAAACCTTCGGCGGTGTTCGAGGGCAGGGCTCCGGCCTCGGTGCCCCTCAGCCGCCTGGTCGCCAGTCTGTGGAGCGCGATCCTGCTCTGTTCGGTCGTCGGGTTGTGGCGGCCGTCGCTAATGGTGCCGATCTTGGTCCTGCAGGTGATCTACAAGTCCCTGTGGCTGGTGACCGGTGCCCTGCCCATGATCCGCCGTGGTGGACCGCCCTGGGGTGTCGCCGTCAGCTTCGTGGTCATCGTTGCCGTCTGGCCCTGGATCATCTGGGCGGCCTGGCGCTGATTCAGCCCCGCTTGCGCACGAACACCGTCCCGGCCGAATAGCCCGCGCCGAAGCTGCAGATCAGCCCTGTCTCGCCGGCCTCGAACCCATCGTTGTGCAGGTGGAAGGCGATGATCGATCCGGCGGAGCTGGTGTTGGCGTATTCGTCAAGGATGATGACGTTCTCGTCCTCGGTCGGATCGCGGCCCAGGACCTTTCGCCCGATCATCGAGTTCATGTTGATGTTGGCCTGGTGCAGCCACAGACGCTTGAGGGCGGTCGGGTCCAGACCCAGCGCGCCCGCATGATCCACGATCATGTCGGACACCAGCGGCACCACATCCTTGAACACCTTGCGGCCCTGCTGGATGAACAGCTTGTCGTCTTGCTGACCGGCCGCGCGCTCGCCTGGAGCGGCCCCCGTCTCCTCGGCCCAGCGGTTCAGGAAGCCGAAGTTGTTCCTGATGTTGTTCGAGAACACCGTCTTCAGCCGCGTGCCCAGGATGTCCCAGCCGCCAGGCCCCGCCGTTTCCGATGACTCGACGATCACGGCGGTGCAGACGTCGCCGAAGATGAAGTGGCTGTCCCGGTCGGTGAAGTTCAGGTGCGCCGAACAGACCTCGGGGTTGACCATCAGCACGGCCTTGGACGGATCGTTGGCGATGAAGTCCGCCGCCGTCTTGATGCCGAAGGTGGCCGACGAACAGGCCACGTTCATGTCGAAGCCAAACCCGTCGATATCCAGCGCCTGCTGGATCTCGACCGCCAGCGCCGGATAGGGGCGGGGCATGTTCGACGCCGCGCACAGGACCGCGCCGATCTCCGAGACCGGCTTGCCCCAGGCCTCGATCGCCTGTCGCGCCGCCTTGACCGCCATCTCCGCCATGATCGACAGTTCGTCATTCGAGCGTTCGGTGATGCGCGGGGCCATCCGCTCGGGGTCCAGGATGCCCGCCTTGTCCAGCACGAACCGGCTCTTGATGCCTGACGCCTTCTCGATGAAGGCCTCCGAGGAGGGCGTCAGGGCCGCGACGTCGCCCTCGGCGATCTGGCCCGCGTGGGCGGCGTTCCACCGCTCGGCCCAGGCATTGTAGGCCTCGACCAGCTCGGCGTTGGAGATGGACTGTTCGGGGGTGAACAGGCCGGTGGCGGCGATAACTGCGTGCGTCATGAAGCGCTCAATAGGCCGGTGGCGGGCGGCGGTCGAGACTGGCCTTGATGCCCTTCCACCAGCGGGCGATCTGGTGGGGCGGGGCGGCGGGCGGCGGGTCGTGCCGGGCCGCGATCAAGGCCTCGACCAGGTCCTCGGCCTCGCAGGGCCAGCCGTCGGGCGTGACATAGATCGGATATTCGATCAGGGCGGCGGCCACCAGCGCATCCAGACCGACCCGCCGCGTCCGGCGTTCATAGGTCATGGCATCGGTCGTCAGCCCCCAGCCGCCATAGAAGGGCCGGCCATAGGTCGCCACCGCCTTGCCCCGCAGCAGGGCCTCGAAACCCGACAGCGACGTCAGCGTCGCCAGCCCATCGCAGGCGTCCAGGCAATCGACGATGTCCAGCTCGTCCGCCGTCGCGTCCACCGCCTCGATGGCCGACGCATCCAGCAGGCCCGGCCGATTGCCGTTCATCACGTCGGGGTGGTTGCGATAGATCAGGAAGGCGTCGGGAAAATCCGCCCGCGCCGCCGCGACCAGCCCGGAGTTGGTGCGGATGTCGCCGCACCCCTTCAGGATCGACTTGTCGTTCTCGACCTGACCGACGACCAGCAGCTTCCGCCGGTCCTGCGGCCAGTCCGGCCGCGCCGCGCTGCCTACCAGATTGTATTTCGACAGCCCCGCCTCGACCACCCGCGCCCGCAGCCGCGCCGCCCGGGCCAGCAGCTCCGGCGACTGCGCCCCGCCCTCGATCAGGGTCTCCAGCCGCGAAGGCCGGGTCGGATCGTAATAGACGCCCTGGTCGTCCAGAGCGACGCTCAGCGCCCCGAAGAAGTCCGACCCCAGCCCGCGCGACCGGATGAAGCCGTCCTCCATCCGCACCACGGGCACCGAGGTCGCCGCCGCCGCCGCCGCGATCTCTGGCGTCTCCTTGCCGGCCCAGTAGATCAGCCGTCCGCCGGTCGCCTCGGCCCGCCTCGCCGCCCGGCTGGCCGAGGCGAAATAGGTCATGGTGGTTCTGGGCCCGTTCAGCAGTCGGCGGATCGGCGGCCGCTTGGCGGGCGAGAACCCCACCCCGGCCCAGTCCCCGGCCAGCCGCTCGGCCCGCGCGCGCATCGAGACCAGCCGCTCCAGCGCCGCCTCCACCTCGCAGCGCTGGCCCGTCACCGGGTCGACGTAGCGGGTGTAGCGGATCATGGCCGCCGCCACGACGGTCTCGATATCGCGCGCCACGCCGCGCCGTCCCGTCTGGACCGCATCCGTCGTCAGCCCCCAGCCGGAATAGAAGCCGGCCCCGAAACACCGCACCGGCAGGCCGCGCATCAGGGCCTCGAATCCCAGCGCCGAGGTCACGCACCAGACCTGATCGACCTCGGCCAACAGATCGGCGGGTCGCACGTCGGTGTCCAGCAGGGTGAGGCCCGCCAGGTCGGCGTCGGCGATGCAGCCCTGTTTCCGACCCGCCGCCACGGCCGGGTGCCGCTTGACGATCAGCTGGGCGTCCGGGTGTTCGGACCGGGCCGTGCGTACCATCTCGGCGAAGCTTTCAGGCCCCGCCATCCCATGGGCGATGGAGGCGTCGCCCGCCGTCTGGTCGACCAGCAGGATGCGCGGTCGGTCCTTAAGGATCGAGCGGTCCAGCGGCCCGCCCATATTGGTCTTGGACATGCCGGTCTCGACGATCCGGTCGATCAGCGCCCGCGCCCGTGTCCGCACGCTTTCGTCGCACCAGTCATCGGCCGTCAGGATCAGCTGTTCCAGCCGCGAGGGTCGCGTCGCATCGTAATAGATGCCCAGGTCATCGACGATCAGGCTGACCGAGGCCGCGCCCGTCTCCCCCAAGCCGATGGACCGCAGGAAGCCGTCTTCCAGAGCCAGATAGGTCAGGCCCTGCCTGGCGGCCCTCTGCCGCCCCGCCTTCGACGTGGGCTTCAGACCCCACCCGGCCACCGCATCCACCGCCGCGACGGGACTGGCTGCCAGTTCGAAATCGTCCAGGAAGGTCGCCAGGTAGGGCAGCTTCCAGATGCCGGGCGCACAGACCCAGGCGCGGCGACGGTCGGTCGGAAGGGAGGGGACTGTGGTCAAGCGCGGGCTTTCAAAGGCTCGCCAGCCTCTAGCGACAGGCCGCCGCCCGGTCCAGCAGGGCCTGCGCCTGAACCAGATGCAGCCGCTCGACCATCGCGCCGCCCACCCGGATCGCGCCTTTGCCCTCGGCCTCGGGTGCCGCGAAGGCCGCGACGATGGCCCGTGCCTCCGCCACCTCGGCGTCGCTGGGCGAGAAGGCCGCGTGGGCCGCCTCGATCTGGTTGGGATGGATCAGGCTCTTGCCGTCGAACCCGTACAGCCGTCCCTGGGCGCATTCGGTCGCCAGCCCCTCGGCGTCGTCCAGCCGGTTGAACACCCCGTCGATGGCCAGCAGGTCGTGTGCCCTTGCCGCCGCCACCGTCGCCGCCAGCCAGGGCTTCAGCGGCTCGCGATCGAGGGACACGCCCATCCCCAGTGCCTTGGCCAGATCGTTGACCCCCAGCATCAGCGCGCCCAGCGGCCCGCCCGCAGCCGCGATCCGGGACAGCTCCAGCAGCGCCCGGGGCGTCTCGATCATGGCGCACAGCCGCACGCCGTCGTCCATCCGCGCCTCATAGGCATCGACCGTGCCCGGCTCCTCGACCTTGGGGGCCACGATCCAGTCCAGCGGCAGCCCTGTCAGGGTCGCCAGATCCTCTTCGCCCCATTCGGTGCCCAGGGCGTTGACCCGCACTGCGACCCGGCCACGAAAGCCGCCCGCGCGCACGGCCTCGACAGCCGCTGCCCGCGCCTCGGCCTTCACCTCGGGCGCGACCGCGTCCTCCAGGTCCAGCACGACGAGGTCGCAGTTCAGCCCGCGCGCCTTCTCGATCGCCCGCGCGTTCGAGGCCGGCAGGAACAGGACGCTGCGGACCGGGGTCACGCTCAGACCCGCCCGGTCACCGGCACCAGCGCCCCGGTCATGGCCCGGCTGTGGGGGGACGCGAGGAACAGGATCACCTCGGCCAGATCGGCCGGGGCCACCCACGCCTTCGGGTCCGCGTCCGGCATGTCCTTGCGGTTGGCCGGGGTGTCGATGATCGAGGGCAGGACCGCGTTGACGGTGACCGAGGTGTCTTTCAGCTCCTCGGCCAGGGCCTGGGTCAGACTGTGGACCGCCGCCTTGGACGCCGCATAGGCCCCCATGCCCGCCCCCGCCTTCAGGGCCGCCGCCGATCCGACATTGACGATCCGGCCTTCGTTGGCTGCCTTCAGGTGGGGCAGGGCGGCACGGCTGGCGTTCAGCGCCGTGGTCAGGTTCAGGGCGAACATCCGGTCCCAGGCGGGCTCGGCGTCGTCCGTCTTCTGCCAGACGAAACCCCCGGCGATGTTCAGCACCGCGTCGATGCGTCCGAACCGTTCGAACACCTGGGCCATCGCCTGTCCGGCGGCCGTTGCGTCGGTCAGGTCGACCCCCGCGATCTCCAGAGCGTCCTTGGGCGCTTTCTCGCCAGTCGCATGGTCGATCAGGGCGACCTTCAGCCCGCGCCCCAGCGCCGCTTCCACCACCGCGCGGCCCAGCACGCCGTGCCCGCCCGTCACCACCACCACCCGATCGGTCATGCCTTCGCTCCAAACACCTTGCCCATCAACCGCTCCAGCGCCTCGGCGTCCACCCTATCGAAGGCGGCCTTCGACGTCGCGTCCACGTCGAAGACGGCGATCAGGTCGCCGCCCGCGTCGAACACCGGCACCACGATCTCGCTTTCGGAACGCCCGTCACAGGCGATGTGTCCGGGAAAGGCGTGGACATCCTCCACGATATGGGTCCGGCGCGTTTCGGCCGCCGTGCCGCACACCCCGCGCCCGAAGGCGATCCTCAGGCACCCCAGCGTGCCCTGATAGGGGCCGACCACCAGTTCGCCCGCTTTGTCGGGATCCACGACATAGAAGCCGGTCCAGAAGTAGTCGTTGAAGGCGTCGGCCAGCATCGAGGTCACCGTGGCCATGCGCGCCACGCGATTCGGCTCCCCCTCGAGCACGGCCAGGATTTCCGATTCGACCTCCCGATAGGCCTCGGCCTTGTCGGCGGGGCGGTCATTGCGGGCAACATAGGACATCGGACGGGCCCATCGGAAACGACATAGGGGAGGCGCGATATAGGACGTGACCCCCTGCCGCGCGAGCGCCGGGTTCGCGTCACGGGCGTAAACCACTGTTTTCTGTGGACGAAGCTTGGCCGGACCATAATTTCGCCGTTCTGCGGCAACGCTTTGTGAGCGAACGCCGTTAACCATGTCTTGAACTTCACTGGACCGACGGCTCGGTTTCGGAAATGGTTAACGCGGGCGTCGGTTCGCCGAGCGGGGAAATACGGGGTGAGGGGAATGCGCGATCGTGACGCCAGCCATGACGACCGCCCGCGCCGTCGCGTCGGTGGCCCGGTCGCGGTCGTGTCCGCCATCACGCTTCTGGCCCTGACCGCCGGGGCTCTGGCCAGTTGCGGCGACAACGGCGCCGCCTTCTGGCGGCGTTCCGGCAATCCGGCCGCCAATCAATGCCCTCGCCCGCAGTCGATCACCGGACCCGAGTTCAATGCGCAGGAGGCCGGGCTGCGCCTGCTGCGGCGTGGGGCCTTCCGTGGCGACTTCTTCGCCCAGCTGGAGCTTGGGTCGCGCTATGCCGCCATTCGCGCCACCGACAAGAATATCGAGGACCCGATCGAGAGCGCGGTCTGGACCGGTCTGGCGCTCGCCAATGACGAGGGCTACGCGCCCATAAACCGCATCAATCGTCGCGGCTGGGGCGGTTTCGGTGGCGGTTCCCGCTACGACGACTGCCGCGCCTGGGAACGCCACGTCGCCTACCAGCGTCTGGATCGACAGCTGGGACAGATGACGATCGAGGAACAGGCCGCCGTCCGCGACCGGATGATCTATGTCCTTTCGACCCAGGACGCGGAGGGTTTCCGCACCCTGGCCCGCCTGCATGATTCGCTCTACGGCCCCTACGGCGAGCCCTCCGACAATCGCGAAGCGCGCGAAGCCATCGGACGCAATCCCACCGGCGGGCAGGGCAGGGGCGGCTTCTATTCCGCCGCGTCCCTGTTTCCCCGCAACGACGTCGATGCCTACCTTTACAATTACCTGGCGACCCAGACGGGCGACGTCGGGTCCTATGTGCTGCTGAAGGACTTCGAGCGCTCCTCGCCCCGCCGGTCCGGATACGGCGCCTTCGTCGAGGCCAAGGCGCGTCAGTGGGTGCCGCCGTTCGAATTCTATCCGAACGACGCCCCGGCCTCCGGCGTGCCCTTCTCGGACGAGAGCCGGCCGCGCGGCGACGCCTATGAGTACGCCCTCGGCCGTATGACCGAGCTACCCTTCGTCCATGTCGGGCGCGCCCTGCGCTACCTCGGCGTGACCGAGACGGTCGTCAGCCGCCCGGCCGACCTCAGCGCCCGCCAGATCCAGACGCTGGAAGCCATGCTGGGTCACGACATGGAATCGCGCCTGTCGTATCTTGAGATGGTCCGCGCGATCCAGCTGGCCGCCGTCAACGGCTCGTCTGAAGCGCAACTGGTGCTGGCGGTGATGTATTCCGAGGGGATCGGCGTCCCCACCGACTACGCCCGCGCCTTCCACTGGTATTCCCAGGCCGACAAGCAGGGGTCGCCCGAAGCCAAGTTCGCCGTCTCGACCTATTTCGCGCTGGGCGTCGCCGGGGTCGCGGACCAGGACAAGGCCGAGGCCGTCGCCTCCCGCATCGATTCGGCCCTGGCGGGCTTCGGCCCCTCCGCCTCGCGCCTGCAGGCCGTCCTGTCCCAAGTTTCCCGTTCGCAGCGCCGTTAGGAGGGGCTGAACCATGAAGACGTTGATCCTGGCCGCTTCCGCCCCGGTTCTGGCCCTGGCCCTCACGCTGTCGGCCGCGCCCGAGGCGTTTGCCCAGACCGCCGCCCGGGTCGAAAGCCAGACGCGGCCGAACTTTGGCCTGCTGCTCGATCCGCCCGCCGGCCAGCGCAGCCGCCCGCGCACCCACCGGCGCTGGTCCTATGGCAATCGCTATCCCGGCTGGAACGGCGCGCCTCCCCCGATCTATCAGCCGAACGGCACGGAGGAGATCGTCCTGGTCGATTGCGGCGGCAATCCCGGCACGGGGGCGGTCGAGGCCGCGGTTCAGCGGGTGCGTCCCGGCGGCACTCTGGTGATCCGCGCGCGGGGTGGGGCCTGCGTGGGCTGGCTCAACGTCGACAAGCCCCTGACCATCATCGGCGAAGGCGGCTTCGATCCGCGTCGCTGGAACGAAAATCCGTCCGCCAGCCTCCAGGCCCCGGACGGTCTGCCCTGCATCACGGTGGCTTCCGGCGTGCGGCTGGAAGTCCGCGACCTCGTTCTGTCCTCGCCCCGCGGCGGCGATGCGGCCTGCATCGTCAACTACGGCGGCCAGGTAATCATGAGCCGCGCCGGCATCCGCCACTCGGGCGACGAGGCGGCCATCCTGTCCGACGGCGGTCTGGTCGATCTGCGCGACGTGGTGATCGACGCCCAGACCATCGCCCCGGCCATCGTCGCCGACGGCGCGACCCTGACGACCTGGGAGACGGTGGTCACGGGTGCCCAGTCCGGCATCGAACTGACGCCCGGCTCCGGCGACCCGTCGCGCATCGATTCGACGACGCTTGTCGGTGTCGACACGCCCAACAACTACGGCCCCCGGTCCATCGGCATTTCAGTCCGGTCGCGCCGCGACTACGGGCGGGTCGAGGTCTCGAACACCAAGGTCTGCGGATATGTCGAGGGTGTCGCCATCGAAGGGGCCTCGGTCACCATCGACGGCTCCAAGATCTGCAAGTCCGACAAGGGTGTCGTGCTCTACAACGGCGAACTCAGCCTGACCAACAGCCGTGTGCGCGCCGACAGCGTCGGCGTCGGCATCGCCTCGGGCCGCGCGGTGGTCACCGACAATATCTTCGTGGGCGTCATGGCCGTGTTCCAGCAGGAATACCGCGCCCAGCTGACCGCCAACGGCAACCGTGTCTGGTCCGACAGCCTGTGCCGTCCGACCTATCGTCCGGTCTACCAGGATCGCTATGCGCCCTACTGGGGCCAGGGTGGTCAGGGCTACGAGTGTCAGCGGACCGCCTATCCGCGCGACTGGTGGGACGAGATGGATGGAGCTTACGGCGATCCCTACGACGACTATGCCTACAGCCCGACGGGCTATGACCGGTTCCAGCAGGGCTATGGCTGGTACAATGGCCAGGGCCAGTATGTGGATCAGCCCACGCCCTATGGCGACGATCGCTGGCGCGGAGGCCGCGGTCGCAGGCGCTGAGCGGGGTCGCTTAGCCCAATCCGGGCGAATCCACGGCGGTTTTGCGTCCGTGGGCAGACCTGCACCGTATCAGGACGGTCAGGCCCGACGTGGCCGCTCGTCAGGATGGATCCAATGTTCAAGACCGTCGCCGTTGCCGGCGTTTCCGCCCTCGCCATGATCGCGGGTTCCGCCGCCGCCCAGGACTGGCAAGGCTTCTACGCCGGGGGGTTCGCCGGCTATCAGAAGCTCAGCCAGCAGGACGACGAAACCGTCCTGTTCGACACCAACCTTGACGGCAGGTTCGGCGACACCGTGAACACCACGGCCCCGGCCAACGCCTTCTCGCCCGGCTTCTGCGACGGCTCGCCCAAGGGCAATAACGCAGGAGCCGGCTGCAACGACGACGAGGACGGTTCCGGCGAGTTCGGCGTGCGCGCCGGTTACGACTTCCAGACCGGCCCGATCGTCGTCGGCGTGGTCGCCGACTTCAGCGTGCCGACCGTCCAGGATTCGGTGACGGCCTTTTCAACCACTCCGGCCAACTATTCCTTCCAGCGCGAGGTCCAGCACCTGGTCGGTGCCCGCTTCCGGCTTGGCCTCGCCTACGGGCGTTACCTGCCTTACGTCACCGGCGGCTATGCCAGTGCGGAAGTCCGCGACCAGTTCTCGTCCTCGAACACGGGCAACGGTTTCACGCCCACCGTCCAGAACCAGGATGCCGAGGGCTATCAACTGGGCGCCGGGATCGAGACCAAGGTCACGTCCAACTTCAGCGTCGGACTGGAGTATCTCTACACCGACATCGACACCGACCCGCTGATCGTTCGGACCAGCCAGGGCACGCAAGCCGCGACCAATCCGTTCATTCTCGTGAACGCGAACGGCACGGACCAGCGTCGTTCGAATGACAAGCTGGAGCTTCACGCCTTCCGCATCACCGGAGCCTGGCACTTCTAGGCCATCGCCCACGCTTCACGACACGGACCCGGCCTGCTCGCAGGCCGGGTTTTTCGTCGGGATCGGTAGGCGCGGAGGGACTCGAACCCCCAACCAGACCGTTATGAGCGGTCGGCTCTAACCATTGAGCTACGCGCCCGCCGAACGGCACGGCCTAGCAGGGGGCGAACGTCCGGGAAAGTCCGCGCTCAAGCAGCGAGACGCCGCGCGTCGAGCGTTAGCGCACCGGACATGCGCTCAAGCAGCGAGACGCCGCGCGTCGAGCGGTGGCGCACCAACGACGTCCGCGACCTTGCTTCGATGTCATGCAGATGAACGGTTCCTGCCGATGCCACCCCACCGCCGTTCAGGCGTTCAAGGCCAAGGTTCCGCCACGGCCCTCGCAGAGAACTGAGGGCCGTCCCAGGTATCGTTCTCGATGAGGCTGTCCATGACCCGTAACCTTCCTGCTCTCATGCTCGGAGCCGCCCTCGTGGGCCTGTCCGCGCCCGCCGCCCTGGCGCAATCCGCCCCCATGGAGATGCACGCCATGACCCCCGCGCCCGCCCTGAACCTGTCGGCCTACGGCGAGGTCAAGGTCGCGCCCGACATGGCCACCATCACCTTCGGTGTCACGACCGAGGCTCCGACCGCCCAGGCCGCCATGGCCGATAACGCCCGCCGCATGCAGGAGGTCTTCGCCGCCCTCAGCCGCGCTGGCATCGCCGATCGGGACATCCAGACCTCGGGCCTGAACCTGTCGCCGCAATATGACTACGTCCAGAACGAGCCGCCCAAGCTGCGCGGCTATCAGGCGTCGAACCGGGTGACCGTCAACATCATGGACCTGACCCGGGTCGGCACGACCGCCGACGCCGTCGTCTCGGCCGGGGTCAACCAGATCGACGGCATCTCGTTCGGCCTGAAGGATCCGAAGACCGCCGAGGATCAGGCCCGCGTGCTGGCCGTTCGGGCCCTGCAGGCCAAGGCCGCCCTGTATGCCCAGGCCCTGGGCGTCACCCTCGGCCCGATCCGCACCCTGAACGAAGGCGGCGGCTATCAGGCCCCCCAGCCCATGCCGATGATGGCCCGCATGGCGATGGCCGACAGCGCCTCCACCCCCGTGGCGGCCGGCGAACTGGCCGTCCGGATCGACATCACCGGGACCTACGATCTGGGCCGGTAGAGGCTAATCAATACCAAGACTGTTGCAGTTATCTCCGGCCGCCCTATGTTACCGTCTACGCAACAGCGCGGCGGGACGTCCCGCGGCCGGAGAGACTTCGATGATCGAGCGCAGACCGTTCGACAGCCTGGGTGGTGCCAACCACGGCTGGCTGAATGCCAAACACCATTTCTCGTTCGCCAACTATTATGACCCGGCCCGCATGAGCTGGGGCAATCTGCGGGTCTGGAACGACGACGAGATCGCGGCCGGTTCGGGTTTTCCGCCGCATCCCCACTCGGACATGGAGATCATCACCTATGTCCGCGAGGGCGCGATCACCCACGAGGACAGCCTGGGCAACAAGGGCCGGACCGAGGCCGGCGACGTCCAGGTGATGAGCGCGGGCACCGGCATCCGCCACGCCGAATACAATGCCGAACCCGTCCTGACCCGCATCTTCCAGATCTGGATCGAGCCGACCAAGCGCGGCGAGGCCCCGGCCTGGGGCACCAAGCCCTTCCCCAAGGGCGATCGCGCCGGTCAGTTCGTCGTCCTCGCCTCAGGCTTCGAGGGCGACGATGGTGCCCTGCCCATTCGCACCGACGCCCGTATCGTCGGTGCCACGCTGAAGGTGGGGGAGACTGCGACCTATCCTCTGGGCGTGACGCGTCGGGGCTATCTGGTCACCGACAAGGGCGAAGTCTC
This sequence comes from Brevundimonas sp. P2_A6, assembly GCF_056404975.1. NCBI lineage: Bacteria > Pseudomonadati > Pseudomonadota > Alphaproteobacteria > Caulobacterales > Caulobacteraceae > Brevundimonas > Brevundimonas sp. P2_A6. Next base: position 19,504 of record NZ_JBFUCZ010000005.1, on the reverse strand, counting down.
GGTCAATGGCATAAACCTGAAGCCTCGCGACGGCGCTGCGATCTCGGACGAGGCCACGATCACGGTGACCGCCGTCAATGACGCGGAGATCGTTTTGGTCGACGCAGCCTGAGATTGCCAAACGGTCCGTCTGGCTTAGCGTCGTTGGACGGACCACTCTTTTTGAAACAGGAATACAACCCATGGCCACCTACACCGCCGCTTCCATCTCCTCCTGGCAGCCGCGCGCGCTGGCCATATTGCGCATCGTGACCGGCCTGACCTTCATGGCCCACGGCGTCATCAAGCTGTTCGGCTTTCCCGACGGGGCCGAGCCTGGCCAGCAGGCGATCGCCTCGCTGATGGGCGTGGGCGGCATTCTGGAGGTGGTCGGCGGCCTGCTGATCATCCTGGGTCTGTTCACCCGCCCGACGGCCTTCATCCTGTCGGGCATGATGGCCGTGGCCTACTGGATGTTCCATGCGCCCAGTTCGCCTTATCCCGCCGTGAATGGCGGCGATGCGGCGATCCTGTTCTGCTTCATCTTCCTCTACCTGGTCACCTCCGGCCCCGGTGCCTGGAGCCTGGACGGCGCGCGCAAGCGGTAGAGTTGTCCTTCTCCCCTTGCGGGAGAAGGTGCCCCGTAGGGGCGGATGAGGGGTACGAAGATGCGGATGCGCTGAGCCGGGCAATGCCCTCATCGTCGATACCGCGTGTCACCCCTCATCCGACCTCGCTCCGCTCGGCCACCTTCTCCCGCAAGGGGAGAAGGAGCGCCGTGTCCGCTTTACACCGCTTAACTGTCCGCGCTGACCCCGAAGTCCAACCCTTTCAACGCCCACCCGGTTTAACGACCCCTCCAACGCGCCCGCATTCCATTCGCCCTTACAATCCTCCCGGTCCCGTCGCCTGGGAAGGGCGCAAGGCCTTGCGAGCTTTTCGCGGCGGGGCCGATCAGGAACGCGAGCGCGACGCCGCGCGCGGGGGCGTTACAGGACCCCGATCATGCTGGCGACCAGGGGATGTCTGACGATGTCCTGTTCGGCCAGGCGCACCACCGCGATTTCCGGCACGGCTTCCAGCCGCGTGGCGATGTCGGCCAGGCCCGACAGCGAGGGCAGCAGGTCCGTCTGTCCCGGATCGCCCGTCACCACCATGTTGGAATGCCAGCCCAGCCGCGTCAGCAGCATCTTCAGCTGGACGTAGGTGCAGTTCTGGGCCTCGTCGATGACGATGAAGGCGTTGTTCAGCGTGCGACCCCGCATGTATCCGACCGGCGCGATCTCGATCAGCCCCTCGGCCATCAACGCCCCCACCCGCTTCATCGACAGCCGGTCCGACAGGGCGTCGTAGAGGGGCCGCAGATAGGGGGCCAGCTTGTCCTCCATGGCTCCGGGCAGGAAGCCGATCGATTCCCCCGCCTCGACCGCCGGGCGCGACAGCACGATGCGCCCAACCTTGCCGGCCTCCAGCGCCTCGACCGCCTTGGCCACGGCCAGATAGGTCTTGCCCGTGCCTGCGGGGCCGAGGGCCAGGGTCAGGTTGTGGGTGTCGATGGCGTTCAGCAGTTCGGCCTGACCCTCGGACTTTGGCTTCAGCGTCTTCAGATAGCTCTGATCCCGATCGTCGTTCGACGGATGCGGCGACCAGCCCCCGCGGTTCTGCGGCGTCGGCAGGCGGCGGACCTTGGCATCGTTGCCATAGTCGGGGCCGTCGAAGGCTCCACCTTCACGGGATTGACGCTTCAGGGCGGCGCGCTTGGTCATGGCAGGCTCCAGATGCAGGGAGACGACGCCGGGGGAGCCGGTCGTCGGGCAATAAAAAAGGCGACGCCGGAAACGGCATCGCCTCGAACGAGGGCGGGACGGAAAGAGAAGGCGCCGACAGGCCGTCCGGGGTCGGAGATGTATCCCACATCCAGCGGGAAGACCCGCCGCATACCCGAACGCGTCACGCACGCTCTCCAGGGTTCTGACCGGACCGGGGTTGATCCGGCTTCGGACTCGGGGCCGAAATGGCGACCTCGAATCGCTGCAACACATTGAGGCTAGCGTGGTTTCCCGAGTGTTAAAGCCTCATTTGTTGAAGATCAGGATGATGGTTCCATGACGATCTATTCGCTGACGGACAAGAAACCGCGACTGCCGCCGCATGGCGAATACTGGATCGCCGACAATGCCGTGGTGGTCGGCGATGTCACGTTGAAGTCGGGGGCCAGTGTCTGGTTCGGCGTGACCGTGCGCGGCGACAATGATCCGATCACGATCGGCCACAACACCAACATCCAGGACGGCAGCGTCCTGCATTCCGATCCGGGCGAGCCGCTGACCGTTGGCGACAACGTCACCGTCGGCCACATGGCCATGCTGCACAGCTGCACCATCGGCGACAACACATTGATCGGCATCGGGGCGGTGATCCTGGGCCGCGCGGTGATCGGAAAGAACTGCCTGATCGGCGCCAACGCCCTGATCACCGAGGGCAAGGTCATTCCGGACGGCTCGCTGGTCATGGGCCAGCCGGGCAAGGTGATCCGCGCCCTGGACGACGCCCAGATCGCCGCCCTGACCGCTTCGGCCGAGCACTATGTGCAGAACTGGAAGCGGTATTCGACGTCCCTGCTCCCCTTGCGGGAGAAGGTGGCAGCCGAAGGCTGACGGATGAGGGGTACGCGGATGCGGGCGGGTTGCATCCGCCATGCCCCGATCGTCAAGACCGGGTCTCACCCCTCATCCGACCTCGCTTCGCTCGCCCACCTTCTCCCGCAAGGAGAGAAGGGAACATCACGCGATCCGTCGCCCATCCACGGCGGCCAGGGTCAAGGGCGGTCTGCCCGCCACGCCGACGCCGACCGACAGCCGCGCGGTCAGCGGCCCGACCGCCTCGCGCCGCCGCTCCTGGTCCATGACCGGCTGATACAGGCCCAGCAGCCGGTTCGCCTCGCCGTCCGGCCCGCGCATCGGGGCGATGACGATCTCCAGCACGCCCCGCAGACGAGCCGCCTCTGCCACCATCACGACGGGGCGGGCCTCGCGGAACGTCTGGACGACGGCGGCGGCGACCAGGCCCCGACTTTCGGGGGCCCACAGCTCCAGCCAGCCGACGCCCCGCATCGATCGTCCGTGCAGGGTCTCGATCCAGGCCCCGGCCAGTCGAAAGGCCGCGCCATCGGCTGTCCGGTCCGCAGTGAACAGTTGCGGGACCAGCCGCCCCAGCCGCATCGGATCGAACCCGGCGCGCGCCGGAATCGGGCCGACGGCGGGCAGGGCAGCCCAGTGGTCGATCAGGGTCTGTGTGCCGGGATGGAACATTGGTCTCGCCTTCGGGCGCGACGGCGCAAGGCGGGGGCCAGTCGCCTGCCCTCAAGCAGCGAGCAGCCGCGCGGCGAGCGGTAGGGCACCGAATGCTTTGGCAACGGAAACGCAAGGGTTTTGCCCGCAGATGGGCCATTGGACCGGCCTGCGTTTTGTCAGGGTCGGCAAAAAGAACGTTCAGGAGCCTGGCCCATGCGGGTGGCGATCAAGATCTGGCTGCCGGTGGTGGCAGGGGCCTTCACCGGTGCCCTGGCTCTGCTCAGCCTTGCCGGACCGGCCTCGGCCCAGTGCAATTCGGGCTGCACGCCGCCGCCGGCGCCGCCCTGCGGATCGTGCCAGCCCCCTCCGCCTCCGCCACCGCCCCCTCCGCCGCCGGATTGCTGCACCCCCCCGCCTCCGCCCAGCTATCCGCCCTATGGCGGCGACATCAATGTGAACGTCAATGTCAATGCGAACGCCAATGCCGGGGCCAACGCCACGGCGGGGGCTCGCGCGGGCATCAACGCCCGGCTGAACAGCTATGGCAATGTGCGGGGCGGGGGTGGAGGCGGGGCCTATTTCAGCGTCGAACAGCCCTATCCGACCGTCATCCAGGGCCTGAACGTCGAGGCCGGGGCCGTGGCACAGGTCATCCGCGTTCCTTACGAAGCGCGCCGCCGCTGGGAAAAGCGGGTCGTGATCCAGGCCTTCTGCATCGACGACCGCGACATTCCGCATCCGGCGTCCCAGGTCACGCCCGACCGGGACATCTATGACGGCTACGAGGGCGAGCTGTATCGCTGCATCGCTGGGACCCGGCTGCAAGTGACGTGGTCGGAGTGGACCGGTCAGGTCAGCTTCGAGGGCGGTCAGACCTTCGCCTGCCAGAAGGGCGAGGCCCTGTGGCGCGACCGCTCCGGCGACCTGCGTTGCAAGACCCAGATCGTAGAGCGCGACTGCAACGAACGCTCGCTGCTGCGCCGCTATGGCGCGGGCATCAAGGTGCTCGTCTGGGTCAAGGAAGAAATCTACACCGAATACCGCGAGGAGGTCGTCCAGGCGCAGGGGGCCTCGATCGTCGGAGCCTCGATGATGCTGGACGGCGGCGTCGGCGGGCGGGTGTTCTGAGCCTGAATGGCGGACAACGGTCCGTTCAGCTTGTCGGCATGGCGGGTCGCATAGATTGAAGCGTCGGGTTCATCGCCGACGATCCTGAGAAGACTGAAAGGCCCCGGAGCGAAAGCCCCGGGGCCTCTTTTCCGTCTACTGCGCGGCGGCGGTGGCCGAGGTGACCTGGGCGCGCCAGGCCTTCTCGGGCACCAGATACTTGCGGGCCGCCGCCTGGATGTCAGCGGGCGTCAGGGCTTCCAGATCGCTGATGTGGGTCAGGGTCTGCTGGATGCTCTCCGGGTGGGCGGCGACGTCTTCCAGCTGGCCCAGCCAGTATTCGTTGCCGGCCTGGCTGCGGCGAAGGGCCTCGATGGTCGGGGCTCGTGCACGGTTCAGCTCGTCATCCGTGATCGGAGTGTCGCGCAGGGAGGCCGCGATGGCATCGACCGCGCTGAAGTAGGCCCCCAGGTTCTGGGGCGTGGTCTGGGCCGTGACGAAGATCGAGCCGTAGCCGGGATAGACCTCGGACGCGCTGGCGTCGGTCGTTGGCGAATAGGCCAGGGCCTGACGTTCGCGGATTTCGTCCAGCACGCGCAGTTCCATGACATCGGCCAGGATGCCGACGATGCGCGCCTCGGTCCGATCGGCGATCTGGTCCGTCGTCGGCCAGGCGACATAGCCCAGGGCCTGCTCGGCCGGCCCGTTGTGCGTCAGGGCGACCGGCGTCGCGGTCCCTCCCGGGAAGCGCAGGGTATCTGAGCCGGGCAGGGGCGCGGGCGCGGCGGAACGCGCGGGCAGGGCCGCCAGGGTGGAGCCGACGGCCGCGATGGCATCGTCCACCGTGACGTCGCCGACTATCACCACGCTGATCGGGCCTTGCGACAGGCCGCTGGTGACCTGGCTTTTCAGCTGGTCGTTGGTGAAGCCGGCGACCTGTTCGGCGGTTGGGAACGCCTGACGCGCGTCACCGGAGGCCAGAAGACCGCTGGACTGGATGGCGAAGGCCCCGCCCGGCGTCGCCGACTGCTGGGCGATGATCTGGGGGAAGACGGCCTTGATCTGCTCGAACGGTGCCGGACGCAGGCCGGGATCGGTCAGATAGGCCGTCAGCAACTGCATCTCGGTCGTCAGGTCCTGGGGCCGGGTCGCGCCGGCCAGCTGATTGGCGTCGGCGTCGGTGGAGAAACCGGCTCCGACGATCTTGCCGCTCAGGACGCGAGCCAGTTCATCGGACGTAAGCTTGCCCAGGCCGCCGGCGGCGAACGTGAAACCGGCCAGGGTCTGGGCCTGGACCGCGTCGGTCGGCATACCGAGCTCGCCTATGCCGGTGCGCACGCTGATCAGGATCTGCTCGTCGCGGAAGGTGGTGGGCTTGACCACCAGGGTCGTGCCGTTGGCGAAGGTGACCTGGGTCGCCCCGACCTCGGCCAGCTCGCGGCGTTCGGTCGGCTGGGCGGGCGTGCCGAAGCTGGCATAGGGCCATTCGGCGGCGGCCTGGGCGGCACGGGCGGTGACGGGCGTGGCTTCGGATGCCTGAAGCATGGCGGTGACCGCGGCCTCTCCGCCCTCGATCGCCTCGGGGGTGACGACCAGTGCCAGCGGACCCTGGCGCTCGAACACCGGCTTGACCGCTTCGTCCACCTGGGCCGGGGTCAGGCCCGAGACGGCGGCGTTGAAGATGTCGAGATTGGTCTGGGGCGTCGAGAAGACGCGGTCGTCGTTGGTTGCACTCAGCAGGGCATTGACCAGTCCCGGGGTGGAGCGGGTAGCCGCCGAGGCCACGGCGTTTTCGAGAGCCGTGCGGGTGTCGGTGATCTCGCGCTGCAGCTCGGCCTCGGTCGTGCCGAACTGGACCAGGCGACGCTGCTCCTGCTCGGCCGTTTCAAGCGCGCGCTGGAGGCCGCCGGGGTTGAAGTTGGCGGTCAAGGTGGAGATATCGATGCTGTCGAACAGGGTGCTGCTGCCTGCCCCGGCCGAGATGAAGGGCGGATTGTCGGCGCGGGCGATCTCGCCCAGTCGACGGTTCAGGACCGACAGGCCCAGCCCACGCAGGATGCGCGAGCGGCGCTCGGCCACTGTGTCGGGGTCGCGGTCCGGATTGGTGACCCAGTTGAGCTGGACCGAGGACTGGACGCCCGGTTCGACCAGGATGCGGGTCTCCTCCTGACGCGGCGCGACCTGGCCCAGGTCGGGCTCCGGACCATCGGGGGCCTTGGGCTGCCAGCTTTCGAAAGCGGAGCGGATCTTGCCTTCCATCACGTCGACGTCGAAGTCGCCGACCGCGAACATCGTGGCGCGCGAGGGGCGGTAATAGCTGTTGTAGAAATCGACGAAACGCTGGCGTGGGGCCGTGCGGATGACCTCCAGGTCACCGATCGGGAAGCGTTCAGAGACGCGCTGACCGGGTGCCAGCAGGGCGAACTGTGCCTTGGCAGAGCGCAGGCCGGGGGTGTTGCGGGTGCGCTCCTCGCCCTCGATGACGCCGCGTTCGCCGTCGATGTCGTCGGCCTCCATCAGGGCTTCGGAGACCTGTTCGCGCATGATACGAAGGGCGGTGTCGACCGTCTCGTCATTCGTGCGGGGCAGTTCCAGCTGGTAGAAGGTCTGGTCCCAGCTGGTCGCGGCATTGGTGTCGGCCCCGAAGGCCAGACCCAGGCGCTCGAGGATGCGCAGCAGCTCGTTTTCCGGGATGTTGGTCGTGCCGTTGAAGGCCATATGCTCCATGAAGTGGGCCAGACCCAGCTGGTCCTCGTTCTCCATCAGCGATCCGGCGTCGATGCGCAGCCGCAGGGAGGCCTGGCCCGGAGGGGTGGCGTTCCTCAGAATCGCATAGCGCATGCCGTTGGGCAGGACGCCGAACCGGACGGCGGGATCGGCGGGAATGTCGCTGGCGGCCTGGGGCCAGGGATAGGAGGGCTGGGCCGCGGCCGTCGTCTGGGCAAGGGCGGCACCGGACAGTGGGCCTGCCAGAAGGGCGAGGCCCGACACGGCGGCGAGCAGAAGGCGGCGAGGGGTCATGAAGGCTCCAGGCGAAACCGGAGCCGTCGTCGAGACGTGGCCCGGGAGTGGGTCTGACAGGAGGGCAGATCGCCCCGACGCCAACCTGTCCTGAATCAGGCCGCTCTGTAAAGTGAACTTTACGTCAGCATCGCTTGGTCGCGCTTCAGGAGCCTGGGCGGGAAACGTAGAAGGTCGCGGTGTTGCCGACGGCGTTGGCGCTGGACGCGATGGCCCGGCCTGTCCCGTTCACGGTGGTCGTCGCGGTCGCCGAGACAGGCCCCGAATTGGTCTGGTTGTTCGTCGCGATCAGATTGCCCTGGCAGGTGGAGCAGACGTAGCCGGTGACCGAGTTGCCGACCGCATCGGCCGTGACATAGGCGTCATAGCCGTTGGTGCCAGTGAAGTCGGCGGTGACCTCGACGCCGCCGGAGTTCACCTGGCTGTTGTCGATCTCCAGATAGACGTCGTTGTTGCCCGCGACGACCTCGTTGCCCGTTCCGGCCGCGACGGCGGTGGCCCCGCCCCAGTCGTAGCTGGTGACGACGGTGGAGGCGCGGACCTGGGACAGATTCGACTGGTCCGTCGTGGCCACGACCGAGCCGCCGTCGTTGTAGAGCAGGGTCTGGTTGGCGGTCGCACGGGCGCGACCCGCCAGGTCCCAGGCATTGGCGGCATTGGCGCTGGTCGAGGCGGTGACGGCGTCGCCGGCAGAGCGCTGGCGGATCGTCAGGTCCTGGCTGGAGGCGATTCCGGAGTTCAGGGCCGTGGTGTTGGCGATCGACTGACTGATGAACTCGGCGGTCGCGGGGATGTACTGGGTCTCCGCGAAGTTCTCGGCGCGGACGCCTGCCTCGGAGCGCTGGACGACGGTGCCGGAGACATGCGACGCGCTGGCGGCCATGGAGGTCGTGTTGCCGATGGCGGTGACGCCGATGGAGGCCCCGCCCAGCATTCGCGCGGTCGGGCCGTTCAGGGTCGAGGCGGCGGTGACCTCGGACGGGCCGACGTCCTGGGTCGCCTCGATGGCGACATCGCCGCCATAGGCCGCGGCCGCCAGATAGTTGCCGCGTGACTGGGTCGTGGCGTTGACCGGGCCTTCCAGGTCGCCGTCCAGGTTCAGGGTTGTGGTCGAGCGGACGTCGCCGTTCGACGTCTGGGTCGAGGTCAGTCGCAGGTCACGGTCCTGGGCCGTGCCGGACAGGCTGTTGCCCTGAGCGGCCGTGTCGGCACCGACCTCGTCCGAGGCACCCTCGACGTTCAGGGTCTGGCCGGCGATGACATCGCCCAGCTGGAGTTGGTTGTTCAGGACGACCTGACCGTCCTGAGCGAAGGCGCTAGTAGCGGCTGCGACGCACAGCGCCGTCGCGGCGATCGTTCCAGCGATCCGGATCGGCGCGGGTCTGGCCATTGTTCGTTCCCGTGTTGTCATAGGCGGGGTAGTAGCCCCCGGTCGCGCCCACCGTGTTCAGCGGGTCGTTGGAGGCGTTCAGGCAGACTTCGGGACCCGGCGCGCCATACAGATTGGCCATGAACTCGACCGTCGCCCGTTCGATCAGGGCGCGGACGGCCAGCTGCACCGGCTCCATCCCGCCGGTCCCGGCCGAGATGTCGAAGACGTTGCCGTTCAGGAAGTCGAAGACGCCGGCCGAGATTTCGCGGCCGATGATCTGCTTCTGGTAGGACACCACATCGACGACCTCGAGCGTGGTCGTCTGGACCAGGCGCAGGTCGATGGCGATGTTCATCACGAACACCTTGCCCTGGACGATGCCGGAGCCCGGCCGGTCGCTGTCGGTTTCGCCCACGCCGGCATCGAAGCCAGCCGAGCGGATGTTGTAGTTCACCTCGGTGATGCCGCCGACCAGGTAGAAGTCCGAGCCCGGAACCTGGCCCGCCAGGATGCGGCGATAGTTGGGATCCTCGGCCGTGCCGCCCTGGTCGCCGATCAGGCGATTGTTGGCGTAACGCAGCTCCATTTCGGAGATCGAGGTGTCGTAGCGCTCGACCATCTGGGCTCCGGCCTTGGCCAGGGCGCTGAAGGCCATCAGGGACGCCCCGCCGGTGACCTGGCGGCCGCCGTCGGACGAGACCGTGCCGGTGTAGTCGCTGATCCGCCCAACGGCCATGCGAGGCGAGGGCAGGTTGTAGCGGCGCGCATAGTCGGCCAGGCAATACAGGGCCGTGGAATAGGGGGTCGGGTTTGAGGTCACCGGCGCATTGCCGATCGGCGTCGCATATCGGCCGTTGGGACCCGCAACGGGGCTGACGCAGGCACCGAGCAGGGCCGTGACGGCCACGGCGACGCCGCCGACCTTCAGCCGACGGGTGAGGGCGGTGGATTTCATCAGAAGCCTGTCAGGGTGCCGGTCAGGTCCGTGCGGGCACTGACATTGCCCGTATTGGTCTGACGCGAGTTGACGATGACCGTGTTGTGGCTGCCCTGGACCACCACGTTCAGATTGTTGCCGATGGCGGTCGAACCGCCGATGGCCGTGCCGCCGCCGTGGCCGCCGGAGCCGGAATAGGTCTGGGACACGCCGCCGGACTGGGCCGAATAGGCGGAGGCGCCCGCCTGGATGATGCCGTCGACGATCAGGCGGTTGCCTGCGGCGTCGCGTGTCGACCCGGTCTGGGCCGTCGTAACCGACTGGCGCGCGCCGCCATAGCCGTTCTGGAACGACGACAGGCCGCCGGACCCCGCGGTCTGGGCCATGGCGGGGACCGCGATCACGGACAGGGCCAGGACCCCTCCGGCAGCGATTGTAAGTCTGAGGTCCATTTCGAGCATTCCACGCGACACGATCCGCCGGAGACGGTTCGCGTGCCAAAATGGGTCACGGTTATTAAGAACCACTTGAGATCGAAAAAGCGGAGAAATTCTCTGCCGATCCTTGGTCAGAGGGGGCGGGCTGAGGATCGGACTGGAGTTCTGGAGTCATAAAAAGCGACTTCTACTTCTCCAATGCGGCCTTGGAGGCCCGATCGGGCTGGAACGATCCTGCGGCATTGCGGGTCATGGCGATGTCGGTCATCAACCGGCAGCCTAGAGGAGACCCACGTCAGAATGGGTCGTATGCCGTGATGGAGGCCGTTACGCCCGCTGACCCGAACGCCTCATCCCCTTGGGGACCGGTCGAATCGCCGCCGCCGTCGCGCGAACGCGTGTTCAACGCGCCGCTGCTGGCCGTGCTGCTGGCCGCCTCGATGCCCGCGCTCTATTTCTTCCAGGCCCGTGCCCACACCTATTGGCTGGAGCTGGCGTTCGCGCCGATCGACCTGAGCCAGGGGCGTTATGCCGGTCTGGTGACCTCGCTGTTCGTCCACGGCGGGTGGGCACATGCGATGATGAATGCGGTGGCGGCATTGATCTTTGGCACTCCGGTCGCGCGGCTGTTCAGGGGCACCGCAGGAGCCTTCGTTTTTCTGGCCCTATACATTGTATCCGGTGTCGTCGCGACCCTGGGCTACGGTCTGGTGCACTGGGGGAGCGTGGATCCGCTCGTTGGAGCGTCCGGCGCGGTGTTCGGCCTGATCGGGGCGGCGACACGGCTGCTGGGCGGGGGAGGGCGGGTTCTGCCGCTGACCAACCGGGGCGTCATCACGACGTCGATCGCCTGGATGGCGGTGAACGCGGTGCTGGGCCTGATCGGCTTTGCGCCCGGTGTTGAAGGCGCGCGAATCGCCTGGGAAGCCCATGCTTTCGGCTTCCTGTTCGGGATCCTCGCCATCGGCCCCCTGGCACGGTGGTTCGCTCCGCCTCCGGAAAGGTTTGATTCGCGGGCCCGTCTGGGTGATCCTCACCACTGAAGCGGCCTTCGTGTCCTTCGGGCCGGCGGCCGCTCCCAAGAAACACTAGGGAAGGAGCGTCGCTATGCTGGTTGCAGAAATCCTCAAGTCCAAGGGGGGCGACGTGTTCAGCATCGCTCCCGACACCACCCTGGCCAACGCGTGTGGCGAGCTGGATCGCCGAAAGGTCGGCGCCCTGATCGTCTGTGACGGAGACCGGGTGGTCGGCGTCTTCTCCGAGCGAGACGTGGTCAAGGCGGTGGCGACAGACGGCGACGAAAGCCTCGGGCGGCCTGTGGCTGGCTATATGACCCGTGAGGTGATCTTCGCCGAGCCGGGCGAGACGGTCGCGATCCTGATGGGGCGGATGACGGATCGCAGGATCCGGCACCTGCCGGTGCTAAAGGACCAGCGCCTGTCCGGCGTCATCTCCATCGGGGATGTGGTCAAATGCCAGATCGCGGAGGCAACGCAGGAGGCCGAGAGCCTGCGAACCTATATCGCGGCGGGATAGGCGAGCCGCCGAACAGGAGTCTGCGTGAATCTTCGTCCGCCACGAAAATGCCGCTTGCGGACGAAGTGAGGCCTCCGTATATCCCCGCCTCGCTCGGAGACGGGCCGGCCACCGGGGCTGCGGGGACATCAGTCGCCACGGACCAGGAGGAAACGAGGAGAGTAAAAACTCCTTGCTTTCGCGGAAGGTTCCACATAGTCTCCGCGCTCCAATCGAATCGTCGGAAACGATAAAAGAGGCAAGCCTCTGGCTTCTCTCTTACGGTTTTGTGCGTCCCAGAAGCCTGGCTTCACCGGTTCGCAGAATGGCTGAAAAGCCCGGT
>NZ_JBFUCZ010000005.1:0-2500 GCF_056404975.1 Brevundimonas sp. P2_A6 | reverse complement strand
GATTAAAGTGGTACGTGAGCTGGGTTCAGAACGTCGTGAGACAGTTTGGTCCCTATCTGCCGTGGGTGTTCGAAGCTTGAGAGGATCTGTCCCTAGTACGAGAGGACCGGGATGGACATACCTCTGGTGGACCTGTCATGGCGCCAGCTGTGCAGCAGGGTAGCTAAGTATGGAATAGATAACCGCTGAAAGCATCTAAGCGGGAAACTAACCTCAAAACAAGGCTTCGCTGAGGATCGTGGAAGACTACCACGTTGATAGGCCAGGTGTGGAAGCGCGGCGACGCGTGAAGCTTACTGGTACTAATAATCCGATCGGCTTGATCGTTTCTCAGCAAAACTCATTCGATTTTCGAATACGACAATGTCTTCTCGCATACTTCTTGGGCTAACGCGCTTTGCGCTACTTGAGCCCGAGGATCTGATATCCGCTTGGTTGACCTGGTGGTTATGTCGGAGGTTCCCCACCCGATCCCATTCCGAACTCGGTCGTTAAGCCCTCCAGAGCCAATGGTACTTCGTCTCAAGGCGCGGGAGAGTAGGTCGCCGCCGGGTCTACCAAGCGGATATCGGATTGTGTGTTTCTCTCGAACATCTTCCTTCACAAAGCCGCTCTTGCCGCGGGATGGAGCAGCCCGGTAGCTCGTCAGGCTCATAACCTGAAGGTCGCAGGTTCAAATCCTGCTCCCGCACCCAAGATCTGAAAGCCCCGCCGGTTTTAACCGCGGGGCTTTTTGCTGTTCGCCGCCGGTCATGGTGGCGTGTCGTCACGCCCGCGCATCCAGTTCCGTTCTCGGCGGTTGATGCGCTCTGTCCAGAGATCGACCCCGCCGGACACTCCGCCCCGCCTAGTGCATTCGATGTGGAGTGATGCCACCGCCGGACACCGGATTGCGGTGACTCCAGGACACAGCCGGCCGAGGAAAGTTTAGCCGAAGGCCGAGGGTCTGGAACATCTGGTGGTCGTGTGCGAACGCTCCGGTCGTGCCTTTGAGGAACCGCGTGCGATCAATGAACCGCTGTGGATAGTGTGATCCAGTTTTCCGCCGCTCGCCCGGCCAAGGCCGGGCCCTCGTCATCGGTCACCGCTAGCAAGCGCGGCCGATGGGGCGTGCCATCATGACTTCGGGCCCAGTCGTTCTGGTCACCGGCGGAGCCGGTTATGTCGGCTCCCATGCCTCCTTGGCCCTGCGCCAGGCGGGCTTCATTCCTGTCGTTTACGACAATCTTTCGAACGGCCACGAAGCCTTCGTCCAATGGGGACCCTTCGAACGAGGGGATATTCTGGATCGTGACCGGCTCGATGCGGTGATCGCCCTCTACAGGCCCATTGCGGTGATGCATTTCGCGGCCCTGATCGAGGTCGGTGAATCGGTCCTGCAACCGGCGCGCTTTTATCGCAACAACGTCGTCGGTGCCCTGACCCTGATCGAGGCGGCCCAGGCCGGGGGAATCGACAAGTTGGTCTTTTCGTCGACCTGCGCCACCTACGGCGAGCCGGTTCACGTGCCCATGGACGAGACCCATCCCCAAAACCCCATCAATCCGTATGGGCGCACCAAGCTGATGATCGAACAGGCCTTGGCCGATCTGGATCGGCATGGCGGCCTGCGGTCTGTCTCGCTGCGCTATTTCAATGCGGCAGGGGCCGATCCAGAGGGGCGAATAGGAGAGCGGCACAGCCCGGAGACCCACGCCATCCCACTCGCCATCCAGGCCCTGCTGGGGCAGCGGGCCAGTTTCTCGGTGTTCGGTTCGGATTATGACACGCCCGACGGGACCGCGGTTCGCGACTATGTCCATGTGCTTGATCTGGCCGATGCGCATGTGCGGGCCCTGCGATATTTGATCGAGGGTGGGGCGACGACCGCGATCAATCTGGGCACCGGTACGGGTACGTCCGTGCGCGAGCTGATCGGAGCGATCGGCTCGGTCGCCGGCGTGTCTCTGCCCGTCGTCGAAGCGGAGAGGCGAACAGGCGACGCGCCGCTGCTGGTCGCGAACGGCGAACGTGCCCGCGACGTCCTCGGATGGTCGCCCTCGCGCGATCTTCTGGATGTCGTGTCGAGCGCCCTGGCCTGGCACCGGGCGGAGCAGGCCCGCGACTGATCTTTCTGCCGTGAGGCATGGCGCTTTCTCTGCGGATCGTGTTCCAAAGAGGCGAGATCAGGAGACAGCCGTGGCCCGACCCGTGCAGGACGAAACCCCACCGGTAAAGCGGCCCCGCAGATCCAGAGCTGTCTCAGGCACGGCTGCGATGGCGTCGTCGCCACACGAGCCGCCGACAACGGCCGCTTCGAAGGGCCCACGCGCCTGGTACGGTCATCTGTATGTTCAGGTGGTTGGCGCGATCGTGCTTGGGGGTCTGATCGGTCATTTCTTCCCGAGCTTCGGCGAGAGCCTGAAGCCGCTGGGTGACGGCTTCATCAAGCTGGTGAAGATGGTGATCGCGCCGGTGATCTTCCTGACCATCGTCACGGGCATCGCGGGGATGCGCGATC
>NZ_JBFUCZ010000004.1:0-263398 GCF_056404975.1 Brevundimonas sp. P2_A6 | reverse complement strand
GTCGAGATGATCATGCCCGGCGACAACGCCGAGCTGAACGTCGAGCTGATCACGCCGATCGCCATGGAAGAGAAGCTGCGCTTCGCCATCCGTGAAGGCGGCCGCACCGTCGGCGCCGGCGTCGTCGCCAAGATCATCGCCTGATCTTAAGGGCGCTAACGCTCGCCGCGCGGCGGCTCGCTGCTTGAGCGCGTGAGTGACTGAACCGAGCAAGGCCTCCCGGTGCGAACCGGGGGGCCTTTTTCTTTGCGCACGCCGAGGGGCGATGCCAGTCTGTCGGGCAGAGGGATGGGCCATGAAGATCGCTGCGACCGGAGCCATGCTCTTGTTTCTGGGCCTGTCGGCCTGCGCGTCCCTGGGCGCGTCGGAAGCAGTCGAGACCCGGGATCGCTTCGCGCCCGATCTTTCGGCCATGTCCGATGCGGAACTGACGGCCTTCACCCGGGCGATGCCGAAGGGCGGCGATCTGCATCTGCACCTCGCGGGAGCGCTGTTCGCCGAGACGTTGATCGGCTGGGCGGCGGAAGGCGGCCTGTGCGTCGATCTGACGGCGCTGGAATTTCAGCCGCCCTGCCAGCCGGACGACACCCACGTCATCGCCGGTACCCTGACGTCGGAGCAGAGGAGCGCGTTGATCGACAGCCTCAGCGCCCGGACGCCGGGATTTGCCGGACGGAACGGTCACGATCAGTTCTTCACCACCTTCGACCGGTTCGGCCCCGTCTTCGCCGGGCGCGCGGGCGATGCGCTGGCCGACGTCATGCGGACGCTGGCCGCCCAGAATACGGGCTATGTCGAGGTCATGGTGACACCGCAGGGGGCGGCCAGTCGGTCGCTGGGTCAGGCGCTGACGTGGAACGACGACATGGCGGCCATGCAGATGACTTTGGCTCCATCCTTGCCCGACATCGTGGCGGCCGCGCGTCGCGATACGGATGCGATGGAAGCCCGCGCCCGCGACCTGCCTCACTGCGATACGCCACAGGCGGATTCAGGGTGTGGCGTGACGGTCCGCTATCTGGTTCAGGTCAACCGTCTGACGCCTGCGCCGATGACCTTCGCTCAGCTGCAGGTCGGGGTCGCCGTCGTGGCGGCCGATCCCCGATGGGTCGGGCTTCAGCTGGTCGCACCCGAGGACGACCCGCTCGCCTTGGCCAACTATCGCTCGCAGATGGCCATGATCGCCTTTCTGACCGACCGGGGCCGATCGACACCGGTCGCGCTTCATGCCGGCGAACTGACCCTGGCGTGGGCGACGCCGACGGACCTGTCGTTCCATATACGCGAAGCGATCCAAGCGGGGGCTCGGCGGATCGGCCACGGCGTCGCCATCGCACATGAGGATGGGGCGGCCGAGCTGGTGGAAACGATGGCGCGCGACGGGATCGCCGTGGAAGTCAATCTGACGTCCAACGCCGTCATCCTGGGGATCGAGGGGGCCTCTCATCCGGTCGTCTGGCTGCGCGAACAGCACGTGCCCGTCACCTTGTCGACGGACGACCCCGGCATTTCACGAACCGATCTGTCGCAGGAATACGCCCGTGCTGTCCGCGAGACCGGCGCGACCTACGATGATCTGGTCGCCTCGGCCCGGACCGCGATCACGGCAAGCTTTCTCAACGGCGCCGACAAAACTCGCATGCTGGATGACTTCGAACGACGGCTGGCCGCGTTCGAGGCGGCGGAGACAGGGCGCTAGTCGTTCGGCTTGCCGGTCGCGGGGTCCGTGGCGGTCTCACCGGAGTTGCTGCTGCCCTCCGAGCCGCGCGGTTCGGTGGCGGGGCGGGGGGTCGTGCCCTCACCGGCGGGGCGCTGGTTTTCGTTTTCGGTCTGGCGGGGCGGGCGGGCGGGGTCGGTCATGGGTGGGCTCCGGGTTGATCAAGGCAACGCTCGCCCGCTCGCGAAGGTTTCGTTCACCACGCCGTTCAACCGTCCCGAAACGGCGCGTGGGGTAGCACTCGCGCTGGAACGGCGCTTGCTGCTGCGGGCGTCTTGGAGACGCGCATGGCCGGAACGCTACAGATCGAGGTCGTCAAGGCGGACCAGCTGACGGTCGCCGACGTCGCCCTGTGGCGTCAGATGACGGACGCCAATCCCGATCTGGCCAGCCCTTATTTTCGGTGGGAGTTCACCGAGATCGCGGCGCGGATCAGCCCGGACGCGGCGGTGGCGATCCTGACCCGCGATGGACGGACCGTCGGCTATTTCCCCCATCAGCGACGCGGATCGGCGATCCAGCCGCTGGGCGCGCCGATGAACGACTATCACGGCGTGATCGCCATGCCGGGCGAGGCCCCGACCCTGGCGGCGATAGCTGAGCTGCTGGGGGCACCCCGCCTGAACGTCTCGGCCTGGGTCGGGCCGTCGGGCGTGGGGGCTTTGCGCGAGACCCTGATGACGGTCGTGCCAGAGGCGGGCGAGGCCTCTTATGACGGCTGGTACGCCGAACGGCGCCAGACCTGGGGCAAGTATTTCAAGGACAAGGAGCGGGCCCGTCGCAGCCTGGAGGCCGAGCTGGGTCCGATCCGGGTCGAGCATGGGCTGCGCGATCCGGCGCTGCTGGATCACCTGATCGGGTTGAAGCGCGACCAGTATGCACGCACGGGGCGGCACGACATCTTCGCCTGCGGCTGGACCGTCGAACTGCTGCACGCCCTGATGAGCGAGACCCGCACCGATTTCGGGGCCTCGATGGCGGCGCTGTGGGCGGGCGACCGGCTGACCGCCATCGAGTATTCGCTGCATGCGGGCGACCGCTATCACTTCTGGTTCCCCGCCTATGAGCCGGCGCTGGCGCGATGCTCGCCGGGCATCCTGCTGACCATGGACACGATGCGGCTGGGCTGTGACGCCGGTTTCCGGGTGTTCGACTTCGGCTTCGGCGGCGAGGGCTACAAGAAATACTTCTGCAATGCGACGCAGAGCGTGCGCGAGGCCGTGGTGCTGAAGCCCGGCCTGGGGGCCAGCCTTTCGGACGCGGCGGTGGGCTTGCTCGACAGTGCGTCCGGCGGGCGTGGAGAGCGGCTGAGGACCAGCGTGCGGCGTCGCTGGGCCGCCATCGAGGCGTGCGAGACGACGCCCGCCAACCGCTTCATGGGGGCGGTGGCCGCTGCCGGTGTCGCGATGAAAAAAGTGACCGGCCGCCCCATGAGTGCGGGAGGGGCCGCGGCCTGAGAGAGATGACGATGATCCAGACCCAGCAAGCCGCCCGCCGCACCCGCTATCCGGGTCCGATCGCTCAGGCCGCCAAGCACCCGCATGCCCTGGTCGATCAGGGGTTCGCGACCGACGAGGCGCTGGCCGAGATCCTGCACCGGTATCCGGCGCATCTGTTCGACATCAACCTGTACGACTACGACGACGAGGGTCAGGTCAGCTTGCGGACCGGCGCGCGGGGCAATCTGACGGGCGACCAGATGCTGGCGGCGATCCAGGCCGGGCGGCTGTGGGTCAACCTGAGGCAGGCGGAGCAGGGATGTCCGGAGCTGTGGCGCGCCTCGATGGGCGAGTTCGCGAAGATCCAGGCGACCTATCCCGGCATGAAGGCGGTGACCAACGCGGGTCAGCTGATCATCTCCTCGCCCGTGGCCAAGGTGCCCTATCATTTCGACGCCGCGGGGGTGGTGCTGTTCCACCTGCGGGGGCGCAAGCGGCTGTTCATCTATCCGGGTGACGAGGCGCATCTGCCCGAACAGGCGATGGAGCAGGTGGTGGCGCGCCAGACGACCGAGGAACTGCCCTATACGCTGGCATTCGAGGCCGATGCCCAGGTCATGGACCTGGAGCCGGGCGAGGCCCTGACCTGGCCGCTGTATGCGCCGCACCGGGTGGAGAACCTGGACAAGTTCTGCGTCAGCCTGTCGATGGATTTCCAGACCTGGCCGACGCGGTTCAGGAACGGCGCGATCTATACCAATGCCGTGATCCGCAGCCGGGGCGGGCGTCCGCGCTTTACCGACGGCATGTCGACGCCGGAACTGGCCGCGCGCTGGGCCGCGTCGTTGGCGCTGCGTCGCGTGGGCGGACTGAAGAGCCGGATCGAGCATTTCGAGCGTGATTTTATGCCGGATGCGGCCGCGGCCGACGGAGCCGGGGCCTTGCCCGCCTGACCTGAGGGCGACACTCGCATCGGCAAACCGCCGACGGACGAAATCGCGCGACGGGCCTTTATTTCGCCCGCGAAGCGCGTATATATGCGCGTTCCGCAATCACTCCATGATTCCGCGCGAAAGCGCCGAGGCCCGGTCCGTCGCCCTCCGACCGAGCGAAGGCGTGGCTCCTTCCCCAGGGAGCTTACCAGATTTCAGGCCTCCTGATGCGCGAAGGCGCGTCGAGGGTGGAGGCCGAAACCGATTGTCGCGGGACACCGAACGGTGCCCCGTGCCGCTGCATTTCACGCGCGCTTCCCCCGGCGCGCGCCATGGGAAAACAGAATGACTGACGTCCTGAACGGTCTCACCATCAACGGTCAGATCGCATCGGCCACGACCTTCACCGGCAAGAAGCGCATCCGCAAATCGTTCGGCCGCATCCCCGAGGCGGTGCAGATGCCGAACCTGATCGAGGTTCAGCGCGAATCCTACGAGCAGTTCCTGCAGCGCGAGGTTCGCCCCGGCGTCCGCAAGGAGCAGGGTATCGAGGCCGTGTTCAAGTCGGTCTTCCCGATCAAGGACTTCAACGAACGCGCCGTGCTGGAATACGTGTCCTATGAGTTCGAGGACCCCAAGTACGACGTCGAGGAATGCATCCAGCGCGACATGACCTATGCCGCGCCGCTGAAGGTCAAGCTGCGCCTGATCGTCTTCGAAGCGGACGAGGAAACGGGCGCGCGCTCGGTCAAGGACATCAAGGAACAGGACGTCTACATGGGGGACATCCCCCTGATGACGGACAAGGGGACCTTCATCGTCAACGGCACCGAGCGGGTCATCGTCTCGCAGATGCACCGGTCGCCGGGCGTCTTCTTCGACCACGACAAGGGCAAGACCCACTCGTCTGGCAAGCTGCTGTTCGCCGCTCGGGTGATCCCGTACCGCGGGTCGTGGCTGGACTTCGAGTTCGACGCCAAGGACATCGTGTTCGTCCGCATCGACCGTCGCCGCAAGCTGCCCGCCACCACCTTCCTGATGGCGCTGGGCATGGACGGTGAAGAGATCCTGCGCACCTTCTATGAGACCGTGCCCTATGAGAAGCGCGGCGAAGGCTGGGTCACGCCGTACAAGGCCGAACGCTGGAGGGGCGTGAAGCCCGAGTTCGACCTGGTCGACGCCGACACCGGCGAGATCGTCGCCCAGGCCGGCCAGAAGATCAGCGCCCGCGCCGCCAAGAAACTGGGTGACACCACCAAGTCGCTGTCGCTGGCCGCCGACGCCCTGGTGACCCGCTATCTGGCGGCCGACGCCGTCAACTACGAGACCGGCGAGATCTATGCCGAGGCCGGCGACGAGCTGGACGCGCCGACCATCGAGCTGCTGGAAGAGCGCGGCTTCACCACCATCGACGTGCTGGACATCGACCACGTCACGGTCGGCGCCTACATGCGCAACACCTTGCGGGTCGACAAGTCGACGGGCCGCGAGGACGCGCTGTTCGACATCTATCGCGTGATGCGCCCCGGTGAGCCGCCGACCCCGGAAGCCGCCGAGGCCATGTTCAACTCGCTGTTCTTCGACGGCGAACGCTATGACCTGTCGGCCGTCGGCCGGGTCAAGATGAACATGCGTCTGGAAACGCCGGAAGTGTCCGACGAAATCCGCGTCCTGCAGAAGGACGACGTGCTGAAGGTGCTGCAGATCCTGGTCGGCCTGAAGGACGGCCGTGGCGAGATCGACGACATCGACAACCTGGGCAACCGCCGGGTCCGTTCGGTGGGCGAGCTGCTGGAAAACCAGTATCGCGTCGGCCTGCTGCGCATGGAGCGCGCGATCAAGGAGCGGATGTCGTCGGTCGATATCGACACGGTGATGCCGCACGACCTGATCAACGCCAAGCCGGCCGCCGCCTCGGTGCGCGAATTCTTCGGCTCGTCGCAGCTGTCGCAGTTCATGGACCAGACGAACCCGCTGTCGGAAATCACCCACAAGCGTCGCCTGTCGGCGCTTGGACCGGGCGGTCTGACGCGCGAACGCGCGGGCTTCGAAGTCCGCGACGTGCACCCGACCCACTATGGCCGCATCTGCCCGATCGAAACGCCGGAAGGCCCGAACATCGGCCTGATCAACTCGCTGGCGACCCACGCCCGGGTCAACAAATACGGCTTCATCGAGAGCCCGTACCGGCGCGTGAAGGACGGCAAGGCCCTGGACGAGGTGGTCTACATCTCGGCCATGGAGGAGTCGAAATACACGATCGCCCAGGCGAACATCGGCCTGAAGGACGGCATGATCGTCGACGAACTGGTCCCCGGCCGGATCAACGGCGATTCGCAACTGCTGATCCGCGCCGACGTGGACATGATGGACGTGTCGCCCAAACAGGTCGTCTCGGTCGCCGCGGCCCTGATCCCCTTCCTGGAAAACGACGACGCCAACCGGGCCCTGATGGGCGCGAACATGCAGCGTCAGGCCGTGCCTCTGGTGCAGTCCGACGCGCCGCTGGTCGGCACGGGCATGGAAGCGGTCGTCGCGCGCGACTCGGGGGCCGTCGTGGTCGCTCGTCGTGACGGCGTGGTCGAACAGATCGACGGCACGCGGATCGTGGTCCGCGCCACCGGCGACCTGGACGCCGGCCGTTCGGGCGTCGACATCTATCGCCTGTCCAAGTTCCAGCGTTCCAACCAGTCGACCTGCATCAACCAGCGCCCGATCGTGCGCGTAGGCGATGAAGTGAAGACCGGCGACGTGATCGCCGACGGTCCGTCGACGGACCTGGGCGAACTGGCCCTGGGCCGCAACGCGCTCGTCGCGTTCATGCCCTGGAACGGCTACAACTTCGAGGACTCGATCCTGATCTCCGAGCGCATCGTGCGCGACGACGTCTTCACCTCGATCCACCTCGAGGAGTTCGAGGTCATGGCCCGCGATACGAAGCTTGGGCCTGAGGAAATCACCCGCGACATCCCCAACGTCGGCGAGGAGGCCCTGCGCAACCTCGACGAAGCGGGAATCGTGGCCATCGGCGCCGAGGTCCAGCCGGGCGACATCCTGTGCGGCAAGGTCACGCCCAAGGGCGAGAGCCCGATGACCCCGGAAGAGAAGCTGCTGCGCGCCATCTTCGGCGAGAAGGCTTCGGACGTCCGCGAC
The DNA here is from genome assembly GCF_056404975.1 of Brevundimonas sp. P2_A6. Classification (NCBI taxonomy): domain Bacteria; kingdom Pseudomonadati; phylum Pseudomonadota; class Alphaproteobacteria; order Caulobacterales; family Caulobacteraceae; genus Brevundimonas; species Brevundimonas sp. P2_A6. Next base: position 256,157 of record NZ_JBFUCZ010000004.1, on the reverse strand, counting down.
ACCTCCCTGCGCCTGCCGCCCGGCGTGGCCGGCACGATCGTCGACGTGCGCGTGTTCAACCGTCACGGCGTCGACAAGGACGAGCGCGCCATGTCGATCGAACGCGACGAGATCGAGCGTCTGGGCAAGGACCGCGACGACGAACTCGCGATCCTGGAGCGCAACACCTACGGCCGTCTGAAGCCTCTGCTGCTGGGCAAGAACGCTATCTCGGGTCCCAAGGGCCTGGGTCGTGGCGAAGTCACCGAAGCCAAGCTGGGCGAGCTGTCGCGCGGCCTGTGGTGGCAGATCGCCCTCGACGACGAGAAGGCGATGGGCGAGCTGGAGCAGATGAAGAAGTCGTTCGAGGACGCCCGCAAGGCCCTCGACCGCCGCTTCGAGGACAAGGTCGAGAAGCTGCAGCGCGGCGACGAACTGCCCCCCGGCGTGATGAAGATGGTCAAGGTCTTCGTGGCGGTGAAGCGCAAGCTTCAGCCCGGGGACAAGATGGCCGGTCGTCACGGCAACAAGGGCGTCATCTCGAAGATCCTGCCGATCGAGGACATGCCGCACCTGGAAGACGGGACTTCGGTCGACGTCGTTCTGAACCCGCTGGGCGTGCCCTCGCGCATGAACATCGGCCAGATCTTCGAAACCCACCTGGGCTGGGCCTCGGCCGGTCTGGGCAAGCAGATCCAGGGTCTGCTGGAAGCCTGGCAGGGCGGCGGCCAGAAGCAGGCGCTGATCGATCACCTGACCGGCATCTATGGCGAGGACACCCCCTTGCCGCAGGACGAGCATGAGCTGGTCGAGCTGGCGCAAAACCTGTCCAAGGGCGTTCCGTTCGCCACCCCGGTGTTCGATGGCGCGCATATCTCGGACATCGAGGACCTGCTGGAGAAGGCAGGGCTGGAGCGTTCGGGTCAGTCGATCGTCTATGACGGCACGACGGGCGAGCAGTTCAAGCGTCCGGTCACGGTCGGCTACATCTACATGCTGAAGCTGCACCACCTGGTCGACGACAAGATCCACGCCCGTTCGATCGGACCGTACTCGCTCGTTACCCAGCAACCGCTGGGCGGCAAGGCGCAGTTCGGCGGCCAGCGCTTCGGGGAAATGGAGGTCTGGGCTCTGGAAGCCTATGGTGCCGCCTACACCCTGCAGGAGATGCTGACGGTGAAGTCCGACGACGTGGCCGGACGGACGAAGGTCTACGAGGCCATCGTGCGCGGCGACGACAGCTTCGAGGCGGGCATTCCCGAGAGCTTCAACGTTCTCATCAAGGAAATGCGCTCGCTGGGTCTGAACGTGGAGCTGGAGAACAGCTGACCGACCGAATGATCCCTCCTCGCGCAAGCGGGGAGGGACGGTCCCTCCGCTCTCTCCACCTTTCGAATTTTACGCGGCCCCCGCCGCAGAAGGAATCAAGATGAACCAGGAAGTCCTGAACATCTTCAACGCGGTCCCGGTCACCCCGACCTTCGACCAGATCAAGATCGCCCTGGCGTCCCCCGAAAAGATCCGCTCGTGGTCGTTCGGCGAGATCAAGAAGCCCGAGACGATCAACTATCGCACGTTCAAGCCCGAGCGTGACGGCCTGTTCTGCGCGCGCATCTTTGGCCCGACCAAGGATTACGAATGCCTGTGCGGCAAGTACAAGCGCATGAAATACAAGGGCATCATCTGCGAGAAGTGCGGCGTGGAGGTCACCCTGGCCCGTGTTCGGCGCGAGCGGATGGGTCACATCGAGCTGGCGTCCCCCGTCGCCCACATCTGGTTCCTGAAGTCGCTGCCGTCGCGCATCTCGCTGATGCTGGACATGGCGCTGAAGGACGTGGAGCGGGTGCTCTACTTCGAAAACTACATCGTCACCGAGCCGGGCCTAACCCCGCTGAAGCAGAACCAGCTGCTGACGGAAGACGAGTTCTATCGCTACCAGGACGAGTTCGGCGATGACGGCTTCACCGCCGAGATCGGCGCCGAGGCCGTGCGCAACCTGCTGATGGGCATCGACCTGCACGCGGAGGCCGAGCGCCACCGTGGCGAGCTGGCCGACAGCCCGTCGGAAGTGAAGGCCAAGAAGGCGTCCAAGCGCCTGAAGCTGATCGAGGCCTTCCTGGAATCCGGCAACAAGCCGGAATGGATGATCCTGACGGTCGTGCCGGTCATTCCGCCGGAACTGCGTCCGCTGGTGCCGCTGGACGGCGGTCGTTTCGCGACCTCCGACCTGAACGACCTGTATCGTCGCGTGATCAATCGCAACAACCGCCTGAAGCGGCTGATGGAGCTGCGTGCGCCCGACATCATCATCCGCAACGAAAAGCGGATGCTGCAGGAATCGGTCGACGCCCTGTTCGACAACGGCCGTCGCGGTCGCGTCATCACGGGGGCCAACAAGCGTCCGCTGAAGTCGCTGGCCGACATGCTGAAGGGCAAGCAGGGCCGCTTCCGCCAGAACCTTCTGGGCAAGCGCGTCGATTATTCGGGCCGTTCGGTCATCGTGGTCGGCCCCGACCTTAAGCTGCACGAGTGCGGCCTGCCCAAGAAGATGGCGCTCGAGCTGTTCAAGCCGTTCATCTATGCGCGCCTGGACGCCAAGGGCCTGTCGGGCACCGTTAAGCAATCCAAGCGCATGGTCGAGCGCGAACAGCCCCAGGTGTGGGACATCCTGGAAGAGGTGATCCGCGAGCACCCGGTCATGCTGAACCGCGCACCGACGCTGCACCGTCTGGGCATCCAGGCGTTCGAGCCCAAGCTGATCGAGGGCAAGGCCATCCAGCTTCACCCGCTGGTCTGCGCCGCGTTCAACGCCGACTTCGACGGCGACCAGATGGCCGTGCACGTCCCGCTGAGCCTCGAGGCCCAGCTGGAAGCGCGCGTCCTGATGATGTCGACCAACAACATCCTGTCGCCCGCCAACGGCAAGCCGATCATCGTGCCGTCGCAGGACATCGTCCTGGGCCTGTACTACCTGTCGCTGGTCAAGGACGGTGAGCCGGGCGAAGGCAAGCTGTTCGCCAACATCGGCGAGATCGACGCGGCGCTCGACGCCGGTGTCGTGACCCTGCACACCCGCATCAAGGCGCGCTGGACCGAGGAAGACAAGGACGGCAACGAGGTGACCAAGGTCATCGACACGACGCCGGGCCGGATGAAGCTGGGCGCGCTGCTGCCCAAGAACCCGAACGTCGGTTACCGCCTGCTCGAGAAGAACCTGACCAAGAAGGAAATCGGCAACCTGATCGACGTGGTCTATCGCCACTGCGGTCAGAAGGCGACGGTGATCTTCGCCGACCAGATGATGGGACTGGGCTTCAAGGAAGCGGCCCGCGCCGGCATCTCGTTCGGCAAGGACGACATCGTGATCCCGGCCAAGAAGGTCGAGATCGTCGCCGCCACCCGCACCCTGGTCGAGGAGTACGAGCAACAGTACGCCGACGGCCTGATCACCAAGGGCGAGAAGTACAACAAGGTCGTCGACGCCTGGGCCAAGGCCACGGACCGGGTCGCCGACGAGATGATGGGCGAGATCGCTCAGCCGCGCGTCCTGGCTTCCGGTCGTACGGCCGAGATCAACTCGGTCTACATGATGGCCAACTCCGGTGCCCGTGGTTCGCAGGCCCAGATGAAGCAACTCGGCGGGATGCGCGGCCTGATGGCCAAGCCGTCCGGCGAGATCATCGAGACGCCGATCGTGTCGAACTTCAAGGAAGGCCTGACCGTCCTCGAATACTTCAACTCGACCCACGGTGCCCGCAAGGGCCTGGCCGACACCGCGCTGAAGACCGCCAACTCGGGTTATCTGACCCGTCGTCTGGTGGACGTGGCGCAGGACTCGATCGTCACTGAGGAAGACTGCGGTTCCACGCGGGGCATCACCCTGCGCGCCGTGGTCGAGGGCGGCGACGTGCTGGTCTCGCTGGGGCAACGCGTCCTGGGTCGCTACAACGCCGAGGACATCAAGGCTCCGGGCACCGACACCGTGCTGTTCCCGGCCGACACCTATCTGGTGGAGGACGTGGTCGAGGTCATCGACCGCGAGGGCGTCCAGTCGGTCAAGGTCCGCTCGGCCCTGACCTGCGAAGCCGAAGCCGGCATCTGCGGCATGTGCTACGGCCGTGACCTGGCGCGCGGCACCAACGTGAACATCGGCGAAGCGGTCGGCGTGATCGCGGCGCAGTCGATCGGCGAACCGGGCACCCAGCTGACGATGCGGACCTTCCACATCGGCGGCACGGCCCAGGTGGCGGAAACCTCCTTCTACGAGGCGACCAACGCCGGCACGATCAAGATCGTGGGCCCCACCGTCACCGGCACGACCGGCGACCTGGTGTCGATGAGCCGCAACGTGGTCGTCACCGTCATGGTCGATGGCAAGGATCGCGAGTCGTACAAGATCCCGTACGGCGGCCGTCTGCGCGTCAAGGAAGGCGAAGAGGTCAAGAAGAACCAGCGCCTGGCCGAGTGGGACCCCTACACCACCCCGATCATCACCGAGGTGGGCGGCACCGTCCGCTTCGAGGACCTGACCGAGGGTCTGTCGTTCCGCGAGGAAACCGACGAAGCGACGGGCATCGCCCAGCGCGTCGTCATCGACTGGCGGGCCTCGCCGCGTGGTTCGGACCTGCGTCCGGCCATGGGCATCACGGCGGGCGACGCCTACACCAAGCTGGCCTCGGGCTCCGACGCCCGCTACCTGCTGCCGGTGGGGGCCATCCTGTCGGTCGCCAACGGCGACGAGGTGAAGCCCGGCGAAATCCTGGCCCGTATCCCGACCGAGGGCGCCAAGACCCGCGACATCACCGGCGGTCTGCCGCGGGTGGCCGAGCTGTTCGAGGCCCGTCGTCCCAAGGACTGCGCGGTCATCGCCGAGATGGACGGCCGCGTCGAGTTCGGTCGCGACTACAAGAACAAGCGCCGGATCAAGATCACGCCGGAGCTGAACGCGGACGGCGAACAGCCCGAAGCGGTCGAGTTCCTGATCCCCAAGGGCAAGCACATCTCCGTCCACGACGGCGATCTGATCCAGAAGGGCGACTACATCATCGACGGCAACCCCGATCCGCACGATCTGCTGCGCATCCAGGGCGTCGAGGCGCTGGCCGAGTATCTGGTGAACGAAGTGCAGGAGGTCTATCGACTGCAGGGCGTGCCGATCAACGACAAGCACATCGAGGTGATCGTTCGCCAGATGCTGCAGAAGGTCGAGATCATCGACTCGGGTGAAACCACCCTGATCCGTGGCGACACGGTCGAGGTGGCCGAGGCGGTGCTGGAGAACGAGAAGGTCGAGAAGCGTGGGGGCCGAATCGCCACCACCCAGCCCGTCCTGCTCGGCATCACCAAGGCGTCGCTGCAGACCCGCAGCTTCATCTCGGCGGCGTCCTTCCAGGAGACCACCCGCGTCCTCACCGACGCTTCGGTCAACGGCAAGAAGGACACGCTGGAAGGCCTGAAGGAGAACGTCATCGTCGGCCGCCTGATCCCGGCGGGCACCGGTGCCTACCTCCGCAGCCTGCAGAAGGTCGCCAACCAGCGCGACGCCGAGCTGACCTCGACCCGCGAAGCCGCGATCGAGCCCCTGCCGGCCGAACTGCAACTGGAGCTGGCCGAAAGCGAGTGATCGCTGTCGCAGACTGAAGACCGAAGAGGGCGGTTCCGGTGACGGAGCCGCCCTTTTCGTTGGGTGCCTATTCCATCTTGCGGTTGTTCCGCAGGCGGTCGTCGGTCATCTCGAACCCAGGCCGAAGGAACGCCCCGGCGCAGCTGCCGCGCAGATTGCCGCCCGGGCAGTCCGGGCTGGCCCCGACGATGCCGGAGCCGCCGGACGGAGGCGCGTGGTTGCGCTCGTAACGTGCCAGGGCCTGCGCGCCCTCGCGGTCGAGCTCAGCCTGGCGTTCGGCCTCTCTGGCGGTGAGTGTGCGTGGCCCCAGCGGTCCGGCACGACCGGCGGCCTCGTTGAAGCGGTCATCACACAGCCGCTGCTCCGAAGGGCTCAGACGGCCGTCCATGGCGCGGCAGCCGGCGGCACCCAGACGCATCGAGCGGGCAACGGCGGCCCGCATCGTCTCGGGCGTCACCTGCCAGGGATCCACGGTTGCAGCGGGCGCACCGGCCGCGGGATCGGCCGCGATGCGGGGTGACGGCGTGGGTGGCGTGTCTTCGTTCTGCCCCTCCGTCCCGGACAGGGTCGAGGGCTGGGACAGCGCCTGTCCCAAGGTCGGGACCGGCCCGGAAGGACTGGCGGCCGGCGCACGGGTCCTCGCCCTTTCCCCCGGCAGCAGCGGCCGGGGTTCCATTTCCAGATACATTGGAGCCAGAAACAGGGGGTCGGAAATCACGCCGGGCGGCGGAGGCTCGAAGAACCGCAGCGCCAACGGTGTCAGGATCGCGACGTAGAACAGCATCGACCCGGCCAGCAGTGCGGCGCGTCGGCGCTGGACCGGCCCGAAGGACGGACGGCGCGGCAGGAAATTCAAGCTGGCGTCGACCACGCATCCTCCCCGCCGATCTCAATGAGGCTGACGGGCGACCGTGGCGGGATCAGGGCGCGCTTAGCCGACGAGCCGCCAGGGCGTCAGCGGGCGCACGGTGGCGCAGGCGGGCGTGCCGTCCTTGCCGCGACCGGGCAGGGTGGTCTCGATCACCGCGCCGGGCCTCAGCAGGTCGGCGGGGATGTCGTGGACATCGATCTTGGCGCGGCGGCTGACGACGGGCAGGCCGGGCATGGCACCGCCGATGGCGATGTAGACGAAGCGGCGTTCCTTGCCCTCGCGCCTAACCCATGTGCCGCCCAGCTTGCCGTCCGGACGCAGATCGACGGGCATGTCGAACGTCAGCGGGGCCTCGGTGGACAGGCGGATGTCGTGGGGCGCGTTCTTCGCGTCCTGCCGCCAGTAATGCAGGCCGGGGACGGGGTCGGCGATGGTCAGGCGCAGGGTCAGGGTTTCAGTCATGGGTCACGATGTGGCTGCCGCGCACCATGCGTACGAACGGGATGGGGCGGCCTTGCTGGTGCAGTCGCTCGGCCACCTCGGCCAGAACGAACCGGGTGATCGAGGGCAGGTCGAGCGCGCGCGCCTCCTCCAGCGGGAACCAGGCGATTTCGTCTAGTTCGCCCGATCCGGCCGTGGGCTCCGGGGCCAGCAGGGCCGAGGCGTCGGCCATGAAGAACCGGGCGTCGAAACGGCGCGTGCGGCCGGGCGGGGTGATGGCGCGGGCGACATAGTCCAGCGCGGCCAGGTCGGGCAGGGCGCCGGCGTGTCGAAACGCGCGCCAGGGACCGGCGACAGAGGCGGTGGGTGCCGGGCGACCCAGGATCAGCCCCGTCTCCTCGAAGGTCTCCCGCACGGCGGTCAGGCACAGGGCGCGGGCGCGATGCGGGGCCAGCTCGGTCTCCAGCCGCGCGCGGGTGATGGCTGAGGGGTCGCTGGCGGACGCGGCCGCGAAATCCGAGCGGTCGATCCGGCCGCCGGGAAAGACCCATTTGGACGCCATGAACACATGCCCCGGCGCACGGCGGCCCATCAGCACCTGCGGGTTCCTGCCGGATCGGACGAGGATCAGGGTCGCGGCATCCCTGGGGCGCTGACGCGGGCCGGTGGCGCGCGGAGCATCGGCCAGATCCTGTGCGGCGTCGAAGGGGATGCTCACTTCCGCTTGCCCTTTCGAACGCCCTTCAGACCCCCTGACGGACGTCCGCCGTTTCGCGGCTTGGGACCGCCGGGGCGGCCGGTGCCGCGCTTGGGCGGGGCTTCGCCGCCGCGTCCGCGCATGCCCAGACGCGGCGCGGGCGCGTTCGGATCGCGGGGTTCAGGGTCCGACAGCATCTCGAACAGCAGGCCGCCGGTGATGGGGGTGGCCTCCTTGAGCTTGACCTCGACGGTGCGGCCCAGGGTGTAGCGCTGGCCACTGCGTTCCCCGACCAGGGCGTGGGCGCGGTCGTCGTGGGTGAAATACTCATTGCCGAGCGAGGAGACCGGCACGAGGCCATCGGCCCCGGTCTCGTCCAGGCGGACGAACAGGCCGAAGCGGGTGACGCCGGTAATGCGGCCGCTGAAGGTCGCGCCCACGCGGTCCTCCAGGAAGGCGGCGATGTAGCGGTCCATGGCGTCGCGCTCGGCGGCCATGGAGCGGCGCTCGGTCAGGGTCACCTGATCGGCGATGGCGGGCAGTTCGGCGATCTCGCGGTCGGTCAGACCGTCGGAGCCGAGGTTCAGCGCGCGGATCAGGCCCCGGTGGACGATCAGGTCCGAGTAACGCCGGATCGGCGAGGTGAAGTGGGCGTAGCGATCCAGGTTCAGGCCGAAGTGTCCGACGTTGTCCGGGCTGTAGATGGCTTGCATCTGGCTGCGCAGGACGACCTCGTTGACGACCTCGGCGTGGGGGCCGTCGCGGGTCTCGTCCAGCAGCCTGTTGAACCGCTTCGTCGTCGGGGCCTCGCCCTTGTTCCACGGCTTGCCGAGGGTCGACAGGAAGTCGGCGAGGTTGAAGACCTTTTCCTGGCTGGGGGTGTCGTGAACGCGGAAGATCAGGGGGGTCTTCTTCGCCTCCAGGGTCTCGGCTGCGCAGACGTTGGCCTGGACCATCATCTCCTCGATCAGCCGGTGGGCCTCGAGGCTGACGCGTTTCTCGATCGAGGCGATGCCACCGTCCGGCGACATGCGGATGCGGCGTTCGGCGCTGTCGATCTGCAGGGGCGCGCGTTTCAGCCGGCCCTTCAGCATGGTGTGGTAGGCGTTCCACAGCGGATACAGGATCGCATCCATGATCGGCCCGGTCGTGTCGTCGGTGCCGCCGCCGTTCTCGACCCCGTCGATGGCGGCCTGGGCCTGTTCGTAGCTGAGCTTGGCGTGGCTGCGCATCAGGCCGCGATGGAATTTGTGGCCGAGTTTGCGGCCCTCCTTGTCGAAGACCATGCGGACAGCGAGCGTCGCGCGGTTCTCGCCCTGCTTCAGGCTGCACAAGCCGTTCGACAGCCGCTCGGGCAGCATGGGCTCGACGCGGTCGGGGAAGTAGGTGGAGTTGCCCTTGGCGCGGGCTTCGCGGTCCAGGCTGGTGTTCGGCCGGACGTAGGCGGCGACGTCGGCGATGGCGACCCAGACGATCCAACCACCCTCGTTCTTTGGATCCTCGTCGCGCTGGGCGTAGACGGCGTCGTCGTGGTCGCGGGCGTCGGCCGGGTCGATGGTGACGAAGGGGATGTCGCGCAGGTCGTCGCGCCCTTTGAGCGTTGGCAGGTCCTGGTTTTCGGCCTCCTGCTCGACGGCCTCGGAGAAACCCATCGGCACGCCGTGGGTGTGGATGGCGATCAGGGAGGCGGCGCGGGGATCGTCCTCGCGGCCCACGGTCTCAAGGATCTTGCCGCGCTTGTGGCCGTATCGCTGGTCGGATTTCTCGATGGCGGCAAGGACGAGGTCGCCGTCGCGAAGGTCGCCGGCCTGGACGGCCGGCACGATCAGGACGTCCTTGGAGCGCCGGTCGACGGGCTCGACGCGGGTCTCCTTGTTCGATTTGCGGATCACGCCGAGGACGCGGTTGTTGTTGGTGTCCAGCGTCTTGATCAGCCGGGCTTCCCAGCCGTTCGGGCCGTGCTCGAACTTGGCCAGGACGCGGGCTCCCAGGCCGGGGGCAGGGCCGGGCTTTCCCTTGTCCGGGATAAGGAGGGCCTTGGGCGCGTCGGCCGAGGCCTCGACCATGCGGACATAGAGGTCGCCGTCGTCGTCCTTCTCGACCACGTCGGCGACGCCGACGGGGGGCAGGGCCCCGGCTTCGGTAAAGCCCTTCCTGCCGCGCTTGCCGAGCTTGCCTGCCGATTCGAGGCTCCGGATCATCTCGCGCAGGCGGCGGCGATCCTCGCCCTTGAGCCCGAAGTGGCGGGCGATATCGCCCTTTTCCGCCGATCCGGCATCGCCCAGGAAGGCCAGCAGCGTGGCCTCATCCGGTAATCCAGCGGCGGGTTTTTTGGGTGTTTTGGTCATTGAGTTCCTATGTAAAGCGCTTCGCGTAAAAGGGCGAAATCTTGCGCCGCTTGACCGGATGAGGTCGGGCGATCAGCTTCCGCCGCGCCTGCCTGATCCGGAGTCTATTCGAATGTCTGCCATGTCCCTTGCCGAACACCCGACCCTGAGCGCGCCGACCGGTTCGCTGCTGGACCTGATCGGCAAGACGCCGATGGTGGAGGTGACGCGGATCGATACCGGGCCGTGCAAGCTGTTCCTGAAGCTGGAAGCCCAGAATCCCGGCGGGTCGATCAAGGACCGCATCGCCCTGTCGATGATCGCGGCGGCCGAAGCCGAGGGCTATCTGAAGCCCGGCGGGACCATCGTCGAGGCGACGGCCGGGAACACCGGACTGGCGCTGACGCTGGTCGGTCAGGCCAAGGGCTATAAGGTGTTGCTGGTCATCCCGGACAAGATGTCGAAGGAAAAAATCCAGCATCTGCGCGCCATGGGGGCCGATGTGCGCCTGACCCGGTCCGACGTCGCGCACGGGCATCCGGAATATTACACCGACATGGCCGAGCGGCTGGCGCAGCAGATCCCGGGCGGGTTCTTCGTCAACCAGTTCGCCAACCACGCCAACTCCGCCGCCCATGTAAAGACGACCGGCCCCGAAATCTGGGAGCAGATGGGTCATGACATCGACGCCTATGTCGCCGGCATCGGCTCTGGCGGGACGATCACGGGGGTGGCGCAGTATCTGAAGAGCCAGGGATCCAAGGCCGAGATCGTGCTGGCCGATCCCGTCGGCTCGGTGCTGGCCGGTATCGTCAACGACGGGGTGCCGGGGCCGGAGGGCAGCTATACCGTCGAGGGCATCGGGCAGAACTTCGTGCCGGACACCGCCGACATGAGCCTGATCGACAAGGCCTATTCGATCCCGGACGCGGAAGCCGTGGCGACGGTGCGGGAACTGTTGCTGAAGGAGGGCATCCTGGCCGGGTCGTCGTCGGGCACGCTGATCGCGGCGGCCCTGCGCTGGTGCCGCGAACAGACAGAGCCAAAGCGGTGCGTCACCTTCGTGTGCGACACCGGGGCCAAATATCTGTCCAAGGTCTACAACGACGCCTGGCTGGCCGATCAGGGGCTGGGCGAGCGAGTCATCCAGGGCGACCTTTCGGACCTGATCAGCCGCAAATACGAGAAGGGCGACGTGGTCACGGCCGGGCCGGACGATACGCTGGACACCGCCTTCAAGCGGATGCGATCGGCCGACGTGTCGCAGCTGCCGATCATTCAGGACGGCCGTCTGGTCGGCATCCTGGACGAGAGCGACATCGTCCACATCATGAACACCGACGAGATCACGCGGAAGGAGCGGTTCGCCAAGCCGGTGTCCTCCGCCATGACGCGCGACCTGGACACGGTTCAGGTGACCGAGCCGCTGGACGCGCTGATTCCGCTGTTCGACCGGGACCGGGTGGCCATCGTGCTGGACGGCGAAAAATTCGTCGGCCTGATCGCCCGCGTCGATCTGATCAACCACCTCAGCCTGAACCGGTAGGACCATGGCCGATCTGAAGAACAGCCAGGGTTTCTCGACCCGCGCCATTCATGCCGGACAGCGGCCGGACCCGACGACGGGGGCGGTGATGACGCCGATCTACGCCACCTCGACCTATGCCCAGGAAAGCCCGGGCGTGAACAAGGGGTACGAATACGCGCGGGGCAAGAACCCGACGCGCGAGGCGTTCGAGGCCTGTATCGCCGATCTGGAAGGCGGCGTGCAGGGGTTCGGTTTCGCCAGCGGAATGGCGGCGACCTCGACGGCGCTGGAGCTGCTGGACGCGGGGTCGCACATCGTCACGGGCGACGACCTTTACGGCGGGTCCTGGCGGTTGTTCGAGCGGGTGCGTCGGCGCTCGATGGGGCTGGATTTCGCCTATGTGGACCTGAGTGACGTCGCGGCGGTCGAGGCGGCGATCACGTCGAAGACTAAGATGCTGTGGGTCGAGACGCCCACCAACCCGCTGATGAAGCTGGCCGACATCGCGGCCTTGTCGAAGGTCGCCAAGGCGCACGGTCTGCTGCTGGTGGTGGACAACACCTTCGCCACGCCGTGGAGTCAGCGGCCGCTGAGCCTGGGCGCCGACATCGTCATGCATTCGGCGACGAAATACCTGAACGGCCACTCCGACATCATCGGCGGGGTGCTGGTCGCCGGGAACGCCGAGATCGCCAGGGAGATCAAGTTCCTGCAGAACTCGGTCGGCGGGGTGATGGGGCCGTTCGACGCCTTCCTGGCCAACCGGGGGCTGAAGACCCTGGGCCTGCGCATGAAGGCGCACAACGAGAACGCCCTCGCGATCGCGCGATGGCTTGAAGCGCGCGATGGCGTCGCGAAAGTGATCTATCCGGGGCTGATCAGCCACCCGCAACACGACCTTGCGACGCATCAGATGAACGGTCGCTACGGCGGCATGGTTACGGTCCTGATCGACGGCGACCTGTCGCGGACGAAGCAGGTGCTGGAGCGGGTGCAGGTCTTCACCCTGGCGGAATCGCTGGGGGGCGTGGAGAGCCTGGTCAACCACCCGGCCATCATGACCCACGCGTCCGTGCCGAAAGAGGTCCGCGAGGCGGGCGGGGTCACGGACAATCTGATCCGCCTGTCTGTCGGGGTCGAGGACATCGACGATCTGATCGCCGATCTGGATCAGGCGCTGGGATAGGCCGAGACGGAGGGGGCGAACCCCCTCCGTGCAAGGTCGCCTAGTTCGGCATCGAGACCGCGTCGGTGACGTGGATCACGCCGTTCGACTGCAGCACATCAGCCTGGGTCACGCGGGCGGTGCCGCCCTTTTCGTCGGTCAGGACGACGGTGTCGCCATCCAGGCTGGCCGTCAGGGTGCCACCTTCGACGGTGGTCAGGGCGGCAGAGCCGTTGCCGGCCTCGATCCGGGCGATCAGGTCAGCCGCGGTCACGCGGCCGGCGACGACGTGATAGGTCAGGATCTTGGTCAGGGTCGCCTTGTTGGCAGGCTGGACCAGGCTCTCGACCGTGCCGGCGGGCAGGGCGGCGAAGGCTTCGTCCGTCGGGGCGAAGACGGTGAAGGGGCCGGGGCCGGACAGAGTCTCGACCAGACCGGCGGCCTTCACGGCGGCGACCAGGGTGGTGTGGATCGGCGAGTTGACGGCGTTCTCGACGATCGTCTTGGTGGGATACATGGGCGCGCCGCCGACCGTGACGGTGTCGGAGGCCATGGCCATGTGATCCTGGGCGCTCATCGACTGGGCCAGGGCGGCGGGGGCGGTGGCGAGCAGGGCGGCGGCCGAAACGGTACCGGCGAGAATGGTCAGTTTCATCGAATCTCTCCTGAGAAGATCGCATCGAGGCGAACTGCGCAGGAACGACCGTCGGCTGGGTCTGGATGCCCGGACAGGCTGTCGCGCGGCATCCGGCCACGCCCCCCAGGAGGTCAGGCGGCGACGCCGACCTTGCCTGCGAACTGGGTGGTCGCCTCGGCATATTCGGACCGCAGCCGGGCGACCAGCTCGGCCGCCGGGACCACGTCGTGGACCGCGCCCGCGCCCTGTCCGGCGGACCAGACCGTCTTCCAGGCCTTGGCCTCATCGCCCATGTCCAGCTTGTGCTCGGGCAGCTGTTTCGGATCGATACCGTTGGCCTGCAGCGACTTGATCATGAAGTTGGCGGGGATGCCGGAAACAGCCGGCGTATGGACGATGTCGGTCGCGCCGGACTCGATGATCATGTCCTTGTAGGCGTCCGGTGCCATGGCCTCGGTCGTGTTGATGAAGCGGGTGCCCATATAGGCGAAGTCGGCCCCCAGCATCAGGGCGGCGGCCACGTCCTGGCCCGTCGACAGGCAGCCGGACAGGATGATGGTGCCCTTGAAGAACTCGCGCACCTCGTTGACCAGGGCGAAGGGATTGATGATTCCGGCGTGCCCGCCCGCGCCATTGGCGACCAGGATCAGGCCGTCGACGCCGGATTCCGCGGCCTTCCTCGCGTGACGAACGTTGGCGATGTCGTGGAAGACCACCCCACCGTAGCCGTGGACCGCGTCGACGACGTCGCGCACGGCCCCCAGCGAGGTGATGATCAGCGGCACCTTGTGCTCCACCGAGACCATCATGTCGGCCATCAGGCGCGGGTTGGTCGGGTGGACGATGTGATTGACGCCGAAGGCGGCTGCATCGGGGTTCAGGCGCGATTTGATCTCGACCAGCCACTCGGCATAGCCCTCGGTGGTGCGCGCGTTCAGCGACGGGAAGGTGCCGATGATGCCGCTGTTGCAGCACTCGACCACCAGGTCGGGCCCGGACACCAGGAACATCGGCGCCTCGATGACCGGCAGCTTCAGACCCTTCTGCAGGGAGGCGGGGATGGCCATGGCGTTCGCTCCGTTTTGTTTGGCTACGCTTAACCGGGTGTCGCGGGGGAAGGCAAATCAGCCCTTGGGTCGTAAGTCAGGTCTTCGCCGTCTCGAACACCGTGAACGACCCGGCCTCGGACGGGGCCAGATGGGGCGCGCGAGAGCGTTCGTCCAGCCAGGCGGCCCAGTCCGCGGGTGCGACGACAGCGGGCTGGCGGTCGTGGGTACCCACGATGTCGGGACCTGCGTCCACCGTCAGCAGACTGAATCGGGGCCCCTCGGGTGTCGGCTTCCACAGGGCGGCGAAGGTGATGAAGTCACGCTCGACCGGCGCGATCGTCCACTTCGTCTTGGGGTATTTGGTGCCGGTGTATTCATAGAACCAACTGGCAGGGACCAAAGCCCGACCGGTCGAGAAGCTGCGGCCCTCGCTGCGCATATTGATCAGCAGGGGGCGTTTGGGCGCGCTGGGCGGCAGGCCCCAGCGGACCGTGGTCAGGCTGGCGCTGCCCGCGCCGTCGCCCCGGATCAGCAGGGCGGGGTCGGTCGGGCGTATGCTTTCGGCAGGCTCCGCATTGGGCATGCCCTCGGGGAACAGCATCGGTATGGCGGCGTCGGCGAAGCTGGCCATCAGCGTGGCCGGCGACACCTTCATCGCATAGTTGTTGCACATCCCTGGGACTTCCTTCGGAGCGCGTTATCGCTCGACGTGCGGCGTCACGCTATTCGAGCGCGTTCTGGTCCGTCCCGCTACCGCTCGGAACGCGCAGGCCGCTGGGGGGCCAGTTTGCGGCGCTGGCGGGCGAGGGCGAGGGGTTGGCCGGTCGGCGAGAAGGCGATGCCGTCGTCCAGCGCCCAGCCGCCGCCCAGATCGCGGACGGTGAACTGGAACACGGCCCATCCCTCCGGCGACGTCTCGGGTGTCAAGGGTTCGATGAAATCGTAGCGCAGGTCGACGCTGGCCGAGATGATCGGCGGGGCGGGCAGGACGGTCATGTAGGACGGAAAGATGCCATCGAGCAGGAAGCACAGATCCAGTTCGTCCAGCGGCTTGTGGTCCGTCGTGCGCATCCACAGGCGAAGGGTCGGGTCGGTGACGGGGTTCTGCTGATACAGACGCGGCCCGCCGTCGAACCGATGCTCGATGTAGCGGGTGAACCAGGGGGCCAGACCAGGATCGACCGGCGACGGGTCCAGAGCGCCGAAGGGCGTGACGGGGGCGGTCAGCGGCTTGATCGTCTGGCCGGGCACCACCGTGCCGAAGGTCGCGAGCGCCGACAGCGCAGGACGGTCGGGCTGGCCTGCCTCGACGCGGGCGAAGGCGACATTGCGGCCGCCGCGCAGCAGGGTGGGGGCGAAGGCGCAGTCCTCGAACCGGGCGGCGGCCAGATACTGGACCGTCAGGGTCTGGAGCGGCGGCGCGATGTCCAGGCCCTCACGCGCCGTCCGGACGGCCAACGCCGCCATAAGGCCACCGAAGGGCGCGCCCTTGCTCGGGTCCATGGCAAGGGGGGCGTTGGAGAAGTCACTGGTCAACCGCGCGAACAGAACGCCGTCGGCGCTGGGCGTCAGGGTCAGGGCTTCGGCCAGGGACTGTTGCGACATGGGACCTGATCACAAGAAAACGGGCGACAGACAAGCTGCCGCCCGGAAGTCGGGAATGCAGGAACGCCGCGACGGATCGCAAAGTTCGTTGCGAAACAAGACTGACTGACTGGGTTCCTTTTGGCAACCCTCTTGCAAATTGGCTGACGTGACGTCACCTTCACAGATCAGTGGGCGTCATCCTGTCGGAAAAACGCTCGCACTTTTCCGGACGACGCCTGATGGGACGCACAGCCGACTATTCACGCCAGAGCTGCTCGATCGCCGCGACGCTGGAGGTCATCGGCGATCCGTGGACGCTTCTGGTCATCCGCGACGCCTTTCAGGGCGTGAAGCGGTTCGAGCAGTGGCAGGACCGGCTGGGCGTGGCGCGCAACGTCCTGGCTGCGCGGTTGAAGACCCTGGTGCAGCACGGCGTTCTGGAGCCGCAGCTGTACTCCGAACGGCCGCCGCGCAACGAATACGTCCTGACGCCCAAGGGGCGCGACCTGTCGGACGTTCTGGTCAGCCTGTACGGCTGGGGATCCAAGCATGTCTATGACAAGGAGGTCGCCGGCTTCGACATGGTTCACGAAACCTGCGGGCACTCGCTGCAACCTCGTATTGCCTGTGCCTGCTGCGGAGAAATCGTCAATCGACGCGACATCACACTGACCCGGACCGAGAACCGACCCACGGTGGGCGAGGTCATGCCGCGCGAAATGGCTTCCGAAGACGCCGCCTAGCCTCTGAAAACATCCGCGTGGCGGGTAATGAGCGGGACGACGATGTCCTCCTCGTCCTCCAGATGGCGAGCCAGGGACGGGCCCGACGTGTCCAGCGCGTCGGCCAGCCGCGCGGCGGCGTCGCCCGCGGTCGGCGTGTTGCCGCCGACCGCCTGGTGGAAGGCGAGCCCTGTCTGAAACAGCGTCTCGAGATGACCGTGGATGACGTCGTGGTCGCGGTCCAGCAGGTCGATGCCCGCCCCGATGCGCGGCTCAACCCTGCGCATGGTCGGGAAATAGTGGTGGGTCTCGATATTATGGTGGCCCTCCAGATGCTGGAGGAACTGCTGCAGGGTGGGGATCAGCCGGCGGTGCAGGTCGGGCAGGGCGAGTGTGCCTGAGCGCCACTGGCCGGTCAGGGCGTCCATCTGGGCGACCTCGCGACGAAAGCCGGAATGCATCTGTAGCCAGAAGCGGGCCATCGCGGCGATCTGGTTGCCCTGCCAGCGGTCACGGGGCAGGTCGGCGAGCAGGTAGCGATATTCCTCCGGCAGGCCGGAGCGGGCGTGCAGGTCGTCAGACAACGGCTGAAACGACGCTGGCTGTCGTGGTCGCGATGAAGCCGCCGCCGAGCAGGCGGTCTGGGTCGGCGGGGTCGTAGAGGGCGCAGGCCTGGCCGGGGGCAACGCCTTCCTCGCCCGTTTCGAACACGACCGCGATCGCCCCGTCCTGCATCGTCAGGCGGGCGGGCGACGGGGGGCGGGTCGAGCGAACGCGGGCGAGGACCGGGGCCTCAGCCTCGGCGGCGGCTTCGATCGAGGCTTCGTCGCCCAGCCAGTTGGTCTCGTCCAGCGTCAGGGATGCGGTCAGCAGCGCCTCGCGCGGGCCGACGATGACGCGGCGGTTGTCGGGGTCCAGTTTGGTGACGAACAGGGGCTCGCCCACGGCGACGTTCAGGCCCCGGCGCTGGCCGATGGTGTAGTCGGTGATGCCGGCGTGGATGCCCAGCACGCGGCCGTCCATGTGGACGATCTCGCCCGCCTCGCGGCCCTGCGGGCGCAGACGGTCGATCAGGGTGCGGTAGTCGCCGGAGGGGACGAAACAGATGTCCTGACTGTCGGGCTTGGCGGCGATGCGAAGCCCCAGCCCGGCCGCCACGCCGCGCACCGCCGGTTTTTCCAACCCGGCGAGGGGGAAGCGCAGGTAGTCCAGCTGGTCGCGCGTGGTGGCGAACAGGAAGTATGACTGGTCGCGCGACGGGTCGATGGCCTTGCGCATCTGCGTCCGCCCGTCGGGGCCGACGGCGCGGCCGACGTAGTGACCCGTGGCCATGGCCGCGGCCCCCAGATCGCGGGCGACGTCCAGCAGGTCGCGGAACTTCACCGTCTGATTGCAGCGGATGCAGGGGACCGGCGTCTGGCCCTTCAGATAGCTGTCCGCGAACTGGTCGATGACCGCGTCGCGAAAGCGGCTTTCGTAGTCGAGGACATAGTGGGGAATGCCCAGCATCTCGGCGGCGAGACGGGCGTCGTGGATGTCCTGGCCCGCGCAGCAGGCACCCTTCTTCTTCAGCGCCGCCCCGTGATCGTAGAGCTGGAGCGTGACGCCAACGACGTCGTATCCCGCCTTGTGAAGCAGGGCAGCCACCACGGTGGAGTCCACGCCCCCCGACATGGCGGCCACGATGCGGGATCCGACCGGCAGCCCGACCGCCGCGCGCGCCGACGCGATCGCCGCGTCCATGTCGGGCGCGGCGATGTCGGGGATCGCGCAGAGGGGCTCGGCCAATTCCGAAAGAGCGGGCGTCATCGGGCGCATATAGAGCGGATGGGGGCGGATTTCGAGGGCGGGCCAGAAACGACAACGGCCGCGCCTGTCGCCAGGCGCGGCCGTCGGTCGTCTCGGGGGAAGAAACCCTAGGAGCGGTAGTTCTGGATGCGCGTGGTGCGCAGGCCCTGCATGCCCCATTTGTCGATCGCCTTCTGCCAGGCCAGGAACTCCTCGGCCGTCAGGCGGTATTTGGCCAGGGCGTCGTCCAGGCTGAGCAGGCCACCGCGAACGGCGGCGACGACCTCGGCCTTGCGACGGATCACCCAGCGGTCCGTATTGGCGGGCGGCAGATCGCGGATCGTCAGGGGCGTGCCCGTCGGACCGACGACATACTGCTCGCCTTCTTTATTGACTCTGCGTTCTTGCAACATGGGCTTTTGCCTCATTCACCACTACCGATTGACGGTGACTGTAGCCAAGCGCCGCTAAGGGCCGGTTTAGCGTCGTGGTGAAGGAATGGATAAAATCCATTTCCTCCAGAGCGACGGTTCTGACCCAATCTAAACATGCGATTCATTCAGGCTAACGGACCGTTACTTGGCGATCAGCGTTTGATGCTGATCAGTTCGGCCAGCATCTCGTCGGCCGTGGTGATGATCTTCGACGATGCCGAATAGGCGCGCTGGGTGGTGATCAGGCCGGTGAACTCGGCCGACAGATCGACGGTCGAGGCCTCCAGCTGCGACGCGCCGATCAGGCCCGCGCCGCCCGCGCCGGGGGTCTTCAGGTTGTAGGTGCCCGAGCCCTGGCTGACGCGATAGGCGTTGCCGGTGGCCGAGGTCAGGCTGTCGGCGCTGGTGAAGGTGGCCAGGGCGACCTGGGCGATGCGGCGGGTCACGCCGTTGTCGAAAATGGCGGTGACATAGCCCTCCTCGTCGATCTCGATGTTCGACAGGTTGCCGAAGGCGGTGCCGTTGGTGACCACCGCCTGGACGATGGAGTCCGAGTCGTATTGGGTCAGGCCGCCGGCCGAGGCCGTCAGGTCGAATGAAACGGTCTGGTCGTCGATGCCGAGCGAGGTCTTCCACTTCGGCGCGGCGGCGGTTCCGGCGGCGGCATCGGAGGCCCCGAGGGTGATGGAGGCGGTCGAGGGATCGGCGAACAGCATGGATCCGGGGGTCGCCGTCTCGCGGGCCTTCATGGCGTCGATGTCGAGGCGACCATCCTGGGTGAACAGGACCAGTCCCGACTTCAGAATGCCGTTCGACGGCGTCGTGCCATTGTCGATGTCGGAGGCCGGGATGACGTGGACCTCAGCCTGCCATTCGTTGGGATTGGCGGTCTTGAGGAAAGAATAGGCCACCGTGCGCTGGCCGCCCTTGGAGTCCGAGACGGGGACGGTGATCTGGAAGTCGGGCTTGAAGCCGGTACCCGCCGTAGCGTCATACGTGGACATGGACTTGGTCGCGGTCGAATAGGTCGCGATATCGGCTGACACGGCCTGACTGGATTTGAGGTTGGCGTTCAACTGAGCGCGTGTCGTGGCCTCGGCCGTGCCGCCGACCGAGCCGACGTTGATCGAGGTCAGCTTGTTCAGATCCGACGGGTCGGTGGGGATGTCGCCCTCGGCGTTGACGGGCCAGCCCTGCAGGTAAAGGCCGGCCGTATTCTTCAGATAACCGAAGTTATCGACCCGGAAGGCTCCCGCGCGTGTGAACAGACGGGCGTCGCCGGCGTCCAGCCCTTCGGCCTTTTCCGTGGTGACGAAGAAGCCCTGGCCCGCGATGCCGAGGTCCGTCGAGGATGTCGTGCGCTGCAGCTGACCGCCCTGGGCGATGTAGTTCCTGGTATTGGCCAGGACGCCGCCGGCGGAGTAGCCCGCGCCCTGGCTCTGGGAGTTGACCACAGTCGAGAACTCGGCGGCGGTGCGCTTGTAGCCGACCGTGTTCACGTTCGCGATATTCTGGGAGATCGCGGCCAGTGCGGCGGAGTTGGCGGTCAGGCCGGACACGCCAGCGAGAAGGGCGGAGTTGATGCTCACGAGGTGGGCTCCTTACAAAACGCGAAAAAAGAGAGGGCGGCGGCGGTCATGTCTCGGGGTGATCCTTGACGCCGATGACCGAGGACAGCGGCACCAGCGAAGCGCCGATGGTCAGGTAGGGGACGCCGTCGGCGAGCTCGACGCCCGTGACCTTGCCCTGGGTGAGGACCTGGGCCGCGACGTCGTTGGTGCCGTTCTTGGCCGTGACCTTCAGGGAATACACGCCACCGTCGGGCAGCTGGCCGCCCGCCGTGGTCTTGCCGTTCCAGACGAAGTCGTGGGTGCCGGATGCGCGATCGGGCGCGGGTCCGGTCCAGACGGTTTTGCCCGCGCCGTCCACAACGCTGAGCGTCGCCTCGGACGCGGCGGCCCCCAGTTCGTAGCTCCAGTTCGCTTGGCCGCCTTCCAGCTTGGTCGCGGACCAGACGGCCGTCGCATCCTTGCCGATATAGTTGGCTGCGCCGCCCAGACCGCCGCCCTGCTGGGCCGCGAGGAGACTGGTCAGCAGGTCGTTTGTCAGCAGCTGCTGCTCCACGCCCGACATCTGGGTCAGCTGCTGGGTGAACTGGTTGGAATCCAGCGGCGACAGCGGATCCTGGTTCTTCAGTTGCGAGGTCAGCAGCTGAAGAAACGTCTCGAAATTCGAGGTCAGACTGGTCCGGCCCGCGGTGGTGCGGGTGGCGGCCTGTGTGGCTGTGACGGCGTCGACCATGGGGTCAGACCTTCATATCGACGCGCTCTGGCGTCAGGGTGAGAGACATCCAGCGGGCCGGCACGAGGCTGGCCTCCGCATCGAGGGACAGCCGCGAGGCAGCACCGAAGGCCCGGGCGGTATTGCCGCGCTGACCACGATCGAAGGCGCTTCCGTTTCCGGCCGAGGGCTCGCGCTGATCGAACGACAGGGCATCATCGGAGACGGTGAAGCCGGCATCGGTAAGCTGACGACGCAGTTCGTCCACCCGCCCGCGCAGGTCGGCGGCGGCGAGCGGATTGTCGAAGGCCAGGCGGGCCGACAGCTGGCCGTCGGCGTCGATGTCCAGGCTGACGTCGACGCGACCGAGATCGTCGGGGGTCAGGGCCATTTCGAACCGGGTCGAGCGGCCTTCCAGCGCCTTGATGACACGGGCGGCGATCTGGGCGGTGGCGTGGATCGCGCCCTGGGACAGTGTGGACAGGGCGGGGGTCGCGGCGGCGGTGGCCTGGGTGGCGCGGGTTTCGGCGGGTGTAGTGCTTTGAAGAGCCTGGGGGGGCTCGGTCGGATCGAGCTTCGTCGTGGTGGTGGCGGCTGGCTCGGCAGCGGCCTTCGCAGCGACCGGAGCGGCGTCTGTCTGCGTGGCCTGTGGTGACGGCGGGTTGGCGGTGGTGGTTGCGGCGTTGCTTTCGGGCGTCACGGTCGGGCTGTTGCCGGTGGTCGCATGAGACGCGGCGGCGTTGCCCGTCCTGGCCTGTTCGATCGTGTCGCGAAGGCGCGGGGGGGCCGATGCTTCATCGGGCAGGGCCAGGGCAGACGTTTCGGCGGTCGCGGCCTCGGGCGCAGCGTGCACGTCATCGGACAGCGTTTCCGGAGGCTTGGACCCTGCGACGGGCAGAGGCACCGGCACCGGTGCGGCCGCTGGGGGAGGAAGGGGGGCGGCGTTCACAGGCGCGGCGTCCACGGGAAGGGCTGGGACCGGGGGCGCGGCAGGAATGGTCGTACCGTCTTCCGTCGCGGTCGACGCGGCTTCGGCGGTTATCGTTGGCGCGGGTGGCGGATTTGGGACGACCGCGAGCGCCGGCACGACGGTGTTTTCGTTCGCTTCGGCCGTAACGTCTTCCGGCTTTTCGATCGCGGTGTCTGTCGCGGGGGCATCGGCCGTCTTGCCGGGCCGGGCAGGGGGAGGCGGCGTCTCCGGCGCGGTCGCTTCGTCCAGCGCGGCGGCGAAGGTGTCCAGCTGGCTCTCGGCGCGCACGGGGGCCGGTCGCCGCGAAGGTGCTGCGGTCGGGGCTGTCACGGGGACGGGGGCCGGGGCGAGAGTGGGGGCGGACATGAGGGCGGCAGGCGTTTCGCGCTGGAGACCAAGGGCGCCTGCTGCGCCGGAACATTCGGCACCGCCGTCGCAAAGGCTGGGCCAATTGCGCGTTTTGGCCACAAGTCACTGATACTATGGCGTAATCCGAGAATCGTGGCGTACGGTGCAGCCGTCAATGCCCGTCGCTTCTTGCCGCGTCTCCGTCGCTTTTTGCCCGGTGCCATGAGGGGATGCGGCGAGTGGCCCGCCGTTTGCGCGCCTGACTGACCATGACCGATGTGTCGCGTATCCAGATTAACGATTTCAAGGGGTTGGCTGACCGACAGGCCTGCCGGGCTGGGCAAGTCGCGCCTGGGCCTGGGCAGGGCTTGCCGGGCGGAGGATTGAGCCGATGAGCCTGAGTTCCATCCTGAACATCGCCAACTCGGGCCTGCAGACGGCTCAGCAACAGCTGCGCGTCGTCTCGGACAACGTCTCGAACGTCAACACGCCGGGCTACGTCCGCAAGATCGCCGAACAGACCTCGTTGACCACACAGGGTGTCGGGTCGGGGGTCGAGGTCACGCGCATCCGGCTGGCCACCGACCGGTTCCTGCAGGCCGCCTCGCTGAGCGCGGGGGCCGAGGCCGCGCGCCAGGGCGTGCGCTATGAGCTTTACGACCGCATCCAGTCGCTGTTCGGCGATCCGGGCGGCGACAGCGGCTTCTTTTCCCAGATCGACGAGGTGTTCTCGTCGTTCGCGGCCAGCGCAGAGGACCCGACGTCCGGGCCGCGCCGACAGGATGCATTGTTCAAGGCACAGGCCGTGTTCGACGAGGCGACGCGTATCTCCGGCCAGATTCAGGCCGTGCGCGAAGACGCCGACGGCCGTCTGCAGAGCGCGGTCGAAAAGGCCAACGGCCTGCTGCAACAGATCGAGACCCTGAACAGCGACATCGCGCGCGCGACCGTGCTGAACGGTGACGCATCGGGTGCGCAGACACAGCAGGCGCGGCTGGTGGACGAACTCTCGAGCCTGCTGGACGTGCAGGTCACGCAACGGTCGGTCGGGGGGGTCTCGATCCGCACCGGGGCCGGCGTGCAGCTAGCCGGTAACGGCGCGGCGACGCTGGAGTACCACCGGGCCGGCACGGTCAATGCCGAGACCAGTTTCAACGACATCTACGTCACCGAGAAGGGCGGCACGCCGCGCGCCCTGGCCGACGGGCTGAAGTCGGGCGAGATCAAAGGCCTTCTGGAGCTGCGCGACACCGAAGCCCCGGCCACCGCCGAGCGGCTGGCTGAACTGGTCACCCATGTCGCCGACGAGTTGAACCGTGCGCACAATGCGAATGCGTCGGTCCCGCCCCCGACCACCCTGACGGGGCGAAATGTCGGCCAGGCGCTGGATACGGCCCTGACCGGCTTCACGGGCAAGACGACGATCGCGGTGGTCAACCCGACGACGGGAGCGATCGCGACCCGGGCCGACATCGTCTTTTCTGGCTCCACCCTGACGATCAACGGGGCGGCCTCCACGCCCGCGAACTTCCTGACCGACCTGAACACGGCGCTGGGTGGCGCAGCGACGGCGAGCTTCGCCAACGGGTCGCTGAAGATCACGGCGGCAGGCACCAACGGGGTCGCCATCGCCGACGATCCGACGACACCGAGCAACAAGGCCGGGCGCGGGTTCTCGCACTATTTCGGTCTGAACGACCTGGTCTCGGCGGAACGGCCGGCGCTTTACGACACGGGGCTGACGACCGGTTCGCAGCACGGTTTCACGCCCGGAGAAACGCTGACGTTCCGGTTCACCAGCGAGACCGGCTCTCGGCTGCGCGACATCCAGGTCGCGGTACCGTCGGGGACGGGAACGGTCGGCGAACTGATCACTCAGCTGAACAGCACGACGAATGGCGTGGGGCGCTACGGCACCTTCGCGCTGGATGGGTCGGGTGAGCTGAAGTTCACCGCGTTTGGCGATCCGGCACCGAAACTGAGCGTGCTGGCGGACACCACTGTCCAGGTCCCGTCGGGCGTGTCGGTGACCGAGCTGTTTGGTATCGGTGGCGGCGTCCGGGCGTCGCGCGCGGACGGGTTCAAAATCCGGACGGATATCCAGCAGAGCCCATCGAAACTGGCGCTGGCGCAGCTGAATCTGTCGGCGGCGGCGGGGACGGCGGCGCTGAGCGCGGGCGACGGGCGAGGCGCGCTGCTGCTCGCCGATGCCGGTCAGGTAACCTCGAAGTTCTCGGCCGCCGGGACCAGCCCGGGCGGCAATCTGTCGGTGTCGCGCTACGCATCCGAACTCTCGGGGGAGATCGGGGGAACGGCGGCGGCGGCCAAGACCCGCCAGCAGAGCGCCCAGGCCCTGGCCACCGAGGCTGACGCCCGACAGTCGAACTATGAGGGCGTCAATCTGGACGAGGAACTGGTCCTGATGACGACCTATCAGCAGGCCTTCAACGCCTCCGCCCGCCTGATCCAGGCGGCGCAGGACATGTACGACACGCTTCTGGGGATGGTGCGATGAGCCGCGTTTCGACCACGGGCAACTTCCAGTCCGCCCTGCTGAACCTGATGGCGTCGCAGCAGCAGCAGGCCGATGCGGCCAACCGCGTCTCGACCCAGAAGAACGCGACGGACCTGACCGGCTTCGGCCGCAGCTCCGAGACCCTGACCGCGCTGAAGGCCGCCTCCAGCCGGGTGCAGGGCTTCATCGACACGGGCGAGGTCGTGGGGGCCCGTCTGGAAGCGCAGGACCTGGCGTTGAACCAGGTGATCGACGGCATCGGGGGAGCGCGCGAGGCCATCGGCGGTGTCCTGGCGTCGGATTCGGCGGGCACCTTGCTGTTGGAGCTGGAAGGACAGTTTGCCTCCGTCACCGGCGGGCTGAATGCGCGACACCAGGGCGGATATCTGTTCGGCGGGGCCAATACGACGCAGCCGCCCGTATCCGTCGCAACCCTTTCAGACCTCGCGGCCGCCCCTACCATCGCCGGCACCTTCAACAACGATACGATCAAACCGGTGTCGCGCGTGGCCGAGAACACCTCGATCGAGACGGGCTATCTGGCCAGCGATCTGGGATCGACGATTTTCCAGATCTTCAAGGACATCAAGGCCTACAACGACGATCCGGCGACGGGTCCGCTGAACGGCAAACCGACCGACGCGCAGAAGGCCTTTCTGACCGCCCAGCTGTCGCGGCTGGATGCGGCCAAGACCGCCGCGGTGGACGTGGCGTCGCGCAACGGCTCGCTGCAGAAGCGGGTCGAACAGATTGGACTGAGCCACACCGCGCAGCTGACCTCGCTGGATGAAATGGTCTCCAAGCGGACGGACGCGGACCTGGCCAAGGCGGTGACCGACCTGCAACTGTCGCAGATCGCGGTCCAGGCCAGCGCCCAGGTGGTCAGCCAGCTGCGGGACGTCAGCCTGCTGAACTATCTGAAGTAGGGTGCCGCAGCCTGGTCGGCATCATCCTCCTTGGCCAGGTTGGCGAGGAAGGCCGCCACCCCTCCGTCATCCTTGGACTTGATCCGAGGATCGGACGCTTCACCAAGAAGAAAAGGAAAGAGGTCGCACCAATCTGGATTGCGACGCTCGATGAGCTGCATCTTCCACGGGCGGTTCCAGCGCTTCAATTGCCGTTCTCGATGAATGGCGCTGACCATGAGTTCGTGCGGCTCGTACCAGACGAGCATTCCGCAATGGTATTTTTTGGTGAAGCCATTGATAGCTTCGCTGCGATGCTGATGGCCGCGGCGATAAAGGTCGCTGGTCGAGCCGATGTAGATCACACCGAACGGGCGGCTAGCCATGATGTACGTCGCGATGAAGGGGCGTTCCATAAATCCGGCTCGCTGAACGTCCGATCCTCGGGTCAAGCCCGAGGATGACGGGGGGGAAGGTCGTGCGTCGTTTGTGCTCTAGCCATTTTCCCCCAATGAGAACATAATGGCAACATATGGCTCAGCTCGATCTCAGGCGGAAACTGTCGGTGTTGGCCGACGCGGCGAAATACGATGCATCGTGCGCATCGTCCGGGACGTCGAAACGCGATTCAAAAGACGGCAAGGGCGTCGGATCGACCGAGGGAATGGGCATTTGTCACGCCTATACGCCGGACGGACGGTGCGTGAGTTTGCTGAAGATCCTGCTGACTAACTTCTGCATCTACGACTGCGTCTACTGCATCAACCGGACCTCCTCGAACGTGCAGCGGGCACGGTTCAGTGTGGACGAGGTGGTCGAGCTGACGCTGAACTTCTATCGCCGGAACTATATCGAGGGTCTGTTCCTGTCGTCGGGGATCATCCGGTCGGGCGACTATACGATGGAGCAGATGGTGCTGGTGGCCAAGACCCTGCGGGAGGAGCACGACTTTCGCGGCTATATCCATCTGAAGCTGATCCCCGAGGCCGATCCGAAGCTGGTGGCGGAGGCGGGGCTGTATGCCGACCGTCTGTCGGCCAACGTGGAACTGCCTCGAGACGAGGCCATGGGCCGGTTCGCGCCGCAGAAGGACGTTGGTGTCATCAAGAAGGCCATGGCCGACGTGCGCCGCTCGGTCGAGGCGGCCCGGCCGGGCAAGAAGGATCGGGCCAAGCCGCCGAAGTTCGCGCCGGCCGGGCAGTCGACGCAGTTGATTATCGGAGCGGACGGCGCGCCGGACACCGAGATCATCGACCGGTCAGCCTCGCTGTATGGGGGTTATGGCCTGCGCCGCGTCTATTATTCCGCCTTTTCGCCCATTCCGGATTCCAGCGCGGCCCTGCCGCTGTCGAAGCCGCCTCTGATGCGCGAGCACCGGCTGTATCAGGCGGACTGGCTGATGCGGTTCTATGGCTTTTCGCCGCCCGAGATCGGGGAGGCGACGACGGACGGAATGCTGGACCTGGCCATCGATCCGAAGCTGGCGTGGGCCCTGAACCGGCGCGAGCGCTTTCCGGTGAACGTGAACACCGCCCCGCGCGAGGATTTGTTGCGCGTGCCGGGGCTGGGCGTGAAATCCGTCAACCGGATGATTTCTATCCGCAGATACCGGACTTTGAGGCTGGAGGATGTGGCACGGCTGTGTCGCGGCATCGACAAGGTTCGCCCCTTCATCACGGCGCTGGACTGGACCCCCGGTGGGCTGACGGACGTGGCGGACCTGCGTGCGCGGCTGGTCCCGGAACCGAAGGCGGCGCAACTGAGCTTGTTCTGAGATGGCGACCGCGGAACTGGCCCATGAGACGGATTTCGACGACTGGCGTGCGGCCGCGCGGCGGTTCCGGCTGGGGGGCGTCGAACCGGCGTCGGCCCGGTTCGTGGTGTCAGGTGGGGAGGGGTCCGGGTCGCTGTTCGACGACGGCCCGGTCATCCCGTCGGACCGGCCGCAGGAAACCGCCTTTACCGTGCCCAAGGCCTTCGTCGATATGGCCAGGGAGGTGATCCTGCATCGGTCGGCGGACCGGTTCGACCTGATGTACCGGATGCTGTGGCGGCTGCGGGAGGAGCCGGACCTGATGAAGGTCACGTCGGACGCCGATGTCGCCGACGCCCTGGAGCGGGCCAAGAACGTCAGTCGCGCCTCGCACAAGATGAAGGCCTTCGTCCGGTTCCGGCTGGTGCACGACGCCGAGGGCGAGGCCTATGTCGCCTGGCTCGAACCCGCGCATCGGGTGCTGGAAAAGACCGCGCCCTTTTTCGTGCGCCGGTTCGCCAGCATGCGGTGGTCGATCCTGACGCCGGAGGGCTCGGCCTTCTGGGATGGCGACAGCCTGACGTTCGGTCCCGGCGCGCGGCCCGAAGACGCGCCGAAGGACGACGAGATCGAGGAATTCTGGAAGACCTATTATGCCTCGACCTTCAATCCGGCGCGGCTGAAGACCAAGACCATGCAGGGCGAGATGCCCAAGCGGTACTGGAAGAACCTGCCCGAGGCCTCGCTGATACCGGAACTGATCGCGGCTTCGCGCGATCGGACCGAGATGATGGTTGATCGCGCGCCGTCGCAGCCGAACGCGAAGCTGGCCGCAGCGGTCGCGCCCGACGCGCCTGGCGGCGGTCTGGACGATCAACGCATCGTCTCCGATCCGGGCGAACTGGGACAGGCGATCCAGGGCTGTCGCCGCTGCCCGCTGTGGCGCGATGCGACGCAGGGGGTCTGTGGCGTCGGGCCGGTGGGGGCCAGGCTGATGATCGTCGGCGAACAGCCGGGGGATCAGGAGGATCTTGCGGGTCTGCCCTTCGTGGGGCCGGCGGGACAGGTGATGGACGCGGCGCTGGAGGAGGCCGGAATCGACCGGTCGGACGTCTACGTCACCAATGCCGTCAAGCATTTCAAGCACGAACCACGCGGCAAGCGGCGGTTGCACAAGACCCCGAACGCGGGCGAGGTCACAGCCTGTCGCTGGTGGCTGGATCAGGAGCGCGTCCTGGTCAAGCCCAGCCTGATCCTGACGCTGGGCGCGACGGCGGCATTTGCCGTTTTGAATCAAAAGGTCGCCGTGACGAAGGCGCGGGGGGAACCTTTGCCGTTGCCGGACGGTTCTCGGGCCATGGTCACGGTTCACCCCTCCTATCTGCTGCGACTTCCAGACGAAGACGCAAAGGTCCGCGAACGCGCCGCCTTCGTGCGCGATCTGGTCAAGGTCCGAGCGCTGCTCTGACCCGATGCACCGCTTGTGGCTCAACAATGACGCCTGCCGAACCATGTGCGCCGGGTCCTGGCGCGGGGCATGGGCGATTCGGTCGCGCTCCGCTATGGAGGGCGAATGAGCAGCGCTGACTTCCAGATCGACGATGCGAAGGGTGGCGGCTCCGTCCTGCGTCTGACGGGCGACTGGACGACGATGTCGCTGGGTCGGACAGCCGGTCGGCTGTCGGACGGGCTATCGGGCCGGACAATCCAGTCAGTCGATCTCAGCGAGCTTGGACGGTTCGATACCGCCGGTGCGCTGGCCCTGGTTCAGGCGTCGGACCTGACCCTGCCCAAGGACGCCTGGAGCGCACGGCCGGAGGCGGGTCGCATCTACGACATGGTTGAGACGCTGGAGCGCAAGTCGATGCCGGCCCCCAAGCGGCAGGCCTCGCTGACCCGCATGTTCGCCCGGATGGGCCACGGCGTGCACGACGCGGCGGCCGAGTTCCTGCTGTCCATGGCCTTCCTGGGGCGGTTGATGGCGGCGACCGGCAATGCGCTGCGGCACCCCGGCGCGATCCGCTGGCCCGCGTGGGTCAGCCAGGGCGAGCGGTCGGGGCTGGACGCCATGCCGATCATCGCGGTGACCAACTTCTTCATCGGTGCCGTGATCGCCTTTCTGGGCGCCGATCTGCTGACCCAGTTCGGGGCCGGGGTTTTCGCGGTCGATCTGATCGGTGTGTCGATCTTGCGCGAACTGGCGGTGCTGATCACCGCCATCCTGCTGGCCGGACGGTCCGCATCGTCGTTCGCGGCCGAGGTCGGGTCGATGCGGATGAACCAGGAGGTGGACGCCATGCAGGTGATGGGCGTCGATCCGTTCCAGGCGCTGGTGATCCCGCGTCTGGCGGCCATGCTGGTGATGCTGCCCCTGCTGACGTTCGTCGGCATGATCGCGGGCCTGTTTGGCGGGCTTATCGTGACGTGGAGCCAGCTGGCGCTGGGGCCGGCCTTTTTCCTGCAGCGCATGGTCGATACGCCCGACATGTTCACCCACATGATGGTGGGACTGTCCAAGGCACCCGTGTTCGCCATCGTCATCGCCGCCATCGGCTGTCGCCAGGGCCTGGCTGTGTCGGGCGATGTCGAGAGCCTGGGTCGGCGCGTGACGGCAGCCGTGGTGCAGGCCATCTTCGCCATCATCTTCCTCGATGCCGTGTTCGCCCTCGTCTATCTGCAGCTCGACATATGACAGACCAGCCCGCTACCCGGCCCGCGAACGACGCGGCGAAAAAGACAGAGGTCTTGATCGAGGTGCGTGGTCTGCGCAGCCAGTTCGGCGAGCAGGTGATCCATGACAACCTCGATCTGGACGTGGTCCGGGGAGAGGTGCTGGGCGTCGTCGGCGGCTCCGGCACCGGCAAGACGGTGTTGCTGAACACCATCATTGGTCTGAAGGAACCCGACGGCGGCACCGTGAAGATCTTCGGTCACGACACGGGCGACCTGTCGGAGGCCGACAGCGCCGACATCGAACGCCGCACGGGCGTGCTGTTCCAGCAGGGGGCTCTGTTCAGCTCGCTGAGCGTGCTCGACAACGTCGCATCCCCGATGGTCGAACATACGAAACTTCCCAAAGACACCATCCGCGAACTGGCGGAGATGAAGATCGCCATGGTCGGGCTGAAACCCGAAAGCCATCACCAGAAGCCGGCCGAACTGTCGGGCGGGATGCGAAAGCGCGTCGGCCTGGCCCGCGCCCTGTCGCTGGATCCCGAGCTGCTTTTCCTGGACGAGCCGACGGCGGGGCTGGATCCGATCGGGGCCGCGGCCTTCGACGAACTGATCAGGAAGCTGTCGGACGACCTGGGTCTGACCGTCTTCATGATCACCCACGACCTCGATAGCCTGTATGCCATCTGCGACAAGGTCGCGGTGCTGGCCGACAAGCGGGTGGTGGAAAAGGCCACGGTGCAGGAACTGGAGAAATCCGACCACCCGTGGATCAAGGAATACTTCCTGGGGCCGCGCGGTCGCGCCGCCACCAAGGCTGCGTAGGACGAGAACGAGATGGAACGAGACGCACATTACGCCGCCGTCGGCATTGCCACCGTCGCCCTGCTGGCGGCGCTGGCCGTGTTCGCCATCTGGCTGGCCCGGCTGCAGTTCAACGACAGCTACGACCTGTACGACATCGTGTTCACCGGTCCGGTGAACGGCGTGTCCGAGGGCGGAGAGGTGCACTTCAACGGCATCCGCGTGGGCGAGGTCACCGACCTGAACCTGGACCCGAACCGCGGTGACCAGGTCATCGCCCGCGTGCGTCTGGACGCCACCACGCCGGTGCGGGTCACCAGCCGTGCACAGCTGGAACCACAGGGGATCACGGGCCTGAACTTCGTCCAGATCACCGCCGGCACGCCCGGCAGTCCGCTGCTGAAAACGCAGTACGCCGACGACGTCGTACCGGTGATCCAGAGCCAGGCCTCTCCGTTCGCCGAGCTACTGAGCGGATCGGGCACCGTGCTGGCCCAGGCGGTGGACGCCCTCAACCGGATCAATCGCGTGATGTCCGATGACAATATCCGCAGCATCTCCGCCACCTTCAAGAACGTGGAATCGATGTCGAACGAGCTGGAAGCGCGCAAGGGCATGTTCAAGGAACTGGAAGAGGCCCTGACCAAGGCCAATGCGGCCGTGGGCGAATATCAGGCGCTTGGCGTGGACGCGCGTCGCCTGGTCAACGGCGATGGAGCCGAAGCCGTGGCCAACATCAACGCCGCCGCTGCCGATGCGCGGACCGCGATCGCCAGCATCAATCGCACGGCGACGGGTCTCGAAGGTCCGGCCGGTGAACTGGCCACCAACGGCATTCCGCAGTTGCTCGACGCCATCCAGGGTCTGCAGGAGGCGACGGATTCGCTGCAGGGTCTGGTCGATGACGTGCGAGCCAGC
This sequence comes from Brevundimonas sp. P2_A6, assembly GCF_056404975.1. Classification (NCBI taxonomy): domain Bacteria; kingdom Pseudomonadati; phylum Pseudomonadota; class Alphaproteobacteria; order Caulobacterales; family Caulobacteraceae; genus Brevundimonas; species Brevundimonas sp. P2_A6. The sequence goes on along the minus strand of NZ_JBFUCZ010000004.1, from coordinate 224,143 downwards.
CCGCGAGACTTCATCGGACGGCCGCCGTCCCAGGAACTGGAGGTCCAGCCATGATCCGTTCAATTCTTGCCGCCGCAGGCGTCGCCGTCGCCCTGTCGGGCTGTGCCCTTCTGTCCTCGCCCGATCCGGTGCAGCTGTATCGCTTCGGTGCCGTCGGTGCGGCCGCGACCCAGGCGGCGGCCGATCCGGTGCAGGTGAAGCTGCGCGCCGTGGAGTTCCCTCAGGCGTCCCAGGGCGACCGGTTGCTGGGCGTGACGGCCACCGAAGCGGCCTATATCAAGGGCGCGCGCTGGGTCTCGCCGGCGTCGCAGCTGTATGTCTCGAGCCTGGAGAGCGCATTCGCCGGGCAGTCGCGGGCGGTGCGGTTGATCGGGCGGCGTGAGCTGACACCGACGACGCGGGTGCTGGACATCGACATACGCAGCTTCGAGACCCGCTATGAGACAGCGGGCGCTGTGCCGACGGTGGTGCTGAGCGCGCGGGCGCGTCTGCTGCGCTTTCCCGAACGCACGGTGCTGGCCGAGCAGACCTTCGAGATCAGCCAGCCCGCCAGCGAGAACCGCATCGCCACGATCGTCGATGCCTATGACGTCGCGACGCGCGACCTGAATAGCCAGATCGTGGCCTGGACCGACGCGAACGCGGCCGGGGGTTAGGCCGGGGTCAGGGGGATGGCGGCCGTTGCCGATGGCCCGGGTGACGTCTCCATGGGGTCCGGCATACGCTTGCGAAGGGTTTCGATCGGACCCTCGAGTTCGGCCAGAGCTTCCACCGCAGCCGCGTGACCTGAGGCCACGACAGGATCGTAGGTCTTCCAGTCCCGGATGTCTGACCCTTCCGGCATCGGCAGGATCAACAGATCGGTCTCCGCGCGCGAGGTTTCCATCTCCGCGTCGGTGGTGATGGTCGCGGCCCTCATCAGGATGGAGACGATCGGCGGACCCTTTTTCCAGGCGCCCGACGCGATCCAGCGCCACCATGACGGCGGGTTCTCCAGAGCGCCCGGATCGACGCCCCGCATCTGTGACATGTCGACGCCGATGATCGGCCCCGCATTGAACTGGCGCATCACGTCGCTGGGGAAGTTCTTGATGACGGCACCGTCCACCAGGACCTGACCATCGATCACCACAGGAGGCATGACGCCAGGGATGGAGATGGATGCCCGCATGGCGCGCCGCAGCAGGCCCCGACGATGCACCTCGATCCGGCCGGATGTCAGATTGGAGGAGACGGCGAAGAAGGGCAGGGGCATGTCGGCGATGTCAATGTCGCCGTACGCCTCCTCCAGCAGGCGCGCGACCTTGCCCGCGCGGGTCATGGCGATCATCGGGAAGGCCAGGTCGGACAAGGGGTCTGAGCGGACGAAGGCGCGTCGGATGCGGGCGTCCAGCTCTTCGTCCGACCAGTTCAGGGCGGGGCCGGCGGCGATGACGGCCCCCATGGACGACCCGCCAAGGAAGTCGAACGCCACGCCCGCTTCCCTCAAAGCCCGCACCGCGCCGACGTGAGCATAGGCGCGGGCACCGCCACCCGACAGGACCAGACCGATTGCCGTGCCCGTGACGACGCGGGCGATCCGCGCGGCGTCGTTGGGGTCGGCCTCCATGGCGTGGAACCAGCGGCCGGGATTGATGGCGTTGAGCCAGACCGAGGTGTTGGCGGGCCGCGACATGCGCGGATCCCGCAGCAGGATCAGGTCGGTGAACTGTTGCAGGCCGTGCGCGGTCCGGCTGGGAACGGACTTGGGCGGGGCCGTCAGGGCATCGCCGACGACGAACAGTCGGTCTACCTGGCGAGCGCACAGATTGGCCCACGATGGCTCGTCCAGTTCGGCGACATATAAGACAAAGTCGTGCGTATCCTCCATCCGGGAGAACCACTCGGACACCGACGACAGGGCCGAATGGTCGATGACCTGACAGGTGAAGCCCAGCGCTTCGACCGCCGCCGCGACACGCTCGACAAAGGCGCGGATCGGGCGGTTTCGAACCGAGATGAAGCCGAACACGCTGGGCGCTGTGACGCCCGGCGCGCGCTCTCGAGCGCGGTGCAGCATCAGCCGGGACAGCTCCAGCATGACCTCGGGCTGGGTCCTGACGGCGTCGAAGAAGGTCTCGGCGGGCAGGGCAAGGATCTCGGAGTCGCGCAGGGCGACAACGCTGGAAGTATGGGGGGTGCCCGCGATCAGAGCCATTTCGCCCACAGGCTCACCCGGCTTGACCACGCCCAGGAACCTGGGCGGCTGGTCGTCCTCCTGTCGGAAGACGCCGAGGCGACCCGAGCGGACCAGATACAGGCTGTCCGGGGCCTCTCCGGCGGAGAACAGCAGTTCGCCGCCGGTCAGGGCGAACCAGCTGGCCTTGGTGTTCTGATCCTCGAAGACCCGCGCGAGAGCGGCTTCCAGACTGTCGGGCCGGGGGTGGCGCATGGTGGAGTGTCGTCGTGTCCGGGGCGGGGGTTACGCCCCCGGGCGCACCACCATGCAGGTGATGTTGCGGGCCGACAGGGCTTCGCAGGCGCTCTCGGCCGAGGCCTGGGTCATGCCGACGAAACGCGATCTGTGCCAGCCGGCGGCGTCCACGACGGTGCGCTCGGCCGATGCGAACTGGGTGCGGAAGCGACGGTTGACCTCCGTCAGCCAGTCGCGCGCGACGGTGGCATCGCGAAAGGCACCGACCTGGACGGCCCAGCGGCCGGCGGCGGTCGTGGGCGCGCTTGGACGCGGGGGATTGGCGACGGCGGTGCCGGGCCGGTTCAGCGAGCCCGTCGCCGAGGTCGTGACGCCGCTGTTGAGGCTGGCGGTCAGGTTTCCGCGCGAGGGCGTGGCGTCGGCTCGCTGGACCGGCGCTGGTGTCGGGACGGTCTGTCGCGGGGCCGGGGCGGGCGTCTGTGCTACAGCTGTCTGGTAGGGGACGACGTTGGGGCCGTAGCCCGGAGGTGTTGTGACCGGCGGCCGCGTGTTCGATGCGGCCAGGACCGGGGCGGTCGAGGTAACGGTAGCGGTGCTCGGCGATGTCGGCGCGGGCTGTCCGTTCAGGGCCGCATAGGCGACGGGGGCGCCGCCGTCCGGCTCCCCGATGCCGAAGCCGCGTTGTTCGAAGAAGGTCTGGGCCACCTCGATCCGCTCGCCCGCGGCACGGCGGGTCTCGACTTCGAAGCCGGTGTCCATCAAGGCGGCGACGTGGGCGTTCCTCGTGATGCTGGATCGACCGCCCAGGACGATGGTGATGACCCGCTTGCCGCCCCGCACCGCCGAGGCCGCCAGATTGTAGCCGGACGCGTTGGTGAAGCCGGTCTTGATGCCGTCATAGCCGTTGCCGCCCAGCAGCAGGCCATTGGTGTTGCGATACTCCCGGCCCTGATACTGCCAGTCGTGGATGCCGAAATAGCTGTAGTACTGGGGATAGTCCCGCATGATCGCGCGGGCCAGGATGGCCAGATCGCGGGCTGAGGTCAGCTGGCGGCTGTCGGGCAGGCCGTTGGGGTTGACGTAGCGGGTCTGGCCCATGCCGAGCTCTTCCGCCTTCAGCGTGGCCATGGCGGCGAACCGCGCCTGGGATCCACCGATGTGCTCGGCCAGCACCATGGCCATGTCGTTGCAGGACCGGACGGTGGTCGCGCGCATGGCATCGTCGAGGCGGATCGTTTGCCCGGCCGCCAGTCCCAGCTTCGACGGAGGCTGCGACGCGGCGAGCGGCGAAACGGTGATGACGTCATCCAGATGGACGGTGCCTTTTTCCAGAGCTTCGAACACCAGATACAGGGTCATCATCTTGGTGACGGAGGCGGGATAACGCTGGCTGTCGGCGTGACGGGCGAACAGGACCTCTCCAGTTCCCGCATCGACGACAATGGCGGCGTAGCGACTGTTTTCGCCCGACTGGGCCTCGACCCGTGTCGTGGCCAGCGGGCCCGACAGGCCGACCAGCACCAGCAGGGTCAGGCCGAGGGCCATCAGGCGGCGCGGGAAGGACGAACGGTCACGCATCATCGCCAATCGAAGCCTCATCGTTTGTGGCGCGGCGGCGGCCCCCCGGCGCGTCGCAATTGATCCCTTAGCATGGGAGCCGCAGGTTTCAGGGTGGTTAAGCAGAGATCAACGCAGATTTGAACGGCCGGAATCTGATGGCGCGGTCACCAAAATGTTGCACTGCACAATCTTCTTGACGCGTCTTCGCACTTGCACCATATGAGCGGCATCGAACCAGAATCGCCTGGGACGAGCAACATTCCGCGGGCCAACCGCGATCATCAGGTTCAGGAGACTTCACATGGCTGACAGCGCCGAAACCATCAAGAAGACCGTCGAAACCGCCACCACCACCGCCAAGGTCCAGGGCGAGCAGTTCAAGGCCCAGGCCGAGAAGATGCAAGCCACGGGCACGCAAGCCCTGCGCGAGACCATGGACAAGACCTCGGCCTCGATGGCCGAACTTTCGGCCCATTCGAAGCAGAATCTGGAAGCCCTGACCGCCTCAGCCACCGCCGCCCAGAAGGGCGTCGAGGCTCTGTCGGCCCAGGCCCTGTCCTACTCGAAGACCAGCTGGGAAAACGGCGTCGCCGCCGCCCAGACGATCGCCAAGGCGCGTTCGGTCCAGGAGCTGATCGAGTTGCAGACCAACTATGCCAAGTCGGCGATGGAAACCTACCTCTCGGAAGTCACCAAGATGACCGAGACTCTGACTGGATCGGTCAAGGAAAGCTTCAAGCCGATCAACGAGCGCGTCACCGCGACCGTCGAGACCTTCCAGGCCGCCCGCTAAGCCTGAACTAGTTTGTAGCGTAACGAGGGGCCCCGGCGGAAACGCCGGGGCCCTTTTCGCATGCGTCACATCAACCTGTGACTGGACGTCCCTTCAAATCAGGCCATCATCACCTATCTAGTCATTCGAACTCCCCAACCGGAACGTAGATGCCGACAAGAAGGCCAGGTGAACAGAATGGGGGTGGCCAGGGTGCCGCCACCATCACCGAGACAAAGCCCAAGGTTCAGAAGCCCTCGCTGTATCGGGTGCTGATCCTGAACGACGACTACACGCCGATGGAATTCGTCGTCTATGTGCTGGAGCGGTTCTTCCAGAAGAGCCGCGAGGACGCGACCCGCATCATGCTGCATGTGCACCAGCATGGCGTCGGGGTCTGCGGCGTCTTCACCTACGAGGTGGCCGAAACCAAGGTCGCCCAGGTGGTCGAGACGGCGCGCCGTCACCAGCACCCGTTACAGTGCACTATGGAAAAAGACTGAGAGGATCTCCCCATGCCCTCGTTTTCACGTCCTCTCGAAGAGACCCTGCATCGCGCGGTCTCCTATGCCAACGAACGCCGCCACGAGTATGCGACGCTCGAACACCTGCTGCTGGCGCTGGTCGATGACGCCGACGCCGGCGCGGTGATGAAGGCCTGCAACGTCGATCTCTCCGCGCTGAAGACCGCGCTGACGCTGTATGTCGACACCGATCTGGCCGCGCTCGCGACGTCGGACGGCGAGGACGCCAAGCCGACCGCCGGCTTCCAGCGCGTGATCCAGCGCGCGGTGATCCACGTCCAGTCCTCGGGCCGCGAAGAAGTGTCCGGTGCCAATGTGCTGGTCGCCATCTTCAGCGAGCGCGAGAGCCACGCCGCCTACTTTCTGCAGGAACAGGACATGACCCGCTATGACGCGGTCAACTTCATCGCCCACGGCATTCCCAAGAAGGCCGGTGGTGGCGAGCCGCGTCCGCCCAAGGTCGCGGGTCAAAGCCCGGAGGAGGCCGAGGACGCCGCCGCTGTCAAACAGGGCGGAGAGGCGCTGGAAGCCTATTGCGTCGACCTGAACGAGAAGTCGCGCAACGGCAAGATTGACCCGCTGATCGGCCGCCAGGCCGAGGTGGATCGCTCGATCCAGATCCTGTGCCGCCGGACCAAGAACAACCCGCTGCTGGTCGGCGAGCCCGGCGTCGGCAAGACCGCCATCGCAGAAGGCCTGGCGCGCAAGATCGTCAACCACGAGGTCCCGGCGGTGCTGGAAGGCGCGACTATCTACAGCCTCGACATGGGCGCGCTGCTGGCCGGCACCCGCTATCGCGGCGACTTCGAGGAGCGGCTGAAGCAGGTCGTCAAGGAACTCGAGAACCACGAGAACGCGATCCTGTTCATCGACGAGATCCACACGGTGATCGGCGCGGGTGCGACCAGTGGCGGGGCGATGGATGCGTCGAACCTGCTGAAGCCCGCCCTGGCCTCTGGCACCCTGCGTTGCATGGGGTCGACGACCTACAAGGAATACCGCCAGCACTTCGAGAAGGACCGCGCCCTGGTGCGGCGCTTCCAGAAGATCGACGTCAACGAGCCGACGGTCGAGGACACGGTGAAGATCCTCAAAGGCCTGAAGACCGCCTACGAGGGTCACCACAAGCTGCGTTACACCGATGCGGCGATCCGTTCGGCGGTCGAGCTGTCGGCCCGCTACATGACCGACCGCAAACTGCCGGACAAGGCGATCGACGTGATCGACGAGGCGGGGGCGTCGCAGATGCTGCTCCCCGAGAACAAGCGGAAGAAGGTCATCGGCCAGAAGGAAGTGGAGGCCGTCATCGCCAAGATGGCGCGCATTCCGCCCAAGTCGGTTTCCAAGTCCGACACCGAGGGCCTGCGTGAGCTTCAGACCGACCTGAACCGGGCCGTCTTCGGCCAGGACGCGGCGATCGAACAGGTCGCTTCCGCCATGAAGCTGGCCCGCGCCGGCCTGCGCGATCCGCAAAAGCCGATCGGATCCTTCCTGTTCGCCGGACCGACCGGCGTGGGCAAGACCGAGGTGGCCAAGCAGCTGGCTTCGACCCTGGGCATCGAGATGCTGCGCTTCGACATGTCGGAATACATGGAGCGCCACACGGTCAGCCGCCTGATCGGCGCGCCTCCGGGCTACGTCGGGCATGACCAGGGCGGCCTGCTGACCGACGCCGTCGATCAGCACCCTCATGCCGTGGTCCTGCTGGACGAGATCGAGAAGGCCCACCCCGACGTCTACAACATCCTGCTCCAGGTCATGGACAACGGGATGCTGACCGACGCCATCGGCAAAAAGGTCGATTTCCGTAACGTGGTCCTGATCATGACCACCAACGCGGGCGCGGCCGACAATGCCAGGGCCTCCATCGGCTTCGGTCGCGGCAAGGTCGAGGGCGAGGACGAAAAGGCCATCCAGCGCCTGTTCGCGCCGGAGTTCCGCAACCGTCTGGACGCGGTGGTCAGCTTCAAGGCCCTGCAGCCGGAGGTCATCCGTCAGGTGGTGACCAAGTTCGTCCTGCAGCTGGAGGCCCAGCTTGCGGATCGCAACATCACCATCGAACTGACCGACGACGCGGCCGACTGGCTGGCCAAGAACGGCTTCGACGAACTGTATGGCGCGCGCCCCCTGGGCCGGGTCATCCAGGAGAACATCAAGAAGCCCCTGGCCGACGATATCCTGTTCGGACGTCTGACGCGCGGCGGCCACGTCAAGGTCGAGCTCAAGGACGGCAAGATCGCCTTCGACATCACGCCGACGGCGGGTGCTCCGGCCAAGGAAACGGTGGATGGGGTGGCGGTGTAGTCTGTCGCGTCTCCTCCCCGTCTCGCAGAAATGGGGAGGGGGCAGCGAGCCCTTCGCGAGCTGACGGAGGGGTTCTTGAGGCGCTCAAGGGCGGTGGGGCGTCGAGAACCCTCCACCCCCGCCAAGAGGCGGGCGGTCCCCCTCCCCATCGCTACGCGACGGGGAGGAGACAAGAAAAAAGGCCCGGGAGCGATCCCGGGCCTTTCGTTTGTCTGCAGGCTTGAAGCCTAGTAGCGGCGGCGGCCCGAGCCGGCGATCAAGAAGGCGAGGCCCGCCAGGATGCCCGTGGTCAGCAGCGGCTTGCGACGGGCGAAATCCAGGCCCGTGTTGATCGGCTGGCGCAGGTCGGCGGGGGCGCGCTCTGCCAGGGTGTCCAGCTTGTCGATGGCGCGGCCATAGGCGTCGAGCGCCTTGCCCTTCACTTCCTCGAACTTGCCTTCGACCTGCAGCTTGGTGTCGCCGGTCAGGTTGCCGAGGCCGTTCTTGAGCTTGCCAGAGATGCCGTTGGCGGCACCTTCGATACGTTGGTCGGTCATGATGAAAGTCCTTCTGATCTGAAGCGCCGGGGAGGCTGCCGTGATAGCGCGCGCCAACGGCTACGGTTCCGCATTTGAGCACCTTCCGGTGCGGCGTTTCGTCAGAGGCGCGTGAAGGCGATCCCGTCGCCGTCGAACAGGTGGGCGTGATCAGGGTCGATGTGCAGGGTCAGCGCCTGGCCCACCGTCGGGCGGACGTCGCCGGGCAGCTGGACCGTCAGGGTCTCGGGCGAACCGGGATGGGTGACGTAGGCATAGGTGGCATTGCCCAGGGTCTCGACGAAGGCGACGGTCACGGCGATGACGCCGTCTTTGCCGGACAGGGTCAGATGCTCCGGTCGGATGCCCAGGGTGATGGGCTGACCGACCTTGGCGTTCGAGGCCTGGGCGGCGACCGTGATCGTCTCACCCGCCGGGGTCCGGACGACGGCGCGGGTCGATGAGGCCTCCATCACCTCGCCGGTGATCAGGTTCATCTTGGGGCTGCCGATGAACTGGGCCACGAACAAGGTGCGGGGATTCTCATAGAGCTCCATCGGTGCCCCGACCTGCTCGACCACGCCACCGTTCAGGACCACGATCCGGTCGGCCAGGGTCATGGCCTCGACCTGGTCGTGGGTGACGTAGATCATGGTCGTCTTCAGTCGCCCGTGAAGCGACGCGAACTCGTAGCGCATGCGGACGCGCAGGGCGGCGTCCAGGTTTGACAGCGGCTCGTCGAACAGGAAGACTTCGGGCTCGCGCACGATGGCGCGGCCGATGGCGACACGCTGGCGCTGGCCGCCGGACAAGGCCTTGGGCTTGCGGTCCAGGTATTCGGTGATGTTCAGCGTTTCGGCGGCGGCCCGCACCCGGCGGTCGATCTCGGCCTTGTCCGCCTTGGCCAGAGTCAGGCCGAAGGCCATGTTCTGATAGACGCTCATATGCGGATAAAGCGCGTAGGACTGGAACACCATGGCGATGCCCCGGTCGGACGGGCTCATGTCGGTGACGACCGTGCCGCCGATCGAGACCTGACCCGCGTCGGCCTGTTCCAGACCGGCGATCACGCGCAGCAGGGTGGATTTTCCGCAGCCGGACGGGCCTACGAAGACCACGAATTCGCCGTCGCCGATGGTCAGGTCGACGCCCTTGAGCACCTCGGTCGCACCGAACGATTTGCGAATGCCGCTGAGGGCCACGTCGGCCATGTTTGTTCCATCCCGGTCGTCTTGTTTTGCAGGAACTGTAAGCGGTTACAGGTTCGACGCAAACGTGCATCTTTTAAACCCTGCGTCTCGGACAGGCGGCGTCCGCCGATCAGACCAGCAGCGCCGCTCGTTCCTCGGCCGTCAGCATGCGCCAGCGGCCTTCTTTCAGACCATCCAGCCGGATCGGGCCGATGCGGATGCGAAGCAGGTCGATGACTTCCAGCTCGGCGTGTTCGCACATGCGCCGGATCTGGCGGTTGCGGCCCTCGGTCAGGACGAAGCGCAGGCGTTGCTGCTCCATGCGGCTGACCTTGGCGTACTTCAGCTGGCGGCCGTCCAGCATGATGCCGTGGCGCAGCAGGGCGAGCTTCTTCTCCGTCACGTCGCCGACGACGCGGACAAGGTATTCCTTGTCCAGCCTCGACTCCGGACCGATCACCGCCTTGGCCACCACCCCGTCGGACGACAGCATCAGCAGGCCCCGCGAATCCTCGTCCAGCCGGCCGATGGGGGGCAGGGAAGTGTCTGCGTCGGGCGCGGTGCCTGGACCAATCAGGTTGGCGGATGTCAGCAGGCGGACGGCCGGAATCTTGTCCGGCTCGGGCTGGCCGGAGACATAGCCGACCGGCTTGTGGATCACGACGGTGATCCCGGCGGCCAAGGCGGTCTCCGCGCGGTCGGACAGGGTCAGGGTCTGGCCGGGTTCGATTTTTCGGCCGGCGTCTGTGACGACTTCGCCGTCGATGGAGACCAGGCCATCGGCGATCAGGGCATCCGCCTCTCGCCGCGAGCAGACGCCGGTCTGACCGAGCCATTTGTTGATGCGGCTGGGTTCGAGGCCGTCGTAGAGGCGGGAGAGGGCCAAGTCAGTCGGCCGAAAGCGCAGCCGTGGCGACCTCGGCGTCCTGGGCGGCAGAGGCTCCGGAGACACCGATGGCCCCGACGATGCGACCGTCGACCACGATGGGGATGCCGCCCGCGATCGGCAGGGCGTCGTCGTTGGCGATGCTGACGATCCGTCCGGCCAGCGTCCGCTCCTCCATCACCGAGGTGGCCAGGCGGTAACGCGCAGCGGTGCGGGCCTTTTTCTGGGCCACCAGAATCGAGCCGTACTGGGTGTCGTCCATGCGGGCGAAGGCGACGAGTTCGCCGCTGGGCTCCACGATGGCGACGGCCATGCGGAAGTTGCCACGCGCGGCGGCGGCGACCGCGCGGTCGATCAGGGCCTGGGCGGCCTCCAGGGAGATCGGCGTGCCATAGGGCGGCGAGGGAGCGGCGACGATGGCGGGCGCGGCCTGGGCCGGCGCCGCCGTCTGGGCCATCGCGGCGGGCGCGGCGAGCGCGAGGGCCAGACCGATGGCGATCAGGGGGGCGAGGGTCTTCATGGCGCGCTCCAGAGGCTCAGCTGACACGGCGGAACATCAGCAACAGGTTGTTGGCGGGCATCTCGGCACGGCGGGTCAGGTGCAGGCCATGCGTCTTGGCCAGGGCGGCGACGGCCTCGACCTCGCGCAGGCCCCACGCGGGGTCGCGAGACTTCAGGCTGGCATCGAAGGCTTCGTTTGACGGGGCCAGAGGCACGTCGGTCTCTCGGAAAGGACCGTAAAGGACCAGAAGGCCGCCAGGGTCGGGCAGGACGCGGCCGGCCCCGGCCATCAGCCCCTGGGTCGCCGACCACGGGCTGATGTGGATCATGTTGATGCAGACGATGACCTGGACATCGACACCGGGCCAGGAGTCGGGACGGGCCGCATCGAGGTCGATCACCGGCTTCAGGTTCGGCAGCGCGGCTTCTGCGGCCCAGGCGGCGATGCTGGCGCGGGCCTCGGGCGACGGGTCGCTGGGGGTCCAGGTGGTCAGGGGCAGGGCGCGGGCGAAGGCGACGGCGTGCTCGCCGGAACCGGATGCGATCTCCAGCACGCGGCCCCTGGCAGGCAGGTGCGCCCTCAGCACCGCCAGGATCGGATCGGTGTTCCGGGCCACGGCGGGAGAGGCCATGGCACCGCTGGGCGCGGCAAGCGTGATGGGATCGAGCGTCTGCACAGCGTTGCAGATACAGGGGCTCGCGCCATCGCGCGACTGGATTCGACCTTGGCGGCACGATGGACAGGCGGGCGGTGGGTGAAATCCTGCGCCGGTTGACGCGGCGGCATCGCGGGTGGCATTGCGCCTGTAACGGGCCGTGAGGCGCTGTTACAAAAGAGGCGGTCCACGGCGGCGTCAGACCGGCCGGGCCGACGTTCAGGAGAGTTCGCTTGGCTTCCATCTCGACCATCGCAGGGCTTAGCCCTGCGCCGACCCGACACGCCCGCCTGATCGCGTGGGTGGAACAGATCGCTGCATTGACCAAGCCGGCACGGGTGCACTGGTGCGATGGATCGGAGGCCGAGAAGGCCGAGATCGTCGCCGACCTGATCGACAAGGGCACGCTGAAGGCGCTGGACCAGGACAAGCGTCCCGGTAGCTATTACGCCGCCTCGGACCCCAAGGACGTCGCGCGGGTCGAGAGCCGGACCTTCATCTGTTCGGCCGAGGAGATCGACGCCGGCCCGACCAACAACTGGGCCGATCCGGTCGAGATGCGAACGCGGCTGGACGGTCTGTTCGACGGCTGCATGGCCGGGCGGACCATGTATGTGGTGCCCTTCTCCATGGGACCGCTGGGCTCGGAGCTGTCGGCTCTGGGTGTCGAGATCACCGACAGCGGATATGTCGCGGTCTCCATGGGCATCATGACCCGGATGGGAGCGGCGGCGCTGGAAGCCCTGGGCGACGACGGCGTGTTCGTGCCGGCCGTCCACACCCTGGGCGCGCCCCTGGCCGAGGGACAGGCGGACGTCGCCTGGCCCTGCAACGCCGAGAAATGGATCGTCCATTTCCCCGAGACGCGCGAAATCTGGTCCTATGGCTCGGGTTATGGCGGCAACGCCCTGCTGGGCAAGAAATGCTACGCTCTGCGGATCGCCTCGATCATGGCCCGGGACGAGGGCTGGCTGGCCGAGCACATGCTGATCCTGAAACTGACCGATCCCAAGGGGCGGTCGAAATACATGGCCGCCGCCTTCCCCAGTGCCTGCGGCAAGACCAATCTGGCCATGCTTCAGCCGACGCTGCCGGGATGGAAGGCCGAGACGATCGGCGACGACATCGCCTGGATGCGCTTCGGCGACGACGGGCGCCTGTACGCCGTGAACCCTGAGGCAGGTTTCTTCGGCGTCGCGCCGGGCACGAGCCGCAACACCAACCAGAACGCGCTGGCGACCCTGGCGACGAACACCGTCTTCACCAATACCGCCCTGACTGCGGACGGTGACGTGTGGTGGGAGGGTCTGACCAAGACCGCGCCTGATGGCATGACGAACTGGAAGGGCGTGGCGCACGACCCTGCCTCTGGCGAGCCGGCGGCCCATCCCAACGCCCGCTTCGCCGCCCCCGCGAGCCAGTGCCCGACCATCGCGCCGGAATGGGAGGATCCCAAGGGTGTGCCGATCGACGCGGTCCTGTTCGGCGGCCGCCGCGCCTCGGCCGTGCCGCTGGTCACCGAGGCGTTCGACTGGGAACACGGGGTGTTCATGGGCTCGACCGTGGCGTCCGAAGGTACGGCCGCGGCAGAGAACGCCATCGGCGAACTGCGCCGCGATCCGTTCGCCATGCTGCCCTTCTGCGGCTACAACATGGGCGACTATTTCGCCCACTGGCTGTCGCTTGGGGCCAAGGCCGATCCTGCCAAGCTGCCGGGCATCTATTTCGTCAACTGGTTCCGCAAGGACGAGGACGGCAAGTTCGTCTGGCCGGGATTCGGCGACAATGCGCGGGTTCTGAAATGGATCGCCGAGCGGCTGGATGGCGAGGCCGAGGCCGTGGATACGCCGGTCGGGCGGGTGCCTGCTGCGGGTGCGCTGGATGTGGACGGTCTATCGCTGAGCGAGGCCGATCTGACGACCCTGCTGGAGGTCGATGCCGAGGTCTGGACCGAGGAGGCCGGGCTGATCCCGCCATTCTACGTTCGCTTCGGCGACCGGCTGCCCAAGGCCCTGTGGGCCCAGCACGCCGCCCTGACCGAGCGTCTGGCGGCGGTGCGGATCGCGGACCAGGCGGCGGCGATCGCGGCGGAATAGGGCCAAGGTCAGTCTCGACTTGAAATCGACGGACGCTCGGTCGAAGGACTGGCCGTGGCTGATATTTCCTGTGACATCGTGGTGGTCGGTGCCGGCGTGCTGGGGCTTTGCGTCGCCAGCGAACTGACGGCGCGCGGACATGATGTGCGTGTCGTCGATCCGGGCGAGCCGAACGCCTCTTCGGTCGCGGCGGGGATGATCGCCCCCGGCGCCGAGACGCTGCTGGACCTGCCGAGCGGGGACGTCGCGGCCCTGTTTCGCGAGGCGGCGGAGCTATGGCCCGACCTGGCTGCACGTCGGGGCGTCACCCTCGACCTGACTCCCGCTGAATGGGCGGGCGACGACCGGGAAGCGGCCGCGTCCGTGCTGGTGGACAGGGGCTTTCGGCCGCTGTGGGAGGGTGCACGGTTGTATCTGCCGTCCGACGTCCGGCTGGACCCGTCGCAGGCCCTGTCCGCCTTGGCCGCCTCCATCGACTCGCCGAGCCTGCCGCGAAGGCTGGCCCGGATGGAGCGGGTCACGGACGCGTGGCGGCTGCATATGGACGGTGGCGCGATCACGACCCGGACCCTGGTCTTGGCCAACGGGACGGCGGGTTCTGTTCCGGGGCTGCCGGAGGCCGTCGCCGGAATCCTGCGCCGCGTCTCGCCGATCGGGGGGCAGATCGGCAGGATCGCGTCACCTCTCACGCACCGGGTTCTAAGAGGCGATGGCGTCTATGTCGTCCCAGGATCTGCGGGGACGACCCTGATCGGCGCGACCATGGTCGAGGGCGAGCGGCATCCCAGACCCGATCCCGAGGCGTCGAGAGGCCTGATCCGGATGGCCGAACGGCTGTTGGGCCAGACGATCGAGGATGCCGTCGAATGGCGGGTGGGCGTGCGGGGGGCCAGCCCGGACGGTCTGCCCATGGCCGGGCCGACGGACGATCCGTCGATCCACGTCGCCCTGGCTCCCCGCCGGAACGGCTGGCTGCTGGGGCCGATGGTGGGTCGGGTCGTGGCGGACGGCATCGAAGGGCGGCCGCGCGCTCGACACGCGGCCGCCCTCGATCCGCTGCGGTTCACCCCTCCGGAAGATTGAAGCGCAGACCGATGTTGACGCGGGCCCCATCCACCGCCTGACCGTCCACGGTGCGGGGGCTCATGCGGAAATACCGCGTCAAGCCCAGGGCGGCGCGGCCAAAGCCGAAGCCGCCGGGTGTCTCGGACACGACGGCGCAGTCGCTCACCGTGCCGTTGGCGCGAACCAGGCAGCTGAGTCGGGCCGACCCCGAAATGGACTGCGAGATCGCCCGGCCGGGATAGGCGCGCGCCAGTTGCTCGCCGCTGGGCTGGCTGACCCAGCGCGGCGAAGTGATGACCGGCGGGCCGGGCGGCGTCGTGTCGACCGGCTCGCTTGACGTTCCGGTCGTCTCGGTCGAGGGGACCAGCGTCGTCGTGTTGATGGTCGGGCCTGGTTCGGAGACGGTCGTGGCCGACGGGACCGTGCTCAGCGTCTCCGTCGGCTGCTCGGGCAGAGGCGTGCGGTTCACGTCGGGATTGGGAGCCGGAGGGGTCGTGGACTTGACCGGATTTAGAGGCCTTGGCTCCGGGCGGAAGAAGGTCGTCTCGATGACCCGTTCCGGCGGCGTGGGCGCGGTCTCGGCCTCGACCTTCTGGTAGTAGAGCACGGCACCGACCGCGACGTGGGCCAGGGCCACGATGCCGATGGCGATCCAGGTGGACCGGGGCAGGGGTCGTTTGCGCTCGGCGAAATCGATCGGGCTGACCAGTCGAGGTCCGCCTGCGGTCTGCATCATCATGGCCGTCACTCCCTCAGTTTATAAGCCGCTCCCCAGCAACCCTGAGAGGAATGACGCGCGCGACTGATGGCGGGAATGGGGCAGAAGAAACGTCGGTTTCTGACTGAACAATGATAAGTGCGCTAACGCTCGGCTCGCGGAGCCTCGCTGCATGAGCGCGACGTGTTGACGCCGTTAACGGACATTAACGCTCGATTAACCACGATCTCCGAGCCTTGCTCCATGAGCGTCGGAGCGATTCCAGCAGCGGGCGGGGTGGAGGCGGCGATCCGTCGTGCCGCCAGCGCGACCGGCGTGGACTTCGACTTCCTGATGAAGACGGCGCGCCGCGAGAGCGCGTTCAACCCGTCGGCCCAGGCACGGACGTCATCGGCGGCGGGCCTTTTTCAGTTCATCGAGCAGACCTGGCTGGCGACCGTCAAACAGCACGGAGCGCAGCACGGTTACGGTCAGTACGCCGACCTGATCCACCGGGGATCGGACGGACGCTGGCAGGTCAGCGGGTCGGCGCGGAACGTGGTGCTGGACCTGAGGTTCGACCCTCAGGCCGCCTCGACCATGGCGGGCGAGCTGACGGCCTCGAATGCCGCCTATCTGCGCGGGCGGACGGGGCGCGAGCCGGGCGCGGGCGACCTGTATGCCGCGCATTTCCTGGGACCGGCGGGGGCGGCGCAGATCATGGAGGCCATGGAGGCGCGGCCGGGTGCCAATGCGGCGGCCATGTTCCCGCAGGCGGCGGCGGCGAACCGCTCTATCTTCTATCGTGACGGGCGGGCGGCGACGGTGGCCGAGGTGCACGCCAACCTGCAGCGCACGGCCGGCGAGGGGGCACCGGCGATGGGGTCGGGCGGGGCCAGCCTACCGGCGCTCGACGAAAAGGACGCCGCCATCGCCGCGCGGATGGACCGTCTGAAACAGGATCAGGGCCTGCTGGCGCTGCTGTTGGGGCAAGAAGGCGACCAGAAGGCCGGCGGCTTCACCAAGGCCTTCGGGGCCGGCTCGGATTCGGTATCCGGCGGCGGGTGGTAAACCGCGCGTTAAGCAAGCAGGCTCACGGTATTGATCGTCCTCCGCGACTCACGATCCGAGCCCCCATGACCGCCTATCGCGCCCGCCTGACCGAGTTCGACATCCGCCGCCTGATCAAGGCGACGGACGAGGACGAACGGGCCTCGGCTGCGCACAAGCTGTGCCGCAGCATCGACCGAATCGATCTGGACGACGCCGACCGCGAGGCCGCGCAGAAGATCATGCGCGTCCTGGCCCAGGATGCGGCCGAACTGGTGCGGCGAGCCCTGGCCGTGACGCTGAAAAGCTCGGACCTGCTGCCGCACGACGTGGCGCGACTGCTGGCGGCGGACGTTGATTCCATCGCCCTGCCGATCATCGGATCGTCGCCCGTCTTCACCGACGACGACCTGATCGAGATCGTGAAGGCCGGATCGGCCGTGCGTCAGGTCGCCGTGGCTGCGCGACCGAAGGTGTCTCGTGACGTCGCCGACGCCCTGAGCCGGGATGGGTGCGAACAGTCGGTGCGGACGCTGGCGTCCAACGACAACGCCGATATTTCCGAAGGCGCCATGGGCACCGTCGTGGACCGGTTCGGGTCGGTGCCCGAGGTCGTGGCCGCCCTGGCTTACCGGCAGGTGCTGCCGCTGGACATCACCGAGCGGCTGGTCGCCCTGGCCAGCGAGGCCGTGCGCCACCACCTGGTGACCCGCCACGCCGTGGCCCCCGAGACCGCCATCCGGCTGTCGACCTTCGCGCGCGAACGGGCCACCGTCGATCTGATCGACCAGGCCGCGACGACGCAGGACATCGCAACCTTTGTCGGTCAGTTGAACGCGCGGCGCGCCCTGACAGGATCGCTGCTGCTTCGGGCGCTGGCGCGGGGGCAGATGACCCTGTTCGAGCACGGTCTGGCGGAGTTGGCCTCCACCCCGCACGAGCGCGCATGGCTGATGGTGCACGACGCGGGTCCGCTGGGGCTGAAGGCGATCTATGATCGGGCCGGGCTGCCGCCACGGCTGTTCCAGGCCTTCCGTGCCGGCGTCGACACATGGCGACAGCTGTCGGCGGAGGGTGCCGACACGACGGGCGAGGCGTTCCGCGAACGGATGCTTGAGCGGTTCCTGACCCAGCGGCCGAACACGTCGCGCGACGATCTGGCCTATTTGATGGAGCGGCTGGACCGGCCGTCGGAAACGTCGACCCGGCTGGTGGCGGCGAACGCGGCGTAGAGTTCGCTCTGCCTGTGCGCCGGGGTTCAGCCCGCCCGGTGGGCGGCGACCTTGGCTTCGAGGGTTTCAGACAGGACGCGGCCAGTGGGATGGTCGTCGGTCTGGATCTGATCGCGGACGACGGCACGGATGGCGTCGATGTGGGCGTCGATCAGGACCATGGGCGCGTCCATGCGCTTGATCGGATCATCCATCAATTTGCACAGCGATCCAGCCAACCGCGTGACCAGCGGATACTGATAGGTGGCCCCCAGACCCTTGAGGTCATGGGCGCGGAAATACAGGCCTTCGGCGGTCTTGGCGTTGTAGCCCTCGGCGCGGATCGCGGCCTGGGCGGCGTCCAGCTTGGTGATCTCGTCCTGCAGCCACTGACCGAATTGGCCCGACATCGCCTTCAGAGCCTCTTCGGCGCGGGCGATGGCGTCGGCGTTGATACCGCTGAAGCCGCCGCCGACCTTGGCGCGCAGCATGTTGGGCGGACGGGTGACTTGAGCCGGGTTGCTCACGGTGGACTCCTGCGAACGTCGTGATCGCAGATTGCACAGCCCCTCTTAAGAAGCCGTGACCTGCCTTCAGGCCGTGAACTGTTCGGCCAGGACGCGTTCCTCGAACGAGCGGCCGGCATCGAACAGCATGGTCAGGGCGACGTCGCGCCGTTCCTTGACCGCGACCTTCACCACGCGTCGAATCTCCAGGCTGTCGGCGACTGCGCTGACCGGCCGCTTGTCCGCCTCCAGAACCTCGAACTCCACCCGGGCGCGATGGGGCAGCAGGGCACCGCGCCAGCGGCGGGGTCGAAACGCGCTGATGGGCGTCAGGGCCAGCATCCGCGCGTCCAGCGGGATGATCGGGCCGTGGGCGGAAAGGTTGTAGGCCGTCGAGCCGGCGGGCGTTGCGACCATGCAGCCGTCGCAGGACAGCTCCTCCAGCCGCACCTTGCCGTCGACGCTGATCTTGAGCTTGGCGGACTGGCGGGTCTGGCGCAGCAGGGACACCTCGTTGATGGCCAGGCCGGTGTGGACCGCGCCGCTTTCGGTCCAGGCATCCATCTGAAGCGGGTGAATGACGGCGCGACCGGCCGAGCCGATCCGTTCCAGCAGGCCGTCCTCCTCGTAGTCGTTCATCAGAAACCCGACCGACCCACGGTTCATGCCGTAGACGGGCGTGCGGCGCGTCAGATTGGCGTGAAGGGTCTCCAGCATGAAGCCATCGCCACCGAGGGCGACGATCACGTCCGCCTCGGCTTCGGAGACCGTCCCGTAGAGGGCGGAGAGGCGCTCGCGCGCTTCCAGAGCCTCGGGTCGATCGCTCGCGCAGAAGGCCAGCCGGGGCGTTGAGGTCGGAGCGTTCACCGCACCACGAGAAGCCGAGGCGACCAGCGAAGTCAAACGGCGTTTCGCCGGGTCAGCCGCCGACGTGGCCCATCAGGGCGCGGAATTCCCGTGCCGCGGCCGACGGCGGCAGGGACATGCGGCCATGTAAGCCAACGTCGCCGTCGCCCGGCCATCCGTCGCTCAGTGCCCGGATTTCGTCCAGCACGGCTGGGAAGACGGCCCGGTCGATGCCGACGGCGGCGCACAGAAGGAACAGGGCGTCGGGGCTGGGGCGCACGATGGCGGCGCGGACCTGATCGATCGTGAACCCGCTGAGCGCCGTGACGCCGTGCTCGAACAGGCTGAGGCGCTTTTCGCGGACGGCGCGGATCAAAAAGCCCGCACGCAGCTGGCCCGCGCCCTGCAGCTTGGCGACCAGCCGGCGTTCCATTTCTTCCTTGTCGACGACGGCGGCGGCGTCCTCGATGCCCTTGGGTTCGGCCAGGGGCGGTCGGGTGACCGTGTCGATGGCGGTGGCGAGTTTGGTCTCATCGACCCGGAAACGCTCGCCGATGGCCTCGCGAAGGGCCTGACCGACCCATTGATAGAGCTGGGTCGCCAGGGCGTCGTTCAACCGCGGATGGCGGGTCAGGGGGGCGCGCAACGCCGCGATGCGGCGAGAGTGTTCGATCAGCCGTCCAAGGGCGTCGTCGCTGATCTGGGCGGTCCGGTTGCCGGCCAGGGCGGTCAGGGTGGCCGGCTCGCCCCGGTCGATGATGGCGTCGGCCACGCTGCCGCCGATGTTGGGGCGGCGCGCCACCTCGATCTGATGCTCGAGGGTGGCTTCCAGCAGGACGCGCAGAAGGTCCTGATCCTTCAGCAGGGGGCTGGCGGCGATGACGGGGCGGGCGATCTCGATTTCGTCCAGGGCCAGCATCGCGATCAGCGCCGGCGGAGCCCATTCGGCCGAGGCCAGGCATTCCGACAGGGCCTTTCGGATATCGCGCTCGGCCTGACGGGCGATGACCATGAAGATTTCGCCCAGTACGGGAGACGCCTCGGCACCCGGCGGTGACGCGTCGCACAGGGCGGCGATGCCCAGAAGCAGCCGTCGTCGGTCGTCGGTGGTCTTGCCTTTGGCGAGTTCCAGCAGACGCGACGCCGATGTCAGCGTCTCCGCATCGGAGGGCGGGGGCGTCGTCAGGCGAAGGACAGCGGTCACGGCGGGCTCCGGTCGGAAGGTCTCCGAACGCCTGCCAGCTTGACCTTGAGGTCGTGAAAACTTGGTTAAGCAAGCCTGAATCCAGCCCGGCTTGACCCCACTCGAGGTTGGAGCGAGGGTTGGCGCACGGTCGTGTGATCGACGATCAGGAGTGAACCATGGCCGACGGTGCCGCACAGAGCCTCAAGTCCCGCGTGTCGGCAGAGGAATGGCAGGCGCGGGTCGATCTGGCCGCCCTCTACCGGCTGGTCGCCCTGCACGGCTGGGACGACATGATCTTCACCCACATCTCCGCCCGGGTGCCGGGGCCGGAGCATCACTTCCTGATCAACCCCTATGGCTTCTATTTCGAGGAGATCACCGCCTCGTCTCTGGTGAAGGTCGATCTGGAGGGAAACGTCGTTCAGGAGACGCAGAGCTTCATCAACCCGGCGGGTTTCACGATCCACTCGGCCATCCACGCGGCGCGCGAGGACGCGCATTTCGTCATCCATCTGCACACCGTGGCGGGCGTGGGCGTGGCGGCGCAGGCGGAAGGACTGCTGCCCATCGGCCAGAACGCCTGCCTGCTTCAGCACCAGGTGGCCTACCACGGCTATGAGGGACTGGCCCTGAACCACGACGAGCGCGAGCGGCTGGTGGCGGATCTCGGCGACAAGCCGCTGATGCTGCTGAGGAACCACGGCACGCTGGCCGTGGGCCAGACCGCTGCGGCGGCGTGGGTCGGGATGTTCTTCCTGGAGCGGGCCTGCGCCCAGCAGGTGGCGGCGCTGTCGGGGGGACGCGAGCACGTCCTGATGGCCCCGGATGCCGCGCAGGCCGAGACCAGGGAGCAGGGCAAGGGGATCGGCTTCGTTTCCAGCCTGGCCTGGCCCGGCGCGCTGCGCCTGCTGGATCGGAAATCGCCCGGCTACGACGCCTGATGCTCTGCCGCTGCCTCGTGGGCCTTGTGCTCGCGGCGGTGGCGTCGTCGTCCGTCGAGGCCGGGGCATGGACGCAGAAAAAGGGTCGGTCCCAGGTCATCGTGAAGGCCGAGATCATGCGTGCCGAAGACGGCTATGACCCCTCGGGTGCCGTCTTGTCCTTGCCCGACACGCGCCGTGACCGGGCCCTCGGCGTGTTCGCGGAATACGGCATTACGGATCGGCTGACCGTCCAGTTCAAGGGCGACTGGCAGTCGGGCGAAGATGCCTTCGTCGATTACGAGGGACGCGGACCCGCCGAGATCGGACTGACCTGGCAGGCGTGGCGCGACGACCGGGCGGCCGTCAGCCTGTATGCCGGATATGCGGTCGCGGGCGAGGGGCGCAACGCGGGCTATGCGGCACCCGGCATCGGGGATCAGGACTGGGAGGTGCGAGCCTCGGCCGGCCGGTCGTTCGGAGACGGGGCGGGCTGGGTCGATCGGCTCGTGCCCGGTCGCTCTTTCGTCGAGGTTCAGGCTGCGCGTCGGATGCGGGACGGCCTGCCGGACGAAACGCGGGCGGACGTCACGATCGGCAACCGGTTCGCCGAGGGGTGGATGCTGTTGGGCCAGGCCTTCGGCGGCGTCACGGACGATGACGGGGCGCGTTGGCTCTCGGTCGAGACCTCGATCGTGCGTGATATCGGACCGTGGAGCATCCAGGCGGGATGGCGACGAACGGTGGCGGGACGGGAAACACCACGGGCCGAAGGTCCGACGATCGCGCTCTGGCGGCGATTCTGACGTCCGGGCCCCGTGGTGGAATGCCGCGACGGAAACCGGAACGGCTCACGTTACAAACTCTTTAAGTTGCCTCGCGAAGCGGAACGGCTATGCCGTCCGACGTGCAATCAGGAGTCGGTGCCCGCGTGATCAAACGTCATTTCTTTCTCGTCGCCGCGGCCGTGGTCCTGGGTCTGATGATCGTGGCCGCCGTGATGCGCGTGGCCTTCGCCGGTGACGAGGCGGGTGCCGGCGGCTCAGGCGGCGGGGCCGGAGGCCGGGGCGGCGGGAGAGGACAGGCGGTCGAGGCGGCCGTGGTGGCCCAGCGACCCTTCAGCGACCAGATCAACGTGCTGGGCGTCGCGCGCGGCCGGCGGTCGGTCAACATCACATCCAACAGCTCGGAACTGATCACGCGGGTGATGTTCTCCGATGGTCAGCGGGTCGCGGCGGGAACCGCGCTCGTCGAGCTGCAGGCGCGCGAAGAAGACGCCGGGATCATCCAGGCGCGCGCCAACGTCGCCCAGGCCGAGCGGGAATACGAGCGTTACCAGGGACTGGCTGAACGGGGCGTCGCGCCGCGCGTGACGGCGGAGGAAGCACAGACGACGCTGGCGACGGCCCGTGCCTCGCTGGCGGCGGCCGAGGCGCGGCGGGGCGACCGCGTCATCCGCGCGCCGTTCGCCGGGACCCTGGGGCTGTCCACCGTGACGGCGGGAACCCTGATCAGCCCCGGCGCGGTCATCACGACGCTGGACGACACTTCGGTGATCCGCGTCGATTTCCCGGTGCCGGAGCGCTACATCGGCGTGCTGCGATCCGGGCTTTCCATCACCGCCACGGCGGACGCCTATGGCAACGAACAGTTTTCGGGGCGGATCGCCCTGGTCGACACGCGCATCAACGAGACGACCCGCGCGGTGACCGCGCGGGCCGAGTTCCCCAATCCGGGCGGGCGCATCCGGCCGGGCATGCTGATGCGCGTGGCCATCCAGCAGGGCCAGCGCCAGACCCCGGCCGTGCCCGAAGCGGCGGTTCAGTACGAGGGCGACGGAGCCTTCGTCTATCGCATCGCGGCTGGCGACAAGGGATCGACCGCCCAGCGCGTCGAGGTCGAGACCGGGGCCGTGGAGGGCGGCTTTGTCGAGATCGTCTCTGGTCTGAACGCGAATGACCGGGTTGTGGCCAGCGGCCTGAACCGCATCCAGCCCAACGCCCCAGTGACCGTGGCCGGAGCCGGCGGGGCGCGTCGCGCCGGAGCGGCCCCGAACGCAGCCGCACCGTCGCAGGCGGCTGCTCCGAATACAGCCGCGCAGCCGCAGGCGGCTGCACGATGATGCTGTCCGACGTTTCCGTCCGGCGGCCGGTGCTGGCGGCCGTGGCCGCTATCGTGCTGTGCGTGATCGGGGCCGCGGCCTTCTTCTTCCTGCCGGTGCGCGAGCTCCCGGACGTCGATCCGCCGATCGTGTCGGTGTCGACCAGCTATGCCGGGGCCTCCGCCGAGGTCATCGAAAACCGGATCACCGAGCCGATCGAGCAGCAGGTCGCCGGCATCCAGGGCGTCGAACGCATCACCTCGTCCAGCCGTGACGGCCGATCCAGCGTCACCATCGAGTTCGGCCTGGACCGCGACATCGACGTAGCCGCGTCCGACGTGCGTGACCGCGTCAGCCGGGTGCAGGGGCGCCTTCCCGACCAGGCCCAGCCGCCGGAGGTGGCAAAGGCCGACTCCGACAGCCAGCCGATCATGATCCTGTTCCTGCGGTCGTCGTCGATGAACCGGCTGGAGCTGACGGATTATGCAGACCGCTATCTGCTCGACCGTCTGGCGACAGTGCCGGGCGTGGCCCAGGCCCAGATCTATGGCGAGCAGCGCTATGCCATGCGCATCTGGCTGGACGCCGACGCCATGGGCGCGCGCGGCCTGACCGTTTCGGATGTCGAGAGTTCGCTGAGCGCCCAGAACGTGGAACTTCCGGCCGGCGCGCTGGAATCGACCGACAAGGACTACACCGTCCGCGTGGCGCGCACCTATGCGCGGGCGCAGGATTTCGCCCAGTTGCCGATCGGCACGACGGGTTCTGCGTCGATCGGGTCGGCAGGCGCGTCCGGTTCGGTATCGACCGGCTCGATCCCGAACGGATCGGGGGCCAGCGGCGCGTTGCAGCCCCGGGCAAGCTATGTGACCCGTCTGGGGGACATCGCCCGCGTCGAGGAGGCTCCAGCCGAGTCGAGGCGTCTGTTCCGGGGCAACGGGCTGGATCAGATCGGTCTGGCCGTGACCCGTCAGGCTCAGTCGAATGACCTGGAAATCTCCAAGGGGGTCACGGCGCTGGTCGACGAGATCAAGCCGAGCCTGCCCGAGGGGACCGAACTGGTGGTCGGGTCCGACAACTCGGTCTTCACCTCTCACGCCATCGACGAGGTCTGGATCACCATCGGCATTTCGATGGCGCTGGTCGCATTGGTGAACTTCATCTTCCTGGGAAGCCTGCGCGCGGCGCTGATTCCGTCGATCGTGGCCCCGATCTGCCTGCTGTCGACCTTCATCGTCCTGGCTCCTCTGGGCTTCTCGCTGAACCTGCTGACGCTGTTGGCGCTCGTTCTTGCCATCGGTCTGGTGGTGGACGACGCCATCGTGGTGGTCGAGAACATCCAGCGACGCCTGGACCACGGCGAGCCGCCGCTGGTCGCGGCCGAACGGGGCACGCGACAGGTCTTCTTCGCCGTCATCGCCACCACCATCACACTGCTGTCGGTGTTCGCGCCGCTGCTGTTCCTGCCGGGGTATGTCGGGCGTCTGTTCGTGGAGCTGGCGGCGGCCATCGCGGCCGCGGTGGCCTTCTCGGCCTTCCTGGCGCTCAGCCTGTCGCCGATGCTGGCCTCCAAGATTCTGCGGCCCGCCGCCGGGTCTGGATGGGTCGCGCGCAAGGTCGACTGGGCCATGGACGGCCTGAAGAACTCCTATGCCGACTCGCTGAAGATGCTGGTCGGCAAGCGGGTGGCGGTCATCGGCGTGTCGCTGGTCATCCTGCTGGTGGGCGCGGGGGCGGCGACCATGTTCCTGACCCTGCCCGACGAACTGGTGCCGCCCGAGGATCGCGGTCGCGTCCAGGTGCGCGTGCAGGGGCCCGAGGGTTCGGGCTTCGACTACACCAAGAAGATCATGCTGGGGCTGGAGCCGATCCTGGCGGAGTACAAGAACAACGGTGAGGTCGAAAGCTATCTGATCTCCTCTCCGGGTTTCGGCGGCGGCAGCTTCAACTCGGGCAACGCCTCCCTGATCCTGAAGGACTGGTCCGAGCGCGACCGGTCCGCCGACGAGATCGCCCAGGAGCTGAATGGCAAGCTGCGCGGCCAGACGGGTGCCCAGGTGAACGCCTCGGTGCCGGGTGCCTTCCAGCGCGGCGGCAACACCGGCAATTCGATCGAGCTCGTCGCAACGGGGACGGATTACAGGGAAATCTATAACTGGCTGCAGCCCGTGCTGGCGGCGGCACAGGAGAACGCTGGCTTCTCACGACCGCGCCTGAACTATGAACCGAACGCTCCGCGCTTGCTGGTCGAAGTCGATCCCGAAAAGGCGGCCGCTCTGGGCGTTTCCGCCCAGGAGATCGGGCGTACGCTGGAGACCATGTTCGGATCCCGGCTGGCCACGACCTATATCCGGGGCGGTCAGGAATACGATGTGATCCTGCAGACGGATCGCGAGGACCGGTCGTCGCTGTCCGATCTGGAGACGCTGTATGTCGGTGCCGGGTCGGGCGCGCTGGTTCCGCTGTCGTCGGTGGTCACGACCAAGACCAGTGGCGACACGCCGGACCGTCGGCGACTGGACCGTCAGCGGGCCATCACCCTGTCGGCCGACCTTAACCCGGGCACGACGATCGCCGACGCGGTGGCCTTCATGAACGCCCAGGTGGCCGAGCAGCCCAAGGGTGTCGTCAACATCCAGTACGGTGGCGCCGCGCGGGATCAGCAGGAGGCGGGCGGGGCCGTGGCATGGGCCTTCGCACTGGCTCTGCTGCTGGTGTTCCTGGTTTTGGCGGCGCAGTTCGAAAGCTGGATCACACCGGCGGTCATCATGCTGACGGTGCCGCTGGCGGCGGCGGGCGGGCTGTTCGGCCTGTTCATGGCCGGGTCCAGCCTGAACATCTATTCGCAGATCGGTCTGATCATCCTGATCGGCATCGCGGCCAAGAACGGCATCCTGATCGTGGAGTTCGCCAACCAGCTGCGCGACCAGGGCCGGTCGATCACCGAGGCGATCATCGAGAGCTCGTCGCTGCGTCTGCGGCCGATCATCATGACCTCGATCGCCACGGCGTTCGGGGCCCTGCCGCTGGTGCTGTGGTCGGGCGCCGGGGCGGGCAGTCGCCAGACCATCGGTGTGGTGATCTTCACCGGCGCGATGTTCTCGACCCTGCTGACCCTGTTCGTGGTGCCGGTGATCTACGGGGCCCTGGCCCGCTTCACCAAGTCGCCGGAATACACGGCCCGCAAGATCGAGGAATGGGAAGCTCAGGAAGCGACCGCCAACGATCCGGTCCCTGCGGCGGCGGAGTGACGGAGGGGTTCTTGGCCAGCACTCAGAACCCCTCCGTCTGCTCGCAAGGGCTCGCATTCACTTCCCCATTCGCCGAGCGGCGAACGGAGAGGAGACAATCTGCCACTGGACGAACCGCTTACGCGTCTGATAAGCGTTCGCAGTAACGGAGATGCAAGTCGATCTCCGGTAAGGCGAGCGTCATGAGCAACGTCATTTCCCTGTCCGAAGCGCGTCTGGGCGACCGGGGTGTCATCACCCGGGTCGGCGCGGATGCTCGCGACGAGCACGGGGCCGAACTGGAACGTCGCCTGCTGGAACTGGGCCTCGTCGAAGGTGCCGTGATCCAGCTGCTGCACCAGGGTGCGATTGGCAAGGATCCGATGGCGCTGAAGGTCGATGACATGCGCGTCGCCTTGCGTCGTCGCGAGGCGCGCGGCCTGACCATAGAGCTGTTCGCGGAAGCCGCCGAATAGGATGGACGTCGCCGTCAGGCCCGTCCGGGTCGCGCTGGTCGGCAATCCCAACTCGGGCAAGACCGCGCTGTTCAACGCTCTGACCGGGGCCCACCAGAAGGTCGCCAACTACGCCGGCGTCACCGTCGAACGGAAAGAGGGCCGCGTGCTGGCCGCATCCGGCCGGTCGATGTCGGTGCTCGATCTGCCCGGCACCTATTCCCTGCGCGCCCGCAGCCCGGACGAGGAAGTCACCCGAGACGCCGTGCTGGGTCGCCTTCAGGGCGAGGCCGTGCCCGACGTCATCGTGGCCGTGGCCGATGCGACCAACCTGCGGCTGGTGCTGCGGCTGATCCTGGAGCTGAAGGCGGTCGGGCGGCCGATGGTGCTGGCGCTCAACATGTACGACATCGCCCAGCGCCAGGGCCTGCGGATCGATCTGGAGCGGTTGTCGCGCGAGCTGGACGTGGCGATCTTCACCACCGTGGCCACGCGCAAGCGGGGCATCGTCGAACTGGTCGAGGGCATCGAGACGGCCGCCGGACCGGGCTGGATGTCGGCGGGCGACGGCTGGACCGCGCCCGATGCCGACGCCCTGCGCGGGGCCCATCGCCGGGCCGAGCAGATCATGCGCGATTGCGTGCGCCCGCCCGAGCGGCCGGACACCCTGACGGGCAAGATCGACGGCGTTCTGCTGCATCCCGTCGCCGGACTGGCCATCCTGATGGTGCTGCTCTTCGTCATGTTCCAGGCCGTCTTCACCTGGGCGACGCCCCTGATGGACGGGATCGAGACGGGCTTCTCCATGCTCGGGGTCGGCGTCGCATCGGTTATGCCGGACACCGGCCCCGTGTGGCCGCTGGCGCAGAGCCTGCTGGTCGATGGCGTCATCGCCGGTGTGGGATCAGTGCTGGTCTTCCTGCCCCAGATCCTGATCCTGTTTCTGTTCATCATCGTTCTGGAAGACTTCGGCTACATGGCCCGGGCCGCCTTCCTGATGGACCGGATCATGGGCGGGGCAGGGCTGCATGGGCGGGCTTTCATTCCCCTGCTGTCCAGCTTCGCCTGCGCCATTCCGGGGATCATGGCGGCGCGGGTGATCGATGCGAAGCGCGATCGGCTGACGACCATCATGGTGGCGCCGCTGATGACCTGTTCGGCGCGCATACCGGTTTACACGCTGATCATCGCCGCCTTCATTCCAAGCCGGACCGTCTGGGGCTTCGCCAATCTGCAGGGGCTGGTGATGTTCGGCCTTTACGCCGTCGGGATCGTCAGCGCCCTGCTGGTGTCGTTCGTCATCCGCAAGGTTTTCTGGAGAGGGGCGGTCGAGCCCTTCATGATGGAACTGCCGGCCTACAAGACGCCCGACGTGAAATCGGTGGCGATCAACCTGTGGATCCGGGCGCGCATCTTCATGGCGCGGGCAGCACGGATCATCCTGCCGCTGATGATCGTCGTGTGGGCCCTGTCGACCTTCCCCTATCCGCCCCAAGGCGCGGTCGGGCCGGCCATCGACTGGTCGTTCGCGGGCATGATCGGCCATGCGCTGGAGCCGCTGTTCGCGCCGATCGGCTTCAACTGGCAGATGGTGGTGGCCCTGGTGCCCGGCATGGCGGCGCGCGAGGTCGCGGTGGCGGCGCTGGGCACCGTCTATGCCATCGGCGATCCAGAAGCCGCCGGCAGTCTGCTGGGTGCCACCCTGGCGGCGCAGTGGTCGCTGGCGACGGGCCTCAGCTTCCTGGCCTGGTACGTCTTCGCGCCGCAGTGTGTTGCGACCCTTGGCGTGGTCAAGCGCGAGCTGAACAGCTGGAAATGGATGTGGGTCATGATCGCCTACATGTTCGCCCTGGCCTATGGCGCGGCCTTCGTGACCTATCACACCGCCGTCGCCCTGGGTGGCGGCTGAGCCCCGAAGCGGGCTAAGCCGGATTGGTGCCCACGCCCTTCGTCATCGCCATCCTCATGGGCCTGCTGGGCCTGATCGTCGGAAGCTTCATCGCCGCCGTGACGGTCCGCATGCCGCGCGACGAGGACATCATCTTCGGCCGGTCCCATTGCATGAGCTGCGAGGCACCGCTGAAGGCCTGGCAGCTGGTGCCCGTGGTCAGCTGGCTGGTGCAGCGCGGGCGGTGCGCCCTGTGCGGGGCGGCGGTGTCGCCGCGCTATCTGCTGATCGAGTGCGGAGGGGCGACCATCGGAGTCTGGGCCGGGCTGTTCGGGGCCGAGATCGGGTGGATCATGGTGGGGGCAACCGCCGTCCTGGGGTGGCAACTGCTGCTGATCGCCCTGATCGATGCGGAGAATTTCTGGCTGCCGGACGAATTGACCCTGCCGCTGATCGCGAGCGGCCTGATCGCGGCGGGGGTCATCGCGCACGACTGGCCAATCCCCCAACTGATCGGGGCGGCGTTCGGCTTCGGGGCGCTATGGGTTCTGGCGGCCCTGTATCGGTTGATCCGCAAGCGAGATGGGCTGGGTGGCGGCGATCCCATCCTGTTCGCGGGTGTCGGGGCCTGGGTCGGCTGGATAGGCCTGCCCAGCGTGCTGCTCTGGGCCTGCGCGGCGGGGTTCAGCGTGGTGCTGACACTGCTGATCACGCGGCGCAAGGTGTCCGGCGGGGACCGTCTGCCCTTCGGCACCCTGCTCGCGATCGGCGTCTGGCTGACCTGGCTCTACGGGCCGATCGGCGGGTGAAGGCGGCGTCCTATCGTCCCGTGACCAGCTTCACGACGATGTGGGCGGTGGTGTCCAGGATCGCATCGGACGGCGTGTCGCCGCGTCGCATCAGCTCGAACCCGGCCGCCACCGACTCGACCAGGTTGGCGACTTCATATGAAGCCAGTCGGGGGTCAAGACCGGGGGCGTGATAGCCAGTGGCATGGGCCACCGCGATCCGGCGCTCCAGCGACAAATGGACCCGGCGCAGACGGCGCACGCGGGCTTCGACGAACCCGATTTGTCCCTTGTCGGCCAGCATGTGCTCGATGCGAAGGACGGGCCCGTGGTCGCGCCAGATCATGAGTACGTCGACGACATAGGCACGCGCGGCCGCAAAGGCCTGTTCCGCCGACCAGTCACCGTCCAGGTGGCGCGACAGCGGCTGGAAGTCGGTGGCAGCGGCCTCGCATAGCGCCAGAACGGGTTCCTCGACCGTCTTGAAGTAGGTGTAGAAGTTTGACGGCGACACACCGGCCTCGGCCGCCAGGTCCGCGACACGCAGCTCTCCCAGATGGTGCCGCTCCAGAAGCCGACGGGTGGCATCGAGGATGGCCGCGCGCGTCCGTCCGCCTCGCGCGCCGATGCG
This sequence comes from Brevundimonas sp. P2_A6, assembly GCF_056404975.1. Classification (NCBI taxonomy): domain Bacteria; kingdom Pseudomonadati; phylum Pseudomonadota; class Alphaproteobacteria; order Caulobacterales; family Caulobacteraceae; genus Brevundimonas; species Brevundimonas sp. P2_A6. The sequence goes on along the minus strand of NZ_JBFUCZ010000004.1, from coordinate 194,152 downwards.
GTGTCCCAGCTTGTTGATGGTGCGTTCGGCCATGGGCGGGGATAGGGGCGTGGGGAGGGCAGACGGGTGTTCGCGACGATGGGATAGCCATCGCACCTCCCTCCAGGCGCGTCATCCCCTCTCGCCCCGAAAGAGCGCTCAGATCGTCCCGACGACACCCAGCCGAACCAGCTGGTCGGCGACGGCGCGCGCGGCGTCCTCGGGCGTCAGATCGGCGGTGGGCAGCGTGAGGTCGGGGGTCACCGGGGCCTCGTAGCCCGAGCCGACGCCTGTCAGGCCGATGATCGTCCCTCTTTCTGCACGGGCATACAGGGCCTTGGGGTCGCGGGCGCGGCACAGGTCGAGCGGGGTGTCGATGAACACTTCGAGGAAGGGTGTATCAAAACAGATCGACCGGGCGTGGGCACGCTGGGCCTGAGCGGGCGAGATCAGGGCGCAGATCGCGACGACCCCGGTCCCGGCGAACAGGCGGGCGACCTCGGCCACGCGACGAACGTTTTCCGATCGGTCGGCGTCGGAGAACCCCAGATCGCGGTTCAGGCCGTGCCGCAAATTGTCGCCATCCAGCACCACTGTACGGATCCCGCCGGCGTGGAGGTGGCGCTCCAGCGCGGCGGCGATGGTCGACTTTCCAGAACCGGACAGGCCGGTCATCCAGACGACGGCCCCGCGGTGGCCATTCCGATGTTCCCGGGCCGCGCGATCGACAGCCGGGGCGACGCGGTGAATGTCGGTCGGCTGACCGAGGGGGGCGAGCGCGGTTCCGGCTGCGACGGTGGCATGGGTGTCCCGGTCGATCAGGATCAGGGCTCCTGTGCCAGGGTGGTCGGCGAAGGTGTCGAAGGCGACGCGCCCGGTCGTCTGGATAACCCGGTCGCCGATCTCGTTCATGGCCAGGGCGACGGTGCCGCCGTCGTCGGCGCTCAGCCGGGCGGGGACCAGGGCGGTGCCGATGCGCAGCAGATAGCTGCGGGCCGGATCCAGAGGGGCCTCGTCCATCCACAGCAGGCGGGCCGAGAGCCGATCTACGGCGGCGGGGCGATCCGTGGGTGGGGCCAGGACGTCGCCGCGCGCGATGTCCAGATCCCGGTCGAGCACCAGGGTGACGGCGTCCCCGGCCTGGGCGGTCTCGGCCCATTCGCCCGCGCGGACGATGCTGGCGACGTGGGCGGTGCGGCCCGAGGGAGCGACGACGATCGCGTCGCCCACGGCGATGCGTCCGGAGGCGATGGAGCCGCTGTAGCCCCTGAACTTTTCGTCCGGACGGCTGACGTACTGGACCGGCAGCCGGAATGCGGCGTCGTGGCCAGCCGGTTGCGTGTCGGCGATCTCCAGCGCCTCGATCAGGGTCGGACCGCTGTACCAGGGCGTCGTGGCGGAGCGGCGGACCAGATTGTGACCATGCCGGGCGCTGATCGGAATGGCCGTGACCTGGGTCAGACCGTGGTCGCGGGCCACCTCGGCATAGGAGGCCTGGATGGCGTCGAAGACGGCGGCGTCGCCATTCACCGCATCCATCTTGTTGACGGCAAGGATGACCTGACGGATGCCGAACAGGGCGACGATGCGGCTGTGACGGCGGGTCTGTTCGGACAGGCCCTTGGTCGCATCGACCAGGATGACCGCCAGGTCGCAGGTCGAGGCCCCGGTCGCCATATTGCGGGTGTACTGGGCGTGACCGGGCGTGTCGGCGACGATGAAACTGCGCCGGGGGGACGAGAAATAGCGATAGGCGACATCGATGGTGATGCCCTGTTCGCGCTCGGCCGACAGACCGTCGAGCAGCAGGGCATAGTCGGCGGCGTCACCATCGGTGCCGAAACGGCGCGAGTCCTTCCGAAGGGTGGCCAGCTGGTCCTCGGGCACCTGTCCCAGGTCAAACAACAGGCGACCGATCAGGGTGGATTTGCCGTCGTCGACCGAGCCACAGGTCAGGAACCGCAGCAGGTCGCGCGACCCGGCAGGCGGGGGCGGGGGGCGAACGGCAAAGGTCGTGCCGTCCACTAGAAGTAGCCCTCGCGCTTCTTCATCTCCATCGAGCCCGTGCCGTCTCCGTCGATCAGGCGACCCTGACGTTCGGAGTGGCGGCTGGCGTTCAGTTCGGAGATGACGGCGTCCAGCGTCGTGGCGTCGGATTCGACGGCGGCGCTCAGCGGATAGCACCCCAGGGAGCGGAAGCGGACGCGGCGCAACTGGGGCACCTCGCCCGGCAGCAAGGGCATTCGCTCGTCGTCGCGGACGATCAATTGACCCTGGCGGATCACGGTGGGGCGCAACGCGGCGAAATACAGTGGGACGATCGCGATGTTTTCGGCGCGGGTGTACTCCCAGACATCGCGCTCGGTCCAGTTGGACAGGGGGAAGACCCGCAGGGATTCGCCCGGACCGATCTGCGTGTTGTACAGCCGCCAGAGTTCGGGCCTTTGCAGCCTGGGCTCCCAGGCGTGGACGGCGTTGCGGACCGAGAAGATGCGCTCCTTGGCGCGCGAGGCTTCCTCGTCGCGTCGCGCCCCGCCGAAGGCCGCATCGAAACCATGCCGTTCCAGCGCCTGTTTGAGGCCCTCGGTCTTCATCACACGGGTGTGGGTTTCCGCGCCGGAGCGGATGGGGTCGATGCCTTGCGCCGCGCCGTCGGGGTTGATGTGCACGATCAGACGCACGCCATACAGGTCGGCGATAGCGTCTCTATGCTCGATCATCTCCCGGAATTTCCAGGTCGTATCGACGTGCAGAAGCGGGAAGGGGATCGGTGCCGGGAAGAAGGCTTTCCGGGCCAGGTGCAGCATCACGCCCGAATCCTTTCCGATCGAATACAGCATGACCGGATTGCGGGCCGTCGCGGCGACCTCGCGGATGATCTCGATGGCCTCGCTTTCGAGACGGCGCAGGTGGGCGTTGGGCCGGGGCGCGGTCCGGGGCGAAAGCGGCGTGGTCAGGGTCAGGTCGGCGTGCACGGCAGGTCCTCGGCGAGGCTGTGCAGTGCCGGACCTTCATGCGGGCGTCGAACGAGGATTGTTCGGCGGCGGTGATAGAAAAGCTGAAGCCGCCTACAGGGTGTCCATGTTGTTGTCGTGATCGACGGCCTGTCGCTTCAGCCAGGCGGTGAAGGCGAGGGCGCTGGCCGAGGCCGGGCGGTCGCGGGGCATGATCACATAATAGGCGAATCCCACGGCCTCTGATCCATCGGCGAAGGGCGCGACGAGGCGACCGGCGGCGAGGTCGGCCTGGGCCAGGGTGCGTTTGGCCAGCGCCACGCCGCGTCCGGCGATGGCCGCCTCGATCAGCAGGCTGGACTGGTTATAACGCGAGCCCCGGCGCGGATCGGGATGGCGGACCTTGCGCGCCTTCAGCCACATGGCCCAGTCGGGACGGCTGGGATCCGCGTCGGACGACACGTCATGCAGCAGGGTATGATGGACCAGGTCGGCCGGCGACTGGATCGGATGGTCGCCCTTCATCAGGCGCGGGGCGCAAACGGGCAGGACCGTCTCGGTCATCAGCAACTGGGCGACGTGGCCGCCGTAGTTGCCGGGGCCATAGCGGACGGCCAGATCGGCCGCGCCCTCGGCCAGATCGACCGGCTCCATGTCGGCGGAAATCCACACCTCGATCTCCGGGTGGGCGGCGTGGAAGTCGTCCATGCGCGGCATCAGCCATTTTGCGGCGAAGCTGGGGGCGACGCTGACCGAGATCTGGCGTCGGCGCGGCGGCTCGCGCAGCAGGGCCGAGGCGTCCATCAATCGCTCGAACCCCTCGCGCAGCAGGGGCGCGGCCGCGCGGCCCAGGTCGGTGATCTGCAGCCCCTTGGCCTCGCGCTTGAACAGGGGGCCGCCCACGGTGTCCTCAAGCAGACGGATCTGCTGACTGACGGCGCCCGGCGTGACGGACAGCTCGTCGGCGGCGCGAGTGAAGTTCAGATGCCGCGCGGCGCTCTCGAAAGCGCGCAGGGCATTGAGGGGGAGCAGGGGTCTGGCCATACCCCTAGAAATCCTATCAGCAATGCGAAGACAATCTGATTTGTGACCCCCACCGCGACAGGTCGATAGGAACCGCACGTCGGACCGTTGTTCGCAGGCCCGGCGGGAGCTTTCGTCATGCGTGTCTTTCTCGCTTCCATTCCCCTGGATCATGCCCGCGTCGTCGTCATTGGCGGGGGCGAGGCGGCCCTGGCGAAGTTGCGCCTGTTTATCGACAGCCCCGCGGAGGTGCTGTGGTTCGCGCCCGATGCCCTGCCGGAACCGGCGTCGATGCCGCGCGGTGGGCCCGCGCCGGAACTGCGGATGCCGGACGCCGATGACCTGGCGGGCGCCAGGCTGGTCTTCATCGCGGTGGAGAACGCGGCCAAGGCGGCGCGGCTGGCGAGCGTGGCGCGGGGTGTGGGGGCCCAGGTCAATGTCGTGGACCGCCCCGCGCTCGGGGATTTCCAGACGCCGGCTTTGATCGACCGCGACCAGATCGTTGTCGCCATCGCCACGGGTGGCACCGCGCCGATCCTGGCCCGCGACCTGCGTTCGAAGATCGAGGCGGTTCTGCCGGCTGCGCTCGGGCCGTTGGCAAAACTGGCGGGCGAGCTGCGCGATACGGTCAAGGCGACGGTGCCGGACTTCCTGGCGCGGCGCCGTTTCTGGGAGCGGGCGTTCCGTGGCGCGGCGGCCGATCTGGTCGGGGCCGGCAAGGTCTCCGAGGCGCGGCGCGAGATGCTGCGGCTGCTGAACGTGGCGGCACCGGAGCAGGGCGTGGTCCATATCGTGGGGGCGGGGCCGGGCGATCCGGAACTGCTGACGCTGAAGGCGCTGCGGGTGCTGCAGGACGCCGACGTCATCATCCACGACCGGCTGGTGCCCGAGGCGGTGCTGGCGCGCGCCCGCCGCGATGCCCGCAGGCTGTATGTCGGCAAGACGCGCGGCGACCATTCGGTACCTCAGGATCAGATCGAGCAGTTGATGATCGAGGAGGCGCGCGCCGGTCAGCGCGTCGTGCGGCTGAAGGGCGGCGACCCCTTCGTGTTCGGGCGCGGCGGCGAGGAGCTGGAGGCCATGCGCACGGCGGGCGTGCCGGTCTTCGTGGTGCCGGGCGTCACGGCGGCCCTGGCTTGCGCGGCGTCTGCGGGGATTCCTCTGACGCACCGGGACCATGCGCAATCGGTGACCTTCGTCACGGCTCAGGAAAAGCCGGGCGGTGTGGCTCCGGACTGGCAGCGGCTGGCGGGGGCGAACCAGACGCTGGCCATCTATATGGGCGCGGGCCGGGCGGGCGAGACGGCGGCATCGCTGATCGCGGCGGGACGGTCGGGCGCGACGTCCGTCGCCATCGTGGAGAACGGCTCGCGGCCGGACGAGCGGGTCATCACCGGACGGCTGGACGATCTGGGCGCACTGGTCGCGCGTTCGAACCTGACGGGCCCGGCCCTGTTGTTCGTCGGCGAATGCGCGGCCTTCAGCGCGGCGCAACTGGACGTGCGGGCGGAGGCGGCCGCGTGAGGATCGTCACCGCGAACCGGCTGAGCGACGGGCGGGTGTTGTATCTGGGTGAAGGCGGTCGGGCTGTGGAAGCGATCGGGCAGGCTGCGACCTTCGACGACGATACGGCCGATGCGGCGCTGGCCATCGCGGCGGGACGACCCGAAGTCTTCGTGAACCCCTATCTGATCGCAGTGAGTGGCCATACGCCGTCGGGCCGCGACCGGCTGAAGGAATCGATCCGCTCCGCCGGCCCGACCGTGGGTAACAGCCTGTCGAGCGAGGCCGCCTGATGTATCGCTATGACGAGTTCGACGCCGCCCTGGTGCGCCAGCGGGTGGAGGAGTTCCGCGATCAGGTCGATCGCCGCGTGTCCGGTGCCTTGACCGAGGACGCGTTCAAGCCGCTGCGGCTGATGAACGGCGTCTATCTGCAGCTGCACGCCTACATGCTTCGGGTCGCGGTGCCCTATGGCGTGATGAACGGCACCCAGATGCGGCGCTTGGCCCATATCGCCCGGACCTACGACAAGGGCTACGGCCACTTCACCACACGCACGAACATCCAGTTCAACTGGCCCGCATTGAGCGACCTGCCCGCGATCCTGACCGAACTGGCCGAGGTCGAGATGCACGCCATCCAGACCAGCGGCAACTGCATCAGGAACGTCACCACCGACGTCTTCGCCGGTGCCGCCGACGACGAGATCGAGGACCCCCGGCCATGGTGCGAAATCCTGCGCCAATGGTCGACGATCCATCCGGAGTTCAGCTTCCTGCCCCGCAAGTTCAAGATCGCGGTGATCGGCGCCGAAAAGGATCGGGCGGCGATCCGGACCCATGACGTCGGCCTGCGGATCGTGCGTGGTGCCGATGGCGGGACGGCATTCCAGGTCTATGTTGGGGGCGGGCAGGGGCGACTTCCGTATATCGGGCAGGAGATCGCGGCGGCGGTGCCGGGTTCGGAGATCCTGGCCTATCTGACGGCCATTCTGCGGGCCTACAACCTGCTGGGCCGGCGCGACAACAATCAGAAGGCGCGGATCAAGATCCTGGTCGCGTCGCTGGGCATCGATGCCTTTCGCGAGGAGGTCGAGCGCCAGTTCGCGACCCTGCGTCAGGAAGACTTGCGCATCCCCGACGCCGAGATGGCCCGCATCCGCGCCTATTTCGCGCCGCCCCCGTTCGCCGACTTGCCGCGCGTGTCGGGTGCTTTCGATCGAGCGGTGCTGGCCGATCCGGACTTCGCGCGGTTCAGCCGGAACAATGTGCGGCGTCATCGTCAGCCGGGATACGCCAGCGTGGTGATCTCGTTGAAGCCCGTCGATGGCGTCCCCGGCGACATCACGGCGGCGCAGATGGAGGCGGTGGCCGATCTGGCCGAGCGGTTCTCGTTCGACGAGGTGCGCGCCGCCTATGAGCAGAACCTCGTTTTGCCCCACGTCCGGCTGGACGATACGCCCGCGCTGTGGCGGGCACTGCGCGAGGCAGGGCTGGCGACGGCGAACGCGGACCTGGTCACCGACATCATCGCCTGCCCGGGCCTGGATTACTGCAGCCTGGCCAACGCCCGCTCCATCCCCGTGGCGCAGGATCTGTCGCGCAGGCTGGCGGACATGGCGTGGCAAGAGGATGTGGGTCCGGTGCGGATCAACATGAGCGGCTGCATCAACGCCTGCGGCCACCACCACGTCGGCCACATCGGCGTGCTGGGCGTCGATCGAAAGGGCGAGGAATACTACCAGATCACCGTCGGCGGTTCGCCCGACGAACAGGCGGCCCTCGGCGAGATCGTGGGGCGCAGCCTGCCCGCCGACGCGGTCGCCCCGGCCATCCAGCGGGCGCTGGACCGCTATCTGGTGATCCGCAGCGAAGGCGAGCGGTTCATCGACACGGTCCGCCGGGTCGGGGCCGACCCCTTTCGCCAGGCCATCTATGAGACGATCGATGCTGCTGCTTGAGCCGACAGTTCCGGGTCTGAGGCTGCCGGTGTCGATCCCGCTCGCCGAGCTCGAGGCGGCGGTGGTCGGGGTCGAGACGCTGGTGCTGGAGTTCGGCGCGTTTCGCGATGGCCGTGGATTTTCGCTGGCGTCCATCCTGCGCGAGCGGGGCTGGACCGGGCGGCTGGTGGCGGCGGGGCATGTCTTGCCCGACCAGGCGCGGCATCTGATGCGCTCAGGCTTCGATGCCGTGGAGCGGCCGGTCGGCGACGACGCCGCGCCGTGGCAGCGAATGCTGGCGGCGTTCGATGTGGTCTATCAGCCCGCCGTCGACGATGCAGTGCCTGCCTGGCGACGGCGAGCGGCCGCAGCGAAACCTGACCTCGATACCCTGGCGGCGACCTTGAACGCAAAGTTCGGCGCATCGGAGCCGGTCGATATCCTGCGCGCGGCGTTCGCGGTGTCCGGCCTGAAGATCGCGGCCCTGTCGTCGTTCGGGGCAGAAGCGGCGGTGCTTCTGGACCTGATCGCCCGGACGCGCGCGGACACGCCGGTGCTGTTTCTGGAGACCGGCCAGCATTTCCTGCAGACGCTGCAGTACCGGCGCGAACTGACAGAGCGGCTGGGCCTGACCGACGTTCGCCTGGTCGTGCCGGACGCGGAAGAACGGGTCGACATCGATCCAACGGACGACCTGTGGCGCACCGACGCCGACGCCTGCTGCGATCTGCGCAAGGTCCGGCCTCTGGCCCGGGCATCGGCGGCGTTCGACGCGCTCATCACCGGGCGCAAACGCTATCAGGCCGGGACCCGCCGGGCGCTGGGGGCCTTCGAGGTGCTGGACGGGCAACTGCGGATCAACCCTCTGGCAGGATGGAGCGCCGAACAGATCGAGGATCATGCCGTGGTGCACGCGCTGCCAAGGCATCCGCTGGTCGCCCAGGGATATCCGTCGATCGGCTGCTGGCCTTGCACGTCGCCCGTGGAGGAGGGGAAGGACGCGCGGTCCGGCCGCTGGTCCGGCGTGGACAAGACCGAGTGCGGCATTCACCTTGGTGGCCGACTGGTCCCCGCGGTCTGACGCTTCCGAGATCCCATGCCCACCACATCGATCATCGACCTCATCGGCAACACGCCGCTGATCCGGCTGAACCGTCTGTCGGAGGCGACGGGCTGCGAGATCCTGGGCAAGGCCGAATTCATGAACCCCGGCGGCTCGATCAAGGACCGCGCCGCCCTCTCGATCGTCCAGACCGCCCGGGCGGACGGATCGCTGCGGCCCGGCGGCACGATCGTGGAGGGGACGGCGGGCAATACCGGCATCGGTCTGGCCCTGGTCGGGGCGGCGCTGGGCCACCCTGTCGTCATCGTCATTCCCCGCACCCAGTCCGAAGAGAAGAAGTCCGCGATCCGGGCGCTCGGCGCGCGTCTGATCGAGGTCGACGCCGCGCCCTTCTCCAGCCCGAACCATTTCGTCCATTATTCCGGGCGGTTGGCGCAGGAACTGAATGCGTCGGAACCGAACGGCGCGATCTGGGCCAATCAGTTCGACAACACCGCCAACCGTGAGGCCCATTACGCGGGCACCGGCCCCGAGATCTGGGAACAAACCGGCGGGCGCATCGACGGCTTCGTCAGCGCGGTGGGATCGGGCGGCACGATCGTAGGGGCGGGGACCTATCTGAAGCAGCAGGACCCGGACATTCAGGTCGCGCTGGCCGACCCGGCGGGCGCCGCCCTGTTCAACTGGTTCACCAGGCACGAGATGACGGCCGAGGGGTCGTCGATCACCGAGGGCATCGGCGTGGCGCGGATCACCGGCAATCTGGAGGGCTTCGCGCCCGATCACGCCTATCGCATCGAGGACGCCGAGTTCCTGCCCATTCTGTTCGACCTGGTGGTGCACGAGGGTTTGTCGCTGGGCGGATCGGCGGGGGTGAATATCGCCGGCGCAGTGCGGCTCGCGCGTCAGCTTGGGCCGGGCAGGACGATCGTGACGGTGCTGTGCGACCCGGGTTCGCGCTATGCGTCCAAGTTGTTCAATGCCGAGTTCCTGGCCGGAAAAGGCCTGCCCGTGCCGCCGTGGGCGTCCGCTTCGGGACTGTCCTCCGCCGCCTGAGTCTCGGTTTGGCGTCATCTGCTCCGAAAACCGCTGACACTTTTCGGGATGACACCAGGGCTGGTGCCGGCTGCAGGAATCGAACCCGCGACATCCAGTTTACAAAACTGGCGCTCTACCAACTGAGCTAAGCCGGCCCATGACCGCTGAGGGTGGGCAGCGTTTAGCTGGCGCGGGCGGCGCGGCGCAAGCTATGAAACGCCATGCCGAACGCCGCCTACATCCTGCCCGTGGTCATGCTGGCGCTGTCCAACGTCTTCATGACGGTCGCCTGGTACGGCCACCTGAAGTTCGGGTCAAAGCCATTGTGGATCGTGGTGATCGTCAGCTGGGGGATCGCCTTCTTCGAATACTGCCTGGCCATTCCGGCGAACCGGATCGGTCATCAGGTCTATTCCACCGCCGAGCTGAAGACGATGCAGGAGGTCATCACCCTGCTGGTGTTCGCCGTCTTCTCGGTGACCGTGCTGGGCGAGAAGCTGACGCTGAATCACGGGGTCGGGTTCGCCCTGATCTTCGCCGGGGCCTGGTTCATCTTTCGCGGGCCGTTCAGCTGAGCGCGGCCGCGATACGGTCCGCCGTCGCTTTGAGTTGATCCATGTCCGCCATGCCCGCCTGACCGTGACCCGCCATCGGCCGGTCGGCCCATCGGGGGATGACGTGGAAATGCAGGTGAAACACGGTCTGCCCGCCCGCCTCGCCGTTGAACTGCATGATGGAAAAGCCGTCGGGCGACAGGGCCTTCATCACCGCCTTGGCGACCCGCTGGGTCGCGGTGGTCAGGGCGGCGAGGGTCTCGGCCTCAACCTCCAGCAGGTTGCGGGCCTGGGAGGTCTTGGAGATGACCAGGACATGGCCCTCGGACTGCGGAAACACGTCCATGAAGGCGAGGACGGCATCGTCTTCGAACACCTTCACCGCAGGGATCTCGCCGCGCAGGATCTTCGCGAAGATGTTTGACGGGTCATAGGGGGCGTGCAGGGTCATCGCGCCTGGATATCCCTTCTCCCCTTGCGGGAGAAGGTGGCTGAGCGAAGCGAGGTCGGATGAGGGGTGACTCCGGAGCGTAGGCGTGTGGTTCGCAAGACCCTCACCGGCGAGATCGCGATTCACCCCTCATCCGCCCCTCCGGGGCACCTTCTCCCGCAAGGGGAGAAGGGAGGTTTGCGGTCCTGAACGACGCCCGCTAGGACAGCCGCTTCTCCCGCCTTCCCAAAAGACCGCGCCATGCACGACATCCGAGCCATCCGAGAGACCCCCGAAGCCTTCGTCGCGGGCTGGTCGGCGCGGGGCGTTGACGATGCGGAGGCGCTGGTCGCCGAGATCTTGAGGCTGGATACCGAACTGCGCGCCGCCCAGACGTCGGGGCAGGATGCGCTGGCCCGGCGGAATGCCGCGTCCAAGCTGATCGGGGCCGCCATGGGCCGAAAGGATATGGCCGAGGCCGACCGGCTGAAGGCCGAGGTCGAGGGGCTGAAGGGCGAGATCGCCGCCGCCGAGGCCATCGAGGCGGAGAAGGGCAGAGCGCTGCGCGACCTGCTGGCGGCGCAGAAGAACCTGGCGGCGGCGGACGTGCCGGATGGCGAGGACGAGGACGGCAATGTCGAGGTGTCCGTGTGGGGCGAACCCCGGCGGACGGGTCCGGCGAAGGACCATGCCGACCTGGGCGAGGCGCTGGGGCTGCTGGACTTCGAGGCGGCGGCGCGGATGTCGGGGGCGCGGTTCGCGGTGCTGAAGGGCGGTCTGGCGCGGCTGGAACGCGCCGTCGGCCAGTTCATGCTCGACGTGCAGACGACCGAGCACGGCTATCTGGAGGTCAATCCGCCCTATTTGGTGCGCGACGAGGCGATGTTCGGAACGGGGCAATTGCCGAAATTTGAGGAGGATCTGTTCGCTACCGGCGGGGGAGCATCATCGGACATTCTCGACTTCGCCAGCGATCGCTTCAACGGCGTGTCTGATCGCCTCGACGGGCTCGTTGAGGCTTGGCTGAAATCTGTCTCCGACGCTGAAGCCGCTGGCGTCGATGCGGGTTGGACTGCCGACTTCACCAAGCTCGCTGTGGCTGCGATGGAGTCCTCCATCGCGGACCATACCGCGTTCCTTGAGGAACTTGAGCGGTCTGGGGCTGGGAACGATCGCCGCTATCTCATCCCCACCGCCGAAGTTTCCCTGACCAATCTCGTGCGGGAGCAGATCACGCCGGAGGAGGAGCTGCCCCTTCGCCTCACGGCCCTGACGCCCTGCTTCCGGGCCGAGGCGGGGTCGGCGGGGCGGGATACGCGCGGTCTGATCCGCCAGCATCAGTTCCACAAGGTCGAACTGGTCTCCATCACGCCGCCCGAGGCCAGCGACGACGAGCACGAGCGCATGACGACCTGCGCCGAGACCGTGCTTCAGCGGCTGGAGCTGCCCTATCGCCGGATGCTGCTGTGCAAGGGCGACATGGGGTTCTCGGCGCGCAAGACTTTCGACCTGGAGGTCTGGCTCCCCAGCCAAGGGACGTATCGCGAGATCAGCTCGGTCTCCAACTGCGGGGACTTCCAGGCACGGCGGATGGATGCGCGGTTCAAGCGGTCGGCGGGTGGCAAGCCGGAGTTCGTCCACACGCTGAACGGCTCAGGGCTCGCGGTCGGGCGCACGCTGGTGGCGATCATGGAGAATTATCAGGACGAGGGCGGGCGGATCGCAGTGCCGGAGGTGCTGGTGCCGTATATGGGCGGGGTGACGCATGTGGGCGCGTGATCCCTCTCCCAGAGGGAGAGGGCTTGAGGCCCGCAGAGCGCAGCGATGCGCCTTGGCCGAAAGGGTGAGGGGTTTTGCCCCCACCCGCTCGCACCGTAACCCTTCACCCTTTCGCGCGAGAACGACCGCTTCGCGCTCGTGCGCTCAAGCCCTCTCCCAACAGGAGAGGGAAGCGATATGAAAATCCTCCTCACCAACGACGACGGTATCGAGGCGGAGGGCCTCGCCTGCCTCGAACGGATCGCGCGCACCCTGTCGGACGACGTCTGGATCGTGGCTCCGCATGAGGAGCAATCCGGCAAGGGGCGGGGGATCACCCTGACCGAGCCGCTGCGGGTCAATCGCTTTGGCGAGAAGCGGTTCTCGGTTACCGGCACGCCGACCGACTGCGTCGTCCTGGCCGTCAACGACCTGATGCCCCAGCGGCCCGATCTGGTGCTGTCGGGCGTCAACCGGGGGCACAATGTGGGCGAGGACTGCTCATACTCCGGCACGGTCGCTGGCGCGCTGCAGGGCATGGCCTTCGGCATCCGATCCATCGCCTTGAGCCAGTCGCTGGAGCGGTTCCACGACGAGGTCACCGCCCACTGGGAAACGTCCGAGGCCTTCGCCCCCGCCATCATCCGCCGCCTGCTGGATCAGAGCTGGGAGGCGGGCATCGTCATGAACCTGAACTTCCCCGCCCGCGCGCCTGAAGACGTCACCGAGGTCGAGGTGACGGTCCAGGGGTTCCGTCAGGCCGGAGAGATGCATGCGGTCAAACGCACCGACCTGCGCGGCCGCGACTACTACTGGATGAGCTTTCGCGGCACGAAGACGGACCACGCGCCCGGCACCGACCTGCGCGCCATGGACGACGGCAAGATCAGCGTCACGCCGCTGCACATCGACCTGACGCACAGGCCCAGCGTCCACGATCTGAAGGGTGTGCTGGGCGGGGTGCCCCCCAAGGCCGATCCGAGATGAACCTGCGCGACGACCGGGCCGGCCGGCTGATCCTGTCGCTGCGCCAGCAGGGGGTGACAGAGCCTCGCGTGCTGGCGGCGATGGAATCCATCGACCGCGCCGTCTTCGTCCACGAGAAATTCCTCGATCAGGCCTGGGAGGATCAGGCCCTGCCGATCGACTGCGCCCAGACGATCAGTCAGCCCTACATCGTCGGCCTGATGACCCAGGCGCTGGACGTGCAGGCCCGCCACCGGGTGCTGGAGATCGGCACCGGCAGCGGATACCAGTGCGCGGTGCTCAGCCGCCTGGCGCGCTATGTCTATTCGGTCGAACGCTATCGCAGCCTGCTGGTAGAGGCCGAGGCGAAGCTGCGGACGCTGGGCATCGACAACGTCATCACCCGCCATTCCGACGGCGGCCTGGGCTGGATCGAACAGGCGCCCTTCGACCGCATCATGGTCACCGCCGCATCGCCCACCGAGCCGACCGAACTGCTGAAACAGCTGAAGCCCGGCGGGGTGCTGGTCTGCCCGGTGGGGAAGACCTCGGTGCAGATGCTGCATCGCTACACCGGCCAGCCGGACGGGTCGTTCAGCCGCGAAAGCCTGCGGGAGGTGCGGTTCGTGCCTTTGGTCGAGGGCACGGCGAAGGAGGGGTGAGAGGAGGGATTAGGGACTAGGGATTTGGGATGGGGTAGGCCTACTCAACGCAGGGTGCCGTCCCTCTTGCTTACTAATCCCCAATCCCTCTCCTCCATTAACCTTCGCGCCCAACTTTCGTGCTGTTTGCCGGTTTGTGTGCGAGGCACTGAGCGATGCGTTTCGGGGAGGGGTCCATGCGGCTTTCATTTTGGCTGACGGCGATGCTGCTGATCGGTGGCGGGTTCGCGACGACCGCGTGCTCGAGCCTGCCGTCGGAGCCCCGCTATTCGACCCGGCCCATGGCGGGATACGGCACCGGGGCTGTCCCGGCGCAGCCTGGCTATGGCCAGCCTCCTTATCCCGGCGCCGTCTCGCCTCCGCCCTATGAGGCGCCGCCGCCCGCCACCGTGCCCTATGAAAGCATCGACGGCGGGGCGCTGCCGCCACCGTCGTCGTCCAGCACGACGACCGGCAACCTGAACGGCGGAAACTATCCGCCGCCCCCGGCCTATGAGCCGACCTACACGCCGCCGCCCGCGCCGAGCTATTCGCCGCCCGCCTATCCGCCGGCGAGCGCGCCCGTCTCGACCAGCGCCGGGGCCGCCTACACGATCCGCAGTGGCGACACGATCTCGGGTGTGGGGCGACGGTTCCAGACGCCGGTGCAGACCCTGATCGATCTGAACGGTCTGGGGCCTCGCGGGGCCATCACCGTGGGTCAGGACATCATCCTGCCCGACAGCGCGGTCGACACCGGCCCCGATCCCTACGCCACCGGCCCGGCCCCCAGGGGCGTGATGGTGCCCGAGAACGGCATGGCTCCGCCGCCTCCACCACCGCCTTCCGGCAACCCCGCCGCCCCGCCGCCGTCGCGACAGCCCGCCAGCACGGGCACCGTCGGCACCGCGCCGGCGGGATCGTCGGTCGCCCTGCAATGGCCGGTGCGTGGAGAGATCGTGCGACGGTTCGGACCCGTCGGCATGGGCGAGCGCAACAACGGCATCAACATCGGGGCCTCAGCCGGGGCGGAGGTGGTCGCGTCTGCAGACGGCCGCGTGGCCTATGTCGGCGACGATCTGGTGGGTCAGGGGCTGACGGTGCTGATCGTTCACCGCGACGGCTGGCGCACGGTCTATGGTCATCTGGGCTCGGCGACGGTGGACGACGGAGCCGACGTGCGCGCGGGCCAGCAGATCGGCACGGTCGGGCTGACGGCCGGCGACGGCCGCCCTTCGATCCATTACGAGACCCGTCGGATGCAGGGCGACGAGCCGGTGGCGATCGACCCGCTTACGGTGTTGCCCCGCTAGCGGCGTTGCAATGTCGGAGGCTCGGCCCTAGGTATCGCGCCTTGTTTTCAAAGGGCGCCCCGACGTGTGGCCTGCCCGCGTCGGGGATTGACCTATGACACCTACCGCTGACGGCGGCCCCATGGCCCTGATCGTGCAGTTCCTGCCGTTCGTGGCGATCTTCGTGCTGTTCTACTTCCTGCTGATCCGCCCCCAGCAGAAGCGCGCCAAGGAACATCAGGCCCTGATCTCGGCCGTCAAGCGCGGCGATACCATCGTCCTGTCGTCCGGCCTGATCGGCAAGGTGACGCGCGTCGAGGAGGCCGAGGTCAACGTCGAGATCGCGCCCAGCGTGAACGTCCGCGTCGTCAAGGGCATGATCGCCGAGGTGCGCAATCGCACCGCGATCGCCGCCAACGATACCAAGGCCATCTCCAAGTCCTGATCCCCGACCGCTGAACCGGAAGTCGCGTCCATGATTCAGCTGTCCCGCTGGAAAGTCATCCTTCTCGCACTGGCCCTCGTTTTCGGGCTGCTGTTCGCCTTGCCCAACGTGCTGACACCGTCGCAGCGCGCCGCGCTTCCCGGCTTCATGCCCAAGAGCGCGCTGAACCTCGGGCTGGACCTGCAGGGCGGGTCATACCTGCTGCTGGAAGTCGACGTGGACGCGATGCGGACCAAGCGCGTCGACAATCTGATCGAGGACGTCCGCGTGGCCCTGCGCGAGGCGGGCATCGCCACCAACCAGATCGCGCGCGAACCGGGTGGGGCCGTGGTCACCCTGGCCGATCCGTCGCGGTCCGAAGCCGCCTACCAGGAACTTCGCAAACTGGTCGGCGCACCGGGCCAGAATGGTGCCGCCGAGCGCGCGGCGACGCGGCTGTCGGACGGCCGGGTGCGGCTGGCCTTCACCCAGGCGACGCTCGACACCATGGGCGCTACGGCGGTGGACCAGTCCATCGAGGTCGTGCGCCGCCGGATCGACAGTCTGGGCACGCGCGAGCCCTCCATCACCCGCCAGGGCACCGAACGCATCGTGGTCCAGGCCCCGGGCGAGAGCGACCCCGCTGCGCTGGAGCGTGTCATCGGCCAGACGGCCCAGCTGACTTTCCAGATGGTCGATACGGAAAACTCGGTCCAGGACGCCCTGGCCGGTCGCGTGCCGCCGGATGCCCAGTTGCTGGTCGGCGACGACGGACAGACGCCCTATCTGGTCAAGAAACGGGTTCTGGTCTCGGGCGAGAACCTGACCAAGGCGGAGGTCAGCGCCGACCAGAGCGGCCGTCCCGCCATCGGCTTCCGCTTCGATGGTCAGGGCGCGCGCCGGTTCGGCGAGGCGACCGCAGCCAACATCGGCAAGCCCTTCGCCATCATCTTGGACGGGAAGGTGATCTCGGCCCCGACCATCAATGGCGCGATCCTCGGCGGCTCCGGCATCATCGAGGGCAACTTCACCATCGCCTCGGCGGCCGAGCTTGTGAACCTGCTGAACGGCGGGGCGCTGCCGGCGCCCCTGAAGGTCGAGGAGCGCCGCACCGTCACCGCCGAACTGGGTGCCGACGCCGTGCAGAACGGCAAGCTGTCGACCATCATCGGCTTCATCATCATCGTCCTGTTCATGATCCTTGCCTACGGCCTCCTGTTCGGGGGCATCTCGGTGATCGGTCTGATGCTGAACGGCCTGCTCATCATCGCGGCCATGTCGTTGACCCAGGCCACCCTGACCCTGCCGGGCATCGCGGGTCTGGTGCTGACCTTCGCGGTGGCCGTGGACGCCAACGTGCTGATCTACGAACGAATCAGGGACGAGGCACGGGCCGGTCGATCGGTCATCGCCTCGCTCGACGCCGGCTTCAACAAGGCCATGGGCACGATCATCGACGCCAACCTGACGACCCTGGTGGCGGCGGCGATCATGTTTATCTTCGGGGCCGGACCCGTGCGCGGCTTCGCCTGGACCCTGTCGATCGGGGTGTTCACCTCGGTCTTCTCGTCCGTCCTGGTGGCCCAGGTGCTGCTGGCCTACTGGCTGAAATTGGCCAAGCCCAAGACCCTGCCGATCGCGGAGACCGTCAAATGACCTGGTGGCCCCTGATCAAGGTCCTTCCCCAGAAGACCAACTTCCATTTCGTCAAATACGCCCGGGTCGCGGCCGTGCTGTCGATCGTGCTGTGCACGGCCTCGATCATCGGCTGCTTCTATCCCGGCCTGAACATGGGCATCGACTTTCGCGGCGGGGCGGTGATGGAACTCACCAAGCCGGACAACCAGACGCTGGATCTGGCGGGGGTGCGCGAGTCCGTCGCCAAGCTGGGCCTCGGTGACGTCGGCGTCCAGGGTATCGACAACGCCTCGAGCGCGGTCGTGCGCTTCCAGGTGCCGGATGGCCAGGAACAGACGGCCGTGGTCAATCGCGTCCAGGGGGCCATCACCCAGGCCGTCGGTCCTGTGACCTATTCGGGCGTCAGCGTCGTGGGCTCCAAGGTGTCGGGCGAACTGTTCACCTCGGGCCTGCTGGCTCTGGGCGTCGCGATCGCCTTGATGTTCGCCTACATCTGGTTCCGGTTCGAGCCGCAGTTCGGTTTCGGCGCCGTGGCTGGCCTGTTGCACGACGTCATCCTGACGTTCGGACTGATCGTGCTGTTCAAGCTGGAGTTCAGCCTGAACATGGTCGCCGCCATCCTGACCGTCATCGGCTATTCGATGAACGACACGGTCGTGGTGTTCGACCGCCTCCGCGAGAACCTGCGCAAATACAAGACAATGCCGCTGCGCGAGGTCATCGACCTGTCGCTGAACGAGACCCTGTCGCGCACCATCATCACGGGCGTCACCGCTGTCATGGTGCTGGCGGCCCTGGCGATCTTCGGCGGAGAGGCGCTGTTCGGCTTCTCGATCGCCCTGATGTTCGGGATCATCGTCGGCACCTATTCCTCGATCTATGTCGGCGCGCCGATCATCCTGCTTTGGGGGGTCAAGCGCGGCGAGATCGCCGAGGACGCCAAGCCGGTGAAACTCGGTATGGCGAGCCGGCCCTGACGACCGATCCTGACGTGGCGCAGGTATAGGCTCAGCCTGATGTCGGTGTGGCTGGGGGGGTGCGGTTGGAGAAGAAGAAGTCACTTTTTTTTCGACTCCAACTCTCACCGCGTCTGCCTGCGACCTGTGGCGTCGGCGGTCGATTAGGGTAGGGTCCGCTGCATTGAATCACGCCTTGGGGGCACGCCGTTGGCCAATCTGCTTTCGAACTTTCGCACCACGCTCCTGATCAGCCTGCTGCTGGCGGCGATCATGATCTTCGCCTTCTCGCGCGTGTCCGACCTCGATGCCCTGACCTTCTGGCAGGCCGTGGCGCGCTGGGCCCACGTCGGGTTCGGCATCCTGTGGATCGGCCTGCTGTACTACTTCAACTTCGTCCAGATCCGGGTGATGCCCCTGATCCCCGGTGAGCTGAAACCGGCCGTGTCGAAATACATCGCGCCCGAGGCTCTGTTCTGGTTCCGCTGGGCGGCGCTGGGCACCGTTGTCGCCGGTCTGGCGGTCATGGGCTTGAAGGGCCACGCCTATGCCGCCGAGGTGCTCAGCTTCGGCTTTGCGGGCGGCCTGGTTCAGGGCGATCAGGGCTTCACCCTGATGGGCGTCGGTGTCTGGCTGGCGATCATTATGTTCCTGAACGTCTGGGGCCTGATCTGGCCGAACCAGAAGCGGGCGCTGGGTATCGTCGTGGTCGACGACGACCGGAAGGCCAGGGCCGCGCGGATCGCCATGCTGGGCAGCCGCACCAACCTGCTGCTCAGCCTGCCGATGCTGACCTCCATGGCGATGTACCAGACCCTGTTTGGCTGATCCCTCGGACACGCTCGACGCCCAGGTGCGGGCAACCGACCCGGATCGCTGGCTGTCCAGCCGGTTCGTGAGCGACCCACTGGCCCGCGCCGATCTGATCGCGCTCTATGCCTTCGAGGCCGAGCTTATGGCGATCCCGACGCGGGTGACACAGCCTCTGCTGGCCGAGATGCGCTATGCCTGGTGGCGTGAACAGCTGGACGGGGTCTGGGCCGGCATCCCCCGCAAGGGCCACCCGGTGCTCGAGGCCCTGACCGATCTGGTCGCCCGTCACCGCCTGGATCGCGCTCCGTTCGATGCCTTGGTGGAGGCTCACATCGATCGCGTCCACGGAGAGCCGCACGATCTGGACGCCTTCTACGTCGGGCCGATGCGGGTCGCCGTCCAGATTCTGGCCGGTCCCAGCCACGTGACTGCTGTGGTCGATGCCGCTCGCGTGTGGGGACTGACCCAGGTCGGACGGGTCGAGGAGACCAAGCGTCTGAAACCCGCTGCAAATCGGGCTCTGAAACACCTTCCGGCAGCAGCCTTCCCGGCCGTGGCCCATGCCGCGCTGGTGTCGTCCGGGGGTTCTGAAGCGACCAAACGTCTCCGGCTCGTCTTGGCGACCCTGAGAGGCCGGATCTAGCGCCGCACGCCCGATCGCACCAGCTCTGGCTGGCGCTGGTCGAGATACAGCACCGTTCCGACCGCGAGCGGCAGCAGGGTGGCGACGACAATGATGGCTACGCTTGTGAACATGACCAGCAAATGCGCAGGCTGCCCAGCAGGTTCCGCCGGTGCGTCAGGCGGCGTCGCGCCAGGCTTCCAGCTCGCGCAGTGCCCGGACGCTCATCAGCCGCTTCTTGGCCCGGCCGCGTTCCTTCAGTGGGATCTTGACGCCCGCCTCATCGACCTTGGGCGCTTCCAGCGGCGGTAGCAGGCCATAGTTGATGTTCATCGGCTGGAATTTGGATCCGGTCAGATGCCCACCGGTGATGTGCTCGACCAGGGCCCCGATCGCGGTATGCGCCGCCGGAGCCTCCAGTGGCCGACCCAGCCGCTCGGCCGCCGCCAGCCGCCCGGCCAGCAGGCCCGTGGCCGCGCTCTCGACGTAGCCCTCGACCCCCGTGACCTGACCGGCGAAGCGCAGTCGCGGCATGGCCTTCATGCGCAGTTGGCGGTCGAGCAGGTTGGGACTGTTCAGATAGGTGTTCCTGTGCAGGCCACCCAGTCGGGCGAACTGGGCGTTCTGCAGGCCCGGGATCATCCGGAACACCTCGGCCTGTGCCCCATGCTTCAGCTTGGTCTGGAAGCCGACCATGTTGAACAGCGTCCCGAGCGCATTGTCCTGGCGCAGCTGGACGATGGCATGGGCCTTGACCAACGGGTCGCGCGGATTGGTCAGTCCGACCGGCTTCATCGGGCCGTGCCGCAGGGTCTCGCGGCCCCGTTCCGCCATGACCTCGATGGGCAGGCAGCCGTCGAAATAGGGGACGTTCTCCCACGTCTTGAACTCAGCCTTGGGTCCGCTCAGCAGGGCGTCGATGAAGGCCTCGTACTGGGCCTTGTCCATCGGGCAGTTGACGTAGGCGGCGGCGTCTCCGCCGGGCCCTTCCTTGTCATAGCGCGACTGACGCCACGCGATGTCGAAATCGATCGAGTCCGCATGGACGATGGGGGCGATCGCGTCGAAGAACGTCAGGCTCTCCTCCCCTGTCAACGACAGGATGGCGTCGGCCAGGGCGGGCGAGGTCAGCGGGCCGGTGGCGACGATCACGCTGTCCCAGTCCTCCGGCGGCAGGCCCGCGATCTCCTCGCGCACCACCGTGACCAGCGGGTGGGCGTGAAGGCGCTGCGTCACGGTGGCCGAGAACGCCTCGCGGTCCACGGCCAGGGCCCCGCCCGCCGGGACCTGGTTCACGTCGCCGCTGGCCATGATGATCGAGCCCAGCGCCCGCATCTCGGCATGCAGCAGGCCCACGGCATTGTGCTCCCAGTCGTCGGACCGGAACGAGTTCGAACAGACCAGCTCCGCCAGCCCATCGGTGTGATGGGCATCGGTCTTGATCCCCGGCACACCGCGCATCTCGTGGATCACCACCGGCACGCCCGCCTGGGCGATCTGCCAGGCGGCTTCGGAGCCGGCCAGGCCGCCGCCGATGACGTGGATGGGGGATAGGGCAGGGGAGGACGTGGTCATGCGGCTTCTTAGCCACGCCCGGCCAGTTCGTCAGCAGGCGTCTGTCAGGCGTCGTCGTCGCGGGCTATAGGGTTGGTCATGCTCAGCGAGGGGGCTTGATGAGCCACAAGGATGTCCACGGTCGCCGGTTGAACCTGCGCGCTGCGCTCGGCGCGACAGCGCGGGCCATGCCGCGTCTGTGGCTGGGGGCGGGCGGCGCGCTGGTCATGGCCGTCGCTGCCTGGGCTGCCCCCTCGTTCGAGGGGGTTCATTCGTTCAGAAGCTGGATCGTGGGTGCCGCCGTAACCCTGACCCTGGTGGCCGTCGGTGCCTTGGCACGGCTGTCGATCAGCGACGACGTAAAGGCGGCCCGCGCGCTCGGGCTGGGTCCGCTGGGGCTCCAGTTCCGGTGGCCGGAGCTGCGTCTGGTCGGAGCCGCCCTGCTTTGCCTGATCTTTCTGACCATGATCATCGCCATGCTGGGCCTGGTCGTGCTGGCCATCGCCGGAGTGGCCGAGCTGGACGTCGCGGCGATCCAGGCGCGGGACTGGGCGGCTGTGGGGCCGGCGTGGAAGCTGGGTGTGCTGGCCGTCGTCGGGCTCGGAGCCCTGCTGCTTCCGCTGCTGCTGGCGGTACGGCTGTCGCTGTTCGTGCCGGCGACCCTGGGGCGCAGGCAGATGGTGTCGCTGAACAGCATGGGCATTGCCTATGGCAGCTTCTGGCAGATTCTTGGCGGCTTGATCGTGACGTCGGCACCGCTGATCGTACTTCCGGCATTGCAGGGGACCGGCGCGCTGGACGGTGTCCTGGGCGGCGTCCTGACGGCCGCGCTTCTGATCGGCATCCAGCTGCCGCTGACGCTGGGCTTCCTGGGCACCGCCTACCGCCGTCTCGAATACTGGAGCCCGCAGGAGGGTCACGCATGAAACCGACGTTCTCGATCGGGGCATCTCTCGAAGCGCCGTTCGCCCTGATCCGACGCCGACCCCTGACCGTCTTCGGGTGGGGTCTGGTGATGTTCGCGGTCGTTGCGGCGATCTATGCCCTGATGATCCCGCTGTTTCTGCGCCTGCCCTGGGGCCAGGGCGATGCCCTGATGGACGCCTACGCTGCGGAGATCATCCAGCTGCAGGCCGCGATCAACGGGCTGAACCTGGTGCTTTATCTGGTCGCGCTGGTGCTGGTGAACGCGGTGGGGCGGGCGGTGCTGGCGGCGGGTCGGCGCGACGCCTTCCTGTTCATGCGCCTGGGGATGGACGAGGTGCGGGTCGCGGTCGTGATCGTGGCCACTTTTCTCGGCTGGTACATCGCCGTGATCTTGCTGGTCCTGATCGGGGTGGCCCTGGGGGCGGCGCTGTGGTCGATGGGCGAGGGGATCGCGATCGGCGTCGTGGTGCTCTACGGCATCGCGGTCCTCATCGGTGCGATCGTGGCCTGGGTGCGCGTCTCCCTGATCGCGCCGGCGACATTGATCCTGGGCCGGTTCGCCTTCGCCGAGGGCTGGGCGATCGCCAGGGGACAGGTGCTGAAGCTGATCGGCATGAACGTGCTGATCTGGATCATCTACATGCTGGCCTATATCGGGATGATCGCCATCATCGCCGCGATCGTGGTCGGGGGCTTCTTCGGACAGGGGCTGGAATGGCCTTCGGTCGTCGATAGTCCACTGGACCTGATGCCGCTGGTTCGACCGATGACGATACCGGTCCTGGCGACCCTGCCCATCCTCATCGTCTCGTTCGGATCCTGCATGGGTCTGATCACTGCGCCATCCGTCGTGGCGGCGCGTCAACTGCTGGATGGGACACCGTTGCGGCCCGTGCCGGCTGTGGCTGACGTCGTGCCCGGCGATAGGCTAGAACCCGCCTAGAGCAGTTCCCTGGGAGGGATTCGATGACTTTTTCGGCCACAGACGCGGCGTTTGAGGGTTTCCGGCTGGTGCGGCGGCACCCGATGACGGTCGTCTTCTGGTCGCTGGCCTATCTGGTCGCGATCGGTGCCTTCTTCGGGCTGT
Organism: Brevundimonas sp. P2_A6; assembly: GCF_056404975.1. NCBI lineage: Bacteria > Pseudomonadati > Pseudomonadota > Alphaproteobacteria > Caulobacterales > Caulobacteraceae > Brevundimonas > Brevundimonas sp. P2_A6. The sequence continues at coordinate 170,991 of NZ_JBFUCZ010000004.1, read as the reverse complement.
TCGGATCGGGCCTGGCCAGCCTGTTCGCGGCGACGGAGACGCTGCAGGGTAGCGAACCGACGCCGGCCGAGCTGGAGGGATTGAGCACGACCTATCTGAGCCTGTTCAGCCTGGCGGCTCCGCTCGGCCTCGTTCTCGGTGCGGTGCTGAACACCGCAGTGGCACGGGCGGTCGTCCGGCCCAGCGACAGCGCCTTCGGTTACCTGCGGCTGAGCATGGACGAACTTCGCGTACTGGCCGTGAGCGTGGTGCTGTCGATCGTCATCGGTTTCGGGGCGGTCGTCCTGTTCGGCGTCGTCGGCCTGATCGCCGGGTTGGCGGCCAGCGTGAACTCGGGGCTGGGCGTGCTGGTTGGCGTCCTGCTGGGACTGGGCGCCGTCGTCGCGCTGATCTGGGTCATGGTGCGACTCAGCTTGGCGGTGCCGATCACGGTGGCGGAACGGCGCATCTCGCTGTTCGAATCCTATGGCCTGACCAAGGGCCATGCGTTGAGCCTGCTGGGCATGGCGATCATCGCTTTCATCATGACGATGCTGGTGGGCGTGCTGTCCGGCATCGTCGCCCTGCCGGTGACGATGATGACCGGAGGTGTGGAGCAGCTGGCCGCGCTGGACGGTGCATCGACGGCCGAAATCCTGCGCACGGCCGGGCCGGCGATCGCGGGTTTCGTGGTCGTGAACGCCATCGCCTCCGCGCTCCAGCTCGCCGTCCTCTATGCACCGTTCGCAGCGGCGTATCTGGGCCTGAAAGGCGTCGCGTCCGAGAGCTGAAACGCTGGCGAACCTGTCCAAGGCTTAACTTGGCCATATCCGCGCGGGCAGTTAGCCTGAGCTGGTCAACAGGGATGGGCGAAATGGCAGGACGGGAACTCTACGCGCCGGCACCGAGCCGGCAGCGCAGGACATGGTCGGCGGCAGCCGTCATTCTGGCGCTGGCCTTCATCGTGCTCGGCCAGATCGGCGCGGTCGTGCCGATGCAGATCACCCACGCCCTGCCGTCGGACCAGACGATCTGGACCAGCCTGTCCTACATCCTGTTCGTTGCCTTCGGGCTGGGCGCAGCGCTGACGATCGCCTGGGTGGTGTTCTTCGAGCGCCGTAGACTGGCCAATATCGGCCTCAACAGCGACTTCGCCGTCCGGATCGGACGCGGGTTCGGTCTGGGCCTGGTCTATCTCGCGGCCGTGGTCTGCATCATCTGGGCGACCGGGGCCTATCGCGTCGAGGCCCCCGGCATCTTCCAGGCGGGCGTGTCGGCGGCGGTCCTGACCCCGCTGGTGGTCCTGCTGTTCGGTTTCATCGTGCAGGGTTCGACCGAGGAGATCGTGTTTCGCGGCTGGCTGATGGGCCTCATCACCTCGCGCCACGGGCTGGTGATCGGCCTGACGGTGTCCAGCCTGCTGTTCGGCCTTGCCCACGCCGGCAATATCGCGCCGTCGAAGGAACTGGCCCTGGCCCTGGTCAACATCGCCCTGTTCGGGGTCTTCATCGGCCTTTATGCTGCTCGCGAAGGGTCGATCTGGGGCGTCTGCGGCTGGCACGCGGCCTGGAACTGGCTGCTGGGCACCGGCTTCGGGCTGGAAGTCTCGGGCGAGGTCGTGAACGTCACGCCCTCCATCGTCGATCTGAAGGCCGTCGATGGAGCCGCCTGGTGGCTGACTGGCGGGGCCTTCGGACCGGAAGGCAGCGTCGTGGTAACGGCCGTGCTGCTGATCAGCGCGGTGGTGCTGGTGACGCGCGGCGGCTTCGCCCGCCAGGGCGGGCTGGCGAGCGCCTGATCGGATCGATCAGGCCTTCACCTTCGCCCGCTTCGGCTTGACCGTCTCGGCCGTCAGGGCCGCCACCCGCGCCTTGCGACGCGTTTCGTGGCGGTCCAGGACCTCTTTCAGATAGCGACCGGTCCAGCTGGCCGCGTTGGCCGCGACCTGTTCGGGGGTGCCCACGGCGACGATCTCGCCCCCGCCGTCGCCGCCCTCGGGACCGAAGTCCAGCAGGTAGTCGGCGACCTTGATGACATCCAGGTTGTGCTCGATCACCACGATGGTGTTGCCGGCATCGACCAGCTCCTGAAGCACCTCCAGCAGCTTCCGCGTGTCCTCGAAATGCAGGCCGGTCGTGGGTTCGTCCAGGATGTAGAGGGTCTTGCCGGTGGCCCGTTTGGACAGCTCCTTGGACAGCTTGACCCGCTGGGCCTCGCCACCCGACAGCGTGGTCGCGGACTGGCCAACCTTGACGTAGTCCAGGCCGACCCGTGACAGGGTCAGCATCTTGTCGCGGATCGGCGGCACGGCCTTGAAGAACTGGCCGGCCTCCTCGACGGTCATGTCCAGAACGTCGGATATGCTCTTGCCCTTAAAGACGATTTCCAGCGTCTCGCGGTTGTAGCGCTTGCCCTTGCAGACATCGCAGGTGACGTAGACGTCGGGCAGGAAGTGCATCTCGATCTTGATCAGGCCGTCGCCCTGACAGGCTTCGCAGCGCCCGCCCTTGACGTTGAAGCTGAACCGGCCGGGGCCGTAGCCGCGCGCCTTTGACTCCGGCAAACCCGCATACCAGTCGCGGATGGGACCGAAGGCCCCGGTATAGGTCGCCGGATTCGATCGCGGCGTGCGCCCGATCGGCGACTGATCGATGTCAATCACCTTGTCGAAATGCTCCAGCCCCTCGATCCGGTCATAGTTGGCGGGGGCGTCGGACGCATTGTGCAGCCGACGCGCGGCGGCCTTGTACAGGGTCTCGATCGTGAAGGTGGACTTGCCGCCGCCCGACACGCCGGTGACGCAGGTGAACAGGCCGACAGGGATGGCTCCAGTGACGTTCTTCAGGTTGTTGCCGGTCGCGCCGCTGATCTTCAGCATCTTCTTCTTGTCGACCGGGCGACGGCCTTCGTGCGGCAGTTCGATCTCACGCTCACCGGTCAGGTATTTGCCGGTCAGGGACTTCGGGTTGGCCATGACCTGGGCCGGCGTGCCCTCGGCACAGATCTCGCCGCCGTGGACGCCGGCGGCCGGACCCATGTCGATGACGTAGTCGGCGGTCAGGATCGCCTCTTCGTCATGCTCGACGACGAGCACCGAGTTGCCGAGGTCGCGCAGACCCATCAGCGATTCCAGCAACCGGGTGTTGTCGCGCTGGTGCAGGCCGATCGACGGCTCGTCCAGCACATAGAGGACGCCGGTCAGGCCGGATCCGATCTGCGACGCCAGTCGGATCCGCTGGCTCTCGCCCCCCGATAGGGTCCCGGACGATCGCGACAGGCTGAGGTAGTCCAGGCCGACGTTGTTCAGGAACCGCAGCCGATCGGTGATTTCCTTCAGGATGCGACGGCCGATCTCCAGCTGCTTGTCGGTCAGCCGGTCCGAAAGGGTGGTGAACCACAGATAGGCCTTTGAGATCGACAGCCAGCTGATCTCGGCGATGTCCTCGCCGTCGATCTTCACCGCCAGGGCCTCCGGCTTCAGCCGCTTGCCGCCGCACGCCTCGCACGGCGTCTCGGACTGGAAGCGCCCCAGCTCCTCACGCACCCAGGCGCTGTCGGTCTCGCGCCAGCGGCGGTCGAGGTTGGGGATCACCCCCTCGAACGGCTTGGAGACCTCGTATTTGCGGGCGTTGTCGTCATAGACGAACTTGATCTTCTCGGTGCCCGTGCCGTGCAGGATGACCTTGCGGGCCTGATCCGGCAGCTCGCGCCACGGCACATCCATCGAAAACCCGTAGTGCCGGCTGAGCGCCTGCAGCGTCTGGGTATAGAGGGGCGAGGGGCCGCGCGACCACGGAGCCACCGCGCCCTTGTGCAGTGTCTTGTCGCGGTCGGGGATGACCAGATCGGCGTCGAATGTCAGCTTCAGCCCCAGGCCGTCGCAGACCGGGCAGGCCCCGAACGGGTTGTTGAAGCTGAACAGGCGCGGCTCGATCTCGCTGATCGTGAAGCCGGAAACCGGGCAGGCGAACTTTTCCGAGAACAGCAGCCGTCGTGGCTCCTCGCCCTCTGCGGCATTGGCCCATTCCGCCACGGCGATGCCGTCGGCCAGGTTGAGGGCGGTCTGGATACTGTCGGCGTAGCGGGCCTCTAGCCCGGCCTTGGTGACGATCCGGTCCACGACGATGTCGATGTCGTGCTTGAACTTCTTGTCCAGCGTCGGCGCGTCCTCGATGGCGTAGAATTCGCCATCGATCTTCAGCCGCTGGAAGCCCGAGCGTTGCCACTCGGCGATCTCCTTCCTGTATTCGCCTTTCCGACCGCGCACGACGGGAGCCAGCAGCAGCAGGCGTTCGCCCTCGGGCAGGGCGACCAGCTTGTCGACCATCATCGACACGGTCTGGCTTTCGATCGGCAGGCCGGTGGCGGGCGAATAGGGGACGCCGACCCGCGCCCACAACAGGCGCATGTAGTCGTTGATCTCCGTCACCGTGCCGACGGTCGAGCGCGGGTTCTTGGACGTGGTCTTCTGCTCGATGGAGATGGCCGGCGACAGACCCTCGATCAGGTCGACATCCGGCTTGCCCATCAGCTCCAGGAACTGGCGCGCATAGGCCGACAGGCTCTCGACATATCGCCGTTGCCCCTCGGCATAGATGGTATCGAACGCCAGCGAGGATTTGCCCGAGCCCGACAGTCCGGTCATCACGACCAGCTTCTCGCGCGGGATGTCGACATCCACGCCCTTGAGGTTGTGCTCGCGCGCGCCGCGCACGCGGATGAAGTTGTGCTTTTCGGTCATCTGTTCCGGGAACGCGGGAGAGCCGGACAGGTGTCCGGTGCAACATCGCTATATGGGCATTGATCGCGCTGATTCAGCAAGAACAATGTGGGAACATTGAGGCTGCTGTCAGTCCGTGGCCGAGCGCAGGAAATCGCCGGCGTTCAGCGTGATGACGCATTGGAAATCGTCAGGGCCGCCGGTCGAACAGTAGTCCACGCCGAACAGGTCGCGCACGACCCGATTGGTCGAACGGAAGGTCCGGCCCTCGGACACGAACTCGGAGCCGATCTCCGCGCTGCGGGTGGCCAGCCCATCGTAGAAGGCGCGGGCGGGCGTGCCGGTGCAGGTGAACAGGATGGTGCTGGTGTCGTCGTCCTGGGCGTGGGCGAAGGCTCCCGATCCGGCGGCCTGGGCGATGCAATCGGCATAGAGCGCCGCCCGGGGCTCGCTGTGCGTGGCGACGGGGGCGTAGCTCGGCGGACTTGAAGGGGCATCGGGCATGGACGCGCAGGCGGCCGAGCCCAGCAGGGCCGATCCGATGAGACAGCGGGCGAGCGTGCGGGTCATGGCTTTCTCCGAGCTGGGGGCGTTGCTTACCGTAACCGGTTGCGCCTTCCGCGCGAAGGCCCTGCGCCTCCGTCACACTTCGTGTCAGGGTCTGCATCGGGGAGCCGCCATGACCTTCACGCCCGTCGAGATCCCGTCGCCCAACCGCACGCCGGCACCCGTGGGCGGTGCGGCGCATGTGGTGATCGTCGGGGCGGGTTTCGGGGGGCTGTCGTGCGCGATGGCCCTGGGCGGGTCGCGGGTGCGCGTGACCATCGTCGACCGGGTCAACTATCACCTGTTCGTGCCGCTTCTCTATCAGGTGGCGACCGCCGCCCTGTCGCCGGCCGACATCGCCGCCCCGGTCCGACGGGTAATGGCGAAATATCCGAACGTCGATACGGTGCTGGGCGAGGTCTGCGGCGTCGATACCCTCGGACGTCGCGTGATGCTGAAGGACGGCGGTCATCTGCCCTACGATGCGCTCGTGATCGCCACCGGGTCCGTCTACAACTATTTCGGCAACGACGGCTGGGCCGAGCATGCGCCGGGCGTGCGGAGCATCGAGAACGCCCGCGCGATCCGGGCAAAGCTTCTGAAGGCGTTTGAAAGGGCCGAGACGGAGGACGATCCGGTTCGGCGCGACGCGCTTCTGACGACGGTGGTGATCGGCGGCGGCCCGACCGGCGTGGAGATGGCGGGCACGATCGCGGAACTGGCCCGCTATACGCTGGCGGGCGATTTCCGACGCATCGATCCGACCTGGGCGCGGGTCATCCTGATCGAAAGCGGGCCCAGGCTGCTGGCCAGTTTTCCGGCCTCGGTCCAGGCCTATGCGCTGAAAGCCCTGACCGATATCGGGGTCGAGGTGCGCCTGAACACGCGGGTCGAGGCGATCGATGCGGATGGGGTCATGGCGGGAGGAGAGCGGATCGCCGCCTCCTCGGTGATCTGGGGGGCGGGCATCAAGGCGGCCCCGGCGCGTGACTGGTTCGGGGCAATGGCCGTGGATCGTCAGGAGCGGCTGATGGTCAATCGCGATCTCTCCCTGCCCGGCGCGGACGGCGTCTATGTCATCGGCGACCTGGCCAGCTTCGAGCAGAAGGGCAAGGCACTGCCCGCGCTGGGTCAGGTGGCCAAGCAACAGGGGCTGCATCTGGGGCGGGCGTTGAGGCGAAACCTGCCTCGGTCGAAGGCCGGCCGAAAGATGAAGATGCCGCGGTTCCGCTATCGCAGCCGGGGCGACACGGCGGTGATCGGGCGCGGCGCCGCCGTGTTCGTGATCGGGCCGATCAAGCTGACGAAGGGCATCGGCTGGCTGTTGTGGGGCTTCGTCCACGTCTATCTGCTGATTGGATTCGACCGGCGGATGTCGGTCGCCTCCCAGTGGGTCTGGCGCTACCTGACCTCCGAGCGAGGGGCCCGTCTGATCGATTGAGCGTCAGCCCCAGCCGACGACGGTTCCCACGCGGCGGGCGGACTCGATCGGTTGAAGCTGGGTGCGGGGTTCGGTCTCCGCCTTGCCGAACAGCCAGCCCTGGCCGTAGTCGACGCCGAGGCCGCGCAGGATGTCGGCCGTCCCTTGCGTCTCGATCATCTCGGCGATGGTATCGACCTTCAGCGAGGCGCACAGCTCGACCAGATGCGCGATCAGGGTCTGGGCGCGGGGATCCGTCTCCAGCCCCCCGACGAACTTGCCGTCGATCTTGACCGTATCGACCGACAGACCGCGCAGGTAGTCGTAGCTGGCAGAACCGGCGCCGAAATCGTCGATGCAGACCTTGATGCCGGCCGCGCGCAGCGCCCCGAGGCGGCGGTTGGCCGCGTCGATATCCGCCAGGGCGGCGGATTCGGTGACCTCGACGATCAGGCGGCGACGTTCCTCGGGGCGGGCCGCGGTCATGCGCAGGACCGCCTGGACATACCGGTCGTCGGTCAGCGATGCCCCGGAGACATTGACGGCGAATTTCAGCAGTCCCGAGCCGGGACGACGTAGCCGACCCAGCGCCTTTTCGGCCACCGCCACGTCGAAGCTTTCGATCAGCGCCAGCTCCTCGGCCATGTGAATGGTGTCGGCGGGACCGTTCGTGCCACGGAACCGGGCCAGGGCCTCGAAATGATGCACAGCTTCAGTCTTCAGATCGACGATCGGCTGAAAGTGCAGGTCGAAGCCGCGCTCTCGCACCATGGTCCGGAAGGCGTCGGCGTTCTTGAGCGTCCGCGACAGGGAGGCGGTGAAGGACAGCTCAGGCTGTTCCAGCCCGCCGTCCTTCAGGCAGCCTTCGACCGCGAAACGCAGGGCTCGAAGCGTGTTCAGGGAATCACCGCCGACATCGATACCGACCTCGGCCGATCGGACCCCCAGGTCGAGACCCTCGCTGAGACCCAGTTCGCGAACCTCGCCGGCGAGGTCGTTGTCGGTCGAACGATCGCGCAGCATGGCGAACCGCTCGGGCCCCAGTTGTCCGGTGCTGTCGCCGTTGACCGACGCGGCCTGCAGCGCGGCCTGCACGCGCGCATTCAGGCGCTCACCGGCCTCGCCCAGCGCCCGGGCGGCCTCTAGCCCGGCGACATCGACGAAGGAGACGGCCAGATCTCCAGATGCGCCCGGCGCGGTCAATACGTCGCGCGCACGCTCGAGAAACGCCACGGGAGTCAGTGCCGGGCGCGACTGAGGGTCGTGAAGTCGATAGGCCGGACCTTCCCAGGTCACGGCCGCCGAGATGTTGGGGGCCAGTTCTGGCATGACGAACAGCCGCACCGTCGCGCGGCGCACGCGATTCTCCCCGGCTGCGAACAACAGCTCGACCGCAGGCGAGCGGGTGCCGGATTTGAGGGTGGCCAGGACCGTCTCGATCGCCTTTGCGCTGGCCTTGCCGACGCCGTCGAAGATGGATGAACCGATCAGCGTCTCGGCCGAAAGGTCCTTTGACGGACCCGATCCCAGTGCGAAGACGATCCTGCCCTCGGGTGCCAGCTCAACCAGCAGGTCGGCGGCGGCAAAGGCGATACCCAGAAGGCGCTTGCGGATCGGCATGCCCTCACAGTGGCATACAGCCCTTAAGCTTCACCTCAGACACATCGTTAACGCGTTCCGGTCAGGCGGTGCGATTCAGCGTCACCGCTCGGCCGTCACCAGCGGCTGCCCGGCCCGAGGCACCGTAGCCGGTGCCCATGGCGCGCGCGCCGGCGACCTCCTGCGCGATCGTCCTTACGAGGCCTTCGGAAATCGTTCGCGCGGCTTCGACTGTGCGGGCGTGGATGGCCAGAACCGCCTCGAACGCTTCGGTCGCCTTGATCAGTCCCATGCGCTCGGCCAGGGGCGCGGCGGACAGCAGACCGGGATTGGATTTGAGCTGGGCCGATTCGCGCCGATAGAGATTGGCCAGGTCCTGCGTCTCGCCGAGGCTGGCGGCCACGTCCTGAGGCCGGTGTGAGGCGAAGGCATCGGTTTCAGCCTCGAGCCGGGCCGTCAGACGGTCGGTCAGGTCGGTCAGACGACGCAGATGGGCGGTGGCGGTGACGGAATCGTAGGTCATTCGGCGGTTCCGGCCTGGGCTTGCGTCTGTTGGGCCTGCATGCGGACCATCTCGGCCACCACGGTGTCGGCCAGGCCGATGCCGCCGGCCTTGACCGTCTGTTTGGCCATGGCGTCGATCATGAAGCTGCGCCACGTCCCCTCGGCCTCGCCTCCGCCGAACGGCCCGTCGGTCGACAGGCCCTCGAACATGGGTTTCAGCATCTGGGCGAGGAAGGACGCTTCGAAGTTTTCCGCCGTCTCCCGCATGCGCGCGGACGCGGCGTTGGGAGCGGACGGAACCGGCGCCAGCAGGTCGGCGGAAACGGCCAGGTCGCTCATCACAGCACCTCGATTTCGGCCTGCAGCGCGCCCGCCGCCTTGATGGCCTGGAGGATCGAGATCATGTCGCGGGGCGATACGCCCAGGGCGTTCAGACCGTTGACCAGCGTCGACAGGGAGGTGGCGCCGTTCACCAGCCGGATTTCGCGGCCCAGTTCCTCCTCGACCGTGACGTCGGACTGGGGGACGACCGTGGTCTGTCCCTGACTGAAGGGGGCGGGTTGACTGACCTGGGGGCTTTCCTGGACCGAGATGGTCAGGTTGCCTTGCGCGATCGCGACGGTGGAGATCCGGACGTTCTCGCCCATGACGATGACGCCGTTGACCTCGTCGATGATGACCTTGGCGGGGGTATCGACCGCGACCGGCATGTTCTCGACCCGGCTGATGAAGGCCGCCATGCCGAGTTGCGCCGGCGCGCGCAGGGCGATGACCGATCCGTTCTCTGCCAGGGCGGTGGAGGGATAGGTGGCGTTGATGGCCGCGGCGACCCGCTGGGCCGTGGTGAAGTCGGGGTTGCGCAGCGTCAGGCGAACTTCCTGCTGGCCGTCCAGATTGAAGCCGGTCTCACGCTCCACCGTCGCGCCCGATGCTATGCGCCCGGCGGTCGGCACGCCGCGCGTGACCGACGACCCCGAGGCACCGGACCCGGAAACGGAGCCGGTCTGCACCGAACCCTGCGCCACAGCATAGACGTTGCCGTCCGCGCCCTGAAGGCTGGTGACCAGGAGCGTCCCGCCCAGCAGGCTCTTGGCGTCGCACAGGCTGGAGACCGAAACGTCCACGCGCGAACCCGGTGTGGCGAAAGGCGGCAGATCTGCGGTCACCATGATGGCGGCCAGGTTCTTGGAGTTGGCATTGGATCCGCGGATGTTGACGCCCAGCCGCTCGGTCATGCCTTCGAGCGACTGTCTGGTGAAGGGGCAGTTGCGAAGGCTGTCGCCCGTTCCGGCCAGGCCGACCACCAGGCCATAGCCCACCAGCTGGTTGGTGCGCACGCCCTCGATCGAGGCGATGTCCTTGATGCGCGACTGCGCCGACGCGGGCCCGGCCACGGCGAGCGCCAGGGCGAGCGGGGCGAGGAGGGCGGTCAGCAACTTCTGCATCGGGCGGACTTTCGGCGAACAGACTCGCTGCATGCGATGCGAAAGTCGTGCCGGACCAAAAGTCTTTGAAAATCAGTAGTCACGAGGATCGGGGTGGCTGCTTCCCGGCAAAACCTGCCGCGTCGTTAACCAAACGGTGACGGACGTCCGGCGATGGTGGGCCATGCCAAAGAGCACCCTGTCATGAAGGTCATTGGCCCCTCGGGTATCGGCCCGGCCGCCAGTCAGCGACCCGTGCGCGCGAGCGGCGGCTTTTCCGTGCCGCAAGGCGCGGCGACGGCCTCGACGGCGTCATCCCAGGCTGTGTCGTCGGCATCCGGCGTCAGCGACGTCTCGGCGCTCATGGCGCTTCAGGGGGTGGAGACGGCGACGGAGCGGCGCCGCCGCGCGGTCCGGCGCGGCGCGAATCTGCTCGATCGGCTGGACGAACTGAAGTTGGCCCTTTTATCGGGGGATTCCGGCGAGGGTGCTCTCGAACGCATGGCTCGGGGCCTGCACGAGGAACGCCCGGAGGATCCCGACGAGGCGTTGACCGGCCTGTTGCAACAGATCGATCTGCGTGCCGCCGTCGAGCTGGCAAAGGCCGAAGTTCGCCGCAGCGCAGCATAAACCCCGGAAAACCCGGTCAAATCCCCTGTTCGACGCGCCGGGTGATGAAGAAATGTCACGATGGCGGTTACAAGAGAGCTTGGCCGCAATCACGGACGCGCGATGACGGTTGCCGCGAGTCACCAACCCTGCCTATAGGCCGTCTTGCGCCATGGGGGGCGCTGTTTCGAGTGTGAGTGCGATGACCGCATTGGCCTCTGTTCCGTCGGACGAACCGGCCGGTTACCGGCCTTCGGAAGACGAGCCGTTCATGAATGAACGGCAGCTCGCCTATTTCAAACACAAGTTGATGGCCTGGCGGGACGATATCCTGCGCGAGTCCAAGGGCACGGTCGTCAACCTGAAGGCCGAGACCGAAAACCATCCCGACCTGCTGGACCGCGCGTCTTCGGCGTCAGACCGGGCACTGGAACTGCGCACACGGGATCGGCAGCGCAAGCTGATCTCCAAGATCGAGGATGCGCTGCGCCGGATCGAGGACGGCTCCTACGGCTATTGCGAGGACACGGGCGAGCCGATCGGCCTGGGCCGTCTGGAAGCGCGTCCGACCGCGACGATGTCGGTCGAGGCCCAGGAGCGCCACGAACGCCGCGAGCGGGTTCACCGCGACGATTGAGCCGGTTGTCCTTCTCGCCTTGCGGGAGAAAGTGGCCGAGCGGAGCGAGGTCGGATGAGGGGTGGCTCCCGGTCTTACCGGCGAGCCCCCTTCTTCAACGCGCACCCTTCGACGCCGGGAGTCACCCCTCACCCGATCGCGCCAGGACGACGGCTGCGCCGCCGTGCGCGATCTCCCTCTCCCGCAAGGGGAGAGGGCGACCTACTCCGGAATATCGCTGAAGTTGCCGAAGCCGCTGCGGGCCAGGTTGCCGAAGCGGGTCGTGTCCGCGTCGAAGCTCAGCTTCACGATGCCGATGGGTCCGTGGCGCTGCTTGCCGATGACCACCTCGGCCTGGTGTTCCAGCAGGTCCATGTCCTCCTGCCATTTCAGGTGTTCTTCGGTGCCCTCGCGCGGTTCGGTGCGGCCCAAGTAGTAGCTCTCGCGATAGACGAACATCACGCAGTCGGCGTCCTGCTCGATCGAGCCGGATTCGCGCAGGTCGGATAGCTGCGGCCGTTTGTCTTCGCGGTTCTCGACCTGACGCGACAGTTGCGACAGGGCGATGATCGGGACGTTCAGTTCCTTGGCCAGGGCCTTCAGGCCGCCGGTGATCTCCGACACCTCCTGCACCCGGTTCTTCTGGGCATTGCCCTCGCCGACGGTGATCAGCTGGAGGTAGTCGACGATGATCAGGTCCAGGCCCTGTTCCATCCGCTTCAGGCGACGGGCGCGGGCCGCCAGCTTGGAGATGGCCAGGCCGCCGGTGGCGTCGATGTAGAGGGGGCTTTCGCCGATCTCGATGGCGGCATCGCGCACCTTGCCGAAGTCACTGGCATCGATTTCGCCCTTCCGCAGGCGATCAGAGGACACGCCAGACGCATCGGCCAGGATACGCATGGCCAGCTGTTCGGCGCTCATTTCCAGCGAGAAGAAGGCGACCACGCCGCCGGACACCGTCTTTCGGCCGTCCGGGGTCGGCTCCCAGCGGTAGTTGCGGGCGACGTTGAAGGCGATGTTGGTGGCGAGCGCCGTCTTGCCCATCGACGGACGGCCGGCGAGGATCAGCAGGTCGGACGGGTGCATGCCGCCCAGCTTGGAATCGAGATCGTCAAGATGGGTGGCCAGGCCGGCCAGCTTGCCGTCCCGCTGATACGCCTCGCCCGCCATCTGCACGGCGCCGGCCAGGGCCGTCGAGAAGCTGACGAAGCCCGATGAGGGCGCGCCGGTCTCGGCCAGTGAATACAGGGTCAGTTCCGCCTGTTCGATCTGGTCGATGGCGGGCGTCTCGGGGTCCGGCGCTTCCTTGATGATGTCGCCGCCGATGCGGATCAGGTCGCGGCGCAGCGCCAGGTCGTAGACGACGCGCGCATAGTCGGGCGCATTGGCCCCAGGAGGGGCGCGGTCCATCAGGTCGGCCAGATAGCGCAGCCCGCCGAACTCGGCGAACGCCGGGTCCTGCTTGAATCGCTCCATCAGAATGGTCGGTTCGGCCAGCATGCCCTGGCGGATATGATCCTCGATCGCGTCGTAGAGCCGCTGGTGGAAAGGCTCATAGAAGTGCGAGCCGCGCAGGCGGTCCGACAGGCGCTCGAAGATGGCGTTGTCGAACATCAGCGCGCCCAGCAAGGCCTGCTCGGCCTCCAGGTTGTGCGGCAGCGACGGAATGGCGACGGAGTCGGCGAAGGGGGTAAAGGCGTTCATCGGGTTAACGACTTACCCCTCTCACGCGTCTGCGACAGGCCCGGACGTATCCGTGGCCGGGGATCGAATTGGTCCGTCTGTGGACCGCTGGAAAATCCCTAGACGGATCAGTTGAGCGAACCTGGCTAGAACGAAAAACGGCGCGGAGATCGCTCCCCGCGCCGTCTGTCGTCTATCGTCCGGTCGGCTGGACCTAGCCTTCGGAACCGAGACCGTCCTGCTGGCCGGCGCCGCCTTCGACCATGTCGCGTGCCTGTTCGGCGGCGGCATTGCGGTCTTCGTCGTAGGCCGACTTGATGACGTCCTCGCCCTTGGCCTGACGCTCGGCTTCGTCGGCCGAACGGGCGATGTTGATCTTGACCGTGGCGGCGACCTCGGCGTGCAGGCGAACCAGCACTTCGTGGACACCCAGGGTCTTGATCGCCGTGTTGAGGACCACCTGGGAGCGTTCGATCTTGCCGCCTTCGGCCTGAACGGCCTCGGCGACGTCGCGACCGGAGACCGAGCCGTACAGCTGGCCGGTCTCACCCGCCTGGCGGATCATGACGTAGGACTGACCGTCGATCTTGTCGGCGATCTTCTGGGCCTCGCCCTTGTTCTTCTCGTTGCGGGCCTCGATGGCGACGCGGTCGAATTCGAACTTCTCCAGGTTCTTGGAGGTGGCGCGAAGGGCCTTGTCCCGCGGCAGCAGGAAGTTGCGAGCGAAGCCATCCTTGACGGTGACGACGTCGCCGATGGCGCCGAGGTTCTCGACGCGTTCGAGCAGAACGACCTTCATCTTATTTCACCACATAGGGCAGGAGGGCCAGATAGCGGGCGCGCTTGATGGCCTTGGCCAGTTCGCGTTGCTTGATCTGGGACACGGCGGTGATGCGCGAGGGCACGATCTTGCCGCGTTCGGAAATGTAGCGCTGCAGCAGCTTGACGTCCTTGTAGTCGATCTTCGGCGCGCCTTCGCCCGTGAACGGGCAGACCTTGCGGCGACGATTGAACGGACGGCGGCCGGAGCCGGAGCCCACGGGCATGCCGGGGACGTTGGACGAGGAGGTGGTATCGGTCATGGGTTCAAATCCTCCTTACGCGGCCACGTCGGCGTCTTCACGCGGCGTGCGCTCACGGTCGCGTTCACGCTCGCGCTCGCGGCGGGCCAGAAGCGGCGACAGTTCCAGGTCGAGCTCCTCGACGCGAACGGTCAGCCAGCGCAGCACGTCCTCGTTGATGCCGAGCTGACGCTCGACTTCGGCCATGGCGGGCGGGGGGCAGTCGATGGCCAGCAGGGAATAGTGGGCCTTGCGGTTCTTCTTGACCCGATAGGTCAAGTTGCGCAGGCCCCAGTACTCGATCTTGGCGACGGAACCGCCGCCGGCCACGATCAGGTCCTTGATGGTGTCGTTGAGGGCTTCGGCCTGTTGCGCGCTGATATCCTGGCGCGTCATGACCGTGTGCTCGTAAAGAGCCATTCGTCAGTCTCCCTGGTGGGGCGTCGGCGCGGAGGGACCGGGTAAAGTCCGAACCACGATGGATCCTGAAGCGGCGGCCGGGAGGACTTCCCGGACCCTTTGGCGTTCCGCATCAGGACCGAAGCCCTGGAAAGCGGGCGCGTATAGGGGAAAAGGGGGCAGGGGGCAAGGCGAGAGCGTCAGTCGGCTCGCGGCAAGCCTCTCGCCGAACGCCAAACTCTAAGAATCGCGACTTCGTCGGCGTCCACCCTGTGGATTAGGATGCAGCCTGTGAGAGGCACGACACGTTCGAGCGTGCCCTCAATCTGACCCTTACGGCCGCGACTCTCTAGTTGGCCGAGGCTGTCGATCGCCTCGATTAGGCGCTCCGCCACTTTGTGAGCGTTCTGTGTGCTGTCGCCGCTGATGTAGTCGAAGATATCTCGAAGGTCTTCGCTCGCTTGCAGCGAGGTCCGAACCCTCATTCCGCCGCTTGGGCCAGTCGTTTGGCCATATGGGCGCGAAGTCGGGCTTTGACGACGTCCCAATCCTCGACCTCGCCCCGATCCGCCTGGTCAATGCCGACCTGAACGGCTGCGCGAAACTCGGCGTCATGATCCAGGTATTGGTTCACGGCCTCCTGCACGACGGAGGCGGTGCTGGCATGCCGGTACCGCGCGATTTCGCCCAGGCGTTTCGCCTGATCATCGCTGAGCTGAACGGCGACGTTTGTCATTTCAAGAATCTCCTCCATCGAGGCTGAACCGTCAAGAAGAACGCCGCATCGATCGACGCCGGCCGTCTTGCCGTGACGGAACGATCGGCTTACCCCTCCGCGCTCCTGACAACCATCACGGACCGACCATGACCCTCGCGCTTCTCTTCCCCGGACAGGGCAGTCAGGCCGTCGGCATGGGGGCCGTGCTGGCCGAGACTTTCGCCTCGGCGCGGGACGTTTTCGCCGAGATCGACCAGGCTCTGGGGCAGGATCTGTCCGGCCTGATGCGTGACGGGCCGGAGGATCAACTGACCCTGACCGAGAACGCCCAACCCGCTTTGATGGCGGTGTCGCTGGCGGTCATGCGGGTGCTTGAGAATGAGTTCGGCATCGGGGTCGATCGCGCGGCGTTCGTGGCGGGGCATTCGCTCGGAGAATATTCAGCGTTGGCGGCCGCCGGGGGGCTTTCGATCGCGGACACGGCGCGGCTGTTGAAGCTGCGGGGTCAGGCCATGCAGCGCGCGGTGCCGGTGGGGCAGGGGGCGATGGCCTCGCTGATCGGGCCGAAGACGGATCTGGCTTTGGCCGAGGCCGCCGCCGCCGCTGGAGCCGAGATCGGCACCTGCGTCGTGGCCAACGACAACAACAACGGCAATGTCGTCATCTCGGGCGACAAGGCCGCCGTGGACCGCGCCATCGAGAAGGCCAAGGAACTGGGGGCGCGGGCCATCCCGCTGAACGTCTCGGCTCCCTTCCACTGTCCGCTGATGCAGCCTGCGGCCGACGAAATGGCCGCTGCCCTGGCTTCGGCCAACCTGATCGCACCCTCAGTGCCGGTTGTCGCCAATGTCACCGCTGGGCCTGAAACGGATGCCGACACGATTCGCCGTCTGCTGGTCGAGCAGGTCACCGGCCGCGTGCGCTGGCGCGAGAGCATGATGTGGATGGCGGGCGAGGGCGGCGTGACCCGCTTCGTCGAGATCGGCTCGGGCAAGGTGCTGACCGGCATGGCCAAGCGCATCGCCCCGGATGCAGAGAGCCTCGCGCTGAACACGGCCGAGGATATCGAAGCGTTTGCGAAGTCGCTGGCGCAATAAGGAGACACAGATGTTCGATCTCACAGGCAAGACCGCCCTCGTCACCGGGGCCACGGGCGGGATCGGAGGGGCCGTCGCTCGCGCCCTGCACGCGCAAGGGGCCACCGTTGTCCTGTCCGGCACGCGCGAGGCTGTGCTGGCGGAGATGAAGGCCGAGCTGGGCGAGCGCGCGCATTTCGCGACCGCCAACCTGTCCGACCCGGCCTCTGTCGATGCGCTGGTCGGCGTGGCCGAAGAGGTCGCAGGCGCGGGCCTGGATATCCTCGTCGCCAATGCGGGCATTACGAAGGACGGCCTGCTGCTGCGGATGAAGGACGAGGATTTTCAGTCCGTCCTGACCGTCAATCTGGAGAGCTATTTCCGCCTGAGCCGCGCGGCCATGAAGGGGATGATGAAGCGTCGGTCGGGCCGGATCATCGGCGTGACCTCGGTGGTCGGCGTCACCGGCAATGGCGGGCAGACGAACTATGCCGCGTCAAAGGCCGGGATGATCGGCTTTTCGAAGTCCCTGGCCCAGGAGGTCGGATCGCGCGGCATCACCGTCAACTGCATCGCGCCGGGCTTCATCACCTCGCCCATGACCGACGTGCTGAACGAGCAGCAGCGGGAAGGCATCCTGAGGAACATCCCCGCCGGTCGCCTGGGCACGGGCGACGAGATCGCGGCCGCCGCCGTCTATCTTTCGTCGGACGAAGCGGCTTACGTCACGGGCCAGACGCTGCACGTCAACGGCGGCATGGCGATGATCTGATCGCCCAGGAGACAACTCGATGATCGTCCTCCGCTATCTCGCCACCGTCCTGGCCGGGCCTCTGCTGTTGATCGGCGTCATCTGGGTGCTGCAGGGGTTCAACATCCTGCCGGGCAGCTTCATGACCGGCCATATCATCTGGGCCATCTATGGAGCCCCGATGGCGATCGTCGGTGGCGCACTGGTCTGGTGGATCAATCGCGGACAGAAGTAACTCCGCGTTACGCCCTATTTCCACGGCCGAGGGGTGTGCTAAAGCGACGGCAACCGGTTGGGTCAGCGAGGCGTTGCCTCTTGCGCAACCGGGGCCGTCGTGAGACGGCAGATCGAGATTACAACGCCGCCCCGGGCGGCCTCTAAAAGGCAGAGACACCCATGTCCGATACCCTGGAACGCGTCCGCAAGATCGTCATCGACCACCTGGACGCCGATCCGGACAAGGTCACCGAGAAGGCCAGCTTCATCGACGACCTGGGCGCCGACTCGCTCGATAACGTCGAACTGGTCATGGCCTTCGAGGAAGAGTTCGACATCGAGATCCCCGACGACGCCGCCGAGCACATCCAGACCGTCGGCGACGCGGTCAAGTTCATCGACGAAAAGACCGCCGCCTAAGCGCATTCGGTCCATCGGCAGCTGATGGCCGCCCGGCCCTCCTAGCGGAGCGGCCCGGCGGCCATTACTGTTTCTGAATCAGGTATCTGCTGGAGCGCGAAAGCATGCGTCGCGTCGTCGTCACCGGTCTCGGCCTCGTCACCCCTCTGGGCACCGGCGTCGAGCACAGCTGGAAGGGCATCGTCGAGGGGCGATCCGGCATCCGTCCGATCACTTCCTTCGATACCACGGGCTACGGCTGTACCATCGCGGGCGAGGTCCCCAGCGTGGATGGCCGTGGCGGCGGGGGGCCTGATGTGCCCGGCAGCTTCGATCCCGACGCGATCATGACGCCGAAAGAGCGCAAGCGTGTCGACGACTTCATCCTGTTCGGCATCGCCGCCGCCGACGAAGCTCTGAACGACGCCAACTGGCATCCCGAGACCGACGAGGACAAGGAGCGCACCGGCGTCATGATGGGCGCGGGCATCGGCGGCCTGGGCCCCATCGCCGACGCCTCGACCGTTCTGAACGAAAGCGGCCCACGCCGGATCAGCCCCTTCTTCATCCCTTCGGCCCTGATCAACCTGGCCAGCGGGCAGATTTCGATCCGGCATCAGCTGAAAGGTCCGAACCACGCGGTGGTCACGGCCTGCGCCTCAGGCGTTCACGCGATCGGCGACGCGGCCCGGATGATCGCCTTCGACGACGCCGACGTGATGGTCGCGGGCGGGGCGGAAAGCTCTATCGTGCCGCTGGGCATCGCTGGCTTCCTGGCCTGCAAGGCCCTGTGCACAGCCTATAACGACAGTCCCGAAGAGGCCTCGCGCCCCTACGACCGGGGCCATGCCGGTTTCATCATGGGCGAGGGCGCGGGCGTGCTGGTGCTGGAGGAATACGAGCATGCCAAGGCGCGCGGGGCCAAGATCTATGCCGAGGTCATCGGCTACGGCATGTCGGGCGACGCCTTCCACATCACCGCGCCGTCCGAGGACGGCGACGGAGCCTATCGGGCTATGAAGGCGGCGGTGAAGCGGGCCGGGATCGCAATCGAGGACATCGACTACGTCAACGCCCACGGCACCTCGACGATGGCCGACTGGATCGAGCTGCGGGCCGTGGAACGGCTGGTCGGCGACCATGCGAAGAACCTGGCCATGTCCTCGACCAAGTCGATGACGGGCCACCTGCTGGGCGCGGCCGGGGCCATCGAGGCGGTGTTCAGCGTGCTGGCCATCCGCGACCAGATCGCGCCGCCGACGATCAACCTGGACGACCCGGAACACGAAACCGCCATCGACCTGGTGCCTCACAAGGGGAAACCCATGGAGATCGACGTCGTGATGTCCAACAGCTTCGGTTTCGGCGGCACCAACGCCTCGGTCATTTTCCGCAAGGTCACCTGACATGACGAACGGCCGGGGGGCGGCGCCGAGGCAGAAGCGGTCGGGACTGGTGGCGGCCGCGCTGGCCGCGTCCGCGACCGTCAGCCTGTTCCTGATCGCGGGACTGGCCTGGGCGTGGAGCGTCTATTACGCGCCGGGACCCTCTGCGAGGACGGGCGCTGCGACCATCGTGACCCTGCCGTCCGGATCCGGAGTCTCGGCGATCGCAGCGACCCTGAAGAACGCGGGGGTCATCCGCTCGGTCGACATGTTCAAGGCCGCCGCGACCCTGACCGGAGCCGACCGCCGATTGCGAGCCGGTGAATACGAGGTGCCGACCAAGGCCTCGCTGAAAGGCGTGCTGGCCCTGCTGACCGATGGTCGCGTCGTCCGCCATTTCGTCACTATCCCCGAGGGCTGGTCCTCGGCCCAGGCCGTCGACATCCTCAACAAGGAAGCGGTCCTGACGGGCACCATCCCGGAAGTGCCGGAGGAGGGCTCCCTGTGGCCCGAGACTTACGAGGTCGCCAGGGGTGAAGGCCGGGCCGAGCTCATCGCCCGCATGCAGCGCGCGGCGTCCGAAAATCTCGCCGACCTGTGGGCCCAGCGGGGACCCAACACAGTGGTCCGAACGCCGGAAGAGGCCGTGATCCTGGCCTCCATCGTCGAGAAGGAGACCGGCATCGCCCGCGAACGGCCGCAGGTCGCGGCGGTGTTCTCCAACCGGTTGCGGATCGGCATGCGGCTGGAGAGCGATCCCACCATCATCTACGGCATCACAAAGGGGCGACCGCTGGGGCGCGGCATCCGGCGATCCGAGTTGGAACGCGACACGGGCTATAATACCTATCTGATCGACGGCCTTCCTCCGACGCCCATCGCCAATCCGGGACGACAGTCGTTGATGGCCGTGCTGAATCCGCCGCGGTCGCAGGATCTGTTCTTCGTCGCCGACGGGACCGGCGGGCATGTGTTCGCCTCCACCTATGAGCAGCACCTGGCCAATGTCGCGCGCTGGCGTTCGATCGAGGCCCGCACGCCCGGCCCGCCCCCGGCGGAGACCCTGCCGCCGGGCACCGCGCCGGTCGCACCGCCGCCTGTGACCGGTGATGCGGTCATCACCATGCAGGCCCCCGGCACGCTGACGCCTGCCCGACCCACCACGGCGCGTTCTGCCGCCACCACCGCGCCCGCCACGACACCCGCCCCTGCGAACGGACCGTGAGCATGCTGTCGGGCATGACCGGCTTCGGCCGGGCGGACGGAGCCCAGGACGGCTGGACCTGGACGGTAGAGGCGCGCTCGGTCAACGGCCGCAATCTTGAGGTCCGGTTTCGCGGGCCGAACGGCTTCGACAACCTGGAGCGGCTGGCCAAGGCGGCGGCGCAACGACGCCTGAGCAGGGGGCAGGTGACGCTGGGCGTAAACGCGCGTCGAGCCGAGGGCGATGCGCCCACGCTGAAGGTCAACGAGGCTGTGCTGGCCCGATATCTGGCGCTGGCCAACCAGCTGGCGGAGGAAGGGGCGACCCCGCCGTCGGCCGATGGCCTGCTGGGCCTCAAGGGCGTGATCGAGAGCGAGGAACAGGTCGACGACGCCGAAGCCCGCGCGTCGGTGGAAGCCGCGATCGCCGTCAGCGTCGAGCAGGCACTGGATGCGCTGAAGGTCTCGCGCGAGCGGGAGGGCGCTCAGTTGCGGCCTGTGATCGAGGACTTCATCGCCCGGATCGAGGCCCTGGTCGCCGCCGCCGAGACCGAAGCCGTCGCCCAGACCGAAGCCGTGCGCGACCGCTTCGCCCGCCGCATGGCCGAATTGGCACCCGACGCCCCGGGCCTGCAGGAGCGCATCGTGCTGGAGGCGGCCGCCCTGGCCGCCAAGGCCGACGTGCGCGAGGAACTGGATCGGCTGACGGCCCACGTCGCCTCGGCCCGCAGCCTGCTGGATCAACCGCCCGCCGGTCGCAAGCTGGACTTCCTGATGCAGGAGTTGATGCGCGAGGCGAACACACTGTGCTCGAAATCGGCTACGACGGCGCTGACCGCCACGGGCCTCGACCTGAAGGCGGTCATCGAGCAGCTTCGAGAACAGGTTCAGAATGTCGAATGACCGCACGCCCCGCCGGGGTGTCCTGCTGATCGTGGCCAGCCCGTCGGGCGCGGGCAAGACGTCCCTGTGCCGCCGCTTGATGGCCGACCACGGCGGGCTGGAGCTGTCGGTCTCCATGACCACGCGCGGCATCCGGCCGGGCGAAGTGGCCGACCGCGACTATCACTTCGTTTCGCCTGAGGCGTTCCAGCGCGGCATCGACGAGGATGCCTTCCTGGAATGGGCCGACGTGCACGGCAACCGATACGGCAGCCCGCGTGCCCCGGTGGACAAGGCCCTGTCCGAGGGGCGCGACGTGCTGTTCGACATCGACTGGCAGGGCGCGCGTCAGATCGCCGAGAAATGCCCGGGCGACGCCGTGCGCGTCTTCATCCTGCCGCCCAGCCTGGAAGAACTGCGCCGTCGCCTGGTGACCCGGTCGCAGGATGCCGACGACGTCATCGAACGCCGAATCCAGAACGCCAAGGGCGAGATCGAGCACTGCGGCGAGTTCGACTATGTCTTCGTCAACGACGATTTCGACCGGTCCTATTCCGAACTGGCCCACATCTATCACGCCGAGCGCAGCCGCCGGTTCCGTAACACCTGGGTCGAGGCCTACCGGACGGGCCTGCTTTCCGAGACGGTCTGAACATGTCCAGCGATATCGAAATCTCGCAGGCTGCGGTCCTGGAACCGATTCAGGACATCGCCGCCAAGATCGGGATCGGGCCTGACGAGCTGGAGCCCTATGGCCGCCATATCGCCAAGCTGTCGCGTGAAGGCCTGGCCCGGCTGACGGATCGTCCGTCCGGTCGGTTGATCCTGGTCACAGCCATCAATCCGACGGCGGCGGGCGAGGGCAAGACAACGACGACCATCGGTCTGGGCGATGCCTTGAACCGGATCGGGCGCAAGACCGTCATCGCACTGCGCGAACCGTCCATGGGGCCGGTGTTCGGGCGAAAGGGCGGGGCGACGGGCGGAGGCTATGCCCAGGTCGCGCCGATGGACCGGATCAACCTGCATTTCACCGGCGACTTCCACGCGATCACCTCGGCCCACAACCTGCTGGCGGCGATGGTCGACAACGCGATCTACTGGGGCAACGACCGGGGTCTGGATGCGCGGCGGGTGACCTGGCGTCGGGCCGTGGACATGAATGACCGCGCGCTGCGGCAGGTCGCGGTCGGTCTGGGTGGCACCAACGGCGCGGCGCGAGAGACCGGATTCGACATCACCGTGGCCAGCGAGGTCATGGCCATCCTGTGCCTGGCGGAAGGCCCGGACGATCTGGCGGCGCGGCTGGCGCGCATCGTGGTCGGTCGGACGCGGGATGGCGTGGCCGTGACGGCGGGCGACATGGGCGCGGCCGGGGCGATGGCTGCGATCCTGAGCGACGCCGTCCTGCCAAATCTGGTCCAGACGCTGGGCGGCACGCCCACGCTGGTCCACGGTGGCCCCTTCGCCAACATCGCTCACGGCTGCAACTCCGTGACAGCGACCCGCGCGGCGCTGGCTTTGGGTGATTTCGCGGTGACGGAGGCCGGGTTCGGGGCCGATCTGGGGGCCGAGAAGTTCCTGAACATCAAGTGCCGGTCCAGCGGCCTGGCCCCATCCGCAGCCGTCATCGTGGCGACCGTGCGGGCGCTGAAGTTGCAGGGCGGCGTGCACAAAGACGCTCTGGGCACCGAGGACGTGGCGGCCGTTCGCGCCGGCTTCGTCAATCTGGCCCGCCATATTGAGAACCTGCATGGCTTCGGCCTGCCGGTCGTCGTGGCGATCAACGCTTTTCATAGCGATACGGCCCAGGAACAGGCCGCGATCGTCGATCTGTGCGCCGAGCACGGAGTGGAGGCCCACGTCTGCACCCACTGGGCCCATGGCGGGGCGGGGGCCGAGGCGCTGGCCCAGGCGGTGGCGGAGCTGGCAGAGGCAAACACCGATCCAGCGCGTGCGCTGAAGCTGACCTATGCCGACGACCTGCCGCTGGAACAGAAGATTCGCACGGTGGCTCAGAGCCTGTATCGCGCGTCTGACATCGCTTTGTCCTCAGCAGCGAAGAAGGACCTCGCTCGGTTCGAGGCTGACGGGCACGAACACCTGCCGGTCTGCATGGCCAAGACGCCCTATTCCTTCACCGCCGACGAGAAGGTGTCAGGCGCGCCGCAGGGGTTCGTGCTGCCGATCGATTCAGTGCGGCTGTCAGCGGGGGCGGGCTTCGTCGTCGCCCTGTGCGGGGCGGTGAATACCATGCCGGGCCTGCCGCGCGTTCCCTCGGCCGAGCGCATCGGGCTCGGACCCGACGGCCGGATCACCGGGCTGGACTGACGTTCAGCCGGCCGCCCTCGCCGCGAACCAGGGGATCATCCGGGCCAGGGCGTCCTCGATCTCCGCCGTCGAGACGGCGAAGCTGAAGCGCATGAAGCGGTGTCCGTCGATGGGGTCGAAGTCCACGCCCGGTGCCGTCGCAACCCCCGTGTCGCGCAGCAGACGCTCGCAAAAGGCCACGCTGTCCTGCGTCAGATGGCCGATGTCGGCCCAGATGTAGAAGGCCCCGTCCGGGGGCGCGATCGACTTCAGGCCCAGCGCGGGCAGTGCCTCCAGCATCCGGGTCCGGTTGTTGCGATAGACGTCGATATGACCTTCCAGCACCGCCTGCTGATCCATGGCGATCAGGCCCGCGTGCTGGCTCAGGCTGGGCGGCGTCAGGAACAGATTGCCGATGAAGGCTCGCGCCCGCTCCGCATGATCGGCGGGGACCAGCAACCACCCCAGCCGCCAGCCTGCCATGCTCCAGTATTTGCTGAAGCTGTTGATGACTATCGCGTCCGGTTCGAACGAAAGCATCGACGGCTGGGGCCCGACATAGGACAGGCCGTGATAGATCTCATCCGAGATGATGCGGATGTTCCGTGTACGGCATATCTCGGCGATCCGGACCATCTCATCGGGCGCGATGACCGATCCGGTCGGGTTGGCGGGGCTGGCGATGATGACCCCGGCGGGGGCCGGGTCCAGTGCGGCCAGGGCGTCGGCGGTCAGCTGATAGTGTTCGGCCGGACCACAGGCGATCTCGATCGCCTCCATGTTCAGGGCCCGGACGGTATTGCGATAGGCGACATAGCCCGGCCGGGCCATGGCGATCCGGTCGCCCGGCTTGAATGCGGATGACAGGGCCAACACGAGCGCGGGAGACGCCCCGCACGTCAGCAGAAGGCGCTCGGGCGTGATCGCGACGCCGTATCGATCCCGATACAGCTGGACGATCCGCGCCTTTAGCGGCGCGCTTTCCCAATAGCCCATGCCGTCGATGTCCAGCACGCGGTGTGCCTCGGCGATCGCGGCGGGCGGCGCGCCGGTCGAGGGCTGGCCGAACTCCATGTGGATCACGCTGCGCCCCTCGGCCTTCAGGGCATGGGCCAGGCGGCTGATGACGATGGCGCGGAACTGGTCGATGTCGGTCATAGGGTCGCTCTTGCCAGTCGCAGGAACCCCGCGATGTCGATGGTCTCGGCCCGCGCGTCCGGATCGACCCCGGCGGCCGCGCACAGGGTACCGCCGCCGAGTTGCTTCAGGCTGGAGCGCAGCATCTTGCGGCGCTGGCCGAAGGCTGCGGCGGTGACGGACTCCAGCCGTTTCAGCGTCGCGCGGTCGGGGCGTTCGGCGCGTGGGATCAGATGGACGACGGCGGATGCGACCTTGGGCGGCGGGGTAAAGGCGGCGGCGGGCAGGTGCATGACGATCCGTGCCTCTGCCACCGCCTGTGATATGACGGCGAGGCGCCCATAGGCGTCGTCACCGGGGCCGGCCACGATCCGCTCCGCGACCTCCTTCTGGAACATCAGGGTCATGGCGTGCGGCGTCCAGACCCCGGTCAGCCAGTCGATCAGCAGTGGCGTCCCGACGTTGTAGGGCAGGTTCGAGACGATGTGCGCCGGGCCTTCGACCAACCTCGACTGATCGACCTTCAGGGCGTCCGCCTCCACGATGGTCAGGCGGCCGTCGCCGGTGTCCAGTTCGGCAAGAAGGGGCAGGAAGCGCGGGTCCTTCTCGATCAGCACGACCCGACCGGCGTCACTCTCCAGGATGGCGCGGGTCAGACCGCCGGGGCCGGGCCCGACCTCGATCACGGCGCGCCCCTCGAACGGACCGGCCAGACGCACGATCTTGCGCGTGATGTTGAGGTCCAGCAGGAAATGTTGGCCGAAGCTCTTTTTGGCCAGCAGGCCGTGGGCTTCCAGCGACTCACGAAGGGGGGGCAGGTCGGTCACCCGCTCCGCTTAGCCCGCCGCGCGCGCCTCCGCCATGGTGGAGGCCAGACGGATCGCCGCGATCAGACTGTCGGCCCGCGCCACACCCTTGCCGGCGATCTCGAAACCCGTGCCGTGGTCGGGCGACGTGCGCACGATCGGCAGGCCCAGGGTGGCGTTCACACCACCCCAAAAGTCCAGTGTCTTGACCGGTATCAGGGCCTGATCGTGATACAGGCAGATGGCGGCATCATAGGTGGCGCGCGCGCCGTCGTGGAACATCGTGTCGGCGGGCAGGGGGTCGGTGATGGCGATGCCCTCGGCGCGCAAGGCTTCGGCGGCCGGTCGCAGAACCTCGATCTCCTGCAGGCCCAGCGCCCCGCCTTCACCGGCGTGGGGGTTCAGGGCGGCCAGGGCCAGCCGAGGAGAGGCGATGCCGAAATCGCGCTTCATGGCCTCGTGTACCACCCGCGCTGTGCGGCAGACGCGTTCGGCGGTGACCAGTTCGGGCACCTGGTCCAGGGCGACATGGATGGTGACCAGACAGGCGCGCAGATCCCTGGCCGTCAGCATCATCACCGGCCCGCGAGTCCCGGCGAAGGGCGCGTCGGCGGTCAGTTCAGCGATGAATTCGGTGTGCCCGGGAAAGCGAAACCCGGCCGCGTACAACGGGGCCTTGGCGATCGGGGCGGTGACGACACCGGATGCCTCGCCCGACAGGGCCAGCCCGACAGCCCGTTCGATCCAGTCGGCGACGACCGAGGCGTTTCGGGCGTCGGGTCGGCCCGGTTCCACAGGGGCCGGTGCCGGATGGTTCAGGACCGGAAGGGCGCGCGCGAAGACCGAGGTGGCTTCGGACGGCGCTCCGACCTCGGCCACGGGAACACCATGACGGGCCAGCAAGGCCATGTCGCCGACGACCGCGAAGGCGGCCTCGCCGGACAGGGCTTGCCAAGCCTTGGCCACGATCTCGGACCCGATTCCGGCAGGCTCGCCCAGGCTCAGGACGAGAGGGGCCGATGCCATGGGCCTACTTCAGTTCGATCAGGGCGTCAGCGCGGAGGTCGCGCAGATAGCGGCGGGACAGCATGGCCAGATTCTGGTTCTGCAGGCGGCCCTCGACCTCGCGCGCGGTGGGCACGTCGGCACCGCCTGCGCGGCGTCCGCAGACGGCGAGCAGATGGACGCCCAGCGGTGTGCGGACCACGTCGCTGACGCTACCGACCTCGGCCGACCGGGCGACCTGCTGGAACTGGGGCGCGAGGTTCGCCACGTCGGCCTCGCCCAGGTCGGACCCCAGAAGCCCGGCCTCGGACGACGTGCGCTGCAGAATGTTGTCGCACGTGAGGCTGCCGCGCAGGGCCTGCAGCCGGGTGGTGGCGGCGGCCACGTCGGCGGGTGGTGCCGTTTCGGGCAGTTCGATCATGGCCTGTTTCAGCGACACCAGATTGGTCGCGGCCCCGGAGCGCTTGTCGCGCATGTAAATGATGTAGACGCCGCCGGAGACAGGGATGGGTCGCGACAGCTGACCGACCTGCAGCGCTTCCAGCGCCGCCTGTAGCTCGGGCTGCACGGTGCCTTGCACGATCCAGCCGGCGTCACCCCCACGCGCGGCCGAGGGGGCGGCCGAGAACTGGCGCGCCACGGCCTGGAACGGCGCGCCCTGGACCATCTGCTGGACCAGCTGCTCGGCTCCGTTGATGGCTTGCTGCTGGCCGCCGACGCGGGCGGCCTCGATGTAGATTTCGCCGACCAGATACTGGGGCTTGGATGCGGCTTCGGTGACCTGGCGCAAGGCCTGCTGAACCTGGGCACGGCTGACGCGGGACCGGCTGTTGAAACGGCCGCCGACCAGCTCGCGCCAGCCGATCTCGGTGCGCAGTTGTTCGCGCAGGTTTTCCGGCCGGATGCCCCCGGTGGTCAGGAACTCCAGATAGGCCTCGGGCGTCGCGCCGGCTTCCTCGGCCATGCGCGCGATTTCCTGATCCACCTCGGCGTCGGTGATGATCAGTGTGTCGAACTTGGCGATCTCGGCGGCCTGCAGGCGCTCCTCGATCAGGCCCTGGAGCGCCTGTTGCTGGATCGCCGGGATGTTCTCCTCGGTCGGTTGGACCTGGCTCATGGCGATGGTGGTCAACATGCGCTGACGCAGGTCGAAGCCGGTGATCACCTGATCGTTGACGGTCGCGACGATGCCGTCGGCCATCTTGAACTCGGGCTGCGGGGGTTGGGCGGCGGTGATTGGCTGCTGGCCGGCGGCCGGATTCAGAGTGCCGGCCGCAGCGCCCGGGGCCTGCGCCGGACGTGGAGCCGTCTGGGCCACGGCGGAACCGGCGACCAGCCCCGCCATCGCGACGGCGGTCGAAATACGCATCAAACCCATGGTCAGTCCTGATTCCCTCGAACCCGCGCGCCGTATCCAAAAACGGGCCAGGCACACGCGTTCACGCGTCATGCCTAACGCAAGCCGTTTGATCCATAGCCTGACCCTCCAAAAGTGGCGAGGTTTAGACGAACGTAGACGCCATCGGACGGGCCGGTCGGTCGAACGCGGGTGTTGTCGCGGCGATAGCCGACCTCGACCCGGAAACAGTCGTCGTCGAACAGCACTCCGACTTCGGAGCGGGTAATCAGATTGCGCTCCAGGTCGGCGATGCCCGCGACCGTGACGCCCCAGTTGCCATAGATGAATTGCTGGCCCGCCAACTGGACGAATTCGTAGTTCCGGTTATTCGGTCCGGTGAGGGGATTGGACCGATCGACGATGTAGCTCAGCGTGGCCAGGTTGCGTCGGCCCCAACGGCCGTCGACCGTAGCCTCCGCCCGACGGATGTTGCCCGATCCATCCACCGTCGCATGGCCCCAGCCGCGAATCTGGTCCGACGGTTTGAACGAGCCTTGCACCACCCAGTCCGACGTCTGGGCTCCGACGCCCGTGGGGTCGTAGAGTTTGGTCGGCGCGTCGGGGATCGGGATGCCGAAAGCGGTCTGGTCCTCATCGCGCATGCTGCGACCGACGAACAGGCTGGCGCTGCGGTTGTTGTCCCAGCGCAGGGTCGAGCGCACCCCGGCCGTGAATCGAAACCCACCCTCCAGCAGGTCGTAGCCGGGAAATCTGTCGATCCGGAACAGCGAGGACTCATCAAGCTCCAACGTCTCCGAATCCTCGACGGGGATGCGGGCGTCCACGTCAGGCCGATTTGACAGTGAAATCTGGGCCAGCGGCTCGACGATCAGGTCAGCCCCGTCGCCCAGGCGGCGGATCAGCGGATAGCTGACGTCAAGGCCGATGGTGGCGCGTTCACGGGTAATGGTCTCGTCGGCCAGACCCAGGATGGGGGGCAGGTCGGCGACGGAATAGACATCGACGCGTCCGTCGACGAAGGGCTCATAGCGAATGCCCGCCGCCGAGGTCAGCGACCGGCGCCAGTCGATCTGGCCCGTGATCCTGCGGCTGTCGACGCCCGGCAGGCCCAGGGTCGATCCCGTCGGCACGGCCTGGGGCCTCAGCACCGGACTGCCGATGTAGTCGTCGCGATAAAGGGACACGGCCGATCCGCGCAGGCGCAGACGCCCGCCCAGAACCGGCCGCTCCGGCTCCCATCGCGCATCGATCAGGGGCGCGACAAGCGGCAGCGACCCATCGTTCTCGAACACGTTCAGCGCCGGCGTGATGTCGTTGAACTTCGCGACCCGCAGGCTCTGGAAAGAGAAGGCGGCGACCGAGAGATACGAACGCTCGGTCTGGCGCTCGGCGTACAGCTGCGAGATCAGGCGACGCTGGTCGCCGTAGTAGAGGCCGTTGTCCTGATAGGGGTCGATGACGTCGTAGCGGTCGAACAAAGTCTTGTCCGACGTCCGCTCGGCCGTGAAGCCCCAGCGCCAGGGACCCGTCGGATCGAATCGCCCCCAGCTGAGCAGATAGCTGCGGCTGGTCTCGTCGCCGAAATCGACGTTGCTCTCGGCGCTGCCGTCGCTGTCCAGATCGAAGTCGCCGAAGTTGCGGGCATAGGTATAGCCGGTCCGCGCCACGATCGTGCCGTTCGTAAAACGCCTGCGCCACTGCAGGTTCAGGAACGGGGCGACGCCTGTGTTAAACTGCGGGCTGATCAGCCAGTCCTCGGACGGGGAAACCACCTGAAGATACGGTGTCTCGATCGAGACGCCGCGTCCCTGGTCGTAGTTGACGATGGGGACCAGGAACCCGGAGGCGCGGTCCACGGTCGGGTCCGGATGGGCGAAGAACGGCGTCCAGAAGATCGGCACCCCACCGACCTTGAAGACCGCATTGCGATACAGGATCGCGCGCAGGGCCTCGTCCTGGACGACCTTCTCGGCCTGAATCGAGAGGCTCGGTTCCTTGGGGTTCCCCTCCGCGTCGCAGATGGGGCAGGGCGTGAACAGGGCGTAGTTCAGCTCGTTGACGTTTTCGGAACGCCGCACGGCCGTGGCCGCCATCAGGCTGGAGCCGTTTGCCAGGCGGGTGGCCAGGTCGACCGCGACCCCGGCCTTCAGGTCGGAATCGAGCTCCAGATGGCTGGCATGAACGACGTTGCCGTCCGGGTCGATCAGTTCGACATCACCGTCGGCGACTCCGATGCCCTGACCGATGTCATAGGTGACGGCGCGCCCGCGCAGCGAGTGGCTCTGGAAGCGGGCATACACCCGGTCCCGTTCGCCGGTGGCGGTGATCACATCGCCTTGTCGAGTCGCCTGATCGGCCTCCAGATAAACGGCATCGGTCGTCAGGCCGTCGGCGACCGGCGTCGGTCGAGCTTGCGTCTGGGCCCACGCAGCGCTGGATACCGCCCAGACGGCCAGCACCGATCCGGCCAGCAACCGGGTCCGCAGACCGTGACGGTAAAAGGGGCCGCGCTCAGCCTTCATCGATCCGAACCACGTCCTCTTGAGGCCCCCGCCTTGGAGGCTCGCTTAGCCGTCTTCGGTATAGAACAGCAAGGTGAAGGCCGCGAGCGCCGTCAGGATGGCGGGCAGCCAGGCGGCGATGAAAGGCGGCACCACCTCCGCCGAGCCCATGGCCGCCGAGAACTGGTTCAGGAAGAAGAAGGCGAAGCCCAGCACCACCGCCGCCACAGCCATGCGCGCGAGGTCGCCAAGCCGCATGAGCCTGAGTGAGAAGGCCGCCGCCAGGATGGTCATGGCCGCGAAGGCCAAGGGCGTGGACAGCAACTGCTGCAGGCGCAGGCGATAGGCGGTCGATGAGAATCCCGCCGCCTCGATCCGCTGGATCTGCCCGGGCAGCGACCAGAAGGGGGTCGATTGCGGCCGGGCGAAGCGCTCGAACGCCTCGTCGTCGGCCAGGCTGGAGGGCAGGTCCAGTGTCGAATAGCGCGTCGCGCGCTGACCCGTCTGTGCCCCCACCGCATCGACCAGTCGCCACCGCCCGGCGCTCAGGCTGGCGGACCTGGCGTCGATCCGCTCGGTGAAGGCGCGGCGGCCGGCCGGGTCCGTCGCGTAGATGAAAAAGGTCACGTCCAGCAGTTGTGCCCGCGCCCGATCCTGGCGCGCCGCGCGGATGACCATCTGTCGCTGGCCTTCGCCCTCGCGCAGCCAGATCGCTTCCTGTTTGCCACCGCCTACGGAGCCGGAAATGCGAGCCCGCTCGCGCTGGAACATGCCGTCGCCCGACGCCGCGAGCGGACCGATGACAGTCACCGTCAGGATCCCGGCGACCAGCGCAGCGCCCGCAGCGGGCAGCACGAACCGCCACGCCGATACGCCCGCCGCGCGCATCGCGATCAGTTCGCTTCGGCGGTTCAGTCCGACGAAGGCCGCCAGAGTGCCGAACAGGAAGACGAACGGCAGAAGCTGCACGATCACGGCGGGCGACTTGATCAACATCAGTCCCAGAATCCGCACCCCCGACAGATCTGTGTCGGACCCCAGGCCGCGCGAAATCTCGACGAAGTCGATCAGCATGACCAGGGCGCTGATCACCCCCAGCGCCACGGCCAGCGACTTGCCCAGCTGGAGCAGGATGTAGCGCTCGATCCGGCCCAGCCGCAGCGCGCTGAGGACGTGGGCCGGGGCCGCGCCGATGTTTCCCAGCGCGCTCATGCCGGTCGCACCCTCAATCGAGCCAGCGTCATGCGCGAGGCTTTGCGCGGCTTCAGCGCCCTGAACAGAAGCCGGAGCGCGACGGCCGTCGCCGCGATCGGCAACAGATACTGCAACACGTTGAGCCATCCGTTCCAGGCACTGGCGGCGACGACGGCATAACCCACGACCCGCACCAGCAGGAAGGAGGCCGAGGCCTTTGCGATGCGAGCGCTGTATCCGGTCCGGCTGAAGGCCCCGCCCAGAATCGCCGTCAGGGCCATGGCCATGGCTGTGAGGGCATAGAGCGGGGACGACAGACGTGAATTGGCCTCTGCCAGCAGTTCACCTCGCGATCCGGTGTCGCGAACCAGTTCGGCCGTGGGGTTGAACAGCTGGCGCATCCACAGATCTGCGGGCTTGTAGCGGATGTGCTGATCGTCCGTGACATACTGGCCCAGCGGGAAGACATAGCCGTCGAAAACCAGCTGCTGCAGCACGCCGGCAGAGCTGTACTGCTGCCAGGAGCCCTGTTTCATGGTCAGGACCGGCTGCCCATCGACCCGGCCGAAGCGAGCCTCGGCCGCATCCCAGGTCGTCACCTCGTCGCCGTTCTGGATGTAGATGAAAAGGTTCTTCAACAGCCCGTTCTGCTCGATCTGCTGGACATAGACGGTCAGGCCGTTCGGCCCCTGGACGAACCGCCCCTCCTCGACCAGCAGGGCGGCCAAGTCTGTCCGGATGGCGAAGGCCTGCTCGCGTGCGGTCCTCTGGGCCCAGGGTTGGACCACGACGTTGGTCAGCAACATGACCGCCGCGACACCGATGGCCAGCAGCGCTCCGGGCGCGATCATCTGCCAGCGCGTCATGCCGCTGGCATAGGCGGCGGTCAGCTCTTGTTCGCGCTGCAGCCGCGTCAGGGCGATCAGCCCCCCCACGAACAGGCCGATCGGCAGAATCACGCTGAACAGCTGCGGCACCGCCAGCAGGGTCAGCTTGGCCATCACCCAGACGCTCTGCCCACGTTCGACGATGACCTCCAGCTGATCCAGGCTCTGGCTCAATATCCCGATGCCGGCC
This sequence comes from Brevundimonas sp. P2_A6, assembly GCF_056404975.1. Lineage (NCBI taxonomy): Bacteria > Pseudomonadati > Pseudomonadota > Alphaproteobacteria > Caulobacterales > Caulobacteraceae > Brevundimonas > Brevundimonas sp. P2_A6. The sequence continues at coordinate 138,411 of NZ_JBFUCZ010000004.1, read as the reverse complement.
AGCGAGGCGCACGCTGCCAGCACGGGCAGGGCGATCTGGCGGAACAGATATTTCTGAATCAGGGTCATGCGGGCGATGAAATCACCCGGTTGCGGGCGCGGGCGGAGCGGTCCATCTAATACACATCCGGCTGCGTCCCCGACAATGGTCGACGCGACCACCTTCACAGTATCAACGACCGGGAGCGAATCCCGGCTGGAGTCTCGAGTTCATGAATATCGCCTTCGTCGCCGAAGCCGGCGTCTCGCAAGCTCTCGCCATCCTGGTCCACGATGGCCGGGCCTTCGCCGGATCGGGCACCGACCACGACGCCGCCGCATCGGGCAGCCTGGCCAGGGCCGTGTCCAACAGCCGGTTCACCGGCGGCGGCTCCAGCTCCCTCATCGTCGCCGCGCCGCAGGGCATCAAGGCCGACACGGTGGTCCTGGTCGGGGCCGGCGATGCCGCCAAGTTCGACGACCTGGCGATCGAGACCGCGGCAGGAACCGCCTATCATGCGGTCAAGCTGTCGGGTGCCGAGACGCTGACAATCGATGTGGCCCACCTATCGGCAGAGCAGGCCGCCCGCGCCGCCTTCGCGGTAAAGCTGGCCGCCTACCGGTTCGACAAATACCGGACCAAGGAAAAGCCGGACAAGATTCCCTCGATCAAGACGGTCAACATCGTCACCTCAGACGTCGCAGCCGCTCAGGCCGCATTCGAGCCTCTGAGCGCAGTGGCCGATGCGATCTACTTCTCGCGCGATCTGGTCGCAGAGCCGGCCAACGTCCTGTATCCGGCAGAGTTCGCCCGCCGCGTGAAGGCGCTGGAACGCCTGGGCCTGAAGGTCGAGATTCTGGGCGAGAAGGAGATGGAAGCCCTGGGCATGCACGTCCTGCTGGGCGTCGGTCAGGGGTCGGTGCGCGAAAGCCAGCTGGCGGTCATCCAGTGGAACGGCGGCACCCCCGGCGACCAGCCGATCGCCTTCGTCGGCAAGGGCGTCTGTTTCGACACCGGCGGCATCTCCATCAAGCCCGCCGCCAATATGGAAGACATGATCTGGGACATGGGCGGGGCCGCTGCCGTCGCCGGCCTGATGCATGCGCTGGCGGGTCGCAAGGCCAGGGTCAATGCCGTCGGCGTGCTGGGTCTTGTCGAGAATATGCCCGACGGAAACGCCCAGCGTCCCGGCGATATCCTGACATCCATGTCCGGCCAGACGGTCGAGATCATCAACACCGACGCCGAGGGTCGCCTCGTCCTCGCCGACGCGCTCTGGTACACGCAGGATCGCTTCAAGCCGAAGTTCATGATCGATCTGGCGACCCTGACCGGGGCCATGATCATCGCTCTGGGCCTCGACTACGCCGGCGTCTTTTCCAACGCGGACGATCTCGCCGACGCCATCCTGGCCGCCGGGCCCAAGGTCAACGAGAACGTCTGGCGCCTGCCCATGCCGCCCCAATACGATAAGATCATGGACAGCGTGAACGCGGACGTGAAGAACTCGGCCGGTCGCGACGGGGGTTCGATCACCGCCGCCCTGTTCCTGCAGCGCTTCACCAACGGCGTGCCGTGGGCCCACATCGACATCGCGCCGGTGGCCTGGGCTTCGAAATCGACGCGGGCGACCGTGCCGGACGGCCCGGTGGGCTGGGGCGTGCGGCTGCTGGACCGCATGGTGGCCGACACCTACGAGGGCTGAATTCTTGGCCGACGGTTCGGGCGAGATCTGGTTTTACCACCTGGAGCGATCCACTCTGGATCAGGTCCTGCCCGAACTGCTGGACAAGACGCTGCAACGGGGCTGGCGCGCGCGTGTGCGGGTCGCCGATGCCAATCGTCTTGCGGATATCGACGAACGACTGTGGTCGTGGCGCGAGGACAGTTTTCTCGCCCATGGTCTGTCGGATCAGCCGCATGCGGAGCGGCAGCCGATCCTGCTGACCACTGGAACCGAGAACCCCAATGCGTCTCAGGCGCTGTTCATTGTCGATGGGTCGGACATGACCGTCACCGAGGAGTTCGAGCGATGCTTCATCATTTTCGACGGCCGGGACGAGACGGCGCTGCACGGCGCGCGGGAACGCTGGAAGACCCTGAAGGGGCAGGGAGCCAATCTGGCCTACTGGAAACAGTCGGACGCGGGGCGCTGGGAAAAGGCGGCTTGATCGGCACGCTGCTGCTGGCGGCGTGCTCGTCTTCACCTGTAGCTGCCCCTGAGGCCCCCAGGGTGGTCGAACAGGCGCAAGCAAACCAGCCCGTTGGAACGCACATGCCGGATGGGGCCGAGGATCTCTGCAAGGCCGCTGACTTCCAGTATCTGGTGGGACGATCCAAGACAGAGATACCAGTGCCGGTCGAGGTCGTCAGCCGCCGCGTGGTCTGCACGACCTGCCCGGTGACGATGGACTTTTCGCCCTACCGACTGAACATCTTCTACAATGAACAGAGCGGTATCGTGGAGCAGGTTCGATGCGGCTGATCGCAACCCTTTTCGCGACCGCGGCTCTCGTTGGCTGCGCGGCGACACCGACGGCCCCCGCTCCGGACGACCCCAAACAGTGTGATGCGGCCGGCGCACGCTCCCTGATCGGCAGCCATGTCGGGGCTGTGGATTTCGCGGCCGGGGCCAATGTGCGGATCGTCTGCACGACCTGCGCGGCGACCGAGGACTATCGCCCAGACCGCCTGAACGTCCGCTTCGACCAGGCGACCGGCATCATCAAATCCGTCGATTGTGGCTGACGACGTTCCCGCGCCGTCGAAACGGCGCGGGGTGTTCCTCAACCTACCAGCGCCAGGCGTCGTAGATGGCGTCGATGATGTAGCCGTCGAAGCTGTCGATCAGATAGATCGTTGTATCGACCAGGACCCACTGGGTTCCCGGCGGCGGATAACCCAGGCCATAGGTCCGGTAGTCGTTCAACTGGTAGCGCCAGAAGATCGACGGCAGATAGGATCCGACATAGTAGCGCTGGCCGTAATAGCTACGGGGAACCGAGTAGTAGCCGTAGTTGGGCGAGAAGTAGAAGCCGAACCGCACGCCGCTGAAGCCCCTGAACGACCGATCGTTGCGCCACCAGTCGCTGGACCGGCCACGGTTCCAGTCGCGCCGCCAGTCATTCTGGTTCCAGCGGTTGTTGAAGCCGCCATAGTCGCGCCGACCGTTCCGATCGCTGCTCCAGTTACGGCCGCCGCCATTGCGATCTCTGTTCCAGTCCTGGCCACCACTGTTGCCGGTCCAGCCACCGTTGTTGCGGTCGCGGTTGCGATCACCGTTCCGGTCCTGGCCGTTGTTGCCGCCACTGTTCCAGCGCCCGTCATTGCCGCGGTCTCGGCCCTGGCCATTGCGATCCCGGTCGCCGCGATCGCGGTCACCCCGGTCCTGGCCGCCACTCCACGAGCCTTGGCCTTGGGCCTGACCATTCTGGCCGCGATCGCCACGGTTCCAGCCGCTTCGGCCACCGTTGTCCTGTGGCGTCGATTGCGCGGGCGCAGGCGGGGCCGCGACGGGAGGAGCGGGTTGGCTCCATCCTCCTCCACCATTGTCACCGCGCCTGCCGCCTCCCTGACCGCCGGCGCTCCATCCACTCCGGTCGCCGCCACCGCCACCGCCGCCACGATCCTGTCTCCCACGATCCTGGTTCCCGCGCTCAGAGTTTCCACGGCCCTGACCATCGCGCCCCGCGCCGCGCCCACCGCCTCGGTCCTGGGGGACGTCGGCAGACGCGCGGACGAATGCGTCCGGCCCGGATCGCTCAGTCCGTGCATCGGCCGACAGGACGTTCGGCTCATCCTGGGCGTGGGTCATGGTTGGCAGAGCCAGGACGGCGAGGGCGGCAAAGGCCGTAAGGGTCGATTTCATCTCATGGTTTCCCGCACGCCGATCCCGGCGGCTCATCGACACGTTCACGTTTTCACCATGAACGCCGTCTGAACGGAACGACGCCTTGCGAAAGCTATGCCGGGACCCAGATCAGGGGGCGCAATGATTGCGCCCGCCTGCATTCCGGAGACTTCACATGTCCGATCCGATCCAGCTCTGGTATTGGCCCACGCCCAACGGCTGGAAGATCTCCATCGCGCTGGAGGAGATGAGCCTGCCCTACGAGGTCAAGGCCGTGAACATCGGCACGGGCGAGCAGTTCACGCCGGAGTTCCAGGCCATCAGCCCCAATGGTCGCATGCCCGCCATCGTCGATCCCGATGGACCGGACGGACAGCCGCTGTCGATCTTCGAAAGTGGCGCGATCCTGCAGTACCTGGGCAACAAGTCGGGGCAGTTCTATCCGACCGATATCCGCACCCGTGCCGAGATCGACCAGTGGCTGTTCTGGCAGGTCGGCGGTCTGGGGCCTATGGCGGGCCAGACGCATCACTTCCGCCAGTACGCGCCAGCGATCATCAAGGACCAGCGCCAGATCGCCTATGGCGTGCGCCGCTACACCGACGAGACTCACCGGCTGTATGGCGTCATGGATCGTCGGCTGGTGGATCGCGAGTTTCTTGCGGGTGACTATTCCATCGCTGACATGGCGGCCTGGCCCTGGATTCTGCCGGAACATCAGGGTCAAAACATTGACGACTTCCCGAACCTGAAGGCCTGGCTGGCCCGTGTCGGTTCACGCCCGGCGGTGGTCAAGGGGCGCGCGGTCGGTGACGAGCTGCGCAGCAATCTGGCCGCCTCGGGAAAGGCGGCCGAAGAGGCGCGCAAGGTGCTTTTCGGACAGCGCTCAAGCAGCGCGTCTCCGCGAGAGGCGCGTTAGCGTAAAAAGGCCGGCGCGGACGGTGAGAGTCTGAATCAGGGATTTACAGTGTATTTCGCAGGTCTGAATGACCTGCGCAGTATTCATTTTCCCTTTACAGAAAAGACTTTGCGGCATCCGGCGCTGTTAACTTTAACTTCAAACCGGGGGTATTTGATCGTGTCTCGAAGGGCGGGTCCAGAACGGACGTCCGCCATCGCAAAGGATACGGTGATGAACGCGCAAGAAACCGCGCCGGAACTGCAAATCGAGGCCGCAGCGTTGCCTCTGCCGACCGTGGACATGGACGGCGACGCCCTGTTCCGGCTGGGCATGATGTATTCGGCCGGGTCGGGCGGTTGCCCGATGGACCGGGTCTCGGCCCACATGATCTTCAACCTGGCGGCCATGAAGGGTTCGATCGAAGCCCGCGTCTATCGCCGCGAGATGTCCGAAGAGATGGAGCGCGACGAGATCGCCGAGGCCCAGCGCGCCGCCCGCCGCTACATCGACGCCGGCGTGGTCAAGTTGGCGGCATAAGCGAAGGCGTTAACCGTTCTAATTGGCCGATTGCTATCGCGGAGGGGTGAGGCCTCGCCTCATCAACTCGGCATAAGCCACCCGCTGTTCGTCAGACATTCCGTCCCGTGCCAGCTTTTCACTTGATGCTCGTTGGGCTCTGCGTTGGGTCTGTGGGTAGGCACAAGCCAAGCGCGTGTCATATCGCGCATCGACTGTGCAGAGGCTTTCGAAGCCAGTCAGGCCGTTGAACCGATACACGATACCGTCGCCGACGACCAAAGTCCTCTGCGTCGAGCCAAAACCCCAAGCCGCTAATCCAAGCGCTGCGATAACCGCTGCGGCACCAAAAATGTCGTCGCGTTTCAAGCTCCGGGCCTCCTAAAAGCTCTGATACTGCCCGTTGATCGAGTAGTTGAAGCCGATCGGCAGGGCCGCCCGCACCTGGGTGAAGAAGTTGGCCAGTTCGCCCAGCGTCGAGCGTGGCACGAACAGGATGTCGCCACGCCGCAGGGCCACGACCTCTCCGCGGCGCGGGCGCAGATCCACCACACGCATCATCCGGATGCCGCCCGGCCCGCGCCGGATCAGCGCCACCTGTTCGGGCTTGGCGCCCGGCAGGAAGTCGCCCGCCTGCACGATCGCCTGATAGGCGTCCATGTCGCCGTTCATGTCATAGACGCCGGGGGTTCGAACCTCGCCGGCCACCCAGACCTTGACCGGTCCCGCCGTCTTCAGCGTCACCTCGACCACGGGTCGAACCAGCTGCGAGGCGTAGGCGCTGGACAGGTCGTATTCCAATTCGGCCAACGTCCGGTCCGCCGCCATGGCCTGGCCGATCAGGGGCAGGGCGATCCGTCCATCGGGTCCGACCTTGACCGTGCGGGTCAACTCGGTCGCTGTCGGCGTCGCAACCTCGATCTCGTCCCCGGGATACAGCAGATACTCCGGCTCCGCGTCGGTCCAGTCGGCGAAGGCGATGTCGGGAAAGCCCGATGTCTGCACACGGTTGGGCGGTGAACCGCTCTGCCCGCTGGCACACCCCGCCACCGACGCGGCGACCAGCGCCGCGCTCAGGGTCGAAAGAATCTGTCGCCGATCAAGCATGAAACCGACCTTCGGCGATCATGGGTAATCAGTGGTTAACGCCGCTCGTTGAAAGGTTGAACTCGTTCACGATTCCACGGATTCGCCTGTTCCATGCGTTCGACGGCCAGCACGACGACCTATGTCTCGGCCCGCCCCCGTTACGGGGTGTTCGACGTCATCGGCCTGCTGTTCCGCGAACTGGTGCTGATGATCGTGATCTTTCTGGTCGTGTTCGCCATCGGGGCCGCCGCCGTCCTGACATTGAAAAAGACCTATACCGCCGGGGCCAGCCTCTATGTCGGGGCGGGTCAGGAATATGTCTATCAGCCGCGCGTCGGCCTTGGTGATCGCCAGTCCACGCCGCCCGCGCCCGGGGAGGTCGCCCAGGCCGAAGCGAACATCATCGGCAGCCGCGAGGTGAAGCTGCGTGCCGTTCGCGCCCTGGGCCTGGGGTTCTTCCAGAAGCCCGGTAAGGTTTCCACCGACCCCGTGGCCAAGCAGGAAGGCGATGCGATCAAGGCCATCAACGACGGCCTGACCATCTCCACCACCCCGCAAAGCTCGATCATCGGCCTGGGCTTCGAGAGCGACAATGCCGACAAATCCGCCCGCATTCTGAACGCCATCGTCGATCAGTATCTGATCTATCGCCGCGAGGTGTTCCAGGACCGCTCGACCCCCGCCATCCAGTCTCAGCGCAGGGTGTTCGAGGATGAGCTGGCCGATGTGGACACGGCCTACGAGACCTTCCTGACCTCCAACGACATCGGGGATTTCGCGGCGTCCAAGGTCGCCCTGGCCGCCGTCTATCAGTCGACCCTGACCGAGAAGCTGTCGGTCGAGAACCAGCTGAACCAGGCCGCGCGCCGGTTGCAGACCCTTCAGGCCCAGCAGGCCAACACGCCGGCAGAGGTCACCCTGCAGCAGGACCTGAACGTCTCGGCCCAGGATCAGATTCTGCAGCTGCGCACCGAGCGCGAGCAACTGCTGGCTCGCTATCAGCCCGACAGCCAGCCGGTGCAGGACATCGAGGCTCGCATCGCGGGCCTTCAGGCCTATGTGGCGTCCGGCACCACCGTGGGGGCCAAGGAGGTGCGTCTGGGCCCCAACCCGGTCTGGACCGAGCTGGAGACGACCCGCATCACGACCCAGGCAGAGCGGGATTCGTTGTCGGCGCGCCTTGCCTCGGTGAACCGCCAACTGGCGGAGATCCTGGACCGTCAGGCCCGATTGACCCGGCTGGAATCCGAAAACGCCACCCTGGCCTCGAACCGCGACGTCCTGACCGCCAACATCCGCGACTTTCAGCAGCGCGAGGCCCAGAGCCGCGCCGACGCCGGCCTTGTCCGCGCCGGAGCCGACAATGTCAGGGTCATCGAGCGCGCCGCCGCCCCGACGCGCGGCACCAGCCTGAAACTGCCCTTGCTGGCACTGGTCTTCTTGTTCGCCGGGTTCACGGCGCTTTGCGTCGGTCTGCTGCGGGTGTTCATGCGCCGGGGCCTGTCGACGCCCGCCATCGTGGGCCGGACCCTGGATATGCCCGTTCTGGCCGTCGCGCCGATGAAGGCATGATAGCGTCCCCCTCGACAGTCACCGCGTAACCGATTCGATGGTCGATCTCACAAGCGAAATGGCGGGCCTCTGGGCCGCGCTGGGATCGGCCCCCGCCCACCGCGGACGGGTCATCCAGTTCGTGTGCGCCAACACGGGGGAGGGGGCCTCCACCGTCGCGCGCGAGTTCGCCCGGCTGGCGGCGGTCCGGGCGCGCAAGCCCGTCTGGCTGATCGACGCCGACCTGGCCCAGCCGGGGCAACAGGAGGCCGTCGGGGCGGAGTGGGAACGGTTCGGGCGTCTGGGGGCAGCGACCGCGTCATCCCCCGACGGCTCCAGCTTCTATGCCGTCAGCCCGCCGGTGATCGGGCGGGACCGAAAGCCCGTTTCGCCCGCCCGTCTGATGACGGCGCGCCCTTGCCTGGGTGGCCGCCTCTGGGTCACGCGCTTCCGGGCAGAAGTGCTGCGCTCAGGCCAGCGCGCCGAGCCGATCAACGATCCCCGTTACTGGGACGTGATGCGAAAACACGCCGACACCGTCGTCATCGACGCGCCCGCCGCCGACCGCAGCGACCTTTCGATCACCCTGGCCCCTTTCGTGGATGCGACGGTGCTGGTCGTCGCGGGCGACGTGTCCGGCGCGGCCGAGCCCGTCATCCTGCGTGACGAGATCGAGTCCGTGGGCGGGCGTATCGCGGGCGTGGTGGTCAACCGCTCGACCTATCGCCCGCCCGCCTTCCTTAAGCGGCTGACGGGTTAGACTCCCAGCGCCTCACGGCCCATGCGCTGCAGCAGGTCGCCGCCCTGGCCGACGGCCGCCAGTCGGCTGGAGGCGTGGCCCAGAACGTTGGCGGCATAGATTTCGTAAAGCGCGATCTTGCCCCCCAGCCAGGCCGGGTCGCCGTCGTTGGCGTTCAGCTTCGCCCTGGCCGCCAGAGCGCCCTTGGCCAGCATCCAGCCGCCGATGACGTCGCCCATAAGCTTCAGATAGGCGTCGGCGGCGGCCAGCACGTCGGCCGCCCCGGCCGGGTCGGCCTTGCGGTCCAGGATCCACAGGGTCGCGTCCTCGACCGCCTCGATCGCCGTGGCGAACCGCTCGACGGGCTTGCCGGAATACAGGCCGCCGAGGTCCTTCAGCGTCGCCTTCATTTCGGCGATGACGGCCTTGGCCGAGGACCCACCGTCCTGCGAGAGCTTCCTGCCCACCAGGTCCATGGCCTGGATGCCGTTGGTGCCTTCGTAGATCGGGGCGATGCGGGCGTCGCGATAGAACTGGGCCGCGCCGGTTTCCTCGACGAAGCCCATTCCACCGTGGATTTGCACGCCCTGCGAGGCGATATCGACCCCCGCGTCGGTCGACCAGGCCTTGGCGATCGGGGTCAGCAGGTCCTCGCGGCCCTTCCAGTGGGCGCGCAGTTCCGGCGTCGCGGCGTGGCGGGCCATGTCGGCGGCGACCCCGGTGGACAGGCAGATGGCCCGTGCCGCCTCGATCCGCGCCTTCATGACCGACAGGGTTCGGCGCACATCGGGGTGGTCGAAGATCGGCGCGCCCGCCTCTCCGGTCCAGACGGATCGCCCCTGACGGCGGTCCAGCGCATAGGCCAGGGCGTGCTGATAGGCCCGCTCGGCGATGCCGACGCCCTCCATGCCGACGCCGACCCGCGCGGCGTTCATCATGGTGAACATGTGGGCCAGGCCCTCGTTGGGCCCCCCGACCAGCTCGGCCGTCGCACCCTCGTACTGCATGACGCAGGTGGGCGAGGCGTGGATGCCCAGCTTGTGCTCGATGCCGACGGGGCGGAAGGCATTGCGGTCGCCCAGCGTGCCGTCTGGCTTCACCAGATATTTGTTGGCCAGGAACAGGCTGATCCCCTTGGGGCCGGCGGGCGCGTCGGGCAGGCGGGCCAGCACCATGTGGACGATGTTGTCCGTCGCGTCGTGGTCGCCCCAGGTGATGTAGATTTTCTGGCCCGTCAGGCTGTAGGTCCCGTCGCCATTGGGCGTGGCGGTCGAGGTCAGCGCCCCCAGGTCCGATCCGGCCTGAGGCTCCGTCAGGCACATGGCGCCCGTCCATTCTCCCGACACCATGCGCGGCAGATAGGCGGTCTTCTGGTGCTCGGTCCCGTGCGCCTCGATCGCCTCGATGGCGGCAAGCGACAGCATGGGGCACAGGCCAAAGGCCATGTTGGCGGCGTGCACGGTCTCATAGGCCGCCAGCTCCAGCGCCTTGGGCAGGGCCGCGCCTCCCGCCGAGGCGGGCGCCGCCAGACCGGTCCAGCCGCCCGCCGCGAACTGGCGATAGGCGTCGGCGAAGCCGGGGGCCGCCGTGACCGCGCCGTTGGCGTATCTCGCGCCCGCCAGGTCGCCCGGCCGGTTCAACGGGGCCAGCACCTCCTCCGAGAACGACCCCGCAGCCTCCAGAATGGCCGTCAGCACATCGCCGTCGTAGTCCGGGAACGCCCCCGTGGCGGCCAGGTCGTCGATGCCGGCGACGGCGGTCAGGCTGAAGGCCAGGTCGCGGACGGGGGCGCGATAGGTCATGGCAAATCCTCTTTCGGAGCCGTGCACCGCTCCGTTCGTCCTCTTCATGCGACGATGCCGTCGCGTCAGGCAAGTCGCGGCTTGGCGGCGGGCGTCAGGTGCGCCAAGCTGTCGCCCACGACATAACCGGGGACACCGCATGGCCGAGCCACGCAATCGCTATTCGACCGTTTCGCTGATCTTCCACTGGGGCCTGGCCCTGCTGGTGCTGACCCAGGTGTTGCTGATCACGGCGCACGAGGCGACCAAGGGACCTCAGTCCCGCGAATTCATCGTGATGCACAAGGAGGTCGGCCTGACGATCCTTGTCCTGACCCTGGCGCGAATCGTTTGGCGGCTGATGAACCCGGCCATCGCCCTGCCGGACGCCACGCCGCGCTGGCAGAAGATCGCAGCCCGGACGACGCACGTCCTGTTCTACGTCCTGCTGATCGGTCTGCCGCTCGGCGGATGGGCGGCGTCCAGCGCGGGCGGGCGCGACATCAGCTATTTCGGAATGTTCAACTGGCCCGTGCTGCCCCTGCCGCAGAGCCGCGAACTGGCCGGCACCTTCATGGACATGCACGAGCTGGGCGTGAAGTTCCTCTATGTCCTGCTGGCCCTGCACGTCCTGGCGGCGCTGAAGCATCAGTTCATCGATCGCGACAATGTGCTGCACCGGATGGTGCCCTTCATCCCGCGCCGACCGTGAGCGACACCCCGGCCGACGCCGTCGCGGCGTTACGGGCCGGGGCGCTGGTGATCCTGCCGACCGAGACGGTCTATGGGCTGGCGGCCGATGCGGGCAATGCCGACGCGGTGGCCCGCATCTTCGAGGCCAAGGGCCGGCCCCGGTTCAACCCCCTGATCGCCCATGTGGCCGATGTGGATGCCGCCGAGTCCATCGCTGTTTTCGACGACGCGGCGCGGACCCTGGCCAACGCCTTTTGGCCTGGTCCCCTGACCATCGTGGCCCCGGTCCGGCCGGGCGAGCGCGTCTGCGATCTGGCGCGGGCGGGTCTGGACAGCGTGGCGGTGCGGGTTCCGGGCCACAGGATAGCGCAGGCGGTGCTGGCGGCGTTCGGAGGCCCCGTCGTCGCGCCCTCGGCCAACCGGTCAGGCCGCCCCAGCCCGACGACCTTCGCCGACGCGGTGGAAGAGACGGGCACCTCCGCCGCCGCCGCCCTGGACGGCGGGCCGTGCGCGGTGGGGGTGGAGAGCACGGTCGTGTCTGTGCTGGACGGCCGCGTCGCCCTGCTGCGGCCCGGCGCGGTTACACGCCCCGAGATCGAGGCCCTGGTCGGCCCGCTGGCCCAGAGCGACCACGGCCACCGCTCCCCCGGCCGCCTGACCACCCACTACGCCCCCGACGCCCCCGTCCGCATCGATGCCGAGACGGCGCGGGACGGCGAGGTCCTGCTGGGCTTCGGCCCCGGCTCCGGCGACCCCCGCTGGAGCCTCAGCCCGTCCGGCGACCCCCGCGAAGCCGCCGCCAACCTGTTCCGCCTGCTGCGCGAGGCGGACCGCGAACACCCCGTGGGCATTGCCGTGGCGTCTGTGCCGATGGCTGGACTAGGCGAGGCGATCAACGACCGGCTGAGGCGGGCGGCGGGGTTTGTGGGTTAGGCAACCAAGTCCTTCCCCCATTCTTCATGGGGGAAAGCGGTCCGTCGCTGGCGCAGCCAGCCAGGACCGATGGGGGAAGTCGTGCCTTGCTTCGACTGGGGATGCAGTTTCCCCATCCGTCCTGTTCTCGCTTCGCTCGAAGACGGACGGCTTTCCCCCGCCAAGCGCGGGGGAAGGGCTCGCTCACCCAAACCGCGCTTGCAGATCGACGCTCGACCGTACGCCGACATCCCCGAAGCAGCTCTCCAGCCAGTCCTCCGCCGCGGCCCGGCCCCGCGCCTTCAGGTCGTTGAGAAAGGTCCATTCGGTGTTGAACTTGGAGCCCAGCGACAGGTCGCCCAGCCAGCTGTCGGCCTCGATCGCGTGCATCAGGATGTGGCGGTACTGATCCCGCGCGGAGGGCGTCAGGCGGCCTTGTTCAATCAGGTCCTGCACGAAGGCGACGGCGCGCAGTTCGGCCGCCAGGGGGGCGTTGAAGACGACCTCGTTCAGGCGATCGACGATCTCTCCGGCCGCGCGCGGGGCCTCGCGCCGCTCGAACGGGTTCAGGGTCATCAGCAGGATGTCGTCGGGCGTGTCCTGATAGAACAGCGGCCACAGCGGCGGATTGGCCAGATAGCCGCCGTCCCAGTAAGGCTCGCCGTCGATCGTCACCGCCTGAAACAGATGCGGCAGGCAGGCCGAGGCCAGCAGCACCTGATCGGTGATCTCGGCCGAGGCGAAGATGCGCGACCGGGCATGGCGCACGGCCGTCGCCGCCACGAACAGCTTGATGTCGGAGGCCCGCACCGCCTCGAAATCGATCGAGGCCTTCAGGACCCGGTTCAACGGGTTCAGGTTGAACGGATTGAACTCATAGGGCGACATCGCCATCGCCAGGGTCTCGGACGCCTTCCAGAACGGCGAATCCGTCAGCCAACTGGGCGACATCGCGCTGGACCAGATCGAAGAGTCTCCGAACACGTTCTTGCCGCCCGACTGGTTGGTCTCGCGCCACAGCCTGTCCAGCGCCGCCCGCCCGCCGTCCGCACCGCCGTGGGCCAGACCCGAGATCAGCGCGGCGGCGTTCATCGCCCCGGCCGACGCCGCGGTGACAGCACGGATGTCCAGCACGTCGGCCTCCAGCAGGCGGTCCAGCACGCCCCACTGGAACGCTCCGTGTGCCCCGCCGCCCTGAAGCGCCAGACAGATGGGGCGCCGCGTCGGGCTTGTGTCGCCGTCTTTCGCCATCCCGCCCCCCGGCTGTGCCCTATTGCGCGGTCCAGCCGCCGTCGATCGAGAAGCTGGCCCCGTTGGCCGAGGCCCCAAGGTCCGAGATCAGATACAGGAACATGCCGGTCAGCTGATCGGTGGTGACGAACTGCTTGGTCGGCTGGGCCTCCAGGATCACGTCGGTGATGACCTTTTCCTTGGAGATGCCGCGCGCCTTGGCCTGATCCGCGATCTGGGCCTGAACCAGCGGCGTCTCGACATAGCCGGGGCAGATGGCGTTGCAGGTGATGTTATCGCGCGCGACTTCCAGCGCCACCGTCTTGGTGAAGCCGACGACGCCGTGCTTTGCGGCAACATAGGCCGACTTGAACGGGCTGGCGACCAGACCGTGGGCCGAGGCGATATTGACGATCCGGCCGCGCCCCTGCGCCTTCATGATCGGGATGGCGGCGCGGGTGGCATAGAAGGTCGACGACAGGTTGATGGCGATGATCTGTTCCCACTTGTCGGACGGGAACTTCTCGACGGCCTCGACGTGCTGGATACCGGCGTTGTTGACCAAGATGTCGACGCGACCCAGCTGGTGCTTTCCGAAGGCGACCATGTCGGCCACCTCGTCGCCCTTCAGCATGTTGGCGGCGTGATACCGGACGCGGACGCCGCACGACGATTCCAGCTCGGCGCGGGTGCGTTCGATCTCCGACGGATCGCCCAGGCCGTTCAGCACCACGTCACCGCCGCGCGACGCCACCGCACGCGCCAGCGCCAGTCCGATGCCCGAGGTCGAGCCGGAAATAACCGCCACCTGACCGCGCAGGTCGTTGGGATCGCGATAGACGGGGCGCTCGGTCGCTTCGCCGTCCTTCTTGCCGGGCCACTGGAACATGGTGTCTCGTCCACTCTGGTTTCTTGATGCCGCCGAAAGACGGGCGGCTGTTTTCGGTTCCCTCAGCCTAGCCGTTCGCGGCTGCGAAGGCGACAGGTCGAGGCAGATTTCATGACCGGGTGAATATCCAGTCCATGTCGGTGGAGGCGGCCTTCTGGAAGCTATACCCGTCGCGGTCGAAGGCCTTCAGGTCGCTGGCCTTTTCGATCCGCTCGTCGATGGCGAACCGGGCCATGGTACCGCGCGCCTTCTTGGCGAAGAAGGAGATGATCCGGCTTTCTCCGTCCTTGTTCTCGCGAAACTGCGGGGTGACGACGGGCAGTTTCAACGCCTTGGCATCGACCGCGCCGAAATATTCCTGGCTGGCCAGGTTCACCAGCGTCGGGTCGGCCTGGTCCGTCGCATCGGCATTCAGCTGTTTCGAGATCCGGTCGCCCCAGAAGTCGTAGAGGCTGGACCCGCGGCGCGTCTTCAGCCGGGTGCCCATCTCCAGCCGATAGGGTTGGATGCGATCCAGCGGACGCAGCAAGCCATACAGGCCCGACAGAATGCGCAGATGATCCTGTGCATAGGCCAGCGCCTTGTCGTCCAGGGTCCGCGCCTCCAGCCCCTGATAAACGTCGCCGGCGAAAGCGAAGGCGGCCTGAATGCCCACATCGGTGGCGGCGGGATCAAAGGCCTGGAACCGTTCGCGGTTCAGCCGGGCCAGGTCATCGGAAATGCCCATCAGCCGGCGCAGGTCCGCCTTGGTCTGACGCTTGGCCGTGCGCGCCAGATTGGCCAGGTCGTCGGTGAAGCGCGGCTGGGTGGCCGGGACGCTCAACTCGGGTTCCGAAAAGTCCAGCCGCTTGGCCGGGGACAGCACGATCAGCAAGGGCAGGGGCTCCGTTCGTCAGCGGCGGTGTCTAGGCCGGTTCGGTGACGGAATGAAGGGCGCGGATCGCCTCAGAACAAGACGGCCGGGTTCATGATCCGCTTCGGATCGATGGCGGCCCGGATCGCCTGCATGGTCGCGATCTCCAGTGGCGACTTGTAGCGTCGGGCCTCGTCGGTCTTCAGGCGACCCAGGCCGTGCTCGGCGCTGATCGACCCCTCGTAGCGGGCGACGATGTCGTGGACGACTTCAGATCCCGCCTCCCATCGGCCGAGGAAGGCTTGCAGGTCCGCACCCGGCGGACACAGGACGTCATAGTGCATGTTGCCGTCGCCGACGTGGCCGAAGGCGCTGACCCGCGCGCCCGGCTCGAACCGTTCGACGGCGGCCGTGGCCTCGTCCAGGAAGTCGGCGATGCGGCTGACGGGCACGGAGACGTCGTGCTTCCACCCTCCACCCTCGGGCTTCTGGGCGGCCGACTGTTCCTCGCGCAGCTTCCAGAAATCACGGGCCTGGGCCTCGTTCTGGGCTATGGCGGCGTCGGTGATCAGTTCGGCCTCGAAGGCGGCGGACAGGATGCGCTCCATCCCCGCCTCGGCTGCGCCCGGCTCGCCAGAGGTCAGCTCGATCAGGGCATACCAGGGCTGGACGCTGTCCAGCGGCTCGCGGACGCCCGGGATGTGCTTCAGGGCGAAATCCACCCCGACCCGCTTCATCAGCTCGAACGCCTCGACCCCGCCGCCGGTCTCGGACTTGGCGCGAGCCAGGAGCTGGATGGCGGCATGCGGATCGTCGAGGCCGACGACCGCTGTGGCCCGGCTGCGCATGATGGGGAACAGCTTCAGCGTCGCGGCCGTGACGACACCGAGCGTGCCCTCGGCACCGATCAGCAGCTGCTTCAGGTCATAGCCGGTGTTGTCCTTCCGTAGGCGTTTCAACCCGTTGAACACCTGACCGTCGGGCATGACCGCCTCGATGCCCAGCACCAGGTCGCGCATGACGCCATAGCGAATCACGGCCGTGCCGCCCGCATTGGTCGAGATCACGCCCCCGATCGTCGCTGTGCCCTCGGCCGCGAGGCTGAGCGGGAAGAAACGGTCCGCCTTGGTCGCCAACTGCTGGGCCTCCAACAGGGTGACGCCCGCCTCGACCGTCATGGCGTCGTCAAGCGGGGTCACGTCGCGGACGGCTCGCAGCCGGCGGGTGGACAGCAAAACCTCGCCATAGGGAATCTGACCGCCGACCAGGCCGGTGTCGCCGCCCTGGGGCACGATGGCGACACCGTATCGCGCGCATATGACGACGCTCTGCGCGACCTCGTCGGTCGTGGCCGGCTTCAACATCATGGGCGTGTTGCCGTTCCACCGATTGCGCCATTCAGTCAGCCAGGGCGCGATCTCGGACGCATCCTCTGTCCACCCGGCCGGGCCGAGGGCGGCCTTCAAGGCGGCGACGGCGTCTGCGGGGAGAAGGGGGCTCGCGCTCATACCGTCTTGTCTCAAAGCGTGGCCGCATGCGCCACCCCAAACCGCCTCCGGGCCGCTATGATCTATGGATGAGCCAGTCGTCCGCCATGATCCCAGTGCCCGCAGTGGGCGTCGTCTGTCTGAGAGGCGACCAGGTGCTGTTGATCCGGCGCGGAACGTCGCCGCGTATCGGCCAGTGGAGCCTCCCCGGCGGCCGCATCGAGCCGGGCGAGCGAGCCGTCGATGCCGCCCTGCGCGAGTTGCGTGAGGAAACCGGCGTGACGGCCCGCATCATCGGGCTGATCGACGTCGTCGATGGCATCTTCGCCGAGGAGGGGCGCCATTATGTCCTGATCGATTACGCAGCCGAGTGGATAGAGGGCGAGGTCAGCGCTGGTGACGACGCAGCCGATGCCGTCTTCGTGCCGCTCGAGGACGCCTTGAGGGCCGTGGACTGGGATAAGACGCGCCGCGTCATCACGGCGGCGGTCGAGCTGGCTGGGCGGTCCTGATCATCCCGTCAGGTGTCGTCACTTACTTTGGCCAGCCCAAAAAGCGACACAAACGCCAGCCGATCCGGATGACTTTTCCAGTATCGTCTGCCACATAGCAAAGAGATCGGCGTTTTGCCGACTCGGGGGAGATATCGAATGAAGAAGACCTTGCTCGCGGCGGCATCGACCGCCGCACTCGTGATCGGCATGAGCGCCTTCGGCACCGCCGCCATGGCGCAAGCCACCATGACGGTCACCAACACCGGTGAAGTCGCGATCACCGAACTGGCCATCTCGGGCACCTCGGTCGAAGACTTCGGCGACAATCTGCTCGACGAAGAAATCGCGCCGGGCGACGGCGTCGAAGTGACCTTCGACGTCGGCGACGACTGCGTCCAGGACGTGATGGCCACCTACGAGGACGGCGACACGGAAGAACAATACGACATCGACCTGTGCGCCGGCGGCGACATGGACATCGTCGATGACGACGAGGACGAAGAAGATCCGTCCGAAGACGAAGACGAAGACGAGGACGACGACTCGGACGATGAGGACGAGGACGACGACTCGGACGATGAGGACGAAGACGACGACTCGGACGACGAAGACGAGGACGAAGACGACAGCGACGACGAGGAAGAGGACGAGGAAGAAGAAGAGTAGTCTTCTTTCAGATTCGATCTTTGCGGCGGTCCCTTTGGGGGCCGCCGTTTTCGTTTGGGGCTGTTTCGGCGGGATCGGGCCGGTTTCGATGGAACGGCGCTTCGGGCGGGCGTAACGTGGGCGGCGTTGGAGGAAACGAATGAGCTATTTCGCACTCGCCCTGGTGGCCCTGGCCATCGTCCTGCTGTTCAGCGTGGTCAAGATCGTGCCGCAGGGGCGCGAGCTGACCGTCGAACGGTTCGGCAAATATACCAAGACCCTGAAGCCGGGCATCAGCATCCTGACGCCCTTCGTGGAGCGGATCGGGCGGCGCATGAACATGATGGAGCAGGTTCTCGACGTGCCCCAGCAGGAGGTCATCACCAAGGACAACGCCATGGTGAAGGTCGACGCCATCGTCTTCATCCAGGTGATGGATGCGCCGAGCGCCGCCTATCGGGTGGAAAATCTGCCCTATGCCATCACCCAGCTGTGCATGACCAATCTGCGGACCGTGGTGGGCTCGATGGAGCTGGACGAGGTGCTGTTCCAGCGCGACTCGATCAATACCCGGTTGCTGACCGTCATCGACGCGGCCACCGAGCCCTGGGGCGTCAAGGTCAACCGGATCGAAATCAAGGATCTGACCCCGCCGGTCGACATCACCAACGCCATGGCCCGCCAGATGAAAGCCGAGCGCGAGAAGAGGGCTGTCATCACCGAGGCCGAGGGCGAGAAACAGGCCGCCATCGCCCGCGCGGAGGGGGCCAAGCAATCGGCCATCCTGCAGTCGGAAGGCCGCAAGGAGGCCGCCTTCCGCGACGCAGAAGCTCGCGAGCGCGCCGCCGAGGCCGAGGCCAAGGCGACCGCCATGGTCAGCCAGGCCATCGCGGCGGGCGACGTCAACGCCATCAACTATTTCGTGGCCCAGAAGTACGTCGAGGCCTTCGCTGAACTGGCCCGAAACCCGACCGCCAAGACGGTCATCGTGCCCGCCGAGATGGGCAGCCTGGTCGGCACCATCGCCGGGATCGGCGAACTGGTCGGCCTGGCGCGTGATCAGCAGCAGGTCGCCCGTGCGACTCCGCCGCCGCCCGCCCGCACGCGGGGATCAACCGTGCCGCCGACCGCCTGAACCGGAGCCATGTCATGACCGCGATCGCCGATATCTATGCCGCCCAGCCATTCTGGATCTGGCTGGCGCTCGGGGTATTGCTGCTGGCCGTCGAGGCCGCGTTCTCGACCGAATGGCTGTTATGGCCTGCGGTCTCGGCCGGGATCGTCGCGGTCCTGACGGCGCTGGGCCTGCGGTTGGGTTTGCCGGTCGAGATCGGACTGTTCGCCGCCTTGACCCTGTTGTCGACCCTGCTGTCGCGCAGGCTGATCCAACGCGTGAACCCTTCGGACAGCCCCGACATCAACGATCGTGATGTACGGCTCGTCGGGCAGCGGGCGAGGGTGGTCGGCGCTTTCGTCGGAGGCCGGGGACGCGTATTCGTGTCCGGGGCTGAATGGCCTGCTGAAATCGAGGGCAGCGCGCCCGACGTCGGTGCCGATGTCATCGTCGAATCCAGCCTGGGATCCGGCCTCAGGGTCCGCGCAGCCTAGGCTTTCGCCTTCGCCGCACGCATCTCCTCGATTCCGCGGTTGGCCAGCTGATCGGCCCGTTCGTTCAGCGCGTGTCCGGCGTGGCCCTTGACCCAGTGCCATTTCACCTCGTGACGCGCGCGGGCGATGTCGAGGCGTTTCCACAGGTCGTCGTTCTTGACGGGCTTCTTGTCGGCCGTCTTCCAGCCCCGCGCCTTCCAGCCGTGGATCCAGCCGGTGATGCCGTCCATGACGTATTTGCTGTCGGTGTGAAGGTCGATCCGGCACGGCCGGGTCAGGGCCTCCAGCGCCATGATGGCGGCGGTCAGCTCCATCCGGTTGTTGGTCGTCAGCGGCTCTCCGCCCGACATTTCCTTGGTCTTGTCCCCGAACTGGATGATGGCCCCCCAGCCGCCGGGGCCGGGATTGCCCTTACAGGCACCGTCGGTGTGGATGATCACGTGACTCATTTGCGCGGACTTACAGGTTCGCTTGGCGCGGTGCCATCCGTTGGCCTATATGCAGCGTATGTTTGACACGGGCCGTTTTCGGGCTCGTTCGAGGAGATCAGTCTTGGGCAGCTTCAGCATCTGGCACTGGGCCATCGTCATCGTCGTCGCCGCGCTGTTGTTCGGCGGCAAGGGCAAGATTTCCGACCTGATGGGCGACGCCGCCAAGGGCATCAAGGCCTTCAAGGACGGCATGAAGGACGAGGACAAGAAGGACGGTCCGCGCAGCGGCGTGTCCAGCCTGCCGCGGACCGACGCCGAAAAAGAAGAGCTGAAGCGCTAGTCCGCGGGCGAGCGGGACCTGACGCATGGGCGGCCTCGGCCCCGGGATCGGGGGCTTCGAATATTTGATTATCGGCATCGTCGCCCTGGTCGTCGTGGGACCCGAACGGCTGCCCGGTCTGTTGCGGCAACTGGGCAAGATGGTCGCCAAGGCGCGCGGCATGGCCAACGAGTTCCGCGCCAGCTTCGAGGACATGGCCCGCCAGTCCGAACTGGATGACCTGAGGAAAGAGGTCGAGGCTCTGCGCACCACCCAGATGGTGCCGCTGGGGGCCGCCGCCGACGCCGCCTTCAAGGACATCAAGGCAGAGCTGGACAGGCCCGCCTACGTCGAGACGCCGCCCAACGCCGTGGTGCTGGACCAGCCAGAGTTCCCGGAATCCGTGACCATGCCTGCGCCGGAGGCCGCACCGGCTGCACCGAAGCCGCGCAAGGCCCGTGCGGCCGCCGCCAAGCCCGCATCGGCCGATGCGGTCACGAAGACGCCGGCCAAGCCCCGGGCCAAGGCGGTGGCCAAGACCGCCGAGACCCCGACGCCAAAGACCTCCAAGCCCCGCCCACCGCGTAACAGCAAGATCGACCTGTGACCGACCGCGACGAGGACGAGATCGAGGC
The DNA here is from genome assembly GCF_056404975.1 of Brevundimonas sp. P2_A6. Classification (NCBI taxonomy): domain Bacteria; kingdom Pseudomonadati; phylum Pseudomonadota; class Alphaproteobacteria; order Caulobacterales; family Caulobacteraceae; genus Brevundimonas; species Brevundimonas sp. P2_A6. Next base: position 117,809 of record NZ_JBFUCZ010000004.1, on the reverse strand, counting down.
GTCGCGCGCGCCGTTGATGGATCATCTGATAGAGCTGCGCGGGCGGCTGGTCTGGTGCGTGGTGGCCTTTATCGCGGCCTTCATTCTGTGCTTCTTCTTCGCGGCCCAGCTGCAGGTCGAACTGATCAAGCCCTTCCAGGCCGCGGCCGCCGTTCACGCCGCCGCCGTGGCCAAGGGCGAGCACGGCAACCCGATTGACCTGCTGCTGATCACCGCCGGCCTGCGGCCCTTCCCGCCGGGCGGGTTGGCGGCAGTGCAGCTGATCGCGACGGCACCGCTGGAGCAGCTGTTCACAAAAATGAAGATCGCCGGGTTCGGGGCCATCGTCCTGGCCTTTCCGGTCATCGCCTATCAGCTTTACGCCTTCGTGGCGCCGGGCCTTTACCGGAACGAGAAGGGGGCCTTCCTGCCCTTCCTGATCGCCACGCCGGTCATGTTCTGCCTGGGCGGGGCGCTGGTCTATTTCGTCATGCTGCCGTTCGTGATGCTGTTCTCGCTGAGCCAGCAGATATCCAGCGAGGGGATCACGGTCATGCTGACGACCAAGATCTCGGACTATCTGAACCTGGTGACGTCGCTGATCCTGGCCTTCGGCCTGTGCTTCCAGCTGCCGGTGGTGACGACGCTCTTGGGGATGGCCGGGCTGATCTCGTCCAAGGTGATGAGCGAGGGCCGCCGCTATGCCATCGTCGCCGTCGTCGTCCTGGCCGCCGTGGTCACCCCGCCCGACCCCATCAGCCAGCTGATGCTCGCCGTGCCCCTGGTCCTGCTCTACGAGGTCTCGATCTGGTGCGTCCGACTGATCGAATGGCGGCGCAAGAAGGACGAGGACGCCGAGGCGTTGGCGGCGGTCTAGGTCGTTAGACCCGGTTTATGTCAGTCTGCTTGCGCACGTCAGGCTTCTTCGGCATCTCTGCTTTGCTTGCATTCTCCAGAGGAGCCTCGCATGGGGAGCTTCAGCCTATGGCATTGGGCCATCGTCGGCGTCGTGCTGATGATACTGGGCTATCCAGCGGCACGGATTCTGAAGCGTCTTGGCTTCTCTCCATGGTGGGTCGTGCTGGCCTTGATCCCTTATCTTAATGTCGGTGGATTGTGGCTACTGGCTTTCGTCAAATGGCCAATCGAACGCCGTGAGGTCTAGGAAGCCGGCCAACGAAAAGCCCCGGACGGCGGACCGTCCGGGGCTCTTGCTATCCGCAGATACGACCGATCAGCAGCTGTAGTACATGTCGAACTCGACCGGGTGGGGGTGGAGCTGGAGGCGCATGACCTCTTCCATCTTCAGCTCGATATAGCTGTCGATGAAGTCGTCATCCATGACGCCGCCCTTCTTGAGGAAGGCGCGGTCCTTGTCGAGGTTCTCGAGCGCTTCCTTCAGCGAGCCGCAGACCTCGGGGATGTTGCCGCGCTCTTCGGGCGGCAGGTCGTACAGGTTCTTGTCGGCGGGGCCGCCCGGATCGATCTGGTTCTCGATGCCGTCGAGGCCCGCCATCAGCAGGGCCACGAAGGTCAGGTAGGGGTTGCCCATCGGATCGGGGAAGCGCGCCTCCAGGCGCTTGGCCTTGGGCGACGAGGTGTGCGGGATGCGGATCGAGGCGGACCGGTTGCGGGCCGAGTAGGCCAGTTTCACCGGGGCTTCGTAGCCGGGGACCAGACGCTTGTAGGAGTTGGTGGTCGAGTTGGCGAAGGCGTTGATGGCCTTGGCATGCTTGATGATGCCGCCGATGTACCACAGACATTCCTGGCTCAGACCGGCGTATTTGTCGCCGGCGAACTGGGGCTTGCCGTCCTTCCAGATCGACATGTGGACGTGCATGCCACTGCCGTTGTCGGCGAACATGGGCTTGGCCATGAAGGTCGCCGACTTGCCGTAGGCCGCGGCCACGTTGTGGATGACGTACTTATACAGCTGAAGCCGGTCGGCCATGGTCAGCAGGTCGCTGAACTTCAGACCCAGTTCGTGCTGGGCGGGGGCGACCTCGTGGTGGTGCTTTTCGGGGTTGAGGCCCAGGTCGCGCATGACGCCCAGCATCTCGCCGCGCAGGTCCTGGCCGCTATCGACCGGATTGACGGGGAAGTAGCCGCCCTTGGGCCCCGGGCGATGGCCCATGTTGCCCTCGGTGTATTCCGAGCCTGTGTTGGCCGGAAGCTCGATGGAGTCGTAGCTGTAGCCCGTGTTGTGCGGCTGGGTGGACCAGCGCACGTCGTCGAAGATGAAGAACTCGGCTTCCGGGCCGAAATAGACCTGATCGCCGACGCCCGAGGACTGGACATAGGCCAGGGCCTTCTTGGCCATCGAGCGGCTGTCGCGGTTGTAGGGTTCGCCCGTGTCCGGGTTCATCACGTCGCAGAACAGGAACATCGTCGTCTGCTGATAGAAGGGATCGATGTAGGCCGTGGTCAGGTCCGGCATCAGCAGCATGTCGCTCTCGTTGATCGCCTTCCAGCCGGCGATGGACGAGCCGTCGAACATGGTCCCCTCGGTCAGGAACTCCTCGTCGACCAGGTCGATGTCGAAGGTGACGTGTTGCAGACGTCCCTTGGTGTCGGTGAAGCGAACGTCGACGTATTTGACGTCCTTGTCCTTGATCTCCTGCAGGATCTTGCTGGCGGCGCTCATGAGTTCGATGTCCTTCTTTGCGTTTCTTCTGGGGAGGAAGCTTACTGGTCTTGTGCGGCCTAGACCGCCTGCGCTCCGGTTTCGCCGGTGCGGATCCGGATGACGTCGGCGATGTCGGAGACGAAGATCTTGCCGTCGCCGATCTTGCCCGTGCGGGCAGCGGTCTGGATGGCCTCGATCACGGCCGGGGCCAGGTCGTCGGCGACGACCACTTCGATCTTGATCTTGGGCAGGAAGTCGATGACGTATTCGGCCCCGCGATACAGTTCCGAATGGCCCTTCTGGCGGCCGTATCCCTTGGCCTCGAGCACGGTCATGCCCTGCACCCCGATGTCCTGGAGCGCCTCTTTGACGTCGTCCAGCTTGAACGGCTTGATGACGGCTTCGATTTTCTTCATGGGCGCCCCCGAGGTGGCATCGTCTGGGCCAGACACTCGGGGAGCAAAGGGACACCGCATTGCAGCATAAGGCAAGGGCCGCGTTGCATTTTCAGGCGCTCCGTGCGCGGAAAGACGAATGGTGAAAACGAACGACCCATCGCTTTGGCTCGCGGCCATTCCCTGGCCGGGCGCGCAGACCCATAAACACACGCGCGGGCGGCTGGGCGTGGTGTCAGGCGGACCCCTGCGCACGGGGGCCGCGCGGCTGGCGGCGCGGGCAGGTCTGCGGACCGGGGCCGGGCTGGTGCGGTTGCTGTGTCCGCCAGACGCGGCCCTGGTCATGGCCGGGGCGGTCGAGGCGGTCATGGTCGATGCGTTCGAAACACCGGATGACCTGGCGGCGCTGACCGGGCCGATGCAGGCCGTGGTGATCGGCCCGGCGGCGGGGCTGGATGAGGCGACCGTGGCCAATCTGAGGGTGATCTCGGGCGGGGACGCGGCGCTGGTGGTGGATGCCGATGCGCTGACCATCTTCGGGGGGCGCACCGAAGACCTGTTCGCGCTGCTGAACGATCGGGATGTCATCACCCCGCACGAGGGCGAGTTCGAGCGGCTGTTTCCGGGTCTGCTGAAGCAGGGCAGGGAGGCGGCGTCGAAGCAGGCGGCCGAGCGGTCTGGTGCCGTCGTGGTGCTGAAGGGCAGCCGGACATTGATCGCCGAGCCGGACGGCCGGATCGTGGTTCAGCCGGAGGCCTCGCCGTGGCTGGCGACAGCGGGCAGCGGAGACGTGCTTGCCGGGATGATCGGCGGCTGGCTGGCCCAGGGGATGTCGGCCTTCGACGCGGCCTGCGCGGCCGTCTGGATTCACGCCGACGCAGCCGAACGCTTTGGTCCCGGATTGATCGCCGAGGACCTGCCCGAACAGATCCCCCATGTGCTGAAAGGCCTGCGATGACCCCGACCCTGTATGGCATCAAGGCCTGCGACACGATGAAGAAGGCCCGCGCCTGGCTGGATCAGCACGACCGGGCCTATGTCTTCCACGACTACAAGGCCGTCGGCATCGACCGGGCGACGCTGGCGGGATGGGTCGCCGAGCACGGCTGGGAGACGGTGCTGAACCGCAAGGGCACGACGTTTCGGGCGCTGCCGGACGAGGCCAGGGCCGGGCTGGACGCGGACAAGGCCATCGCCCTGATGCTGGCCCAGCCATCGATGATCAAGCGGCCCGTGCTGGACCTCGGCGGCAGGACCGTCGTGGGGTTCAAGCCGGAAGTCTATGCAGAGGCGTTCTAGGCTCAGCCCTCGACGTCGGTCTCGGGCCGGTCGTGGCCGTCGGCGCGTTCGGTGACCCAGGTGCCGGTCGCATCGGCGTATTCGATCATGGCGGTCTGGTCCGCGACGCGCTGCTCGCGGCTGGCCCGCACGGCGGCGGCCTTGGCCGAGTCGTGGGTGGGATGCGTCTCCGAATAGGTGTCGCCGACCTTGTAGGCCCAGCCGCCGTCGTGTTCGACGATGCGATAGGTGACGTGGGTCATGGATGCTCCTGCAAGGTTAGGCGGTCTCATTCGCATTTTCTGCGCAGCCGTGCATCCATTTCGCGCGTCGGCTGCGACCAATCAATGAAAGCGCGGGCGATGGGCCGGTGCGCAAGGGGTAACGACGATGGAAGACCTGTTCCGATCCTACTGGTGGTTGCTGTTCCCGCTGGGCTGGTTCGTGTTCGGCGGCCTGCAGTCGGTGATCGACTACTTCCGACACAAGGACACGCTGAAGATCATCAAGACCTATGCCGACAAGGGCGAACAGCCGCCCGAAGCCCTGCTGAAGGCCCTGCAAGAGCCTGAATACGAAGACCGTCGTGACCGCCGCCGATATCGCTACCGGTCGCATGGAGAGCGCGGCAACGTCTTTTCGGTCGTGCTGTTCGGGTGCCTGGCCATGGGGTTCGGCTATGCCAGCTTCACGAACATGTACGAGGCGGGCGACGCTTTCCTGATCGTCGCCTTTGTCATGGGTGCGCTGGCGCTGGCGTCGCTGGTCTCGGTCGTGATGGCCGAGCGCAATCCGCGCGCGTGATGGCGGCGGGTGGGGGAGATGACGACAGACGCCGAGCTGGTGCGGGATGCCCGCGCCGGCTCGGACGCCGCATTCGCACGGCTGGTGGAACGGCATCAGGCACCGGTGCGGGTCTTCCTGCGCCGGATGCTGGGGGGCGGTTTCGACATGGCCGACGATCTGGCGCAGGAGGTGTTCGTGGCGGCCTGGGGATCGCTGGGGCGGCTGAAGGATCCGGCCGGGGTGCGGTCCTGGCTGTTCGGCATCGCCTGGCGACGGGCGCAGGACCGGATGCGATCGGGGCTGCGGGGGCAGGCGCGGGACCGGGCCTGGCTGGACGAAACCCAGGCATCGGCCGGGATATCGCCGGAAGACCGGATGGCGCTGGCCGATGCCATGGCGAGCCTGCCGGCGGATCAGAGAGCGTGCGTGGCCCTGTGCCTGGCCGACGGGTGGTCGCACGGGGAGGCGGCGGAGGCGCTGGGGCTACCGCTCGGCACGGTCAAATCCCATGTCACCCGGGGTCGGGCGCGGCTGCTGTCCGTCTTGACGGGAGGATCGGATGACGCCTGAAGACAAGATTTCCGCCTTTTTCGCCGAGACGGCCCCGCCCGCGCGCGATCTGAGCTTTCAGGCCGAGGTGGCCGAGCGGATCGCGCGTCGCCGGGCGATCGCGACGGTGGTCGCGCTGATCCCCTGGACGATCGCCGCCATCACCCTGTGCTGGGCGCTGGGGCCGCTGCTGGCTGCGTTCGTGATCGGGTTCAGCCAGACCCTGGCCCCGGCGGTGGCCATCCTGGCGCTGACGGCGCTGGGGGTCGCGGTCTCGCTGACGGCGGGACGCAGGCTGGCGCCCGCCTGAGGCCCTAGCCGCCGCGCAGAAACCCGAGGCAGTCCGCCTTCACAGCCTGAAGCGCAGGGTCGGTCACCCCCTCTACGGCAGCGATGACGGTCGGGTCCTCGGTGGCCTCGCACGTCTGTTCGTCGGCACCGCCGGAAGCGTCCAACGCGGTGAGCACGCCCGTCGGATTGTTCGGCAGGGCTCGCCACAGGGCATCCGCCAGACCGTCTGCATGTTCGCCGTCCACGACGGGCCGCAGCAGGGGCGCGATCGTCAGCCATTCCGGATCGCCGGTCGCGATCCCCGCGAACACCTGCTCCAGTCCGGTCGGGTCGGCCGGACCGGTCAGGACCGCCACCGTATGTCCCGCGCCGTCGGCGGCGATCAGGTCGGCCAGATGCGCGGCGGTCATCGGCTGTTCCGGGATGTCGCGCGGCGCGGGCTCATCCGCATGTGGGGAACAGGCTGTCAGGGTCGCGATCAGGGCGACGAGGGTCAGGCGATGCATCGGGCGAAGTCTCCTCGTGCGCCACCTTACGAAGATTTCACGTCGATTGGCGCATCCGTTGGCGCTCGCCGCCGCCTCTTGTGATCAGAAGGCCCGGGCATCAGGCGCGCGCCGATCATTCAAAGAGGGGCTAAACCCATGGAAGACTTCGTTCCGATCTTCGCCATCTTCGCCGTCTTCGGCTCGATCACGGCCATCGTCGTCGGTCCCAGCTGGCTGAAGAGCCGCGAGCGTCGCGAGATGCAGGCGACCGTTCGCGCCGCCATCGACAAGGGTCAGCCCCTGCCGCCCGAGGTCATCGAGGCGCTGGGCACCGAAGCCAGCAAATGCATCCCGTCGCGCAGCCGCGATATTCGTCGCGGCATCATCTGGCTGGCTGTCGGCATCGGTCTGGCCGCCTTCGGTCTGATCAACGATCTTACGGGGAACAGCGACAGCTGGGACCACAACGGGCCGGACTTCGGTGGTGGCCTGCTGGGCATCGCAGCCATCCCGGTGACCATCGGCTTGGCTTTCATCGTCCTGAGCTTCTTCAACAAGAACAAGGACTGAGCCCTGATCTGACAGGGGGAATCATCAGTCATGGCCAAGTCCTTGATGGACCATCACGACGTCGAGCTCGCCGCCCTTGCGGCGGCGGGCGGGCGGCGCGAGTTCGGCGAACTGGTCCGCCGCCACGGCTCGGCCGTGCGATATCTGCTGCGGCGGATGGGGGCGCAGGGGTCGGAGGCCGACGACGTGGCCCAGGATGCCTTCTTGCAGGCGTTCGAGAAATGCGCCGAGTTCCGGGGCGACGGCACCTTCGCCGCCTGGGTCAAGCGCATCGCCGCGCGTCTGTATCTGAAACGCAAGGCCAGGGACGCCCGCTATGTCGCCGAGATCGAACCCGATCAGGAAGAGGTCGTCGCCTCTCCCGATCAGGCCGGTCTGGTTGATCTGGACGAGGCGTTGAAGTCGCTGAGCGAGACCGAACGTCTGTGCGTCTCGCTGTGCCATGGCGCGGGGCTGTCTCATCCCGAGATCGCGGCCGCCATGAATCTGCCGCTTGGAACGGTGAAGTCTCATGTCAAACGTGGTCTGGATAAACTCCGCGCCCGGCTTTCGCCGGATGCCGGACAGTCGGGGAGGGCGACCCATGTCGGCTGACGAATTCGATCCCATGATCGAGCGGATGTTCGCCCGCACGCCCCAGATGGCGGACGCGACCCTGTTCGCCGTCGATGTCGAAACGAAGCTGCAGTCCTCGACGCGGATGCGGACCCTGGCTCTAAGCCTCGCCGGCGTGATCGGCGGGATCATCGCCGTGCGCGAATCCATGAACGTGGATCTGCACCTGACCGAGTCGCAGGCCCCGATCGCCGGGCGGGTGATCGGGCAGGGGATCCAGTCCGCCAGTCTCGATGTGCAGAGCGCGGTGGCGTCGGGCCTGTCGCAGATGGGTCTGGCGGACATGACACTTGGGTCCATGGGCGGGATGCAGCTGTTCTGGATCGCCGCGGGTGCCCTGATCGCGCTGGCGGCCGCCGGGGTGATGCGACTGTCGCAGGAGGTCTGACGGTCGACGTGGCGCGCGGGGCACCCTATCTGTCGCGGCCCAACCCAGCGGAGCGCCCATGTCGAGCCAGAAACAGGATCTCGTGAAACGGACGTCGGTCCCGGATATCGCCAGCCGCAAGGGGGCCGAGCCGATCGTGGTCCTGACCGCCTACGATGCCCCGACCGCTGCGATCATGGATGCTCACTGCGACGTGCTGCTGGTCGGTGACAGCGTGGGCATGGCGGTGCACGGCCTGACCTCGACCGTGGGGGTGACGCTGGAGATGATGATCCTGCACGGACAGGCGGTGATGCGAGGCGCGAAACAGGCGCTGGTGGTCATCGACATGCCGTTCGGCAGCTATGAGGCCGGGTTCGAGGCGGCCTATGCCAATGCCGCGCGCGTCCTGAAGGAAACCGGGGCCCAGGCAGTCAAGGTCGAAAGCGGGCCGCAGGTGCCGGCCACGATCCGCTATCTGGTCGATCGCGGCATACCGGTGATGGGCCACGTCGGCCTGTTGCCCCAGTCGATCAACATCGACGGTTCGTTCAAGGCCAAGGGGCGCGAGGAGGCCGAACGGGCCCGCATTCTGGAGTCCGCGCGCCAGACCGCCGGTGCCGGGGCCTTCGCCGTCGTCATCGAGGGGGTGGCCGAAAGCCTGGCCCGCGAGATCACCGAGGCGATCGACAAACCCACCATCGGCATCGGGGCCTCTTCCGCCTGTGACGGCCAGGTCCTGGTCACGCCGGACATGCTGGGGATGTTCGACTGGACGCCGAAGTTCGTGCGCAAATACGCCGATCTGCGCGGTGAAATCGATCGTGCGGTGGCAAGCTATGCCGCCGATGTGAAAGCCCGCCGTTTTCCTGCCGAAGTCGAGACCTACTTCTCCAAAAAGCCCGTCACCTCCTGACGCCTCTTGCTGGTCAAGATGCGTTGCGGCGGAAGCGCCGACTGTCTAGGGTCCGCGCCGATTGGCTTTGCAGCGATTTTTGGGGCGGCGTTTCACGTGACTGATGTCTTCGAAGAGGTCGAGGAGGAGATTCGCTCCGAACGCCTCAAGCGCCTGGCGCGCACCTGGCTGCCGGTCGTCGGCGGCATTCTGGCCGTCGCCCTGGTCGCCGCCCTGGCGTGGTGGGGCTGGCAGAGCTTCCAGACCAGCCAGGCCAACAAGGCCTCGGTCGCCTATCAGCGTGGGATCGAGTCCCTGCAGTCGGGCGACACGACGGCGGCCGAGAGCGCGTTCGCCGAGGCTGAAAAGGTCGGCAACGGCGCGTACAAGGCCCTGGCCCTGCAGCAGCGCGCCGGCCTGGCCGTCCAGGCCAACCGCGTCGCCGACGCCATCAAGCTGTTCGATCAGGCCGCCAAGGCGTCGTCGGACCCCATCCTGGCCGACCCCGCGCGCTACAAGGCCGCCCTGCTGCTGATGGACAACGGTGGGACGCTGGCGGATCTGGAAGCCCGCCTGATGCCCCTGACTGACGACGATAGGCCGATGCGTCCGTTCGCGCAGGAGGCCCTGGGCCTGGCGCGCCTGCAGTTCAACAAACCGACCGAGGCGCGCGAGCAATTCGTGCTGCTGACCCTGGGTCAGGACGTACCGGATTCGGTGCGCCAGCGCGCCCAGGCCGCGATCAGCATGATCGATGCTGGTCTGGTGGCTGGACTCGGCCCCATCGTCGCCGCGCAGCAGCTGGTGCCGCCGCCCGAACCCCCCGTCCCGACCGGTCCCGATGGCCAGCCGATCGACCCGCGCGCCCTTGAAGCCGCCCGTCAGGCTCAGGCCCAGGCCGAAGCTTCAGGCGCAAACTGACCGTGACGACCCGCCCCCTCAAGACCGGAACCCCGATGACCCCCGGAAACCCAATGAAACCAGTGTCGCGCGCATTGAAGACGGCTCTGGTTCTGGGGCTGGCCGCCGGGCTGGCGTCCTGCGGCACGGTTCGACGCGTGCTGCCATTCGGTCTGGGCAAGGACGATACCCCGCAGGCCACGGCGACCGAGGGAACGCGGATCTCGATCCTGACCTTCGAACAGCAACTGGCCCCCTCGGCCGGTCTGGCGGGGCGTGACTTCTTCCTGCCCGGCCCAGTCGCTGCGAATGCCTGGCCTCTGCCGGGGGGCACCGAGACAAACTCCATCGAGCATGTGATCGCCGCGCCGACCTTCACCGTCGCCTGGCGTCGGCACATCGGAGCCGGCTCGGCCAAGACGCGTCAGGTCATGGCCCCGGTCGTCGCCGACGGTGGACGGGTCTTCGTCATGGACGGCGAATCGACGGTCACGGCCGTCGATGCCGCCACCGGCGACGTCGTCTGGAAGGTCGATGTCAAGCCGGACGGCCGCGAGGTGCGCGGCGGCTCGAGCCTGTTTGGCCTGCCTGTGCCCTCCATCGGTATCGGAGCGCCCGGTGAATTGACCGGCGGCTTCGGGGGCGGTGTCGCGGTCAGCGGCGGAAAGGTCTTCGTGGCCTCGGGCTATCGCACCATGTCGGCGCTGGATGCGGCGACCGGCGCGGTCGTCTGGACCCAGCCGGTGGACGTGCCGATTCACGGCGCGCCGACGGTCGCGGGCACTCATGTCTATGTCGTCGACGTGGACAACCAGCTGATCGCCTTCAACACCGCGACCGGCCTGCAGGACTGGTCCTATCGCGGCATCGTCGAGCCGGCGCGCATCATGCGTGCCTCCAGTCCGGCCGTCAGCGGCGAGACCGTCATCGCGCCGTTCTCCTCCGGCGAAGTCGTCGCCCTGCGCGCCGGAAACGGTCAGGTCGTCTGGCAGCAGGTCCTGTCGCGCACCAGCCGCACCAGCGCCCTGTCCGAGGTCCGCGACATCGCGGGCCGCCCGGTCATCTCGCGCGGCTTCGTCTATGCCGTCGGTCATTCCGGCGTGATGCAGGCCATGGACATCCGCACCGGGGCGCCGAAGTGGTCGCTGCCGGTCGCGGGCGTCAACGCGCCCCTGCCGGCGGGCGACGTGGTCTATGTCGTGTCCAAATCGGGCGAGCTGACCCTGGTCAACCGGGATTCGGGTGCCGTCTACTGGACGCGCGATCTGAACGACGGGTTGATTCGCCAGGAAGGCGGATTCTTCGGCTTCTTCGATCATACGGTCCGGCCCGAGTGGTCGGGTCCGATCCTGGCGTCCAACCGGCTGATCCTGGTCAACTCGGACGGCAACGCCGTGGCCTTCGATCCCAAGACGGGCGTGCAGACCGCCAGCCTCTCGCTGGGCGCGCCCGCCTATATCGCCCCGGCCGCCTATAACGGCGCGCTGTATGTCCTGACCGACAACGGTGATCTGGTCAGCATCCGCTGATTGAAAAATATCCACCGCTCATCCCGGCGAACTCCGGGATCCAGTGCTTAGGTGAGGCACGGAGCGTTGGACTTCGGCCCGCGCGCAATGTCGGCTATCATCGCCCGAAGGACTGGGTCCCGGCTTTCGCCGGGATGAGCGGAATCTAGATGCCACTGAAGCTCGCCATAGTCGGCCGTCCCAATGTGGGCAAGTCGACACTGTTCAACCGGCTGGTCGGCAAGCGCCTGGCGCTCGTCGACGATCGCCCCGGCGTGACCCGCGACCGGCGCTACGCCGAGGGCAACATCGGCGACATGGACCTGACGCTGATCGACACGGCGGGGTACGAGGACGTCACCGACGACAGTCTGGAATCGCGCATGCGCGAACAGACCGAGCTGGCGCTGGAGGACGGCGACGTCATCCTGTTCATGATGGATGCGCGCGAGGGGGTGACCTCGCTGGACGAGATCTTCGCCGAGCGGCTGCGTCGTCAGCACAAGCCGGTCATCCTGCTGGCCAACAAGTCCGAGAGCCGCGAGAGCGGGGGCGGGGTGGGCGAAGCCTATTCCCTGGGCTTCGGCGAACCCGTCGCCATCTCGGCCGAGCACGGCGAGGGGATGGCCGACCTCTATGCCGCCATCCGCGACGCCTCGGTCGACATCTTCGTCGAGGAGCTCGACGAGCCCGACAAGCCGATCCGCATCGCCATCATCGGCCGCCCGAACGCGGGCAAGTCCACCCTGATCAACCGCCTGATCGGCGAGGATCGCCTGCTGACCGGACCGGAGGCCGGGATCACGCGCGACAGTATCTCGGTCGACTGGGAATACGAGGGCCAGAACATCCGCCTGGTCGATACGGCCGGCATGCGTCGCAAGGCGCGGGTGCAGGAGAAGCTGGAGAAGCTGTCGGTCGCCGACACCATCCGCGCCATCACCTATGCCGAGGTGGTCGTGCTGGTGATGGACAAGGATAACGCCTTCGACGTGCAGGACCTGCAGCTGGCCGATCTGGTCGAGCGCGAGGGAAGGGCCTTGGTCTATGTCGCCGCCAAATGGGACCTGGAGGAACAGCCCCAGGCCAAGATGGCCGAGCTGAAGTCGATGGCCGACGACAAGCTGCCCCAACTGCGCGGGTCGCCGTTCGTGGCCCTGTCGGCGCATTCGGGACGCGGTGTCGATCGCCTGATGCCCGCGGTGCTGAAGGCGCACGAGACCTGGTCGGTCAAGGTCAAGACCAAGGACCTGAACGACTGGCTGGCCCTGGCGACCCAGCGGCATCCACCCCCCGCCGTGGACGGCAAGCGCATCAAGACCAAATACATGGCCCAGACCAAGGCCCGCCCGCCGACCTTCGTGCTGTTCGCCAGCCGGGCCGCGAGCCTGCCCGACCACTACATCCGCTATCTGACCAACTCCTTGCGCGAAAGCTTCGACCTGCCGGGCACGCCGCTGCGCCTGACGATCAAGGGCGGGTCGGAGAACCCCTACGCCTCGGGCGGCGCCAAGTCCGGCCCCGAACGCTACAAGGGCGACGCCAAGACCGCGCCGCGCGCCGTGCGCAAGAAGGCCGAGGAGGAAAGCCACCTGCCCGGCAAGGCGCTGGAACAGAAGAAGACCCGCGTCGCCAAGCCGAGGATCATCGGCGCGGTGAAGAACAGCGCGTCCAAGAAGGCCGGGTCGTCGGTGGCGGTCCAGAAGGGCGCGCGCGGCGGGGCGAGGCAGGTGTCGCGCTCAGGCCGCGTGCGGACGGGGCAGAAGCACGCGCCGAAGAAGTGAATTACAGTCGAGCCAACGCTTCTCGGAGGTACAATGAAATTCCCGTTCCTCGCAGTCGGCTTGATTCTCTGCTTCCCATCATTTGCCGTCGGGCAAGACCGTAGCTTGCCTGAAGGCCGGTTGACGCTATTCGCAGGAAGCAGTCTCGCTGCAAATTTCATCGTCGAGGACTCGATCCAGCGTGCCGGAGAGTCCGTCAATCTGACTACATTGCGGTTCTATCCAGATAGAATGCCGGAACCGGGAGGGCCGATCGCCTACGATACAACGTTGATGACGATCGACTGTGCTTCGCGTACGTTTCACAGGCTGCGCGTGGATGCCTTCGACGCCTCCGGGCGCTACTACAGTTCCCTTGCAGCAGAGCCTGTCGTTCCGATCGAAGCAGGTCAGACGTGGGATTTCGTTGCTCGTATCGTTTGCGACGGCGTCAGGTTTGGACCTGAAGCAACGGTGACTGGTCATGAGGCGGCACGAGCTCTGGCTCTGATTGCGCTCGCCCGAGTGCCAGGTTCCAGCTAAAACCGCGTCGTCAGCTGGGTCAGCCACCTGGGTGAGATCTGGACCAGGAAGGCTTCCAGCGAGCGGTCCAGCTTGGTGACGATCAGGATGCCCATGGCGATCATCAGCAGGCCCAGCACCAGCTTTCCGGTCTTGCCCGCGGCGTTCAGCGAGCCGCGCATGCGACCCAGCACCTCGCGCGAGCTCAGGCCGATCAGGACCAGGGGGGTGGCGGCACCGAGGCCGAAGATCAGCATGGTCAGAGCGACGCGACCCAGATCCTGACCCTGGGCGGCCAGAAGCGACGCGGCCCCCAGCGTCGGACCCACGCAGGGGGCCCAGACCAGACCGAGCAGCACGCCCAGACCGCTCTGCGCCAGCGTGCCCCGGCCGTCCAGTTTGCGCATGCCCCCGTCCGCCCAGGTCGAGATCGGCCCACCCAGGCCGGCAATCCAGACCTGAGCCCGGGGGATCACCAGCACCAGACCGATCAGCAGCAACAGGACCCCGCCAAACGTCCGGAACAGGTCCCCATCCAGTCCGATGGAAAAGCCGATCGTGGCGACGAACAGCCCCACGGCCGTGAAACTGGCCGCGAGACCCAGACCCAGGGCCAAGGGAGCCCAGCGCCCCTGCGACCGCGCCCCGCCCAGCACCAGCGGGACCAGCGGCAGGACGCAGGGACTGAGGATGGTCAGGACCCCGGCGACAAAGGCCAGCGCCAGGGTGGCGAACATATCGAGCGACCTCTAGCGCTGGGTCGAGGCGACGACACGGGCGAGGCCGGCGGGGGTGGTATCGCCCACCGATCGCGCCGTTTCGCGCGAGCCACGATAGGCGATCAGGGTGCTCTGGCTGGTGGCGCGAAAACTGCGGACCACGTCCTTCTGATGGTCGAAATCGACGCGGAAGACGATCAGGTCGTCGTTGGCGGGCTGGGCCGTCAGGCTTTCCAGGATCGGCTCCTGGGCGCGGCAGACGGGGCACCAGGGCGCGTAGATATCGATCAGGATCGGCGAACCGGCGGCCTGGGCGGCCTCGAAGGCGGGGCGGGTGAAGGGGCGGTGCTCGGCCAGGGCCGAGCCCGCGGTGGCCAGGGTCCCTGCGGCGGCGAGGGCGAAGGCGAGCAAATGACGACGGATCATGGAAACCTCATGGCTGAGTGCGCAGGGCTGTCCTGCGGCACCCCGTCTACGCGCGAAGGCATCGGCGGGTTACCGCATCACACCCCTTGAACATCGCGCCCAACTCCGGCATAAGCCCGCCCTCGCAGGCGGCTCATCCGATGGGCCGCCGCATTTCGTTTTCGCGCTGGCTTCAGCGCCCGACCCTGAGATTGAGACGGACATGGCTGTTCCGAAGCGCAAAGTATCGCCCTCGCGTCGCAATATGCGCCGCGCCCACGATGCCCTGGGCACCAACCCCTATACCGAAGACAAGGACACGGGCGAGCTGCGCCGGTCGCACCACATCGACCTGAAGACCGGCACCTATCGCGGCCGTCAGGTCCTGACGCCCAAGGAAGAGTAGGCCTCTTCCTTCCCGGACGGATTTGCGAAGTTTGCGGCGCGCGGTTCCCCCGTGCGCCGTTTTCGTGCGTTGATGCGGCATCGACCTTCACCACAGGAGTGCCCGTCATGATCCGATCCCTGACCGCCGTCGCCGCCACCGCCCTGTTCCTGACCGCCTGTGGCGCGCAGGAGCCGGCCTCCGCCCCCGCGCCCGAGGCCCCCGCGACGACGCCCGCCGTTACCCCGGCCGCGCCCGCCGCCGAGGTGCTGACGGCGCAAGGATATGGCCCTCTGCGAATCGGCATGACCCGCGCCGAGGTCGTCGCCGCGATGGGCGACGATTCGGACCCGGCCGCCGTCGGTGGGGCCGAGCCCGAGGTCTGCGACCAGTGGCGACCGGCGCGCGCGCCCGAGGGCGTGATGGTGATGCTGGAGAACGGGGTGCTGAGCCGCATATCGGTGTCCGAACCCTCCACCTTGAAGACCGATCGTGGCTTCGGGGTCGGCGACACCGCCGCCGCCATCAAGGCCGCCTATGGCCCGCTGGCGGTCGCGCAACCGCACAAATATTCCGCCGCTCCGGCCGAGGACATCTTCGTCTGGGCGGTCGGCGCGCCCACAACGGCGGGCGAATACGTTCAGGACACGGCCGCGCGCGGCATCCGCTATGAGATCGGCACCACGGGCAAGGTGGAGACCGTCCACGTCGGCGGGCCTGCCATCCAGCTGGTCGAGGGCTGTTCCTGATCTGACGCGGTTGGCGTTTAGCGGGGGCCGGGCTAAACCCCCGGCCATCTCCACTGCATCCGCGAAGGCCCCGCCATGACCGACATCGCCGACATCGTCGCCCGCCAGATCCTGGACAGCCGGGGCAACCCCACGGTCGAGGTCGATGTGGTGCTGGATGACGGCAGCTTCGGCCGCGCCGCTGTGCCGTCGGGGGCCTCCACCGGCGCGCACGAGGCCGTCGAGCTGCGGGACGGCGACAAGGATCGCTGGGGCGGCAAGGGCGTGCAGAACGCGGTTGACGCCGTCAACGGCGAAATCTTCGACGCCCTGTCCGGCATGGACGCCGAGGACCAGCGCCGCATCGACGAGGCGCTGATCACCCTGGACGGCACCGAGAACAAGGGTCGGCTGGGGGCTAATGCCATCCTGGGCGTGTCGCTGGCGGTGGCCAAGGCCAGCGCCATCTCGGTTGGCCTGCCGCTGTTCCGCTATGTCGGCGGCATCTCGGCGCGCGTGCTGCCGACGCCCATGATGAACATCATCAACGGCGGGGCCCATGCCGACAATCCGATCGACATTCAGGAGTTCATGATCCTGCCGACCGGGGCCGAGAGCTTTTCCGAGGGCCTGCGGATGGGCTCGGAAATCTTCCACGCCCTGAAGAAGCAGCTGAAGGACGCCGGCCACAACACCAACGTCGGCGACGAAGGGGGCTTCGCGCCCAACCTGGCCTCGGCCGAGGAGGCGCTGAGCTTTATTACCAAGGCGGGGCAGGCGGCCGGCTATCTGGCGGGTGAGGATTTCCACCTGGGCCTGGACGTCGCGGCGACCGAGTTCTTCAAGGACGGGGCCTACAACATGGCCGGCGAGGGCAAGATCCTGGATGGCGAGGGCATGGTCGCCTATCTGGCCGACCTGTGCGAACGCTTCCCCATCGTCTCGATCGAGGACGGTTGCGCCGAGGATGACTTCGACGGCTGGAAGCTGCTGACCGATGCCCTTGGCGAGCGGGTGCAGATCGTGGGCGACGACCTGTTCGTGACCAATCCGGCGCGTCTGGCGGCCGGCATCGGCGAGGGCCTGGCGAACTCCATCCTGATCAAGGTCAACCAGATCGGCACCCTGTCGGAGACCCTGGACGCCGTCGATATGGCCCACCGCGCGGGCTATACCGCCGTCATGAGCCACCGCTCGGGCGAGACCGAGGATTCGACCATCGCCGACCTGGCCGTGGCCACCAACTGCGGACAGATCAAGACGGGCTCGCTGGCCCGGTCTGACCGGACGGCGAAGTACAACCAGCTGCTGCGCATCGAGGAACTGCTGGGCGACCAGGCGTCCTACTATGGCGACGGCATGCTGCTGAAGTAGGCGGCCAACACCGGTTCAGTCGATGCGGGTCCAGCCGAGAGGCTTCAGGACCTCCATCGGCCGGAACTGGGCCTTGTAGTCCATCTTGGGCGAGCCCTCGACCCAGTAGCCGAGATAGACATAGGGCAGGCGCACGGTCGCGGCCTGACGGATGTGGTCCAGGATGGCGAAGACGCCCAGCGACCGCCGAGTCAGGGCCGGGTCGAAGAAGCTGTAGACCATCGACAGCCCGTCCGAGAGCAGGTCGCACAGGGTGACGGCGACCAGATCGCCCGGACCCTCGTCATCGCTGGGCAGGCGGTATTCGATCAAATGCGTGCGCACCGCCGTGTCCTCGACCATGGCGATATAGTCCGGCCAGGTCATGTCGGTCATGCCGCCGCCGGGATGACGCGTTTCCAGATAGCGTTTCAGCAGGGCGAACTGCTCCTGCGTCGCCTCGGCCTCGACCAAGTCGCGCGACAGGTCGGCGTTGCGGCCCAAAATCTTGCGGTGCCCGCGCGAGGGCTCGAACGCCGGCACCGGCAGGCGGACGGAGATGCAGGCGTCGCACCCCTCGCAGGCCGGGCGATAGGCGATGTTCTGACTGCGGCGGAAACCGGCGTGGGTCAGTTCGTCGTTGACGTGAGCACCGTCACTGAAGGGCAGGTTCGCGAAGACCTTTCGCTCCGTCATGCCCGGCAGATAGGGGCAGGGCGCGACCGCCGTCATGAAAAAGCGAAGCTGACGTGTCGGAACGTGCTGCGTCATGTCACGGCACCCGGCTCGGGTGGACTGACTGAGAGGGCAGGCGAGGCGTCATCTGCTGATTTGGCGTCATTCCGGCCTGCGCCGCAAGACCGTTCGCGCCGGACGTGACCGGCCGCGCGTTCGTCACAGGCTGGTGTCGGTGGGCAGGACCGGCGCCTCGCGCAACAGGACGATGGCGATACGACGATTTCCGGCGAGAGAGGGATCGTCAGGGTACAGAGGATCGGACCCGGCCTTGCCCGCCACGGAGTACACCCGGTCGGCATCGACGCCGGCGGATTGCAGGATCTGGCGCGACGCATCGGCGCGCGACGCCGACAGCGGCCAGTCGCCCGGACTGGAGGCGCGGCCTGATCCGGCGACGGCCGAGGTATGGCCCGAGATCGAGATACGGTTGGGCAGGCGGTTGATGATGCCGGCGATGGCGCGCAGCAGGACCTGGGCGCGGGCGTTGGGTCGGGCCGAGTTCTGATCGAACATCGAGCGGCCTTCCTGATCGACCAGCTGGATGCGCAGGCCCTCGGGCGTCTGGTCGATGATCAGCTGCTTCGACAGCTCGGCCAGTTCGGGCAGCCGCTGCATGGCCTGGCGCAGGGATTCGGCGGCGGAGGCGAACTCGGCGGCCTCTCGCGCCGCGATCTCGTCGCGCAGTTCCTCTTCGGAGGCGGCGGCCAGATTGGCGTTGGTGCCGACCTCCTCGGGCGCGTCCTGGGGGGCCTCGGGGGCCTGTTCCTGAAGCACGGACATGGAGCCGGAGCTCTTGGAGCCGTCCTCGCCCAGCGAGGTGCCGCCCAGTATGCCGCCGGAGCCGGAGGTCGTCTGAGACACGCTGGCGGGGGCGAAATATTCCGCGATGCCGCGCTTCTGTTCGGGGTCGGTGGTGTTGATCAGCCACATCAACAGGAAGAAGGCCATCATCGCGGTCACGAAGTCCGCATAGGCGACCTTCCAGGCGCCGCCGTGGTGCCCACCGCCGACGACCTTCTTGACCTTCTTGATGAGGATCGGACGATCACTCATGGACGACATGGCAGGGGCCCCGGACAACGATACCGGACCGTGGTCGATCAAGGTTAAGGCGGCGTTTCCGATTGCACGGTTGTCGCCGCGATCGCTTGCCCCTAAACCGCTCGGCCAGTGCGGATGTGGCGAAACTGGTAGACGCACCAGATTTAGGTTCTGGCATCGCAAGATGTGGAGGTTCGAGTCCTCTCATCCGCACCAACACGCTCGATAGGCGCTAACGCTCGGCTCGCGAAGCCTCGCTGCTTGAGCGCTTGACAAGCAAAAGGCCCGGGATCGCTCCCGGGCCTTTTCTTATCGTTCCCAGATTTCAGGTCGTGCCTGGCGTCGGTGGGATGTCGGCGTCGTTCTCATGCACTTCGGTCATGCTGCGGGCGAAGTGGCTGTGCTTACGGCTGTACAGGACATAGATCACCATCCCGACGGCACCCCAGACGGGCAGCACCAGCATGGCGGCAGTCGGCAGGTTGAAGAACAGGAAGACGCATCCCAGGATCGTTGCGGGCGCAATGATCCAGATCAAAGGAGCTTTGAACGGCCGGTGCCGGTTGGGCTCCTTCTTGCGCAGCAGCAGCACGGCCAGCGCCACCATCATGAAGGCGTAGAGCGTGCCTGCGTTTGCGATGTCCGCGAGTTGACCGACCGGAAGAAAAGCGGCGGCAAAGGCAACAGCGGCACCGGTGACGATGGTGACGATATACGGCGTCTTCCATTTCGGGTGCACCTTGCTGAGGACGTCGGGCAACAGCCCGTCGCGGCTCATCACGAAGAAGATGCGCGTCTGGCCGAAGATCAGAACCAGGATCACGGAGGGCAGCGCCAGGAATGCGGCAACGCCGAGCGCATTGCCAACCCAGCTGAAGCCGATGTTGCGAAGAACGTGGGCAAGTGCCTCGTTGGAGCAGACCAGGGCGTCGGCATGGACGGCCAACGCACATTGGCGCGCGAGTTCTTCAGATCCAGCCGGGAAGGGGATGCCGTTGGGGCCCATGATGGGCTGTCCACCGATGGTCCCGATCGCGCCCGCCGCCACCAAAATGTAGAACACGGTGCAGAACAGCAGCGAGGCGATCAGACCGATCGGCACGTTGCGCTGGGGGTTCTTGGTTTCCTCGGCCGCCGTCGAAACAGCGTCGAAGCCGACATAGGCAAAGAAGATCGTGGCCGCCGCGCCGACGGCCCCGACACCCGTGCCGAACCCGCCGAATACGCCGGCAGGCAGGAAGGGGTTGAACTTTTCCATGCTGAATTGCGGCGATGTCAGCGTCAGCCCGATGAAGGCGGTCAGGGCCACGACCTTGATGGCCACCAACACGGCGTTGACCTTGGCGCTTTCGCTGGTGCCCAAGACGAGCAGACCCGTGATCAGCAGTGCGATGACAACGGCCGGGAGGTTGATGAAACCGCCCGCGGCACCGCCGAGGGCCAGGGGCCCAGCCGATAGATAGGCCGGCAGATGTATCCCGAAAAACTCGTTCAGGATTGTCCCGGTAAAGTAACCCGACCAGCCCACCGAAACAGCGGATGCGGCCACGGCATATTCGAGGATCAGGGCCCAACCAACCGTCCAGGCCAGTACCTCCCCCATGACAGCATAGGTATAGGTGTAGGCAGAACCTGCCACCGGGACCATGGCTGCGATTTCAGCGTAGCAGATCGCGGCGACGATGCAGATCGCTCCGGCGATGGCGAAGGCCAGCATCAGACCAGGACCTGCCTTCTGAGCACCTGCGGCGGTCAGAACAAAGATCCCGGTCCCGATGACGCAGCCGATGCCGAACAGAGTCAGCTGGAACCAGCCGAGCGACCGATGAAGCGACTTCTTCTCGGCCGTGGCTAGAATCGCGTCGAGCGACTTAATGCGCCACATGAAATTCCCCTCAAACTGTTATCCCGGACCCCTGCCGGTTTGCGCGGACGCTAACCATGGAAATGGGCTTAGGCAACGCGGTATCCTCTCCATGACCGCGCGACGACGCTTTCGTGAACGCGACCGTTGCCGCTAGAGCCCTTTTGATGCTGCCGATCCATGCCGTTCTGGACGACCTGAAGGCCGCGCTGGCCGGGCACCCGGCCGTCGTGCTGGCGGCCCCGCCGGGCGCGGGCAAGACGACGGTCGTGCCCCTGGCCCTGCTGGACGCGCCCTGGCGAGGGGACGGACGCATCCTGGTGCTGGAGCCGCGGCGGCTGGCGGCGCGGGCGGCGGCCGAGCGGATGGCGGCGACGCTGGGCCAGGTGACGGGGGAGGTCGTCGGCTACCGCACCCGGCTGCAGAGCCGCATCGGGCCCGACACCCGGGTCGAGGTCATCACCGAGGGCGTCTTCACCCGGATGATCCTGGATGACCCCGGTCTGGACGGCGTGGCCTGCGTGATCTTCGACGAGTTCCACGAACGAAGCCTGGATGCCGATCTGGGGCTGGCCCTGGCGCGGGACAGCCAGGGGGTGCTGCGCGAGGACCTGAAGATCTTGGTGATGTCGGCGACGCTGGACATCGCGGGGATTTCCCGGCTGCTGGATGATGCGCCGGTGATCGAGGCTGAGGGTCGGGCCTATCCGGTCCAGACGGTCTATCTGGGCCGCAACCCGGTCGAGCGGATCGAGGACGCGACCGCGCGGGCCTGTCTGACCGCGCTCGGGGACCAGTCGGGGTCGGTGCTGGCTTTCCTGCCGGGGCAGGGAGAGATCCACCGGACGGCACAGCGGATCGCGGAACGGCTGCGCGACCCGACCGTCGATATGGTGCCGCTGTTCGGGGCGATGGAAAAGGACGCTCAGGATCGGGCCATCCAGCCGTCGCCGCCGGGCCGGCGCAAGGTGGTGCTGGCGACCTCGGTGGCCGAGACCAGTTTGACCATCGAGGGCGTGCGGGTGGTCGTCGACAGCGGCGTGTCGCGCGTCCCCCGGTTCGAGCCGTCCAGCGGCCTGACGCGGCTGGTGACCGTGCGGGTCAGCCGATCCTCGGCCGAGCAGCGTCGCGGACGGGCCGGACGCACCCAGCCGGGCGTCTGCTATCGGCTGTGGGACGAGGAGGCGACACGGGGTCTGGTGCCGCACCAGCGGCCGGAAATCCTCGAGGCCGACCTGACCGGCCTGGCGCTGGACCTGGCGCGATGGGGCGCGCGATCCACTGATGGGCTGGCCCTGCTGGATGCCCCGCCGAAGGGCGCGATGGCCGAGGCGCGGGCGGTGCTGGCGCGGCTTGGGGCGCTGGATGGTGCGGGCGGGTTGACGGCGCATGGGCAGAGGCTGACGCGGATGCCGCTGACGCCACGCTTGGCGCATCTGGTCGTGGTGGCGGCCGACGTCGGGGAGGCCATGCTGGGCGCGCGGATCGCGGCGGTGCTGAGCGAGCCGGGTCTGGGCGGCAACGACACGGATCTGCGCGACCGGCTGCGCGGCTTAGATCGTGATCGTAGCCCCCGCGCCAATGACGCGCGCAAGCTGGCGGACCGCTGGTCGCGGGCAGCCTCGGACGGCGGCAAGGCCAAGGGCGAGGGCATCGATGTCGGCACCCTGCTGGCCGAGGCTTTCCCCGAGCGGGTCGCGCGGGCGCGGGGCAAGCCGGGCGAGGTGTTGCTGGCGTCCGGGCGAGGCGCGTTTCTGGACGCGACCGATCCGCTGGTTGCCGAGGCGTGGCTGGCCGTGGCCGATCTGGGGGGCGGGGATGCCCGCGACCGCATCCGGCTGGCGGCTCCGCTCGATCCGGCGACGCTGGAGGCGCGGATGACGCTGGAGGATCGGCTGGTGCGCGAGCCGTCGGGGCGAAGGGTCGTGAAACGCATCCGCCGTCTGGGGGCCATCGTGGTCGATGAGCGGATCGTTGGAGCCGCCGACCGCGCGGCGATCACCGCCGCCCTGCGCGCCGAGGTCGAGCAGGATGGGCTGGCGGGCTTGCGTTGGAGTGAGCGGGCGACGGCCCTGCGCGACCGCCTGGCGTTTCTGAGAGGGCTGGAGGCGGGCTGGCCGGACGTTTCGGACCACGCCCTGCTTGAGGCGCGCGAGACCTGGCTGTGGCCGCTGCTGGAGACGGCGCAGGCGCTGGACGGTATTCCTGATGAGGCTCTGACCCAGGCCCTCCTTGGCCTCGTGCCCTGGGACCGGCACCGCGACCTCGACAGCCTGGCGCCCGCGCGGTTGGTGACGCCTCTGGGCTCGGCGGCGATCGACTATGCGGGCCAGGGCGGGCCGCGCGTGGATATTCGGGTGCAGGAACTGTTCGGGGTGCGCGAGCATCCCACGGTGGGCGGCGGCCGGGTGCCGCTGACCCTGGCCCTGCTGTCGCCGGCGCGACGTCCGCTGCAGTTGACCAAGGACCTTCCCGGCTTCTGGAGCGGGTCGTGGAAGGACGTGCGGGCCGAGATGCGCGGCCGCTATCCGCGACATCCCTGGCCCGAGAACCCGGCCGAGGCCCCGCCAACCAACCGCGTCAAGCCAAGGGGCACCTGACCGTCAGACCGCGTCGGTCACCGCATAGGCCATGATGCCGGTGGCGATGGCCAGGTTCAGGCTGTCGGCCCGGCCACGCATGGGGATCTTCACGTTGACGTCGCAGGTGGCGGCCAGGCCGTCGGTCAGGCCGGCCTGTTCGTTGCCCATCAGGATCAGGGTCGGCGAGGCGTAGGCGGCGTCGCGGTAGCCGACCGTCGCGTCCAGCCGGGTGCCGACGACACTGCCGGGCCAGTTCGCGCGCCAGGCCAGGAAGGCTTCGGCCGTGCAGCGGACGATGGCGACGGCGAATACGCTGCCCATGGTCGCGCGCACCGCCTCGACCGAAAAGGGGTCGACGCAGTCTCCGATCAGGATGACCCCGCCGCACCCGGCCGCATCGGCTGTGCGGATGATGGTGCCGAGGTTGCCGGGATCGCGCACCTGCTCCAGCGCGATCCAGCAGGCGGCCGAGGTCGGGTTGATCTGATCGAGCCTGGCATAGGCCTGGTCGAAGACGCCCAGCACGGTCTGGGGGTTCTCGCGGCGACTGATCTTTTCCAGAATCGGGTGGGTGACGGTGACGATCTCGCCGCCTGCCTCCAGCGTCGCGGCCCTGGCGCGGTCCAGCAGAGGATGCGGGCGCGCCTCCATGCCGACCATCAGCAGCCGGGGCGCGCGGCCCTGATCCAGGGCCTCACCAATGAACTTCAGGCCCTCGGCCAGAAACTGGCCTGTGACCTCGCGCTCCTTGCGCATGTGAAGAGCTCGGACTCCCTTGATCGTGTCGTTGGTCAGGGAGGTGACGAGGCGTTCCGTCACGACGCGCTCCATCGGGCGAAGAAGGACAGGCCGATGGCGCGGGCACCCGCGTCGTCTTCCGACAGGGCCAGTTCGCCCCAGTCGACGCGACCTGCGCGCCCCTGCGTCGCCTCCAGCATCAGATGCGCCAGCGACAGGCCCGAGACCCGCGCCGCATAGGCGTTCAGCAAGAGGAAGTCGGCATCGTCGGACAGCAGGCTGGCGCAGTCCTTGAGCAGGGCGGGCATGTCCTCGAACAGCCGCCAGATCTCGCCCGTCGGTCCGCGCCCGTATTTCGGCGGGTCAAGGATGATGCCGTCGTAGCGCGAGCCGCGCCGGACCTCGCGCGCGACCCATTTCCGGGCGTCCTCGACGATCCAGCGGATGGGGTGGTCCGACAGGCCGGAAAGCTCGGCGTTCTCGCGCGCCCAGGCGACGGACTTCTTGGAGGCATCGACGTGGGTGACTTCGGCCCCCGCCGCCGCGCAGGCCAGGCTGGCCACGCCGGTGTAGCCGAACAGGTTCAGGATCTTCGGTCTCGAACGAGAACGCACGCGCCCATCCAGCCATTCCCAGTTCGCGGCCTGTTCGGGAAAGAAAGCCAGGTGGCGGAAGGGCGTGAACCGGCCGGTGAACCGCACCTCGCGCCAGGACAGGGGAAAGGTGTCGATCGCCTTGCCCGCGAAACGCCAGCGGCCGTCGTCGTCCTCGTCCTGGGCCTGGGGGTCGAAGACGGCGTCAGGCCGGTCGAACGCCTCCGCATGGCGTGGCTTCCAGAAGCACTGGGGCTCCGGCCGGACGACGGTGTGAGGCCCGTAGCGCTCCAGTTTCTTGCCGGCCCCGGAATCCAGCAGGGCATAGTCGGACCAGCCGTGGGTCAGCAGGGTCTGGGGTTCGGCGGCGAAAACGGGGGGCATGGATCAGGCCTTATGCCGTCAGGCCGCCCTGCGTCCAGCCGTGGACGGCTCGGCGGCGACTTCGACGTCCAGATCGACGGCGTCGGGCATGTGCCGGGTCTTGTTCCAGGCGAAGGGCTCGTAGAACAGCCGCACAAGCGCATGGAAGAAAGCGAGGCTCAGTAGCGACCAGTACAGCGGCGCCATCGCGATGTCCCCAAGGCGATAGGGCAGACTGGCTCGCCGGGCCCCGATCCATGCGCTGATCCAGGCGGCGACGGTCCCCAGGGCGAGCACTGCCAGCGACGTCAGGGACGCGCGGGGCTCCAGCCCCGCGGCGGCCGCCACCAGGATCAGCGCTGCGAGCCAGGCCAGGGACACAGCGTGCACGGCCGCTGCCCCCAGCGATGCGCCTACGGTCATCAGCAGGGCGAAACTGCCCCGCCAGCCCAGGCCGTGCAGCGAACGGGTATGCACCCCGCACGTCTGCATGAAGCCCTTCAGCCACCGCGTCCGCTGCGGCAGCCAGGCATCCAGTCCTCCGGGCGGGGGTTCATAGGTCGGCCGCTGGATAACGCCCAGGGTGCCGCCGGCCCGCCACAGCCGGAAGCCCAGATCGGCGTCTTCGGTGACGTTGTGCGCGTCCCATCCGCCGACCCTGCGAAGCCAGGACGCGCGGAAGTGGTTGCTGGTCCCGCCCATCGGAAATGGCAGTCCCAATCCACTCATGGCGGGCAGCGTGACCTCGAACAGGCTGGCATATTCGATCGCGAACTGCCGATCCAGAAATGGCGTCCGGGTGCGCCTCGCGGTGCGGATGCGCAACGGCGCCTGAAGAGCGGCGAGGGTGCCGGTGCTGTCGCCGAAGAAGCGCGCCGCGGCCTCTCGCAACTGCAGGGGATCGGGGTCGTCCTCGGCATCGTAGACGGTGACCAATTCGCCCGTCGCGGCGCTGAGGCCCGCATTCAGGGCCCGGGGTTTGGTCCGGGGATCGCCGGGCGGCACGATTAGGATCGACATCCAGTGCGGGCGATCGGCATGCCATGCGGCGTCGATCGTCTCATGGTCATGCGCTTCAAGCAGAAGGAAGGCTTCCAGCCGATCGGACGGATAGTCGATTTGGGACAGGCGCTCGACCAGCTGGTCGATCACCGCCGCCTCGTCCAGCAGCGCCACCAGAATCGTGTAGCGAGGAAGGTCCGTGCCCCTGTCGTAGCCTCCAGGCGCGGGCACGGGCGTTAGAACCAGCACGACCCGCCAGAAGGCCACGGTCAGGAACGCCAGTTGCGCGCCACCGATCAGCAATGCCCCGGCAAGGGACGGGGCCAGGCGCATCCCCATCATCGCGATCACGATCGTCGCCAACAGGACACCGGCCTGCGGCGCGGTCAGGCTTCGGCGGCTCGCCCATTCGTCAAAGCGGCGAACCAACGGATCCACGGCCCCCCACCCGCTAGTTGTCGAACATTCCTAAGCGGCGAAGCGGTGCCGGGCAAGGCGTTGGCATGCCGATGGAAATGCCGCTATTCCAGCACGGCGGCGTCGCGCCGTGGAGGGAGCCGTTCGCGTGCCGGAACAGCCGACGATGCCACAATCCGGTTCGGCCAAGCGCGCGCGCAAGCCTAAGGGCGAAGGCCATGCCCGGCGCGCGGAGATCCTGGAGGCGGCCGAGCGAATCTTCGTTGAAGTCGGCTACGAGGGATCGACCATCCGCCGGATCGCGGACGAGGTCGGTCTGTCGTCGACCGCCCTCTACATGCATTTTTCCGAAAAGTCGGAAATCCTCCACGAGATTTGCCGAGCGGCGTTCGCACGCCTGCAGGCGATGAACCAGGCCGTTATGGACGAACCCGGCCCGTCCGATGTCCGGCTGCGGCGCTTGCTTGAGGCCTATGTCGCGTTCGGGTTCGATAACCCCAACGCCTATCGCCTGACCTATTTGACCCGCCCGGTCGAGGCACGCGACGGCGCGCAGACGGCCGCACAAAATCTGGGGGGTGAGCTCTTCCGGGCATTCGAGGCGGTGGTCGCGGACGTGGCGGTTCAGGGTCACCTTCGGGGAGACCCCAAGACGACGGCGCAGACCCTCTGGGCCGGTGCGCACGGGGTCGTCTCGCTGATGATCACCAAGCCGTATTTCGACTGGGTCGGTCGTGAGGCCCTGACCCGGTCGATGATCGACGCCCTGATCGCGGGCCTGCTCAAGCCATGAGGGTCAGCGCGACCGTCGCGGCCGTGGTCCTGCTCATCGCCACGGCGGCGCAGGCGCGGCCGCTGCGGGTGATGTCGCTGGATCAATGCGCGGATCAATATGCCCTGGCGATCGCGCCGGACGCCGACCTGTTCCTGTCGCCCCGCGCGGACGATCCGGATGCGTGGATGGGCCAGGCGGCGCGGGGGCGGTCGAAGGTTCGACCGACGCTGGAGACCGCCATCGGGGTCGATCCCGACGTCGTCGTACGGTCCTGGGGAGGCGAGCCCCGCATGCTGGCGGTGCTGGAGCGGCGCGGGGCGACGGTCGTCAGCCTGGACGACGCCTCCGAGATGGAGGGCGTTCGGGCCAATGTCCGAAGGGTCGCCTCGGCGCTGCATCGCGAGGCGTCGGGCCAGCGGATCATCGCCCGGATGGATGCGCGGCTCGCCGAGGCCGCCCACGCGCCAGCCCCGGAGCGAACGGCACTGTATCTGACGTCTGGCGGGTTCACGGCCGGGAAGGGGACGCTCATCGATGCGATCATGCGATCGGCCGGCTTCGTCAATCTGGCGGCCCTGACGGGGTTCGGGGCGGTCAGCGTGGAACGAATCGTGTTGCAGCCTCCACGCCGCTTCCTGCTGGGCTTCTTCGATCAGGTCCGGGGCGACTGGCGCGGCGTGGGGCGTCATCCCCTTATCGCGCGGGCCGCAAAAGGGCACGTCGCTGCCGAACTGCCCGCCTCGGTCCTGACCTGTCCCGCGTGGTTCGCGGCGGATGCGGCCGTGATGCTGTCCAAGGGGCAAGGCGGGTCGTGATGCGCGCGGGGGACGGTCGGTTGATCGCGCTGCTGGCGCTGGGCATCGGGCTGTCGCTGGCTCTGGCCGTGACGCTGGGCGAGACGCGGTTCGATGCCGCACAGTATGCCGCCGGACTGACGCGGTGGAGCTCCGACGAGGCGGTCGTGCTGTGGCAGATCCGAGCTCCGCGCGCGGTCTGTGCGCTGGTCGTCGGCGCGGCGTTGGGACTGGCCGGGGCCGTGCTGCAGGGGTTGCTGAGGAACCCGCTGGCCGATCCGGGCGTGCTGGGGGTGTCGGCGACGGCGGCCCTGGCGGCGGCGGGTGCGATCGTGCTGGGACTGGCGGCGGTGCCCGGGGCGGTCGAGGTTTCGGCGTTGGCGGGTGCGGGTCTTGCGGCGCTTTTGCTGCTGGCGGTGGCCACTCGGCTGACCTCGCCGGAGGGGCTGATCCTGTTCGGAGTGGCGCTGTCCAGCCTCGCGGGGGCGCTGACGGCCCTGATCTTCAATCTGTCGCCGTCGCCGATCGCCCAGGCCGAGGTGATGTCCTGGCTGCTGGGATCGGTGCAGAATCGCAGCTGGATCGATGTTGCTTGGGTCACGCCGCCGGTGCTGGTCGCGAGTGGACTGGCCGTGATGGCGTCCGGCGGATTGCGGATGCTGGCGCTGGGCGAGGACGTCGCCGCGACCTCGGGTCTCGCCATCGGGCGGATGAAGATGCTCGCCCTGATCGCCGCCGCCGTCGCGGCCGGGGCGTCCGTGGCCGTGGCCGGCGTGATCGGGTTCGTGGGCCTGGCTGCGCCGCATCTGGTGCGGGGTGCTGTTCGAGGGGACCCGGCTAGGCTGCTGCTGCCGTCCGCCTTGGCGGGCGGGCTGATGCTGGTGGTCGCCGATCTGATGGCGCGAGTGATTCCGACGGATCAGGAGCTGAAGCTGGGCGTGTTCACGGCCCTGGTCGGCGCGCCCCTGTTCGCCCTGATCGCCTGGCGCGCGGCGAGGGAGTGGCGGTCATGATCGCCTTGCAGGATGTCAGCGCAAAGATTGGCGGGGCACCTGTGCTGGACGGGGTCGATCTGACGGTCAACGCGGGCGAACTGTTGGCCCTGGTGGGTCCGAACGGTGCGGGCAAGACCAGCGTCATGAAGGCGATGCTCGGACTGCTGCCGATCGCGTTCGGGACGGTGACAATCCGGGGTCACGGGCTGGCTGATTTCGATGCGCGGCGACTGGCCGAGGCCATGGCTTACCTGCCGCAGGATCGGCGCATCGCCTGGAACATGCCGGCGGTGGAGATCGCGGCTCTGGGGCTGCCGTTCCTGCATGGAGATCAGGCTCGCGCGCGGGCGCTGGAGGCCTTGGCTGAGGTTCAGGCCGACGAGCTCGCCGGACGCGGCGTGGCAGAGATGTCGGGGGGAGAGCGGGCGCGAGTGCTGATCGCACGCGTCCTGGCCACGGGTGCGGCGGCGCTGTTGCTTGACGAACCGGTCGCGGGACTGGATCCCGACGCGCAGTTCCTGCTGATGGACCGACTGCGGGCGCGGGCGACGGCGGGGCAGGCGGTGATCGTCAGCCTGCACGACCTGTCGCTGGCGGCGCGCTATGCCGACCGGGTCGTGGTCCTGGACGCGGGGCGGGTCGCGGCGGATGGACCGCCGAAACAGGCCCTGTCCGCCACTGTGCTGGCCGACGTGTTCGGTCTCGACGGAGCTTGGCTGGACACGCCGGACGGGCCGATACTGTCAGCCCGCCGCGCCGCTCACTGATACCGGCTCACTGATACGGTCGCGGGCCGTTGTAACCCGCCGCGATGTCGCGTGAGAGGGTCAGCGGGGCGGAGCCGCCGTTCAGCCGGGCCTTGTAGACCGACATGTTTTCCATGACCCGCATCATGTAGTTGCGCGTCTCGGTGAAGGGCGCGCATTCGATGAAGTCGGTCGGATCGACGCCGCCACCGGCGACACCGCCCCGGGGATCGCCGCACCGGGCCGTCCACTGCGGCGGGCGGGCCGGCCCGGCGTTGTATCCGACGGTGGTCAGCAGCATGGAGCCCGAGAACTGGCTCATCAGTTCACCCAGGTGATAGCTGCCCAGGGTCATGTTGTAGTCGGGATCCCACAGGCGTTCAGCCGAATAGGACATGCCCAGACGGCGCGCGACGCCCGACGCTGTCGATGGCAGGAACTGCATCATGCCACGCGCATCGGCGGCCGAGCGGGCGCGGGGGTCGAAGCTGGATTCCTGGCGCGTGATGGCCAGCGTGAACTCCAGCGGCGCGGCCCCGGCGACGACCGGCGGGATACGGATCGGGTACTGGCGCTCGGGCATCAGGAAGCCGCGCTGGCTGGCGGTGCGGCCGACCATCATGGCCCCGAACCCGTCGCCATAGCCGCGCGACATGTCCATCAACTGGGCCAGGTCGGTGATGCCGGGCAGGGTGTCGTCCAACTGATAGGCGAATACGCGGAACAGGCTCATCTCGCCCGTCTCGCCCAGGATGCGGGCGGCGCGGACGACCTCGTTGGCTCCGAAGGCGGCGGCGTCGTTCTGGGTGATGACCGGATCGGCCGGCAGGGTCAGCGTCGTCATGCCGGCCTTCTCTGCAGCTAGCTGGCCATAGAAGGTCTGAATGTGACGGGCACCGCCCTGATAGAAGGCCTGGGCACCCGCCTGATCGCCGCGAGCCTCGGCCGCGCGACCCAGCCAATAGAGGGCACGTCCTTGGGTGATCGGGGTGTTGGAGGTCTGGCGCAGCGTCTCGAAATGGCGGGCGGCCGTGGCGGGGTCGTTCAGCTTGGTCAGGGCGACCCAGCCGGCGAAGAACTCCGCATCGACCTTTTTCTCACCCGACGGGAAGCCGTGGCCGGCCATGGCGTCATAGGCCGCGCGCCATTCCCGGCGTTCCAGCGCGTCGAGGAAATAGTTGCGACGCTCGGACCACAGGGTGGCCAGGGCATCGGTGTTCAGCGGCGAAGGGGGCAGGGCCGACAGCAGGGGAAAGCCCTCGGTCTGGCGACCGGCCGCGCGCAGGATGCGCACCCGCTCCAGCACCACGTTGGGGTCCATCGCCTGCGACGGCGACAGGTTGGCGACGATGGAATCGCCGCCATAGGCGCTGCGCAGCGACATTACGGCGTTGGCGACGGTCTGGCGCTCGGGCGAGACCAGATTGACCATGGCGCGCGTCGCCGGACCGTGCGGCCCGACCAGCAGCATGTTCAGCCGCGCCTCGTGATCGCGCTGGGTCAGGGTGGAGCCCCAGCGGGCCAGGATGCGGCTCTGGTTCGCGTCGTCGAAGGACTGGGTCTGCCACCATTCCTGGATCAGCAGCCGGGCCTGATCACCTTGTCCGCGCTGGTCCAGCGCCTCGGCCAGGGCGATCGCCCCCTCGACCGTGGTGGGTTTGTCCGAGCCGAAATACGCCAGGGTGGCATCCGGTCCCATGCCCGCGCGACCCAGCGCCCGCTCGCCCGCCGCGATCCGGCTTTCGCCGCGCGGCCAGCCGGTCAGGGCGGTCTTGTCCTGGGCCAGTTCGGTGAAGGACAGCTGATCGGCCGAGGTGTCGACCAGGGCCCATTCCACCAGTTTCCTCGCCGTGCCGTCACCGATGCCGGAGATGGCGTTGCGCGCGCCGATGACGTCGCGGGCGCGGGCAGCGGCCAGACCCTGGCGGAACAGGGCGGTGTCGCTCTGGCTCAGGATGCCGGGCTGATAGGTCCCGCTGGAAACATAGGGCGTGGCCTGGGGGGCCTGGCGGTTCAGGTCGGCGGTCTGCGGAATCGGGGCGAGGACGGCCAGTACGGCCGCGAGGCTGGTCGCAAGCATGATATGTCCGATCCCCATTCATCCCGGTTGCGGGTTCGACCCCGGCAACCTACCCTCTCGCGTCTCGTTTCAGGCGACCGCCGCCCATCCCCACGCAAGGTAGACTTGTTTCAATGACCGCCCCCTTGTTCAAGGGCGTGATCACCGCCCTGATCACACCACTTCGTGACGGAAACGTGGACGAAGCCGCTTTCGAGACGCTGCTGGAACGCCAGATCGCCGCCGGGGTTCACGGCGTCGTGCCGATGGGCACCACGGGCGAAAGCGCCAGCCTGTCGCTGGACGAGCACAGACGCGTCGTGGAGCTGTGCGTGCGCATGGCCGCCGGTCGGGTGCGGGTGATCGCGGGCGCGGGATCGTCCGCGACCGACAAGGCGATCGACATGGTCCGCCATGCCAAGACCGTCGGGGCCGACGGTGCGCTGGTCGTCACCCCCTATTACAATCGGCCGTCACAGGCGGGCCTGAAGGCGCATTTCGAAGCGATCGCGGAAGCCGTGCAGCTGCCGGTCCTGCTTTACAACGTACCGGGCCGGACGGGCGTCGATCTGGCGGATACGACGGTCGCCGAATTGGCCGGGCATCCGAACATCGTCGGCATCAAGGACGCGACCGGCGACATGGGCCGGGTCAGCTGGATGCGAGCGAACATCAGCGGCCAGTTCGACCTGATCTCGGGCGATGACGCCAGCTTCCTGGGCTATCTGGCGAACGGCGGGCACGGTGTGATCTCGGTGGTGTCGAACGTCGCGCCAGAGGGAATGGTGGCGCTGTACAACGCGGTTCAGGCGGGCGACCCGGCCACGGCACGGTCCTGGCAGGATCGGCTGATCGGCCTGCACCGGGGGCTGTTCGCGGACGCTTCGCCGTCGCCGACCAAATACGCGCTGTCGAAGCTGGGGCTTTGCGGCGAGGAGGTTCGGTTGCCGCTGGTGCCGACGTCGGCTGCGGCGCGGGCGATCGTGGATGCGGCCCTGTCGGCGGCCGGGATCCACTGATGGCGACCTCGAAGGAGAAGGCGGCAGCGACCGCGAAAGCCCCGATCACCAAGGCCAAGGTGATCGCAGAGAACCGGCGCGCGCGGTTCGACTATTTCCTGGAGGACAATATCGAGGCCGGGATCATGCTGCTGGGCACCGAGATCAAGGCGCTGCGGATGGGCCGGGCCAATATCGCCGAGAGCTATGCGGCGGTGGAGGGGCGCGAGATCGTGCTGATCAACGCCGACATCCCGCCCTATGTCCAGGCCAACCGGTTCAACCATGAGCCGCGCCGGCCGCGTAAGCTGTTGCTGCACAGGAAGCAGATCGACCGGCTGATCGGAGCGGTCCAGAAGGACGGGCAGACGATCATCCCGCTGAAGCTGTATCTGAACGACGACGGCAAGGCGAAGCTGGAAATCGCCCTGGCCAAGGGCAAGAAGCTGCACGACAAACGTGAGGCTTCGGCCGACCGCGACTGGGCCCGCGACAAGGCCCGTCTGCTGCGCGACCGGGGCTAGATCAGGCCGCGCGGCTGAGCGGCGTGGCGTCGATCACGTTCGGCATCTGCATCGTCGGTGCGTTCGATCCGTAGATGCCCAGCGACGGTGCGAAGGATCGTTCGGCGACCATGATCGTCAGGGTCAGAACGACAGCCGCGAGCAGGGCCAGCAGGCCCATCCGACGTTCGGCTGCGGTGAAGAACGAAGGCTTGTTACGCATGGATCTGCCCCTCCCAAGGCGAGATTTCAACGCAAGCTACGCGGGTGGGTTCCGCCCGGATTTCATACACCCGAACGGCTCTGATTCGTGTGTCCGGCGAACAACAGTCGCCCGATGGGCGAGGTGAATCAGCCGTTGTCCATAAGGGCGCGGGCGCGGCGGAAGATCGCCTCGAACATCTCGGGCGTCAGGCGGCCGGTGTTCGTGTTCAGCCGCGAGCAGTGGAAGCTGTTCAACAGGGTGTAGCCGCCCAATTCAGCCTCTACACCGTGGCCCGACGCCATGGCCGATCCGGGCAGGCCCAGGGCCTTCAGCACGCTGCGCCGCGAGACGTCGCCCAGGGTCACGATGACCTTCAGACGGGGCAAGGCGTCCAGCCGGGCCTTCAGGAAGGGACGACAGGTCGCCTCCTCGATCGGCAGGGGCTTGTTCTGTGGCGGGGCGCAGCGCACGGCGTTGGTGATCATGCAGTCGATCAGCGTCAGGCCGTCGTCGGGCCGCGCGTCATAGGTGCCGGTGGCGAAGCCGGTCTTGATCAAGGTCTCGTACAGGATCCAGCCCGCGCCATCGCCGGTGAAGGGTCTGCCGGTCCGATTGGCCCCGGTGCGCCCGGGTGCGAGGCCCGCCACCAGCAGCCGCGCGTCCGGGTCGCCGAACGAGGGGGCCGGGCCGTTCCACCAGTCGGGGTTCTGACGCCGGTTCTCCTCGCGGTAGGCGACGAGGCGCGGGCAAAGGGGGCAGTCGCGGGGTGGTTCGGGGGTCATGGTGTCGGTGTCATCCGAAAGCGCGAATGGGAGTCGTGGAGTCAGAAAAAGTGACTTCTTCTTCTCCAATGGATCGGGGTGGCGCCGTTCACGGTCTGGTGGTCATAGCAGAGACCCATGCCAGAATCGGTCGTAGCCCGGCTCAGGTCGCATCGCGATCGAAGGTGCGCACAGTGGGGGTGGGCGACACGGTCTTCGGCCGCCCCCAGTCCTCCAGCCGGTCGGCCAGATCGATATAGGAATCCGCCTGACGGCGCAGTTCGTCGGCGATCATCGGCGGCTGGCTCTTCATCGTCGAGACGACCGTGACCCGCACACCCCTAGCCTGAACCGCCTGCACCACCCGACGGAAGTCGCCGTCGCCCGAGAACAGGATGGCGTGGTCCATATGCGGGGCCATCTCCAGCATGTCGACGGCGATCTCCATGTCCATATTGCCCTTCATCTTCGTGTGCCCCTGGGCATCGGTGAAGCGCTTGACCGGCTTGGTGACGACCGAGAATCCGTTGTAGCCCAGCCAGTCGACCAGGGGCCGGATGGAGGAGAACTCTTCGCCCTCGATCACCGCCGTGTAATAGTGCGCGCGGATCAGGCGGCCCTGCTGCCGGAGGTCGGCCAGCATCTTGCTGAAATCCAGATCGGCGTGCAGCGCCCGGGCCGTTGAATACAGGTTCGCCCCGTCGATGAAGACGGCGAGGCGGTCGGTCGGATAGGACGTCATGGCAATCCCCTCGGAAATATCGACCCCGGACTCCCACGCGGACCTCGTCAATATGGACGCGCCCCAGAGCCTGGACGAGGCCGTCTTCGTCGCCCTGGGGTGCAATGACAAGGGGGTCTGGGCCGACTGCCGCGAGGCGCTGGAGGCGGCCCTGGCGCGGTTCCGGGCCGAGGGCATCGATGTGATGGCCCGATCATCCTGGTGGTCATCGCAGGCCTGGCCCGATCCGACCGATCCGCCCTTCCTGAACGGCGTCGTCAGGGTCCGCACGGCGCACGACCCCCACGCCCTGATGGCGGCGCTGGGTCGGATCGAGGAGGCCTTCGGGCGTCGGCGCACCGTGCCGAACGCGCGCCGTACGCTGGACCTGGACCTGATCGCCTATGGGCGGGAACAGGGCGACTGCGAGGGCCTGATCCTGCCGCATCCGCGCGCGGCGGATCGGCTGTTCGTCATGGGGCCGCTGGCGGAGATCGCGCCGTACTGGGTGCATCCGGTGGTGGGCGGGACGGCGGGATCGCTGGCCAAGGCGACGACGGTGGGGGTGGATGCACGCCCTGTGGCCTGATCGCCCCAAATCCGCCCCTGTGGCGTTGCACAAACGCCTCCCCATCTGTATGCAACGCGGTTCTCCCCCCGCCCGAGGTAATTCATGGCTCGCGTCACTGTCGAAGATTGCATCCAGAAGGTGCCGAACCGGTTCGGCCTGGTCCTGCTGGCCGGGAACCGCGCCCGCGCGATCGCCAACGGCGCGCCGCTGACGCTGGATCGCGACAACGACAAGAACCCGGTCGTGGCCCTGCGCGAGATCGCCGAGGAAACCGTAGTGCCGGACGAACTGCTGGAGACCGTCGTGGTCGCCCTGCAGCGCGTCGACGAGCGTACCGAAGCCGAGGACGAGGCGGAAATCGTCGGTCTGCTGGCCGAGCCGCAGCACATGAACATGGCCGAGGCCGAACTGATCCGCGCCCTGCAGAGCGATCGGGACGGCGGGCAGGAGGAACGGTACTGACGGCGGAACCCGCCACCGGTATCACGATACTCCCGGCGCGGTCCGGCAAGACCCCGCCGACAACGATCATTGCCAATGACATTGCTTCGCCGCCCGTGGAAACGCAGGCGGCGAAACGCGTTCCTGTCCTGCGCCAGTTCGAGCTGATCGAGGCAGTCAAGGCGTATGACCCCACTGCGGACGAGGCCCTGCTGAACCGGGCCTATGTCTATGCGATGAAGATGCACGGCTCGCAGTTGCGGGCCTCGGGCGATCCCTATTTCGCCCACCCGATCCAGGTCGCGGGCATCCTGACGGACTACAAGCTGGATACGGCGACCATCGTCACGGCCCTGCTGCATGACGTCGTGGAGGACACCTCGGCGACGCGCGACGACATCGCCCGCATGTTCGGCGAGGAGGTCGCGGTCCTGGTCGAGGGGGTGACCAAGCTGAGCCGGCTGGAGCTACAGGCCGAGCATACGCGGCAGGCGGAGAACCTGCGCAAATTCATCCTGGCCATCAGCCGCGACGTGCGGGTGCTGCTGGTCAAGCTGGCCGACCGTCTGCACAACATGCGGACGCTGAAATACGTCAAGCCCGAGAAGCGCGAGCGGATCAGTCGCGAGACGCTGGAGGTCTATGCGCCGCTGGGCCGGTCGATCGGCATCCACTCCATCGCATCGGAGCTGGAAGAACTGGCGTTCGAGCACCTGAACCCCACGGCCCGGACCGCCATCGAGCGGCGGCTGGAGGCGCTGAAGCTGGAGCATGGCGGGGCCACCGAGACCGTGGCGGCCGAATTCCAGCGCGTGCTGACCGAGGCGGGGATCAAGGCCCGCGTCTATGGCCGCCAGAAGACGCCCTATTCGATCTGGCGCAAGCTGCAGAGGAAGTCAGTCGGCTTTTCGGCCCTGTCCGACATCTATGGGTTCCGCGTCCTGGTCGAGGCCGAGGACGACTGCTACCGCGCACTGGGCGTCATCCACCGCGCGTGGCCGATGGTGCCCGAACGGTTCAAGGACTTCATCTCCACGCCCAAGTCGAACAACTATCGCTCGCTGCACACCACGGTGGTGGGTCCCGCCGGCCTGCGCATCGAGATGCAGATCCGCACCGAGGCCATGGACCGGGTGGCCGAGGACGGCGTGGCCGCGCACTGGGCCTACAAGAACAAGTCCTATGGCTTCGACCAGGAGGCGATGGAGAAGGACGGCGGGCGCGACCCGCTGCAGAACCTGCGCCACCTGGTCCAGGTGATCGAGCACGGGGAGGGGGGCGAGGACTGGGTCGAGCACGCCAAGCTGGAGATGTACCTGGATCAGGTGTTCGTCTTCACGCCCAAGGGGACGCTGATCACCCTGCCGCGCGGCGGCATGGCTCTGGACTTCGCCTATTCGGTTCACACCGAGGTCGGCGACACGGCCGTCGGCGTCAAGATCAACGGCGAGCTGAAGCCGATGCGCACCGCGCTCCAGAACGGCGACGTGGTGGAGATCATCCGCGGCAAGAAGCGAGAGGCCCCCGCCGACTGGCGCAGCCTGACCGTCACCGGCCGCGCCCGCTCCGCCATTCGCCGCCACATCCGATCCTCGGAGAGGGACGAGTTCTACAAACTGGGCAAGACGACGCTGGAGCAGGCCCTGACGCGGGTCGGCAAGTCGCTGTCCGAAGTCTCGCTGAAATCTGTGGTCGAGACCCTGGCCACGGGGACGCAGGAAGACCTGTTCGACGCCATCGGCCGGGGGCGCATCCCGGCCAACAGGGTCGTCGAGATGCTGTTCCCGGCCCTGAAGGGGACGCTGAATACGGGTCAGGAGCGCCGCAGGATCGCCGACGACAAGGCCCGGATGTTCGTGCGCGGCGGCGGCCTGACGCCCGGGGTCAGCATCCATTTCGGAGCGTGCTGCACACCGGTGCCGGGCGACCGGATCGTCGGGATACTGGAGCCCGAGAAGGGCCTGACCGTCCACGTCATCGACTGCCAGAAGCTGGCCGACTTCGCCGATGACGACAGCGTCTGGCAGGATCTGCAATGGACGCCCCAGGCCGAGCAGGGCGCGGTCGGCACCGCCCGGCTGCGCGCCACGATCAAGAACGCGCCCGGCGTCCTGGGCCAGGTCGCGACGGTCATCGGCGAAGCCGGCGGAAACATCCTGAACCTGAAGATGGCCCACCGACAGTCGGATTTCTTCGACGTCGACCTGGACGTCGAGGTGGCGGATGCGAAACACGCCACCAGCATCATGGCCGCGCTGAGGGCGAATCCGAGCGTGGATACGGTCGAACGCTCGCGGGGGTAGGGGTCAGTTCTTCCCGGGCGGCTGGGTGAACGGCGAGGTCCCCACCGACACGGCCGGCTTGGCCTTCTCGGCCTTGGGCTTCCGCTTTTCCTTGTTCGACTTCACTTGACCCTTGGCCATGGCCGGTCCTCCAGACGGGCACCGCCGGGCGGGCGATGCGATAGCGGCATCATAGACCTTTCCACAGCGCGCGGGCCACAGGCTGTTGACGAGAACAAAAAGCCAACATAGAACAATACCAGAACACGCAATCTGGGGATAAGGCGATGACACGGGTGGTTCGGGAAACTCTGTCGCTTGCATCGTGCGGCGGCTTTGTCTGGATGGTCTGGCAGGTCGCCCTGTTGGCGAGATGAGTCGCCTCCGGCCTGACATCGAGGTTCAGGCCATCTCCGACAGCCCCCAACAGTCCGGTTTCGTCCATCTGAGGGTCCGCTCGGCCTATTCGCTGCTGGAAGGCGCGATCAAGGCGGGCAAGGTCGGGAAACTGGCGGCGGACACGGGGATGCCGGCCGTGGGCGTCGCGGACCGGGTCAATCTGTTCGGGGCGCTGGAGTTCTCCGAGGCCGCCAAGTCGGTGGGGGTCCAGCCGCTGATCGCCTGTGCCCTGCCGGTGACGGGCATCGGCGGCAAGCGGACCGAACGCTGGGCCAAGGTGCCGACCATCGTCCTGATCTGCCAGAACGAAGCGGGGTGGCGGAATCTGTGCGCTCTGTCGTCGGAGGCCTATCTGCTGGCCGGGGATGAGGAACCCAATGTGGCCTGGAGCCGGGTCGCGGAGCTGTCCGAGGGGCTGATCCTGCTGTCCGGAGGGCCGGACGGGCCTGTCGATCCGCTGTTCGTGCAGAACAAGCCGGCCGAGGGCGCCAAGGCCCTGGCGGCGATGACCGAGGCATTCGGCGACCGCTTCTATGTCGAGTTGCAGCGGCATGGGCTGCCGGACGAAGCAGCGGCGGAACGGGGTCTGGTCGACTGGGCCTATGGCCACGACGTGCCGCTGGTGGCGACGAACGACGTCCATTACGCGCGGCGCGAGCAGGCGCGTTCGCACGACGCCTTGCTTTGCATCGCCGACGGAGCCTTCACCGGTCAGGAGGATCGCCGCCGCATTACCGACCAGCATTTCTTCAAGACGGCGGCGGAGATGCGGACCCTGTTCGCCGACCTGCCGGAGGCCTGCGACAGCACCATCGAGATCGCGCGTCGCTGCGCCTTCCTGGTCAAGACCCATCCGCCGATCCTGCCGCGCTTTGATGCCGGCGACGGACGGTCGGAGCCCGAAGAGCTGATGCACCAGGCCCGCGAGGGTCTGAAGGCCCGGCTGAAGCTGGTGACGCCCTCCGCGCCCGAGGCCGACTACTGGACCCGGCTGGAGTGGGAGGTCGGGATCATCACCCAAATGGGCTTCCCCGGCTATTTCCTGATCGTGTCGGACTTCATCAAATGGGCCAAGGCGCACGGGATTCCCGTGGGACCGGGCCGGGGGTCCGGGGCCGGGTCGCTGGTCGCCTGGGCCCTGACCATCACCGATCTGGATCCTCTGCGGTTCGGCCTGCTGTTCGAGCGGTTCCTGAACCCCGAACGGGTCTCCATGCCCGACTTCGACATCGACTTCTGTCAGGAGCGGCGCGAGGAGGTCATCACCTACGTCCAGGAGCGATACGGCAAGGACCGGGTCGCCCAGATCATCACCTTCGGCACGCTGCAGGCGCGGGCCGTGCTGCGCGACGTGGGCCGGGTGCTGCAGATGCCGCTGGGACAGGTCGATCGCCTGGCCAAGATGATCCCGAACAACCCGGCCAATCCGACGACCCTGGCCCAGGCGATCGAGATCGAACCGCGCCTGAGGGAGGCGCGCGACGCCGACCGGGCCGTGGCGACCCTGCTGGAGACGGCGCTGGAACTGGAGGGGCTGTACCGCAACGCCTCGACCCACGCGGCGGGCATCGTCATCGGCGACCGGCCCCTGGTCGAGCTGACGCCCCTGTATCAGGACCCGCGCTCCGACATTCCGGCCACCCAGTTCAACATGAAATGGGTCGAACCGGCCGGTCTTGTGAAGTTCGACTTCCTGGGGCTGAAGACCCTGACGGTGCTGGACCGGGCGCACGGATACCTGAGCCGACGCGGGGCCGCGCAGGACTTCAACCTGCTGCCGCTGGATGACGGCAAGACCTATGAGCTGATGGCGTCGGGCCAGACGGTCGGGGTGTTCCAGCTGGAATCCCAGGGGATGCGCGACACCCTGAGGAAGATGCGCTGCGGCTCGATCGAGGAGATCACCGCGCTGATCTCGCTGTATCGGCCCGGCCCGATGGAGATGATCGACACATATATCGACCGGAAATTCGGCCGGGCCGAGGTCGATTACCTGCATCCCAGCCTGAAGGAGACGCTGTCGGAGACCTATGGCGTCATCATCTACCAGGAGCAGGTGATGAAGATCGCCCAGATCCTGGCGGGCTACAGCCTGGGCGAGGCCGACCTGCTGCGTCGCGCCATGGGCAAGAAGAAGAAGGAGGAGATGGACGTCCAGAAGGCGCGTTTCATCAAGGGGGCCTCCGAGAAGTCCGTGCCCGAGCAGCAGTCCGACGGCATCTTCGAGCTGGTGGCAAAGTTCGCGGGCTATGGCTTCAACAAGTCCCACGCCGCCGCCTATGCCCTGATCAGCTATCAGACGGGCTGGCTGAAGGCGAACCACCCGGTGGAGTTCTTCGCCGCCTCGATGAGCCTGGACGTGTCGAACACCGACAAGCTGGCGGTCTTCTATCAGGACGCCCGGAAGTTCGGCGTGCCGGTGCGCGCGCCCGACGTGAACGCGTCCTCGGCCGACTTCGACGTGACCTGGGAGGAGGGGGCCGGCGCGGTGCTCTATGCGCTGGGGGCCATCCGCAACGTGGGGCTGGAGGCGATGAAGCACGTCGTCGAGGTGCGCGAGACGGGCGGGCGTTTCGCCGACATCTTCGATTTCCTGGAGCGGGTCGATCCGCGCGCCGTCAACAAGCGGGCGCTGGAGGGTCTGGCCAAGGCCGGGGCGTTCGACAGCATCCACCCCAACCGGCGTCAGCTGTTCGAACAGGCCGACACCCTGATGGCCTATTGCCAGAGCGTGGCGGCGGATCGGACCTCGTCGCAGGTGTCGCTGTTCGGGGCCGATCAGGCCGGGGCGTCTCGGCCACGGCTGAAGGCGGTCGAGCCCTGGGTCGGGCCCGAACGGCTGGATCAGGAACTGTCGGCGGTCGGCTTCTACCTGTCCGGCCACCCGCTGGAGGACATGGAAGGGGCGCTGCGCCGCAAGCGCGTGACCTTCGTCGCCGAGGCGGTGCAGCGGGCGGAGCAGGGCCACGACGCCTTCATGATGGCCGGCGTCGTGCGTCGCCGTCAGGAACGGGCCAGCGCCAAGTCGGGCGAAAAGTTCGCCTTCGTCACCTTCTCGGATCCGACGGGCGAGTTCGAATGCCTGTTCCCGCCGGAACAACTGAGGAAATGCAGGGACCTGCTGGAGGTGGGCTCGGCCCTGATGGTGCGGGTCCGCGCCAAGTCCTCGGACGGAGAGGTGCGGTTCTTCGGCGACGACTGTTCACGGCTGGAGACGCTGGTGGACGACGCCTCCGTCGGTCTGCGGGTTCACGTCTCGGCGCGGACGACCGATCCGGCGGCCATTCAGGCGCGGCTGGCGCGGGCGACGGCACCCAGCAAGGGCGGGGAGATCACCCTGATCGCCTCGCTGGACGGACGCCGCGAGGTCGAGATGCGGCTGCCCGGCCGCTACCGGCTGGACGGGGCGCTCAGGGGTGCGCTGAAATCCGCGCCGGGCGTCTTGATGCTGGAAGACGCCTGATGCGCCGGGCCGCCTGGATGGCGGCCCTGTGGTCGCTGATCGCGGCCGTGGCCATTTCGGCGAGCGGGTGCGCCTCGGTGAATGGATTCACCGGCACGCCACCCTCAGCCGTTCGGGCCATTCTGGACGAACCCGCCCTGGCGGGGACCCGTTGGGGCCTGATGGCGGTGACCGCCGAGGGCGAACCGGTCATCGCCCTGAACGCCGACCAGAGGTTCATTCCAGCGTCCAAC
Source organism: Brevundimonas sp. P2_A6 (assembly GCF_056404975.1). Classification (NCBI taxonomy): domain Bacteria; kingdom Pseudomonadati; phylum Pseudomonadota; class Alphaproteobacteria; order Caulobacterales; family Caulobacteraceae; genus Brevundimonas; species Brevundimonas sp. P2_A6. Next base: position 75,403 of record NZ_JBFUCZ010000004.1, on the reverse strand, counting down.
ACCAAGATATTCACCACGGCCGCCGCCTTCGCCCTTCTGGACGATCTCGACGCGCCCGGTGCGTTGAACGGGACCTCTGTCCGGCTGGAAGAGCGCTCGCAAGGTGGGGCTGCAGATGTCGTGCTGATCGGCGCGGGCGATGCCCAGCTCGGCGACGGACCTGCTTGCGTCGCCGATTGCCTGTCGGAACTCGCGGACGCCACGGCCACGCGGGTCCGGCGTGTCGGCGACGTTATCGGCGACGATGGGCTGTATCCCGACGAGCGATGGGGTCCCGGCTGGAGCTGGGAGGACATGCAGGAGTCCTTTGGCGCCGCCGTCTCAGCCCTGACGGTCAACGACAATGTCGTCGTTCTGGAGGTCACCCCTGGTGCGGCCGTCGGCGCAGCCGTGCAGGCGACCTGGCGAGCGGGCGACGATCTGCAACCGATCGAGATCGGCGCGGTGACGACCGCGGACGGCGACGCCGATCTGAGACTGGAGCGACGGCCAGGACAGGAGGGGGTTCGGCTGGATGGCCGGATGCCGCTCGGGGGCACGATGGCGAGCCTGCGGGTCGGGCTGGATGACCCGGCCCTGACGGCGGCGCGGCGCTTCCGGCGTCTTCTGGAAGCAAGGGGCGTGACGGTCGAGGGAGAGGTTCGTTCGCGTCACCGGTCGCGTACGCTGGCGGATGAAAACGCTAGGCGGGCCGGGAACGACGGCGCGGAGGTGGCGCATCTGGCGCGGCCGCCGCTGCTGGCCACCCTGACCCGCACGGCCAAGTTCAGCCAGAATCTGCACGCCGAACTGATGCTGCGCCGGCTGGGCCTGCTGGAGGGGACAGGCTCCCGCGCCGACGGCCTGAGCCAGGTCGAGGCCGTGATGGCGACGGCGGGCGTGCCGCGCGGGACGTTCGACCTGTACGACGGGTCCGGCCTGTCGGCCTACAACCGCGTCACGCCGCGCGCCGTGACGACCTTCCTGCTGTGGTCGATGCATCAGCCCTGGGGCGAGGCGTGGCGGGCGACCCTGCCGGTCGGCGGGCGGGATGGGACGCTGCTCCGTCGCTTCGTCGGCACGCCGCTGGAGGGGAAGGTGTTCGCCAAGACGGGCACGCTGAACGGCGTCACTGCCCTGGCCGGATTCCTGACGGCGACCAGCGGGCGGACGCTGGTGTTCGCCATCTATGCCAACGACCGTCCCTCGACGGCGGGCTCGGCGCTGGAGGCGATGGACCGGGCGCTGGTCGCGCTCGCACAGGCGAACTGATCCCAAATCCGCTTGCCCCGACCCGCGAAACCGTCAGATATGGTGACGCTTAACCCTGGGGTCGCTCATGTCCGAAAAGCCTTCCGCCTCCACCCTGCGCCTGCTGGTCGGGATCATGCTGGGCGGATCGCTCGCCTTGATCGCGCTCGCCGTCTGGATGATCGTCAAGGATGAGGGGTCGCCCGTGTTCGTGGCCGTTGCGGGGTCGATGCTCGCCGCCTTCGCCGCCATCATCGCCTCCCAGTCCAAGCCCAAGGCCTGAGACCATCCGCCTGTGTCGGATAGTGGACACAGGAACGGGCGCGTCGCATCCGGGTTTGGCCTTCAACGCCATGAAGGAGACACCCATGACCCGAATGCTTCTTGTCGGCACCGCCGCACTCGCCCTGTTGGGGGCCTGCAGCCAGTCGAATGACCCCGCCGACGATGCCGCCGCCGCCGTCAACGCGACCCAGGACGCCATGTCCGCGCCTGTCGGCCAGACCTCGGCCGCGACGCTGGGGGCCAACACGGCCGGTGGCTTCGTCACCGCGCTTGCGACATCCGACATGTATGAACTGGCCGCCGCCGACATCGCCAACGCCAAGTCCAGCAATGCGGGCGTCAAGGAACTGGCCGGGATGATCAAGACCGACCACACCGCCTCGACCGCCAAGCTGAAGACCGTCGCCCCGACCGAAGCCGCCGACACGCCCCTGCCGACCGGGCTGGACGAGCGTCGTCAGGGCCTGATCGACAATCTGAACGCGGCGGCCCCCGCCGATTTCGACCGGGTTTTCCTGACCCAGCAGGTGGCCGCCCACAACGAGGCCCTGACCCTGCTGAACGGCTTCAAGGACCACACCGAGACGCCGGGCCTTGCCGCCCTGGCCACCGAGGTCATCCCCAAGGTGACCATGCACCGCGACCGCGCCCAGGAACTGCTCGACGCGATGTAGGTCTGGACGACAGCTCAGGCTGGAGGAGGGCGGTCTCGAGAGAGGCCGCCCTTCTTCGTCGCAGGGTTCCGTTTGTCGTTGGTTTCAGCCTGCGGCTGGCCGATGGGGCATGATAAACCAACCTGCTGGGAAAATCTTCGATGTGTGGTTAGATTGAGCCGACTGATAGTCCTTCGCGACGCGGCCACCCGCATCCAATGACTTTCTAGTCGGTGACCGCGACGAGCATCGGCGTATAGCCGCTAAGCGACATGCCCCAGTTAACATCCGTTGCTAGGATTAGAACTAGGCCGACCTGCGAGAGTTGGATGCCTGCGAAGGGCTCGGCTTCGGGCATGTCCGAGGTCTCCACCTCGCCGCCACCCGAAACGAACACCTTCCCCGGCGCGATCGCGAACCAGCCGTCCGGCGTCGGGGCAAGTCCGAACAACGGCCATGTGCTGTGGGAGAGCACCCCGATAGAATCCGGAGGACCGTCCAGTTCGCGACTAAATACTAGGGTTGCCTCATCACCACAGACTCGCATGACGCGACCGTGAGACAGCATGTGGGACAGGCCGATGGATGCCAGAAGACATTCGGCATGATCAACGTCGGGAACCAGACCGGTGATCGGATCGCACTCAGCCGCAAGCGGGCCGTCGCACGGATTGTCATCGACCTTGCGAACCTCGACCAGCCTCGAGGAGCCTGGCGCGATCCGCCACAGTCCGCCGCCCCATTCTCCCTGATTGAAGCCGATATAGATCGACCCGTCAGGCGTTGAGGCCATGGTCATGACGCCAAAATGACGCCCGAAGCCTTCGATCGCCTGCCGGTGCCACTGCCCCCCGTCGCTGCGGTAAAGGGCGTCCTGGGTGACAATGACCCAGTCCGGACCGACCCGCAGTAGGCCGAGAGCATCCGCCCGAAGCGAAGGCGTAAGGGATTGGTTCGCTTCCGCATCCCTCACCAGGAACCGGTTCGGCGTCCCGCCATCCGATTGGAGCACTAGGGTTCGACCGGAGTCGCGTAGCAAGTCCGCAGCGCCTTGCTCGACGACAATGCGCCGCTCGCCGTCGGACCGGTCGAAGACGACCACGGCCCCGGTTGCGTTTCTGAGCCAGAGGCGATCCGCTGTGGCGACGCCCTCGACAAGCCGGGCACCAAGCACAGGATCGCTCGGCGGCGACGGAACGTTCTGTGCGGCCGCCGAGCCGGCGCTGAAAAGGATCAAGAGCAAAAGAACTATGATGCGCATGATGCGACCCTAGCGCGAAATGCAGAGGGTGTCGCGGCGCGCATAATGGCCCCAACCCACACCCGCCTTGCCTTATCCCCCCAACCCGCCTATATCGCCGCCCACTTCACACGCAGGCGTGGCGTGTTCGGGGAGACATCCCGGACGCTCCGTTCCGAGGGACCATTTGGTCCTTTCACCGTCTGCGGCGGAATAATCGGAAAAAGGACTTTCCCAATGGCTCTGCCAGACTTCTCCATGCGCACCCTGCTCGAGGCAGGCGCTCACTTCGGCCACCAGACGCACCGGTGGAACCCGAAGATGGAACGCTATATCTTCGGTTCGCGCTCCAACATCCACATCATCGACCTGTCGCAGACGATGCCGCTGTTCCACCAGGCGCTGGTGGCCGTGCGCGAAGTCGCCGCCAAGGGTGGCCGCGTCCTGTTCGTCGGCACCAAGCGCCAGGCCGCGGAGCCCGTCGCCGAGGCTGCCAAGCGCTGCGCCCAGTACTACATGAACAACCGCTGGCTCGGCGGCACCCTGACCAACTGGAAGACCGTCTCGGGCTCCATCGCGCGTCTGCGCGAGCTGGAGGGCATTCTGGAGCGCGGCGGCGAAGGCCGGGTCAAGAAGGAACTGGTCAACCTGGCCCGCGAAAAGGAAAAGCTGGAACTGTCGCTGGGCGGCATCCGCGACATGGGTTCGATCCCCGACATCATGTTCGTGATCGACACCAACAAGGAAGCCATCGCGATCCTGGAAGCCCGCAAGCTGAACATCCCGATCATCGCGATCCTGGACACCAACTCCGATCCCGACGGCATCACCTATCCGATCCCGGGCAACGATGACGCCGCGCGCGCCATCCAGACCTATTGCGACCTGATCGCCGACGCCGTCCTGGACGGCCTAGCCGCCGGCGCCGCCAACTCGGGCGTCGACCTGGGAGCGATGGAAAACCCCGTCGAACCGATGCTGGCCGAGGCCTCTGCCCCGGTTGACGCCGATGCAGCGCCTGCGGGCACCGAGGCTGTCGCCGAGGAAATGCTGGCCGCTTCGGGCGAAGAGACGCCTGCCGAAGAGCCTGCCGCCGAGGCCCCGGCCGCCGAAGCCGAGAAGACCGAAGCCTGATCGTTCGGTCCGGCACACCGGACCGTCCGCAAATCTGACATGCGGCCGGGCTAATCCAAGCCCGGCCGCTCACGCATTCAAGACCTCAGGAGACCAGAAATGGCCGAGATCACCGCCGCCCTCGTCATGGAACTGCGCGCCAAGTCCGGCGTGGGCATGATGGACTGCAAGAAGGCGCTTCAGGAAACCGACGGCGACATCAACGCCGCGATCGACTGGCTGCGCGCCAAGGGCCTGTCCAAGGCCGCCAAGAAGGCCGACCGCGTCGCCGCCGAGGGCCTGGTGGCCGTCGCCTCCAAGGAAGACGGCAAGGGCGAAGTCGGCGCCGCCATCGAGTTCAACTCGGAAACCGACTTCGTCGCCCGCAACGAGCTGTTCCAGAACGCCGCCAAGGCCTTCGCCCAGAAGGGCCTGGAGCATCACACTGTCGAGGCGCTGCACGGCGCCGAGCTGGAAAACGGCAACACCATTCAGGCCGAGGTCACCAACATGATCGCGACCATCGGCGAGAACATGCAGCTGCGTCGCGCCGCCCGCCTGTCGGTCGATGAGGGCGTCGTGGCGTCCTACGTCCACAACGCCGTGGCTCCGGGCCTGGGCCGTATCGGCGTGCTGGTCGCCCTGCACGGCGGTGGCGACAAGACGGCTCTGCGCGAGCTGGGCCGCAAGATCGCCATGCACGTCGCGGCGACCGCGCCCCTGTCGCTGAACACCGACGACCTGGATCCGGCCGCGATCGAGAAGGAACGCTCGGTCCTGACCGAAAAGGCCAAGGAAGAGGGCCGTCCCGAGAACATGATCGCCAAGATCGTCGAGGGCCAGATCAACAAGTTCCAGAAGGACGTGGTGCTGACCAAGCAGCCGTTCGTCATGAACCCCGACGTGACCATCGAACAGCTGGTCGCCGACGCGGGCAAGGAACTGGGCGCGCCCGGCCTGCACCTGGCCGGCTTCGTCCGTCTGGCGCTGGGCGAGGGCGTGGAGAAGGTTGAAGGACCGGACTTCGCCTCGGAAGTCGCCTCGATGATGGCCCCGCAAGGCTAAGCTCGACGCATTCGTGACGATTGGGGCGCGTTCGGCTTTGAAGCCGGGCGCGCCCTTCGTCTATAAGGCATCGTCGATTCCCGCTGAACGAGACCGCCATGCCCGCTGACAGTGCCCCGAAATACAAGAAGGTGCTGCTGAAGGTCTCCGGCGAGGTTCTGATGGGGGACCAAGGCTTCGGCATCGACATGGACACGGTCGACACCGTCGCCCAGGCCATCGCCAAGGTGGCCAAGGGCGGGACCGAAATCTGCCTGGTCATCGGCGGCGGAAACATCTTCCGTGGCCTGTCGACCGCGGCCGCCGGCATGGAGCGGGCCAGCGCCGACTACATGGGCATGCTGGCCACGGTCATGAACGCCCTGGCCATGCAGAACGCGCTGGAAAAGATCGGCGTCCAGACCCGGGTGCAGAGCGCCATCCCCATGGCCGCGATCGCCGAACCCTATATCCGCCGTCGCGCCGTGCGGCACATGGAGAAGGGTCGCGTGGTGATCTTCGCCGCCGGGACCGGCAATCCATACTTCACCACCGATACGGCCGCCGCGCTGCGGGCCGCCGAGATGGGCTGCGATGCCCTGTTGAAAGGCACGTCGGTGGACGGCGTCTATTCGGCGGACCCCAAGAAGGACAAGTCGGCCACCCGCTACGAGCATCTGACCTATCAGGACGTTCTGACCCAGAACCTGAAGGTCATGGATGCCGCCGCCATCGCCCTGATGCGCGAGAGTGGCATCCCGATCGTGGTGTTCTCGATCCGCGAGGAAGATTCGCTGCGCAAGGTGCTGAAAGGCAAGGGAACGTTCACTGTGATCAGCGACCTTCCCGTTTCGGCCTGACAAGAAACGAATTCAGGAGACCCAAATGGCCAAGCCCGATCTGAAGACCTATCGCGACCGCATGGACCGCGCCGTGTCCTCCTTGAAGGAGGAGTTCCAGGGCCTGCGGACAGGCCGCGCCAATGCCGGGCTGCTGGATCCGGTGCAGGTGCAGGCTTATGGCTCTTCCTCGCCGCTGAACGCCGTGGCCGCGATCAGCGTGCCCGAACCGCGGATGATCTCGGTCAGCGTCTGGGACAAGTCGATGGTCGGGCCGGTCGAGAAGGCCATCCGCGCGGCGGGTCTGGGACTGAACCCCATCGTCGATGGCCAGACCCTGCGCATCCCCGTGCCGCCCTTGACCGAGGAACGCCGTCGCGAGCTGGCCAAGCTGGCCGGAAAGTATGCCGAGCAGCAGAAGATCGCCGTCCGCAACGTGCGCCGCGACGCCAACGACGACCTGAAGAAGGCCGAGAAGGCGGGCGAGATCAGTCAGGACGACCAGAAAAAGATGGAAACCGAGGTCCAGAAGGACACCGATGCGGCCATCAAGCGTATCGACGAGACCTTGAAGACCAAGGAAGTTGAGATCATGCAGGTTTGAGGGCCTCCTCTCACCTCGACAGAACGGATATTCGATGACGGCCCAACCCGGCGGTCTGCCAGCCTCTGAGATCGGGCCCCGGCATGTCGCATTGATCATGGACGGCAACGGCCGCTGGGCGCAGGCCCGGGGCTTGCCGCGCGCCATGGGCCATCGCGAGGGCGTCCAGGCCCTGAAGCGCACGGTGCAGGCGGCACCGGATTTCGGCATCGAATGCCTGACGGTGTTCGGCTTCTCGACCGAGAACTGGCGTCGACCGGTCGAAGAGGTGTCCGACCTGATGGGTCTGGTCCGATCCTATGTATCCAGCGACCTGAACCGACTGGCGCGTGAAGGGGTGCGGGTCCGCGTTCTCGGGCGGCGCACGGGCCTGCCCAGCGACATCGACGCCATCATCGAACGCGCCGAGCGCACGACGGCGCATAACGACCGGTTCCTGTTGCAGGTCGCCTTCAACTATGGCGGCCGGGCCGATATCGTCGATGCGGCCCAGGCTCACGTGGAGCGCGTTCTGGCCGGACAGGCGACGGGTCCCCTGGACGAAGACATGCTGGGATCCGGGTTGTCGACGGCAGGGTCGCCGCCGGTCGATGCCATCGTGCGGACCTCGGGCGAGCAACGGTTGTCGAACTTCCTCTTGTGGGAAGCGGCCTATGCGGAGCTGATCTACCAGGACGTTCTGTGGCCCGACTACGGGCCGAAGGCCCTGGCCGACGTGGTGCAGCAGTATCGCGCGCGCGACCGGCGCTTCGGCGCGGTGACCGTCGCCCCCGCGCTCGCGGTCGGCTGATGGCGATGCGGGTGCGCGACATCGGGCTTCGCGCGGCTTCTGCGATCGTTCTGGCACCGGCGGCCGGTGTGGCCACCTGGGCCGGGGGGCCGTGGTTCCTGGCCCTGCTGATCGCGGCCGTCGGCCTGTTGTCTGCCGAATGGGCGATGATGAGCGCGCCCAAGGCCTGGCGCGCGACCGGCACGGCCGTGTTTCTGGCCCTTCTTTGCGCGATCCTGACCGTTCATGCGCATCAGCTTTCGTTGTCGCTGGTTCTGCTGGTGTTTGGGGCCGCCGCCGCTGCGCTTTATGCGCGGGCAAGGGGGCAGGAGGCGCTGGATGCGGCCTATGGCGTTCTGTATCTCGGCTGGCCGGCGGTGCTGGTCATCTGGTTGCGCAACGGACAGGCCGATGATGCCTCGGGCCTGCACTGGACCGTGTTCGTGCTGGCGGTGACCTGGGCGTCCGACATCGCCGCCTATGTATTCGGCAGCCTGCTGGGCGGACCCAAGCTGTGGCCGCGCTTTTCACCCAACAAGACCTGGTCCGGTTTCCTCGGCGGCCTGCTGGCCGGGGTGGTCGCCGGCGCGGCGATCGCAGCCTGGCTGGACATGGGTCCGCTGACCGTTGTCTGGGGGGGCGCGCTGGGGCTGGCGGGCGCGCTGGCGACCATGGCGGGTGATCTGTGGGAGTCGGCGCTGAAGCGGCGGTTCGGCGTCAAGGACGCGGGCAAGCTGATCCCGGGCCACGGCGGGCTGCTGGACCGCGTCGACGGGTTGATGTTCGCCATCGTCGTGGTGGCGGCCGGGCGGCTGGGCGTGCTGCTTCTGGAGCGGGCGGCGTGATCCGGCGGCGCGTCAGCGTGTTGGGGTCAACCGGCTCGGTCGGCACCTCGACCCTGGACCTGATGGAACATGGGCAGGCGGCCGGTTCGGCCGAGTTTCAGGTGGTCGCGCTGACCGGCGGAGCCAATATCGAACGGCTGGCCGAACAGGCCCGGCGCTGGCGGCCCGAGGTCGCCGTGACGGCCGATCCTGCCAGGCTGGAAGCGCTGCGCCATGCGCTGGAGGGCACCGGCATTGCGGTCGCGGCGGGCGAGCAGGCTGTGATCGAGGCCGCGACACGGCCCACCGATCTGGTGATGGCCTCCATCGTCGGGGCGGCCGGGCTGAAGTCGGCCTGGGCGGCGGCGGCGACCGGAGCCACGCTCGCCCTGGCCAACAAGGAAAGTCTGGTCTGCTGCGGGTCCAGCCTGATCGAACGCGTCCAGTCCAGCGGCGGGAGACTGATCCCCGTCGATTCCGAACACTCCGCCATCTTTCAGGTTTTCCCGGCCGAAACGCCGGAGCAGGTGGCGCGCGTGATCCTGACCGCGTCGGGCGGCCCGTTTCGCACCACATCGCGCGAGGCGATGGCCTCGATGACGCCCGAACAGGCCGTCGCCCACCCCAACTGGAGCATGGGGGCCAAGATCTCCGTCGACAGCGCCACCATGGCCAACAAGGGCCTGGAGATGATCGAGGCGGCCTATCTGTTCGGCATGCCGGCGAACAGGATCGACGTCGTGGTCCATCCCGAATCGATCATTCACAGCCTGGTCGAATACATCGACGGATCGACCCTGGCCCAGATGGGGCCGCCCGACATGCGCACGCCCATCGCCTGCGCCCTGGCCTGGCCCGAGCGGCTGGCGTGGCCTGCGCCGCGCCTGGACCTGGCCGCGCTGGGCCGTCTGACTTTCGAAAGGCCCGATACGGAGCGGTTTCCGGCGCTGCGGCTGGCACGCGAAGCCCTGGAGGCGGGGGTGGGTGCGCCGACCATCTTCAACGCGGCCAACGAGGTCGCGGCGCTGGCCTTTCTTGACCGGCGTCTGGCCTTTCTCAATATTGCCGCAGTCATCGCCGAAACGCTTGATCGGATGACGAAGGCGGGGCCGATTTCCGGTTACGACGACGCGTGCGCGGGGGCATTGGCCCTGGATGCGGATGCCCGTCGTCTGGCGATCGGGATCGTCCAGGACATGGCGATCGCTGCCTGAGGGCGTGTCGCGCGCGGCACGGTGGGAGACGACGAGCGAATGCTGAACGCCCTGACCCAGGTCTTGATGACCGTCGTGCCGTTCCTGCTGGTGCTGACCTTCATCGTCACGATCCACGAACTGGGTCACTTTCTGGTCGCGCGCTATTTTGGGGTGAAGATCGACCGGTTCGCCATCGGCTTCGGCAAGGCGATCCTCAGCCGCACGGATCGCCATGGCGTCGAATGGCGGGTCGGCTGGTTGCCGCTGGGCGGCTATGTAAAGTTCTCTGGCGACATGGATGCGTCCAGCGTGCCCGACAGTCGGGGCCTGGATACGCTGCGGCGCGAGATCGTCGCCGAGCAGGGCGTGGGGGCCGAGCGGGACTATTTCCACTTCAAGCCCATCTGGCAGCGCATGCTGATCGTCGCCGCCGGGCCGGTGTCGAACTTCATTCTGGCGATCGCCATATTCACGGTGCTGTTTTCGCTGGTCGGCGTCGATCTTCGTCCCGCGCGCGTGACTGACATCCAGCCTGGTTCGCCCGCCGCCGCCGCCGGCTTCCTCGACGGCGATCTGATCACGGCGATGAACGGCAGGCCCGTCGGCGACGCCGGAGAGGTCGTTCGCAAGGTCAATCTGTCGAGCGGCGACGCCATCCGCTTCACCGTCGAACGCGTCGGCCGGCCGATCGAAGTCGTAGCAGTTCCGGTTCGGACGGCCAGGACCGATCCCATCGCGGGCCGGGTCAATGTCGGCACGATCGGTCTTTCGCTGACCTCAACGCCGGCCGAAACCCGCCATATCCGCTATAATCCGATCGAGGCCGTGGGGCAGGGCGTCCGCGAGACGGGGGACATCCTGGGCACGACGCTGACCTATCTGGGTCGCATCTTCTCCGGCCGTGAGAACGGCGATCAGCTCAGCGGCCCTCTGGGTATCGCCAAGGCGTCGGGGGCCCTGACCAATGCGGCGGTGGCCGCCAATCCCGACCCGTTGGCCATCGCCATCAATCTGCTTCTGACGATGACGAGCTTTGCCGCCATACTTTCGATCGGAATCGGCTTTCTAAATCTGTTGCCCATCCCGGTTCTGGACGGTGGTCATCTGGTTTTCTACGCCTATGAGGCTGTGGCGAGAAAACCCGTGGCGGCCGGCGTTCAGGAGGCGGGGTATCGGGTCGGTCTTGCTTTGCTGGCGGGTTTGATGTTGTTCGCGACCTGGAACGACCTGCAGAAGTTGAACCTGTTCAAATTCCTGGGCGGGCTCGTCTCGTGAGCCGACGCCAGCCCTTTTTGGTTTCCCGAATGATCCTGAACGACCCGCGCGCCGCCAACACTCCGGCCGACAGAACTTTGCGAGGCGGTTTCGTCGCCACCGTCAGCCTGATCGCGCTGATGGCGGGTGGGCCCGCGCTCGCCCAGACCGCGCCGTCGGCTGTCCCGCCGGCCCCGAACGTCCAGCCCGGCACCCTCCAGGCGACGGGCCAGGCCCCGACCGCGCCGCCGACCGAGACCGGTGTGGTCAACCGCATCCTGGTGCAGGGCAACCAGCGGATCGATCAGACGACGGTCCTGTCCTATCTGCCGATCCAGCCCGGCGACACCATCGACCCGGTCATCCTGGACGTCGCCATCCGCACCCTGACGCGCACCCAGCTGTTCGCCGACGTGCAGATCGGCCTGCAGGAGAACGGCGACCTGGTGGTCCGCATCGTCGAGAACCCCATCATCAACCAGGTGGTGTTCGAGGGGAACAGCGCGATCGCCGAAAAGAAGCTGCGCGAAGAGGTCACCATCTCTCCGCGTGGCATCTACACCCGGGCCCGGGTGCAGGAAGACGTGGGCAAGCTGATCGAACTCTATCGCCTGTCCGGTCGGATCTCGGCGACCGTCACCCCCAAGCTGGTGCAGCTGGAACAGAACCGCGTCGACGTCGTCTTCGAGATCGACGAGGGCCCCGAAACCGGCGTCCAGGCCATCACCTTCCTGGGCAACCAGGCGTTCTCGGATTCCGAGCTGCGCGAGGTCATGGTGACCAAGGAATCGGCCTGGTATCGCCTGTTCACCAAGAACGACAACTACGATCCCGGCCGCCTGGATTACGATCGCGAGCAGCTGCGCAAGTTCTACACGAACCGGGGCTATTATGACTTCCGGATCACCTCGGCGGTCGCCGAACTGACGCCGGATGACAGCGCCTTCGGCATGACGCTGACGGTCGATGAAGGCGATCGCTACAATTTCGGCACCATCGACGTGGTGACCCAGAACGATCGTCTGAACGCCGACTTCCTGAAGCTGCTGCTGCCGATCCAGAGCGGCGATCTGTATGAGAGCGACAAGATCGAGACGTCGGTCGATGCTCTGACGTTCGCGGCCGGGTCTGCCGGCTACGCCTTCGTCGATATCAATCCGACCTATCGGGCCAATCCCGATACAGACACCGTCGATGTGACCTTCAACATAACCGAAGGTCAGCGCGTCTACGTCGATCGCATCAACATCATCGGCAATACCCGCACCATCGATCCCGTGATCCGTCGTGAACTGCTTCTGACCGAGGGCGACGCGTTCAATCGCACCCTGGTCGAGCGGTCGCGCAACAATCTTCGCGGGCTGGGCTTCTTCAAGGACGTGACGATCGAGGAGGAGCGCGGTTCCGCGCCCGACCGCTCGGTGGTCAACGTCAACGTCCAGGAACAGCCCACCGGCGAACTCTCGGTCGGCGCGGGTTTCAGCTCGGTCGACAGCTTCGTCGTCAACCTGGGCATCTCGGAACGCAACTTCCGCGGACGGGGCCAGAACGTGGTCGCCCGTGTGGAATGGGGATCGCTCCGCCAGCAGATCGACTTCCGCTTCACTGAACCGCGCTTCCTGGGTCGCGACATCGGGGCGGGCTTCGACCTGTTCCACTCTCGCTATGACTTCCAGACCGAGTCCTCGTTCGACTATCGCTCCACCGGCGCGGGTCTGCGTCTGACCTATCCGCTGAACGGCTACAGCCGTCTGGCCACGCGATATTTCATCAAGGACGACGAGATCATCGTCCCGACGGGCTATTGCTCGGGCGGCGGGCAAGGGTCAGCGGCGTTGTGCGAACAGATCGGGGCGTCGCTGAACTCCTCGGTCGGCTACACCCTGCTGGTGGATCGTCGGAACGACCCGGTCCGCCCGACGCGAGGCTGGACCGGATCCCTGCGCCAGGACGTCGCCGGTCTGGGCGGCGACGTGAACTATGTGAAGACCGAGGTCGAATCGTCGATCTATTACGGCGTCACGCCGAGCTGGATCGTGACCGTCACCGGTTCGGCGGGCTATGTCTCTGGCTGGGCCGGCGATGCGATCCGCATCAACGATCGCTTCTTCAAGGGCGGCAACACGTTCCGCGGGTTCGAGAACGCCGGCATGGGGCCACGGGATCTGGCCACGAACGACGCCCTGGGCGGTAACTTCTACGCCGTCGGCAGCGTGGAGCTGACCCTGCCCAACGGCCTGCCGGAGCAGTACGGCATCAAGACGTCCCTGTTCGCAGACGTCGGTACACTCGGCGTGCTCGACGATCGCTATACGCTGAATGCGACGACCGGGTTGTCCAGCGCCTGTCCGCCCAACGCCCAGATCGGCGATGCCTGTGTCGCCGATGACCTGTCGCTTCGCGCTTCGGTGGGACTCAGCGTGCACTGGAAGGCCCCCGTCGGGCCGATCCGGTTCGACTTCTCCAAGATCCTCAGTTCCGAAGACTACGACCGCACTGAAACGTTCCGCTTCTCGACTTCCACCCAGTTCTAAGCCGGGCCAATTCGGCCTTCATAAGGTTACCCATGAAACTCCTCGCTCTCGGCGCTGTCGCCCTGGCCTCCTTCGTCGCCATCGCCGCCCCCAACGCCGCATCGGCCCAGACCGCTGGTCCCCAGAACCCCGGACCCGTCATTCCCGGCGTCTGCGTCTATTTCAACCAGCGCCTGCTGGCCCAGTCGACCGTCGGTCAGGCTGTCCAGACGCGCATGGAGCAGCTGGCGACCGAAGTTCAAGGCGAACTCGCTCCCTATGGCACGTCGATCCAGACGGAAATCACCGCCCTGCAGCAGGGTGGCCAGGCCGCTGATCCGGACGGTTCGCGCCGCACGGCCCTGCAACAGCGTATCCAGGAGGCCCAGGCCCTGGAACAGACCCGCCAGGACGAACTGCGTTACACCCTGGGTGAACAGCGCCGCCTGATCTCGGCCTCGGTCGAGCCGATCCTGGTCGCCGTCTATCAGGAACGCGGTTGCGGACTGCTGCTGGACCGCGAAAGCGTGTTCATCGCCAACCCCGCCATGGACGTGACGGACACGGTCATCGAACGCCTGAACACCGCCCTGCCGACGCTCAGCTTCAACCGCCTGCCGGTGCCCGTTCAAGCGGCTCAGTAGGTTTTCGGCATGATGCCCGACGTCCGGTTCTTCACCACGTCGGCCCCGCTCGGCCTGGACGACCTCGCTGCCCTGACGGGTGGCGAGGTCGTTCGCCGTTCGGACGTCACCATCGCGCGCGTGTCTCCGTTGGCGACGGCGGACGCCGGTTCCGTGGCCTTCATGGCGGATCGCAAGTTCGCCGCCGCCCTGACAGCCTCGGCCGCGGGCGTCGTGATCGTGCCGCCATCCGCGGTCGATGCCGCTCCGGCTTCCGCCGCCGTCATTGTCTCGCGCGAGCCGCAGGCGGCCTGGGCCCGCGTCGCCGCGCACCTGCATCGCCCCGTGGCGCTGGAGGCTGTTCGGGCGGAAGACGCCTGCGAGGACCAGACCGTCGTCCTGGAACCCGGCGTCGTCGTCGGGTCAGGCGCCCGGATCGGACGCGGCACTCGCATCGGTGCCAACACCGTGATCGGCGCAGGGGTTCAGATCGGCCGAGACTGCCTGATCGGCGCTGGTGCGACGATCGGTTTCGCCCTGATCGGTGACCGGGTGAAGATCTATGCCGGCGCGCGGGTGGGAGAAGCGGGTTTCGGTGCGGCCGGTGCCGTCGGCGGGCCGGTGGATATCCCGCAGCTGGGCCGTGTCATTTTGCAGGATGGCGTGACGGTCGGCGCCAATACCTGCATCGACAGGGGCGCCTATGGCGACACGGTCATCGGCGAGAACACCAAGATCGATAATCTGGTCCAGATCGGCCACAACTGCCTTATCGGCCGCAACTGCCTGATCGCCGCCCATACGGGCATTTCCGGCTCCTGCACCGTCGGCGACAACGTCATGTTCGGCGGCAAGGCGGGTATCGGCGACCACATAACGATCGGCGACGGCGCGCGGGTCGCGGCCGGTGCGGGCGTGCTGGCTGACATCCCGGCGGGCGAGACCTGGTCCGGCTATCCCGCCAAACCCATCCGCCAGTTCTTGCGCGAGGCCGTCTGGCTTGCCAGACAGGTCAATCGCAAGAAGGACTGAGTTCGCGTGACTGACCCGACGACGACCGAGGACATCAAGATCGATTACGCCGAGGTGATGCGCCGCCTGCCGCATCGCTATCCTTTTCTGCTGGTCGACAAGGCCGAGGCCTTCGTCGCGGCGACCTCGATCGTCGGCATCAAGAACGTCAGCCACAACGAGCCGTTCTTTCCCGGCCACTTCCCCATCGACCCGGTCATGCCCGGCGTCCTGATCGTCGAGGCCATGGCCCAGACCGGTGCGCTTCTGATGTCCAAGACACTGGACGTCGCGGTGGCCGACAAGGTCATCATGTTCATGTCGATCGACGGGGTGCGCTTCAGAAAGCCCGCACGGCCCGGCGACCAGCTGCGCATGGAGGTCAAGGTGACCCGCGCACGGGGCGACGCCTACAAGTTCCGGGGCGAGACTTTCATCGACGGCAAGCTGGCGGCCGAGGCCGAGTTCATGGCCATGGTGGTCAAGGTCGACCAGCCCGCGACATGACCATTCACCCCAGCGCCATCGTCGATCCCTCGGCCCGCATCGCCGCCGACGTGGTGATCGGTCCCTGGTGCACGGTGGGTCCGGGCGTGACGCTGGCAGCCGGCGTCCACCTGGTCAGCCACGTGGTGATTCAGCAGGACACCAGCGTCGGCGAACGCACTGTGATCCACCCCTTCGCCGTCATCGGCGGCGATCCCCAGCACAATGGCTACAAGGGCGAGCCCGTGCGGCTGGAGATCGGCAGCGACAACTCGGTCCGCGAACACTGCACTTTTAACCGCGGCACACCGCAGGGGGCTGGCGTGACACGCGTCGGCTCGAATGGCCTGTTCATGACCGGGGCCCACGTCGGCCATGACGCGGTTGTCGGCGACCATGTCGTCATGGCCAATCAGGCGACCTTGGGCGGTCATGCGAAGATCGGCGATCGGGTCTTCCTGGGCGGTCTGTGCGCCGTGCATCAGAACGGACGGGTGGGGCAGGGGGCGATCGTGGGCGGTCTGGCGGCCGTGACGCGCGATGTCATCCCCTACGGCTCAGCCTGGGGCAATCACGCGCGGCTGCACGGGCTGAACCTGATCGGGCTGAAGCGGAAGGGCTATGGCAAGGACGCCGTGCGTCGCCTGCTGGCCGCCTTCCGCGACCTGTTCGAAGGCCAGGGGGTGTTCGCCGAGCGGCTGGACCGGGTCGAGGCCACCTATGCCGATCTTCCCGAGATCATGGAGATCGTCGCCTTCATCCGCGCCGAC
The DNA here is from genome assembly GCF_056404975.1 of Brevundimonas sp. P2_A6. NCBI lineage: Bacteria > Pseudomonadati > Pseudomonadota > Alphaproteobacteria > Caulobacterales > Caulobacteraceae > Brevundimonas > Brevundimonas sp. P2_A6. The sequence goes on along the minus strand of NZ_JBFUCZ010000004.1, from coordinate 58,949 downwards.
GCCAAACGCCCCCTCTGTCTGCCGGGCGAATGACCGCAGCACCGGGCAAGCTCGGGCTGATCGCGGGCGGCGGCGAACTGCCCCATGCCATCGCCTGGCGTTGCGAGGCCGAAGGACGGCCGTTGTTCATCGTGCGGCTGGATGGGTTCGCGGACGGCCATCTGGAACGCTGGCCAGGGGCAACTTTTAACATGGCCGAGATCGGCGGGATCCTGAAAGCCTTGAAGCGCGAGGGCTGCTCGGCGGTCTGTCTGGCCGGGACGGTGAACCGCCCGGATTTCAAACGGCTGAAACCCGACCTGAAGGGTGCCTCAGTCCTGCCCGGTATCATCGCAGCCGCCACCAAGGGCGACGACGCCCTGCTGCGCAAGATCCTGTCGGTGTTCGAGGCCGAGGGATATGGCGTCGAAGGTGCCGACGACATTCTGGGTGGCGAAACCCTGCCGACCGGCGCGCTGGGCAGAGTCGTGCCGACGACTGATCAGCTAGCTGATCTGAGGAAGGCGCTCTACGTCGCGGAAAAGGCGGGGGAACTGGATATCGGCCAAGGGGCCGTGGTTTGCGACGGCCTGGTTCTGGCAGTCGAGGCGCAGGAGGGGACCGATGCCATGCTCTCCCGTGTCGCGGGTTTGCCCGCCGATCTGCGCGGCTCCCCCACGGGTCGCAAGGGCGCGCTGGGCAAGGCCCCCAAGCCGATCCAGGACCTGCGCGTCGATATGCCGGTGATCGGTGCCCGCACAGTCGAGATGGCGGCGGCTGCCGGGCTGGCGGGCATCGGGGGCATCGCCGGTCGGCTGATCCTGATCGATCGCTCGTCAATCATTGATACGGCCGATCGCCTGGGCCTCTTCGTCTGGGGCGAGGCGCGGCCGTGAAGGTCATGCTGGTCGCAGCCGAGGCGTCCGGCGATGCGCTGGGAGCCGGGCTGGCCTCGGCGCTCTTGGCGCGGGACCCCGCAATGGAGATCGTCGGCGTCGGGGGGCCTCGCATGGCCGAACAGGGCATCGTCAGCCCCTTCGACATCGCCGAAATGTCGATCCTGGGCTGGATCGAGGGCTTGCGCGCCTACGGGCGGGTCAAGGCGCGGGTCGCCGACACGGTCGCCATGGCGGTGCGCGAGCGGCCGGATGCCGTGGTCCTGATCGACAGCTGGGGCTTCACGATCCGCGTCGCCAAGGCCATCCGCGCGGCTCTGCCGGGCGTGAAGCTGATCAAATACGTCGGGCCGCAGGTCTGGGCCTCCCGTCCGGGCCGAGCGAAGACCCTGGCCGCCGCCGTCGATCACCTGCTGGCCCTCTACAGCTTCGACGCGCCCTGGTTCGAAGCCGAGGGCCTGCCGACGACCGTCGTCGGCTCACAGGCTCTGCACATCGACATGAGCGGGGCCGACCCCGCTGCCTTTCGCGCCGCGCGGGGCATCGCGCCGCACGCGCCCCTGCTGCTGATCCTGCCGGGCAGCCGTCCGGGCGAGATCCGCCTGATGACCCCCGTCTACGAACAGGCCGCCGCGCGGCTGAAGGCCGAGCGTCCGGATATGCAGATCGCCGTTGTCGCCGCCGGCACCGTCGCCGCCGACGTCACAGCTCGCGTCGCCGCCTGGCCGTTCCGAGCCCATCTGGTGACGGAGGCGGACAAATACGCGGCGATGAAGGCCGCTACCGTGGCGCTCGCCACCAGTGGCACGGTCTCGACCGAGCTGGCGCTGGCGGGCGTGCCCATGGTCATCGGCTATCGGTTCGCGCCGGTCAGCTATGCGATCATGAAGCCCTTCTTCACCGGCAAATACGCGACCCTGTTCAACCACGCCGCCGACGCCGAGATCGCCAGGGAGTTGATCCAGGCCGACGCGACGCCGGACCGCTTCGCCGCCGAGGTGGCCCGCCTGTTGGACGATCCCGCCGCCCGCACCGATCAGGCCGCCCGCCAGACCGTCGCCCTGGACCGGATGGGCCGCGAGGGCCGCGATCCGTCCGAGATCGCGGCGGAGACGGTGCTCAGCCTTCTGCCGAATGACGCGGCCAGTCCGCGCACTGGTTCCTGAACCAGGTCAGCTGGCGCTTGGCGTAATTCCGCGTGGCCTGCTGCATGGCGCTCGTCGCCTCAGCCAGTGATGTCTCTCCGGTCAGATGCCCCGCAATCTCCCGCACCCCGACGGCCTTCATCGCGGGCAGGGCGGGGTCCAGGCAGCGCTCGATCAGGGCCGTGACCTCGGCCAGCGCGCCGGTGCCCAGCATCGTCACCACCCGCGCGTCGCTGGCCGCGTAAAGCGCCTGCCTATCCGGCTCGATCACCAGCCGGTCGTAGGTCCCCGGTGCCAGCAGCGGCCGGGTCGAGGCGCGCCAGTCGCTGAGCGAGCGCCCGGTCGCCCGCGCGACGGCATAGGCTCGCGTCAGGCGCTGACGGTCTCCGGCCTCGATCGCGGCCGCGGCCGGGGGGTCGAAGGTCGTCAGGCGCAGGCGGAAAGCCGATTCGCCCTCTGTGTCGTACAGCGCCATCGCCTCCTCGCGGGCGGCCAGCGGCACGTCGGGTATGTCGGCCAGACCCTGGGTCAGGGCGTTGAAATACAGCCCCGTCCCCCCAACGATCAGCGCGGGTCGCCCCTCGGCGCGCAGTTCTTCCAGCACCGGCATCACCGCCCGCGTCCAGCGCCCCACCGACCACGCCTCTGCGGCATCGACGGTGCCATAGAGGTGGTGCGCCGCCCGCGCCTCTTCCTCCACCGAGGGACGGGCCGTCAGGACACGGAGATCGGCATACAGTTGCTGGCTGTCGGCATTGACGATCACCGCGCCCGTCCGCCCGGCGATCTCCAGCGCCAGACGCGACTTGCCCGAGGCGGTCGGGCCGGCGATCAATGTGAGGGCGGGACGGGGCACGGGACGCTCGCTTGCGGCAGGGGTTGGCGATAGAACGCACGTCCACGCCTCGCAACCATCCCCCGAGTCCGCCTTGATCGATCGTGCCGCCGTTGAAGCCGTCCTGAACGCCATTCCCGACCCCCTGACGGGCCGGGGGTTGGTCGACGCGGGCGTGCCCAAGGGCCTGATGGTCGCCGAGGATCGCGCCGGCTTCGTCATCGAGGTGCCGGCCGATCGCACCGCCGCCTATGCCCCCGTCCGCGACGCGGCCGAGGCGGCGCTGAAGGCCATGCCCGGCATGAGCCGCGTGTCCGTCATCCTGACCGCCGAGACGGCACCCGCCGCCCGCAAGGCCTCCCTGTCGCCCGCCGCTGTCGAACAGACGCGGGCCAGGGCCCCGGTGCCGACGGATCGACCCGCCCATGTGCGCCGCGTCCTGGCTGTGGCCAGCGGCAAGGGTGGGGTGGGGAAATCGACCGTGTCGGTGAACCTGGCGACCGCCCTCGCCCGGCGGGGTCTGAGCGTCGGTATCCTGGACGCCGACGTTCATGGGCCCAGCCTGCCGACCATGCTCGGCCTGTCTGGCAAGCCGGACTATGTCGACGGCGCGATGGTCCCGCACATCGCCCACGGCCTGAAGGCCATGTCCGTTGGCCTGCTGACCAAGGCGGAAGACGCCATGGTCTGGCGCGGCCCCATGGCGTCCCAGGCCCTGACCCAGATGCTGACCCAGACCCGCTGGGGCACTGCGGAGGCTCCGCTGGACATCCTCGTCGTCGACCTGCCGCCGGGCACCGGCGACGTCCAGCTGGCCCTGATCCAGAAGACCCCCCTGGACGGAGCCGTGATCGTCTCGACGCCTCAGGAGGTCGCCTTGGCCGACGCCCGCCGCGCCCACACCCTGTTCCAGCGGGTCAACGTGCCGACCCTGGGCCTGATCGAGAACATGTCTGGTCCGGTCTTTGGACGCGGCGGCGCGGAGGCAGAGGCGGGCCGTCTCGGTATCGATTTTTTCGGCGATCTGCCTCTGGAGGCTTCGATTCGGGAGGCGGGCGATGCGGGTGTTCCGCTGGCCTCGGGACCGGTTGCCGACCGGTTCGACGCCATCGCGGATGCCGTCGCGCAAAAACTCAGCCTCTGAGGGTTTTCAAAGGCAACGGCAATCGCCACCTTGTCGGTATCAATCCTCCTCCGCGAGTTTCCCGATGAGCGTCGACACCCTGTTCCGCCCCTTCACCATCAAGGGTCTGACCCTGCCCAATCGCATCGTCATGGCCCCCATGACGCGGTCGTTCAGCCCCGGCGGTATTCCGACCTCGGACGTCGCCGCCTACTATCGTCGCCGCGCGGAGGGTGAGGTCGGCCTGATCATCACCGAGGGCACGGTGGTCGAGCGCCCGGCTGCCCGCAACGACGCCGCCGTGCCCGTCTTCCATGGCGACGCGCTGCCAGAATGGAAGAAGGTGGTGGACGAGGTCCACGCCGCCGGTGGCCTGATCGCGCCGCAGATCTGGCACGTCGGGGCCGCGCGCGGTCAGGGCGAGGACTGGAAGCCGCTGGGTCAGGTCGACAGCCCGTCCGGCCTCGTCGCGCCCGGCAAGCAGAAATATGAACCGATGACCGAGGAGGACATCGCCGACACCATCGCCGCCTTTGGTCGGTCGGCCCGGGCCTCGCGCGAGTTGGGTTTCGACGCAGCCGAGATCCACTCGGCGCACGGCTATCTGATCGATCAGTTCTACTGGTCCGGCCTGAACGCGCGCGGCGACAAGTGGGGCGGACCGTCGATCGGCGAACGCGCCCGGTTCGGCGTCGAGGTGGTCAAGGCGGTGCGCGAGGGCCTGGGTCCGGATATCCCGCTGATCATCCGCCTGTCGCAGTGGAAGCAGCAGGACTACACCGCCCGCATCGCCGAGAACCCGGACCAGATGGCCGAATGGCTGATGCCGCTGTCGGACGCCGGCGTCGATGTCTTCCATTGCTCGCAGCGTCGTTTCTGGGAACCGGAGTTCGAGGGATCGGACCTGAACTTTGCCGGCTGGGCCAAGAAGATCACCGGCAAGCCGACGATCAGCGTGGGCTCGGTCGGTCTGGATGGCGAGTTCATGGCCGCCTTCCGGGGCGAGGGATCCAAGCCTGCCTCGCTGGACGGCCTGATCGAGCGGATGGAGCGCGACGAGTTCGACCTGATCGCCGTCGGCCGCGCCCTGCTGTCCGATCCGCACTGGGTGCTGAAAATCAAAGAAGGCCGCGAGGACGAACTGTCGGCCTTCGAGCGCGGCCATATGGCGGTGCTGCACTAGAGAAGTGGCGAGTATTGAGTGGCGAGAGCCATCCACACCGGCGCGGCGATCTCGTCACTCGCCACCCGCCACTCGTCACTCTAACCTTCGCCCATGACCCCCGCCGCCGTCGCCCTGACCACCCTGTGGCTGACCCTGATCATCGGCGCGCGCTATCTGCTGATCGCGGGCGGAGTGTGGTGGCTGACCTGGGGGCGGATGAAGGGCGTCGGCCGCCGCCTGAACCGCGAACGCCCGTCGCGCCGCCTGATCTTGCACGAGATCAAGTTCTCGCTGCTGTCCACGCCCATCTACGCCTTCCCCGCCGCCATCGCTCTGGAGGCGTGGAAGGCGGGCGGGACGATGATGTACGTCGATCCCGGGGCCTATCCGCTGTGGTGGCTGCCCCTGAGCTTCGTCCTTTTGCTGGTCGTGCAGGACACTCATTATTACTGGACCCACCGCCTGCTGCATGACCGGCGCATCTTCAGCTGGGCCCACGCTGCCCACCACCGTGCCCGCGACCCCAGCCCCTTCGCCAGCTTCGCCTTCGACCCGGCCGAGGCGGTGGCGACGGCGTGGCTGTTGCCGCTGCTGACCTTCCTGATCCCGCTGAACCTGTGGATGTTGGCCGTGATGCTGGCGGTGATGACCGCGACGGCGGTGATGAACCACTGCGGGTGGGAGATGTGGCCCGATCGCTGGGTCAGGGGCCGCGTCGGCTCCCAGCTGATCACCGCGACCCACCACAGCCGCCACCACACCCATATGAAGACGAACTTCGGGCTCTATTTCCGGATGTGGGACCGGTGGTGCGGGACCGATGCGATGCCGGAAGTCAGGTCGGCTCCTCCGCAGGCTTGATCAACAAGTCAAGATTTACCAAGGTAGTCCGCAAGATCGCCGACTAGGTAAGGCGAGAGTCGAGTAGATGGCGCTATGAAGTCGGAACTCTTAGTTTCAATAATCGTCCCGATATTGATCGTTTTTCTTCCCCTGGGGATATATCTTGCCTGGCGAGGATTCTCCGGAAGATCCGCGGGAGGCGCTAAAATTCAAGCGACTAGGCTGACGTTGGCCTGGTCTGCTGCGGCCTTCCTACTTGCCGGATTAACAATCATTTCTGGGTTCTGGGCTGGATCGACAAACATACATTTCTCGCCCGTCGGCATCGCTTGTTTGGTGGCTGGGTTCTGTCTCTCGCTCTTGGCAAGGATGACGAAGCCTATGGCTTAAGCTGAGGTCAGCCAGGCTCCACCACCACCGCCGTGCCATAGGCCAGCACCTCGGTGATGCCGGGCATGATCTCGGTGGCGTCGTAGCGCAGGGCCAGGATGGCGTTGGCGCCGGCGGCCTGGGCGTGTTCGACCAGCTGTTCGAAAGCCTCCTGACGCCCGGCCTCGGCCAGCTTCACATAGGCCCCGACGCGCCCGCCCATCATCGACTGCAGACCGCCGATGGCGTCGGACACGACGTTCCTCGATCGCACGGTGATGCCGCGCACCACGCCGATGTGGCGCACGATCCGGTGGCCGGCGATGTCGTTGGTGGTGGAGGTCATCATGGCGTCAGCTCCGGTCAGATGCGGTCGAGGATGCGGAAGACGAACGGATGGTCGTCCTTCTCGCCTGCATCATGCCGCTCGTTCAGCGTCTCGGCAAACAGGGTCTCGTCAAAGGCGGGGAACACCGCGTCGCCCTCCGGCTCCGCCTCCACCTCGGTGATGTAGAGTCGCCTGGCGCGCGGCAGGGCGGCCTCGAACAGGGCGGTGCCGCCGATCACGCAGATCTCCTCGATCCCGTCATCCTCGGCCGTCTCGCGCGCGATATCGATGGCGTCGGCCAGGTTGGAACAGACCACGGCCCCCTTGGCCTTGCCGCGCTCTTCGTAAGACAGGTCGCGCGACAGGACAAGATTCAGCCGGCCGGGCAGGGGCCGCAAAGGCAGGCTCTCCCACGTCGAGCGTCCCATGATGCAGGGCTTGCCCAGGGTGATCGCCTTGAACCTCTGAAGGTCGGAGCGCAGCTTCCAGGGCAGGTCGCCGTCACGGCCGATGACGCCGTTGCGCGCGCGGGCGACGACCAGGGCGATGTGGGGAATGGTCATGCGTTCCGACGTTGGCTGAGCAAGTACCGGTCAAGCTCGCTCACTGAAAAACTGAATCTGGTCGACCGATCCATTAGTTTGGAGATCTCCCTGTAGGTTTCGTCCGACGTTCGGGCTTCGCTAAACGTATCTCTCACATATTCATGTGCCCAGTTACGATGGAGGCACTCCAGGATTTGCTGTTCAAGTGCAACTATCGACCTACCACGCAAAAGGCGCAGCTCATTTATCAACGTCGCGCAACGCTCGTAATGGTTTAAAACCTCAATAAGAGCAGTCTTATAAGCAGTACGTCTTCTCGAGTTGATGCTATTGAGATTTTCCCATTTTTCATCGATCTGTTCGGAAAGTTTAGTACAAATCTGGAATTCGTTGACTCTTGAGGTTCGCAGAAATGCAATCGTAGCGACTGCAAAGGAAAGCGCTGAGATTATTGGAGGCAACCAAATTGTAAGGCTGGTGCCATCGTGCGGTATCGCGGTTGTGGTGCTCACTTACTTCTTCGTGGGCGGCTTGACGTTTTGGCCTGTCGTGGACGTGCTTCTAGTAGCGCCACGGGGGCCAGCAGCACCTTCGTTGAAGCGGCCGGCTCGGTCCGCACCTGTGGAAGGCGAGGGCCTCGAGGAGGGCGGCTGGCCTGATGGGCCAGTAGGCTTATCGCCGTTTTTGCTCATCTGAAGTTATCTCCTCTAGACCGCGACCGGGGCCTTGATGTGGGGATAGGGCTGATAGTCGCTCAGCACGAAGTCGGACGGCTCGAACGCGAATAGGTCCCGCTTCGCCGCCACCGTCATCGTCGGCAACTCCAGCGGTTGCCGCGTCAACTGCAGCTGGGCTTGTTCGACATGGTTCAGATACAGGTGCGCATCGCCGAAGGTGTGGACGAAGTCGCCAGGCTCCAGCCCCACCACCTGGGCCACCATCAGGGTCAGCAAGGCATAGCTGGCGATGTTGAATGGCACGCCCAGGAAGACGTCGGCGCTGCGCTGATACAGCTGGCAGCTGAGTTTCCCGTCCGCCACGAAGAACTGGAACAGGCAGTGACACGGCGGCAGGGCCATGTCCTCGATATCGGCGGGGTTCCAGGCGGACACGATGTGGCGGCGGCTGTTGGGGTTGGTCTTGAGCCCTTCGATAAGGCGGGTGATCTGGTCGATGCTGTCGCCGTTGGGCGCGGCCCACGATCGCCACTGCTTGCCATAGACGGGACCCAGTTCGCCGCTCTCGTCGGCCCATTCGTCCCAGATGGAACAGCCGTTGTCCTTCAGCCAGCGGATGTTGGTCTCGCCGCGCAGGAACCACAGCAGTTCGACGATGATGGAGCGCAGGTGCAGCTTCTTGGTCGTCAGCAGTGGAAAGCCCTTGGACAGATCGAACCGCATCTGGCGGCCGAACACGCCGAGCGTCCCCGTGCCCGTCCGGTCGTCGCGGCGCACGCCGTTGTCCAGGATGTCGCGCAGCAGGTTCAGATACTGGAACTCGGGATGGTCGGCGGGCGCGGCGGTCGAAGTCCCAGTCCGGGTCGCGAGATCGTTGAGCTGGGCCACGGCGTTCATCGGATCACTTTGCCCGTGATTCGCGGGCTCCGACATGCCGCCGATTCGGTTGCGCACAGATCATTGCGGACCGATGCGGACGGGGGACCCACGGATTGGACTCGGACGGGCCCGAGTCCAGAGAGTCCAACGTCTCAGACCTGAAGGTCACATCGGTTCATAGAGCGTTGTTTTTATTATTATCTTACAACAATCGCAGCTGCCGAGATGTCAGCCCGCGAAGCCGCCTTCGTCCAGAAAGACCTGTTCTTCCGCCGTCGTCTGGCGGCCCAGTGCGCGGTTCCTGTGCGGAAAGCGGCCGAAGCGGACGATGATGTCGCGGTGGATCTTCGCGTATTTCGCCGTCTCCGGCATGTCGTCGCCCAGCAACGGGATCAGGGCGTCGTGGTCGGCCAGATCCTCGGAATGCTCGAACGGGGTCATGAAGAACTGGCGCAGGTCCGGCTCGAAGGTCGCGGGATGGCCGAAGGCGAACGCGCGCCGGGCGAACATCAGGCCCAGGGCGTCGGTGGCGAACTGGTGCCCCGTTCCGCGAAAGCTGTTTCGGGGGTACTGGTCCAGCAGGATCATCAGGGCCAGCGCGCCTTCGGGCGTCTCGATCCAGGCGTCCAGCTGACGTCCCGCCGCCGCCCAGTGCAGGGCGCGGCCCGCATCGCGGAATTCCCGGTCGAAAGCCTCGTCCTTGGCGTACCACTTGCTGCGTCCCACCTCTTTCCAGAAGGCGACGACCGAGGAAGGCGTTATGAGGATGGCCATGACCCAGACCCTACCCGCTCCGCTGCCCGTCTTCCATGACCGCGACTGCGACCTGTCGATCATTCGCGCAAAGCGCGTCGCCGTGATCGGCTATGGCAGCCAGGGGCGGACGCATGCGCTGAACCTGCGCGACAGCGGCGTCGCCGACATCGTCGTCGGGCTGAAAGCAGGATCGGCGACGCGGGCGAAGGCTGAGGCCGACGGCTTTCCTGTCCTGACCGCTGGCGAGGCCACCGCCGGAGCCGATGTCGTCGCGGTCATGGTTTCGGACGAGGCGCACCGCGACCTGTATCGCGATGAGATCGAGCCGAACATCAAGCCGGGCGCGGCGCTGATCTTCGCCCACGGGCTGTCGGTGCGGTTCGGCCTGGTGACCCCTCGCGCGGATCTGGATGTCATCCTCGATTCGCCCAAGGGCATCGGGCCGCGCATCCGCGATCTGTATGAGGCCGGGGAGGGGGTCTTCTGCCTGTTCGGCGTGCATCAGGACGCGACGGGCGGGGCGCATGCGCTGGGTCTGTCCTATGCGGCGGCGCTGGGCTGCGGTCGCAAGGGCATTCTGGAGACGACCTTCGCCGCAGAATGCGAAAGCGACCTGTTCGGCGAACAGGTGGTGCTGTGCGGCGGCGTCGGCGAGCTGATCGACGCCGCCTTCATGAAGCTGGTGAACGCCGGCTATCCGCCCGAGGTCGCCTGGTTCGAGTGCTTCTATGAGGTCAAGCTGGTCACCGACCTGATGTACGAGCGCGGGATCGCCGGGGCCTTCGCCAAGATTTCCAACACCGCCGAATACGGGGCCTATCTGACCGGGCCGCGCGTGATCGGCGAGGCATCGAGGACCGCCATGGATGGGGTGCTGGGCGAGGTCCGCAGCGGGGCCTTCGTCAGGCGGCTGATGGCCGACTACGACGCCGGCTCGCCCGAGTTGCTGGCGCGCAGGAAGGCGCTGGGCGAGCGCACGATCGAGGCCGTCGGCGCGCGACTGGCGGCCGTTGCGGCGAAGGCGTCTGATTGAGGGAAAAAGTGTCCGGGTCGCGCCCGGAAATCTCATGGTCGGAGTGAGAGGATTCGAACCTCCGACCCCTGCGTCCCGAACGCAGTGCTCTACCAGGCTGAGCCACACTCCGACATGAGGACGGGCCTTATAGCGACGGGGTCGAGAGGCCGCAAGCGGCGTTCATGCGGGCGGAAAAATAGTCCGGGAACCGGGTGTTGCATCCCCAGCGGCCTTGGCGTATTCGACCGCCTCCCCAAGGCCCAGGCCCTGGGGCGCACCGGTCCTGCTGGGGAATGGTGTAATGGTAACACTCCGGTTTTTGGTACCGTCATTCTAGGTTCGAGTCCTAGTTCCCCAGCCACCGACCTTCATCGTTCCGATGGCGATCGCCGATCCGGCCCACGGGTCAGTGGGTCGTCGATCCCGTGATCGGCAGGCGCACGCGCACCCCCACGCCGGCTCGTGGCGCGGTTTCCACCGCCATCGTGCCCCCAAGATGCTCCACCAGGCCCTGCACCAGCGAAAGCCCGTCGCCGAACGTCAGGCCGTCGGACCCGATGCCCGTGTCGCGGATCACCAGACTGACGCCGTCCGAGGCGCGTGAATAGGCGACCGCGATCGACCCCCGACGGCAGTCCTCGAAGGCATGCCGAACGGCATTGGACATCAACTCATGAACGATGATGGCCAGCGGCAAGGCGTGGGTTTCGGGTAGCAAGGCCTCCGATGCCCGCACGTCGATTCGGACGCCCCGCGCCTCGGCCACGCGCCGCCAGAAGGCGATCGCGTCATCCAGATAGGCGGCGAAATCGACCGGGCCTTCGTCCGTCATACGCCGGTTCAGCAGGCCCATCGCGGCAACGACGTCGCTCAGCCAGGTCAGGTGACGACGGCTTTCGGGATCGGAAACGCTGCGCAGACGTATACCGACCAGAGCTTGCAACAGGCTGTAGCTTCCCGTCAGGCGGCGCTCGAGCGTCGCGATCCGGACTTCCGCGTTCGCGGTCATTCGCCCTCCGGGCACAATAATACTGACGCTTTTCATAGAGGCGGTGAACCCTTTGGCCAAGCGCGCGTTCGGTGTGTTCGGTAACCGACACAGTAAGCTTAAGATCGGCGGCCGGGACTTTGGGGTGTGTGGGTGAATATGGCTTCTGACCTTCGGGTCATGATCGTTGAAGACCAGGCCATCCTTGCGATGGAGCTGGAGTTGGTGCTCGGCGACGCCGGGTGCGACGTGGTGGGCTGCGCGATGGACCGCGCCGGCGCGTTCGAGATCGCGGCCCGTGAGCGCCCCATGCTGGCCCTGGTCGACGTCAACCTGCTGGATGGCATGACCGGGCCTCAGATCGCGCAGAAGCTGGTCAGCGAGTATGGCACGGCTGTCGTCTTCTTGACCGCCAATCCCGAGCAGATTCCAGACGGCTTCGCCGGTGCTCTGGGTGCCGTGTGCAAACCGTTCGATGACCAGACGATCCACGCCGTCGTCGCCTTCGCCAGCCGGTTCATCACCGACCGCACGGTCGGCGAGGCACCCCGAAAGTTCCGGCTGGCTCCCTGGCTCAAGACACCGCCTGCGGGCATCCCGACCCACTAGAGATCAATCGATCTTCAGCCGGATGAAGATCATCCCGCCGTCCGGATCGCCGCCGTAGGATGGCTCCAGGCCATCCGGCACGACGTTGGACGCATAAAGCGCGCCCAGCCCGAAGCGGACATGTTCGGCCACACGCCAGTCGCGGATCGCACCGACCGAAACCTTGGCGACGGTGAACACCGGACCATGTGCGCCCCCGGGCAGGGCCAGAAGCTCGTCTGTTTCCGTCCGTTCTGCGCGGGCGAAGACGGTCCAGCGTCCGTTTGGGCTGAAAGCGGACTCGAGCGCGAAGGCGTTGGTCGCGTCGTCGTCGCCGTGAGACTTGGCCCCCCAGGCCAGGGTCGTGGACCACCAGCCCCCGGTGCCGACCCGGCGTGTATGAATGGCGCTGGCGGACCATTTCGTGTCGTCTTCGCCCGGGGCCAGCTGTTCCGGAGCCTTTACGTCGGCGTAGGAGGCCTGCAGCGACCATTCCGGCGACGGATTCCAGGACGCCCGCATCGACCAGCTGTCGAACTTCGGTCTTTCGATGTCGAAGCGGTTCTGATCCGGCTCGCGACCCTTGAACGTCGAGGCCTCCACCTTGAAGGCGTCGTGCACCCAGCCCAGCGTCGCGACGCCGAACACAATGTGGGTCGAATCCAGCCAGTGGTGGGTGATGGGCGCTTCGGGTGAGTCCATCGTGCTCATGCGGTGCATGAAGGCGGGCGGGCCGAACGCCGGTTCGCCGGGCAGGCCGACGTAGGCGAAGACGCTGTCGGCATCGGACAGGCGGCGCGCATAGCTGGCCGACAGCTCCATGAACAGGTCGTGCGGGTGCTGGCGATCGACCAGGGTGTTCACCCCGTCCGCGGTCTCTCCGGCGGCCAGCAGCAGGGGATAGCCGCGCTTGCCCATCAAGGGGTCGGGGCTGACCATGGCCCGCAGGTTCAGGGTCGAGCTGTCGTCGAAGTCCCGCCGCGCCGTGGTCATGACCATGCCGGACACGAAGGTCTGATCCTCGCCGCGCGGTCCGTTCTGACCGTCGTATGTCAGATTGAGCAAGGCGTGGGTCATGAACGACCAGGCGCCGCGCGTCGTGTGGATGCCGGCGTGTTCCGACACATCGGGCTGCCAGCTGGTGCCGGAGGCGTCGCGGGTCATGGGCCAAGGACCCAGGGCGCTGGTCATGGGTCTGTCGCCATGGGCCATGACGGACATGTCGTGTCCCTGATGGGTTGTCGGCACCGGCAGCGTCTGAGGATGTTCAGCCGTCGGCGCGGCTTGTCCGGCGTAGGGGGTCGGGGTCGCGGCCGATGTCGCGGTCGCCGGGGGCGGAATCGTCACCGTGTGCCCGGAATGATCCTGGGCGAAGACCGGCTGGGCGAAGGCAAGCAGAGAGACACCGGCACTGAGCGCGGCAAGAGATCGGGCAGCCATGATCGGCTCCTTGCAAAGAGAGTTCGGGTTGGCGAGCGGGTCGCCGGCGAATCCGTTCGAAGGGCTCAGGCCTTGGGGGGGTCGGTATCAGGCGTCGTGCGCAGGCCTGTGGGCAGGGCGCGTTCGAGGGCGATCGGACGGTCGCGAGGCAGGGTCATCGTCGATCGCAGGGGCGGGGTCAGCGACGGCGCGGCGATGCAGGCCACGCAGCAGGCCATTGTCTTCATCGGGCGCTCTGGCGTGGATGCCGGGGCGTTCGATGCCGCGCCTTCCATCCCGGCCATCTCGTGACAGGGCGCCGGGCCAGTGTCGGCCATGACTGGAGAGGCCGCGCCGATCAGCAGGACGCCAAGGGCCCCCAACAGCATCAGCAATGTTCGGATCGTGGACACGGCTCTCTGTAATCGCCATGGCGTCAGGCCTCAAGCCAGGCCACCGCCGAGGTCGAGGCCTGGGCCGGTCGGTGGGGTGTCGGACGGGTTGAGGTCCAGCTGCATCAAATGCACGTCGAGCCAGCGATCGAATTTCCAGCCGACCTGCGCATACGTTCCGACACGCCGGAAGCCCAGCCGTTCATGCAGGGCAATGGAGGCCTCGCTGCTCGCGCTGTCGCTGATGGCACCGATGATGTGGCGCAGGCCCATCCGCGTCACGCGCTGGATCAGGGCGGTCAGCAGAGCGCGACCGACGCCGTGCCCGCGCGCCGCTTCCTCGACATAGATCGAATCCTCGACGCCATAGCGATAGGCGGGACGGGGCCGGAACGGCGAGGCATAGGCATAGCCGGCGAACACTCCGTCGATCTCGGCGACCAGCCACGGCAGGCCCTTGGCGCGAACGGACTCGAACCGGGCTGTCATGTCCGGCAGCGACGGCGGGTCCAGTTCGAACGTCGCGGTGCCCGTCAGGACCTCACGGCCATACAGGGCCGCGATCGCCGGCAGATCAGCCAGGGTCGCGTCGCGGATCACGCCGTCTCCCAACCCCGATCCACAGCCCAGACCGCGAAGGCGTAGTCGTGGGCGACTTCCTTCAGATAGTCGAACCGCCCCGACGCTCCGCCATGCCCGGCCTCCATGTTGATCTTCAGCAGGACTGGATTGCCCGAGGTCGTCGCGGGCCGCAGCTTGGCGACCCACTTCTGCGGCTCCCAGTAGGTCACACGTGGATCGGACAGGCCGCCGGTCGCCAGGATCGCGGGATAGGCCTTGGCCTCCACTTGATCGTAGGGGCTGTAGCTCATCATGTAGTCGTAGGCTGCCGGGTCCTCGATCGGGTTGCCCCACTCGGGCCATTCGGGCGGGGTCAGCGGCAGGCTGGTGTCCGACATGGTGTTGATCACGTCCACGAACGGCACCTGGCCGATGACACCGGCCCACAGGTCGGGCCGCATGTTGTTGACGGCCCCCATCAGCAGGCCCCCCGCCGATCCGCCCTGGGCAACGATCTTTCCGGCGCTGGCGTAGCGGTTGGCGATCAGGTGTTCGGCCGAGGCGATGAAGTCGGTGAAGGTGTTCTTCTTGGTCATCCGCCGCGCGTTCAGGAACCAGCCCCAGCCCTTGTCCGACCCGCCCCGAATATGGGCGATGGCATAGATCCAGCCCCGATCGACCAGCGACAGCCGCCCGGTCGAGAAGCTGGCGGGCATGGGAATGCCGTACGAGCCGTAGCCATAGAGCAGCAAGGGTGCCGAGCCATCGACCGGCGTCGTCTTGCGGCGCAGGACCGTGACCGGAACCAGCTGCCCATCCGTTGCCGGGGCGTTCAGCCGCTCGACGACATAGTCGGCAGGGTCGTGGCCGGATGGGATTTCCTGCACCTTCATGAGCGTCCGCATCTGGGTCGCCATGTCGTAGTCGTAGGTCGATGTCGGGGTGGACGGCGAGTTGTAGGTGTAGCGGGTGACCGTGGTGTCGAACTCCGACGCCCCGGCCAGGGACAGGGCATAGGCGGGCTCGTCGGCGGTGATCTCGTGCTCAGCACCGTCCTTGTCGCGGATGATGATCGTCGTGTTGGCCTCGGCCCGCTCCTGCCAGGCCAGGTGGGCCGAGCTCAGGTCGAAGCCCTCGATGAAACGGCCGGGGCGATGGGGCACCAGCTCGCGCCAGGCGGTGCGCGCGGGCTGGCCGGTCGGGGCCTGCATCAGCTTGAAGTCGACGGCATCGTCGTCGTTGGTGCGGAACACCCAGCCGTCGGGCCAGTGGTCGGCGTCATAGCGGATGCCGACCCTGCGAGGGGCCAGGACGGTCGGCATGGCGGTCGGGGCGCCGTTGGGGATCTGCCAGGCCTCGGACGTCTCCTGGTTCTGGACCGTGATGATGACGAAGGCATCGTCCGACGACCGACCGACGCCCAGGAACATGCCGTCGTCCGCCTCGTCGTAGACCAGCACGGTCTCGCCACCTCGCGACGGGCGGCGATAGATCTTGTCCGGGCGGCCGTTGTCGTCGCGGTTCGTCCAGAAGATGTGGGCGCTGTCAGGCGAGAAGGTGAAGTTGCCGTTCGAGGACTGGATCGGGTCGGGCAGCAGTTCGCCGGTGGTCAGGTCGCGGACATAGATCTGATGGACCTCGGACCCCTGCGCATCCTCGGCATAGGCGAACAGGGTGTGGTCCGGGCTGTGCGCGACGGCGGAGACTTCTGAATAAGCCTTGCCCTGCGCCAAGACGTTGGCGTCCAGCAGCAACTGCGGCGTCGGGGCGACGATGAAGTTTTTCGTCACCCGTTGGCCATTCTCCATCCATGTGCCCTGACGCTCGACCCGCATGAAGCGGGGATGCTGGTCGCCGGTCTTGAACTCGGAGTAGTAGAGCCAGGGACCGTCGGGCGCGGGAACCGACGAATCGTCCTCCTTGATGCGGCCCTTCATCTCTTCGAACATCTGGCCCTGCAGCCCGACTGTGGAGGCCAGCATGGCCTCGCGATAGGCGTTCTCGGCGATCAGGTTTTCCTTCACGTCGGACTTGATCAGGGTCGGATCGCGCAGCACCGCCTGCCAGTTGTCGTCCTTCATCCAGTGATAGTCGTCGGTCCGGGTCCGGCCCAGCTGTTCGATGGTCACCGGGATCTTCTTGGCGACGGGAGGCGTGGGCAGGGTCATCGAAACTCCAGACGGGCGGGCGAAAGCGGGGGAGGCGGCCACAGCCAAGGCGGACACGGCGGTGGTGGCGACGAACTGGCGGCGGTTCATGGCGAGGCTTCCCTTTAGGACAGGACGCCAGCTTGTGCGACGGCAAGCGTCCGCGTCAAATGAAGAGGCGGCGCGCTGACGCTTGGCTCGCGGAGCCTCGCTGCTTGAGCGCGTCGCGATCGCGAGGAGACCTATGATCCAGACCCCGCCCGTTCAGGACGCTCCCCCGCCGGTCGCCGCCCCCGTCTGGGATCTGACCGTCGGGCTGATCAATGCGACGGTGCAACTGGACCAGCCGTCAGGGCCGACGACGCGTACCGTCGGCACGGGCTTCCTGATCCAGGCACCGCGCCCGGATGGCACGCCGCGCATCGTCCTGGTCACCGCCGCCCATGTGCTGGAGACCATGGCGGAGCCGCAGGCGCGGATCGGGTGGCGTGTCGCCTTGCCGGATGGAGCATGGCGGTTCGATCCGGAGCCGTTGACGATCCGCGACGACGTGGGCGAGCCGTTGTGGATCCAGCATCCCACGCAGGATGTCGCGGTCATGGAGGTCACCGCACCCGACACCTTTGCGCGGGCCGCTATCCCGATCGGCTGGTTGGCGGATGCGAACGCCTTCGACGCCTGGCAGGTCGGACCGGGCGATGAACTGCTGTCGCTAGGCTTTCCGCGTGGGCTGTCGGCCAACCGGGCCGGGTTTCCGATCCTGAGGGTCGGACGAATCGCCTCCTATCCGCTGTCGCCGGTCAGCGCCTTTCCCACCTTCCTTCTGGATTTCACGGTCTTTCCGGGCAACTCCGGCGGGCCGGTGTTCTGGACGCCCAGCGCCCGCAAGCGGCCCGGCACGACCGAGCCGGAGACGGCCTTCATCGCGGGCCTGCTGAGCCAGGAGGTTCGTGTCGGCGGTGATGCACTAGAGATCGGCGTGGTCACCCACGCTGTCTTCATCCGCGAGGCGATCGCCCTGCTGGACGCCGAGGCTAGGCCCGCGCCGTGAGGGCGTTCAGCCTGGCCAGCTCGCGGGTGCCGTAGAACTGCGGCTCGAACCCCTTGGTCCAGAAAACCTTGCCCAGGCCGCGTGCGGTGCGATCCATCATCTGCGCGCGCGCCGGATGGGCGACGACTGTCAGGGCGATGGCAGCGAGGCCCCAGACCACAGCCTGCGCTGCGCCGATCAGCATCCAGCGGGCGACGGCCGCCCAGTCTCGCGCCTTGGCCGCCGTCTGACTGGGCCCCTGACCATAGGCGAAGGCGCGCGACAGGGCGTAACGCATCGTGGCCCGGTGCGCCGGCGCGAACTCTTCGACCCAGGCATCGGCGGCCCAGCCGAAGCGACCGCCGCGCGAGCGGAGCGCCGCGAACAGGGCGTCGTCCTCACCGCCGCTCTGGTCGGCGCGGGCGTCGAACGGTGTGGCCCCTTGCAGCGCCTTATCGCGCACCAGAAGCGAATTTCCACAGCCGTAACTGTGGTTGATCAACCCTGTGGACAGGGGGCCTTCGCGGCCGAAGAAGCGTTTGAGATAGGGGGTGGCCCAGCCGGTGCCTTCGGGGACCTGTCCCTCGATCGGTCCGAAGACGGCGTCGGCGCCCGTTTCGGCCTGTGCCGAAAGCAGGCTTGTCAGCCAGCGGGGCGATGCGGCCTCATCGTCATCGAGGAAGGCGATCAGCGGCGCCGCCGTCATGGCCAGCCCGGCATTGCGTGCCGTGGCCACGCCCGGGCGCGGCTCGTGTCGATAGATCAGAGGGCAGGGGCTGTCGGGTCCCAGACGCGATACCGTGTCGGCCGCCGTTCCAGCCGGGTCGTTGTCGACGACGACGATGGACGACAAACGGTCGGCCACCCCTGTCTGGGCGAACAGTGAGCCCAGCGCCCGCTCGAGGCTTTCGGGCCGCCGCATCGTCGGCACGACGACAGCGACATCCGCCATCAGACGGCCTCGGCGTAGAGCGCGGCGCGGTACAGACGAAGAGAGAAGGCACGCGCGCCTGTCGGCATCCAGCGCGCGACGGCGGCCTGTTTCATCCACGGACGGACGCTGGCCAGAGCCGGCATTCGCTTCAGCAATTTCGCCGCCTTGAAGCTGGGATAGGAGCCGACGATGTCGGGGTGGCGAGCGACGACGCGCGCGAAGTTGTCGGCGGATTGCTCATATTTCCCGGCCAGGGCCTCGACCGTGTCCAGGCCCATGTGCGTGGCCGGATTGTCGACGTGGACGACCGTGAAGCGGCGAGAGACCCGCATGGCCCACTCCACGTCCTCCCAGCCCCAACCTGTGAAGGTGGGGTCGAAAGTCTCGGCCTCGAACACATCGCGACGGACCAGCAGGTTGGAGGTGTAGACGTATTTCTCGGGCGTCCTGGCGCGCTCTCCATAAGGCACGCATTCGCTGCGCGTCGCCATGGCGCGGTGAACGCTGAACCGCGCATCGGTCGGGGCCTGCAAAAGGGAGAAGCCACCGAAGGCCACGGCCGGATCCTCGCGCGCCACCAGATCGGCCCAGGCCCACAGGAAGCGGCGATGATCGGGCCGCATGTCGCTGTCTAGGAACAGCAGGCTGCCGCCGCGCGCCGAAGCCGCCAGTCGGTTTCGCCCCTTCGAGCGGCCCTCGTTCTGGGGCAGGGTAATCAGCCGCACGGGCAGGGCCATCGCCCGGACCACCGACTGCAGCCGCGCGGTCAGGTCAGGATCATTGGTCCCGTCGTCCAGCAGGACGATCTCGACCGCGCCATCCAGCGCGCCCGCTTCCTCGTCCAGCAAGCCGAGAAGCTCGGTCGGGTCGTCGTGAAGGAAGGGGATCAGAACCGAGACAGCGGGCTTGGCCGACTTGCGGCACGCGTTGTCGGTCAGCACGGGACGGGTCATGCGGTCATGCTCCGGCCGGTGCGCGCGGCGATGAGGCGGGTGGCCAGGTCACGCACGCCGGCGGCGTTCAGGGCCAGGACGACAGCCGCATAGACGACCGCGCCGACCGCGGCCTTAAGCATCACCTCGAACACTCCGCCGTGCGCGGGCAACATCGGGACGAGCGCGGCCATGGCCCCGCAAGCCAGGGCGCAACGGCTCAGCGTCGTCCACGGGATGGGCATGGGCACGATGCTGCGTCCCATGGCGATGGACGCCAGCACGCCGATGCCGAAGCTGGTGGTCGTCGCCAGCGCCGCGCCCATAACACCCATCCGTGGCACCAGGATCAGGTTCAGGATCACGTTCGACGCCGCCGGAATGCACAGGGTCGCCAGCAGCCTGTCTGTCCGTCGCCCCAGCACGAAGGACTGGCTGAGGTAGTAGGAGGTCATGCCCGACAGCAGCGCCGACAGGGCGATCCAGGGCGTCACCGAAGCCGCGACGCTGCGCAGATCCTCGCCGATCATGAAATCCGCCAATGGGCGCGCGACAAGGGCCACGCCGACGGCGGCGGGCAGGCCGATCAGGATGAAGGTCGAGGCCTGTTCGCGCGCGGCCTTCATGAAGGCCTCCCGACTGCCGCGCTCCCAGGCCATGATAAGGGCAGGCGTTCCCGCCGCGCCCAGCCAGATGAACAGCACGTCCAGCGTCCGGCTGGAGAGGCTGTAGCCTGCGTGATAGGCCCCGACGGCCGCCGGACCCATGAAGACTTCCAGCAGGAACCGGTCGGTCGACGCCATGATCAGCGACAGACCCAGACCGGCCGCGATCGGATAGCCATAGCGCGCATAGCCAAACAGCCGTTCGCGATAATGGACTCCGCCGCGCGCCTGTTTCAATTCGCCCGGCAGGACGAAGGGCAGGGCCAGCAAGGGGGCCGCGGCCAGACCGATCAGGGGCGATGCGGCACCGACCCCCATCAGCGCGCAGGTGGCACCGATCAGGAACCCGCCCAGGGTCACGCCGATGTCCATGGCTGCGGATTTGGTCACCTCACCGGCTGCACGAAAACGCTCCTGGGCCAGCTTTGCCAACGACCGGATCGGCAGTCCCGCCAGCCCCGCCCCGATGGCCAGCTTCAACCCGTCGCCGATCGGCGACAGCCACAACACCAGAGCCGCGAGGGGCAGGACGGCGGCCGTCATCACAGCCATGGTCCGGTAGAGCGTGGTGAAATGATCGGCGAGCCCCTGGTCCTTTTCGGCGGCCCAGAACCGCGCCATGGAGGCCTCAAGCCAGCTGAATGTGCCGACATGGACCAGCGTCATGATCGAAAAGGCGATGGCATATCGGCCGAAGTCCTCGGGGCTCAGCAGTCGGGTGAAGACCACGATGGCCCCGAACCCGACCAGACCCTGGACGATGTTGGCGGGCAGATAGCCCCAGACGCCGCGCCAGAACATCAGCGGACCCCGGTCATCGGACGGCCGCGCGGTCGCCCAACAGGACGGGCACGGTCACGGCCATGATCCACAGGTCGAGCCAGAGCGATTGCCGCTCGATGTAGCTGATGTCCAGCTGCACCCGGCGACGCACGTCCTGGGCGCTGTGCAGAGGGCCGCGCGACCCCTTGATGGCGGCCCAGCCGGTCATGCCCGGCTTCATCCGGTGGCGGTGGGCGTATTCGGCGACCAGGCGCGCGCTCTCGACCGCGCCGGTCTTCATTCCGATGGCGTGGGGGCGCGGGCCCACCAGCGACATCTCGCCCTTCAGCACGTTGAACAGCTGGGGCAGTTCGTCCAGGCTGGTCGAGCGGATCAGCTTGCCGACCCGGGTCACGCGGTCATCGTCGGTGGTGACCTGACGGCTGGCGGTGGCGTCGGCGGCGTCCGCCCGCATCGAGCGGAACTTCCAAACCACGATTTCCTCGTGATTGAAGCCGTGGCGGCGCTGGCGAAAGAAGACCGGGCCGGGGCTGTCCAGCTTGATCGCCAGCGCCGTCAGAAGCATGACGGGCGACAGCAGGATCAGAGCGATGACACCAACGATCAGGTCCTGCATCCGCTTGTTGAAGGCCCGACGGTCATCGTCGACAGGCCCGTCCAGAGAGGCAAGCGGAGCCTTGGCCAGCCGGTCCAGAGCCGCGCCGCGCTCGCCCGCGTCGGCCGGATCGACCAGCAGAGTGACTTCATTGGGCAGGGCGGACAGGCGGGAGGTCAGCTCGCGCACCCGCTTTTCCGCCTTTGGATCGATGGCCAGGACGATCCGGTCGACGTAGGGCGTCATGCGGTGCGTCATCAGCGCCTCCGCGTCGCCGAGCACGGGAACGCCTTCGATGCTGTCCGGCGAGCGCGCCAGGCGGTCGTCGAATACACCCAGCACATTGATGTCGCGCCGCTGCAGGGCCTCACGGATCAGGCGCTCGGCGTGGCGCGTCGCCCCGACCAGAACGATGTTCGGGGTCAGCGCGCCAGAGGCCCGCCAGCGAACAACCGCCTGGCTCCAGCCCAGATGCAGGCCGTAGAGCGCCACGGTGACCAGGGCGGTCCACAGAATATAGCCGGTCAGGGCCGGACTCGAACCGGTGAGCAGGGCTTCGAGGAGGATGGCGCACAGACCACCGCCCAAGGCCACGCCGGACACGGCCGCCAGATGAACTGGAACCTGTTGTCCCCGCGCGAACCGATAGAGGCCCAGCGACCGCAGCAGACCCAGGATCACGAAGGCACCGCCCGCCAGCGGGACGGCGCGAGACAGGGGCATGACCATCAGGCCGCCCGGGGTCATGGCCCAGCCGACGGCGAGGGTCAGGGCGACGACGACCGCCACGTCCGCGCTGCGGAACCAATGCACGGCCAGGCGAGACGCCCCCTTCTGTCGGGCGTTCAGCCAGACATCGGGTCGAAACGGTCCGCGCCGCGCCGCGCCCTGTGCCGGGCCTACCATTGACTTGGCGGCCAGAGCCTGCAGGCCCGGCGCGTCCAGCCGTGGTGCCGCCGCGCGGTCCAGGTCGAGGGCATTGGTCATGGGGGCACTCTGCACACCCCCCGTGGATGTCGCGTTAACGCGGCCGTCTAGGTGTCGGAAGCCAGTCCCCGAAGAGGCCGCAGCGGCTCGAACTGACCTGGCGATCCTGTCTGGCGCGCCTGTATCGCTCCCATGACGTCGGCGACGTTCCACAGCGAACCCTGCATGATCGCGGCCCATTCCAGGCCCTCGGCGACCGTGTGGTCCCGGGCATAGTTCAACGCGGCCTTTGACCCGGAAATCGCCAGGGGGGCCTTTGACGCGATGGCTTGTGCCATCCCCAGGGCGGTTGCAACGCAGGCTTCGGCGTCCGCCACCACCGCATTGACGAAGCCCAGTCGCTCGGCCCGTTCGGCCTTCAGCCCGGTTCCCAGATAGGCCAGCTCGCGCACGACGGCGTCGGGCAACTGCTTGGGCAGGCGTTGAAGACTGCCGACATCGGCCATCATGCCGATGTTGATTTCCTCGATCCGAAAATAGGCGTCCGCCGATGCCACCCGCAGATCGCATGCCGCGATCATGTCGAGCCCCGCACCGACGCAGGCCCCCTGAATCGCGGCGATGACGGGAAACCGGACCCGCTCCAGTTGGCTCAGGGCGTCCTGCAAATCCCGGGCGGCCTGATGAAAGGCCTGGCGCGCGGCGGCGGTATCCGTCTGCAGGATGGCACCGCCTGCGAAAACCGAGACGTCCATGCCCGCGCAGAAGTTTCGACCTTCGCCCGACAGCACCAGGGCCCGCGTGTCGCCGGCCGCGTCCAGGGCCTTCAGCGCCGGGCCGAACTCGTGCCAAAATGCGATGTCCAGCGCATTCGAAGCCTCCGGCCGCGCCAGCCGAAGGTGGGCCACGTGACCCTCGCGGGTGATCTGGAATGCGGTCATGACAGTCCCTTTCCAAGCCGAGCGGCACGTTGACGCCAGATTGGCGACGATCGATGCGAACAGAAAGGGTTCTGGCGGAGACGGAGGGATTCGAACCCTCGGTACCCCTTACAGGGTACGACGATTTAGCAAACCGTTGCCTTCAGCCACTCGGCCACGTCTCCGGCAGGACGGCTCGATAGCGGAGGGCGGGCGAACGCGCAATCCGCGTGGTGAATATCCGGGTCGCCGGTGCGCCAGGGCGAGCCGCGACTTTCCCCGACGTGATCTTGTGACCGGCACCGGGGAGGGATAGGGCTTTGCCTCCATCGCTTCCCAGGAGAGCAAAATGGCCGATCTGGCTCAGGTTACCGATCACATCCGCGCCGCCGTCGGCAACAACTCCGGTCTGGGCAAGACCGTGAAGCTGGACATGGGCGATGCGGGCAAGATCTACATCGACGGCGCGTCGGTGCCCAACACCGTGACCAACGAGGACAAGCCCGCCGATACCACCGTGACCGTCTCGTGGGACGACTTCATCGCCATGTCGGAGGGCAAGCTGGACGGCATGATGGCCTTCATGCAGGGCAAGCTGAAGATCGCCGGCGACATGATGATCGCGCAGAAGCTGATCCCGCTGCTGAAGCGCTGATCTTGCTCCGATAATCAAAACAAGACGCGGCGCGGTCCCACCGGGGTCGCGCCGTTCGTGTCTCGGGAGGACACCGACCATGGATTTCAGACATTCCGACAGGGCCTTGCATTGGCAGGAGCGCGTCACCCGGTTCCTGGACGACAAGGTGCTGCCGCGCGCCGCCGATTACTGGGCCGAGGTCCATGCCGATCACACGGTGCAGCCGAAGACCATGGAGGCCCTGAAGTCCGAGGCGCGCGACGCGGGGCTGTGGAACATGTTCCTGCCGGGCGATCACGGCACCGGTCTGACGAACCTGGAATACGCCCCCCTGGCCGAGGCCATGGGCCGCGCCGGTCTGTGGACGCCCGAGGTGTTCAACTGCAACGCCCCCGACACCGGCAATATGGAAGTCCTCCATATGTACGGGAACGCGGCCCAGCAGGAACGCTGGCTGAAGCCGCTGCTGGCGGGCGAAATCCGCTCGGCCTTCCTGATGACCGAGCCGGCGGTCGCTTCCTCGGACGCCACGAACATCCAGACCTCGATCGTGCGCGAGGGCGACGAATACGTCATCAACGGCCGCAAATGGTGGTCGACCAACATGGGTCACCCGAACGTCGCCATCTCCATCGTGATGGGCAAGACCGACACCGAGGCCGCGACGCATGCACAGCAATCCCAGGTCCTGGTGCCGACCGACACGCCCGGCTTCCGCGTCGAGCGCATGCTGACGGTGTTCGGCTATGACGAGCGCCCGATCGGTCACGCCGAGGTCGTGCTCGACAACGTGCGCGTGCCGGTCGAGAACCTGATCGCGGGCGAGGGCAGGGGGTTCGAAATCGCGCAAGGGCGTCTGGGGCCTGGCCGTATCCACCACTGCATGCGCGTGATCGGCGCAGCGGAAAAGGCGCTTGAGCTGATGTGCGAGCGGCTGCTGAACCGCACGGCCTTCCGCAAGACCCTGTCCGAGCATTCGGTCTGGGAACAGCGCGTCGGCGAGGCGCGCACCAATATCGAGATGTGCCGCCTGATGGTGCTGAAGGCCGCCTGGATGATGGACAACGGCGGGGCCAAGAACGCCAAGTCCGAGATCGCCCAGATCAAGGTCGCGGCCCCCAAGATGGCGCTGCAGATCATCGACGACGCCATCCAGGCCTTTGGCGGCGCCGGGGTCTCGGCCGACACGCCTCTGGCCGAAATGTACGGGACGGTCCGCACGCTGCGGCTCGCCGACGGGCCGGACGAGGTCCACAACCGCACGATCGCTCGCCTGGAATACGCCAAGCACGGCGGTCGCCCGGTTCGATAGTCGAGTGACAGCAGGCGTCAGCAATGACGCCTGCGACCTCTCGTTCCGGCAACGAAACCAGAACGACCGTGTTAGCGTAGGCTATGGCGAAGGACGGGTCTGTCCGGCCCCACACGGAGCAGATCCGATGACACCCTCTCCCCGGATCGCAACGCGCGATACCGATGATGTCTTGCGGTTCCGGACCGTAAGGGCGGCGATGCCCGCACTGGCAGAGGGCCTGTCCGTCGAGGATTTGACGGCCCAGTCCATGCCGGACGCCAGCCCCGCCAAATGGCATCTGGCGCACACCAGCTGGTTCTTCGAGGCGATGATCCTTGCGGCCGACCCCGACTATGTGCCGGTCGATAGCCGTCTGCAGCAGTTGTTCAACTCCTACTACGAAAGCCTGGGTCGCCGTGTAGAGCGCGGCGAGCGCGGGCTGATGACGCGACCCGGGCTGGACGAGGTCATGGCCTATCGCGCCGAGATCGACCGGCGGATGGAGGCGCGGCTGGAGACGGGCCTGACGGGTGACATGGAGCGCTACCTGTTCGTGCTGGGCCTGCATCACGACCAGCAGCATCAGGAGCTCTTCCTGATGGACCTTCTGCATCTGATGTCGCGTTCGCCGATGGATCCCGCGGCCTATTCGGTCGAGCCGCGCCCCGGTGGCGCGCGGCAGCCTTCCCGGGGCGGGGCGACCCGGTTCGAGGGCGGGCTGGTCTGTATCGGTCACGATGGGCAAGGCTTCGCCTTCGACAATGAAGGCCCCCGGCATCGGGTGTGGCTGGAGCCCTTCCTGCTGGATCACGATCTGGTCAAAAACGGGCAGTGGCTCGATTTCATGGCCGACGGCGGCTATCGGCGGCCGGAGTTCTGGCTGGCCGACGGCTGGGCCACTGTGAAGGCCGAAGGTTGGGCCGCGCCTCTGTATTGGCGCGAGGATGACGGCGTCTGGACGGTGCTGGGTCTCTCAGGTCGCGCGCCTGTCGATCCGGACGCGCCCGTGCGTCACATCAGCGCCTACGAGGCTGAAGCCTTCGCCGCCTGGTCGGGCAAGCGTCTGCCGACCGAGGCCGAATGGGAAAGCGCGGTCGCGACCGCGCCGGATGTGTTCTCGAATCTCTTCAACGAGGTCTGGCAGCATACATCAAGCGCCTATTCGCCCTATCCCGGCTTTCGCCGGACCGAGGGCACGGCGTCGGAATACAACGGGAAATTCATGGCCAATCAGCGCGTGCTGAGAGGCGGCAGCCTGGCAACCCCGCCGGGACACGCCCGGGCGACATACCGCAACTTCTTCTATCCGCAGCAAAGGTGGGCATTCATGGGTTTGAGACTGGCTGCGGATGCACCTGCGGGACAACGTCCGCGCATCGAGGACGTCGAGACCGCGAGGTTTCGAGCCGAACTGATCGCGGGTCTATCCAAACCACAGAAGGCCGTGTCGCCAAAGTGGTTCTACGACGCGGCGGGATCCGACCTGTTCGAGGACATCACCCGCCTGCCGGAATACTATCCGACGCGGCAGGAGGCGGCCCTGCTCAGGACCATGGCACCGCGTCTGACGGCCGGGTTCGGTGACAACGCCGTCCTGGTCGAGTTCGGATCGGGGGCCAGCGAGAAGACGCGCATCCTGCTGGACGCCGCGCCGACCCTGTCGACCTATATCCCCATCGACATCAGCCCCGATGCCCTGAACGCGGCGTCCGAGCGGATCGCCGAGGCCTATCCCCACATCGACGTCGTCCCCGTGGTCGGCGATTTCCTGAACCTGCCGCCGCTCCCGGAACTGGGTCGTGGCCGTCGCATCGGCTTCTTCCCCGGCTCGACCATCGGCAATCTGGAGCCGCAGCAGGCGATCGCCTTTCTGGCCAATGCGCGCGAGCGTCTGGGACCCGGCGCCCTGTTCATCCTGGGCGTGGACCTGGTCAAGACCACCGACGTGCTGGTCGCGGCCTATGACGATGCCTCGGGCGTCACGGCGGCGTTCAACCAGAACCTTCTCGTCCGGGCCAATCGCGAGCTCGGAGCCGATTTCGACCTGAGAGGCTTCCGTCATCGCGCGATCTGGAATGCCGAACAGTCGCGGATGGAGATGCATCTGGAAGCGACGCGGGATCAGATCGTGAGGATCGGCGACGACCGCTTCGAGTTCCGGGCCGGCGAAACGATCCACACCGAGAGCTCGCGCAAGTTCACGCACGACAGCGTCTCGTCAATGGCGGTGGCTTCGGGCTGGACCGTGACGGCGTTCGAGGCAAGCGACGAACCCTCGGTGGCCATCGTACTGCTGTCGAACTGAGGGGTACGAGCAATAAAAAGGCGGCCGGTGATCCACCGGCCGCCTCTATTTCGTTCGTGAGGATGGTCGCTTACTCGGCCTGACCTTCGACGTCGTCCGGGCGGCGTGTGCCGTGCGAGGCTTCACCCCCCTTTCGACCGGCCTGAGCGGCCAGGCTGCGATCTTGCGAGAAGCTGCGCTTTTCGCTTGGAACGCTTGCTCCCCCCTTGCGGGCAATCTCGCGTTGGCGTTCCGGATCCATGGAGGCGAAGCCCCGTTTGGACACGCCGGAAGGGCGGGTTGGCTGACCTTGGGCCATTCTGAACTTCCTTTACTGATGTATGCTGGCGGTTGAATAGCTAACCCCATCCGACCGCCAAGGTTCCCAAAGCCCCGCGATTTCAAGCCCGTGCGAATCAGATGGCGCCTGGACGATCGAAGTCGCCGTCGTTGTCGCCGGGCTGGGGCGGCATCTCATCGGGCGTTCCGGCAGGATCGATTTCAGGTTGTGCCGGGACCGGATCCATCGGCGGGATTTCAGGCTGGGGGGTCGGGTCGGTCATGGGGCGATGCTCCGGGCCGGAAGTGGCCTGTCAGGGGAACCGCGCGCACGGCCTTGGGTTCATTGCGGCAGTATCAAACCTGCTTGAGGACGCCTGATGACCGACTTCCAATCGAACCCGACCATCGACGATATCGTTGATGATGTGGACAGCGAACGCGCCCGGCTGGACCGCGCGGGCGATCGCTGGATGGAGCAGGGCGAAGACCGCGCCTTCGCCCGCGACCAGGGTCTGCGCCAGGCCGTGCGCAGCGACATCGACACCGGACGCGAGTGGGCGCGCGAACGCGCGGCCATCGCGCGCAGCCAGATCGAGGAAGAGCCGCTGAAGGCCTCGCTCTATGCGCTCGGCATCGGCGTGCTGATCGGTATTCTGCTGCGCCGCTGATCTAGGCTGGACCGGACGCGGCCCGCACCGGCCGCGTTCCGGCCAGGGCAGCATCGGACACGAAGGGGTTGGTGCGACGCTCTTCGCCCAGGGTCGAGATCGGGCCATGGCCTGGCACGAAGGTCACGTCGTCGCCCAGCGGCCAGAGCTTTTCGACGACCGACCTCACCAGGGCATCGGGGTCGCTCTGCGGGAAGTCGGTGCGCCCGACCGAACCCTTGAATAGGACATCGCCGACCTGGGCGAAACGTGCCGCGGCGTTGTAGAAGATGACGTGGCCGGGCGTGTGGCCGGGGCAGTGGTGCACCTGCCAGCTCGTATCGCCCAGGGTGACGACGTCGCCCTCGTCCAGCCAGCGCGTCGGGAGGAAGCTGCGCGCCTCGGGTAAGCCATACATCTGTCCCTGGGCGGGTATGCCGTCGATCCAGAACTGGTCGGCCGGGTGGGGACCGACAATCGGCGCTCCGGATTTTTCCGCCATTTCCGCCGCGCCGCCTGCGTGATCGAGGTGTCCGTGGGTGATCCAGATCTGGTCCAGCGTCAGCCCGCGACGGGCGACCTCGCCCAACACGGCGTCCACGGACCCGCCCGGATCGATCACGGCGGCCTTCATCGTGGAGGTGCACCAGACGGTCGTGCAGTTCTGTTGCAGGGGGGTGACCGGCGTCACGAACACGCCGACGGGGGAGGGACTGTTTGCCATGACCAAGAGATAGCGAACCGGGCGGTCCGGTGAAACCGCCTTCGCGTTGACCTTTGGCGTCCCTCTCGACATAAGGGCGGGCTTCGAGGTGCCGCTCCGACAGGGGCGGCCCTTTCTGCTTTACCCATCCCTGCGCGCGCACTCGTCAGTGGTGCCGCCCCAGAGCGTCAGATTCCGCCATGCAAGTCGTCGAAAAGTCCACCGAAGGTCTGAGCCGCGTCATCACCGTGACCGTGCCCGCCACCGAACTGAACGCCAAGCTGGACGCCAAGCTGGCCGAGTTCGCGCCGAAGATGAAGCTGAAGGGCTTCCGTCCCGGCAAGGTGCCCGTCTCGCACGTTAAGAAGACCTTCGGCCGCGAGATGATGGGCGAAATCGTCAACGATACGATCAACGAGACCAGCCAGAAGGCCCTGGACGAAATCAAGGTGCGTCCCGCCGCCCCGGCCGACATGAAGCTGACCTCGGACATGGACAAGGTCCTGGCCGGCTCGGACGACCTCGCCTACGAGATGGCGCTGGAAGTCATGCCCGAGTTCACGCCGGTCGATCCGAAGACCCTGAAGCTGGAACGCCCGACCTATGAGGCGTCGGACGCCGATCTGGACGAGGCCCTGACCGAACTGGCGGGTCAGGCCAAGAACTACGAAGACAAGAAGGGCAAGGCCGTGAAGGCCGCCGACGGCGACCAGCTGACGATCGACTTCCTGGGCAAGCTGGACGGCGAACCCTTCGAGGGCGGTGCCGCCGAGGACGCGGATCTGGTCATCGGCTCCAACCGCTTCATCCCCGGCTTCGAAGAGCAGCTGAAGGGCGCCAAGGTCGGCGAGGAGAAGACCATCGAGGTCACCTTCCCCGAGGACTACCAGGCCAAGAACCTGGCCGGAAAGCTGGCCACCTTCGACGTCAAGGTGAAGGCCATCAAGGCCGAGGCCCCCGCCGTCGTCGATGAGGACTTCGCCAAGCGCATCGGCCTGGAGAGCCTGGACAAGCTCAAGGAACTGCTGCGCAACAACCTGAACCAGCAGTACGCCGGCCAGGCGCGATTCAAGCTGAAGCGGGGCCTGCTGGACGCCCTGGACACCGCCCACAGCTTCGATCTGCCGCCCAAGATGGTCGAGGCCGAGTTCGACGGCATCTGGCAACAGGTCGAGGCCGACAAGGCCGCGGGCAATCTGACGCCGGAAGACGCCAAGAAGTCCGACAAGGCGCTGAAGGCCGAATACAAGAAGATCGCCGAGCGCCGCGTCCGCCTGGGTCTGGTGCTGGCCGAGATCGGCCGGGCCAACAACGTCGGTGTGACGGATCAGGAACTGAACAACGCCATCATGGCCGAGGCCCGCAACTATCCGGGTCAGGAGCGTCAGGTGCTGGACTTCTATCGCCAGAACCCCAACGCCGCCGCCTCGATGCGCGCCCCGATCTATGAGGAGAAGGTCTGCGACCTGATCTTCGGCATGGCCGATGTGACCGATACGCCGATCACCAAGGAAGAGCTGCTGAAGGACGAAGACGAGGGTTGATGGCCAGGCACCGCGCGCCGGCGCCGGCGCGCGGCCTTGTTTCCGCCAAGTGTCGTGCCTGAAACGACGGTGCCCTGACCCGAACACGGTTCGCGGCGAAGGTCCGCTCAACATCGGATCGGGAGCGTCTTCATGTTGATCGGGGTTATCGCGGCCTTGGTGCTGGGGTCGGGTCAGGGCCAGGACCCCGAACCGACCCGGCTCGGTGATATCATCGTCAATGCGCCACCGACCGAAGCGCGCGCCTTGGGGTTCATCGACCGGGTCGCGGCACCGCCCAACGGGCGACGGCTGGCCCGGTGGGAACGCAGCCTTTGCGTCCGCGTCGCCGGTCTGGACGCATCCTATGCCCAGTTCATCGTCGATCGCGTTACGGCCGTCGGTACCTCGGTCGGTCTGAGGCCAGGGCAGCCGGGATGCAAACCGGACGTGCTCATCATCTTCACCGCCGACCCCGACGCGGCCGCCGGCCGACTGATCGACGAGGATCTGGATACCTTTCGACCCGTGCGCTATGGCGCGACCGACCGGGGCGAAGCCGCGCTGGAACAGTTCCACCACTCCGACGCGCCGGTGCGCTGGTGGCATGTCAGTGCCCCTGTCAGCATCCTGACCGGCGAGGTGATGATGGCCACCGATGACGGCCCCGCCATCATGAACGCCCCGAACGCTTCGCATATCGGATCGAACACCCGCGAGGCGCTGCAGCGGGCCATCATCATCGTCGATGCCAACCAGATCGGCGAAGTCTCGTTCGGGGCTCTGGGCGAATACCTGGGCATGGTGACGCTGGCCCAGGTCGAGCCGGGGGCCGACCTGACGGGCTATCAGAGCGTGCTGAACCTGTTCGCCGGCACCACCGGCCAGCGCATCACGGACTGGGACCAGGCCTATCTTCAGGCCCTTTACGGCGCCCGGGGTGATCAACTCCGCTATTTCCAGCAGGCGACCGATATCGCCGAACGCATGGCCGAGCGCGCGACAGGATCACGTCCGACGCCGGATTCGGGCGAATCCCGCAACTGATGAAGCTGGCTCGCTTGCATAGCCGGCACCCGAACGCGATATGCTGAGAGAACGGCGCGACGCCCGAGTCGCCGCCCACAGCATCCGAGAAGGCCTGAATGCGCGATCCCATCGACTACATCTCGAACAACCTCGTCCCCATGGTGGTGGAGCAGTCCAGCCGGGGCGAGCGGTCGTTCGACATCTTTTCGCGTCTGCTGCGCGAGCGGATCATCTTCCTGACCGGCCCGTTCGAGGACGGCATGGCCAGCCTGATCTGCGCCCAGCTGCTGTTCCTGGAATCGGAGAACCCGAAGAAGGAAATCAGCATGTATATCAACAGCCCCGGCGGTCAGGTGACCTCGGCGCTCGCGATCTACGACACCATGCAATACATCAAGTCTCCGGTTTCGACCGTGGTCATGGGCATGGCCGCCTCGGCCGGGTCGCTGATCCTGACGGCCGGTGAGGCGGGTCAGCGTATCGCCCTGCCGAATGCCCGCATCATGGTTCACCAACCCTCGGGCGGGTTCCGTGGCCAAGCCTCGGACATCGAACTGCACGCCGCCGACATCCGCTACACCAAGCGCCGCCTGAACGAGATCTACGTCCACCACACCGGTCGGACCTATGACGAAGTCGAGAAGACCCTGGACCGCGACCACTTCATGGACGCCGAGGCCGCCAAGGAATGGGGCATCGTCGATCACGTCTACGACAAGCGCGAACAGGCCGACGCGGACGGTGTGAAGACCGTCTGATTTCTTTGATCTTTGACAACGAGGGCGCGCCACGATCGGCGCGCCCTTTTTGTTTTGTGGTATCAGCGCCCCATGCAGCATACACGCGACCTCAAGGGCATCGTCACCGTCGACGGCGACGACTACGAATGGGAAGTGCGCCGTCAGCCCCAGCGCACGACCGGCAACGAATGGCAGGGCATCGGTGTGGCGCTGAAGCTCGTCGATGGCCAGCGCGAGGCCCTGGTACAGTTTCCGATGGTCATGCGCGCCAGCGGCATCCCGAACTTCGAACGCCAGCGCATCAACGTCGAGAGCATCAAGAACGCCGTCGCCTCTGCCATCGCGGCGGGCTGGAACCCGACCTCGCGCGGCAAGGTCGTGGTCTTCGACGTGGATGCCGACGGCCGCTGATCCTCTGGCCCCCGACGGGTTTCGTCAGGCGCGCGACGCGGCCCGGCGTTGCAGCCGACGACCCCGATGGGCTAGCGTCCCCCGCAACGGGGGTGGACGTGACGGAACCGGATTCGAGCCCGAAGCGGCTGACCAATGTCGCGGGCGTCATCGGCCTCGCAACGGCCGTGATCGGCCTGGCCGGCACCGGTCTGGCCGTCTGGGGCGGCAACAAGCCTGCGCCCGGCGCGCCGGGGACGCCAGCGGTCACCGCGCCCGTCGAGGAAAGCCTTGAGGGCGTCCCCGCCCTTGTGGACGGCCACATGAGCGGCCCCGCCTATGTCGATTTCATCGCCGGCAATACGCTTTGCTACGAAATGGACGAGGACGGCGACTGTCAGGCGACGGTCAATCTGATCCAGCGTGGACCACGCACGTTTCGCATCCGGCTGATGCTGGCGACCCGTATTCCGGATCCGGCCTATGATCCCGTGGATCTGGCCATCGTGGACGACTTCGAGACGCACAGGCTCGGACGGCCAAAGGGCATGATGAAGGTCGACGAGGTCGACTACACGGTCACCCGCGACAGCATCTGTATCACGCCCGAAGTCCGCGCGGCCGGTGCGACCCGATCCCTGGCCTTCGGCATCAAGAACGACGGCAGCATGGTGCCGGTGTCATCGGCGGGTTTGACGACCTTCCGCGAGCGACTGCGCGAATCCTTCGCCAACGAGTCCATCGCCGCGCGCCAGTGCTGGCAATATCGGCTTGAAGGCAAACAGCTTCGTCAGGATTATTTCATCGACGGCGTCCTTCAGGCCGATGACGCGATCATGTTCGGCTATCTTCCGACCGACGCGTCGCCTCGGCTGCGCCTGCCCGAATAGTCGGTCGGCCCTTGAACACGCGAAATCCCGCGATGTCGGCGATGGCCAGCATCTCGGTGTCGCCCGAGGTGTCGCCATAGGCGGCCGCGAGCCGCAGATCCGGACCGAAAGCGGCCTTCAACCGCAGCACCTTTTCCTGCCCCCGACAGTTCGGACCCTCGAACGCGCCCGTGAACCAGCCCTTTTCATCGGTGACGAGGTCGGTGCCCAACAGGGCGTCCGCGCCCAGCCGATCCGCGAACGGCCGAACCGTCAGGCAGGGGGAAGCGGTCACGATTGCGCGATATGCGCCGCGTCGACCCCAATCGTGCCAGACGTCCAGAGCGTCCGGCCGCATCAGGGTGTCCCACCGTTCGCGGGCGAACTGTTCGGCTTCGATGCCCAGCGCCAGCGCGCCCATATAGGGCAGAAAGCGCCGAACGGCGGCTTCCTTCAGCTTTTGACGGTCGCGGTCCAGGGCGTATGCCGCAAGCTGGGGTGCCATGGCCAGAAGCCCGGCGCGCCAGCGTTCGGAACCGACTTTCCACTTCAGGAAGGCGGTGAAGCTGTCGCGCACCGTCAGGGTGCCATCGAAATCGAAGGCCACGACGGGCTGTCCCGGCATCGGTGACTGGCGAATCACGCCGCTGGTTCCCATGTCACCCATTCGCCTTGATCGTCTTCCAGCCTGAACCGTACACCCTCTGTCGTCTGCGCCGCGCCTTGGCGGGGTTGTCGCGGCCGTTCGGATGGGGGATTGTCATTTTTTGAATATCTTCGCGTCCATAGTGGTGGAATCATTGCGAAGAAAGCGCGTTCCCCCTCCCGGGCGCGAGAGTGAGAAGGGTCCATGACCAAAGCTGCCGGCACCGACGCCAAGAGCACCCTCTACTGCAGCTTCTGCGGAAAGAGCCAGCACGAGGTGCGCAAGCTCATCGCCGGACCGACCGTGTTCATCTGCGATGAATGCGTCGAACTGTGCATGGATATCATCCGCGAAGAGCACAAGATCGGCTTCAAGAAGGCCGGGGCCGACGGCGTGCCGACGCCCAAGGAAATCCGCGAAGTCCTCGACGACTACGTGATCGGGCAAAGCCACGCCAAGAAGGTGCTCTCGGTCGCCGTCCACAACCATTACAAGCGCCTGAACCACGCGACGAAGAACAACGACGTCGAACTGGCCAAGTCCAACATCATGCTGATTGGGCCCACCGGCTCGGGCAAGACGCTGCTGGCCCAGACGCTGGCCCGCATCATCGACGTGCCCTTCACCATGGCCGACGCCACGACCCTGACCGAGGCCGGTTATGTGGGCGAGGACGTCGAGAACATTATCCTGAAGCTGCTTCAGGCGTCCGACTACAACGTCGAGCGGGCCCAGCGCGGCATCGTCTACATCGACGAGATCGACAAGATCAGCCGCAAGTCCGACAACCCCTCCATCACCCGCGACGTCTCGGGCGAAGGCGTGCAGCAGGCTCTGCTGAAGATCATGGAAGGCACCGTCGCCTCCGTGCCTCCGCAGGGTGGTCGCAAGCATCCGCAGCAGGAGTTCCTGCAGGTCGACACCGCCAACATCCTGTTCATCGTCGGCGGCGCTTTCGCCGGGCTTGAAAAGGTCATCTCCGCGCGCGGTGCCGGGGCTTCCATCGGTTTCGGGGCCAAGGTCAAGGACGTCGACGAGCGCCGGACCGGTGACATCCTGAAGGGTGTCGAGCCGGACGATCTGATGCGCTTTGGCCTGATCCCGGAGTTCATCGGCCGTTTGCCGGTCCTGGCCACGCTGGAGGATCTGGACGAAAAGGCCCTGGTCACCATCCTGACCGAGCCGAAGAACGCCCTGGTCAAACAGTACAAGCGTCTGTTCGAGATGGAGAACGTCGGCCTGACCTTCACCGACGACGCCCTGAACGCCGTCGCCAAGAAGGCGATCACGCGCAAGACCGGGGCCCGAGGCCTGCGTTCCATCCTGGAAGGCATCCTGCTGGAGACGATGTTCGAGCTGCCCACCTTCGACGGCGTTGAAGAGGTCGTCGTCAACGCCGAGGTCATCGAGGGCAACGCCCAGCCTCTGCTCATCTACGCCGAGAAGAAGAAGGCCGACGGCGCGGCCTGATCGCGTCGTCCGCGCCACACTGGCGCGAGGTTGAAACTTGCAGCCCCGGGGTCGAAAGGCCCTGGGGCTTACTCGTTTCGGCAGAAGTCCGCACGGAATGACTGGCTCTCGAGATAAACTCGGGTTCCGTGGACTGATCGTCCGCAACGCTTGAACCGGACGATCAAGGGGCCACATACTCACTCGAACGCCGTCGGAATCGACGGGCCTCTTCACAGGTGTCGCTGCATATCGCGGGGCATCGGGGGAGGCGGGCCGGAGATCGTCAATGGCCCAGGAGCGCATTATGTCCGAGTCCAAGATCCTTCCCGTCCTGCCTTTGCGGGACATCGTCGTGTTTCCCCACATGGTCGTGCCGCTCTTCGTAGGGCGCGAGAAATCCGTGCGGGCGCTCGACGAAATCATGAAGGGTGAAAAGCAGATCCTGCTGGCCACCCAGAAGAACAGCGTCGATGACGATCCGTCGCCCGATGCCATCTATCCCGTCGGCGTGCTGGCCACCGTCCTGCAACTGCTGAAACTGCCCGACGGCACGGTCAAGGTGCTGGTCGAAGGCAAGGGCCGGGCCCAGCTGACCCGCTTCACCGACCGCGAGGAGTATTTCGAGGCCGAGGCCGTCGAGATCGAGGATGACCTGGGCGAGCCCTCACAGGCCGAGGCTCTGCTGCGCGCCGTGGTCGAGCAGTTCGAGAACTATGTGAAGCTGAACAAGAAGGTCCCGCCCGAGGCGCTAAGCTCCATTCCCCAGATCACCGATGCGTCGAAACTGGCCGACAGCGTCGCCGCCCACCTGTCGGTCAAGATCGCCGACAAACAGGCCCTGCTGGAAACCATCGACGTGCCCAAGCGGCTCGAGAAGGTCTACGGCCTGATGGAGGGCGAGATTTCGGTCCTGCAGGTAGAGAAGAAGATCCGCTCGCGCGTGAAGCGTCAGATGGAGAAGACCCAGCGCGAATATTATCTGAACGAGCAGATGAAGGCGATCCAGCGCGAGCTGGGCGAGACCGACGACGCCCGCGACGAGATCATGGAGCTGGAGAAGCGCATCCGTAAGACGCGCCTGTCCAAGGAGGCTCGCACCAAGGCCGAGGCCGAGGTCAAGAAACTGCGCAACATGAGCCCGATGTCGGCCGAATCGACCGTGGTGCGCAACTACCTCGACTGGCTGCTGGCGATCCCGTGGGGCAAGGCCAAGCAGAAGCCGATCGACCTGGCCAAGGCCGAGGACATCCTCGAGGAGGACCACTACGGCCTCGAGAAGGTCAAGGAGCGCATCATCGAGTATCTGGCGGTGCAGGCGCGCACCAACAGCCTCAAGGGTCCGATCCTGTGCCTGGTCGGCCCTCCCGGCGTCGGCAAGACCTCGCTGGCCAAGTCGATCGCCAAGGCGACGGGGCGGGAATACGTCCGCATGTCGCTGGGCGGGATGCGCGACGAGGCCGAGATCCGCGGTCACCGCCGGACCTACATTGGGTCCATGCCCGGCAAGATCATTCAGTCGATGAAGAAGGTGAAGACCACCAACGCCTTCATCCTGCTGGACGAGATCGACAAGCTGGGGGCCGACTGGCGCGGGGATCCTTCCAGCGCCCTGCTGGAGGTGCTGGATCCGGCGCAGAACAATGCGTTCGGCGACCACTATCTTGAGGTCGACTACGATCTGTCCAACGTCATGTTCGTGACCACGGCCAACAGCCTGAACATGCCCCAGCCCCTGATGGACCGGATGGAGATCATCCGTGTCAGCGGCTACACCGAGGACGAGAAGGTCGAGATCGCCAAGCGTCACGTCCTGCCAAAGGTGACCAAGGACAATGGCCTGACCCCGGCCGAGTTCGTGGTGCCCGAGGACACCATCCGCGACCTGATCCGCTACTACACGCGCGAAGCCGGCGTCCGGTCGCTGGAACGTGCTCTGGGCGGGCTGGCGCGCAAGGCCGTGCGCGAGATGTCCAAGGAGAAGACGCTGTCGATCACGGTCGATAGCGCCAAGCTGGCCGACTACGCCGGCGTCAAGAAGTACCGCTATGGCGAGACGGACGAGGAGGATCAGGTCGGCATCGTCACCGGCCTGGCCTGGACCGAGTTCGGCGGCGACATCCTGACCATCGAGGCGATCAAGATGCCGGGCCGGGGTCGCATGACCGTTACCGGCAACCTGAAGGAGGTGATGAAGGAATCCATCTCCGCCGCCGCCTCCTATGTCCGGGCGCGCTCGCTCAGCTTCGGCGTCAAGCCGCCGGTGTTCGAGAAGACCGACATCCACGTCCACGTGCCGGACGGCGCCACGCCCAAGGACGGCCCGTCCGCCGGCGTCGCCATGACCGTGGCCATGGTCTCGGTCCTGACCGGCGTGCCGATCAGGAAGGACATCGCCATGACCGGCGAGATCACCCTGCGTGGTCGCGTGACGGCTATCGGCGGCCTGAAGGAGAAGCTGCTCGCGGCGCTGCGGTCCGGCGTCAAGACCGTGCTGATCCCGCAGGAGAACGAGAAGGACCTGGCCGACGTGCCCGACAATGTGAAGGGCGCGCTGGAGATCGTGCCGATATCGACGGCCGACGAGGCGCTGAAGTGGGCCCTGACCGGCTCGCTGACGGCGGTGGAGTGGGACGAAGTGGCCGAACCCCTGAACCCCGCGCCCGCCACGGTGCCGCCGATCGACGGCACCACGGTGGTCAGCCACTGACCCAACGGGTCTCCTCCCCATACGCAGGATGGGGCTTGCGGTCGGCTCGTAGACGAGCCGACCGCAAGGCGCGGCCGTTCTTCACGGAGGTGGCGGAGGGGTTCTGGACGCAGCCTCGATCTACAGGCAAACAGAGCGTCTGGATGGGCGGCTAGCTCAGCTGGTCAGAGCATCTCGTTTACACCGAGAGGGTCGGCGGTTCGAACCCGTCGCCGCCTACCACCTCCATCGAAAAGGCCGCCGGAGCGATCCGGCGGCCTTTGTCGTTTTCGGGCTGAGGCCTCCGGCCCCGCCATCAGAACTTGAAGCTGGCCCGCAGCAGCAGGCTGTAGCGGATGTAGTCCTCGATCTTTTCGGCGTCGGCCGTGATCGACAGCTTGCCCAGATCGTTACCAACGCTGAGGCTGAAGCCCGCGATCGGTCCCCCGCCTTCGATCGTGTCAGGCGTGAGCTTGAACGCCGAACCCGTCGAGACGAACCTGGCCGTGGTCGCCCCCGGATCGACCGAGATGTTCTGACGCCAGCCCAGCCGCACCTCCGGCCGGATCCAGCCGTCCTGACCGAACCCATAGCCGATGTTCACCGCCGCCACCGTAGAGAACAGGTGGCCATCGCGACTCTCGATGTCCAGATTGAAACTGTCGTTGGGGCCTTCTTCGGTGTGTGCGTCCTCGTTGAGCGAGAAGTACTCGGCGTAGACCTCGGGGCGGACGCTCAAGCGACCGAACTTGCGCTCGTATGAGGCACCACCGGCCAGCGCCAGGGTGAAGCCGTTCCAGCTGGAGGTATTCTGGATATTGATCGCCGTCGTCACGATCTGACGGGTCGAATCGAAGGTTGCATAGCCGCCGGCCGCGCGCGCCCAGGTCGTCCAGGCCTGACCCTGGGCCCGCCAGTAGAGGCCCAGCTCCACCAGATTGGCCGTCAGGACCTCTTCGGCCTCGGCCTCCGGGTCCTGGATGTCGGACGAGGTGAAGGCCAGGGAGAGGCCGAGCGCGCCCAGAGACGATCCGCGCTCGACACCGCCGGCGACGCCGAAGCCCTCGGACCGGAAGCCATAGGAATCCGTCTTGTCCTTGTCGGCGTAGAAGTTGATTTCCTGCAGCCAGGCGCTGGTCTCGCCCGGCGCGACGGTCGCGTTGCGACCGGTCAGGGCGCGGGTGACGGCATCGACGCCGGATGCCAGCGACAGCAGCGGACCTCCCGAGTGATCTGGCAGGACCTGTTCGTAGAGCTCGATGAAGCCGTCGCGGGTGCCCTGCGACGTGAAGGCGTTCAGCAGCGCGCCGCTGCCCGCCAGGCCGGCATAGAAGGCGTCGAAGGCCTGGGCTTCGACCGGAATCAGCCCCGCTTCGGCCGCCGTGCGGCGTCGCGCATCGATGTAGACGTCGCCCGCGGCCACGTCCG
This sequence comes from Brevundimonas sp. P2_A6, assembly GCF_056404975.1. Classification (NCBI taxonomy): domain Bacteria; kingdom Pseudomonadati; phylum Pseudomonadota; class Alphaproteobacteria; order Caulobacterales; family Caulobacteraceae; genus Brevundimonas; species Brevundimonas sp. P2_A6. Next base: position 18,903 of record NZ_JBFUCZ010000004.1, on the reverse strand, counting down.
TGCCCGCCGTGACGATGAACAGATAGGGCGAGTTGGCCTGAACGGCCGTCTGATCGATCGTCCCGGCGACCAGGGTGTTTGCGTCGATGATCGTATAGCGCTGCGCCGATGTGATCAGGGAGTTGAACCGGATTCCCAGGCCCGCGCCGTCGGCCAGGGTCGCCGTGCCGTTGACCTTGAACCCTGAACTCGTGCCCGTCGCCGGATCCAGGGTGACGATCAGATCGCCGTCGGTTCCGATGTTCAGCCGCGTGACGTTGGTGGCGGTGGTCTGACGCGCGTCCAGGGTGCCCTTGGTGATGTCGACGGTCAGCAGGCCGTCGCTGTCGGTGATCGCGCCCTGGACCCGTGCGCCGCCGGTGATCGCCAGCTGGTCGGCCCCTGCGCCGAACGACACGTCACCCAGGATCGTACCGTTTTCGGCCGCGAGAACGTCCGCACCCGACCCGAAGCGGATGTTGCCCGCCGTGATGGGTTCCAGCGAGTTGGGCACACCGTCGCCGTCCGTGTCCGGATCGGCCGCGCTGACGGTGCCGGTGACCCCATACTGACGATAGGTCACGCCCGTCGTGTTGGCGGAAACGTCGATCGCGGTCGTGACGCCGGTGATCAGGCCCGTCGTGTCGTTGGGGGCCAGCAGCGCCTGAATGGAGCGGGTATTGGTGATCGAGGTCAGCGTGCCTGACGCGTCGCGAATGGCTGTCGTCGACGCCAGTCCGCCGGTCGCGGATGCCAGCAGTGAGCCGCTGTTGTTGAAGGTCGGCAGACTGGCTCCGGCGGCGATGTCGACGCCAACAACCGTCTGGGCGGCCGTCGTGGCCAGAGCGCCCGCGGTCAGGGAACTGGTGTTGTCGAAACGGGGCGTCGTGACTCCGCTGTTGATCCGATATCCGGTGGCCCCGGCCTCGGTTCCGATGGCGACGACCGCCCCCTCGTTCCGGATGCCACCGTCGATGGTCACGGTCTGCCCGCCGGCGACGCCCACCTGGACGGCCGTGGCGCTGACGCCGTCATAGACGCCGTTGGCGCTGATCGAGCCCCGGTTGATCAGGCCGTAGGCGTTGTTGCCGGTCCCGGCGACTCCCAGGGTGATGCCGCGTGTCGCCGAACCGACCGTCAGGGCTGCGGCGCTGCCGAAGGCGTTGAGCTCGGCGTTGCCTTCGGTGGCGTCAGGGATCCCGTCGCCGTCTTCGTCGGTGCTGTTGGGGTCGCTGTCGGTGGGGCGGATATCGAGGACGACGCCGCCGGCGACATTGCCGGCGATCAGGACGGTCGATCCGCCCTGCAGCAGGTCGTCGGGCTCGAGCTTCGAGATCTGTGCTGCCGTGGGGCGCGATGAGTAACGATAGCCGGTCGACGAGATCTGACCTTGCAGCGTGACCCGACCGCCGACATCGCCCTGGATGTTGACCGCGTTGGCATCCAGGCCCTGGGCCGTGACCGTGCCTGAGACGTTGACCCCGCCAGAGACCGACGCCGTCGTGCCGACCGCCGCCGCGTTCGTTCCCACGGCGCGCAGGGTGCCGAAGTTGGTCAGGTTGCCGACCAGAGCCCGCTCGACCGAGATCGCACGCGCGTTCGCGCCCTCGACCAAGATGCTGCCTGAGGTTTCGACGAGCACATTGCCGGTGAGTGCCGTCGGACCGATCAGGCGCACGCCAAAGCGATTGGATCCATTGGCCAGGGGACCATCCAGGTCGCCGTCGCTGTCGGTGTCGGGGTAGGTGTCGATATCGTCGCTGACCGAAATCGTGCCGCCGACGGTGACGTTCGCGGTATCGGCTCCCGGTCCGACCAGGATCGCGGTCGTGCCGTCGGAACTGGCGGGCAGGGTCAGATTGGATCCGCTGTCCAGATCGACGCTGTTGTTGGAATCGACCGTTACGGCCACGCCGCTGGTCACGGTGATCGATCCGCCCGAGGCGAATCGGATGTCGTCACGCGCGGTGCCGGTGGCATTGGAGGTCTGGATCGGCGTGGTCCGAACCGTCGAAATGACAACCTCGGCCCGCGCGGCGGTGACCGCCATCAGAGGGGCAAGCGCCACCGCGGTCGCAAGCAGTCTACGCATTCGCAAAGTTCACCCCAGAAGGACACGCCAGAAGGCGCGGGGCCTTCTAACAGGAGGGCCGCCACCTGTCTCAAGTTTCGCGAATTTGAGGCGATTGCAAGGCTAAAGCGGCCTGCTCAGTCATGTAGCGCGGGTTTGCAGATGGGTGTTGCCGGGCGCGCCAGCCAGGGACCGATCTCCCGGCGAACGGGCTTGAGCTTGACCGTCGCCGGGCGTAGGGGCGTTCGATGGCAACGCGCAAATCGTCCGCACGCATCCAAAAGTCCAGACCTAGCGTTACGCGCCGGTCGCCGGAGACCGACTTTATGACCATGACCGATCTGGACGTGCAGGAAGGCGAGCTGCGGCTGATCCCCGGGCTGGACGAGGAGGTCGCCGAGACGCTGCGTGTTCTGAAGGCCTCCACCGCCGATCCGCGGCCGCGGATGGTCGATACCACCATGCTCTATGCGCCGCGATCGGGCGGCGTGAAGCGTTATCTGCTGTCCAAGAAGGCCTGGATCGAGGCGAACCGCCCCGGTGTCGCGCATTCCCTGATCGTCCCCGGCGCGCGCCATGAGGCGGGCAAGGACGGCATCATCAAGCTGCACGCCACCAAGCTGCCGTTTGGGGACGGTTATCGCTGGCCCAGCTCGGTCAAGCGTTGGGCCGCCTGGGTCGCGTCGGTCAAGCCGTCGCTGATCGAGGCGGGTGATCCCTACACGCCGGGGCAGGGTGCCCTGGAGGCCGGTCAGCGGGCGGGATGCCCGGTTGTCGGCTTCTGCCATTCGGACCCTGCCGGCCTGGCGGCGCTGCATTTCGGCGAATGGGCCAAGAAGCCGGTGGAGAAGCGCTGGGCCCGGCTGTTCGGACAGTTCGATCGCGTCATCTCGCCCAGCCGCTTCATCGCCCGCAGGCTGGAGGAGGCCGGCGTGCGCGACATCGTGATCCGTCCCCTGGGGGTCGAGATCGACACCTTCCGTCCCGACCGGCGCGACCGCGACTGGCTGCTGAAGCGGCTGGGCCTGCCGAACGATGCGCGTTTGCTGTGCTTCGCCGGTCGTCCGGCCCGCGAGAAGAATATCGATGTCCTGATCGAGGCCGTTCAGAAGCTCGGCGCGCCCTACCACCTCGTGCTGGTCGGCGCCGGCGCCGGCATGCCGGCCGAGGACCGCGTGATCGCCCTGCCTTACGAGCGCGACCCCCGCGCGGTGGCCCGCATCATCGCCTCCTGCGACGCCTTTGTTCACGCCAATGACAAGGAGCCCTTCGGCCTGATCGTGCTGGAGGCCATGGCTTGTGGTCGTCCGGTCGTGGGCGTCAATGCGGGCGGTGTCGCGGAAACGGTGACGGATCAGGTCGGTCAACTGGCCCGCAGCGCCGATCCCGATGACTATGCCCAGGCTATCGCGGCCCTGTTCGAGCGTGACATCGATGCGATCGGCGCGGCCGCCCGGGTTCATACCGTCGAGAAGTTCGCCTGGAACCGCGTCTTCGAGGACCTGTGCATGACCTATAGCGAGGTCAGCGGAAAAGCGGCGTTCGTGACCCCGGCCGAGGCTCGGCCGGTTCACTGATCGGCCTGGTCAGACGCCCTCAGACCAGGGCTGATCGCGCGGCATACAGGTCGGCCGAGGCACGCTCCAGGACCGCCGCCGCGCTCTCGCCCGGCATCAGCTCGGCCGATCCGACATGAAAGTCGGCGACGAACGGCGACCGGTCCGGGCCCGCGTCGAAGGCCGTGCAGCCGATGACCGCCGCGATCCTCTCGGCCGCCAGCCTCGAAGCCCCCGCAGGGGTCGCAGGCAGGGCCAGGGCGAAGACCTCGGGGGCCAGTCGCGCGGCCGTGTCCTCGACACGGACCAATCGGGAAACCATCGCCCCGATCTGCGGCATGGCCCGGTCCAGCCAACCGCCGGCGCGGGCGCGGACCAGGGCTTCGGTATCGCCCAGCCGCAGCACACAGACCGACAGAGGTCTGCGTCGCGCGGTCGCCGCCTCCGCCACCCGGCCCAGGTGGCTCGCGAACAGGGTCCGGGTGAACAGACCGGTGGATGGATCCATGATCCCGGCACCCCGCGCGCCTTCCAGTGCCTTGCGGATCGCCAGGTGGCGGCGATGGGTGCGGGCCAGCGACAGCACCCGGGCGGCCGTGTCCGGTTCCGGCGTGTCGGCCGCCGCGACGTCCGAGAAGCCCCGGTTGAACAGTTCGCTCAAGTTGATCTCGCCCTCGCTGCGCAGATAAAGGGCCAGGGGGATGTGATACAGGCGGGTGTTTCGCTTCATGCCCGACGCGATGGACAGGGCCGGGGCGTGGTCCGGCGCGCCCCAAAGCACCGCCGCGTCGAAGGCGGTCTCGTGCAGATAGTCGAAGGCGGTGTATGGCGTCGGGGCCGCGATCACCTCTGCCCCCGCCGCGGTCAGGGTGTTCGACAGGGCCAGGAACCGGTGGTCCGGGGCTCCGGCGATCAGGATCTTCAAAGGGGCCGGATCGGGCGCGCCTGGGTCCAGGGTCGCGCCGTGCAGGGCGAAGGTCGCCTGGCGAAGGCGGAACTCCTCCTCGGCGATGGCGGCGCGGACCAGCTGTTCGATCCGCAGGGCGGCCTGTGCGGGGTGTGGGGCCTGAACGGCCACCATGTCGAAATCGCCGCCTTCCTCCAGTCCTTCGCCGATGCCGACGATGGGCAGGCGGCGCGCGCCCGCCGCACTGCGCAGCGCGTCGGGCAGGGCGGCAATCTCGGGGTGATCGGCGTCCAGGATCGCGACTTCCAGCGCGAAGTCCGTCAGGGCGGCTACCGCAGCGGCACCGCTGCGCGCCGTCATCGTGCGCCAGCCCAGCGAATCCAGCCCGCGGCACAAGGCCTCGATCCGTTCATCGGTCGCGGCGACGACCAGCACGCGCGGCTCCTGACCCAAGACGTCGTCTCCTCATTCGCCGGACAAGCGCCAACGGGCTTCGTGCAGGCATGCGCCGTATACCGACGCCGTCCCGGTCGGCGCAACGCCGCTGATACCGCAGCGAGCGAAAAGCACGGGACGGTGGACGCTTCCCATGGGGCTGCTTTACGATAGGGTCACAAACCTGAAGGCTGCGGCGGGAACCGGCTTGAGCGGATATCGGACGGACATCGCATCCCCAGGCTTCTGGGGCAGGCTCTCGGTGCGGGCCTTCACCCGCAGCTGGGGCCGTGACGTCATGCTCTACACCGGCGGGGTGTCGTTCTTCGCCCTGCTGGCGGTCTTCCCGGCCATCGCCATCCTGATCGGCTTCTACAAGGCGGTCCTGTCCATCGCCCAGGTGGGCGAACAGGCGGCGGCGCTGGCCGACGTCATGCCCCATGCCGCGCGTGCCATCTTCCGCGCCGAGATCGAGCGCCTGTCCAACGCCTCGGCCCGCACCGTCTCGACCCAGAGCGCCTTCGCCCTGATCGTCGGTGCCTATGCCGCCCACCGGGGATTCAAGGCCCTGCTGGCGGGGCTGAACCTGATCCACGACGAGACCGAACCCCACGGCTTCTTCAAGTTCAACCTGTTGGCCTTTTTCGTCGCTCTGTTCGCCTTCGCCCTGTTCACGATCGTTTCCGGTGCCGTCGTGACGTCCCGGCTGCTGGAACACACCGGGCCGGTGGCGGCGGACAGCGGATTCCTGCCGCTGGATGGGCTGTGGCCGGCGCTGGGTCTCGGGCTGGGCCTGACGCTGCTGTATCGATACGCCATGTCCCACCGCGACCCCGTGGCCTGGGGGCCGTCGATCACGGGCGGCGTGGTGGCGACCTTCATGTCGATGGTGTCGTCCTGGCTTTGCGCGATCTACGTCGAGCAGATCGCCCAACTGGGCGCCACCTATGGCTCGGTGGGGGCGGTGGTGGTGCTGCTGATCTGGCTGTCGTGGAACGTCAACGCCATCTTCTATGGTGGGGCATTCGCCACCGAGATGGAGATCGCCTGGCGTTCGCGTGGCGCGCCGGACGTGGAGCCCGAAGCCTCTGGTTCCGTCGTCAACCTGTCGGAGCGGCGCGCCTCGCGACGGTGATGGCAAGGCCGTCTTCGGTCTCCTGCACGGACAACACGCGCCCCCCCAGGTCTGCCATCAGGAACGGCACATCGATCCGGGCCATCGGATCTGTGGCCAGCAGCGTGAACTCGTCGCTGTCCTGCTGTTCTTCCAGCGCCTTTCGGAGCCGAAGGCTGGGGACGGGACACCGGTGCCCTCGCGCGTCAACGACGGTCGTCACGCGGCCTCCGCGGCGTCGAGCAGGAGCCGAAGCGCGACACGCACGCTCTCCAGGCGAACCGCCTCGCGGCCGATGTCACCGAACCGATGGGCCTCATGGCGGACGCCGCTTTTCGAAGCGCAGCCGAAATGCACCAGGCCAACCGGCTTGTCGGTCGACCCGCCGCCCGGCCCGGCGATGCCGGTGATCGACACGGTCAAATCGACGCCCGAACGATCCCGTGCCCCATCGGCCATCGCCCGGGCGACCGGCTCCGAGACCGCGCCGTTCCGCTCGATCAGGTCGGTGGAAACACCCAGCAGCGCCGTCTTGGCCGCGTTGCTGTAGGTGACGAAGCCCCGATCCACGACGGCCGAGGATCCCGGGATGGCCGTCAGGGCGGCTGCCACCAGGCCGCCGGTGCAGCTTTCGGCCGTGGCCAGGGTCAGGCCGCGATCGGTCGCCACGGCGATCACCGCTGCCGCCATCGCCTGGATATCGTCTGGAAACATCGCCCTATCCGCAGCCGCGCCGAGTCAGTCTAGCGTGGGCCGCGACAGGGGTTCTGTCGAGCCGAACACGCCCGGGGGATCCATGTCCGAAACCACCCTGAACGCGGATATGCCCGGCCTGGGCACCCCGGCGACCGGAGACAGGCTGACGCCGATCCTGTTCGCGGTGGCGATCTTCACCTCGGCCTCGCTGGTGTTCGTGGTCCAGCCGATGGTCACCAAGCTGGTCCTGCCGATGCTGGGGGGCTCGCCCTCGGTCTGGAACACCTCCATGGTCTTCTTCCAGACGGCGCTGTTGGTCGGCTACGCCTACGCCCACGTCCTGCAACGGCTGAAAAGCCTGCGCGCGCAGCTTGGTGTGCATCTGGCGCTGCTGGTCGTGGCGGCCTTGTTCCTGCCGTTGCACATCAACGGCCTGCTGGGTGATCCGAACCCCTCGGCTCCGATCGGGTGGCTGCTGATGACCCTGGTGCTGTCGGTCGGCGCGCCCTTCGCCGTGCTGAGCGCCACCGCGCCGCTGCTCCAGGCCTGGTTCGCGCGGGTCAGGGCGGGGCACGCGGACGGCAAGAATCCCTATGTGCTCTACGCCGCCTCCAACCTCGGCAGTTTTCTCGCGCTTCTGGCCTATCCGGTCGTGATCGAGCCGCTGATGACGCTGTCCGGCCAGCGCGCGGCATGGAGCGGGGGCTATGCGATCTTCATGCTGCTGGTCGTGGCGCTGGCCGCCTTGACGTGGAAGCGGGGGTTCGTTCCGGTGCTGGATGCCGCGCCGGTCGTCCGCAGCAAGCCGATCGTATGGCCCGACAAGATCAAGCTGATCCTGATCGCCGCCGCGCCGTCCAGCCTGATGCTGGGCGTTACGCAGCACCTGTCCACCGATGTCGCCTCCGCGCCCTTCCTGTGGATCATTCCGCTGGCGCTGTATCTGTTGACGTTCGTGATCGCGTTCGCGTCCAAGCCACTGATTCCTCTGGAATACACCTTCGCGTTCCAGGCCGCCTTGGCCGCCGCCTGTATCGTGCTGCTGCCCTTCCGGAACGGCGACTGGGTAATGATGTTCGCCCTGCACCTGGGCACCTTCTTCCTGACCGCCCTGATGTGCCACCAGGTGCTGGCGGCGCGGCGACCGGCCCCGGATCGGCTGACGGAGTTCTTCCTGCTGCTGTCGGTTGGTGGCGTCGTGGGCGGGGTGTTCAACGCCCTGATCGCGCCTGTGATCTTCAACATGGTGTGGGAGTATCCGCTGGTCCTGGTGCTGGTCGGGCTGGTTCGCCCCTGGAGCTGGGAGCCGGTCGGCAAGGCTGAGGTCGCGCTGCTGCTGGGCGGCATCCTGCTCGCCATCGTGCCGCCGGTGGCGCTGGAGGTCATGCGCTACAATGCCCCTTTCCGGGCCCTGTTCACGCTGGAGCAGATCGTGGCCCTGTCGCAGCTGATCTTCGGCGCGGCCGCGATCTGCGCCTTCGTGGTCCGTGATCGGGCACCGTTCTTCACCGTCATCCTGGCGGTCGTGGCCATGGGGTCGCACCACATCGCCCGCGGTTATGTCTGGGACCTCAGCGAGCGCAGCTTCTTTGGCCTGCTGAGGGTGGCGACGCCTCAGGACCCGCGCCTGGGCGGCCCTGTCCACGTGCTGATGCATGGAACGACGCTGCACGGCGCGCAGCCGGTGGACCGTCGGTTCGCCTGCATGCCCACCCTCTACTATGCGCCGTCGACGCCTCTGGGCCAGGTCATGCAGGGGCTGCAGCTGCGCAACGAGGGCCGGGGCGTCACCGTCGGGGTGGTGGGGCAGGGGTCAGGCGCCATGGCGGGCTACAAGCGCGCGGAGGACCGCCTGACCTATTTCGAGATCGATCCGATGGTCGACCGACTGTCGCGCGATCCCAAGTGGTTCACCTTCATCTCCGACTGCGCGGACGGACCGGTGCGCACCGTGCTGGGCGACGCGCGCCTGTCGATGGCCCACGAGACGCCTGGCAGCTACGACTATCTGGTCATCGACGCCTTTTCGTCCGACGCCGTGCCGACCCATCTGCTGACGGTCGAGGCGATCGCTGGTTACCTCAAGCTGCTTAAGCCGGATGGCGTGCTGCTCCTGCACCTGTCGAACCGCAATCTGGATATCACCCAGCCCGCCCAGGCGGCGGCCGTCTCGCTGGGGGTGCCCTATCTGCATCAGCTCTACGCGGAGCAGCCCTATGCGCCGGACATGGCGGAGGCTTCGACCGAGGCGATCATCCTGTCACCGACCGAGGCGGGGCTGACACGCTTCCGGGCCGACCCGCGCTGGGCCGTGTTGCCGGACACCCGGGTCAAGCCCTGGACCGACGACTATGTGAACCTGTTCGGCTCGCTGTGGCGTCACTTCAAGGGACGGGGTTAGTCAGGCCGGCAGTTCGATCGTCGCGATGGCCGAGGCGGCCAGGCCCTCTTCCCGCCCGGTGAATCCCATCTTCTCCATCGTGGTCGCCTTCACGCTGACCGCATCGAGCGGCAGACGCAGGATGTCCGCCAGGCGTTCGCGCATGGCCTGACGGTGCGGCTTCACCTTGGGCCGCTCGCAGATCAGGGTGACGTCGACGTTCACCAGCCGCCCGCCGCGCGCAGCAAGCCGTTCGACGGCATGGATCAGGAACTGGTCCGAGGCCGCGCCCTTCCACTTCGGATCGGTCGGCGGGAAGTGATCGCCGATGTCGCCGTCGCCCATGGCCCCCAGCACGGCGTCGGTCAGGGCGTGCAGCCCGGCGTCCGCGTCCGAATGCCCGATAAGGGTCTGGTCGTGCGCGATCTCGACGCCGCAGAGCCAGACGCTGTCGCCGGGCCCCCAGCGGTGAGCGTCGAACCCCTGACCGACACGGGTCTGTCTGGCGATCAGGGCCTCGGCCATGGCGAAATCCTCCGGATAGGTCAGTTTCATCAGGCGCGGATCGCCGGGAACGAGGCGGACGGTGCCGCCATCCCGCTCCACGACCGCGGCATCGTCGGTCGGCGGCTCACCAGCGGGCCAGGCCGCATAGGCGGCCAGCAGGCGGCCGATTCGGAACGCCTGCGGGGTCTGGGCCCGCCAAAGGCCCGCGCGGTCCACCGTGCCGTCGATGCAGTCGTCACCGCGCTTCAGGGTATCGGACACGGGCAGGGCGGCGATGGCGCCGTCAGCATGGGGCAGCGCAGCCAGCAGGCGCGTGATGACCTCGGCCGACAGCAGGGGCCGGGCCGCATCGTGGATCAGCACGATCTGATCCGGCGCGCCGTTCAGCACCCGCAGCCCCGCCTGCACGGAGTCGCTGCGTTCTGCGCCACCGTCGATGGCCGACCAACTCGACAGCCCGGCCAGGGCCTCGCCCGCGCGTTTCCCGCTCCCCGGCGCCACGACGACCACCACCTGTTCGGCCCCTGCGTCCAGCAGCGCCTCGACCGACCAGCGCACCACGGCCTTGCCGCCCAGCCGCCGCCACTGCTTGTCTCCACCGGCCCGAGAGCCGGATCCCGCCGCCACCACGATCGCTGCAAAGGTCATGACGGCCTTCTAGGGGCCACGATGGCGGTTGACGAGAGGCTCCGCATGCGATGGTGACGGACGGATGAGCACAGGCTTCCAGATCGGCGACGTGACCATTCCCGGACGGGTGCTGATGGCCCCCATGACCGGCATCACCGACCTGCCGTTTCGGCAACTCGCCTGTCGCCTGGGCGCGGCCTATGTGGCGACCGAGATGGTGGCCTCAGCCGAGCTGGCGCGCGGGCGGCCGGACGTCATGCGCCGGGCCGCCGTCGGCGACGGCCTGCCCCTGACGGTGATCCAGCTGGTCGGGCGCGATCCGGCGGCGATGGCCCAGGGTGCGCGGATGGCCGAGGAAGCCGGAGCCGACATCGTCGATCTGAATTTCGGCTGTCCGGCCAAAGAGGTCACGGGGTCCGCCTCCGGTTCAGCGCTCATGCGGACGCCCGATCTGGCGGGACGGATCATGGCGGCGGTGGTTGGGGCGACGTCGCGTCCGGTCACGGTCAAGATGCGGCTGGGCTGGGACGAAAACAGCCGCAACGCCGCCGAACTAGCCGCCCGCGCCGAAGCCCTGGGCGTGAAGGCGGTCACCGTTCACGGCCGCACGCGCCAGCAGTTCTACACCGGTCATGCGGACTGGGACGCGATCGGCGCGGTAAAGGCGGCGGTCGGGATTCCGGTGATCGTCAACGGTGACATCGTCACGGCCGAGCAGGCGAAGGAGGCCCTCGACAAGTCCGGTGCCGACGCCCTGATGCTGGGACGGGGCGTCTATGGTCGACCCTGGTTGGCGGCGCATCTGGACCGGGCGCTGCGTGACGGAACCGTCCTGACCGAGCCGGATGCCGCCGAACGATATGGCATCGTCGTCGATCACATGCGGGCCTCGATCGCCTTCTATGGAGCGGGGCTGGGTCTGAAGATGTTTCGCAAGCATCTGGGCTGGTATGTCGAGCAGGCCCCCTGGCCGGCCTCGCCCGAGGAACGTCGCGCAGCCAAGGGCCGGATTTGCCGCCTGGACGATCCGTCAGAGGTCGCCGAGGCTTTGGCGCGTCTGTGGGGCACCTTCTCCGAGACACATTTCCGCAACGGCGCTGTTGAGTTTTCGCCACAGCTAGCCGAAGCTGTCGCGATATGAACGACACGCCGGTCCAGCCCAGCGCGACAGATGGCGAGCCGTCCCTCTGGGGTCGGCTGGAGGCCGGACCCATGCGCGCCGCGTTCGGCGCGGCCTATGCCCTGGCCTTCCTGATCGCCGGTGCCGCCATCTGGTTGGTCGCTGTGGCCCCCGGTGCCGCTGCCGGCGATGACGCGCGAGCGACGGCCAGCCGCGCGGTCCTGTTCATCCTCGTCGCCAACCTGGTGCTGATCGCCGGGTTGGGCGCGGTGATCGGCAGTCGTGTGCTGCGTCTGTCGCAACGTCGGGCAGACGAACCGGGCGCACGCCTTCATCTGCGCTTCGTCACCCTGTTTTCACTGGTGGCGGTCGTCCCTGCGGTCCTGATTGCTCTGGTGTTCGGCCTGCTGGTCAATCGCGGCGTGGACCAATGGTTCAGCCAGAACGTCCGCTCGGCCGTGGAGAACGGCGCCACCATCGGCAGGGCCTATATCGCCGACGTCGGCGGCGGGCTGGATCGCGATCTCGGCACGATGGCGAACGAGCTGGGCGGCGTGCGCGATGTGTTCGACAATCGCATTCAGTTTTCGGGGGCCTTGAGCCAGATCGCGGAGTTCTTCGGCTATCCGGCGGTCTACATCCTGAACGGGCAGGGCGAAGTCCTGGCGCGTGGCGAGCTCCCGGGCGCGCCACCCTATGTCGCGCCGCCGCGCGAGGTTTTTGAAACCGCCGCCGAGGGCAATGAGGTCCCCGTCACGGTCACGGAGCATCCCGACACCGTTCGGGCCGTCTATCCGCTGCCCGACTATGGCGACGCCTATCTCTATGTCGTGCGGCCTCTGGCTCCCGGGATCGTCGCCCAGATGCGCAATGGCGAGGAATCGATCCAGGGCTATCGCGTCGCCGAGGAAAGCCGCGCCAGGCTCCAGGCGGCCTTCGCGCTCAGCTATCTCGAAACCGCGCTTCTGGTGCTTGTCGGCGCCGTCTGGCTGGGCATGTCGGCGGCCAGCGCGATCTCGGCCCCCATCGGCCGACTGGTGAAGGCGGCGGATCAGGTGGCGGCCGGCGATCTGTCGGCCCGGGTCGAGGCGGACGGGGCACCCGGCGAGATCGCCACCCTGTCGCGCGCGTTCAACCGCATGACTGGCGATCTGGAGGCGCAGCAAGCCGCCCTGAAGACCGCCAGCGAGGACGCCCAGGATCGCAGCCGCTTTATCGAGACCGTCCTGTCGGGCGTCAGCGCCGGCGTCATCGGCCTGGACAAGCGCGGCAGGATTTCCGCGATCAACGACAGCGCCTTGCAGCTGCTTTCGATCTCGGAAGTTGAGGTTCGTGGAAAGAAGTTGGCCGAGGTCGCCCCCGAGCTTGGCGAACTGGTCCGCCGCGTCGAAGCGCACATCGAGGAGGACATCGACGTGTCGCGCGAAGGCGAAATGCGCCGCCTGCGCGTCCGCATCGAGGGCGGGGTCGGCGGCGAGATGGTGCTGACCTTCGACGACATCACCCGGCTGGTCACGGCCCAGCGCAACGCCGCCTGGCGCGACGTCGCTCGCCGGATCGCCCACGAGATCAAGAACCCCCTGACGCCGATCCAGCTGTCGGCCGAACGGCTGAGGCGGAAATTCCGTCCCGCCATCACCGAGGACGTCGAGATCTTCGATCGCTGCACCGACACCATCATCCGCCAGGTGGGCGACATCGGCCGGATGGTGGACGAGTTCTCGTCCTTCGCCCGCATGCCCGCCCCGCGCTTCACCAATGAGAACCCCGCCGAACTTCTGCGCGAGGCCGTCTTCGCCCAGCGCGTCGCCGCGCCCGACATGGTCGTCGAACTGGTCGAACCCCTGCCCAAGGCCAAGATGAAGGCCGACGGCCGCATGGTCGGTCAGGCCCTGGCCAACATTTTGAAGAATGCCGGCGAGGCTGTGTCGGCCAGACGACTGGGCACGCCCGCCGACGAGGGCGACGTGGCCATCATCGCGCGGCTGGAGGTCGAGAGCGGTATCGCCACCTTCATCATCGAGGACGCGGGCAAGGGTTTGCCTGTCCGGGATCGCGATCGCCTGACCGAACCCTATGTCACCACGCGCGAGAAGGGCACGGGCCTCGGTCTCGCGATCGTGAAACGCATCTGCGAGGACCACGGCGGCGATCTGAAACTGTCCGACGCCGACACCCTGGGCGGTGCCAAGATCTGTCTGATCTTTCCCCTCATCCCCACCGGCAAAGCCGACCGCGCGCCCGAGCCGCAAAGCTCGCGCACGCTGGCGGCCGAATAGCGAGGCGATATGCGTTCAAACGGTGCAGACATCCTGGTCGTCGACGACGAGGCCGACATCCGCGACCTGGTCTCCGGCCTGCTGGAGGACGAGGGACATGCCGTGCGCTGCGCCTCCAGCTCGGAGGAGGCGCTGGCCGGTATCCGCGCCAGAAAGCCCAGCCTGATCGTGCTGGATATCTGGATGCAGGGCGGGGGCATGGACGGGCTGGAGCTGCTCGACCTGGTCAAGACGCTGGACGCCGACCTGCCCGTCGTCATGATCTCCGGCCACGGAAACATTGAGACGGCCGTCAGCGCCCTGAAGCGCGGCGCCTACGACTTCATCGAAAAGCCGTTCAAGTCCGACCGGCTGGTGGTCGTCATCGAGCGTGCCCTGGAGGCTGCCTCGCTGAAGCGCGAGAACAGGCGTCTGCGGGGGATCGCGATGACGCCGACCGGGCTGATCGGCCGCTCCGCCGCCGCCCAGGTCCTGCGCACCACCATCACCAAGGTCGCCCCGGCCAACAGCCGCGTGCTGATCTCGGGCCCGCCCGGATCGGGCAAGGAACTGGTCGCGCGCCAGATCCACGAGGCCAGTCCGCGCGCCAAATCGGAGTTCGTCGCCATCTCGGCCGCCGGGATGACGCCCGAACGCCTGGATCTGGAGCTGTTCGGCGAGGAGGGTCATGACGGTCGTCCGCGCAAGATCGGCGTCTTCGAACGCGCCCACAACGGCACCCTGTATCTGGACGACGTCGGCGACATGCCGCGTGAAAGCCAGAGCCGCATCCTGCGCGTCCTGGTCGAACAGCGCTTCCGGCGGGTGGGTGGAGAACAGGACGTCCAGGTCGATGTCCGCGTCGTCACCTCGACCTCGCGCGACCTGAAGATCGAGATCGCCGAGGGGCGCTTCCGCGAGGACCTGTTCCATCGGCTGAACGTCGTGCCCATCCGCGTGCCACCCCTGTCGGAACGGCGCGAGGACATCGCCGAACTGGTCGATTATTTCATCGAAACGCTGAGCACGTCTCAGGGGCTGCCGCGTCGTCGCCTGGGCGAGGACGCCATCGCCGTGCTTCAGGTCCACCCCTGGCCGGGCAATGTCCGCCAGCTGCGCAACAACGTGGAACGCCTGCTGATCCTGGCCACCGGCGACCTGAACGACCCGATCTCGGCCGACATGCTGCCTCAGGAGGTCGCCTCGACCGGCGGGACCGGCATCGGCACCGAACGCACCATCGCCCTGCCGCTGCGTGAGGCGCGCGAGGTGTTCGAGCGGGAATATCTGGCCGCCCAGATCATGCGTTTCGGCGGAAACATCTCGCGCACGGCCGCCTTCATCGGCATGGAAAGATCGGCCCTTCACCGCAAACTCAAGTCGCTGGGCGTGTCGCCCTCGCGCGGTGGTGACGAGGACGAAGGGAGCATCGACTGATGTCGCGCGTCGCCTATGTGAACGGGGTCTACCAGCGCCACTCGGAGGCGACGATTCACGTCGAGGATCGCGGATTCCAGTTCGCCGACGGCGTCTATGAGGTCTGGTCGGTCTTCGGCGGCCGCATGGCCGATTTCGAAGGTCACATGACCCGGCTTCATCGCAGTCTCAATGAGTTGCGCATCGACATCCCCATGACGTCCGAAGCCCTGACCCGCGTCCTGAAGGAAACCATCCGCAGGAACCGCGTCCGGGACGGCATCGTCTATCTGCAGGTCACGCGCGGCACGGCCCGGCGCGACCACCCGTTCCCCGCGCCCGGCACCCCGCCCAGCGTGGTGGTGACGTCCAAATCCATCCCCTTCGCCCGGTCTCAGGCCCAGGCCGCCAAGGGCGTCGCCGTCGTCACCCATCCCGACATCCGCTGGGGCCGTTGCGACATCAAGACGGTCGGCCTGTTGCCCAACGTCCTGGCCAAACAGGCCGCGCGCGACAAGGGGGCCTATGAGGCCTGGATGGTCGACGAGATGGGCCTGATCACCGAGGGCTCGTCCACCAACGCCTGGATCGTCGACAAGGCCGGAAAGCTACGGACGCGGGATACCCAGGCCAATATCCTGAAGGGCATCACCCGCACCGCCATCATGGCGATGATCGAGGCCGAGGGCATCGAGCTGGACGAACGCCCCTTCAGCGTCGACGAGGCCAAGGAGGCGAAAGAGGCCTTCTTCACCGCCGCCGGGGCCTTCGTCATGCCCGCCATCTCCATCGACGGCGTGAAGATCGGCGACGGCAAACCGGGCCCCATCGCGACGAAACTGCGCGCGCGCTACCTTGAAGAGGCGAAGCGGGGCGCGGTGTGATCAGGCTGTATCGCTGGCTGTTTGGCCGAGCCGGCCATCGGCCAGAACCACTCTCGACCCCGATCCGCGACACGGACGCCGACTGGGAGGCGATCGGCCGAACGCAGCCCTATTACGGTGTCCTCACGGATCCGAAGTTTCGCACCGAGGCGATCGACGCGGATGCGAAGGCCGCCTTTTTCGCCAGCGGGGATGCCGAGATACGCCATCAGCTCGCCGTCCAGCGCGCGCGGTTCGGCCCTTTCGAGCCGCGTTCGGCGCTGGACTTCGGCTGCGGTGTGGGGCGGTTGACCCGTGCGCTGGGCGCGGTCACGGGCCGGGCCGTGGGCATAGATGTGGCGCCTTCCATGCTGGCGGAGGCCCGCCGTGACGCGCCCCACAGCGTCGCGTTCGCCGACCATCTTCCTGCGGGGCCTTTCGATTGGATCGTATCCATCATCGTGTTCCAACATATCCCACCCGATCGCGGCTATCGCCTGCTGCGCGACTTGCTGGCGCGGGCCGGGCCAGCGGCCGGGCTGACCCTGCAGTTCGTTCTTTACCGCGATCCGCGACACCGCCACATCGCCGGTGGCCGCCTGTCGGTGGGGGAGGGGATCGAGACGCTCGACACGTCGGACGCCCTGGCGCGGCTTGCCCCGGGCGAAATGGTCATGTTCGACTACGACCTTTCGATCGTGATGGCCTTGGTCTTCGAGGCGGGCTTTGAAGAGGCGGCCCTGGTCCACACCAACCATGGCGGCTTCCATGGTGTCTACATTCACGGCCGGAGGCGCGCCTGAGGGGCTTGCAGGGCGGCGTCCGCCGTACCATTTGCCGAAATCGTCGATCCGACGTTGCGACCCGGCAACCCCGTCGTCTAGGCTGACAAGGTCGGGTTCAACCGGCCCCGCGTTCCTCCCCGGACGCGGCGAAACAACAAAAGAACAGGACAAACCTGCCATGTCGCAAGACAAGCGTCAGAACCTTCAGGACACCTTCCTCAACTCGGTCCGCAAGACCAAGACCCCGCTGACCATCTTCCTCGTCAACGGCGTCAAGCTGCAGGGCATCGTGACCTGGTTCGACAACTTCTGTGTGCTGCTGCGTCGCGACGGGCAGTCCCAGCTCGTCTACAAGCACGCCATCTCCACCATCATGCCGTCAGCACCCGTGCAGCTGTACGAGCCTGAAGCCGACGAAGATTGACGCCACGCGTCAACCATCGGGCTTGACCCGAGGGCCAGACGTTCAGGGGCTCGTTTTCTAGGCGCGGAGGCACCATCTTGCCTCCCGTCCGCTATTCACGCGCGGACACTCCGATCCTCCGATCAAGTCGGAGGATGACGAAGACAGGAAACCCTTGGCTACACATCTCATCGACCATTCCGTGCCGCTCATCCGGGCGGTCGTCATCCATCCCGACATGGGCGAGCGATCGTCCCGACCGGCACAGGAACGGCTTGAAGAGGCCGCCGGCCTCGCCCGCGCGCTGGACCTCGACGTCCGCGCCGAGGAGGTCGTGCGCCTGCGCAAGACCACGCCCGCGACCCTGTTCGGCACCGGCAAGGTCGAGGAACTGGCCGCCCTGATCCGCGCGGCGGAGGCCGAGGCCGCCGTCATCGACGACGACCTGACCCCCGTCCAGCAGCGCAATCTGGAAAAGGAATGGGACTGCAAGGTCATCGACCGCACCGGTCTGATCCTGGAGATCTTCGGCCGTCGCGCCCGGACGAAGGAAGGCCGGCTGCAGGTCGAACTGGCCCG
The DNA here is from genome assembly GCF_056404975.1 of Brevundimonas sp. P2_A6. NCBI lineage: Bacteria > Pseudomonadati > Pseudomonadota > Alphaproteobacteria > Caulobacterales > Caulobacteraceae > Brevundimonas > Brevundimonas sp. P2_A6. The sequence continues at coordinate 1,204 of NZ_JBFUCZ010000004.1, read as the reverse complement.
CCTCGACTATGAGCGCTCCCGCCTCGTCCGCACCTGGACCCACCTCGAACGCCAGCGCGGCGGCACCAGCTCGACCGGCGGCCCCGGCGAGACCCAGATCGAGCTCGATCGCCGCCTGATCGCCGACCGCATCGTCAAGCTGAAGGGCGAACTGGAGGAGGTCCGCCGCACGCGCGGCCTGCATCGGAAACAACGCAAGAAGGCCCCGTTCCCCGCCGTCGCCCTGGTCGGCTACACCAACGCCGGCAAGTCGACCCTGTTCAACCGGCTGACGGGGTCCGAGGTCCTGGCCAAGGACCTGCTGTTCGCCACCCTCGACACCACCCAGCGCACCATCCGCCTGCCCCAGGGCCGCCCGGCCATCATCGCCGACACCGTGGGCTTCATCTCCGACCTGCCGCACGAACTGGTCGAGAGCTTCCGCGCGACGCTGGAGGAGGTGGGCGAGGCCGACCTGATCCTGCACGTCCGCGACATCGCCTCGGCCGACACGGAGGCGCAGGCCAGGGACGTCGAGGACGTCCTGAAAATGATCGAGCAGCCTGAGGGCAAACCCCGCCGCATCCTGGAAGTCTGGAACAAGACCGACCTGCTGGACCCTGACGCCCGCGAGGCCATCGAGGGCCAGGCCGCCCGTTCCGGCAACACCGCCGTCGCCGTCTCCGCCTGGAAGGGGGAGGGTATCGAACGCTTACGCCAAGCCATCACCGACCTGATCGACGACGACCCCGAGACCGAACTGATCCTCCAGCCCTCACAGGGCGAGGCCCTCGCCTGGCTCTACGAGCACGGCCGCGTGACGGCGCGCGACACGGACGATCAGGGGCGGATGCTGCTGACCGTCCGCCTTGACCCTCAAGCGATGGGACGGTTCGAGCGGCAGTTTGGGTGAGGTGAGGGCTTCGACTTCGGACGGGAAATGTACGCTTTTCGACCAAAAGCCTACGACCGCTTCCGACCCATTGCGGACACTTCGGTAGGTTGGTTGATCAGTTCATTGCCCCGTAAATCAGCGCGGCTGCCGCCCGCCAGCCTGGACTGTCAAACATAAGAGCCTCAGTCGTCTGTTCTGCGACAACTGGAAGCCCCACGAACCACCACACCGGGTGGACACGCCCCTCCACCAACCGGTCGCGGAGCATGGCGATCGGGACGAGACTGTATGCGGCGACAACCGCGAACCAGACCTCCGGTCGCGGAACGT
>NZ_JBFUCZ010000003.1:0-399893 GCF_056404975.1 Brevundimonas sp. P2_A6 | reverse complement strand
CCGGGTCGACTTCATCGACGGCGGCAACCTGGCCCAGCTGTGCCGCGCCTCCAACGGCATGGTGGTCAACAACTCATCCGCCGCCCTGTCGGCCCTGGGCTTCAAGACCCCGGTCAAGGTCCTGGGCGAGGCCTTCTTCGACTTCGACGGCCTGACCGACCAGCAATCCATCGACGCCTTCTGGACCGACCCACAGACCCCCGACCCCGACCTGTTCACCCGCTTCCGCGCCCACGTCATCGACCGCACACAGGTCAACGGAAACTACCACGAACCCAAGGCCCTCAAACCCACCGCAAAAGCCATCGCAATCCGGTTCGCACAGACGGGGTAGCCAGGGATGAGGCGGCCCTGCACGCCGCGATGTATCCGGCCGCGGATGGCGAGCGTATCTGGCTGTATCCCCATGGTTCACTGGAGCCCCTCCCATGCCCGTTTCGCCCCGCTTCGCCGTCGCCATCGCCGTTCTGTTGACGGCATGTTCGCAAGGGGAGCCCGCCGGAGCCCAGCCGCCGGTCGTCCAGTCCGGCCCGGACAGCGGCCGGCGCGAAGTCGCCGTCTTCGCCGGCGGATGCTTCTGGTCGGTGGAATCGAACTTCGAGCATATGCCGGGCGTGGTCTCGGCCGTGTCGGGATATGCAGGCGGCACATCGCCCAATCCGACCTATGAAGCCGTGGAGCGCGGCAACGGCTACGTCGAGGCGGTCCAGGTGACCTACGATCCGGCGCGAATCTCCTATCGTCAGCTGGTGGATCGTTTCTGGCGCACCATCGATCCGACCGATGCCAACGGCCAGTTCTGCGACACGGGGCCAGCCTATGGCACCGCCGTCTTCGCCACCGCCGCCCAGCGTCCGGTCGCCGATGCCTCCCGCGCGGCGGCCGTCGCCGTGATCGGGGCTCGGCGCTTCACCACGCCGGTGCGCACGGCGGGTCGGTTCTGGCCCGCCGAGGCCTATCATCAGGACTTCGCCCGCCTGAACCCCGTCCGTTACGGCGGATACAGCCGGTTCTGCGGCCGTGCTGCGCGTCTCAGGGCCGTCTGGGGGAGCTGATCGGTCGGTGAACCCGACTGTGGCGCCGAGGTCACCCCCCATCGCTGTCATCCACCTGTCACATTAGTGTCGTCCCACGGTTCGGTTCTCGCCGTAGATCGGGCAGGATTTCGACGGGCGTGTGCTCGATCGACCATGAGGGCGCGTCCGCCCGAACTGTGGGGATACAGACCAAATGACGAACCGCTCCAGGGCGTTCTGGGCCAGCACGGCTCTCCTGACGTCGCTCGCGATGTCTTCTGCCGTCTACGCGCAGGAAACCACGTCCGCCGTGCGCGGCACGGTGGCCACGGCCGACGGCAGCCCCATTTCGGGCGCCAGCGTCCGCGTCGTGCACGAGCCGTCGGGCACGACCACGACGACGCTAACCGGCTCGGACGGCGTGTTCGACGCCCGCGGCCTGCGCGTGGGTGGCCCGTACACGATCACGGTCGCCGCTGAAGGCTATTCGGCCGACTCCCTGGACGGCGTCATCATCGGTGCCGGTGATACGCTGCGCCTGAACTTCGATCTGGAAAGCGCATCGGCCGTCGACGACATCGTCGTGGTGGGCGCGCGCGACGTGACCGCCAACAACACCGGTGTCTCCTCGACCCTGGATGCCGACGACATCGCCGGCGTCGTCTCGATCAACCGCGACATCCGCGACCTGGCCCGCCGCAACATCCTGGTGTCGAGCAATGCGCGCGACAACGGCGGCATCTCCATCGCCGGTTCCAACCCGCGTACCAACCGCGTGTCGATCGACGGCATCGCGGCCCAGGACGAGTTCGGCCTGAACGGCGGCGGCCTTCCGACCCGTCGCGGCCCCGTGTCGCTGGACGCGGTCGAGCAGTTCACGGTCGATGCGGTTCCGGTCGATGTCGAGAACGGCGACTTCAACGGCGGCGCGCTGGACGTGGTGCTGAAGGCGGGTGGCAACGATTTCCACGGCACGGCCTTCGTCAACTATCTGAACGACGGCCTGGTCGGCGACTCGATCCGCGGCATCAACCTGCCGACGGCCATCACCCAGAACAACTACGGCTTCTTCGTCTCGGGTCCCCTGTGGCGCGACCGCCTGTTCTTCGCCAGCTCTTACGAGCTGTACGAATCGGCTGACCAGACCACGATCGGGCCCGTGGGCGGCGGCTTCGCCAACTCGATCATCGGCATCACCCAGGCCAACATCGACTCGTTCATCAACGACTTCAACACGATCTATGCCAGCGACTTCCCCGTCGGCAACATCGAACGCACCAAGCCGATCACGGACGAAAAATACACGGTCAAGCTCGACTTCAACATCACCGACAACCAGCGTCTGTCGGCGACCTATCGCAACGCCGAGTCGGCCAACTATTCGCAACCGCGCACCAACCTCAGCACCTCCACGGCGGCCCTGTCGTCGCAGTGGTACGTCACCGGCGAGCAGGACGAGGCCTATGCCCTCGAACTGAACTCGAACTGGACCAACAGCCTGTCGACCCAGGTTCGCTACAGCGAGCGGAACTACGTCCGTCTGCAGGATCCGCCCGGTGGCCAGATCTTCTCCGACGTCAGCGTCTGCGGCGACGCGACCCGCACGATCACCAACGGCGTCATCACCTCCTGCACCCCGACGTCGGTCTATCGCTTCGGCCCGGACTCGAACCGTCACGCCAACTATCTGGAAACGACCAACAAGACCCTGCTGGCCAAGGCCGAATATGCGCTGGGCGATAACCTGTTCAAGATCGGCTACCAGGGCCAGGAAATCGAAGTCTTCAACGTGTTCGTTCCGAACTCGCGCGGGACCTACTACTTCGACTCGCTGGCCGATTTCCGGACCGGTCAGGCTTCGCGTCTGGTCTACACCAACGCCATCACCGGCAACGCCAACGATGCTGCGGCGGCCTTCAAATACCGCCTGAACTCGGTCTTCGCCCAGGACACGCTGGAGCTGACCCCGACCCTGACCCTGCAGGCCGGTGTGCGTTACGACTGGTACACCAGTGACATCGTGCCCGCCTTCAACGCCAACTTCCTGGCGCGGAACGGCTATTCGAACCAGGCGACCTACGACGGCATGAACGTCCTGATGCCGCGCGCTTCGTTCGAGTGGGACGCGACCGACTGGCTGACCATCAATGGCGGCGCCGGCCTGTTCTCGGGCGGCATTCCCGACGTTCTGCTGTCGAACAGCTTCTCGAACACCGGCGTCCTGACCTCGGGCATCCAGATCGAGCGCAACGCCGACGGCACCTTCCGTGAAACCACGGGCGTGGCCGGCTTCACCCAGGCGATCGGCGCTGCGGCGTTGAACGTCAACCTGGCGGACCCCCGCACCTTCTACTCCATCCCCACGGCCGTTCAGGGCCTGCAGGGTGGCGCGGTCGCCTCTCCGGTGGCCGAGGTCAATGCGCTGAGCCCCTCGTTCGAACTGCCGTCCGACTGGCGCTACTTCCTGAACGCCACGGTCGAGGCCCCCGAAGGCTGGGCATCGGGCTTCCTGCCGGAATTCGCGTCCCGTTCGGTCGATAACTGGCGCCTGAGCTTCGACGGCGTGTTCACGCAGGCCGACAAGTCGGTCGTCTTCCGCGACACCCGCTCGCAGATCCTGCGCGTCAACGGCGTGGCCCAGTTCACCCCGGACGGCCGCCTGCGTTACGACGGTCTGGGCGGCACCGCAGTCCAGCGCGCGGGCTTCGGCATCACCTCGACCAACCCGGGTTCGAACCGCGACATCGTGGCCTTCAACGGTAACGACGGCGAGTCCTACACCCTGGGCGTCAGCGCCTCGCGCAGCTTCGACAACGGCCTGGATGTCCTGGTCGGCTACGCCTATCAGCGCAGCAAGGATCAGGCGGCCAGCCTGCGGAACGGCACGACCGCCAGCGGCCTGTACGGCAACGGCGTCTCGCGTCTGGACCCGAACATCGAAGACTACGGCACGTCCTCGGAAGAGATCCAGAACCGCTGGAAGACGGAGATCAACTACCGCCACAACTTCTTCGGCGACTACGAGACCCGCTTCAATCTGTTCGGCGAAATCCGCGACGGTCGCCCGCTCAGCTTTACCATGTCGGACGCCACCTCGCCGCGCAGCCCGACCTTCGGTGTGAACCGTGGCGGTCAGCTGTTCTATGTGCCGGACTTCGCCAACGACGCGAACCCGAACGACCTGCAGGTCGGCAACATCTTCTTCGACAGCGCCACGACGCGCGATCGGGTCCGGTCGCTGGTCGACACCTTCGGCCTGCCGAACGGTCGCGTGCTGGAGAAGGGTGAGGGCTCCGACGACCAGCCGGAAGTCTATCAACTGGACCTGCAGTTCAGCCAGGAGCTGCCGGTCTACTTCCTGCCGGGTCGCCTGCGCTTCACCGCCGACATCCAGAACCTGGCCAACCTGCTCAACGACGAGTGGGGCATCATCGAGGAGTACGGCAGCCTGGAATCCCAGAACCTGGTCACCGCACAGTGCGCCGATGCGGCCGGTGTGGCGGCGACCGCGGGCAACCCGGTCTGCACCACCTACCGCTACTCGAACGCCAGCCCGACCGCGGACGTCATCAACCGTGACACCGCCGGCCGGTCGCTGTGGACCATCCAACTGGGTCTGCGCTACTCGTTCTAAGGCCGGTCGCCTGACGGCGATCACGACGACAGGAGGGCGGTCCGGCGACGGGCCGCCCTCTTTCGTTTTGGAGACCGGCTGTTGAACGAGGGGGCAGGGGTGTCTATCTGGCCCCCCTGCCCATCGTCTTCGGGTTCGCCGTCTGAAAGGGCTTCCACCTCCATGTCCAGGTCCCCGATCCCCGCCGAATGGTCGCCTCACCGGGCGATGTGGGTCGGCTGGCCCAGCCATGCGGACCTGTGGGAAGACAACCTCGAGCCGGCTCAGACCGAGGTCGAGGCGCTTGTGCGCGCACTCGCCGGGCCGGGTCGCGAGCAGGTCCGGCTCATGGTCGGCACGGACGAGGCGCTGGCGGGCGCCCAGGCGCGGTTCGACGGCGTGCAGAATGTCGAGGTCGTGCCCGGTCGGTTCGGCGACATCTGGCTGAGGGATACCGGACCGATCTTCGGTGCGGGCTCCACGCACGCGGCCGCCTTTCGCTTCAACGGCTGGGGCGGGAAATACGACCTGCCCTTTGACGACACGGTGGCGACCCAGATCGGCCAGGCCAGCGGCGTCGCCCTGGACCGCAACGCTTTCATCCTGGAGGGCGGGGCCCTGGATCACGACGGTGCGGGCACGATCCTGACCACGCGCCAGTGCCTGTTGAACCCCAACCGCAACCCGGATTGGTCTGAGGCGGCGGCCGAGGCGGCCCTGACCGAGGCCCTGGGCGCACGCAAGGTCGTCTGGCTGGACGACGGCCTGCTGAACGACCACACCGACGGTCACGTCGACAACCTGGCCCGGTTCGTCGCGCCGGGCGTCGTTGCCCTGCCCATGGCCTATGGCCGCAACGATCCGAACGACGACGTCTTCGATGCAGCAGCCGCCGCGATCGCGGCCGCTACTGATGCCGACGGCCGCCCGCTGAAGCTGCTGCGCCTCCCGTCCCCCGGCTTTGTCGGCGACGAGGATGAAAAGCCCGTCCCCGCCAGCCACATGAACTTCCTGATCGCCAACGGCGCGGTCATCGTCCCGACCTACGGCAACGACGCCGCCGCGCGCCTGGCCTGCGAAGGGCTCGCCACTGTCTTCCCCGACCGCGAGATCATCGCGCTGTCGTCCACCGCCATCCTGTCGGGCGGCGGATCCTTCCACTGCATCACCCAGCAGGAGCCCGCCTGATGGCCCGCACGATCAGCGTCGCCGCGCTCCAGTCCTCCTACGGCGAAGACATGGCCGCCAACATCGCCCGCACCGGCGATCTGGTGCGCGAGGCGGCGGGGAAGGGGGCTCAAGTCATCCTGCCCAGCGAGCTGTTCCAGGGACCGTATTTCTGCGTCTCACAGGAAGAGAAATGGTTCGGCACCGCCTATGCCTGGCGCGAGCACCCGGCCGTCATCGCGATGGCCGACGTCGCCAAGGACCTCGGCGTCGCCATCCCGGTCTCGATCTTCGAGCGCGAGGGGCCGCACTATTTCAACTCCATCGTCATGCTGGATGCCGATGGCTCGGCCTTGGGCGTCTATCGCAAAAGCCACATCCCCGACGGCCCCGGCTATCAGGAAAAATACTATTTCCGGCCCGGCGACACGGGTTTCAAGGTCTGGGACACGCGGTTCGGCCGTATCGGCGTCGGCATCTGCTGGGACCAGTGGTACCCCGAAACCGCCCGCGCCATGATGCTGATGGGGGCTGAAATCCTGATGTATCCGACCGCCATCGGGTCGGAGCCGCACGACAAGGAACTGGACACCGCCGATCCCTGGCGCCGCGCGATGCAGGGTCATGCCGTCTCCAATGTCGTGCCGGTCGTCGGATCGAACCGCACGGGCCGCGAGCATGTGACCGAGGCGGGCCAGCTGTTCTACGGCTCATCCTTCATCGCCGATCACAGGGGTGATCTGGTCGAGAGCTTCGGCCGGGACGACCAGGGCGTGCTGGTCCACACCTTCGACCTGGACTACATCGACCGCCACCGGGCGGCCTGGGGCTTCTTCCGCGACCGCCGGACCGACCTGTACGGCGCGCTGGCCGCGCCGCGTCCGGCCTAGAAGGGTCGCCAGCCGAACCGGATGACATTGTCCGCGACGACGTTCCGCTCGGCGTGGTCGCCGTCGTCCGCGCTCGATCCGAAGGACCAGCCGGTGTCCGCCCCGCAATAGCGCCGTCGCCCTTCGCGGGACCCCACCACCACGGCATTGGGCCACAGCCAGCGCACGCCGGTGAAGATGTTGCCGGTGATCACATTGTCCGACGGCGTTTGATGCCGGATGACGCCGTCCTCGCCACAGTTGCGATACAGGAAGACGCCACCCCGTCCGCCGAGCGCGAAGCTGTTCCCCTCGATCCGATTGCGCGCCGAGCCGTCGATCGCGATCTGCTCGCGAGCCGTGCGGATGCTGAAAGCGACGTTCGTGATGCTGGTCTCGGCGCTCTCTGCATCCAGATAGATGGCCGTCGACGCCGACCGGCCGATGAACTGGCCGCCACGCACACCCAGGCGGGTCACGCCCGGACCGACATAGAGTGGGATCGAGCCTGTCGCCGCGAAGGTCACATTGTCGAAGCCGATCCGCGACGGTGCTGCCGCCTGGGCCTCTGCGGTGTGGCCCTGCGTCCGCGACGACAGGCGCAGGTCATCGATGCGCCCGTTCGCACCCATGCCCCAGATGCGGACGTTGCCATTGATGGTGCAGTTGACGAAATGGACGCCCAGCGGTTGGCTCCAGGCCGTCGCTTCACGTCGTGACTGGATGGCGATCGTCGGCTGCAACGTCGTGGACGGCCGGTCTGGATCACCGATCGAGCCGCCGCGACAATCCATGCCAGTTCCGGACGCCTCTGCCCCTTCGATCAGCAAGGGGCGTTCCACCTTTGTGCCGGGCGGCAGAATGGCGAAACAGGTCAGGCGCAAGGGTGTGGCGTCCGAAGAAGCCGGCTGCAACAACGCCTGCATCTGGGCGCTCGTGCATGGCGGCGCGATCGGCGGCAGGTCGAGCAGGGCTGTCAGCAACTCGAGCATGGAAACCGCGAAGGCTTATGGAAGGGGCGCAGCCAGGGCCAGCCGCTCGGCCGCGCATGCGGGGCTGGTCAGGCCAGCGGCGCGCGCCCGGTCCAGATCGGCTCGGGCCGCGTCGAGGGCGGGCGCGAACCCTGGGTCGGCCGCCTCGGCCGCCACGACCGCGACACCCAGCGCCCGACCCGCCTCGACGTCGGACGGATAATGCATGGCGCAGACCAGTCGGCTGATTCCGATCTGGCGACCCATCTCGCGCGCCTCGACGGCCCGGTCCGGGGCCAGGGCGGCGATCACCTCGCCATAGGCGGCACCCACCGAGGCGCTGCCAGAGGGATAGGAGGCGCTGGCGCGTCCCGCCGCGGACACCACCTGACAGGACCGTCGATCGGGATCGACGCCGACGGGCCGGGGCCGGAAGGCGCGGGCCTTGCCGAGCTCCGCCGCTGCATTGGCGTCGATCAGCACGCGGTCCAGCAACGCGACCAGCGAAGGAGCCGCCTCGGCCGTCAGTCGTGCGCCGACGACGCAGTCGAAGTGGGAGGCGGCGATCACAGGGCGCAGTTCCGCGTGGCGCGTCGCCAGGGTCCAGCGGTCTGTATCCTCCAGCACGATCATTCGTTCGGAGGTGGCGGCGTCGGCCAGGGCTTCGGGCGATCCCTCGACGGGCGGGGGCGGCACGGCATCGACCAGGGCCTGTAGTGCGCTCGAACTCAGAAAACCGGCCGGCGCGGCGGCCGCCGTTCGCATCGCCGACGGGGCCTGGGCCGCGCAGGCGCTGGCCATCCCGCCGAACGCGACGGCAGCGGCGACGGCGAGCCGCTTCAACCGCCGGCGCTCCAGCTCAGCTGCACCGATGTCTGGCCGCCTTCCACAGGCGAGGCGACGACCTGAAGGTTTGCGCCCGCATCGGCCTTGGCCGCGCCATAGGACCGCGCCTCGCCCATGTTCATCGCCATCACCGACGACAGGCCCGCCGCCTCCGCGCGCGCGCGATAGAATTCGACGACCGCCGCCGGGTCCGCGTCGGTTCGGAAGGCGACCAGTCCACCGGGACCGGCCGGGCTGGTTGCGACGGTAGGGGGCGCTTCGATCTCGCCCCCGGGATAGAGAACGGCGAAGGTCGGTGCTCCTTCCACGATCGGCTGCGGTGCGGACGCATCGGGGGCGACCGACGGTGTCGATGGGCTCTCCGAAGCCACGGTCGTCGTCGGCACCGTCGCAGGCGTCGTCTCCGAAGAGGGGGGCGGATCTGCCGTCGTCCTGTCGCAGGCTGCCAGTCCGGCCGCGCCCGCCATCAGTGCGGCCGCTACAATACGCTTCATCCCGGATCGTCCTGCTCAGACTTTTTCGTTGGCCTTACCGTGGCCTATCGGTGCGGCGACAGCAAGGCGATCAGCCCTTGGCGGCGTCGGCCTGTTCGCCGCGTTTGCGCTCGGCCCGCCCTTCGCCGGCCATGGTCCGATCCACGGACGCCTGATCGGGGTCGTCGTCCGATCCGCTGGCCGCGCCGCCCTGCAAAGAGCCCGCGCGTGTGTCCGAGCCCACGCCGCTGCCGGACAGGGCCTCGACCAGGGCATCGGGCGTACGGCCCAGATCGGGCTGTTCGCCGACGTCCTCGGCCTCGATGCCTTCGGGCGTGGTGGGTTTCTGGTCGGTCATGGGCTCGTCTCCTTCGACCGTGACGGAAAGCCTCGCGCACGGCGGGGTTCCAAGTTGAGAAAAGATATATCTCAAGACCCTTGCTTTTTGATCATTAAGATATATCTTTGCCTCATGAAAATGAGAAAAGGACATCACATGTTTGGATTCAATGAAGACAGAGACGCCCGTCCCGGCCGCCATCGCTGCGGCCCGTCGGGTGAAGGGCGGGGCCGCCGTGGCCCCTGGGCGGCCATGGGCCGTGGGCCGGGCTCCGGCCGTGACGGCGAGGGACGGGGACCCGGTCAGGGGCGACGCATGTTCGGCCCCGGCGACCTGCGCCTGGTGCTGCTCGCCCTGATCGAGCAGGAGCCACGCCACGGCTACGACCTGATCAAGGCCATCGAGACGGCCTTCGGCGGCGGTTATGCTCCGTCCCCCGGCGTCGTCTATCCGACCCTGTCGCTGCTGGCCGACGAAGGCCTGATCGTGGGCGCCGAGGATGCGACCGGAAAGCGGGTCTTTTCGGTCACCGAGGCCGGCAAGACCTGGCTGGACGAAAACCGCACCGCCGTCGACGGTGTCATGCAGCGCATGGCCCTGGCGGCGAAATTGGTCTCGGGCGAACAGACGCCCGAGGTCGTGCGCGAAGCCTTCCACACCCTGCGCCACGCCGTGCAGATGAAGCCCGGCGGCTGGTCGGAGGTCGAGACGGCCAAGGTCGTCGAGGCCCTGATGAAGGCCGTGCGCGACATCAGCGAGGGGTAAAATCCTCCACCGCGCAGCGGGGGAGGGGGACCATCCGAAGGATGGTGGAGGGGGCGGAACCACGCACCGTGTCTGGGTCGCCCCTTCCACCGCTCCGCGGTCCCCCTCCCCCGTTTCGCTGCGCTACACGGGGGAGGATTGGGTGCCTACTTCCCGAACAGCTTGGCCCAGCGACGCTTGTCGCGGTTCTTCCAGGCCCCGCGGTGATAGGCGTCCGAGCCGATCAGCGGCACGACGGTCGTGGCCTCGGCGAACACCATCTGTTCGTGTGTGGTCTGGACCTTGCCCCACGACGCCGCCTCTTTCAGCGTCGAGGACGAACAGGCCCCGTCGCGGACGTCGGCGACCGTGATCTGGACCGCATAGCGGTGCATCTCGGCCTCGATGCCCAGGATCTCGGCGCAGACGACGGTGTCCTGGGCGAAGTTCTTGGGCACGCCGCCGCCGACCATGAACAGGCCGGTGACGCCCGCCGCGATCTTGATGTCGGTCAGTTCGCGGAAGTCCGCGACCGCGTCGATCATCAGATAGGGCTGGCCCGCCGCGATCCGCTCCTTCTGGTGCTTGACCAGCCCGAACCCGGCCGAGGAATCGACGAAGGCCGGGCAGAAGATCGGCACGCCTTCTTCATAGGCGGTCTGGATCAGGCTGCCGGGTTTCTTGGCGTTGCCCTCGCTCAGCCACTTGCCCATCTCCCAGATGAACTCGCGGCTGGAATAGGCGCGGGGCTCCAGGGCGTTGCAGATCTCCAGGATGGTGTGATCGCAGTTCTGGAGCTCCTCCTCGTCGATATAGGTGTCGTAGATCCGGTCGATGTAGTTGTCGCGCAGGACGTTGTCGTCCACCTCGCCGGCGGCCTGATAGTGCTTGAACCCCAGGGCTTCGAAGAAATCCATGTCGACGATCGAGGCGCCGGTGGCCACGATCGCGTCGATCATGCCGAACTTCACCATGTCGCGATACACATGCATGCAGCCGCCGGCCGAGGTCGAACCGGCCAGGATCAGCCACGGCGAGCAGTCCTTGTCCTCGATGGCCATCGAGAAGATGTCGGCGGCGCGGGCGGTGTCGCGCGAGCTGAAGCTCATCTTGCGCATGGCGTCGACGATGGGCCGCGCATCGAAGCTGGTGATGTCGATGTGCTCGACGACGTTCTGCAGCAGTTCGGCCTTGGTGTTGGTCTGAACGGGAGCGTTCATTGCAAGGGTTTCCCTTTGGTTTGAGCGCCCGTCGTCAATAGAAGCAGCGGCCCGGACGGAGCGACGGGCCGCTGCTGATTAGAACGTCTAGATGACGATTTTAACGCCGCGCCTTCTTGCGCTGACCGGCCTTGCCCTTGGGCCGCGACAGGCGAACGACCTTCCTGGCCTGCTCTTCCGCCGTGGTGCGCACGGTCGGGATGGAGCGGGGGGCCAAACCGTACAGCGACGCCATCGGGGCATCCTCGACCGCGGCGAGATCGTGCTCGCCATAGCCGTTGAAGCCCGTGGACATGGCCACGCCATAGGCACCCAGCATGCCGATCTCGATGAAGTCGCCCTCACGGATGTCGGCCGGCAGATAGAAGGGCCCCGGCATGTGGTCGATGGAATCGCAGGTCGGTCCATAGAACTGGAACGGCTTCAGATCGGCCGAGCTCTGACCATCCCGGACCAGCTTGGTCGGGAAGGGCCAGCGCGAGTGGGTCGCGTCGAACAGCGAGCCATAGGACCCGTCGTTCAGATAAAGGGCGTCGCCCTTCCTCAGATCGACGCGGGCAAGGATCGAGGACGACTCGGCGACCAGCGCCCGGCCCGGCTCGCACCACAGCTCGGTCGTTTCCGACACGGGCATCTCGGCGAAGCCGCGATGGATGGCCTCGGCGTATTCGCTCATGTCCGGCGGGACCATGCCCGGATAGACCGAGGGGAAGCCGCCGCCGATGTCGACGATGTCCACGATCACGCCCGCGCGCAGGATGGCGCGACCGACCTGGGCCATGGCGGCCTGATAGGCGGTCGGACGCATGCACTGCGACCCGACGTGGAAGCAGACGCCCATCAGCCCGTCTTTCACCGCCCGGCGCGTGGCCAGCAGCAGGGACGGGGCCTGATCGGTGGAGACGCCGAACTTGCCCGACAGCGAATAGGCCGCGCCGTCGGCCGAGACCGCCATGCGGACCAGCAGGTTCAGATCGTCCGCGCCGCCGGTGGCGTCGAGGATCTTCTGCAGCTCGTCCTCGCAGTCGAGCGAGAAGGTGCGGACGCCGTGGTCGAAGTACGCCTTGGTGATCGCCGACCGGCTTTTCACCGGGTGCATGAAGGCCAGGCGCGCGTCGGCGCTGACCGAGCGGACCAGCTCGATCTCGGCGAGGGATGCGACGTCGAATCCGGTCACGCCCGCGTCGACGAGGGTCTGGATGACCCACGCGGACGGATTGGCCTTCACGGCATAGAAGACGTCGGCCTTGAGATTATCCTGGAACCAGCGCGCCGCTACGGAAACCGAACGCGGCCGCACGAGTGCGACTGGACGTTCAGGGGACCGCTCGCGGACCAGGTCCAGGGGAAATGGATACGTGCGCAATTCACGTAAACCCCTGTAATTGTTAAACCCAGACCGGCGTTAGCAGCGCAACGTTAGACCTACGGGGTCCGCCGGAAGCGGCCATATGGGGTCACGCGACTGTCATGTAAAGCGGTTTTTTCATGTCCGGGCTCGCCGCGCTTCGGCGATGGTCCGGCCTCTGACGGTATCGTCCACGCCATGGCGGTGAACCTCCGGTCCCCTCTGCCGTTATGGCCAAGGTAGGACGGGGGCCACATCGATGAATCGCTGGTTGTTCTGGTGGCGACGGCTGAGGCGACAGCTGTGGGTCCGCGCCGGCCTGTACGCCGCGACCGCCGTGGCCGCCGCCCTGGTCGCGGGCGTCGCCGCGCCCTGGGTGCCCGCCCAGGTCGCCGACCGGCTGGGGGGCAACTCCATCGATGCCATCCTGACCATCCTCGCCTCCAGCCTGCTGGGCGTGGCGACCTTCTCGGTGGGGGCGATGGTCACGGCCTATACCGCCGTATCCCAGACCACGACGCCGCGCGCCGCCGCCCTGGTCACCAGCGACGTGGCCGTTCAGAAGGCGCTGGCGACCTTCGTGGGGGCGTTCCTGTACGCCATCGTCGCCGTCACCGCCGTCAACGCGCACTACTATGGCCAGCAGGGACGGGCGATCCTGTTCCTGTTCAGCCTGGGCGTGGTGTGTCTGGTGGCCTTTCGGCTGCTGGCCTGGATCAACCGGCTTTCGACCCTGGCGCGCGTCGGCCACATGATCGACCTGGCCGAGGATCAGGCCCGGGCGGCGCTGACGGGCGAGCGGGACGCCCCCTTCCTGGGCGGGCGTCCGGGACAGATCGAGGCCGCCTTCCTCGTCCTGGCTCCCAGGACGGGCTATGTCCAGAACGTCGATCCCGCCCTGCTTCAGGACGCGGCCGAACGACAGGACTGTCAGGTCCGGGTGATGGCCATGCCGGGCACCTTCGTGCGGACCGGCGACCCCCTGTTGGCGATCAGCCGACCGGACCGGGACGACACCGATCAGGGCGACTTCCGCTCCGCCTTCAGCATCGGCCGCCAGCGCTCTTTCGATCAGGATCCGCGCTTCGGGCTGATCGTCCTGGGCGAGATCGCGGCCCGCGCGCTGTCGCCGGGCGTCAACGATCCCGGCACGGCGATCCAGGTCATGGGCGCGGCGGTGCGGGCGCTGGACGAATGGGCGATGCTGACCCCGACAGAGATCCAGCCGGTTCGCCGCTCGCGCGTCTGGGCCCCGACCCTGGAGGCCGACGATCTGGTCGAGGACGTGTTCGGTCCCATCGCGCGGCATGGGTCCGACAACGCCGCGGTGGCCGAACGCCTGCAAAAAATGCTGGGCAAGCTGGCGACCGGCGACAGCCCGCTGGCCCACGCCGCGCGCCGCCAGTCGGCCGAAGCTCTGGCGCGGGCCCGGCAGGCCCTGACCCTGCCGGTCGATCTGGAGCGCGTGGAAGCGGCCGCCTTCAAAGGCTGATGCCTGCGGTGTTCCGGTCTCCCGCACCCGACCTGCGCCGGTCGTCGCGCTGGACGGCGGCGCAATGGCCGTGGCATTAAGACTTGCCGGACCGCGCCACTCGCGGCATTCGGCGCCTGTTCCACAGCCGCCGTCAGCGAGTTCATGAGTTCAGCCGCCGTAAGCCCCGCGCCCGGCCCCAACCCTGCTGGGTTGGTAATGGTTCGCGACGTGTCCAAGACATTCGGTGCCCGCAAGGCGCTGGACCGTGTCAGCGTGTCCGTCGCGGCGGGCGAAATGGTCGCCCTGATCGGTCCGTCGGGTTCGGGCAAGTCGACCCTGCTGCGCTCCATCACCGGCATGCAGTCGATCGACGCCGGGCCGGGCCAGATCGATGTCTTCGGCGTCTGCGTCCAGAAGAACGGCCGGATCACCGGGGCCGTCCGCGCCGCGCGCCAGAAGGTCGGCATGATCTTCCAGCAGTTCAACCTGGTCGGTCGGCTCAGCCTGTTCTCCAACGTCATGCTGGGCGCGCTGGGTCGCCTTCCGGCCTGGCAGGGCATCCTGGGTGCCTGGCCAGGCGCCGACAAGGACAAGGCCATGGCGGCGCTGCACCGCGTTGGCGTCTCCGACTATGCCGCCCAGCGCGCCAACACCCTGTCGGGCGGGCAGCAGCAGCGCGGGGCCATCGCCCGGGCCCTGGTCCAGGGCGCGAAAGGCATCCTGGCCGACGAACCCGTCGCCTCGCTCGACCCCGTCTCCGCCCGCAAGGTCATGGAACTGCTGGTCGAGCTGAACCAGCGCGACGGCCTGGGCGTCATCGTCACCCTGCACCAGGTCGATTACGCCATCCGCTACTGCGACCGCGTCATCGCCCTGAAGGCTGGAAAGATCGTCTATGACGGTCCCTCGACCGGTCTGGACACCCCCACACTCATCGACATCTACGGTCCCGAGTTCGAGGACGCGTTCTGGGAGACCAAGGCATGAGCCTCGCCCGCATCACTCGCCGCTTCGGTCTGATCGCCGCCTCGGCCGCCCTCGTGGCCCTGTCCGCCTGCGGCAACGGCGACGACGCCAAGTCCGGGGGCGCGCCCAAGGAAATCGACTTCGCCATCCTGTCGGCCGAGAGCCAGGCCTCGGCCGGTCCCCTGTGGCAGCCCCTGCTGGACGACATGTCCAAGGCCATCGGCGTGCCGGTGAAACCCTTCTTCGGCTCCAACTACACCGTCCTGGTCGAGGCCATGAAGGGCAACCAGACCCAGGTCGCCTGGCTGTCGGCCAAGCCCTCGGTCGAGGCCATCGACCGCGCCGACGCCGAGGTCATCGCCCGCACGGTCAACAAGGAGGGGGCCGACAGCTATCGCTCCACCCTGATCGTCAAGGCGGGTTCGGGCATCACCCTGGATCAGGTTCTGGCCTGCGGAAAGCGGTTCGATTTCGGCATCGGCGACGCCCAGTCCACCTCGGGCACGCTCGCCCCCATGGCCTTCCTCTTCAACGCCCACACCCCGCCGATCGACCCGGCCCAGTGCTTCAAGACGGTGCGTTCCGCCAACCACCAGGCGAACGCCTTCGCCGTGGCGACGGGCGTGGTCGATGTCGCCACCTCCAACACCGTCAACACCGTCTTCCTGACCCGCGAGAACCCTCAGATCGCGGCCCAGATCCAGGAAATCTGGCAGTCCCCCCCGATCCCGGAATCGGGCATCGTCCTGCGCTCCGACCTCGATCCCGCGATCAAGGAAAAGATCCGCAGCTTCTTCCTGACCTATGGCGTGGGCACGGGCGCAGAGGCCGATCGCCAGCGTCAGGTTCTGGCCGGTCTGGAATATTCCCAGTTCCGCGCCGCCGATAACTCGTACCTGAATCCGGTCCGCGAGATGATCGCCGACCAGCAGCTGTCGGAGGCCCGCAAGTCGGGTGACACGGCCGCCGCGTCCGCCGCCCAGGCCGAACTGCAGCGCCTCCGCAGCTTGCGAGAGGTCCAGCCTTGACCACCACGCCTGCCGGCACGATCCCGAAGGCGCCGTCGAAGTCCCTGGGGGCCTGGGTGCTCGACGTCCTCGTCTGGGGCGGCGTCGCGGCCGTCCTGATCTACAGCATTGAGGCTGTGAACCTGGCTGATCTGGGCAACCTCTTCAGCAATTCGGAAAACACCCGCAACTTCGCGTCTCAACTGCTTCAACCCGACTTCACGGACTGGAAGCTGTTCGTCGAAAAGATGTGGGAGACGATCCAGATCGCGCTCTGGGGCACATTCCTGGCCATTTTCCTCGCTGTGCCGATGGGACTTGCGGCGGCCCGCAATGTTGCGCCCGCTTGGGTGGTCATGCCCGTGCGCTTCGTCATGAACCTGCTGCGCTCGGTGCCCGACCTTGTCATCGGCATCCTTTTTGTCGTCGCGGTCGGTCTGGGACCGTTGCCCGGCGTCTTGGCGATTGCTGTCAACACGGCCGGTGTTCTGGCCAAGCTGTTTTCCGAGGCGGTCGAGTCGATCGACAAGGGGCCTGTCGAAGGCGTGCGCGCCACAGGTGGCACCGGTGTGCATGAAATCGTCTGGGGCATCATCCCACAGGTCGCGCCGCTGTGGACCTCGTTCGCCCTCTACCGGTTCGAATCCAACAGCCGCTCGGCGACGGTCCTCGGCCTGATCGGCGCGGGCGGGATTGGTCAGGTGCTGTTCGACCGCATCAACGGATTCGGCTTCCGCGACGTTTCGGCCATCGTCATCGTGGTGATCGTCGCGGTGACGCTGATCGACATGCTGTCACAGGCCATGCGCAAACGTCTGCTTTAAGCGTCGCAGATTCGTCGCCCCGAGAGACCGTGCTGATGCCGACCACCCTGTTTCCTCGCCTGTCCGCCGCTGCGACGGCCGCCATGGCCGTCCTGTCCATCGCGGCCTGTGGCCAGGGTCCGCAGACGGCGCGCGACGGCATCTGGGCGGCCGGGTCGTCGACCGTGTTTCCGTTCGCGACCCGCGTCGCCGAGAACTTTGCCAGGAACAACCCGGACGCCTCGCCCCCGCGCGTGGAATCGCTGGGCACCGGCGGTGGCATTCAGTCTTTCTGCAATGGCGTCGGCCCCAACACCCCCGACATCGCCAACGCCTCGCGTCCGATGAAGAAGTCCGAGTTCGACAAATGCGTCGCCAACGGCGTCACCGAGATCGTCGAACTGCGTATCGGCTATGACGGCATCGTCATCGCGACCTCGCGCACGGGCAACAGCTTCAACTTCGAACTCAACGACCTGTACGAAGGCCTGGCCAAGACCGTCCCCGGCCCCAATGGCACCTTTGTCCCGAACCCCGCCCGCACCTGGAACCAGGTCAATCCCGGCCTGCCGAACCAGCGCATCCAGGTCTACGGCCCGCCGCCGACCTCCGGCACGCGCGACGCCTTCCTGGAGCTGGGCATGACGCCGGGGGCCAAGCTGGTGCCCGCCGCCGCCGCCGTGGAGGCGCAGGACAAGGACCGGTTCGAAAGCCTGGCCCACACGGTGCGTGAGGACGGCGCCTGGATCGACGCGGGCGAGAACGACAACGCCATCCTGCAGACCCTGACCCGCACGCCGGGATCGCTGGGCGTGTTCGGCTTTTCGTTCCTCGAGCAGAACCTGGACACGGTGAAGGCCGAGACCATCGACGGCATCTATCCATCCGCCCAGACGATCGCGGACGGCACCTATCCACTGGCCCGCAGCCTATTCATCTATGTGAAGAAGGCCCACATCGGCGTGACGCCGGGCCTTCAGGAGTTCCTGATCGAGTTCACGTCCGAGGCCGCCGTGGGGCAGGGCGGCTATCTGCAGGATCGCGGCCTCGTGCCCCTGCCCGAGGCCGAACTGGTGGCCCAGCGCGGCATCGCCACGGCCCTGACTCCCATGGCCCGTCCCGCCAAATAGGTCGGCTTACGCCGCCGCCCGCCGCCGCACCCGCGCGATCCGCCTCAGCCGCCGCCAGAAGCGGCCCCGCTGCGGCTCCGGATAGGGCTCCAGGTTCTGCACGAACTGCTCGGCCGAGGCGCGCCAGCTGAAGGTCTCGGCATAGGCGCGGGTCACCTCGCGGTCGCACTCCAGCGCGGTCATGCAGGCGACCTTCAGGTCTTCGTCGATGGCCCCCGCGTTCGATCCGGGGATCAGGTCGATCGGCCCGTGCGCCGGATAGGCCGCGACCGGCGTGCCCGTGGCCATGGCCTCCAGGATCACCAGGCCGAAGGTGTCGGTCCAACTGGGGAAGACGAAGACGTCCGCATCGCGGAAACACCGTGCCAGCTCCTCGCCGAACCGCGCGCCCAAGAACTTCGCCTCGGGGTATCGCGCCTCCAGGTCGGCCCGCGCTGGTCCGTCGCCGACGACGATCTTGGTGCCGGGCAGATCGGTTTCCAGGAACGCCTCGATGTTCTTCTCGACCGCCACCCGTCCGACGTTCAGCCAGAACGGGCGCGGCCACGACTTGCCGCCCAGACTGTCAAAGATGCGCTCAAGGTCGGGCCGGAACTGCTCGGTATCCACGCCCCGCGTCCACGGCGAGATGTTCTTGAACCCGTGCTCTTCCAGCTCGGCCTTCAGCGTCGGGGTGGCCACCATCAGCCGTCCCGACGGCTTGTGGAACCACTTCATATAGGCATAGCCGACCTGCACCGGGACCGGGAACCGGGCCGAGATATATTCAGGGAATTTCGTGTGATAGCTGGTGGTGAAGGGCAGCTTCCACTCCACGCAGATGCGCCGCGTAGCGATGCCGATCGGCCCTTCGGTGGCGATGTGGACCGCTTCCGGCTCGATCGCCCGCAACCGCTCGCGGATTTCCTCTTCGGCCCCCAGGGCCAGTCTGATTTCCGGATAGGTCGGGGCCGGGATGGTCCGGAACTGGCTGGGCTCGATGACCTCGACCTCGTGGCCCATGGCGCGGCACTCGGCCACGGTGCGGGTCAGGGTGCGGACGACGCCGTTGACCTGGGGCTCCCAGGCGTCAGTGGCCAGAACGATGCGCATGGGTGGGCGGTGGCTCGTGCCGATGGACAAGGCGGCAACCTCTAGCGGCTCGCGCGACGGAAGGCGAGATGTCCCGCGCCCCCTCCCGCTCGCAAGCGGATGGGTCTATGTCGCCGGGCATGAACGCACACGTCACGCCTCCGGTGACCCTCTCTCAGGACTGGGACACCCTGGACCACGGCAAGTTCGCCGACGAACCGATCCGTATCCACGCCCTGCTGGCCACGCCGCCCCTCAGCGACCCCGACCGAACGGCCGTGGTGGCCGACGCGATCCGCCTGGTCGAGCACGCGCGCCGCAGCCAGAAAAGGCAGGGCGTCGTCGAAAGCTTCCTGCAGGAATTCAGCCTGGGCACCCGCGAGGGTCTGGCCCTGATGTGTCTGGCCGAGGCCCTGCTGCGCACGCCCGACGAGGACACCCGCGACCGCCTAATCGCCGAAAAGATCGGCTCGGCCGACTGGGCCAGCCACCTGGGTCAGTCCGACAGCCTGTTCGTCAACGCCTCCACCTGGGGCCTGATGCTGACCGGCCGTCTGGTCGATGCCGACGAACAGGCCAAGACCGACCTGCCGGGCTTCCTGACGCGCGTCGCCGGCCGCCTGGGCGAGCCGGTCATCCGCCAGGCCGTCGCCGCCGCCGTCCGCATCATGGGCGAACAATTCGTCGTCGGCCGCACCATCGAGGCGGCACTGAAGCGGTCGAACAAGGAAGGCTGGCTGTGCAGCTTCGACATGCTGGGCGAGGGCGCCCGCACCGCAGCCGACGCCGAGCGGTATGAGCGCATCTACGCCGACGCGATCACCGCCGTCGGCAAGACGGCCAAGGGGCAGGGACCGGAGGCCGGCCACGGTGTCTCGGTCAAGCTGTCGGCCCTGTCCCCGCGATACGAGGCCACCCACGAGGCCCGCGTCTGGACCGAACTCTATCCCCGCGTCCTGCGTCTGGCGAAAATCGCCGCCGCCGCCGACATCAACTTCACCATGGACGCGGAGGAGGCCGACCGCCTGGCGCTGTCGCTGAAACTGCTGGACCGGCTGGCGCACGAACCGTCGCTGGGCCACTGGACCGGGCTGGGTCTGGCCGTTCAGGCCTATCAGAAGCGGGGGCCAGAGGTCATCGCCCGCGTCGCCGACCTCGCCCGTACATCCGGCCGCCGCCTGATGGTCCGCCTGGTCAAGGGCGCCTATTGGGACACCGAGATCAAGCGCGCCCAGGTCATGGGTCGCAACGACTATCCGGTCTTCACGACCAAGGCCGCGACCGACCTGAACTACCTCGTCTGCGCCCGCGCCATGATCGAGGCCGCGCCGCATCTGTATTCCCAGTTCGCCACCCACAACGCCCACTCCCTGGCCGCCGTCCACCGCATGGCGACGGACGCGGGCGTCAGGATCGAGTTCCAGCGCCTGCACGGCATGGGCGAGGCCCTTTACGATGCCGCCGCCGAGACCTTCGGACCCATGACGGTGCGCGCCTACGCCCCCGTCGGCGGGCATGAAGACCTGCTGCCCTATCTGGTCCGCCGCCTGCTGGAGAACGGCGCCAACTCGTCGTTCGTCCACGCCCTGCTGGACGAGCGCGTGCCCGCCGCCGCCGTCGCTGCCGACCCCATCGCGGCGGTTCAGGCCTACCCCGATCGCCACGCGAAAATTCCGACCCCCAAGGACATGTATATGGACCGCCAGAACTCGCTGGGCCGCGACTATTCGCAAGCCGCCGACCGCGACGCCCACGCCGCCGCCCTGGCCCGCGTCGACGCCGAACGCTTCCTGTCCGGCCCCCTGATCGAGGGCGGTCTGGCGGCGGGCACGAACCCGCAGGACGTCACCAACCCCTACGACCGCACCCAGGTCATCGGCCGGGTATCGGAGGCGACCACCGAAGACATCGACCACGCCGTCGACATGGCCCAGCGCGCCCAGGTGGCCTGGGACCGCGCGGGCGGCACCCGCCGCGCGCCCGTGCTTCGCGCCATGGCCGATGCGCTGGAGGCCGACCTCGACCGCCTGGTCGCCCTGCTCAGCCGCGAGGCCGGAAAGACCCTGAACGACGGCGTGGCCGAGGTGAGGGAGGCCGCCGACTTCTGCCGCTACTACGCCATGCTGGCCGAACGCGACTTCGGCGGCCCAGTGACCCTGACCGGTCCGGTGGGGGAGACGAACCGGCTGGTCCTGCATGGACGCGGCGTGTTCGCCTGTATCTCGCCGTGGAACTTCCCGCTCGCCATCTTCACCGGCCAGATCGCCGCCGCCCTGGCCGCCGGCAACGCCGTCCTGGCCAAGCCCGCCGAACAGACCCCCCTGATCGCGGCCGAGGCCGTGCGCCTGTATCACAAGGCGGGTCTGGATCCCGACCTTCTGGCCCTCGTCCCCGGCCGGGGCGAGACGGTGGGCGCGACCCTGGTCAGCCACCCCGGCATCGACGGCGTCGCCTTCACCGGCGGCACCGATACGGCCGGCGCGATCAACCGCGCCATCGCCGCCCGGCCCGGCCCGATCATCCCCTTCATCGCCGAGACGGGTGGTCTGAACGGCATGTTCGTCGACACCACGGCCCTGCGCGAACAGGTCATCGACGACGTCATCGGCTCGGCCTTTGGCTCGGCCGGCCAGCGCTGCTCGGCCCTGCGCATCCTCTATGCGCCCAGGGATTCGGCCGACAGCCTGATCGAGGGGCTGAAGGGCGCCCTGGCCGCCCAGGTCCTGGGCGACCCCGCCGATCCGTCCACGGACATCGGCCCCGTCATCGACACCGAGAGCCGCCAGGCGCTGGAGGTTCACATCGTCCGCCTGTCTAAGGACGCGAAGATCCTCGCCCGCGCGACCCTGCCCGACGGCTCCGAACGCGGCGACCTGTTCGCCCCCACGATCGCCGAGATTCCGTCCCCGGACTATCTGGAACGCGAGGTCTTCGGCCCCATCCTGCACATCTACCGCTACGACCCCGCCGAGCTGAAAACCGTCGCGGGCAAGCTGGCCGCGCGCGGCTACGGCCTGACCCTGGGCGTCCACAGCCGCATCGAGGCCTTCGCCGAAGAGGTCACCGCCCTGGTCTCCGCCGGCAACGTCTACATCAACCGCGGCATCACCGGCGCGGTGGTCGGCGTCCAGCCTTTCGGGGGCGAAGGCCTGTCCGGCACCGGCCCGAAAGCCGGAGGCCCCAACAGCCTGATCCGCTATGCGTCGGAAAAGGCGATCTCGAACAACATCTCCGCCCAGGGCGGGGACCCGGCGCTGTTGAATTTGTAGGGGCTCACCTTGCTCTGAGCCCGAAAGCGGACGCGCCCAATGTCCGCTATGGGTGGGAAGCGGACATCACGGCAGATAGGCTAAATCGCATGGCCCGCATCGCACGCTCTACTGCTTCCCTTCGCTTCTTCGGCGACGAACTTAACCCTGACGACCTCACAAGAAGGCTGGCAGGACAGCCGACGAAATCGGCCCAAAAGGGCACCATACGAACTGGTCAGTCCGACCGCCAGTATGTCGAAAAAACCGGATCGTGGCGGTTGAAGGCTTCGGACGCCAAGCCCGGAGATCTCAACACCCAGATACAGGGGATTTTCGCCTCTCTGACGCCAGACCTAACGGTTTGGCTCGAACTTTCGGCACGCTTCCGGGCAGACATTTTCTGCGGGCTGTTCATGGACGAACGCAACGAGGGCTTAGAAATCACCCCCGAAACTCTCCGTGCTATGGGCGAACGCGGAGTGACGTTAAGTCTCGACATCTACGATCCCACTGACGCCTGAATGTCGCCAATGGGTGGTTAGCGCACGTTCGCTCGGGCGATGTTTGCGACCGTGAGCTTCCGGTCAGGCCGCGTGATCACCGCGCCCAAACCGTCGCGCTCACATAGCTCAGTGACTTCCGAAATGGCCGCGTCGTCATCATTGAAGACGAGTGTGCCCAGTTGGACTTTCCTGTCCCCGAAGTCCCATTCGATCTTGTATTTTGGCATGGCTGACACTCGGCAAGTGAGGCTAAGCCTACATAGCGACGGCTGCGCAGCAATATCCGCAACGAGTGGAAAGCGGACTCAGGGCACGTGGACTGACCAGACTTCGATTAGAGCTTCCTCATCACCCGCAAGTCGGGCGTGTAGGACCAGATCGCTGCTTGGCTCCTCGGTGGTCGTCAGATCAATCAAAAATTGCCAATTCGGATCGTCCCAGACGTAGATTGACCGTTCCCAAACCTCCTCGCTCAGCGGGGCGAGCGTGGCTCCGTAGGCGTTGATCTGCTCCGCGATGAAATCGGCGAGCCGCGCATCTATCGGCGCGACCCTTTCGAGACTGTGGTTCGAAGGCTGGAAATCCCCGGCTACCAGTGCGGCGACCAATTCGCGAAATCGAGGCCGAACCCCTTCCGGTATCGGGTGCTCTTTGTCGTCTCGTTCAAGCATGTGCCTGACGATGGAGGGGGAAGTCGAAGTCCGCAATGGGTCGGAAGCGGGAGGGGGCACCAGGCCGGATAGCGGACACCAAGGCGATCTCCTGCTAAGCCGCTACAATGTCGTTCGAAAATGTTTGGGTGCAGTTTCACCCTGGTGAACCCCCAATAGGCTGGATGCTCCGAAGTGCGGGAGCCGCAAACCGTCTGCGATTTCACTCGCTCCCTGCGTCCAAACGGTATGCCGACACAGACGAGGAACGCTCGCTGTTGTTGGCCCGCCAGAATGCGCTGGCTTTAGAGGTGCTAGGCGACCGACCATGCTGGCTCGTGCAGACCCACTGGGTATTGCAGGCAGGCGAACGGGACGTGGCTGACCAACACGATCCGTTCCGGGCAACGCGGGAGTGGAAACTCGCCTTCGCGTTCGAGATACTTGAAGACGACGGTGAAGAAGGATGTCCTTGGGGAGTTCATGCCGCCCAAGTCCGCTGGGCACCCGGCCGGTTCGACGACTTGCTTCTTTCCATCGCTGACGAGAGAGCAGGGCCGACTTTATGGATGGGCACGGACGGGGCGATCTTCGCCCCGTATGACGGTGGCGTCGATCTCTTCTTGCCAGACGCCGAAGCCGTTCAGCGGTTGGCAGCACAGCACTCCGATTGGCTGCCCACGCATCCGCTCAATCTATAGTCCAGAACGTCCGCTATGGGTCGTGATGCGACGGTCGCTGGGAGGCGAGAAGCGGACCTAGACGGCCTTCTTCTTGTTCGCCAGGGCAAGCCACAGGGTGAGCGCCACGCTCGCAAGGGTGATGCCGACCGCACCAACATGAAGGGCGTCCAAACCCTGCTTGGCATCGGTAGTGATGCGGAGGTAGAGGACCGCGAAGAACAGGCCCACCGCCACGCCAGCTAACACCGACCGAAGGCGATCTATAAACACCATGAGCCCCTCGCGATGACTAGCTGCAGGCAGTCTAGGTGCACGTATAGAATGTCTGCAATGGGTCGGAAGCGGACACTGGCCTTCCATGGCTGACGGCGTATTGTGTCGCGCTGTTCTGATGTGCGACGTAACGCTGAACTTCGCTACTCAATCCCCCGACCGATTCTGACGCACCCCTGTGCCATCCTCCGCGCATGGCCACGCCCTATCGCATCCGCAGCGCCGAGACCTGGGAGGCCGCGCGTCTCGCCTATCTCGACGGCTGCAGCGCCGAGGAGGTCTGCGAGCGGTTCGGGGTGGGGCTGTCGGCCTTGAGGAAGCGGGCCCGGTGCCAGGGCTGGCGGCGCAGGGATCATGGGGCGATCGATCCTTTCGCGGGCCTGGATGCCCCCACCGACGCGCGGGCCACGGCGGCCCTGATCCGACGGCGGATGTGCCGGGCGGTGATGCAGGGACGGCCGGTCGAGGCCCTGCGCTGGACGCGGCTCTACGCCCAGGCCTTGCACGATCTGCACGATGTCCACTGTGAAAATTTCGACGACGGCTCAGGAGCCCTTCCCCCATCCTTCATGGGGGAAAGCGGTCCGTCGCTGGCGCAGCCAGCCAGGACCGATGGGGGAAGTCTTGCCTTGCTTCTGCGCAGTGAAATTCCCCCATCCGTCCTGTTCGAGCTTCGCTCGAAGACGGACGGCTTTCCCCCGCAAAGCGCGGCGCAAGGGTTGGCTCTAGCCTGGCCAACCCCCCGCCCGGCTGAGCGCGCTCGGCGTCGGGCGACCGATCTTCTCGCCGATCCAGCGCGCGGTGCGAATCAGCGCGTCCAGGTCATAGCCGGTCGCATACCCGGCCCGCTCCAGCATATAGACCAGGTCCTCGGTCGCCACGTTTCCGGTGGCGCCGGGCGCGAAGGGGCAGCCGCCGATGCCGCCGACCGAGGCGTCCAGGACGTCGATCCCCGCCTCCACCGCCGCATAGGCATTGGCCACGCCGGTGTTTCGCGTGTCGTGGAAATGCAGGCGCAGGTTCGCCTCGGGCGCGACGGCGCGGGCGGCCTCGATCTTTCGGGTCACGCTCCACGGATCGCCCACCCCGATGGTATCGGCCAGCCCGATCTCGACGACACCCAGCGCCGCCAGCTCGCCCACCCGATCGGCCACCTGATCGACCGAGACCTCTCCGTCGAACGGACAGCCCCAGACGCACGACAGGGTCGCCGACAGGCGGGGCACCGGCGTGTCGGCCCCGTCGGAGTTGTGCCGCCGGGCGATGATGTCGCTCAGCATCGCGATCTGGGCCCGGCCATCCAGCCCCTGGTTCTTCAGCCCGAACCCATCGGTGACCGACAGGGACACATTGACCTCGTCCACCCCGGTGCCCAGCGCCCGATCGTATCCCTTGCCGTTCAGGACCAGGCCGATGCGGCTGTGACCGGGAGCTTGGGGCAGGGCGGCCATGACCTCCTCCGCCCCCGCCATCTGGGGCACCAGCCGGGGGTGGACGAAGCTGACCGCCTCGATCCGCCGCGCGCCCGCCGCCTCCAGCCGGGTGACCAGCTCGGCCCGCGTCGCGGGGTCCAGCACGGCCTTTTCGTTCTGCAGCCCGTCGCGGGGTCCGACCTCGACGATCTGGATCGGGCGGGGGCTCATGGCTGCGCCTCCGCAACGGCCGCGGGCGGCGCATAGACGGTCAGGCGTACGTCATCCCCGCTGGAATAGTTGTGGCCCGTCACCACCGCCACGGCCCGGCCCGGCACGCCTGTATCGGCGCTGGCGGCACGAAACGCCTCGGCGTCGCGGTCCTCGACGATGGCGGGCCGTCCCTCCGCCAGGGCCTTTGCCGCGCCGGCCGCATCGGTCAGCTGGGTGTCCCGCCCCGTCAGGAAGACGAAGCTCGGCTCATGGAAGGTGGTGATCGCCACCGGGCCGGGCACCAGTCCCTGATCCGGGGCCAGGCCGTTGGTCTCGAGCGCCGCCTCCAGCCGGGGGGCGATGGCCAGGGGGCGCAACTGACGGATCGTCCCCGCCAGCGCCGCATGGGCCACGACACCGAAGCCGACCGCGATCAGCAGGGCCGTGACGGCTGCCCGGTTCAGCAGCAGGAACCCGCCGATCAGCGCCGCCATGACCGCGCAGACGATGGTGATGGTCGCCCAGGTCTGGGCGGTGGAGGTCCCGAACGCGGTCAGGCCATAGACGGTGATGCCGCTGACGATCACCGCCGCGAACACCGCCAGCCCGGCTCCGGACCAGCGCGAGACAGTCCCGATCGGCCGGGTCAGGGCCGCGGCCATCAGAAGCGCGATCGCCCCGAAGGTCGGCAGCGTATAGTGGAACAGCTTGGTCGGCGTGGCCTCGAAGATCAGCCAGGCCGGCACCAGCCAGCAGACCAGAAACCGGATCGCCGGCTCCGCGCGACGGCTCCACCCCGTGGACAGGGCGGCGGGCAGCATCAGGGTGGCCGGAAACAGCAGCAGCGGCGACAGCAGCAGATAGTAGCCGGGCAGGGCGCCGTGGCTTTCCTGACCGCCCGCGACCTTGGACGCCATGTCGCCGATCAGGGCGTCGCGCCAGAAGCCGCCGTCCGTGGCGATGGTGACCGCGATGGCCCACGGCCCCACGATCAGCGCGACCAGCGGCACGCCCCAGCCCCAGCCCAGCCGCTTCAGCCACGCCCAGCTGCGGTCCCAGATCGACAGGGACAGGGCGGCCGGCACCACGACCAGCAGGCCGATCGGCCCCTTGATCAGGATGGACAGACCCACGCCCAGCCACAGCATCAGCTTGTAGGGGCGCTGCGTCGGATCGCCCCTGACCAGGGGCGCGACCTTCGACGCCATGTACAGCCGCGCCAGCCCGGCCATGGCCAGGGTGACGGAGCCGCACAGCATGGCGTCGGTCTTGGCGATCCCGGCCTCGGACGACAGCAGGAAGGTGGTGCCCAGAATGGCCCCCGCCAGGAAACCGGCCCTCGCCCCGAACAGGGCCGTCCCCATCCAGGCGCAGGCCCAGGCCGCCAGCATGGCCCCCAGGATCGACGGGATGCGATACGGCGCGATATCCCGGTTCTCGACCTTGGACGTCAGGGCGACGGCCGCCGCCTGCATCCAGTAGATGCCGACCGGCTTCTTCCAGCGCGGCTCGTCCTGGAAGCGGATGTCGACATAGTCGCCGCTCTCCAGCATCTGCGAGGTCGCCTGGGCATAGCGGCTCTCGTCGCGGTCCAGCGGCGGCAGCAGCAGCAGCGACGGCAGGCCGGCGACCAGCGCCAGCAGCGCCGCCAGCAGCGGTCCACGCCATCCGGCGATGTAGCGATCCAGGTCGGGTCGGGTCATGCGACGTTGCTAACACGAAGATGAACGGGGCGTCATGGCTCAAGCGGCGAGCGTGGACCGACCGATCGCTTTGACGCTACACAGCCGCATGAGCAGCGCCGCGACCCCCGACATCTCCGTCGTCGTCCCCGTCCACAACGAGGCGGGCGCGGCCGGGCCGCTGGCGCGCGAGATCGCGGCCGCCTTCGCGGGACGATCCTACGAGATGATCTTCGTCGATGACGCCAGCCGCGACACGACCCTGGCCGAGCTGCGGGCCCTGACCCCCGAACTGCCGACCCTGCGCGTCCTGGCCCACCAGACCAATGCGGGCCAGAGCCGGGCCGTGCGCACCGGCGTGCTGGCGGCGAGGGGGGCGATCGTCGTCACCCTGGACGGCGACGGCCAGAACCCGCCCGCCGATGCGCCCGCCCTGGTCGATGCCCTGATCGCCGCCCCGCCCCAGGTCGCCCTGGTGGGTGGCGTGCGTCAGAAACGGCAGGATTCGCAGGCCAAGCTGTGGGCGTCGCGCTGGGCCAACCGCATCCGCAAGAACCTGCTGGGCGACGACGCCGACGACACCGGCTGCGGGCTGAAGGCCTTCCGCCGCGACGTCTTCCTGCGGCTGCCCTACTTCGATCACATCCACCGCTACCTGCCGGCCCTGATGATCCGCGAGGGGTATGAGAACCGCTACCTGCCGATCAGCCATCGCCACCGCGAAACGGGTCAGTCGAAATACACCAACTGGGGACGGCTGCGGGCCTCCTTCACCGACCTGCTGGGCGTGATGTGGCTCAAGTCGCGGTCGCGGAAACCAGGACCCGTCACGGAATTCTAAGTTCGCCGATCAGGCGAGCCGGCATGGCCGCATCGAACGAAGCGGGCTATGTAGCGTTAACAAGCTCGGCTGTTGAACCGCGAAGGACCGACCCATGCTGATCGCCCTGCCTCTCTTGGCCATCCCGGTGGTGCTCTACAATCTGGTGGTCCTGTTCGGGGCCGGGAACGGAGGCCTCGCCGCCGCCGACGAGACCCTGCGTCAGGCGATGTTCTCGATCCCCATGACCTCGGGTGCCAGCTGGAACGTGGGCGTCGGCGACATGATCCTGTTCCTGTCGCTGATCCTGCTGTTCTTCGAACTGCTGAAGTCGACGTCGAGCCAGAAGGTCGCCATCGTCAATCACGCCCTGTCCATGGTCGTGTTCGTGGTCTGCCTGGTGGAGTTCCTGCTGGTCCGGGGCTTCGCCACCTCGACCTTCTTCCTGATCATCACGATGGTGATGCTGGATGTGCTGGCCGGGTTCATCGTCACCATCATCTCGGCCCGCAAGGACCTCGACTTCGGTGGCGGTCACTGAGGCCTAGATCAGCGCCGTGAAGATCAACGAGACGACGATCACGTCGAAGGCGCGGGCGGCGAAGGACAGGGTCATGGCGGGGTCCGAAAGGCGACAGGTCGCCTGACGGACTGCAAGGTCCGGGCCAGCCCGGCCGGTTTTCAGACGTCGGTCTTCTTGACCAGGCCCGAGGGCGGACGACGGTCCTTCTCGCCGGAATATTCGTTGCCCAGGTAGGTGGCGCGGGCCGCGTCCAGCACCGGCGGCCCGCCCTTCAGGCCCTTCCGCTGGCCCGTCTGTCCCATCAGCTGGGCAGAGAAGGCCGCCGCCGGATCGGCCGGGGCCGTCGCATCGGCAGGCCTTGCCGGGTGGGGTGCTTCGTCCATGACCTTGCCGACGGGCACCAGCTCGCGGCTGGTCGAACCCGCCCGCCGTTCCGCCTCGCGCCGCTGGGCCGCGCGTCGATCGCGCTCGCCCACCGGCCCGACGGGACGGACGCCGTCGTTCATGCCTTGTCGGAGCCCTTCGGAGCGGACGCGAGACGGTCGATCTGGGCCCGCATCTCGTCCATCTGGCGACGCATCTCGTCCAGCGGATTGCCGGCCGACGGTTCGGTCGGGGGTGGGGCAGCGGCCTCGCCGCCGGGACGCCCATAGGCGAAGGCCGGGAACATCCTCATGGCGTTCTCGAACATGGCCATGTTCTGCTTGACCGCCGCCTCCATCAGCCCGCCGCCCATCAGGCCGCTGGCGGGCGTGGCGCCGAACGCCTTGGTCATCTGGTCGCGGAACTGCTCCTGCTGGCGCGAGAAGCTTTCCAGCGACATCTCCAGATAGCTGGGCAGGACACCCTCCATCTGCCCGCCATAGAATCCGATCAGCTGACGCAGGAACTGGACGGGCAGCAAGGCCTGTCCCCGGCTTTCTTCCTCGAAGATGATCTGGGTCAGGATCTGGCGGGTCAGCTCCTCGTTCGTCTTGGCGTCGAACACGACGAAGTCGGTGCCCTCGCGCACCATGGTCGCCAGGTCTTCCAGCGTCACATAGGCCGAGGTCGAGGTGTTGTAGAGCCGTCGGTTGGCGTATTTCTTGATGACGACGACGTCGTCGCCCCTGCCATTATCCTTGGCCTTTTTGCCGGGGGTATTGCTGTCAGCCACGGGTACGCTTCCTCGCTGTTGCAGCGCCCGTTATCCCGCAGCGCGAAGCCCGACGCCAGTGGGCATGTGACGGTTCCGTATCAGGCCAGGTTCGGGGCCAGGACCACGCCGACCAGAACGGCCGCCCAGTGCACGCCCGCGCCCGCCACGACGAACCCATGCCAGATCGCCCGGCGATATTTGACCTTGGGCGAGATGAAGATCAGGACGCCCGACGTATAGATCAGCCCGCCCAGCACCAGCAGCGCCAGGGCGATGGGGTTGACCGTGTCGATCATCGGTTTCAGCGCGATCACGGCCAGCCAGCCGAACACGACATAGACGCCGCTCCAGAAGGCATCCGAGATGCGCGGCGCGACCAGCTTGGCCGCCACGCCGGCGAAAGCGATGGCCCAGACCACGATGGTGAAGCCGATGGCCCACCAGCCCTCGAACCGCTGGGTCGTGAACGGGGTATAGCTGCCCGCGATCATGAGAAAGATGGCCGCCTCGTCCAGACGCCGCAGGACCGGCCTCGCCTTGCCCGGACGCGTCAGGTTGTAGACGGTCGAGGCCGTCAGCATCGCCACCAGACACAGGGCATAGATGCCCGTCGCCGTCGCCGCGGCGACACCGCCATAGATGGCCGAAAGGACGGCCAGGACCAGGCCGCCGACCGCCGCCAGCGTCAGGCCCACGACGTGGACGACCAGATCGGCGGTGTGCTCGGCGCGCGACTGGTAGTGCTCCTCCAGATCGATCTGATCGGGGGTGCAGATGCGGGTGGCGTGGCGCTTCAGCATATTCAGCATGGATCACCAACTCGGCGGTTCTGCCTGTCGTTCCCTACATAGTGACGCTCGGGGATGACTTTCACCTGAACGAGGATCGCACAGGTGACGAATGCCGCGCGATGCGGCAGAAACGCCACGAAAACCTACCCCCGGCCTAACGGGCAGCCCGCCCGTCAAGGCCCGATCAAGGATCATCTCCCCATGACCGACGTCGTCATCGTCTCCGCCGCTCGCACGCCCGTCGGGTCCTTCCTTGGAGCCCTGTCGTCCCTGCCGGCCTCGAAACTGGGCGAGGTCGCCATCAAGGCGGCGCTGGAGCGCGCCGGCGTCGATCCGGCCGAGGTCGACGAGGTCATTCTGGGCCATGTGCTTCAGGCCGCCGCCGGTCAGGGACCCGCGCGCCAGGCGTCGATGGGGGCGGGCATCCCCAAGGAGACCCCGGCCTGGAGCCTGAATCAGATCTGCGGCTCCGGCCTGCGCGCCGTCGCGCTCGGCTACCAGCAGATCGCGATGGGCGACGCCAGGATCATCGTGGCCGGCGGCCAGGAGAGCATGAGCCAGGCCCCGCACGCCCAGCACCTGCGCACCGGCCACAAGATGGGCGACCTCGCGCTCACCGACACCATGATTAAGGACGGTCTGTGGGACGCCTTCAACGGCTATCACATGGGCCAGACGGCCGAGAACATCGCCGAGAAATATCAGATCAGCCGCGCCGATCAGGATGCCTTCGCCCTGGCCAGCCAGCACAAGGCCGAGGCCGCCCAGACGTCGGGCAAGTTCGACGAGGAAATCGTCCCCGTCGTGATCGCGGGCCGCAAGGGCGACGTCACCGTCGACAAGGACGAATACATCCGCCACGGCGCGACGCTGGAATCGATGGAGCGCCTGAAGCCCGCCTTTACCAGCGATGGGTCCGTCACCGCCGCCAATGCCTCGGGGCTCAACGACGGGGCGGCGGCCCTGGTCCTGATGTCGGCGGACGATGCCAAGGCGCGCGGGCTCGAACCCCTGGCCACCATCCGGTCCTGGGCCACGGCGGGCGTAGATCCGGCGATCATGGGAACCGGCCCGATCCCGGCGTCGAAGAAGGCGCTGGAAAAGGCGGGCTGGACCGTCGCCGACCTCGACCGCGTCGAATCCAACGAGGCCTTCGCCGCCCAGAGCCTGTGCGTGCTGAAGGAACTGGGCCTCGACCCGGCCAAGGTGAACGTCAACGGCGGCGCCATCGCCATCGGCCACCCGATCGGCGCCTCGGGCGCGCGCATCCTGACCACCCTGCTGCACGAGCTGAAGCGGTCGGGCGGAAAGAAGGGTCTGGCCACCCTGTGCATCGGCGGCGGCATGGGCGTGGCGATGTGCGTGGAGCGGACATAGTTCCCCTCTCCCAGAGGGAGAGGGCTTGAGGTTCGGAGAGCGCAGCGATCCGCAAACCGAAAGGGTGAGGGGTCAAGACCTCACCGGCTCACACCCGTCGTCGGGACGCCATGCGTCCCTTCTCCACCCCTCACCCTTTCGCGCCAGGACGACGGCTTAGCCGCCGTACGCTCAAGGCCTCTCCCTCTGGGAGAGGGAGGCCATAGGCGCTATGACCCCGCCGATGACGACAACGATCCTCTACGGCCGCCCGCCGCTGGTCTTCGACTCGCCCGGCGCCGCGACCCAGACCTCGCCCCTGATCCCCGGCTCGACCGCGCTGGAAAGCCTCGCCGATGGCTCGGTCGAGAGCGCCATGGTCTATGCCCCGCCCGGCGTGCTGGAGCGACGCTACACCCTGGCCCAGGTCATGCGCGCGCTGAAGGTCGGCGGGCGGCTCGACGTCATGGCCGCCAAGGACAAGGGCGGCTCGCGCCTCAAGAAGGAACTCGAGGCTTTCGGGCTCGACGTCGGCGAAAGCGCCAAGGCGCACCACCGGCGCTGCGTCGTCGTGAAGGCCGATGCTCTGACCGGCATCGATGCGGCCATCGCCGCCGGAGCCCTCCAGCGGGTCGAGGGGCTGGAGGCCTGGTCCCAGCCCGGCGTCTTCGCCTGGGACCGGATCGACGCCGGATCGGCCCAGCTGGCGCAGCATATGCCGCCTTTGAAAGGGTTAGGGGCCGATCTGGGCTGCGGTTACGGCGCCCTCGCCACGGTGGTCTTGCGATCCGAGGCCGTGACCGCGCTGCGCCTGATCGACCTGGACCGAAGGGCGATCGAGGCCGCCCAACGCAATGTGACCGACCCCCGAGCCACCTTCGAATGGGCCGATGTCCGCACGCTGGACGGCGCGGCCGATCTGGACTTCATCGTCTCCAACCCGCCCTTCCACGACGGCGGGGCCGAGGACCGACGCCTGGGCCAGGCCTTCATCAAGAAGGCCGCCGAGATGCTCAAGAAGGGCGGCACCCTGTGGCTCGTCGCCAACCGGCACCTGCCCTACGAGGCCGAACTGAAGACCGCCTTCCGCCGCGTGACCCCGATCACAGACGGCGGCGGCTACAAGCTGTTCGAAGCCGTCAAATGAAGACGCCCACCAGCCGCGTGGACAAGCTGTTGGGCTCCATGGGCTATGGCTCGCGGTCCGAGATCGCGCGTCTGGGCAAGGTGGGCGGCATCGTGCTGGACGGCGCGGACCTGACCGATGTGTCCAGGCGCATCGCCGTGACGCCGGACCTGCCGCACCGCATGCAGGTCGACGGTCGCCCGCTCGACCCGCCCGCGGGCCTGGTGCTGATCCTGAACAAGCCGCTGGGCATGACCTGTTCGCACAAGGAGGACGGCGATCTGGTCTATGACGTCCTGCCCGACCGCTGGCGTCGCCGCGATCCGGCGATCTCGACCATCGGGCGGCTGGACAAGCAGACCTCGGGCCTGCTGCTGCTGACCGACGACGGCGACCTGCTGCACCGGGTCATCTCGCCCAAGCGCCATGTCGCCAAGGTCTACCTGGCGACCCTGGCCCGGCCGCTGGCGGGCACCGAGGGCGACTTGTTCGCCGCCGGCGGCCTGGTGCTGGAAGGCGAGGACAAGCCCCTGGCCCCGGCCGCGCTGGAGGTCCTGTCGCCCACCGAAGCGCGATTGACGGTGACCGAGGGCCGCTATCACATGGTGCGGCGGATGTTCGCGGCGGTGGGCAACCACATCGAGGCCCTGCACCGTGAACGGGTCGGTGGCTTGGCGCTTCCGGACGATTTGGGCCCTGGCCATTGGCGGCTGGCGACGCAAGGCGAGATCGACGCGATCTTCGCCTGACGGAACCGCGTCACGCGGCCGGACTTATGGCTCCGCTTCCACGGAGTTCCCCATGACCGGCGCGACCCTGAAACGAGACCTGCGAACCGGCCGCTCGGTCTGGGCCGCCAGCCCCGGCCTGGGCGTGCCCGTCCACCCGCTGGAGCGCGCCATCAGCGTGGACGTCTGCATCGTCGGCGCCGGGATCAGCGCTGCCTTCATGGCGCGGGAACTCAGCCGCGACCATTCGGTGGCCGTGCTCGATCGCCGCCCGCCCTTGATGGGTTCGACCGTCGCATCCACCGCCATGCTGCAGTGGGAGATCGACCTGCCCCTGACCGCCCTGGCCGACAAGATCGGAGCGGCGAAGGCCGCCCAGGCCTATCGCCGCTCCCGCTCGGCCGTCGAGGACCTGAAGCGGATCGTGGCCGACGAACGCATCGTCTGCGGGCTGAAGGACAAGGGCTCGCTCTACATCGCGGGCGACGAGTACGGCCACCGCGCGCTGGAGGCCGAGGCCGAGGCCCGTGCCGCCCTGGGTCTGGACAGCCGTTACGTCGGCCCTGCGTCCCTGCGCGACACCTTCGGCATGGACCGAACCGGCGCGATCGTGTCCCAGGGCTCCGCCAGCGCCGACCCAGCCCGGCTGGCGGCGGGCCTGCTGCGCCGCGCGATCGCGGATGGCGCCCGTGTCTATTCGCCGGTCGAGGCTCTGGACGTGATCGGCGACCCGGACGGCGTCACCCTGACGACCTCGTCCGGCCATGCCGTGCGGGCGGAGAAGGTCATCTTCTGCTGCGGCTACGAATTCCCCAAGGGCGTACCGACCCCGGGAGCCAAGGTCATCTCGACTTGGGCCCTCGCGTCCAGGCCCCGTGCCCGCTGCCCCGCATGGCTGCGCGACATGCTGGTCTGGGAGGCGTCGGACCCCTACCTCTATTTCCGCATGGGCGGGGACGGTCGCCTGATCGTCGGCGGCGAGGACGAAGCCGATCCGGTCGCCCACGAGGACGAGGCGAAGCTGAAGCGCAAGTGCGAGACCATCTCGGCCAAGCTGCGTCGTCTGCTGCCCGCGATCGAGTTCGAGGTCGACTACACCTGGGCCGGAGCCTTCGGCGAAAGCGCCACCGGCCTGCCGTCCATCGGCCCGATCCAGGGCCTGGACCATGGCTGGGCCGTCATGGGTTTCGGCGGCAATGGCATCACCTATTCGGTCATCGCCTCCCAGATCGTGTCGGCGGAGGTGCGGGGCGGCAGCGACCCGGACGCGGGGCTGTATCGGCATTGATCTGGACGATGGCCATTCAGATGGCTATGTTTTGATGATGAGCGAATACTCAATGGCCCAGGCGAAGGATCAGCTTCCGCGCCTCATCAATCGGATGCTGGAGGGCGAGACCGTCACCATCACCCGGCGGGGTCGTCCTGTTGCTCACGTCGTCCCGATCGAGCCGGAACGTCCCGCCCCACAGCGTATCGATATTCAGGCGCTGCGGCGCTTGCGTGAGGCGGGTTCGACCGGAAAGACGCCCGTGATCGACACGGTACATGCCATGCGTGACGACTACCGCTATTGAACGTCGCCCTGGATACAAGCGTGCTCGTGGCAGCCTTTACCGAGGATGCCCATTCCAGTCAGGCTGAGGCCTGGCTCGATCGCGACGTTCCATTTCTGGTTTCTGACTGGGCTGCGGCGGAGTTCAGCGCGGCGATCCGGACCAAGGTCCGGCGTGGATATCTCAGGGTCGAACTGGTCCCCGAAATCGAAGCGATCTTCGATTCCTGGACGCGTGATCAAGGTGGCAGGCATTCCGTCCAGCCGGGCGATCACCTCTCGGCGCGGTTGCTGGTGGTACGGCATGACGGGCTGCGCGCTCCGGACGCGCTTCATCTCGCCATCGCCTTGAGGCTGAACGCAGCGATTGCCACGTTCGACCGGCGGCTCGACGAGGCATCGATCGCTGAAGGCTTGCCGGTCTTCGCCGCATGACCCGCGTCAAGATCTGCGGCCTGACCACCCCCGACACCCTGGACGCCGCCCTCGATCATGGCGCGGCCTTCGTGGGCGCGGTCTTCTTCGCCAGGAGCCCGCGCGACATCTCGCCCGAGGACGCCCGGCCGCTGTTCGAGCGGGCGCGGGGGCGGGCGGGGATCGTGGCGGTGACGGTCGATGCGGACGACGACCTGCTGAGCCGCATCGGTGCCCACTTAAGGCCCGACTTCGTCCAGCTGCACGGGCGCGAGACCGTGGCGCGCGCTCATCAGGTGCGGACCCTGACCGGCGCGGGGATCATCAAGGTCCTGTCGGTGTCGGCCCCCGCCGATCTCGATGCCGCCGACGGGTGGGAGGATCACGTCGATCACCTGATGTTCGATGCGAAGCCGCCTTCGGGTTCCGACCTGCCCGGCGGGGTCGGGGCAAGCTTCGACTGGGCCATGATGGGCGGCCGGGCCTTTCGCCACGACTGGTTCCTGGCCGGGGGTCTGACACCCGACAATGCGCCCCGGGCTGCGGCGATCAGTGGCGCACCCCTCCTCGATGTGTCCTCTGGCGTTGAAAGCAGCCCGGGTGTTAAGGACGCGGCCCGGATCGCGGCCTTTCTGAAGGCCGTGGCCTGATCATTTCGCCCGCCGCATTTTCGGCACGCCCTCGCGTGAAAGCTGACGCCCGTGAACGCCATCATCCCCAACGAATATGCGATGCCCGATGGCGAAGGCCGGTTCGGTCCCTATGGCGGCCGGTTCGTCGCCGAGACCCTGATGCCCTTGGTGCTGGAGCTGAACCACGCCTATGAGCGGTGCAAGGCCGACCCCACGTTTCAGGCCGAGCTGGACGACTATCTGACCCATTACGTCGGGCGGCCCAGCCCGCTGTATCTGGCCCAGCGCCTGACCGACCACTACGGCGCCGCCAACATCTGGTTCAAGCGCGACGAGCTGAACCACACGGGCGCGCACAAGATCAACAACTGCATGGGCCAGATCCTGCTGGCTATGCGGATGGGCAAGAAGCGCATCATCGCCGAGACGGGGGCCGGTCAGCACGGCGTGGCCACCGCCACCGTCTGCGCCCGCTTCGGCCTGCAATGCGTCGTCTACATGGGTGCTGCCGACGTGCAGCGTCAGTCGCCCAACGTCTTCCGCATGAAGCTGCTGGGGGCCGAGGTCATTCCGGTTACGTCCGGTCGCGGCACGCTTAAGGACGCCATGAACGAGGCGATGCGCGACTGGGTCACCAATGTCGAGGACACCTACTACTTGATCGGCACGGCGGCGGGTCCGCACCCCTATCCGGCCATGGTCCGCGACTTCCAGAGCGTGATCGGCAAGGAGACCAAGGTCCAGATGCAGGCCCGGCGCGGCAAGCTGCCCGACGCCGTGGTCGCGGCTATCGGCGGCGGCTCCAACGCCATCGGCCTGTTCCATCCCTTCATCGAGGACGCGGGCGTCCGCATGATCGGCATCGAGGCGGCCGGGCGCGGGCTGGACGGCCCCGACCACGCGGCCTCGCTTCAGGGCGGCCGCCCCGGCGTGCTGCACGGCAACCGCACCTATCTGCTCCAGGACGCCGACGGCCAGATCCTGGAGGGTCACTCCATCTCGGCCGGCCTCGACTATCCTGGCATCGGACCCGAGCACGCCTGGCTGAAGGACATGGGCCGCGCCGAATATCGCGCCGCCACCGATGCCGAAGCC
Source organism: Brevundimonas sp. P2_A6 (assembly GCF_056404975.1). Taxonomy (NCBI): domain Bacteria; kingdom Pseudomonadati; phylum Pseudomonadota; class Alphaproteobacteria; order Caulobacterales; family Caulobacteraceae; genus Brevundimonas; species Brevundimonas sp. P2_A6. The sequence goes on along the minus strand of NZ_JBFUCZ010000003.1, from coordinate 361,990 downwards.
CTGGAGGCTTTCCAGCTGTGTTCCAAGCTGGAGGGGATCATTCCCGCCCTGGAACCCAGCCATGCCCTGGCCCGCATCGGCGAGATCGCGGCCGAGATCGGCACCGGCGGCGACGTCGTCCTGAACATGTGCGGGCGCGGCGACAAGGACATCTTCGCGGTGGCCCAGCATCTGGGCGTGGAGCTTTAGACCATGATCGCAACTTTCCTTCTGGCGACGGCCCTGATGCAGACGGCGCCGGCCCTTCCGGTGGTCCTGCCCACCGTCGCCAATACGCAGGCCGACGCCACCTGCGGCGGTCGCACGGCCATGGTGGCCATCGCCACCTGCGTCGTCACAACCCAGGGCGCGGCCGAAGCCGCCATGGAGGCCTATAACGCGGACTTCGAGCGCCAGGGCTGGCTCGCCGCCGACGGCCGCGACAACCGCATCGTCTATGTCCGTCGCAAGGAGGGTGGCGGCTGCGACGCCTTCCAGGTCCTGGCCTATGCGGGTCAGAACACCGCCGACCCCGCCGGTCCAGCCTATCTGGCGTTCGCCGCCGTGCCGGGCGACGTGTGCGCGGCCCCTGCTGCTGCTCCAGTGACGCCCGCCCCATGACGACATCGCGTATCGATGCCCGTTTCGCCGCGCTGAAGGCCGAGGGTCGGGCCGGCTTTGTCGCCTATGTCATGGCCGGCGATCCCACGCGCGACGAGGCGCTGGCGATCCTGCGCGGCCTGCCCGCCGCCGGGGCCGACGTCATCGAACTGGGCTTTCCGTTCAGCGACCCGATGGCCGAGGGACCGCCGATCCAGCGCGCGGCGTTGCGAGGCCTCAAGGCCGGACTGACGCTGAAGGGCACGCTGGACCTGGCCCGCGCCTTCCGCGAGGGCGACGCCGACACCCCCCTGATCCTGATGGGCTATCTGAACCCGATCGAGAGCTATGGCTACGACGCCTTCGCCCGCGACGCGGCGGCCGCCGGGGTCGATGGCTGCATCGTCGTGGACTGCCCGCCTGAGGAGGCCGACCCCCTGACCGACGCCCTGGATGCGGCGCAGGTCTCGCTGATCCGTCTGGCCACGCCGACGTCGGACGACGCGCGGCTGGAGGTCATTGCCCGCCGCACCTCGGGCTTCGTCTATTACGTCTCCGTCGCCGGGGTGACAGGCGTGAAGGAGGCCCAGTCGGCGTCCGTCGCCCCCGCCGTCGAACGCGTCCGCCGCGCCTCGGGCCTGCCGGTCGCCGTCGGCTTTGGGGTCAAGACGCCCGAACGCGCCGCCGAAATCGCCCGCGTCGCCGACGCCGTCGTGGCCGGATCGGTGCTGGTCGACGAGGTCGCCGCCGCGCTCGAGGCGAACGAACCGGTCGCGGCTCGCGTTCTGTCCAAGGTGAAGGCCTTGGCCGACGCCGTGCGCGGTGCGCGCGTGGGCGAAACCGTCTAAGAGACCCGCATGGCCGACAAGACCCCTCCCAAACCCCCCGAGAAACGCGGCGGCTGGCTCAGCCGCTTCGCCCCCGGCGTCCGCAAGATCGTCAGCCGGCGCGAGACGCCCGACAACCTCTGGGTCAAGGATCCCGACAGCGGCGACATGCTGTATCGTCCGGACCTGGAGACGGCGCTGTGGGTCACGCCGTCCGGCCGCCACATGCGGATCAATGCGTCCCAGCGTCTGGGCTACACCTTTGACGACGGCGAATACGAGCCCATCGCCTCGCCCGAGGTGGCCGAGGACCCGCTGAAGTTCTCGGACGGCAAGCCCTATCGCGAACGGCTGATCGCGGCGCGCAAGGCCACGGGCCTGAAGGACGCCATGTCCATCGGCTTCGGCGACATCGGCGGCACGCCCGCCGTGGCGGTGGTTCAGGACTTCGCCTTCATGGGCGGGTCGCTGGGCATGGCGGCGGGCGAGGGCTTCATCGCCGCCGCCCACGCGGCCATCCAGCGCAACGTGCCCCTGGTCTGTTTCACCGCCGCGGGTGGGGCGCGCATGCAGGAGGGCGCGCTCAGCCTGATGCAGATGGCCCGCACCACCCTGGCCGTGCAGGAGCTGAAGGACGCGCAACTGCCCTATGTCGTCGTTCTGACCGATCCGACGACCGGGGGCGTCACCGCCTCCTATGCCATGCTGGGCGACGTTCATCTGGCCGAGCCGGGGGCCCTGATCGGCTTCGCGGGTCCGCGCGTTATCGAGACAACGATCCGCGAGAAGCTGCCGCCGGGCTTCCAGCGTTCCGAGTATCTGCAGGAGAAGGGTATGGTCGACCGCGTCGTCTCTCGCGCGGACCTGCCTGAGACCCTGGGCAAGGTCCTGTCGATGCTGATGGGCGGGCGGCGTCAGGCGGCCTGACGCCTCCGGAACGGCCAGTCGATCACCTCGCCGGCCCATAGCGCCCACCAGACGATGACCGGCTGAAACAGCAGCCTTGGCCCGTGATAGGCCCAGCCGAGGTGCGGCTGCGCCAGGCCAAGGTCGTTGATGGCGTGCTGGATGTTCGCCGGGAACACGCAGACCGCATACAGCGCCAGACCCATCCCCGCCGCGCGCCGCAGGCGCGGGATCATCAGTCCAACCGCGCCCGCCAGTTCGGCGACGCCTGTCAGGGCGATCACGACAGGTGCGAAAGGGACCCAGGCGGGGGTTATGCCCACGAAGGGCCCGGGCACCAGCAGATGCAGCGCTCCGGCCGCCAGGAAGGCGACGATCAGGATCAAACGGGCGACGACGCGACTTCGTGACATCGGGCGACCTTAGGCTCTCCCGTGCCGGGGCCTAGAGGGATAAGAAGGGGCCATGGATCCCGTCTCCGAACGCCTTCGCCTGCGCCATCCGCAAAAGATCGACCTGTCGCTGGACCGGATGCGGACCTTGTGCGCGGTTCTGGGGCAACCCCAGATGCACCTGCCCCCCGTGATCCACGTCGCCGGGACCAACGGCAAGGGCTCGACCATCGCCTTCATCCGCGCGATGGCGGAGGCGGCCGGCTTGAAGGTGCACACCTATACCTCGCCCCATCTGGTCCGCTTCAACGAACGGATCCGGCTATCCGGAGACCTCATCTCCGACGAACGGCTGTCGGCCATCCTGGACCGGATCGAAGCCGTGCGCGGGGTGGAGACGACCGTATTCGAGAGCACGACCGCGGCTGCCTTCGTCGCCATGTCCGAAGTCCCCGCCGACCTCGCTATCGTAGAGGTCGGACTGGGTGGATCGCTGGACGCGACCAACGTCATAGAGCGCCCGCTGCTGAGCGTGATCGCGCCCGTGGATTACGATCACGCGGAGTTCCTGGGCACGCGGATCGAAGGCATCGCGGGCGAGAAGGCGGGCATCCTGAAAGCCGGGGCGCGCGGCATCGTGGCACGCCAGCATGAGGCCGCCATGGCGGTGATCGAAGCCAGGGCCGGGTCGGTGCTGACGCCGCTGACCGTGATGGGCACGGACTTCGACGCCTGGTCCGAGCGAGGCGGCATGGTGTTTCAGGATCAGGAGCGGTTCCTGGATCTACCCGCCCCGGGCCTGCGCGGTCCGCATCAGATCGCCAACGCCGGCCTGGCCGTGGCGGTCGCGCTGGAGCTGGATCTGCCGGAGGCCGCGATCGCCGCAGGGGTTCAGGGAGCGACCTGGCCCGCGCGGATGCAGCGGCTGTCCGCTGGCCCCTATGGCGAGATGGCGCGGGCGGCGGAAGCCGAACTGTGGCTGGACGGCGGGCACAATCCCCATGCCGGGCGGGCGCTGGCCGAGGCGCTCGCTGAGCGCCAGGCCAAAGCCCCACGCCCCCTGGCGCTCATCGTCGGCATGCTGGCCAACAAGGACCACGCGGGCTTCTTCGAAGCTCTGAAAGGATCTGAAGCGCACGTCTTCACGATCGGCTTCGAGGGTGCGGCAGCCGATCCAGCGGCGCTTGCCGCGGTGGCGCGGGGGCACGGGCTCGGGGCCCAGAGCTCGTCCTCGGTCGAGGCGGCGCTCAGCCGGGCCTTGCGCCTGGGGGCGGGCCGCGTGGTGATCTGCGGCTCGCTGTATCTGGCCGGAGAGGTGCTGGGCGCGTCCCCGGAGACCTGGCCGGTCTAGCCCGTTCGCAACCCCGTGATCGTGCGGTTGGGCGCGATGTCTTCGGCCGAGGTGATCAGGTGGATCAGCGCCGGGCGATGCTTCGCGGCATCCCGGGCGGCCTGCAGGACGGCCGGGAAGGTCTCTGTCGTCTCGCAGCGGATGGCGAACGCCCCGAAGGCCTCGGCGTATTTGACGAAGTCGGGGTTCTTCAGGTCCGTGGCCATGACCCGGCGGGGATAGTGCCCCTCCTGGTGCATGCGGATGGTGCCGTAGGTTCCGTTGTCGACCACGATGACCAGGGTGTTGATGCCATGCTGGACGGCGGTGGCCAGTTCCTGACTGGTCATCAGGAAGTCGCCGTCGCCCGCGACGCAGATCACCTCGCGGTCCGGATGCAGGGACTTGGCGGCGACGGCGGCCGGATAGCCGTATCCCATCGCGCCTGACGTCGGGGCCAGCTGTGTGCGGCAGGCGCGGTGACGATAGAAGCGATGCAGCCAGGCCGCGAAGTTGCCGGCGCCGTTGGTGACCATGGCGGTGGCGGGCAGGACCTGACCCAGATGGGCCATGCATTCGCTCATGTTCACCGCGCCGGTGACCGGCACGGGTGTGGAGAAGGCCTGGTAGTGGGCATGGGCAGTCCGGGCCTGCTCGTGCCATGTCCGGCCCGGCTCGAGTGTCGCCAGGGCGTGGGCGGCCAGGCTGTTGTCGGCGGTGGCGCTGATCAAAGGCGTCCAGACCCGACCCAGTTCCTCCGCGCCAGGGTGGATGTGGACCAGGGTCCGGGCCGTGTGGTCGCGAGTGAACAGCGTGTAGCCCTGGGTCGGGTTCTCGCCCAGCCGCGCGCCGAGCGCGATCAGCAGGTCGGCTTCGCGGGCCCGCTTCATCAGCTCGGGATTGCAGCCGAGCCCGAGGTCGCCGGCATAGTTCGTCCGGTCGTTGGACAGGATGTCCTTCCTGCGGAACGACAGGGCGACGGGCAGGCCCAGCCGCTCGGCCCAGTCGCCGATGGCGGCGGCGGCGTCCTCGGTCCAGCCGGAGCCGCCCAGCACCAGCAGAGGACGTTCGGCCTTCGACAGGCGCTCACCCAGGTCGGCGAGGAAGGATGGGTCCAGTCCCGCCTTCGCCGGCGCTACGGCGCGGATCGGAGCGGGGCCGCCGGGCGAATGCAGGATGTCCTCGGGCAGGGCGATGACGACCGGCCCCATCCGTCCCTGCTGGGCCGTGGCGAAGGCGCGCTCGACGATCTCGACGGTGCGGTCCGGGCTCTCGATCTCGGTCGCCCATTTGGCCAGGCCGCCGAAGACCTCGCGGTAGTCGACCTCCTGAAAGGCCCCGCGCCCCCGGTCGCTCAGCGCGATCTGGCCGACGAACAGGATCATCGGGGTGGAGTCCTGATGGGCCGTGTGCACGCCGATGGAGGCATGGGTCGCGCCGGGTCCGCGCGTGACCATGCAGACGCCGGGGCGACCCGTCAGCTTGCCATAGGCCTCGGCCATGTTCGCGGCGCCGGCCTCGTGGCGACAGGTGACGACCTCGATCTCGGGGTGATCGACCAGGGCGTCCAGGACCGCCAGATAGCTTTCGCCGGGCACGCAGAAGACCCGAGTCACGCCGTTGATGGCTAGGGTCTCGACGAGGCGGCGGGCCGCAGTTCCGGCGGGTTGCTGGCGAATGTCTGTCATGCGGCGCGACCTAGCAGATCAGGGACGGTCTTGGCGATGGAACCTGCGGTGACGCTTGGCGTTTCAAAAGCTTCACCGTTTGGAGACCTCCCCATGAAGAAGATCATCGCCCTGACCGTCGTCGCCGCCGCCCTGGCCGTGTCGGCCTGCAACACGATTTCCGGCGTTGGCCGTGACGTCTCGGCGGCTGGCTCGGCCGTTTCGACGGGTGCCGAGCAAGCCAAGAACTAAGGCCGACCCAACCGAGGGGATGGGCGTCGCAGGACGCCCATCCCTTTTTTTTGAAGGCGACGTCCTATCGCGCTTCGGGCCGTCCGCCCTCGGCCCATTCCGGCGTGAAGTCGCCCTCGGCCAGTTCGGACAGCGGCTCGACCAACGATTGAATGGCGGCGGTCATGAAGTCGAAATTGATGTTGGCGATCGTGTCTTCCGGCGTGTGATAGGTCGGAATGGTCGCCCAGCCCGAGATGGTGTGGGCAACGATGCCCCGCTGGGCCAAGGCATAGTTGTCCGAGCGCTGGAAGAAATTCTGTTCCGGATACGGGTCAGGGCCGATCAGTGCGCCGCGCGCCTTCATTTCGGGCCCGAAGTTGGAACGCTCGAACCCCGTCATCATCATCACGCCGGCCGGAAGCTGAGGGTCTTGATCGGCGATCATCTCGATCTCGAGGTTGGCCTTCAGACGCTCCAGCGGGATCGGCGGATGGGCCACGAAATAGCGTGAGCCCAGCAAACCCGCCTCCTCCGACCCATAGGCCACGAACATCACGTTCATGCGGTGCGGGCCGGTGCCCGACAGGGCGCGCGCCAACTCGATCACCGCAACGGTGCCCGAGGCGTCGTCGTTGGCGCCATGCATGACGATCCCGTCGGACCGCAGGCCGAGGTGATCCAGGTGTGCAGAGACCATCAGGACCGGTCCATCCGGCTCGGTCCCCGCCAGCCAGCCGATGGCGTTGGTCGTTACGCCGTCCTCCACCGTCGTCGCTCCCGGATCGAAGGCCGCCGCGCCACCCGAGGCCTTGAACCGGTCATAGACGTCGGGAGCCACGACAATGACGACTGGCCCGCCACGCGCGGGCGTCTCGGCCAGCCGGATGATCGGGTCGCGGCTTCCGCTGTCGGACGTCGCCTGGGCCAGAGCCTCGGTCCGGCGCATCAGGATCAGTTGCGCCCCGCTGCCCATCGCCGCGCCAAACAGGGCGCGCACGCCCGGCCCCTCGGGTGGCGCGATCATCAGGGTCTCGGCGCCTGACGGCAGGGCCGAGGGATCCTCGGCTACGGTGATCAGGCCCGACGCGGCCGTCAGCCCACCGGTCAGGATGGCGAAGTCCGTCCCCTGACGGAGGGTCGTATCCCCCACCACCACGGTCGCTGCTCCAGAAGGCGTGATCTTGGTCACCGGCGCGCGCTGCAGATAGCCGTCCATGCCCGGCACAGGCGTCAGGCCGGTCAGGCGGAACTGGGCGGCGACATAGGCGGCGGCGATGGCCTCGTCCCGCGTCGCGCTGCCGCGTCCCTGAAGCTCGTCCCCGGCCAGGAAATTCATGTGCGCCTCGACCGCGTTGCGATCGACCGTCGTGGTCTGTTGCGCCAGCGCCGGTGCGGCCGTCAGGGCGATCAGGGAGACGGCGGCGAGGACGATGCGTTTCATGGCGGCTTCCTGACGGTGGCGATGCCCAGGCGTAGAAGCCCGGTCACGGTCGCGTCAAGCCGGTGGAGCGAACCGTGACGCTGCCTTAAGGGTCGGGACCATGAAGGATCACCCCGCCACCGCCTTGACCGGCTACCCTTCGATCAGCGACGCCGACAGCGTGGCGCGCGCAGCCGCCTTTCACGCCCGCATGTCCGAACGCCGTACGGTGCGTGAGTTCTCCGACAGGCCGGTGGACCGGTCGGTGGTCGAGCGCGCGATCCTGACCGCCGCGTCTGCACCATCTGGGGCCAATCACCAGCCGTGGTTCTTCAGCGTCATTGAAAGCGCCGAAGCGCGATCGCGCATCCGGCAGGCGGCTGAGGCCGAGGAGCGGGACTTCTATGCCACCAAGGCCCCCCAGGAATGGCTGGACGCCCTGGCACCGCTGGGCACCGACCCGGACAAGCGCTTTCTTGAGGTGGCCCCCGTGCTGATCGCCGTGTTCAGCCAGAAGCGGGGTGGACCGCGTCCGGGCGACGCCAAGAAGAACTACTATGTGCCCGAAAGCGTCGGCATCGCCACGGGGTTTCTGATCGCGGCTCTGCATCACGCCGGCCTTGCGACCCTGACCCACACGCCCGCGCCGATGAGTTTCCTGGGCCAGATCTGTGGGCGACCGGACAGCGAAAAGCCGTTCCTGCTGCTGGTCGCGGGTCATCCCGCCGAGGGTGCGACCGTGCCGCTGGCCGCGCTGGACAAGAAGCCGCTGGACGCCGTCGCCGCCTGGATTTAACGCCGGACGATCCCAGCCTGAGAGTCATCGACATGAAGCGCATCGCCCTTCTCGCCACCGCCGCCCTGTTCGTCGCCGTGGGCGCGGGCCTCACGGCCAGCCAGGTCGACGCCTGGGGATCGACCGGGCACAGGACGATCGGTGTCGCCGCCGTGCGCGCCCTGCCGGCCGAACTGCCGGCGTTCCTGCGCACGCCGGGCGCGGCGGCCGAGGTCGGCGAGCTGTCGCGCGAACCCGACCGGACCAAGGGCGCGGGCCAGCCGCACGACCGCGAGCGCGACACCGCCCACTTCGTCGATCTGGACGACGATGGCCATGTGATGAACGGCCGGGGTCCGACCCTGTCCGAACTGCCCGAACTGAAGAGCGAATACGACGCCCAGCTGCTGGCGGCGGGTATCGAGGTCAACGACGCAGGTTACCTGCCCTATGCGATCATGGACGGCTTCCAGCAGCTGGCCCGCGACTTCGCCACCTGGCGGGTGCTGAACGCGGCGGAGGGGCGCGAACTCGATCCCGCCAAGCGCGCCTGGTACCGCGAGGACCGGCTGCGGCGCGAGGCGTTGATCCTGCGCGACATGGGATATCTGTCCCACTATGTCGGCGACGGCTCGCAGCCGCATCACCTGTCGATCCACTACAACGGCTGGGGCGATTATCCGAACCCGGAAGGCTTCACCAACTCACGCCAGACCCATGGCGCGTTCGAGGGGGCGTTCGTGCGAGGGAACGTCCGGCTGGATGCGGTCGAGGCCGCGATGCCGGCGGCGAACCTGGACGGATTCGACCTGCGAGCGCGGGTGGCGACCTATCTGAACGGGACCCTGGCCCAGGTCGTGCCCTTCTATCGGCTGGAAAAGACCGGCGCCTTCGCAGCGGATGCGGCGGGCGATGTTCTGGCACCGGGTGTCACCTTCGCCGATGCGCGGATCGCGGCGGGGGCGGCGGAGCTGCGCGACCTGACCATTCTGGCCTGGCGTCATGCGGGGACCCAGTCGATCGGCTGGCCCGCCGTGAAGGTCGCCGACGTCGAGGCGGGCACGGCCGATCCCTGGCTGGCCATGATCGGCGAGGACTGATCGGCCTTGTCCGACCCGACGCCCCCCGTCGTCATCCTGGATCGGTCGCAGATGGCCGAGAACATCGGCGCGGTGGCGCGGGTGATGGCCAACTTCGGGCTGGACCGGCTGCGGCTCGTCTCGCCTCGCGACGGCTGGCCCCAGGACCGGGCCTGGCCGCTGGCTTCGGGGGCCGACTGGGTGCTGGACGGGGTGCAGGTGTTCGACAGCGTCGCGGACGCCATGGCCAACCTCAACACCGTGTTCGCCACCACGGCCCGCCCGCGCGAGACGCGCCAGCCCGTCCGCACCCCGCGCGAGGCCTCCCGGGTCCTTTATGACGACGCCGCGTCCGGGCTGAAGATCGGCCTGCTGTTCGGCAGCGAGCGGGCCGGGCTGGAGACCGAGGACATCGCCCTGTGCCAGGGCATCGTCACCATCCCCATCGACCCCCGCCACCAGAGCCTGAACCTGGCCCAGGCCGTGTCCATCAACGCGTATGAATGGCGCACGATGGTTCTGGACGCACCGCCGCCGAACTTCCGGGAAGGCGACCCACCCGCTCCGGCCGAGCTCGCCGTAGGCATGTACGAGCATCTGGAGCGCGAACTGGACGCCGCCGGCTTCTTCCATCCGCCCGAGAAATTCCGCTCCATGAGCCAGAACCTGCGGGTCATGCTGGGCCGCGCGGCCTTCACCGAACAGGAGGTCGCGACCTTTCGCGGGGTGATCCACGCCCTGTCGAAGGGGAGAGGGAGGGTGCTGGAGCGGCTGGCGCGCAAAGCGGCGGACAAGGGCTGAGCGCCGCGATGCTGGACCGGGCCTATTCCATCTCCGATCTGCGTACCCGGGCCCGGCGTCGCCTGCCGCGACCGATCTTCGACTACATCGACGGCGGCGCGGACGATGAGCGGGCGCTGGCCAACAACGCCGGAGCCTTTGCGCGATACGACATCGTCCCCGACGTGCTGACCGACGTGTCCACGATCCGCACGACCTCGACCTTGTTCGGGCAGCCCGTCGCCTGGCCGCTGATGCTGGCGCCGACCGGCCTGACCCGAATGTTCCATCCGGGCGCCGAGGCGGCCGTGGCGAGGGCGGCGGCGCGGCACGGCGTCGCCTATGCCCTGTCGACGATGGGCACGACCCGGATCGAGGACTGGGTCGCGGACTTCACCGGACCGCGGGTATTCCAGATCTACGTCTTCAAGGATCGCGGACTGACCGCCGAGTTCGTCGGGCGGTGCAAGGCCGCCGGTGTCCACGGACTGGCGCTGACGGTCGATACGCCGGTGGCCGGCAACCGTGAGCGGGACCATCGCAACGGCCTGTCGCTGCCGCCCCGGCTGACACTGAACAGCATGGCCAGCTTCGCCTGTCACCCAATGTGGTCGCTGTCGGCCCTGGGTGGCCGCAAGTTCGACCTGGCCAATGTCAGTCATCGGGTCGATGCGCTCGCAGGCCGGTCGATGAGTCTGTTCGACTATATCGGCGCGCAGTTCGATCGCTCGCTGACCTGGAAGGACGTGGAGTGGCTGGCCTCTGTCTGGGGCGGGCCGCTTTCGATCAAGGGGGTGATGACGCCCGAGGACGCACGCCACTCCATCGACAGCGGGGCCAGTGGCGTCATGTTATCCAATCACGGCGGTCGCCAGCTGGACGAGGCCCCGGCTCCGGTCGATCAGATCGCGTCGGTGCGCGAGGCCCTGGGCGATGGGCCCGAAATCATCTGCGACGGCGGCGTCCGGCGCGGATCCGATGTGGTCAAGGCGCTGGCGCTTGGGGCAGATGGCGTGTCGGTCGGGCGACCGTATCTGTACGGGCTGGCGGCGGGTGGCGAGGCGGGGGTGGACCGTGCCCTGACCCTGCTGCGCGCCGAGTTCGAGCGGACGTTGACGCTGGCGGGCATCAACGACGTTGCCGCCATCCAGTCCCGCCATATAAGGCCATCGAAGTTTCCGTCCCCGTCCGCCAGGAGCCACTCATGAAGACCCGCGCCGCCGTCGCCTTCGAGGCCAAACGTCCGCTGGAGATCGTCGAGGTCGATCTGGAAGGCCCGCGCGCGGGAGAGGTGCTGGTCGAGATCAAGGCGACGGGCATCTGTCACACCGACGCCTACACGCTGGACGGGCTGGATTCGGAGGGCATCTTCCCGAGCATCCTGGGCCACGAGGGCGCGGGCGTTGTGGTCGAGGTCGGGCCGGGCGTGACGTCCGTCGCCGTCGGCGATCACGTGATCCCGCTGTACACGCCCGAATGCCGCCAGTGTAAGTCGTGCCTCAGCCGCAAGACCAACCTGTGCACCGCTATCCGCGCCACCCAGGGCAAGGGGCTGATGCCCGATGGCACCAGCCGCTTCAGCTACAAGGGACAGGCGATCGCCCACTACATGGGCTGCTCGACCTTCTCGAACTATACGGTGCTGCCAGAGATCGCTCTGGCCAAGATCCGCAAGGACGCGCCGTTCGAAAGCGCCTGCTACGTCGGTTGCGGCGTGACGACGGGCGTGGGCGCGGTGGTCAACACGGCCAAGGTCGAGCCGGGCGCCAATGCCGTGGTCTTCGGTCTGGGCGGCATCGGGCTGAACGTCATCCAGGGACTGAAGATGGTCGGGGCCGACATGATCGTCGGCGTCGACATCAATGACACGAAAGAGGAATGGGGCCGCCGGTTCGGCATGACCCATTTCGTGAACCCGAAGACCGTCTCCGACGTCGTCGGCCATCTGGTTGAACTGACCGGCGGCGGGGCCGACTACACCTTTGACTGCACCGGCAACACCACCGTGATGCGTCAGGCGCTGGAAGCCTGCCATCGTGGCTGGGGCGAGAGCATCGTCATCGGCGTGGCCGAGGCGGGCAAGGAGATCGCCACCCGCCCGTTCCAGCTGGTCACCGGCCGCGTCTGGCGGGGTTCGGCCTTCGGCGGCGCGCGCGGCCGCACCGACACGCCCCGCATCGTCGACTGGTACATGGACGGCAAGATCGAGATTGACCCGATGATCACCCATACGTTGCCGCTGGAGCGGATCAACGAGGCTTTCGACCTGATGCACGCGGGCGAAAGCATCCGCAGCGTCGTGGTATTCTAGAGTTCAATCAGAAACGGGAGGAACGACCATGTTCACGCATATGACCGTCGGGGCCAACGACCTCGATGCATCGCGCAAGTTCTACGATGCGGCGCTGGGGGCTCTGGGCATTCCGGCATCGACCGGGCCGGACGAGAAGGGCCGCTACTGGTGGCGCACGCCGCGCGGGGCCTTCGCCATCACCAAGCCGATCGACGGCGAGGACGCGTGCCACGCCAACGGCGGCACGATCGGTTTCGCGGCCGGCGACCTGGATGCGGTCAAGGCCTTCCACGACGCCGGCGTCGCGGCCGGAGGCACGTCGGTCGAGGACCCGCCCGGCCCGCGCCAGGGTCCGTTCGGCACGCTGAACCTGGCCTATCTGCGCGATCCGTCCGGCAACAAGATCTGCGCCCTGAACCGGGAGGGGTGATGCAGGTTTTGAAGACCCACGCCGTCCACGGCGGCACGCTGCGCTATCTGAAGCACGACAGCGCGGCGACCGGCACGTCCATGACCCTGTCGGTCTTCGTGCCGCCCGGCGAGGGGCCATTCCCGGTGCTTATCTGGCTGTCGGGCCTGACCTGCACCGAGGACAACTTCACGACCAAGGCCGGAGCTTACCGCGCCGCTGCCGAGCATGGGGTCGTCATCGTCGCCCCCGATACCTCGCCACGCGGTGAGGGGGTGGCCGACGATCCGGCATACGATCTGGGCCAGGGCGCGGGCTTCTATGTCGATGCGACGCAAGCGCCCTGGTCCCCCCATTTCCGGATGGAGACCTATGTCACCCAGGATCTGATCGCCCTGATCGACGCCGAGTTTCCGACGGCGGGCGTTCGCGGCATCAGCGGCCATTCGATGGGCGGCCACGGGGCTCTGACCCTGGCCCTGCGCCACCCGGACCTGTTCACCTCTGTCTCGGCCTTCGCCCCGATCTGTTCGCCGACGCGCTGTCCCTGGGGCGAGAAGGCGTTCAGCGCCTATCTCGGCCCCGACCGGGACGCGTGGGCGAAGCATGACGCCGCCCGTCTGATCGAGGCCGGGGCCGCGAAAGGCCGTTTCGCCGACATCCTGGTCGACCAGGGCGATGCCGACAGCTTCCTGGTCGACCAACTGAAGCCCGAACTGCTGCAGGCGGCGGCCGACACGGCGGGGCAAAAGGTCACCCTGCGGATGCAGCCGGGCTACGACCATTCCTACTTCTTCATGGCCAGTTTCATCGCCGAGCATGTGGCCTTCCATGCCGAAAGGCTTAAGGGCTGAACGATGAGCGATGAAGCCGACCATGAGCCGATGTTCGGTGCCCTGTGCACCGAATTGGGCATCTGCCTGCATGCCAAGGGCCAGGCCAAGGTCGTCGCCGCCCTGCCCTCCGGTCTGGATGCGGCGGTCAAGGCCGTGTTCGCCGCCGAGGGGATCGATTTCCTGAACGCGCCCGGCAGCCTGAAGCGGGACGTGCGCGACTGTCTGAAGGCCCATCTGCCTGCGGCATGAACGAAATCGGCCGCGAACCGCTTGGGTCCTGACGCCGACGGCCTACATGTCGTCCAGCTTCCACCCCAACCGCCAAGGAGCCATCTCATGGCCTTCACCCTGCCGCCTCTGCCCTATGCCTATGACGCGCTGGAGCCCGCCATCGACTCCGAGACGATGACGTTCCACCACGACAAGCACCATCAGGCCTATGTCGACAAACTGAACGAGGCGGTGGCCGCCGATGCGTCGCTGGCCGACCATTCGATCGAGGATCTGCTGAAGGGCGTGTCGAAGCTGCCCAAGGCCGTGCGCAACAACGGCGGCGGTCACTGGAACCACAGCCTGTTCTGGGAGCTGATGGCCCCGGTCGGTCAGGGCGGCGAGCCCTCGGCCGAGCTGGCCGCCGCGATCGATCGCGACCTGGGCGGGCTGGAAAAGTTCAAGACCGACTTCAACGCGGCCGGCGCAGGCCAGTTCGGTTCCGGCTGGGCCTGGCTGATCGTTCAGGACGGTGTGCTGAAGATCACCTCGACCCCCAACCAGGACAATCCGCTGATGGACGTGGCCGATGAAAAGGGCGCGGTCGTGCTGGGCGCGGACGTCTGGGAACACGCCTACTACCTGAAATACCAGAATCGTCGTCCGGACTATCTGAAGGCCTTCTGGACCGTCGTGAACTGGAACAAGGCGAACGAACTCTACGCCGCCGCGACGGCCTGAGGCCGCGAAGGGCGGGCCGTCGAGGAAACTTCATGGCCCGCCCATCTGGCATAGCCGCGCTTGCGCCCTATCTCAGCGTGGCTGTTCGTTTCAACGCGCTGAGGTTTCCATGATCCCCCATTTCAAGATCGCCGCCGCCGGGCTGGTACTGTCTGCGGTCCTGACCGCCGGGGCCTGTTCCAGGTCCGAAGACACCAAGGCTCCGGCCGTCGTCGCGACGGCCGCGCCCGTCGTCAACGGCGACGTGGCGCGCTTCAAGGTCGGCTCGATCGAGGCGATTTCCCTGCGTGACGGAACTCTGACCGTTCCCAATGACAACAAGGTTCTTGGAGTGGGCCGCTCGCCCGAGGAGGTCGCGGCCCAGCTGAGTGCCGCCGGAGCACCGACCGACAGCATTAGTCTGTCGCTGCAGCCGCTGCTGGTTCGGACGGGAGAGCGTCTGGTCCTGATCGACACCGGCGTCGGCGCGGGCATGGGCGGCGTGGGCGGAAAGCTGCAGGACAGTCTGAAGGCCGCAGGCGTCGATCCGGCCGACATCACCGAAATCCTGATCTCGCACAGCCACGGCGACCACGTCGGCGGCCTGGTCGGGGCGGACGGCAAGCTGCTGTTCCCCAACGCCGTCATCCGCATGTCGTCCAACGAGTGGGACTTCATGCAGGCCAACCCGGAACTGAAATCGGTCTCTGAAGCCATCCTGCCCAAGGTCCAGGTGTTCCGTTTCGGCGAGGAAGTGGCGCCGGGCATCACGGCCATCGACATTCCCGGCCACACGCCGGGCCACTCGGCGTTCGAGATCGCCTCGGGCAACGACAAGCTGCTCTACATCGGCGACGCGATGCACTCCTCGATCATCTCGGTTCAGAAGCCGGACTGGCAGATCCAGTTCGACAACGACGCGCCCGTTGCGACTGCCAGCCGCGTGGCGCTGGACCAGCGCGCCGCCGCCGAGGGCCTGCGTCTTTACGGCTACCACTTCGCCTATCCGGGCGTGGGCCGCATCGAGAAGACCGGCGACACCTATCGCTGGGTGCCGGAAGCCGCGCCGGCCAACTGAGGCGCTCAGCCTTGACCTGAGGGGGGCGGGCCGTCATAAGGCCCGCTTTCCCGCGCCCGGCCCCGGTCGGTGCGCGTGAAATGCACTACGGACGATGCGTGGACCGCCGTTGAGATCGCCCTTCCATTCGGGGAAGGGCCGGGCCGCATCATTTTGAAGAGACCCAGATGTCCAAGCGCCACAGCGCCAAGTATAAAATCGACCGTGCCATGGGTGAAAACCTGTGGGGCCGCGCCAAGAGCCCGGTGAACAAGCGGTCCTACGGCCCCGGCCAGCACGGCCAGCGCCGCAAGTCCAAGGTTTCCGACTTCGGCCTGCAGCTGAAGGCCAAGCAGAAGCTCAAGGGCTACTACGCCAACCTGACGGAAAAGCAGTTCCGCAAGACCTATGACGAGGCCGCCCGCCGGAAGGGCAACACGTCGGAGACCCTGATCGGTCTGCTGGAAGCCCGTCTGGACGCCACCGTCTATCGCGCCAAGTTCGTGCCGACCCCCTGGGCCGCGCGCCAGTTCGTCAACCACGGCCACGTGACCGTCAACGGCAAGAAGGTGAACATCGCCTCCTACACGCTGAAGCCGGGCGACGTCGTCGAGGTCAAGGAAAAGTCCCGCAACATGGCGCTGGTGCTCGAAGCCCAGCAGTCCGGCGAGCGCGACATCCCCGACTATCTGGAACTGGGCGACCGCGGCTTCTCGGTCCGTTTCGTCCGCTTCCCCGAACTGGCCGACGTGCCGTTCGCGGTGAAGATGGAGCCGAACCTGGTCGTGGAATATTACAGCTCGTAAGAGGCGGCGCTAACGCTCGGCCTCCGGTTCGATCTTTGATCGCCCGCCGACATCGTGAACGGAAAGGCCCGGAGACACTCCGGGCCTTTTTCGTTTTCAGCGTTCGTGCAAGGCTCCGATCGCGAACAGGATCGAGCCGATGATGTCTTCTGCCTTTGGACTCTTCCTCTTGGGGATGGTGTCCCAGGATGCCGCCTCGTCCGCGCTGGTTCAAGCGGAACAGGCCCAGACCAATGCCTACGCCTTCGCCCGGCCCAATCCTGGAATCCACTTCTCACCGACCGGTGGCGCGAGCTATGCCATGAGTCAGGGATGCATTCCTCACATCATGACGGGTCGACCCGCGACGGATTTCTTCACGACCGCCGCCATTCGTCGGGGACCCCGGATACAGGGACAGTACACAGTCACCAACCGCGTCACCCTGCGAGAAGACGCGATCGGCAGCTGCACGGTCGTTGTCACCGCAGGCGATCCGGAAGGTCTTCGTACCGAGATGCTGAACGTGTTCGACCGGATCACGGCTGTGCGGATCGTGCAAAGCGACAGCGGCGCAGGCTCGGCGGACTCCAACGGAAGTTTCCGGCAGGAGCTTCACTGCATCACGCTGAACGGACAGCCGCTCTACCTGCTGATGTCATCGTCCTCGGAACGGAATCGGCCCCGGCTGATGGCCAGTCTTGGCCGGGACACCGATGGGGAATGCGTCCGCCGCATCACACGCTGATCCTTCGTGCCGAGAGCCGGGGCCGTGGATTTGACTTGCGCCGCGACGTAAAGCACGCTTTCCATACGCATCTGACAGGGAGGGTGTCATGGATCGGAGACAGGTGCTGGCCGCAGGCGTGGCCATGGGGTCGTTGCCGGGGCTGAGCTGGGCGCAGGCGGCCGAGACTGCCTGGGTCAAGCAGACGACCGAGCCGTACCGGGGCAAGCAGGACGACGTGGTCTTCGTCGACGCCCTGACCGGCTGGTACGGCAATGGCGCGGGCAAGCTGTTCAAGACGACCGACGGCGGCCAGACCTGGACCCAGATCCTGGACCGGCCCGGCACCTTCGTGCGGGCGCTGGGCTTCGTGGACGCGAACCTGGGGTTCCTGGGCAATATCGGGCCGGACTATTTCCCCGGCGTGACGGATGCCCAGCCGCTGTACCGGACCCGCGATGGCGGAGCGTCGTGGCAACCGGTGCCGATCCACGGCCCGGCCGTGACCGGCATCTGCGCCATCGATGTGCACAAAGCCTCCTTCATCAACGCCGGCGTGCTGGATCACAGGGTGACCATCCGGGCGGGCGGGCGGGTCGGTGGGCCGGCGCTGCTGGCGACGTCTCGCGATGGGGGTGAGACCTGGACCTCTGAGGACCTGTCGGCGCTGACGGCGATGATCCTGGACGTGCATTTCGTCGATGAGCGGATCGGCTTCATCTGCGGGGCGTCGGACACCAATGTCGAACAGTCGCATGCGGTGATCCTGCGCACCGGCGACGGGGGGCGCAACTGGTCGCGGGTGTATGAAGGGACCCGGCCGTTCGAGCTGACCTGGAAGATGAGCTTCCCCAGCGAAACGACCGGCTATGTCACCGTGCAGAGCTACAATCCCGATCCGGCGGTGACCCAGCGGGTGTTCGCCAAGACGACGGACGGGGGGCTGACATGGTCGGAGATGCCGCTGGTCGACAGTGCGGCGGTTCGTGAGTTCGGCGTCGGCTTCGTGAACGAGCGCTACGGCTGGATCGGTGCCGTGCCGAACGGGTTCGAGAGCCGGGACGGGGGCGCGACCTGGGCGGCGGTGCAAATGGGCAATGCGGTGAACAAGATCCGGATCGTGCCGAACGGGTCGGGCGTCGCGGTCTTCGCCATCGGGGTCGAACTGCACCGTCTGGACCTGCCGGACTGAGGCGCTCGCCCGGTCGGAGAAAATCAGGTGCGAAAGGGGCCGAATTGGGCGATGATGCGGCATACTGGCTGAACAGGACCCGGGACATGGCTCCCTTCCGATCTCTCGCTGCCGCCGCCCTGCTCGTGCTGGCCACGTCCGGCTGCGCGATGTTTCGACAGGATGCGCCAGTTCAGACGGCGGCCATGCCCGGTCAGCTTGAGCCGATCCATGCGGCGGCGATCACCAACGATCTGGCGGTCTTCTGGGTCAGTTCCAACGGTTGTACCGACAAGGATGATCTGACGCCGGTCGTGGACCGCATGCGGGACGGCTCGACGATCACGCTTCGCCGCATCGACGAAGACCGTTGCGACCATCCGCTGGCCGACGGTGTAGAGTTGCAGTGGTCGTTCGAGGAACTGGGTCTGGCCCCCGGCACCCGGGTGTCGGTCAACAATCCTTATCAGCTGCCGCCGACGACCTGATCTAGCGGCGCTCGAAGGTCGGCAGCATGGTCGCCGGGATGCGGGTCGGTCGCATCGTCCGCGCCTCGACCAGGCACCATTCCGAAAGCCCTTGCGCGCATAGGCGGCCCTCGCCGTCCTCGATCCGGACATAGCGGGCGAAGCGCGGACCGTGGGGGTCGCCGACCCAGGTCCGGGCGGTGGCGGTCGCGTCGGGCTGCAAGGCGCGCAGATAGTCGATCTCGTGCCTCAGGGCGACCCAGGACCATTTCGCCCGAGTCTCCGCATCGAAGCGGGCGTTCCAGTGGGCCGTGCCGGCGTCCTGCAGCCAGCCGACATAGACGACGTTGTTGACGTGGCCGTTGTCGTCGATGTGCTCGGGCCGGATGTCGAGCGGAAGTTCGAAGACCTCGCGATCCACGCGCGGCTCGAGGACGGGCCGGGCCAAGGCTCAGGCCTCGCCGAGCGGCACGCCCTTTTCGACCATCAGGGCGGTCAGTTCCCCGGCCTGGAACATTTCCTTGACGATGTCGGAGCCGCCGACGAACTCGCCCTTCACATACAGCTGGGGGATGGTGGGCCAGTCGGTGAAGGTCTTGATGCCGTCGCGCAGGCCATCGTCCTGCAGCACATCAACGCCGACGAAGGAGGCGCCGATGTGATCCAGGATCTGGACCGCATGGGCCGAGAAGCCGCAGCGCGGGCTGTCGGGCGTGCCCTTCATGAACAGCACCACGGGATGTTCGGCCACGGTTTGGGCGATGAAGGCGTGGATCGGATCGGCCGGGGTCGCGGTATCGAGAACTTGGTCGGACACGGAGGGACGCCTTTCGTTGCAGGCGTCAGCTAGGGTCGGCGACCCCTGTGGTCAAGGGCCGGAGCCATCACCTGACCGCGATCAGGCTGTGGATCACGCCGCGACCCTGGCCATCTCGATTTGGGCGGACAGGCCGGGCGGCATGTCCTTTTCGGGGACATCGGCCAGGAAGTTCAGCCGTTCGGCGTCGTGCGCCTTGATCAGCACGCTGGAGACGGACGGGTCGGTCATGGCGTGGGCCAGGCAGATGGCCTCGGCCGTCCAGTTCGGCGTGCGATGCAGGAAGGCGAAGGTTCCCGCGCCCGCCAGGGGATCGTCCTTGGGTCGGCCGCCCGAGCCGAAGCCGAACAAACCCTTTTTTGGCTGGCTGAGCGAGACCGCCTTCTTTTCGGTGTTCAGGCTTTCGGGGAAATAGTCATAAGCCAGGATCGCCATGTCCTGTTCGCGGGCGGCCCGCATCCGCGAGCGGGTCTTCCAGTCGACGTTGACGTGAAAGGGCGTGGCCAGCACATCGAAGGCCCCGGTGGAGACATAGGCGTCCATCACGTCGCCGTCGCCGCTGACGCCCAGATAACGGACCCGCCCCGTGGCGCGGAGCGCCTTCAGCGCGCTCAGCGAGGATTGCGGCAGTTCGTCCTCGCCCGGCTCCTCGAGCAGGGCGACGTCGATCCAGCCCAGACCGGAAACGTGCAGGGCGCGATCTATGGCACCGGTCATCCCTTCGGCGGAGAAGTCCCGGGCCGAACCGCGACGACCGTCGCCGGCCCCCAGTTCCAGACTGACGTTCAGCAGCTTGCGATCCACATTGGCCAGGGCCTGGCCCACGACCTCGGCCAGCACCGGATCGGCGGTCTCCAGACGGTAGGCGTTGATGCCGGCTTCGAGGGCGGAATAGATCAGATCGCTGGCCGCGCCCTGGCCGCGCGACAGGCTGTCGAGGCCCAGGCTGAGCGTCAGGGTCGAGATGGCGGCGCCGGACGCGCCGAACGGGCGATAGCGCATGGGATCAGCCTGTGGTCGGCGGGGCGGAGGTTTCGAGCGCCAGGGCGTGCAAGGCACCGCCCATGTGGCCCTTCAGGGCAGCGTAAACGAGCTGGTGTTGTTTGACGCGTGGCACGCCGGCGAAGGCGGCCGAGACGATCCGTGCGCGATAGTGATCTCCGTCGCCCGCCAGATCGTCGATCGCGATCTCGGCGTCGGGAAAGGCCTGGATCAGATAGGCATGCAGGGTGTCGACGGACATGGGCATGGAGGGCGAACGGCTCCGGGAGTTCGGCAGGCAGAATGAAGCGTAAGGGTTAATGGCAAGCTACGGAGAGGCTGGTGTCAGACGCGCTCCATCGCTCTTCCGCTGTGAACGGGCGGGCGTGGCGGACAGGAAGGAAGGGTTTCTTCACAGCGAGCACAACGGAAGCGAAGACACGAAGGACACGACGGGACCGCGTGTGCGGCTGCGGTCGGGGGACGCCTCCGGGATGGATTGCGGCGAAGCCGCCTTACGCGGCGCGGCGTTGGGGGGCGGCGGTCGTGTGACAGCTGCTCGGTTCCGCCGTGCTCTCCGTGCCTTCCTCCGTTCTCTCCGTGATGAACCTCTTTCTACCATCCAGACGCTCGGTCAGATCGGCATGGTCACGACCCTCAGGGCTTCATCCGCTCCATCAGAAGCGTCGGTTCGGCGTGGTAGGTGCCCTCGGCGTAAGTGACATAGCCGACGCGGCCCGCCAGACGGATCGAGGCCAGGTTGCCGGGACCGATCATGCAGACGGTGCGCGACGCCTGCAGAACGGTGTCGACCCAGGACAGGGCGGCATCCACCCCCTCGCGGGCCAGACCCTGACCCTGGAAGGCGCCGCCGATGCCCCAGCCGAGTTCGGGCGCGTCCATCGGCGGGACGACGTCGCGGCGGTAGTCCAGAACGCCGACGGAGCCGACATAGGCCCCGCCCGCTTTCAGCCGCATGGTCCAGTTGCCGCGATTCAGGGCCGACCAATGGCCGAGATCACGCAGAAGGCGGAACCAGACCTCCTCCTCCGACAACGACCGGCCGGTGATCTCGCGTGTGAAGGCCTCGTCGCGCCACAGGGCGCAGAGGTCGTCGAAGTCGGACAGGGCGACCGGCGTCAGGATCAGCCGGTCGGTTACCAGGACAGAGCCTGTCACATCAGGCCCAGTTGCTTGAAGCTGGTCACGCCCTCGCGGCCGACGATCAGGTGGTCGTGGACCTCGACCCCCAGGGCTCTGGCCGCCTGGACGATCTGTTTGGTCATGTCGATGTCGGCGCGGCTGGGGGTCGGGTCACCGGAAGGGTGGTTGTGGACCAGGATCATGGCGGCGGCGCTGACCTCCAGACCCCGTCGAACGACCTCGCGCGGATAGACGGGGGCGTGATCGACGGTGCCGCGGTTCTGGATTTCGTCCAGGATCAGCTGGTTCTTCTTGTCGAGGTACAGCACCCGGAACTGTTCGCGCGGTTCGTGCTGGAGGGCCAGGCGGACATAGGCGAGAAGCGCCGTCCACGAGGAGATGACGGGGCGTTTGACGGCCGGTTCCTTGGCCACGCGCTGGGCGACTTCGTGCAGGGCCGCGAGGTCGAGTGCGGTTTCCATGCCGACGGACTTGGTGCGGCCCCTGGTGTCCTCGGTGCGGACGGTCATCAGGTCCTCGACGCTGGCGGCGAGCACGGCGGCGAGGGAGCCGAAACGGCCGAGCAACGCCTTGGCGATGGGTTTGACGTCGCCCTGGGGCTGGCTGCGGAACAGGAACAGCTCCAGCAGCTCGTAGTCGGGCAGGTGCGTCAGGCCGGCGGTGCGCGCGCGGTGGCGCAGGCGTTCGCGGTGGCCGGCGTGGTGGGGCAGGGGCTTGGGGGCCTAGGACTGGTCTTGCTCGCTCACCCCAAACTCCCGCTCATCCCGACGGAAGTCGGGGTCCAGTCCTGAGCCAGACGGTATTCTTTCGGCCCACGAGTTCAAGCATTGCAACCAACGAAAGAACTGGATCCCGGCTTTGACTGCTTCGCGCCGCCCTTCGGGTCGCCGGGATGAGCGGAAAAACTAGTCGGCGGTGTACACCGCGATCGTCGTGACCTGCCGGGCCGACCGGGCGGGGCGGGCGTCACCCTCGACCACCAGGCGGAAGGGGCCGTCTTCAGCGCCGATCGGGGCGCCGTCGACCTTATCCGCCAGCAGGACGGCGGTCGGGCTGATCGCGGTATCGACCTCGGCCAGAGACAGAACGACGCCATAGCCGTCGGCGGCCCGGACGGTGACGTAGTCCAGAAGCGCCGGGCCGCGCAGGCGCTCGCCCAGCGGCGCATCGACCCGTTCCAGCACGGTGGCGAGAAGGGGACCCGAAAAGGCATGGGTTTCGCCGTGGATCGTCAATGACACCGTCTGGCGCGGGAACGCGGCGATATCGGCGGCGGTCAGGGTCACGGGCGTGCCCGAGAGGCCGGACACCGACACCGTCTGGGCGGTCGCGGGCAGTGCCAAGGCCATGACGGCCATGGCACCCAGCACAGCGCGCATCAGACAGCGGCCGAGGGGTTGAACAAGCCCATCGCGCTGGTGGTGAAGATTTCGACGCCGTCCTCGGTCACGCCGACCGTGTGCTCGCACTGGGCAGACAGGGACTTGTCGCGGGTGACGGCGGTCCAGCCGTCGGAGAGGACCTTCACGTGCGGCTTGCCCAGGTTCACCATCGGCTCGACCGTGAAGAACATGCCGGGCTTCAGCACCGCGCCCTCGCCCTTTCGGCCATAGTGCAGGACGTTGGGGCTGTCGTGGAACAGGCGGCCGATGCCGTGGCCGCAGAAGTCGCGAACCACCGACATGCGGTTGGCCTCGACGTGGCGCTGGATGACGAAGCCGATGTCGCCGAAGGTGTTGCCGGGCTTCACCTGCTCGAGGCCCAGCGCAAGAGATTCATAGGTGACGTCGATCAGCTTCTGGCTGCGGGCGTTGATGTTGCCGACGGCGTACATGCGGCTGGAATCGCCGTGCCAGCCGTCGACGATGACGGTGTGGTCGATGTTGACGATGTCGCCGTCCTTCAGCACCCGGTCGCCGGGAATCCCGTGGCACACCACATGATTGATCGAGGTGCAGACGGTCTTCATATAGCCCTTGTAGCCCAGGCAGGCGGGCAGGCCGCCGCGGTCCAGGGTGTACTGGCGGATGCGGTCGTCGATCTCCTGCGTCGTGACGCCGGGCACCACATAGGGGGTGATCATGTCCAGCGCGTCGGCCACCAGACGCCCGGCGATCCGCATGCCCTCGAAATCGTCAGGCTCATACAGGCGGATGGCGCTGGTGCGGACCAGGGTGTCGGTTTCCAGCTCGGGCGTTTCGTACATCGGTGGGTCTCGGGCACGCTGGGATCAGCGTTTCGGGGCTCAGATGGCGAGCCTAACACGGAATCTCAAGCCGTTTTAGGGCCGTGCGTCGCAAGGGCGGCTTGCGGGACCGGCAAGCCGGCCTAGGTGTTCCGCATGGAAACCACATCCCCGACCGCCGCCGTCCTGATCATCGGCGATGAAATCCTGTCCGGGCGGACGGCGGACACCAATCTGAACACCATCGCGCGGTTCTTGGGGGCCCTGGGCATCGATCTGATGGAGGCGCGGACGGTGGGTGATCGGCCGGGCCAGATCGTCGAGGCCCTCAACGCGCTGAGGGCCGGCCACGACTATGTCTTCTCCACCGGCGGGATCGGGCCGACGCACGACGACATCACGGCGGACTGCGTGGCCGAGGCGTTCGGGGTCGGCATCTCCGAACGGGCCGACGCCCTGGCGATCCTCGAGCGGCGCTATGGCGACGACCTGAATGAAGCGCGGCGCCGGATGGCGCGGATTCCGGACGGCGGGGTCCTGATCGTCAACCCCGTGACCGATGCGCCGGGCTTCCAGATCGGCAATGTCTTCGTCATGGCGGGCGTGCCGAAGATCATGACGGCCATGCTGGAGGACGTGGCCCCGCGCCTGCGCACCGGGGCGGTGGTCCACGCCCGGACCCTGAGGGTGACGGGTGTCGGCGAGGGGGCGATCGCCGCGCCCCTGGCCGAGGCGGCGAAGGCCAGCCGCGACCTGTCCTTCGGCAGCTATCCGTTCGGAGCGGGGTCGGACGGCGAGCTCGGGACCAATCTGGTCGTGCGCGGCAGAGACGCCGCAAGTGTGGATGCGGCGATCGACGCGCTGGCCGAGCGGCTGGCGCAGGATGGCGTGACTACGGTCAAGATCGCCCCTTGACGCCATTTTAATGCACGGTTCAACGAACAATGGGCGACGGATCACATATTTGAAACATTGAGACCGGTTACATTGCAACAATCCACCGCGTCGCGCACTCAGGGATGACCAGGGCCTCCCTGCCCTCCCTTCCCCGAACGCCAGCGACGCTCCGCAGAACCGGGAGCGCCCGAAAGGATGCTCCATGCCCATTTCCACGACCCCGGCGGGCGCTGTTCGCCTCACCGTCTGCATCGCCGCCCTGACGGCGGTGGCCACGCCGTCCCTGGCCGAGACCTTCTATTTGAAGGAACAGTCGGCGCGCGGCGCGGGCCGCGCCTATTCGGCCGAGACGGCCGACACCGGTGTTTCGTCCCTGTGGTGGAATCCGGCCTCGATCGCGCGCAGTGGACGCGAGCTCTATGTCGGGCTGCACGGCCTGTTGCTGGATTCCGGCGTCGACAACGCGGGTTCGACCCTGACCTATCCGGGTGGCGTCACCGTGCCGGTCACGGGACCGCTGGGCGTCAGCCACGAGGGCGACGCGATCGAGAGCGGGCTGGTGCCCAACTTCGCCTTCGCCATGCCCATCGGCGTCCGGTTCGCGGTCGGGGTCAGCGTCGCCGCGCCCTACAACTTCACGACCAAGTACGAGCCGGGTGCCTTCACCCGCTATGACGCCCTGACGTCGGAACTGCGCTCGGCCAACGTCGGGCTGACGGCCGCCTATCAGGTCAACGACTGGCTGGACGTCGGGGCCGGGCTGGACATCCAGTATGTCGAGGCGTTCCTCGGCTCGAGCCTGCCCAACCTGTCGCCCCTTCTGCCGGACGGCCGCTCGACGCTGCAGGGCGACGGCGTCGATTATGGCTGGAACGTCGGGGCCCAGGTGCACAAGGGCCGGTGGGATTTCGGCCTCAGCTACCGTTCCGAGATCGAGCACGAGCTGGACGGCGACGTGAACATCTCGGGTCTGCTGGGACCGATCGCGGCGGGCAATGTCGCGACCGACGGCACGGCGACCTTCACCACGCCGTGGTTCGCCTCCGCCTCGATCCGCTATGCCGTCACCGACCGACTGACCCTGAACGCACAGGTCAACCGCGTCGGCTGGTCCAAGTTCGACGCCATCCGCGTGCAGTATGCGACGGGCGGCGACACGATCGTGCAGGACTATGAGGACACCACGGGCGGCTCGGTAGGCTTCGACTATGTCGCCAACGACCGCGTGACCTTCCGGGGCGGGATCGCCTACGACCCGACGCCGACGCAGGACGGCGAGCGAACCGCGCGCATCCCGGACGGCGACCGCTTCCTGTATTCGGGCGGAGTGTCGATCAAGGCGACCGACGCGATCACGGTCGACACGGCCCTGACCTACATCGCGCTGGACGACACCACGATCTCCAGCGACCGGACCTTCTACGCCGGGACGCCCGCCGCCACGACCAGCCAGCTGCGCGGCCGGGCCGACGGCGAAGGCCTGGGGGCCTCGGTCGGGGTGCGCTGGGCGTTCTGATCCCGTCCGCCGGGGCAAAGAAAAACGGCGGGTCCCTCGCGGGGCCCGCCGTTCTCATCTCGGTCGTGAAGGGCGATCACCCCTTGGCGGCATAGCCCTTGCCGCCGTTGGAGGGGCGACGGCCGCGCGGGCGACGGCGGATCTCACCTTCGGGCTTGGTCGTATCCGATTGGGGGCGGTTGGCAGCCGAGGCCGAGCGGGCGCGATCGGCCGCCAGGGGATCGAACGGCACGACGTTGGAGATCGAGCGGTCGCCGTTGTGGCCCCGGTTGTCTCCGCCCTGTCCGCCGCCCTGCCCGCCACGCGGACCGCCCTTGCCGCGTACGCGGTGCGGCTGGCCGCCATGCTCTTTCTTCACACCATCGCGGCGCGGATTGCGCGGGCCGCGCTGTTGCTGGCGATCGCCGCGACCGTCGTCGGGCATGGAGGCCTTGGAGCCGACGCCCGAGGCCATGATCGACTGATCCAGCAGACCCAGCGACTTGTCGTTGCGACGGTCGGACGCCGGGATCTTCTGGCGCGTGACCTTTTCGATGTCGCGCAGCAGCTTCATCTCGTCGCCGGCGACGAAGCTGACGGCCGAGCCGTCCTTGCCCGCGCGGGCGGTGCGGCCGATGCGGTGGACATAGGCTTCCGGTACGAAGGGCAGTTCGAAGTTCACGACGTGCGAGACACCGTCCACGTCGATGCCGCGCGCGGCGATGTCGGTGGCGACCAGGACGCGCAGCTTGCCGGCCTTGAAGGCGGCGAGGGTGCGCTCACGCTGGGGCT
The DNA here is from genome assembly GCF_056404975.1 of Brevundimonas sp. P2_A6. Lineage (NCBI taxonomy): Bacteria > Pseudomonadati > Pseudomonadota > Alphaproteobacteria > Caulobacterales > Caulobacteraceae > Brevundimonas > Brevundimonas sp. P2_A6. The sequence continues at coordinate 334,995 of NZ_JBFUCZ010000003.1, read as the reverse complement.
GGGACTTGTTGCCGTGGATGGCGCCGGCCTGGACGCCGCCGGCCTCCAGATAGGCCGCGACCTTGTCAGCGCCGTGCTTGGTCTTGGTGAAGACCAGGCAGCGGGTGTAGTTCGGATCGGCGAACATCTCGGTCAGCAGGGCGCGCTTTCGGCCCTGTTCGATGTGTATCACCGACTGATTGATGCGCTCGACCGTGGTCGACTGCGGGGTGACCTGGACCTTGACGGGCTCCTTCAGAAGCTCGCCGGCCAGCTTGCCGATCTCGGTCGGCATGGTGGCGGAGAAGAACAGGTTCTGGCGCTTGGCCGGGATGCGGCTGACGATCTGGCGGATCGGCTTGACGAAGCCGAGGTCCAGCATCTGGTCGGCCTCGTCCAGGACGAAGATTTCGGTCGACGACAGGTCCAGCGTCTTCTGCTGCATGTGGTCCAGCAGACGGCCGGGGGTGGCGACCAGGACGTCGAGACCGCCCTGCAGCGCGCGCTCCTGCGGGCCGTATTTCACGCCGCCGAAGACGACCGCGACCTTGAAGCCAAGGTGTCGGCCGTAGGCCTTGAAGCTGTCGGCGATCTGGGTGGCCAGTTCGCGGGTCGGCGACAGGACCAGGCAGCGCGTGGTGCGCGGCAGGGCGACGGTGCGGTTCTCGGCCAGGCGATGCAGGATCGGCAGGGCGAACGCAGCCGTCTTGCCGGTGCCGGTCTGGGCGATGCCCAGCAGGTCCTTGCCGGTCATGACCGACGGAATGGCCTGGGCCTGGATCGGGGTGGGGATGGTGTAGCCCTCGGTGGTGAGGGCCTGGAGAAGGGCCTTGTTCAGGCCGAAGGATTCGAAGGTGGTGGTCAAGGTAGATGTTCTTTCGCGTGCGGCGACGCGCATCGGCCGGGCATTGACGCCAAAGGACCGCGCGCCGCCAATCCCGACGGATCACCAGGGTGGCGGTCGCGGGCTTGATCGGGCGCCGCCCCGCGTGTCCGGGCAGCGAATGAATCTTGAGGGCCGGCCGCTGCTACAGTCAGGTCTTCGCTTGGGAGGAAGACCCACACGCGCTGGAGCGCACCGGGGGTCGCTAGAGTGCGACGAGGTGGCAGATGGGCCGTTGTTACGGCAAAGTCAAGGCTGGCCTAGATGAGGTTGACCGCCAGATTGACCGCCAGGGCCACCAAGACAGTATTGAACACGAAGGCCGTCACGCTGTGGACCGTGGACAGGCGGCGGATGCGCTGTTCGGAGATCTGGATGTCGGCCGTCTGGCTGGCGACGCCGATGATCAGTGCGAAATGCAGGAAGTCCCAGTAGTCGGGCTCGTCCGTACCCGGAAAGATCAGGCCGCCCGTGTCCCCGTTCGCTTCGTCCGGCGCATAGAAGCGGTGGGCGTAGTGCAGGCCGAAGATGACGTGGACGAACAGCCATGACAGGGCCTCGGTGCCCAGGATCAGGGCGGCGGCGCTGGCCGGGTTCTCGCCACTGGCCGAGGCGGCCTCTGACACCACGATGACGACGCTGGCCATGGCCGCCAGCAGGCTGAGCGGCAGGACGCCGGTGCCGCCTTCGTCCAGGTCGGCGGCGCGCCGGCGGATCGCATCGACCGATCGGGCGCGCGCCATCTTGATGAAGGTCAGCATCAGGAACAGGGCCACGCCCGCGTCCCAGCCGCTGGCCAGACGCACCGTCCAGCGCCACTCGGACGGGGACGCCAGGGTGACCACGATCGCCAGGGCCAGCCCGATCAGCAGGTGGCCATGAAGCCGGAACAGCCGCGGCCCGGACCTGATCACCGGGGGGGCTCGGCGGGCTTCGACGGCTTTCGGGGCATCAGGTTCCGGGCTGGATATAGGGAATGGCGGCGAACAGGCGGCGTTCGCCCCCGCGCGGATCGTCCTCCATCCGCGCCGGTTCGTCCATGATCATCGTCTGGCGACGGGTCAGGTCATAAGGAACCCAGGTCGGCAGGCCGGGGTGGTTGGGATCGCCATCGCGGGCCAGGGCGACGAAGGCGCGCGACAGACGGTCGGCCATGCCCTGCGCCTGCGGGCCCTGCGCCCGGCTGCCGGCCGCCATGACGTTATCCAGCGCCAGGGGAATGTCGTCGGTGTGCATGGCCCCGCGACGGCCCCCGTCGATGGGCGATGTCCAGTCCAGCTGATAGACGAAGGCGGGCGAGCCGGACGCCGCGCGGGCCTCCGCCTCTATGATCGCACCGCGCCAGGACCGCGCGGCCGTGGTGGCGGCGAAGAAGACGTCGGACGGGCTGTAATCCGGATACATCCGGCGATAGGCGGCGATCACCGGTTCGGGGGCGACGTCGATGCGGAATTCGCGGTTGGTCATCTTTCGGGCCAGGTCGTCCCAGGTCAGGCTGAAGTTCGCTGGATCGCCGCCCAAGAAGGCCCTGGTCTCGTCGTGGGTATTGCCGATGATCATCGGGATGTGGGCCGACTGGGCCGGGGCGTCGGGATAGAAGGGGTGGCGGGGTAGGCTGCGGTCATCCAGCACCGGGCCGAAATACAGGCCGCCGAAGCCCAGCACGGGGTCGGTTTCCTCGGCGGCCTTCAGGATGTCGGCGACCGGCCGTGAGGCGGCCTCGGCCGCGCGATCCCTGGACAGGCCCAGGGCGTCGAGGAAGACCTCCGCACGCCGCGTGGCGTTCCAGGGGCCGGAGGCGGTGACCTGCTGGCCGCTCATGGTCGCGGCGCGGTGGAACAGGCCCTCCGCCGCCGGTGTGGCCATCATCGTCGCGATCTTGGCCCCGCCGCCGGACTGGCCAAAGACCATGACGCGGCCGGGATCGCCGCCGAAGGCCGCGATGTTGTCGCGCACCCATTGCAGGGCCAGGATCAGGTCCAGCTGTCCCGCATTGCCGCTGTCCAGGAAGGGCGCGCCCGCGATCCGGGCCAGATAGGCATAGCCCAGCGGGCCGAGACGATGGTTGAGCGTGACGACGACCACGTCGTTCCGCCGCGCCAGCCGTGTGCCGTCGTACAGCGGGCTCGATCCCGATCCGCTCGAATAGGCGCCGCCATGGATATAGACCATGACCGGGCGGCGCCCGGCGTCCAGGCCCGGCGACCAGACGTTCAGGAACAGGCAATCCTCGGACGTGTTCGGCTCGGTGCCGCCCTGGGGGCTGGCGGGGCCGTAGGCGAAGGCGTCGACCGGCGTCGTCCAGGGGGTGGGACGCACGGGCGGCTGAAAGCGGCGCGGGGCTGTGTCGGCCCCGTAACGGAGGCCCTTGAACACATGGACCCCGGCGTCGGTCTGACCTCGGACCGGGCCACTGGACGTGGCGACGACGGGATGAGCGCCCTGAGCCCGGGCGGGGACACTCAGGAAGGGCAGGGCCAGACCGGAAGCGATCAGGCCCCGGCGGTCGATCAGAAGTCTGGCGTCCATGGCGCGTCCTCTTTATTTTTCGCCAGACTAGGCGCGCCACCACGGGCTTGTCACCGGTGTCATTTCCGGGCGGGCTTGCAGGGCGGCATCCGCCCCGCTCTAGTGCGATCACGCATTGTTACGAGCCGCCTCCTCCCCTCGCGAAACGGGGCGGCTCGCGCTGGAGAGACCACATGACCCATCACGACCGCGCCGGCCTGTCGGTCGACCGCCAGCTGTCGGCCTTTCTGGAAGACGAGGTTCTGCCCGGGCTTGGCATCGGAGCCGAAGGCTTCTGGGCGGGGGTGGCCGAGGTGTTCGCGCGGTTCGCACCGGAGAACCGCAAACTGCTGGCGCGGCGGGACGAATTGCAGACCCGGATCGATGCCTGGCATGTCGGGCGCAAGGGTCAGCCGCACGATCCGGTGGCGACCGAAAGGTTCCTGCGCGAGATCGGCTATCTGGTCGATGCGCCGGCACCCTTCCAGATCGCGACCCGGAACGTGGACCCCGAGCTGGCGACCCTGGCCGGGCCGCAGCTGGTGGTGCCGATCCTGAACGCGCGGTTCCTGCTGAACGCGGCCAACGCGCGCTGGGGCAGCCTGTATGACGCCCTCTACGGCACCGACGCGCTCGGCGACCTGCCGCCGGGTGGACCCTATGACACCGCGCGGGGGCAGCGGGTCGTGGCGCGGGCCAAGGCGTTCCTGGACGAGGCCGTGCCGCTGGTCGAAGGGACCCATGCGAACGTGGCCGGTTGGTCGGTGGTCGATGGTGCCCTGACGCCCGCGCTGAAGGACCCCACGCAGTTCGTCGGCTATCGCGGAGAGCCGGGCGCGCCGTCTTCGGTGCTGCTGGCCAACAACGGTCTGCACATCGAACTGGTCATCGACGGTGGGAGCGCGATCGGAGGAGCGGACGCCTCCGGTTTGTCGGACGTCGTGCTGGAAAGCGCGCTGTCGACCATCTGCGATCTGGAGGATTCGGTCGCGGCGGTGGACGCCGAGGACAAGGTCGCCGCCTATCGCAACTGGCTGGGGCTGATGAAGGGCGACCTGTCCGCGAGCTTTCAGAAGAGCGGCAAGACGCTGGAGCGGCGGCTGGAGCCGGACCGGGTGTTCACGGCACCGGGCGGCGGTGCGGTAAGGCTGAAGGGACGGTCTTTGCTCTTTGTACGGAACGTCGGCCACCTGATGACCAATCCAGCGATCGTCCTGACGGACGGATCGGAGGCGCCGGAGGGGATTCTGGACGCCATCGTGACGTCGCTGGTCGCGATGTACGACCTCAAAGGGCTGGGTGGCTTCACCAACTCGGCGGCCGGGTCGGTCTATATCGTCAAGCCCAAGATGCACGGGCCGGACGAGGCGGCCTTCACCAACGCCCTGTTCGACGCGGTCGAGGACCTGCTGGGCGTGGCGCGGCACACGATCAAGGTCGGGGTGATGGACGAGGAGCGGCGGACCTCCGCCAACCTGGCCGCCTGTATCCACGCGGTGAAGGACCGGATCGTTTTCATCAATACCGGCTTCCTGGACCGCACCGGCGACGAGATCCACACCGCCATGCAGGCCGGGCCGATGGTGCGCAAAGCCGACATCAAGGCCTCGACATGGATCGCGGCGTATGAGGCGAGGAACGTCGCGATCGGACTGGCGTGCGGCCTGTCGGGACGGGCCCAGATCGGCAAGGGGATGTGGGCCGCGCCGGACCGGATGGCCGACATGCTGGAGCAGAAGATCGGCCACCCCAGGACGGGGGCGAACACGGCCTGGACGCCCAGTCCCACGGCCGCGACCCTGCATGCCCTCCATTATCACGCCGTCGATGTCTTCGTAGTCCAGAAGGACGTGGCACAGCGGCCGACACCCGGGCTGGCAGACCTGCTGACGCCGCCGCTGGCTCACGGCGTCAACTGGTCGGAGCAGGAGGTGGCCGACGAGTTGGACAACAACGCCCAGGGCATCCTGGGCTATGTCGTGCGCTGGATCGACCAGGGGGTGGGGTGCTCCAAGGTCCCGGACATCCACGACGTGGGGCTGATGGAAGACCGGGCGACGCTGCGGATTAGCTCACAGCACATCGCCAACTGGCTCCTGCACGGGGTGTGCACGGCGGAGCAGGTGGACGCAGCCTTCCTGCGGATGGCGAGGAAGGTGGACGCCCAGAACGCGGGCGATCCGCAGTATCGTCCGATGGCGGACGATCCGGCGGGGTCGATGGCGTTCCAGGCCGCGCGGGCGCTGGTGTTCGAGGGGCTAACGCAGCCGAACGGCTATACCGAGCCGCTGCTGCATGCCTGGCGCCAGCGGGCCAAGGCCGCTCAGGTCTCTGGGTCGTAGGCGACACCGGTCAGGTAGAGGCCGTCCGAGGGCGAGACGGGGCCGCAGGCGGTGCGGTCGCGAGCTTCGAGCGCGGTCCTGACCTTATCGGGCGACCAGCGGCCCAGGCCCACCTCGACCAGGGTGCCGGTCATGGAGCGGACCTGGCGGTGCAGGAAGGAGCGGGCCTCGAACACCAGATGTACCTCCTCGCCGACGGCCGTGACGCGGGCGACGTCCAGGGTCTTTTCCGGCGACTTCGACTGGCAGGCCAGGTCGCGGAAGGTGGTGAAGTCATGATGGCCGATCAGGTGGTCGGCCCCGGCCTGCATGGCGGCGACGTCCAGCGGGCGACGGACGTGCCAGACCTTGCCGCGCTCCAGCGCCGGGCGACCGGGGCGGTTCAGAATGCGATAGAGATAGCGCCGCCCGGTGGCCGAGAAGCGGGCGTGCCAGTCGTCGGGCACGGCCTGGCAGGCCAGCACGGCGACGCCCTCCTTCACCATGTGGGCGTTCAGGGCGTTCATGACGGTGGAGGCGGGCCAGGCCTTCTCGAGATCGACGTGGGCGACCTGGCCGGTGGCGTGGACGCCCGCGTCGGTGCGGCCGGCGGCGGCGATGCGGACGGTCTGGCCACAGAAGGCGGTCACGGCCGCCTCGACCACCCCCTGGACCGTCGGCAGCGTTCCTTGCGCCTGGAAGCCCGCATAGGGGCCGCCATCGTACTCCAGCGTCAGCCGGTAGCGGGGCATCAGCCGAGCACGGTCCCGACGGGCAGGGGGAACCCGCGCAGGAAGTCGCCCGGGCCTTGCGCCGCCTTGCCCTCGCGCTGGACGCGGAGCAGGCGGACGGCTCCGTCGCCCGTGCCGATCAGGAGGTCGTCGTCGAGAACCTCTCCCGGCGCGCCACGGCCCTTCAGGCTGGGCCTGGACATCAGGGCCTTGATGCGGACCGGGCCGTCCGGTCCCGGGGCCTCGAACCAGGCGCCGGGGAAGGGGGACAGGCCCCGGATGTGCCAGTCCAGCTCGGCGGCGGGGCGGGTCCAGTCGATGCGGGCCTCGGCGGGCGTGATCTTCTTCGCATAGGTGACCTCGCCGACCTGCTCGGTCTCGGTCACGCCGCCGCGTTCGATGGCGGCCAGCGCCCGGGTCCACAGGGTCGCGCCGGTGGTGGCCATGCGCTCGGACAGGGTCGCGGCGGTGTCGTCGGGGGCGATGGGCAGGACCTCGGACAGCAGGATGGCCCCCTCGTCCAGCCCTTCGGACATGCGCATGATCTGGACGCCCGTCTGGCGGTCCCCGGCCATGATGGCCCGCTGGATCGGAGCGGCCCCCCGCCAGCGCGGCAGCAGCGAGCCGTGCAGGTTGAAACAGCCCAGCCGGGGGGCCGACAGCACCTCGGCCTTCAGGATCTGGCCATAGGCGACGACGCAGGCGGCATCGAGGTCCAGGCTCTGGAAGGTGTCGATGGCATCGGCGGCCTTCATGCTGGCGGGGGTGAAGACCGGTAGGCCCATGGTCTCGGCGAAGGCATGGACCGGCGACGGCGTCAGCTTCTGGCCCCGGCCGCGCGGCTTCGGCGGCTGCGAGTAGACGGCGACGATGTCGTGGCCCGAGGCGATCAGCTCGGCCAGGGACGGAACGGCGAAGTCGGGGGTACCCATGAAGGCGAGGCGCATCGCCTGTCTCTAGTCGCGCCGCCCCCTCAGCGCCAGTCTGTCGGCCCGCCTGTTCAGGGGAAGGGGCGGGTCAGGGATCGCCGGAAAAAATTTCGTCGGCACCGTGCAGACCGTGCAGATCAGGGGGACCGAGGCGGGCGGAGAGAGCTTCGTTGAGCACGACGCTGGAGGCGACATAGGCGTCGGCCTCGCGCTGTTTCAGGATGCGTCGCTCGGCGTCCTTGGCGGCCCAGACGGAGGTGAAGCGTTCGGGTTCGACGGCGCGGGCCGCCTCGGCAGCGGCCACCTGCGCAGCGGACTCGGCCCGGCGCTGGGCCTCGGCCATTTCGGACAGAAGGCGGTGGGTCCGGATCCAGCGCCCCGCCTCGACGGCCCGGTCGGCGGCGATGGCGCGCCGCACGCACAGCAGGGCACGGTCGACGAGGACGTCCAGTGGAACCTCGTCCAGGGTGTCGTCGATCAGGGCGTCGCGGCCGTCCTCGACCGCATATTCGACGCGCGGGCCAATGACCTCGACCTGATCGGCGCGCCGCCAGCCCTGTTCTTGCGCGCGCGCCCGGATCGTGCGTTCCGCCATGCCGAACCGCGCCGAGATCGAGGCGGCGCTTTCGCCGTCCAGATAGGCGTCGCGCGCGGCCCGCCAGTGGGTGTCGGAAACGAAGCGATGGCCGCTGCGGGGCGCGGGCGCGCCCTCCGCCCCCTCTCCGTCCTGTGGCAGCAGACCGAAGGGGTCATAGGGCGGCGGGTTGAAATCGTCTTCGTCGTCCGACCAGGCCACGGCGTGCCTCCCGATGTGAAAATGCGGGCGGCAGGATCGCACGCGGGGATAGGCGGGCGCGTTCGAGGGGGTGGTTTTCTCAGGCGGCGTTGAAAGGGCAGGGGAAATCGGCGCGAGCGCGGACAACTGGTGAAGCGGAAGCGGACACCGTCGTGCCCCTCGCCCAATGTGGGAGGAATACCCATCTGCACCCCATGACAAAGACCCTGCATATCGATTTCGTCTCGGACGTCGTCTGCCCCTGGTGCGTGGTGGGGCTGGGCGGGCTGGAGGCGGCGCTTGAGACCCTGAAGGCCGAGGGGATCGAGGCGGACATCCATTTCCAGCCGTTCGAGCTGAGCCCCGACATGGTGGCCGAGGGCGAGAACGTCACCGAGCACATCGCCCGCAAATACGGATCGACCCCCGAACAGTCGGCCGCCAACCGGGCCATGATCACCGAACGGGCGGCCGAGGCCTGGGACGGGTTCGAGATGCGGATGGGGCCAGACAGCCGCATCTGGAACACCTTCGACGCCCACCGGCTGCTGCACTGGGCGGGGACGGTGGGAGCGGGCGAGCAACGAGCGCTGAAGGAGGCGCTGTTCAGGACGCACTTCACCGAGGGGCGCGCGTTGCCGGATGCGGCGGTGTTGGCCGATGCGGCGGCGGCGGCCGGGCTGGACCGGGACAAGGCCGTCGAGGTTCTGGCCGACGATCTCTATGCCGCCGAAGTGCGGGAAGCGGAGGCGCTGTGGCGATCGCGTGGCATCAGCGCGGTGCCCGCCGTGGTGGTGGAGGGGAAATGGCTGATCTCGGGCGGGCAGCCGGCGGCGGTGTTCGAGGAGGCTTTGCGGAAGATGGTGGGGGCCTGAGCACAAATTTGGTTAATCGGGAAAGCTTCAAAGGGAAAGCAGAATCACGGACGCCTACCTGATCAGATCGCGGCTTCTAGCTGCTTTCTTATATCTCTGAGCTCACGATCTCGAGGAAAATACTCCTTCGAGTCTTTAATTCTAGAAATCAAATCTTGATACTGATCGTCTCCAATCTCTCCGCCGAGCTCTATGTATTCTGTAGTCCCTCGGAACAAATTGACATAGGCATGAACGGACGCTCTTCCGCGACGTTTCTCTTGAGAGATTGCTTCTTGTAGCAAGTCGAAGGCTTCCCGAAACGCATCGTCCTTCGAATAGCGTGCGTCGTGCATCTGCGCCATGAGCATTCTGGCTAAAGTGGTTAATGTGAAAGCATGTTTTTCCACCGCCACCGCATGCCGAGAGTGCTGTATTGCTTGGTCTAGAAATAAGGGGTCAGACGTGGCGCGGTAACGCGACAAATTGAACAACGCGACTTGTTCCCAATAGCGGGAATTCCATCGCCAAGATCCTTTGACGTCTTCGTAAAACGACTCGGCATCGTTCCCCAGATACCGCTTTATTATATCTTCAAAATCGAAAAGACGACCCGCAAGGCGAGCTTCCGGGCTTCGCCGCTTTATAGTTTCGCGGTTGACCCGTGGGGCGATCGCGATCGCCAACCGTCGAAACGCTTTCGCTAGCTCCTCGCGGGGAGCTCTCTCCAGGGTCCTTTCCGCCATTGTTACATTGAGCGGCGCAACAAATTCGTGCTGCCTATCGTAGAACGTCAACGGTAGGGGGTGGCTGGGCGCAAATTGAGCATTTAGGCCGGCAAACGTTGATGCAGCGGTTAGAACGTCATACCTAACGCCGCCGGGAAAACACACGCGTGCCAACGCGGCCAGAAGGTATCTAGCGCGTTCGGTGGCCTGACCCTCCGCGAATGCCGATTCTACTATCCTGTCGAGGGGCCGCATATCGCGAAGAATATGGCAGCAGGCAACGGCAATCGGTTCTTTGGAGAGCTTACGGATGAAATCCGGGCGATTGGACAGAGCGGTCCGATTTCCCACCCATCCGCGCTTTTCATAGTTTGCAAGAAGTTGAGCGGCCTCGGGAGGTGAAAGCTTTAGGCCAAGAACGGTTTTGAAGGTCGATCCACCAAACGCTCTTTGAATGTGGTGGTGCCTGTAAGACCGTTCCGCACATAGGAAAGCGATGTCTGTTCTCTCGGATAGTTCGAGGATATTGTTTATGGACTGGGCCTGATCTGCGAGATTATCGACCACAATAACAAGTGGGCCATCAATGTGCCGAAGGGCCTCGACGGTGGTGGCCGGTTCTATGCGGCTCAATGCCGAGCAAATTAGCGTTGTGGTGCCAGTCCGGCTTAACTCAAATGCTGCTCTTCTAAGTACCGTTGATTTCCCGACCCCGCTATCGTCTTCAATTATCAAGACTCGCTCAGGCAGTGTTCTTTCGATCATTGCCTTCACGATTCCCAGAGCGCGACCAGTCAGGTTTCGTCCGACGTCCCAGCCGCCTTCTAGGTCCGACCAGTCGGGAACATGTCCGTAGGCGAACCTGATCGCATTCGCCGAGCTCGCGCTCACCGATTTGGGTACGGTTTCAAAGTCGTTAGCGAACGAAAGCAGTATCTCGTTCGAGATTTTCTCCGAAAACAATGACCTAGCGTCTTGTGACACCAGTTCGTGAGCGGACGGCCTGTTCGGAACAATTTTATCGAGCTCGGACAAAAACTGCTCGATCGTACCGATAAACAGAGTTAGTCCGTATCGCTCGCATTCTTTTTCCGTGAATGTGTCGGGATCCGGCTTTACGTAGAACGATGGCCCCTTGTCCTGACGAGCAGAATCCGAGGTCCGCCGAGCAAGGTAGAAATCCAAGTCTACTTCATCAAGCGCCGTTCCTGACACGATGAAAGGCTCTACTGGCATTATATCTGCAAGGATTGTCATCCAGGCATTGTTGTCTGCCATCACTGAGGCATACTGAGCGCGTGAGAAAACGTATCCTCGTTCCGGCGTCCTAGCCCATCCGTGGAGATGGACTATTGGAACTTCGGCTAGAGTCCGCGCATCGGAGAATGCATCTTTGAAATGAACGGGCTCGCACTTCTGTATACTGTTAGATGACTCATATGCGTGCTCTAGTGCGTCATCGATGTTGAGAGTAAAAATTCTCTTCCATAAGAAACTGGGGAAGCCAGCCAAGGATTTTCCAGATTTGCAAGGCGAAAAGCGTTTAGTAACTAGCTCTTCGATCTGGGTGTCGTTTAACGCCGAGAATGCTCGCTGCAGCGCTGACGTAGTGGATATATGGGCCGCTTGGCTCAAAGACTCTTGGAGCTTCCAGCCCGTTGGTAGCAGCTCTCCATCGCCACCGGTCGAGTCGAGGCTCACGCCAGCACCGAGGAACAGATTGTAGTCGCCCGAGCGGACCGAACTGGCAGTTGCCGCCAGCTGTGTCGCGTCGAGTTCCTCCAGTGATGAAATTGCCATGAGCCTCTCTCCCGGTCTCAAGCTAACTGCAGTCGCGGGTTTGTCGACATCAATCGACTTTCACCTCAATGGCTCCGCCCCCCGCCCGGAACTTCGCCGACATCTCCGCCATGCCGGCCTCCGCGTCCGCCAGCGAGCCGCCCGCGTCGTTCTGGGCCGCCGCGTCCCTGCGGATATCCTGGCTGATCTTCATGGAGCAGAACTTGGGGCCGCACATGGAGCAGAAGTGGGCGGTCTTGTGGGCCTCCTTGGGCAGGGTGGCGTCGTGGTATTTGCGGGCCGTCTCGGGGTCGAGGCCGAGGTTGAACTGGTCCTCCCAGCGGAACTCGAACCGGGCGCGCGACAGGGCGTCGTCGTGCAGGCGGGCGGCGGGGTGGCCCTTGGCCAGGTCGGCGGCGTGGGCGGCGATCTTGTAGGTGATGACGCCGTCCTTGACGTCCTGACGGTCGGGCAGGCCCAGATGCTCCTTGGGCGTGACGTAGCAGAGCATGGCCGTGCCGAACCAGCCGATCATGGCCGCGCCGATGGCCGATGTGATGTGGTCATAGCCGGGGGCGATGTCGGTCGTCAGCGGGCCAAGCGTATAGAAGGGCGCCTCGTGGCAGTGTTTCAGCTGCTCATCCATATTGGCCTTGATCTTGTGCATCGGCACATGGCCGGGGCCCTCGATCATGACCTGACAGCCCCTGGCCCAGGCGATCTTGGTCAGTTCGCCCAGGGTGCGCAGCTCGGCGAACTGGGCCTCGTCATTGGCGTCTGCGATGGAGCCGGGACGCAGGCCGTCGCCAAGGCTGAACGACACGTCGTAGGCCCGCATGATGTCGCAGATGTCCTCGAAATGCTCGTAGAGGAAGCTCTCGCGGTGATGGCTGAGGCACCACTTGGCCATGATGGAGCCGCCGCGCGACACGATGCCGGTGACGCGCTTGGCCGTCATGGGGATGAAGGGCAGGCGGACGCCCGCGTGGATGGTGAAATAGTCCACGCCCTGTTCGGCCTGTTCGATCAGGGTGTCGCGATAGACCTCCCAGGTCAGGTCCTCGGCGACGCCGTTCACCTTCTCCAGCGCCTGATAGATGGGGACCGTGCCGATGGGGACGCTGGAGTTGCGGATGATCCAGTCGCGGATGTTGTGGATGTTGCGGCCCGTCGACAGGTCCATGACGTTGTCGGCGCCCCAGCGGGTGGCCCAGACCAGCTTGTCGACCTCGTCGTCCACGGAGGACAGGACGGCCGAGTTGCCGATGTTGGCGTTGATCTTCACCAGGAAGTTGCGGCCGATGATCATCGGCTCGACCTCGGGGTGGTTGATGTTGTGCGGGATGATGGCGCGGCCGCGCGCGATCTCCTGACGCACGAACTCGGGCGTGACGAAGTCGGGGATCGAGGCACCGAAGTCCTCGCCGTCGCGGATGCAGGGGGCGGTCTGCTCGCGGCGCAGGTTCTCGCGGATGGCGACATATTCCATCTCGGGCGTGACGATGCCGGCGTTGGCGTATTCGTACTGGGTCGTGGGGCGGCCGGGGACGCCCTTGAAGACGCGGTGGTTGGAGACGTCGAAGCGGGGGGCGAGGGTCTTGCCGCTGGCGTGGCCGTTGTCCTCGGGCTTGACCTCGCGGGGGTTGAGGACGGCGGCGATGTCGCCGCGATCCAGCTGCCAGCTGGATTTGACCAGGGGCAGGCCGCGCTTGATGTCGATGGTCACGGTCGGGTCGGTGTAGGGGCCGGAGGAGTCGTAGATCGTCACCGGCGGCTCGTTCGCGCTCGGGTGGACGGCGACCTCGCGGAAGGGGACGCGGATGTCGGGGTAGAGCTCGCCGGCGACATAGACCTTGCGCGACCCGGCGCGTTCGCCGGTGGGGATGGTGCCGGTCTCCTTCATCACCTGCTCGCGGGCGACTTGAAGCGGGAGGCTATCGCTCTCGACGCGGTCGATCGCTGCTTGAGCCTCGTCTGCGTTGGCTTGCGGGGTGACGTGGACGTTCATGGCGGCCTCTGCGTTTGAGGGCTCCGCCGACGAACGGATCGCGCGGTCCATCGGCGTGGACCCCGTGTTACTCATCCCTTCGCCGGCATGACCCGGATCAGGTTCGACGGGTCAGGCGATCACGCCAATCTCAGCCGCTTCGATGCGACCCCCCGGAGAACGCGATCACGATAGGCCGATCGCGCGCGGAAAGGAAACCTTTCGCGGGCGGGCGGCGAACAGGCGGGCTAGGCTGGCGGTTCAGCCGGGAGAGCCGCGATGCAGACTGAACCCTTCGACTTCGATTGCGCGGATGGACGCCGCGTGCGGGCGCGGCTGGATCGGCCGGACGGGCAGGCGCGAGCCTGGGCGCTGTTCGCCCACTGTTTCACCTGCGGCAAGGATAACCTGGCGGCGACGCGGATCAGCCGGGCGCTGGCGGCGAAAGGGGTGGGCACGCTGCGGATCGACTTCGCCGCGATCGGGGAGAAGGGCGTGGCCGCGATGCCGGCCGGGTTCACCGTCGATGTCGGCGACCTGGTGGCGGCGGCGGCGCACATGGCGGCGCACGGCTGCGCGCCGGGGCTGCTGGTCGGCCACAGCCTGGGCGGGGCGGCGGCGATCGCGGCGGCGGGCGACATCCCCAGCATCAGGTGCGTGGCCACCATCGGGGCCCCCTTCGACGTGGCCCATGTGCTGAAGCTGCTGGGACCCGAAGCGGACGCGCTGGCCCATGGCGAGACCCACACCGCCAGCGTCGGCGGGCGGCCGGTCTCGGTCGGGGCGGGCTTCGCCGACGATCTGAGAATGCAGGATCAGAAGACGCGGCTGGCGAACCTGAAGCGGGCGCTGCTGGTGCTGCACTCGCCGGTGGACCAGATCGTGGGGATCGAGGAATCGGCCGGCATCTTCCTGGCGGCGAAACATCCCAAGAGCTTCGTCTCGCTGGACCATGCCGACCACCTGTTGTCGAAGCCGGAAGACGCGGCCTATGCGGCGAGCGTGATCGCGGCCTGGGCCAGTCGCTACATCGACGAAATGCCCGCGCCTCTGGCCGCGCCCGCCGCCGACGGGGTGGTGCGGGTGGCCGAGACGGGGGCCGGCAAGTTCCAGGTCCGGGTCGAGGCGGGCGGGGCGATGCTGCTGGCCGACGAGCCGGTGTCGGTCGGTGGCCTGGCCAGCGGGCCGACGCCCTATGAGCTGGTGGCGGCGGGGCTGGGGGCGTGCACGGTGATGACGCTGAGGCTGTACGCGGACAAGAAGGGCCTGCCGCTGGACAAGGCCTCGGTCGAAGTGCGGCACGAGCGGCAGGCGGGGCAGACGCCGCCCGATGTGTTCGAGCGGACGCTGGTCCTGGACGGCCCGCTGGACGAGGATCAGCGCGCGCGGCTGTTCGAGATCGCCGACAAATGCCCGGTCCACCGGACGCTGGAGGCCGGCGCGCGGGTCCTGACCCTGGCCGCGCCCGCCATGGAGCCGGCCCCGGAGACCGAGCATTTCGCCGAGATGGAAGACGCCTGCGCGAGCTGAGCCGGCCCCTCAGGCCTCCCGGCTCAGAAAGGATGCCAGGGCCCGGTTGAACACCTGGGGCCGCTCGATCATCACCGCGTGGCCGGTATCGGGGACGGACAGGAAGCGCGTGCCTGGGATGCCGTCCGCCACCGCGCGGGCCGTGGCGGGCGGGACCGGACGGTCCTCGGTGCCCGAGACGACGAGGGTCGGGGCGGTGATGCGGACCAGCTCATGCCCGATCGCGCCGCGCGCCGCGGAGGCCGCCGCCGCCCGCGCCAGGGATCGCGGCAGGGCGCGCAGCATGGCCCGCCACTGCGCCCGCTCGGCACGCCGGGTCGGATCGGTCAGGAAGGTGTCGCCGAACAGGATCTTCATCAGCGGCCGTACGAACGGCCGGGCACCGAACAGGGTCACCAGGGCGATCAGCAGCCGGTAGGCCGGCATCTTCTCGGGAGCCTCCGCCTCGGCGCTGGGCCCGATCAGGGTCAGGGTGCGGACCAGGTCGGGTCGCCGGGCCGCGACGCGCAGGGCGATGAAGGCCCCCATGGAAAAGCCGACCAGATGGCAGGGTCCGCCCGCCAGGCGGTCGATCAGCTCTGCGGTATCGGCCGCCAGGTTGTCGAGATCGAGACCGGCCGAGACATGGGCCGAGCCCCCCTGGCCGCGCAGGTCGAAGGTGATGACCCGATAGCGGTCGGAGAAGGCCGCGACCTGGGCTTCCCAGGACGGCGAGGCCAGCATCAGGCCGTGGACGAGGACGAGGGTTTCGGGACCGTCGCCGTGGATGTCGTAGTGCAGGCGAACGCCGCCGATCATGATGTCGGGCATGAGGTGTCTTTCTGAGATGTGAGGATCCCGCCGCATCGGCGGAATGAAGGGTCAGGCCGGGTAGGCCTCGAGCAGGCGGTCGATGGCCGCCTCGATCCGAAGCCAGCCGGCGTCGTCCAGGGTCACGCCCGCGAACCGGTCGCGGGTGGCGGCGGCCAGGGCCAGGTGCTGGACCGCGGCCAGGAAGACGACGTTCAGGGCCACGACATCGACGCCGGTCGGCATCGGAATGTCGGGGCGGCGCGAGGCGGTCCAGCGCTGCAGCACGGCCGAGCGGGCCGTCTCCAGCCGACGCAGCAGGGGCGTGTCCTGGCTGAGCTCCCAGGCGACGAGGCGAAGGATCAGGGGGTTGGCCCGGAGCGCGCCCAGATAGCCCAGCAGCATCTCGCGGGCGAAGGCGCGGTAGCTGGTCGCCGCGACCGGGGGATGGGCGGCCAGGGTTTCCCCCAGCCAAAGGTCCAGCCGACCGGCGAGCCGTTCGACCACCCCCTCCACCCCCTCGAAATAGCGATAGACCAGCTTGCGATCGACCCCGGCCTCGGCCGCCAGGGTGTTGACGTTCAGACTGGTCCAGCCATCGCGGAGCAGCAGGGTCTCGGCGGCGGTCACGATGGCCGCCTCGGTCGCGGCGCGATCGCGGGGTTTGGCTTTGACTGTAACGGCCATCAGCCGTTCGTGTCCGAGGCGGCGCAGGCGCGCAAGGCCCCGGCGCGGTCCTTTTCGAAATTGGCGGCCCAGCGGCTGTCGTAGTTGCCCATCCGGACCTGCGCCTCGGACCCCGTCGCGGTCGGGCGAATGGTCACGCTCTCATAGGCCGCGCCATAGCCGGCGAGCGAATAGCGCCACTGGTCGTCGGTCTTCACGAAGCGGCTGAGCGGCAGGAAGTCGGCGCGTTCCTGAAAGCAGGCGGCGAAGGCATCGACGCCGAGTGCGCTGGCCACGATCTCGTCCGGCGACTGAGCCGCCAGGGTGTCGAGGGTGTCCACGCCGACGCGCGGCGCGGCGCAGGCGGCCAGGGTCAGAAGGGCCGCGAAGGGCGCGGCGATGAGGGGCGAGGCGATGTTCACGGGAAGGCTCCTTGGTTCGGCGAGATCAGGTCGGGATTGACATGTCTCGATGCTGGGACATATACAAGTCCCACAACTGAGACAACAGGAAAATGCAATGACCATGACGATGAGACGAAAGGCCGGAGCGGCGATGATCGCTTTCGCCCTGGCCGTGAACGTGCCGTACGCCCTGCTGGTGGACCGGTTCGGATACGACGACGTGCTTCGCGAGCCGCCGCTGGACGTGCTGGCGGCGTTCGAGGCGGGCGGGCCGGAGCTGATCCTGATCTGGCTGGCCTTCGCCGCCTGCGCCCTGGGCTTTCTGTGGGTGTCCGGCTGGGTCGGGGACGCGGTGAATGATGAGGGCGGGCGCTTGCCCGGCTGGGCGGCGGCGGCGGGCGCGGCCTCGGCGGTGGCGCAGGCCGTCGGTCTGTCGCGCTGGCCCTTCGTGGTCCCCGGGCTGGCGGACCGGGCCCTGCACGGCGATCCGATGGAATCGGCCGGAGCGGTCGCGGTCTATCAGGGGCTGCATCAGTTTGCGGGCGTCGCGATCGGCGAGTGGCTGGGCCAGACCCTGCTGGCGGCCTGGACCCTGGCCATGGGGCTGGCGCTGGTGCGCGGGCCGCTGGCGCGGGGACTGTGGACGCGGGCGCTGGGTGTCGTGGCCCTGGTCCTGTCGCCGCTGTGGATCCTGGGCCAGACCGAGCTTCTGGCCACGGTCGATCCGGCCTTCCCCGACTTTCAGATCACCCAGTGGGTGTTCACCGCCTGGCTCGTCTGGCTTCTGGCCCTCGGCGTGACCTGGCTCGTCCAGGGAGAGACGAAATGACGAACGCGATCCTCCAGACCGAGGGCGGCACGAAGGGTTGGCCCAAGGCTCTGCTCAGGCTCGAAGGGCTGGGCGTCCTGACCCTGTGCGCCTTCCTGTATCACCAGACCGGAGCGTCGTGGTGGTGGTTCGCCGGGCTGTTCCTGGCCCCGGACCTGTCGTTCTTGGCCTATGTGCTGTGGCGCGGGGCGGGCACCGTGGCCTATAACGCCACCCACACCGAGATCGGGCCGATGGCGCTGGCGGCGGTCGGGTTGACGGTGATGCCCGCCGCCCTGCCGTTCGCCCTGATCTGGGGCGCGCACATCGGGTGGGACCGACTGGTCGGATACGGGCTGAAGTATGCCTCCAGCTTCGACCACACCCACCTTGGGCCGGTCGGCAAGGCGGCCAAGGCCGTCAAAACCGGACGATGACCGGGCCCACCATCGCTGCCCACTCTGTCGGAAACCGGACATTTCTGTTTATCGGCAAAGGTTTACCTTTCGCTTACTCCGGGCCCATAGCCTTTCGGAACGGTCGAGCGGAGTGAGCGGTGATGGCGAGGCTTGAACGGGTGCTGTACGGCAGCACGGCGACCGGGCGGACCGACAATCTGATGAACGTCGCCGCCATCCTGGGTGAATCGCAACGGAACAATGACCGCGACGGTCTGACCGGCGCGCTGGCCGCCCACGACGGGCGGTTCCTGCAGGTCATCGAAGGCCCATCCGACGTGCTGGACGGATTGTTGCGCCGGCTGGACCGCGACCCGCGTCACAAGGACATTCAGGTCATCGAACGTGCGCCGATCGAGACCCGCTCGTTCGCCGACTGGTCCATGGCCGCGACCCGGATCACCCCCGCGCTGGAGGCCAGGCTGAAGGCGGTGGTGTCGAACCCCGCCGACGATCCGGGCCGCACGGTCTGCCTGCTGCGCGAGGCGGTGACGCAGGGCTGAGGATCGCTCGCGTCGATGCCGGCGCGGTGTTACGACGGGGCAAACCCGACAAGGCCGACCCATGCACCTCGCCCGCTTTCCCCGTCTGCGCCTGGCGCACCTGCCCACGCCGCTGGAGCCCTTGCCCCGGCTGTCGGAGGCGCTGGGCATCGACCTTTGGATCAAGCGCGACGACTGCACGGGCCTGGCCGGCGGCGGCAACAAGACGCGGAAGCTGGAGTTCCTGCTGGGCGATGCGTTCGAGCACGACGCGGACACCCTGATCACCCAGGGCGCGGTGCAGTCCAACCATGTCCGCCAGACGGCGGCGGCGGCTGCGGCGACCGGACTGAAGTGCGAAGTCATCCTGGAGGAGCGGACGGGGTCCAGGGCCGTCGACTATGTCCACAACGGCAACGTCCTGATGGACCGGCTGTTCGGAGCGACCATTCGCTCCGTGCCCGGAGGATCGGACATGCCGGCCGAGCTGGAGAAATCGGCGGACGAGGTGCGGGCGCGTGGCGGGCGGCCCTATGTCATCCCCGGTGGCGGGTCGAACGCGGTCGGGGCGCTGGGGTATGTGGACTGCGCGCGCGAGATCGTGGTGCAGGCCGACGAGCTGGACCTGGCCATCGACCGGATCGTGACGGCGACCGGCAGCGCGGGCACGCACGCGGGACTGGTGGCCGGACTGGCCGTGCTGGGAGCGGACATCCCGGTCCTGGGCATCGGGGTCCGCGCGCCCAGGGAGAAACAGGAAGCCAATGTGCTGAAGCTGGCGAAGGAAACCGCCATGCTGCTGGGTCACGCCGACCGGGTGACGGACGCGATGGTAGTCGCCGATTGCGACTATGTCGGCGCGGGTTACGGCCTGATCGATCAGGGGGTGGTGGATGCCCTGGTCCTGGCGGCGCGGACCGACGGCATCGTGCTGGACCCCGTCTATACCGGCAAGGCGATGAAGGGGCTGATCGCCCTGGCGAAGACCGGTCGGTTCGAGGGCGAGCGGGTGGTGTTCCTGCACACCGGCGGGGCGCAGGGACTGTTCGGGTACCAGGGCGAACTGGACGCGATGTTCGGATGACCGTCACCATCACCGCGTTCAAGGCGTCGCCCGATCGCGGGCGCGGGCTGGCGCGTGACATGCGGGTCCGCTGGGCGCTGGAGGAAGTGGGCCAGCCGTATGACGTGCGGCTGGTCTCGTTCGCTGAGATGAAGCAGCCGGAACATCTGGCGCGCCAGCCGTTCGGCCAGATTCCCACCTATGAGGAAGGGGACCTGACGCTGTTCGAGTGCGGCGCGATCGTGCTGCACATCGCCGGCCAGCATCCGGGACTGCTGCCGACCGATCCGGAGGCACGGGCGCGGGCGGCGACCTGGCTGGTCTGCGCGCTGAGCACGATGGAGCCGCCGATCGTGGAGCGGGAAGCCGCGATGCTGGTCGAGCGCGACAAGCCGTGGTTCGCGGAGCGAGACGCCATGCTGGTCGAACGGGTCAACCGGCGGCTCACCTCCTTGTCGAACCGGCTGGACGAAGCGCACTGGCTGGATGGTGACTTCAGCGCCGGGGACCTGATGATGGTCGAGGTCTTGCTGAGGCCCGCTGCGTTCGCACTGCTAGAGGGCTTTCCCAACCTGCAGGCCTATGTCGCGCGTGGGCAGGCGCGTCCGGCGTTCCAGCGGGCGTTCGCCGCACAGTTGGCCGTGTTCGAGGCCAGCCAGTCGTCCTAGACGAACGATTCCGGCGTCAGGGACTGACGCCGTCCGCGAGCGAGGGTCAGGGCGAGGGTGCGTTCGCCGTAGCGGACGGTGCAGGGCTCGCCCAGGTCGCTGGACAGTTCAGCCTCGACCAGACGCCCCTCGGCCCAGCGGATCGAAAGGCCGAAACCGCCCCGGCAGCGCAGGCCGGTGACGGAGCCGTTCGGCCAGGCGGTGGGCAGCGACGGCAACAGCGCGATCTCGCCCGAATGATCCTGCAGCAGCATCTCGGTCATGCCGGACACGCCGCCGAAATTGCCGTCGATCTGGAACGGCGGGTGGGCGTCGAACAGGTTGGGATAGGTGCGGTCGGGGCCGAGCAGATGCATCAGGATTCGGTGCGCCCGGTCGCCGTCGCCCAGCCGTGCCCACAGGTTCAGCCGCCAGGCGATGGCCCAGCCGGTGGAGATGTCGCCGCGCACGGTCAGGCTGCGTTTCGCGGCCTCGGCCAGTTCGGGCGTCCTGCGCACGGTGATCTGATCCGAGGGATAGACGCCGTACAGGTGGCTGACGTGGCGGTGGGTCTGTTCGGGGGCCTGGGTGTCCCAGTCGGCGCGCCATTCCTTGAGCAGGCCGGTGGAGCCGATCTCGCTGGGGGCCAGCCGGTCGCGCGCGGCGACGATCCGGGCGCGCAGGTCGCGGTCCAGGTTCAGGCGGTCGCCGGCGGCCACGGTGTTGGTGAACAGGTCGCGGATGATCTGCTGATCCATCGTCGGGCCGGCGCACAGGGACGTGCCGCCCGGATGCGTATTTTCCGGCGAGATGGACGGCGAGGAGATCAGATAGCCGGTGCCCTTTTCGACCTGGAGCGTATCCAGGAAGAACAGGCTGGCCCCCTTCAGCACTGGGTAGATGTCGGCCAGATAGGCGGGGTCGCGGTGATAGTCCCAGCGGTCCCATAGGTGCTTGCACAGCCAGGCTCCGCCGGTCGGCCAGATGCCGTACTGCGAGCCGTCGATCGGGGCGGTCGCGCGCCAGACGTCTGTGTTGTGATGGCAGACCCAGCCGCGCGCGCCGTACATGACCCGGGCCGTGTGGGCGCCGGTGACGGCCAGATCCTTGACCATGGCGACCAGGGGTTCGACGCACTCGCCCAGACCCGTCGGCTCGGCCGGCCAGTAGTTCATCTCGGTGTTGATATTGACGGTGTATTTGCAGCCCCAGGGCGGCGCGTTGGTCTCGTTCCAGAGGCCCTGGAGGTTGGCCGGCTGCGTGCCCGGCCGCGAGCAGGCGATCAGCAGGTAGCGGCCATACTGGTAGTAGAGCGAGGCCAGGGCCGGGTCGTCGGAGGTCTGGGAGGTCGCGACCCGTTCGTCGGTCGGGCGGTCAGCGGCGGGGGTGCGGCCGACGTCGAACGAGACCCGACGGAACAGGCGGCGATGCTCGCGCTGATGATCGGCCAGCAGGGTATCCCAGCCCTTGGTGGCGGCGGCGGCGATGGCCTCGCGGGTGCGGGCCGCTGGGTCGCCCGAGACGTCGCGAAAGGCCTGATAGCTGGTCGCCGCCGCGATCAGCAGCACGACGGAGTCCGCACCGGTGACGGTCAGTGTGTCATCCTCGACGGTCGTGCGGCCACCGGACCGGAGGATGCGGACGCGGGTCTGGTAGGCCAGGGCACCGGGGACACTGTTCTGGGTGCCGTTGCGGCCGGCGAAGATCAGGGTGTCGTCGCCCTCGACGCTGGCGACGGCGGCGGCTCCGACGGGGTTCTCGAAGGCGGCCGTGAAGGTCAGGGTGCCGGGGGCGGCCGTCAGCCGGACGGCGATCACCTGGTCGATGGCGGAGGCGAAGGCCTCTCGGCGATGGGTCGCTCCGTCGGCCTGGAAGGCGACCGTGGACAGGGCCGCGTGGAGATCGAGCTGACGGCGATAGTCGGAGGTCTGGCCCAGGCCGGGAAAGTCCAGATACAGACTGCCCAGGCTGTTGAACGACATCTGGCGGATCGGGGTGGCCATGACATAGGCGGTGGCGAAATCGCGCGCCTCGACCCAGCGTTCCTCTTCGATCAGCTGGCGTAGGCGGGGGATGTTGTCGAGCGCCTTGGGGTTGGCCGGGTCGTAGGGGCCGCCGGCCCACAGGGTGTCTTCGTTCAGCTGAAGGCGTTCGCGCGCAACCCCGCCGAAGACCATGGCCCCGAGGCGTCCGTTGCCGATCGGCAGGGCCTCGGTCCAGGCGGCGGCGGGCTGGCGATACCAGAGCATCAGGTCGGATGCGGCGGACTGGGATCGGGCGGGTCCGACCGGCAGGGTGGTCACAGTTGCACCGAGACCGGCCACGATCGCCTCACGCCGAGACAGCATTCCAACCCTCCAAAGACCGCTTCGCCATTTGTATTACAATTCGCCGCTGTCGATGTCGCAACAAAAGCGGGGCAGACTGGATCGCGAACGATGAGGCGGATTCGATGAGCAAGATCCTGGGTGTTCTGGGCGGCATGGGGCCTGCGGCGACGGTGGCGTTTCTGGGGCGGGTGCAGGCGCTGACGCCCGCCGGCGGCGATGCGGATCACATCCGGGTGGTCATGGACATGAACCCGCAGGTGCCGGACCGGAACACGCGGCCCGGCGAGGCGGAGGCGGAGCTGGCGGCGATGGCTGCGCGCCTGAAGACGGCGGGCGCCCAGGTGCTGGCCATGCCCTGCAACACCGCCCATGCGCAGAAGGCGGGGATTGAGGCGGTCGGGCTGCCCTTCATCGACATGATCGCGGCGACGGTGGCGGTGGCCAAAGGATATGAAGCGCGCGCGATCGGTATCCTGGCGACCCCGGGGGGCGAGGCGCTGTATCGGTCGGCGCTGGGGGCGGAGGCGGTGCAGCCCGTGCTGCTGACGGGCGCGGACCGCGAGGCCTTCATGGCCTGCGTCTACGGGGTGAAGCGAGGCGATACGGGCGCGGCGAACCGGGCGGAGATGGCGCGACTGGCCGGGGCGCTGGTCAAGGCGGGGGCCGAGGCCATCATCGCCGGGTGCACGGAGGTTCCGCTTTTGCTGGACGGGAAGGCCGTGTCGGTGCCGCTGGTGGATTCGGCCGAGGTGCTGGCCCAGACGTGCGTGGACGCCTGTCTGGACGATTGATCCGAACACGGTGTGCACGTCGCCGCCGCGTCTTCCATTCCCCACGAAACGGTCAGAAATCGGACATTTGGGTCTCAACAATCGTCGATACCGATGGCACCCAGACATTTATCTGGGGGAACATCCATGTCCGAGATCCATCTGACCGGCAGCCACGACGATGGCAACGTCGAGTTGAACACATCGTCCAATCCGACGTTCGGATCGATCATCGAACAGCGCCAGTCGCGGCGTGGCGTTCTGGGCGGCATGGCCTCGGTCGCGGCTCTGTTCGGCCTCGCGGCGTGCGACGAAGGCGATGGACGAGGCCGCACTGAAGCCACGGTGATGGCGGGTGCCACAGGCGCGACGACCTCGGGCAGGGTCGTGACCCTGACCGGCACGGCGACGGGTGCAAACAGCGTTCAGTGGATCCAGGAATCGGGCCCGACCGTGGTCCTGACCAACGCCAACACCAATAGCGCCACCTTCATCGCCCCGTCGGTGACGACGGCGACCAATCTGGTCTTCTCGTTCAGCGGATCGGGTGGCAACGGCGTGCCCACCTCGGCCACGACGACGGTCATCGTCGGCCCGGCCGCCCTGGGCTTCACCGCCATTCCCAAGAACCTGCTGGACGTGGTGACGGTGCCGGCCGGCTATTCGGTCAATGTGCTGTACCGCCTGGGCGACCCGATCAACACCGTCACGCCGGCCTATGCCAACAACGGCACCGACACCGGCTTCGCGACCCGCGCGGGCGATCACCACGACGGCATGTATTTCTTCGGCCTGGGTGCGTCGACCGGCCTCCGGGACGACACCTCCAGCACGCGCGGCCTGCTGGCGATGAACCACGAAAACATCACCCCCGCCTATCTGCACGTGAACGGTCCCACCTCCGTCGCCGGCGCGCGACCCGAGGCCGAGGCGATCAAGGAGATCGAGTGCCACGGCGTCAGCGTCATCGAGGTTCTGCGCGGCACGACGGGGTGGAGCTACGTGCAGAACTCGACCTTCAACCGCCGCATCACGCCGAATACGCCGACCGTGTTCAACGGTCCGGTCCGGGGCAATGCGGCCCTGTTTACCGCCTATTCGCCGACGGGCGTGGCCGGACGCGGCACGATCAACAACTGCGCCAACGGCTTCACCCCCTGGGGCACCTATCTGACCTGCGAGGAGAACTGGGCCGGCTATTTCCGTCGTTCAGCGACGGACAACGCGGTGCGCACGGCCAAGGAGGTCGCCAGCTTCAACCGCTACGGGATCGCCCAGGGCGCCTCGGGCGCCAACAACTGGGCCTCGGTGACGCCGTCCACCGTCGGGTCCACGGTGTTCGCCAAGTGGAACACGTCCACCCTGGCCGCCGACGCCACGCAGGATTTCCGAAACGAAGCCAACCAGTTCGGCTGGGTCGTCGAGGTCGATCCCTATGACGTCAACTCCGTGCCCCGCAAGCGCACCGCGCTGGGCCGGATGGGCCACGAAGGGGCCTGGCCTGCGGCCTTCGTGGCGGGCCGCAAGCCCGTCTTCTACATGGGCGACGATTCGCGCGGCGAGTATTTCTACAAGTTCGTGTCGGCCACGTCCTGGGCCGCGGCGGATGCCCAGGCCACGGATCGCCTGGCGATCGGTGACAAATATCTCGATAACGGCACCCTGTACGTCGCGCGCTACGACGCCAACGGCACAGGCGTATGGCTGCCGCTGGTGTTCGGGCAGGGCTTCGTGACATCGGCCTACGGCCCCTACAGCTTCTCCGGCCAGGCCGACGTGCTGATCAACGCCCGCCATGCGGCGGACGCTGTGGGTGCCACCAAGATGGACCGGCCGGAGTGGGCGGCGGTCAATCCGGTCAACGGCGAGGTCTATCTGACATTGACGAACAATTCGGCCAGGACGCCGTCGACGACCGACGCGGCCAACCCGCGCGCGTACAACGATCCGAAGGGCGCAGCCGCTCAGACCGGCAACCCCAACGGCCACATCATCCGCCTGCGCGAGGCGGGCAATACGCCGGAAGCGGTGTCCTTCACCTGGGACGTCTACGCCTTCGGAGCCGGATCGGATCTGAACGCCGCCAACATCAACCTGTCGGGCCTGGACGCCACCAACGACTTCTCTTCGCCGGACGGCCTTTGGTTCGGGCGGCCGCAGAACGCGTCTGGGCTGGTCAATCCGCTGCTGTGGATCCAAACCGACGACGGTGCCTACACCGACCAGACCAACAACCAGATGCTGCTGGCCCAGCCCGGCGTCGTCGGCGACGGCGGCGCGCGTACGATCACCAACACGGTCGGGGCCGCGACCGGAACCCAATCGACCTTCGTCGGCAAGGCCCCGGCCATGACCCTGCGCCGCTTCCTGGTCGGACCCAAGGAGTGCGAGATCACCGGGATCGACTCCACCCCCGACGGTCGCACGATCTTCGTCAACATCCAGCATCCGGGCGAACTGGGCTCGGCCGCCACGCCGACCTCGTCCTGGCCCGCCAGCCAGACGGGCGGCACGGGTTCGCGTCCGCGCTCGGCCACGATCGTCATCACCAAGGACGATACCGGCGTCGTCGGCCTTTAACCGACCGTCCAGATCGAATGGAGGGGTGCGCCAGCGATGGCGCACCCCTTTTTCGTTGCGAGGATCGCCAGCCGTCTGCATTCAGGCGGTGTGAGACGCCAGAGCCTGATCATCGACTGCGACCCCGGGGTGGACGACGCCATCGGCCTGTTGCTGGCCTTCGCCTCGCCCGAACTGGACCTGAAGGCGATCACGACCGTGGGGGGCAATGTCCCGGTCGAACGGACCAGTCGCAATGCCCGGATCATGCGGCAGATCGCGGGGCGCGAGGACGTGCCGGTGCTCGCAGGGGCGGGCGAGCCCTTGCGACGCGAGCCAGCGGGGGCGGGGGAATTCCACGGTGCCGAGGGGCTGGGCGGGCTGGAGGTGTTCGAGCCCCACGCTCCGCTGGCGGACGGTCATGCGGCGGAGGCGATCGCGCGGACCGTGATGGACGCGCCCGAGCGTTCGGTCGCCCTGGCCGTTATGGGGCCGATGACGAACCTGGCGCTGGCGATGCGGGCCGAGCCCCGCCTGGCCGCGCGGCTGGGTCCGGTGGTGGCCATGGGCGGGGCGCGCTCCGAGGGCGGCAACATCACGGCGTCGGCCGAATTCAACATCTGGGCCGATCCGGACGCGGCGGCGGAAGTGTTCGCTTCGGGGTGCGAGATGATCGTCCTGGGGCTGGACGCGACGCATCAGGTGCGGGCGACCGAAGACCGGATCGCAGCGCTGGAGGCGGTCGCCGATGAGAGGGCGCAGACGGCGGCGAAGCTGCTGCGGTTCTCGCAGAGCATCGAGCGCGACATCGTCGGCTGGGATGCGGCACCTTTGCATGATCCGTGCACGGTGGCGTGGCTGCTGAATCCGGCGCTGTTCCGGCTGGCGCCCTGCCGGATCGAGGTCGAGACCGGGAGCGACCTGACGCGGGGACATACGGCGGTGGAGTTTCGGGTCGATCCGGCCACGGCACGTCACCGTTGGGCGACCTGGGCGGACGGGCAGGGGGTGTTCGACCTGTTGACCCGGCGGCTGGGGGATGGGTCGTGAACATCACCGTCGTCGGATCGATCAACCTGGATCTGGTGGCCAGCGCGCCGAGCCTGCCGCTGGCGGGCGAAACGGTGACGGGGGCGACGCTGGCGCGGCATCCCGGTGGCAAGGGGGCGAACCAGGCGCTGGCGGCCGCCAAGCTGGGGGCCAAGGTTTCCCTGATCGGGCGGGTCGGCGACGACGACATGGCGAACGAGGCGCTGGCCCTGCTGGAAGCCTTCGGGGTCGAGCTGTCGGGGACGGAGACGGACGTCGAGGCCCCGACCGGTGTGGCCCTGATCGCGGTGGACCCCTCCGGCGAGAACCAGATCGTGGTCGCGGCCGGGGCCAATCACACCATCACCATTGAGCAGCTGTGGGCCCGGATCGAGACGCCGCTGATCGTCCAGCTGGAACTGCCGATCGCCGTGGTCGAGGCGGCCGTGGGACGAGCGACGGAGTTCGTTTGCGCCAACCTGGCCCCGGCGCAACCGGTGTCGGACCAGCTCTTGCGACGTTGCGACCTGATCGTCGTCAACGAGGTCGAGGCGGAGTTCTATGGCGACCTGCTGCATCACGGCGGGGGTCGGGTGGTGATCACCTATGGGGCGGGCGGGGCGATGATGTTCCAGCGCGGGCAGGAGGTGGCACGGGCCGTGCCGCCGACGGTCACGGCGGTGGACGCGACCGGAGCGGGCGATGCCTTCGTGGGAGCGATCACGGTGGCACTGTTGGAAGGAATGGCACCTGAAAGCGCGCTGACCTTTGCCTGTGCCGCAGGTGCCTTCGCCGCGACGCGGCCGGGCGCGCAACCGTCACTGCCGACGCGCGCCGAGGTCGAGGCCTTGATGGCGCAGGCCTACAGCTCGCCCGAATAGAGCGCCTTCATCAGCTGGGGCGACTGGGTGACCGTGTTGAAGCCTTCCCAGGCCGTGATGGTGGCCGCGCAGCCTGCTGCTGCATCATAGGTGGCGCCGGACATGATCTGGGGCAAAAGTTCCAGCGCCTGACCATCGCCGAGCGCGGCCGAGAGGCTCTGCATCGACCCGGACATCAGGTTCTCGGACGGGGCCGTATGGGACGCGCCATCGGTGATGACGGCGAGGCGATCGGTCAGCATCTTGCGGAACGCCGGCAGGGCCTCGGCCGGAACCGCCGCCAGGGTTTCAGGCCGGAACCGGGCTAGCGGAGCCTCGGCGCAGAAGCGCGGATCGGCGCTCTGGACCGCCTTGATGAAGGTCAGGGTCGATGTGATGAAGGCGTTATCGACGTCGTTGCCGGCCTTGGCGATCTGGGCGAAGCCGGGGTCGAAGGCAGCAGACAGGTCGTCGATCCCAGGCGGGGTCTGACCTGGATTGGCGGCCTGCCAGACCTCGACGAGCACAGCCTCGGCAGGGCCGGTCGAGGCGGTCGAAGCGGCGGTCTGGTCCGCCTCGATCGCGGCCTTGTCTCCGTGATCGCAGGCCGAGAGTGACAGAACCGCGAAAGCGGCGACGACACTGCGAATGACCATGACGATCCCCAAGGCAACGGCTGGATGATCTGGGGCCAAACGCCGATCTTGGGAAGCGTTTCCGACACGATGTCAGATGCCGTCACGCCGGGAGATCAGCGACGACCGTCGCCGCGAGAGAACCAGGCCATGAACAGGCGGAAAAGCCAGCCGCCTCGCGGACGGTCCTGTCGCGAGACAGCGGAGCGGCCCCGACCCTTGAACTGATTGACGATCAAGACGGCACTCATTCCGTGAACAGACGGAGCAGAAACGCTAATTTCTGCTACGAGTTCCGCGACCGGCTTGCCGGGGCGGTGCCTCAGCCCGGCGCGCCCATGTAGTCCCGCTTGCCCAGAGGCACGCCGGCCTGACGCAGCAGGCCGTAGGCCGTGGTCAGGTGGAAGTAGAAGTTCGGCAGGGCGAAGCCGATGGCATAGGGAAGGCCCAGGAACTTCATCTCTCCGCCCGGAAAGGTCAGGGTCACGTCACGGGCTTCCTGGCCGTCGATGGCGGAGCGGGGCACGGACTGGACGTAGGCCAGGGTGTCGGCGATGCGGACCTGAAGGTCGGCCATGGTCTTTTCCGTATCGTCGTTGACCGGGGCGGCGATGCCGGACAGGCGCGCAACGCACAGCTTGGGGCTGTCGCAGGCGGTCTGGACCTGTTTGATCAGCGGGTTCATGTCGTCGATCAGGCGCAGCGACAGCCAGTCGTCGGCATTGACCCCGGTCTCGGTCGCATGGGCCACGGCCTTGTCCAGGATGGCCGACAGGGCGCGCAGGCCCCGCGTGAAACCGGGCACGGTGAGGTCGTAGAGTTCGGTGGCCATGGTGCGTTTCCTGTATCGTTGGGACGGGCTGTAGCGTCGCCGCATCGCTGTGTCACTCGCGCGTGACAGCTTGGCGACAGGGCGGGAATGGTTCTAGGGTCCGCCCGCCGTCGGGGGGACGGTGCGTTCGCCGGTTGACTGCATGATTCGATCCCTGATCGCCGTGGGCTTCGCAATGGGACTTGGGGCCTGCCAGCCCGTGTCGGGGAATGGCGGCGATGCCACCGGCGAGGCGATCAGGGTCGGGGGCGATCCTGTCCCCCCGGACTACGACTGGCATTTCGTGGCGCACGGCGGCTCCGCCGATCTGGATTTCGGCGACGGTGACTGGGCCGAGGGCGTCAGTCTGTTCCACATGAGTTGCCTGCCGGACAGCCAGAGGGTCGGTACGAGCTGGGACGGCACCGGCGAGGCGGTCCTGACCAGCGGCACGGCGACAGGCACCTTTCGCCGCGACAGGGACGCGGCCGCCGATCATCCGGTCTTCGCGGCCTTGCGTGACGGAAACGCGCTGGCGGTGGGCCTGGACGACGCGGACCTGACCCTGACCGCCAAGGACGCCGGCAGGACGCAGATCGCGGCCTTCTTCGACTATTGCACCACGCCGCTGCCGCCGTCGCCGCCGGAACCGGTCGTGGCACCGCCGATGGAGGTGGCCACGCCGCCACTAGAAGGTGACGACCAGCCGGACGACCTCGCCGGCGTTAAGCCGGTCGAACCCGGCGTTGATGTCGTCCAGCCCGATGGTGCCGCTCATCAGCCGGTCGACCGGTAGCCGCCCTTGGCGGTACAGGGCGACGTAGCGGGGAATGTCGCGGCTGGGCACGCAGGTGCCGATGTACGACCCTTTCAGCGTCCGCTCCTCACCCACCAGGGAGACGACGTTGACCGCAAGCGTCGCATCGGGCGGGGGGAGGCCGGCGGTGACGGTGGTGCCGCCGCGCCGGGTCATCTTCCAGGCGGCCTCCAGCGCGCGGACGGATCCTGCCATTTCGACGGCGACGTCGGCTCCGCCCCGGGTCAGGGCGCGGACCTGATCAACCGCGTCGGGGTCGGCGGCATTGACGGTGTGCACCGGGCCGAGCGTACGGGCCAGCGCCAGCTTGTCCTCGGACAGATCGACGGCGACGACCGGTGAGGCCCCGCAGGCGAGCGCGCCCAGCACACTGGCCAGGCCGACGCCACCCAGGCCCACGACGACGACGCTCTGGCCCGCGGTGACGCCCGCAGTGTTCACCACGGCCCCGACGCCGGTCAGGACCGCGCAGCCGAACAGGGCGGCCTCCCGAAACGACAGGGCCGGATCGACCTTCACCAGCGAGCGGCGCGAAACCACCGCGCGGTCGGCGAAGGCGGAGCAGCCCAGGTGGTGGTTCAGGGCTTCGGGCCCGTGGTGGATGCGCCTGCCGCCCGCCAGAAGCTCGCCCCGGCCGTTGGCGGCGGACCCCGGCTCGCACAGGGCGGGACGGCCGCCTGCGCAGGGATCGCAGTGGCCGCAGGACGGCATGAAGACCATGGCGACGTGATCGCCGATGCTGAGATCGGTGACGCCCTCGCCGAGCGCCTCCACCACGCCCGCCGCCTCGTGCCCCAGGGCCATGGGCAGGGGCCGGGGCCGGTCGCCGTTGATGACGCTGAGGTCCGAATGACACAGGCCGGCGGCCTTGACGGCGACCAGCACCTCTCCGGAACCCGGCGGGTCCAGGGTCACGGTCTCGATCGACAAGGGACGGCTGGCGGCATAGGGGCGGGCGGCCCCCAGGCTGCGAAGGACAGCGGCGCGGGTGGTGATCTGGGTCATGGCCTGTCGGATGAAAACGCGCGGATCCGCCTCGATAGGCGCTTGACGCGGCGGAGGCCAAGCCCGAGCGTCCGACGAGAAAAAGGGTCGGATCGAACGCCGGCCAGACAAGGGACGAAACACCGATGCCGAAACGCGACGAAGGGGCCCTGGCCCACCGCTCGACCTACAACGCCTTTCACACCGTCTCGACGCGCTGGGCGGACAACGACCAGTACGGCCACATCAACAACGCCAAATTCTACGAATTCGTGGATTCGGCGGTGAACGCGCACCTGATCATCGCCGGGGTGTTGAAGGATTCGATCGGACTGGTTGTCGACAGCGGCTGCCGCTACACGTCCTCGCTGGCCTTTCCCGACGTCATCGAGGTGGGGATCAAGGTCGACCACATCGGCACGTCCAGTGTGACCTACGGCTTCGCGGTCTTTCGCAGGGCGTCGAGCGAACCCGCCGCCATCGGCCATTTCGTGCACGTCTATGTCGATGCCGAGACGCGTCGGCCCAAACCGCTTCCCGATGCCCTCAGGCGGGTCGTCGAGAACCTGCGGACCTAGTCCGCATCGCCCATGAATGGTGTAAAACCGTCACGGTTTCGCGAGCGCGTCAAAACACACATTGCATTCCTGTAATAATGCGCAAGGGTAGGGGAACTTCGTTCTTCCTCCACGAGCACCCTCATGTCCCACGCCATCAAGATCGCCGTCCTGAGTGCCGTCACCCTGCTGGGTCTGGACGCGGTGATCCCGGCGCCCGCCACGGCCGCTCCGGTGATGGTGCAGTCGCGCATGCAGCAGATGATGGACCGCTCCGCCCGTCGTCAAGCCAGACTGGCCGAAGACCGGCGCTTCGCCGAGGAAGAGGCGCAGATGGCGGCGGCGGCCCAGGCCGAAGCGGCACGCCGGGCGCAGCAAGAGGCGCAGGCGGCGACACCCGCGCCGACGCCGGCGCCGGCAGAGACGACCGACGTCAAGGCCGAAGACGCGGAAGACGACGCCCAGACCCCCGCCCCGCAGATCTGATTCCGGCGGCGTCAGGCGGATCAGTCGTCCATGTAGCCGAGCAGGGCCAGAGCACCCACGGCCGTCAGCACGCCCAGGGCGAAGGCCCCGACGATCGAGCCGGTCGCGACGGCCGTCGAGACGGTGACCGGGCGCTTTTCGTACCATTCGACGATGTCGGCTTCGTCCGGGGTTTCGTCGTCGTAATAGACGTCTTCGGCTTGCATGGTTCGGCTCCGGGGAGGTTCGCCCCCTGAAACCCCCGCCAATGGCAGCGGTTCCGCACGCCGTGACAGCCGCGCGGCCATGGGCTAGAGGCGCTGCTCAATCCGATCCGATCCGCGCCGGTGCAGCCAGCGGGCGGTCCCACAAACCTTGCGCTCAAGCAGCGAGACGGAGCCTGTCGCCCGGCCGATCTGAGATCGGACCGGGGGGCGCGTCGAGCGGCAGCGCCTTTCGAGAGGCAAAGATGGCCGGCCATTCCAAGTTCAAGAACATCATGCACAGGAAGGGCCGCGCCGACGCGGTGCGGTCCAAGCTGTTCTCGAAACTGTCGCGCGACATCACGGTCGCGGCCAAGTCGGGAATGCCCGACGTCGCCCTGAACCCGCGCCTGCGCCTGGCCGTCAACAACGCCAAGGCCGAAAGCCTGCCCAAGGACGTGATCCAGCGCGCCATCAACAAGGCGGCCGGCGGCGACGTCGATACGATGGAGGAGGTCCGTTATGAGGGGCGTGGTCCCGGCGGCGTCGGCATCATCGTCGAGGCCCTGACCGACAACAGGAACCGCGCCAACTCCAACATCGGCACCGCGTTCAAGAAGAACGGCGGCGCGCTGGGCGAGATGAACTCGGTCGCCTTCATGTGGGACAAGGTCGGCAAGATCGTCTACGCGGCCGAGGCGGGGACCGAGGACGCCGTCATGGAGGCGGCGATCGAGGCCGGGGCCCAGGATGTCGAGAGCGACCTGGTGAAGCCCGACATCTATGAGGACGCGCCGGGGCACACCATCTGGACCGCATTCGAGGACCTGAACGAGGTGGCCGAGGCCATGTCCAAGGTGCTGGGCGATCCGAAATCCACCGCCATCGTGTGGAAGCCCCAGTCCGAGGTGCCCGTGACCGGCGAGGCGGTCGGCACGCTGATGAAGCTGCTGGACGCGCTGGACGCCGAGGACGACGTGTCCATGGTCTATTCCAACGAGGACATCTCCGACGAGGACATGGCCAAATACGCGGGCTGAGATGAGCGAGTCGGAGGATATCGCGCTTTCGGCACAGGCGGTCCGACGCCCGTCGAGGACGCTGCGCATCCTGCAGGTCGTGATGATCTGGGGTCTGATCCTGGGCTTGCTGGTCGGGCTGGCCTGGATCATCGCCGGGGTCTGGCGCGACAGCATGCCCCTGATCGAGCGCAGGCTGGCGCAGATGCGATCGACCACGACCGTGGCCGCAGCCCGTCCGCTTCCCGGCGAAAGCGATCCGCCCGCGACCCGGGTCGTGGATGGCCACACGATCACCAGTCCCGCCTGGGTCACCGTGCCCAGCCCGGTCTATCCCTATTCTCCGGGGACCGGGATGCGTTCCGGCCGTGTTTCGCTGGCCTGCGATGTCGCGCCCACGGGCCGGCTGGGAGCGTGCACGATTGTCGAGGAGGTTCCCCAGGGGCAGGGGTTCGGTTCCGCGGCGCTGGAGGCGACCCGGACGGCGCGCATGGCCCCCCGAACGGTCGATGGCGTGCCGACGGGGGGCACGGTCCGGTTCACGATGCGGTTCGAACCGGCACCCTGACGCCACCGGGGCCGCGGCGCGATATGTCCGCCACCGTAAAGGACCGGTGGTATCGACACCCCGGTTAACGCCGGTTAACCTTTCATCTCAGGGGAGAATGACAGGCTCGATTCGAGGCCGCCGATGTCAGGCGTCATCTCACCCACAGGGCGGGAGCACGACCATGATGTTGTCCAGGATCGACCGGGTTCTGTCGCGGAACGGCAAGGGCGAGCGCGCGGCGCCGGCCGCCGCCACGACGGCCAATGCCAATTTCGACAGCGCCGGCGTCATCGGCGAGCGGTTCGAGACCATTCAGGACAGTCTGGACCAGATGGCCGAGATGGCGACCCATTTCGGCGCCTTCGAGACCCTGTTGGGCCAGCTTCGGCAACCCCTGGAGGCGGAGTTCCAGTCGCGGCGCGACAGCCATGTCGAACTGATCAACCTGCGCGCCGCCAACGTCGAGATCGACGGACGTCTGGCGGCCCTGAACGCCGAAGCCCGCGCCGTGGCCGATGCCCTGGCCGAGGCGGAGGGCCGGGTCGAGGAGCTGACCGCGCGCAACGGCGAGCACACGAGCGCCCTGCAGGACGCACGTCTTGAAACCGACCGCCTCCGCAGCGAACTGTCACAGACCACGGCCCGGGCCGAGACGCTTGAGACCAGCCAGCGCGCGGCCGAGCAGCGTATCCGTGAACTGGAACAGGACCAGGAGGCGCTGCGCAGCCAGTTGAAACAGGCGGAGGGCTTGAGGGCCGAGTCCGAGAGCGCGCGCACCCAGATGCAGCGCGACCACGCCCTGGCCGCCGAAGAAAACACCATCCTGCGCCGCCGTATGGACGAGGTCGGGGCCGAACTGGCCGCCCTGGCCCGGGCATCGGCCGCCAACGAGGGCTTGCTGGCCACCGAACGGGCCCGCACGTCCTCCGAACAGACCGAGACCGCCCGGGCGATGCGGGCGCTGGAAACCCAGGTCGAGACGGCCCGCGCCGAGATCGCGGCCTTGTCCTCGCGCCTGGACACGGCCACAGCCCGCGCCAACGGACTGGAGGCCCTGAACACCGAGCAGGCCACGCGTCTGAGCGACCTTCAGACCGGTCAGCATACGGCCGAGCGAAAGGCGGAAACCCTGCAGATCGCGCTCGACCGCGCACTGGAGCGGGTGAAGGGCCTAGAGACCGAAGCCGAGGACGCGCGCCAGCGTCTGGCCGGGATGGAGGTCGCGCGTCTGGCGGCCGTCGACCGCGCCGAGATGCTGACCAAGGCGGCCGCGACCCACGACAAGGCCATCGCCCGCGCCGAGGACCGGATGCTGAAGCTGCAGGCCAAGCTGGCCGCTGCCCAGGACGATCACCACGCCAAGGCCCAGACCCTGATGCAGCAGGCGTCAGCCCTGCGCGCCGAGCTGGAACGC
Organism: Brevundimonas sp. P2_A6; assembly: GCF_056404975.1. Taxonomy (NCBI): domain Bacteria; kingdom Pseudomonadati; phylum Pseudomonadota; class Alphaproteobacteria; order Caulobacterales; family Caulobacteraceae; genus Brevundimonas; species Brevundimonas sp. P2_A6. The sequence continues at coordinate 299,671 of NZ_JBFUCZ010000003.1, read as the reverse complement.
TCGCGAGCCGAAGGCGCGATGTCGGCGGCGGCGCTGGAGGCCGCGCGGCGCGAGCGGGGCGGCCGGTTCGCTTCGATCGAACCGCAGGGCGCGGTCCAGGCGCTGGTGGGCTAGGCGTCGAGGGGAACCGGTGATGGGGGACCGGGTTTAGTCCGGGCCTCAGACCCCAAGGACCGCCTTATGGACATCACCCAGCTGATCCTCGACGACCACGCCGAACAGCGCCGCCTGTTCGCGATCATCGAGCAGATCGACCCCAAGGACACCGAGGCGCTGAGCGCGGTCTGGTCGCGCCTGTCGGCGTTCCTGGACGTCCATGCCGAGGCCGAGGAGCGGTTCTTCTATCCCGAGCTGCTGAAGCTGGGTCAGGGTGCCAACGACGCCGAGGACGGCACGGTCGAGGGCGAGACCGAGGACGCCATCGAGGACCACAACAAGCTGCGCGACGCGGTCAAGGCGGTCGGCAAGTATCCCGTAGGCACCGGGGCCTGGATCGAGGCGGTCGGAAAGGCCAACGTCGTCAACTCCAAGCATATGGGCGAGGAAGAGCGTCAGGGCCTGACGGACTTCCGCAGGCACGCACCCATCGCCAAACGCCACGACCTGGCCGTCCAGTTCGCCGCCTTCGAGGCCGAGCACATCACGGGGGTCAAGCCGGTGAACAAGGAGCCGGAGGCCTATATCGAGGCGAACGGCTGACGCATCAGCGTCCCTGCATCGCGTACAGCTTGACGACCTCGAACAGGAAGTCCCGGCCTTCGTAGAGGCTGCGGACGCGGATGCGTTCGTTCAGGCCGTGGGCGCCGCCGCCGTCGGGGTCGCCGAACATGCCGGTCAGTCCATAGGTCGGGATGCCCGCCGCATTGGTGAAGCGGCCGTCGGTGGCGCCCGTCGACATGGTCGGCAGGATCGGCACGTTCGGCCACATCGCGCCGGCGACCTGGCGGATCGGCCCCATGATGGCGTCGGACAGCGGCGGGGGTGGCGTCGAGGGATCGGGCGCGCCGACGGTCGCGATGGCGATCGCGGGGTTGTCCAGCAGGGTCTCCAACTGGGCCTGCGTGTCCCCGATCGTGTTGCCGGGGAAGATGCGGCAGTTGATGTTGGCGCTGACGTGCTGGGGCTGGGCGTTCGGGGCGTGGCCACCCTCTATCAGGGTGGGGATGCAGGTGGTGCGCAGCGTCGCATTCCAGCTGGGGTTGGCGGCGGATATGCGGGCCGCGGCGGCGGCGTCCGGACCACCCTCGGCGACCAGGGCGCGCATGTCGGCGGCATACTGTGGCTGGGTCTCCGCGAGGGAGCCGAAATAGGCGCGGGTGACGGGGCTCAGCTGAAGCGGGAAATCGTAAGCCCCGATCCGTGACAGGCCGTTGGCCAAGGCGACGATGGCGTTGTCCTTCCTTGGCCGCGCGGAATGGCCACCCGGATTGATGAGATCGAGGCGATAGTCCTGATACAGTTTCTCGCCCGCCTGGACGGCCAGGGCGACGCGGTTGCCGTCGGCATCCAGCAGACCGCCCGCGCCCTCGTTCAGGGCGAAGCCCGCCTGGAGCGCCTCCGGGTGGTTGGCCAGCAGCCATTCGACGCCGTTGAAGGTATCGGCGGTCTCCTCGCCGCAGGTCAGGGCCAGCTTGATGTCGCGTACCGGGGTGAAGCCGGACTGTTTCAGTCGGATGAGGGTATCGACCCAGACCGACGCCTGCGCCTTGTCGTCGGTCGCACCCCGCGCATAGAAATAACCACCCTCCTCTACCAGGGTGAAGGGATCGCGGGTCCAGTCGGCGGCGTTGGCCTCCACCACATCGATGTGGGCGAGCAGCAGCAGCGCGGGGGCGGAGGGGGCCGAGCCGTGCAGGACGACCGACAGATTGCCGTCCCTGGGCCGGTCCTCGGGGATCAGGATGCGGATGTCTTCGGCCGGGTATCCGGCGGCGGTCAGGCGGGCAGCCATGCGCTCGGACGCCAGGGTGCAGCTGCCGACCGACAGGGTAGTGTTGGTTTCGACCAGTTCCTCGTACAGGGCGCGGAAGGCCAGCTGATCGGGGCGCGTCGCGGGGGTCTGGGCCCTGGTCGATGTGGCGATCGCGATCGCGGCCAGGACGACCACGGCGATGATGGCGACGCCGATCGCAAGGCGTTTGCGGGTCTCGCGGACGGCGGCATAGACAGGCTCGTCCAGCCAGTAGAACCCCGGCGACGTCTGGCGCACCGCGTTCTGGCGCAGCAGGCCGCGCAGGGCGAGCCGGCCCATGTTGCGATCGGGAACGATGGGGATGGCGCGGTCCGGACCGAACGCCTGGGCCGTGCGCAGGGCCTCGATCATGTGGCGCTCGGCCCGCTTGCGCATGGCCGCGACGACGGCACCGGTGGTGGACATGTTTTGCTCCCCGTGGGAGCGCGATGTGGCGACGGCCTTCATTGCTCGTCAACCCTGTTTGCGGCATGACAGGAACGAATGACGAACGCGACTCGCATATTGGGGCTGGACCCGGGCCTGCGCCGCACCGGCTGGGGCGTGGTGGTGGCCGAGGGGGCGCGCCTGCGCTGGATCGCGCACGGGGTGGTGGCCCCACCCGAGACGCTGGCCCTGTCGGACCGGCTGCTGTGGTTGCTGGACAAGGTGGGCGAGGTCTGCGCCGCCCATGCCTGTGACGAGGCGGCGATCGAGGAGGTGTTCGTGAACGTCAATCCGGCCTCGACCCTCAAGCTGGGTCATGCGCGGGCGGCGGTGATGCTGGCCCCGGCGCGGGCGGGGCTGTCGGTCGCGGAATATTCGCCCAACCTGATCAAGAAGGCAGTGGTCGGAGCCGGCCATGCGGACAAGAGCCAGATCGCCTTCATGGTGAAGCGGCTGTTGCCCTCCGCCGGGGATGTGAAGGCCGATGCCGCCGATGCCCTGGCCGTGGCGATCACCCATGCGCAGATGCGCAGGCGAGCAATCCTCACCCGCGCAGCGGGGGAGGGGGACCGCGAAGCGGTGGAGGGGGCGACCCCGGACGCGGTGCGTGGTTCCGCCCCCTCCACCACGACGCAAGCGCGTCGCGGTCCCCCTCCCCCGTTCGCTTCGCTCCGGGGGAGGATTGCATCATGATCGGGCGCATCCGGGGTGTGCTGGCCGAGGTCGAGGAGGCGCACTGCCTGATCGACTGCGCCGGTGTGGGGTATGTCGTGGCCTGCGGCGCGCGGACGCTTCAGCGTCTGCCGGCGCCGGGGGACGAGGCGACGCTGCATATCGAGTCGAGCTGGTCGGCGGAGAATGGGCCCCGGCTGTATGGTTTTCTGACACGGGACGAGCGGCGGGCGTTCACGACGCTGACCGGGATCCAGGGGGTGGGTCCCAAGGCGGCGCTGTCGGTGCTGGACGTGCTGCCGCCGGGCGAGCTGGCGGGGGCGGTGGCGCGCGACGATAAGGCGGCGATCGGGCGCGCGAATGGCGTCGGGCCGAAACTGGCGCTGCGGATCGTGACCGAGCTGAAGGGCAAGCCGCTGGGGGATGTGTCGTTCACGCCGTCTGTGGGTGGGGTGCACGCGGAAGCCCCGGCGCCGGTGCCGAGCGTGACGGGCGAGGCGGTGTCGGCCCTGCTTGGGCTGGGCGTGGCCGAGGTCAATGCAAGGCGGGCCGTGGATCAGGCGCTGATCCGGCTGGGGGATGAGGCGGAGCTGTCGGCGGTGATCCGGGCGGCGTTGCAGGAGCTGGGTCGGTGAGCGACGACCGTATCATCTCGCCCGACGCTGCCCCCGGCGAGGCTTATGATAGAGCGCTGCGACCGCAGACCCTGTCGGAGTTCGTCGGGCAGGAGCAGGCCAAGGGCAATCTGAAGGTCTTCATCGATGCGGCGCGGGGGCGGGGCGAGGCGCTGGACCACGTCCTGCTGTTCGGGCCGCCGGGGCTGGGCAAGACGACGCTGGCGCAGATCGTGGCGCGCGAGCTGGGGGTGGGGTTCCGCGCGACATCGGGGCCGATCCTGGCCAAGGCCGGAGACCTGGCGGCGATCCTGACCAATCTGGAACCCCGCGACGTCCTGTTCATCGACGAAATCCACCGTCTGGCCCCGACGGTCGAGGAGATCCTGTATCCCGCCATGGAGGACCATGTGCTGGACCTGATCATCGGCGAGGGGCCGTCGGCGCGATCGGTACGGATCGACCTGGCGCCCTTCACCCTGGTCGGGGCGACGACGCGGGCGGGCCTGCTGGCCACGCCGCTGAGGGACCGCTTCGGGATACCGTTGAGGCTGGAGTTCTATACGCCCGCCGAATTGGTGCGGGTGATCACCGGCGCGGCGAGGAAGATGGGCGCGCCGATCAACGACGAGGGGGCGGGCGAGATCGCCTCGCGCTCACGCGGCACGCCACGGGTTGCGGGGCGGCTTCTGCGGCGGGTGCGGGACTTCGCTGAGGCCGAAGGGGCGAAGGTCATCGACCGGATCGTCGCGGCGCGCGCCCTGTCGCGGCTGGAGATCGACGAGGCGGGGCTGGACGCCAATGACCGCCGCTTCCTCAAGGCCCTGATCGAGAACTATGGCGGCGGGCCGGTCGGCATGGACACCCTGGCCGCCGCGATCGCCGAGGCGCGTGACGCGGTCGAGGACGTGATCGAGCCCTATCTTCTGCAACAGGGGTTCATCCAGCGGACGCCGCGCGGACGGATGGCCTGCGCCAAGGCCTATGCGCATATGGGGCTGAGCGAACCGCTGAAGCCTGAAGGGGCGGGCGATCTGTTCAGCTGAGCGAACGGTTCCGAAACCATCGACAAGCTAGGCTGTTAGACATGCCTGCCCGTCTTCACATGAAGGCCGCGATGTCGGCCGTTACGCTTCACGAACGTTTCGCCACCGGGCGACCCGGGCGGGCGGCGGCTGATCCTGAGATTCGCGCGGTTGTCGGGCGTGGTGCTGCAGAAGCGGGCGCTGAGCGGCGTCGATCTGACCGGGTCGAACCTGTCGGCGGCCCGGCTGGCGGTCAGCGACCTGTCGGCGGCGACCCTGTATTGCTGCGATCTGCGCGACGCCGATCTGCGCGGGGCCAATCTGACCAACGCGGACCTGCGCGGGTCGAGTCTGAAGGGCACCAGCCTGTATGGCGCGCGGATGGACGGGGTCGATCTGAGGGATGCGAGGCTCGCCCGGGTCGAGGCCAGCGGGCAGTTTCGCGTCTGGACCGTGGACCCCGAGAGGTCACAGCCGGTCGCGGGACCGGATGGCCTGGTTCATCAAGGCGTGGACTTGCGTCATGCCTCGCTGAAGCGGGCGCGGTTGGGCAATGCGCGGCTGAAGAACGCGGATTTCAGCGGCGCGAACATGGCCGGGGCCGATCTGGCCAATGCGAACCTGCAGGGCTGCACCTTCGCCAATACCATCCTGACCGGCGTCGACCTGAAGCACGTGCGGATCGATCCGGGGGCCTTGAGGACCTGCGTGCTGGATCCGAATGAGGATGCGCTGGCCGGCGCGGCGGACGTGCGGTTCGCGCTGGATGAGGCCGAGGCCTGGGTCGACAGCGGGGGTCGCCGGGGCCGGGTCGCGGACCTGACGGATCGAGACGTGCGGCCACTGGCGGATGCCTTCGCCAGGCGCAGGCTGGCGGGGCTGAGGGCCAACGGCATCCGCGCCATCGATGTGGACTTCTCGGGCGCGCTGCTGACCGGAGCGACCCTGCGGCGGGCCGACCTGCGAGGCGCGAAGTTCGCCGGATGCGACCTGCGGGGCGTCAGCTTCGTGGACTGCCAGCTTGGCTTCGCGGATTTCACCGGCGCGACGACGGGCGGGATCGTCAAGGAGGACGGCACTGAGGTGTCGACCGATTTCAACGGTGCGAACCTGACCGGCGCGATCTTCGATCCGTCCGTCGACCCGGTGGGCAAGTCGGCTGACGCCGAGAAGCTAGCCCTCGCCTGCTGACGGCAGTGGCCTCGGTTTCCGGTCGGCGTCGATGGCGACATACGTGAAGACGCCTTCGGTGACGCGGCTGACCGCGTGGGTCGAACGCGGGCGTTTCCAGGCCTCGACGCGGACGCGGATCGAGGTGCGGCCGGTCTTCAGGACGGTGGCATACAGGGACACCTCGTCGCCGACGGAAACGGGCTGGTGGAAGACCATGGCATCGACCGCGATCGTGGCGCACCGTCCCTGGGCCAGGTCGAAGGCGGGCGTGGAGCCCGCCAGGTCCATCTGGGCCAGCAGCCAACCGCCGAAGATGTCGCCCTCTGGGTTGGTGTCGGCGGGCATGGCGATGACCCGCCCGACGAGCTGGCCGTCGGGCGTTTCCGGGGAGGGATGGGTCACGTCGCTCAGTCCTGGGGCTTCAGGTGGTCGTCCAGCCAGTGGAAGACCTCGTTGTGCCATTGCAGGCTGTTCTGGGGTTTCAGGACCCAGTGGTTCTCGTCCGGGAAGACGATCAGTCGGCTCTCGATGCCGCGACGCTGCAGGGCGGTGAAGGTCGACAACCCTTGCGCTGTGGGGATGCGGTAGTCGCGGTCGCCCTGAACCACCAGCATCGGCGTCTTCCAGTCGTCGACGTGGTTGACCGGGTTGAAGCGCTCGTAGCCCGCTGGGTTGTCATAGACGGTGCCGCCGTATTCCCACTCGGTGAACCACAGCTCTTCGGAGGCATAGCCCATGCCGCGCACATCGAAGACGCCGTCGTGATTGACCAGGCATTTGAATTCGTTCGACCAGTTTCCGGCGATCCAGTTGATCATGTAGCCGCCGTAGGAGGCCCCAAGAGCGCAGGCGTTGTCGCCGTCGAGGAAGCTGTATTTCGACTGGGCGGCGGCCCATCCCTTTTGCAGGTCTTCCAGCGGGCGGTCGCCCCAGTGCTGGCTGATCGCATCGGTGAAGCCCTGGCCGTAGCCGGTGGAGCCGTGGAAATCGATCATGACGACGGCATAGCCCGCGCCGGCATAGGTCTCGGGGTTCCAGCGATAGGACCAGCTGTTACCGAATGACCCTTGCGGGCCGCCGTGGATCAGGAAGGCGACCGGGTATTTCTGGCCTTCGACGTAGTTGGCGGGCTTGATGACGTAGCCGTGGACGGTCTCGTTGTTCCAGCCGGGGAAGGTGAACTGCTCGGCCTGTCCGAACAGGCGGCTGTCCAGCTCGGGGTTCACGTCGGTGATCTGGATCGGCAGCTCCCGGCCGCGGAAGGTCTTGACGTAGAGCTCTGACGGCGAGGTCAGGCTGTCCATCGCCAGGACGAAGCCGGACGGGGTCTGTTCGAAGGCCGAGACGTGCCCTTCGCCGGTGATCGGCACGACCGCGCCGCTGGCGGCGTTGATCTGGAACAGTTTCACCTGGCCCACGTCGCCGGCGGTGACGAACAGGCTGCGGCCGTCGGCGGACCACTGCAGGCTGTCGGACGATCGATCCCAGTCGGCGGCGACCTCGCGCTTGGCCCCCGTCGCCACGTCCATCAGCACAATCTGATAGCGATCGGCCTCGAAGCCCGGACGCTTCATGGCGCGGTACGCCAGGGTGCGACCGTCGGGCGAATAGACCGGGCCGGTGTCCCAGGCGTCGTTGTCGTCGGTCAGGTTGGTGAAACCCGGACCGGTCAGGCCGTTGGTCTTGAACAGGTCGAAGTTGGTGCTCCAGGGCTCGGTCTGACCGGCGACGCGGGCGGAGAAGACAATGGCGGAACTGTCGGGGGTGAAGGTGAACTCGTTCTCGTCGCCGAAAGGCTTGGAAGGGGTGTCGCCGTCAAAGCCGTGGGTGACCCAGGCCGGCTCGCCCGAGCCGTCGGTGTTGACCACGAAAAGGTGGTTCTGGGTGCCGTCGGCCCAGGTATCCCAGTGGCGCACGAACATCCGGTCATAGACCTGTCCCGTGGACTTGCGGGCGGCGGCCTCCGTGCCGCGCGCGACCGAGCAGGCCAGGTCATCGCAGTCGGGATAGACAGCCAGCGACACGGCGATCTTCTCGGCGTCGGGACTGAGGCGGTAGGCGTTGACGTCCAGCGGCAGGTTGGTGACCTGGGTCGCGTTCTCGCCGCGGGCATTGGCGCGCCAGACCTGGCTGGTGCCGGACCTGCCCGACAGGAAATACAGATTGCCGTCCGAACCCCAGCGGGCGGTGTTGGCACCCTGGTCCGAGATGGCCAGGCGGCGCGGCTCGCCCTCGCCGTTCAGGGCCTGGATCATCAGGCTGGAGACGCCGCGATTGGCCTCCATGTCGGTGGCGCGCACCGAATAGACGACCTGGGTGCCGTCCGGCGACACGCGCGGGTCGGACAGGCGGTTGGCGGCCAGCATGTCCGTGTAGGTGAAGGCGCGCTGCTCGGCCTGGGGCGCGGGGGCGATCGTTGCGGCTGGGGCGGCCTCATACGGGGTGACCTCGGCGGCGGCGGGCAAGCCCGTCATCAGGGCGAGGACGGCGGCGGCGGCGAGCAGAGACGGGTGACGCATCGGGCGGCTCCTGGGGATACTTCGGCGCTGGCGTAGCACCGCGCGGGGCGGGGCGGAAGTTTGCAGATGCCGGGTCCGCAGCGGCTTGCCTGCCTTACCATCAGAGGCGACAAGGGTTGGGCATGGCCGTTTCGCTTCCGTCCGATTCCGATCCTGTGCCGACGCCGACCGGGCGAGGGCATGACCATGTCGTGGACGTGCTGATCGCCGAGCGGGCACCACGGCTGACGGGATCGTGGGTGTGGCCCCTGGTGCGGCCGGCGCTTTACGGGATGCTCGGCTATGGCAAGGCGCGGCGGATGGCGGATGCCATCGCGCATCTGTCAGGACAGGGCACGCTGGAGCATGTGTCGAACCTGCTGGACCTGAAGGTCTCGACCATGAACCTGGAGCGGGTGCCGACGACCGGGCGGTGCGTGGTGGTCTGTAATCATCCGACCGGGATCGCCGATGGCATCGCCGTCTATGACGCGATCCGGAAGCGTCGCTCCGATGCGATCTGGTTCGCCAACGCCGATGCGATCCGGGTCTCGCCCCGGTTGTCCGAGGTGCTGATCCCGGTGGAATGGGTCGTCGACAAGCGAACGCGCGAGAAGACCCGCGCAACGCTGGAGGCCGCCAAGGCCGCCTTCGAGGCGGAGCGGTGCATCGTCATGTTCCCCGCCGGGCGGCTGGCACGGGCGGGCAAGGACGGGACGCTGACCGATCCCGAGTGGGCCCCAACGGCGGCGTCGATGGCGCGCAAATACGGCGCGCCGGTCATTCCGATCCATGTGACGGGTCCGAACTCGACCCTGTTTCACCTGTTCAACCGGGTGTCGCCGGAACTGCGGGACATCACCCTGTTCCACGAGCTGCTGAACAAGCGAAAGAAGCCGTTCCGCCTGAGCGTCGGCAAGGCGATCGCGCCGACGCGGCTGGATATCGACGCGACGCGCGCGACCTATGCGCTGAAGGCCTTCACCGAGCGGGTGCTGGCCAGCCAGCCGGACGCGGATTTCGCATGAGCGGGATGGTCGAGCTGAAACTGGCCGACGAGGCGGCGACAACAGCGCTGGGGGCCGCGCTGGCCGGGTCGCTGGGCGTGGGCGAGGCGATCCTGCTGCAGGGGCCACTGGGCATGGGCAAGTCGACGCTGGCGCGCGGGCTGATCCGGGCGCTGGCCGGACCGGATGAGGACGTGCCGTCGCCGACCTTCACCCTGGTGCAGGTCTACGAGACCGATCCGCCCTTGGCCCATTTCGACCTGTATCGGCTGACGCGGCCCGAGGAAGCCTTCGAGATCGGGCTGGACGAGGCGCTGGACACCGGCGTCGCCCTGATCGAATGGCCCGAGCGGCTGGGCGACGATCTGGACCGGGCGCTCGGTCCGGACCGGTTGTCGATCGTGCTGTCGGAAGACGGCGACGGACGCGTTGCGACCGTTTCTGGCGTAGGCGCATGGGCAGGAAAGATTGATGCGGGGATCGAAGGGTTGAATGGCTGACGGACTAAACGAGCGCGAGACGCAGCGGGTGGCGTTTCTGGCGCAGGCCGGGCTGGGTGACGTGGTGCGCGCGCCCTTGCCGGGCGATGCCTCCACGCGCCGGTACGAGCGGCTGACGACGGCGTCGGGCACCTCGTTGATGCTGATGGACCAGGTCGCTGCGGCCGAGAGCCCGCCGGCGGATCCGTCCTGGTCGCCTGAGCGGCGCAGGGCCGAGGGCTGGAACGCCATCGCGCGCTTGTCGGCTGGCCGGATCGAGGCGTTCGCGGCGGTGGCGGCCCATCTGCGGTCGGTCGGGCTGTCAGCGCCGGAGGTCGTGGCGCTGGACGCGCCCGAGGGGCTGGCCGTGCTGGAGGACTTCGGGGACGCCCTGTTCGCGCGGGTCATCGAGGCGGGAACGGACGAGACGCCGCTGTATCTGGCGGCGGTCGAGGCGCTGGCGACGTTGCATGCCGCGCGAACGCCGCGCGTGCTGAGCGGGGCGGCGGGTGACTGGCCGTTGCAGGTCTATGACGAGACGGCGCTGCAGGGCGGGGCGGACCTGTTCGTGGAGTGGTTGCCCAAATTGAAGCCCGGACTGGCGTTCGACGACGCGGCGATGGCCGACTGGCACGCGGCCTGGGCACCGATCGTGGCCGAAGGCGCGGCGGGGGCCAGCGTGGTGGCGCATCGCGACTATCACGCCGAGAACCTGATCTGGCTGCCGGAACGCCAGGGCGCGGCGCGCGTGGGCATGATCGATTTTCAGGACGCGGTGCGGGCACATCCCAGCTGGGACCTGCATTCGCTGTTGCAGGATGCGCGACGCGACGTGTCCCGCGCGCTGGAGGCCGAGGCGCTGGACCGCTATTTCGAACTGGCGGGGATCGATGACCGGGCGGCGTTCATGCGGTCCTATGCCGGTCTGGCCGCTCTGAACGAGGCGCGCATTCTGGGCATCTTCGCGCGGCTAATCGTGCGGGACGGCAAGCCGCGCTATGCGGGCTTCATGCCCAGGATGTGGCGACACCTGAACGCCAATCTGACCCGGCCGGGGCTGGAGGGCGTGGCGCGCTGGTTCGATCGGCACGTGCCCGAGGAGATGCGGACATGACCGGACCGAAGACGGCGATGGTGCTGGCGGCCGGGCTGGGCACGCGGATGCGGCCGCTGACGGACGACCGGCCCAAGGCCCTGGTCGAGGTCGGGGGGCGGGCGCTGATCGATCACGTGCTGGATCGTCTGGCGCAGGCGGGCGTGCAGCGGGCGGTGGTCAATGTGCACTGGTTCGCGGACCGGCTGGAGGCGCATCTGGCCGGGCGCGAACGGGGGCCTGAGATCGCGATATCGGACGAGCGCGAGGCGTTGCTGGAAACCGGCGGGGGGCTGAAGAGGGCGCGGCCACTCCTGGGCGACGGCGCGGTGTTCGTGGCCAATATCGACAGCGTCTGGACCGGGCCGTCCGACTGGGCTTCCGAGCTGATCCGCCTGTGGGATCCGGTGACGATGGACGCCTGTCTGCTGCTGGCGCGGCGCGAGGGGTCGATCGGCTTCGAGGGGGATGGCGATTTCTTCCTGGGCGACGACGGGCGGCTGACGTTCCGGGGCGAGGCGGCGTCGGCCCCCTATGCCTATATGGGCGTGCACATCACGCGGTCGGACTATGCGGACGGCGGGCCGGAGGGGGCGTTTTCGCTGAGTCCCCTGTGGCGCGCCTCGGCGGCGGCGGGGCGGCTGTATGGCTGCGTGCTGGACGGCGACTGGATGCATGTCGGCGATCCGCAGGCGCGGGATGAGGCCGAGGCCCGGCTGGGTAAGGCGTGACGGGTTTCGACCCCTTCGCAGGCGACACGCCGCGTTGGTTCGCAATTCCCGCGCATCGGCCGTTTCTGGAAGATCTGGCGGCGGGGGTGCTGGACTGGCTGGGCGAAAACCCGCCAGAGGCGCTGTCCGACGCGACGATCCTGTTGCCCAACCGCCGGGCCGCGCGGGCGTTCGGGGCAGCGCTAGCGAGCCAGGCGGGCGACCGGCCGGTACTGCTGCCGCAGGTGCGGCCACTGGGCGATCTGGAAGAGGACGAGCCGCCGTTCTCGCCCGGCGAACTGGGTCTGGACCTGCCGCCGGCCATCGCGCCCCTGACGCGCCGGTTCGAGATGGCGCGGATGATCGCCGAGGATTTCGCGCCCGGTCTGGCACCGCTGCGCGCACTGGAGCTGGCCGACGGACTGGGGGCGTTTCTGGATTCCTGCCACATCGAGGAGGTCGCGGATCCGGGGATGGTGGCCGGTTTCGGCGGCGAGGATTTCGCCGAGCACTGGCAGGCGTCGGCCGAGTTCCTGGGGCTGGCGGTCGAGGTCTGGCCCAGGCGGCTGGAGGCCATGGGGCTGGTCGATGCGTCGTGGCGCCGGACGCGGCTGTTGCGTCTGCTGGCCGAACGCTGGGCCGAGCATCCGCCGCGGGGGCCGGTGATCGCGGCCGGCTCGACAGGGACGGTGAAGGCGGCGGCCGATGTGCTGAAGGCCGTGGCGAAGGCACCGCAGGGCTGCGTGGTGCTGCCCGGGCTGGACCTGGATCTGGACAAGACGGCCTGGGGCGCGATCGAGGAGCAGCATCCGCAGAGCGCGCTGAAGCGGCTGCTGGAGCGGGCCGAGGTGGCGCGGGACGCGGTGCGGCCGTGGTTCCGCCGGCCGGTCGATGCGGGCGTCGAGGCGCGCGGGCTGGCGCGGCAGAGGCTGATCCACGAGGCCCTGCGCCCCGCCGATGCGACGGCGGACTGGCGCGAGGAGATCCGGGAACTGCGCAAGCGATCGGCGGAGGCGGGGCAGTCGCTCGATCCGATCGCCCTGGGGCTGGAGGGCCTGTCGGTCGTGACGGCGCGGACCGAGGAGGACGCGGCGGCGACCATCGCCCTGATGATGCGCGAGACGCTGGAGACGCCCCATTCTGACGGGAGGGCCCGAACCTGTGCGCTGGTGACGCCCGATCTGGCGCTGGGGCGACGGGTGGCGGCGCGGCTGGCGCGTTGGGGCGTGGTGGCCGACAGTTCGTCCGGCACGGGGCTGGGCCAGATGCCGGTCGGTGTGCTGGTCGACGTGTGCGCGCGGTGGATGGCCGATCCGCTGGCCCCGCAGACGGTGCTGGCGCTGATCAAGCACGAGCTGACGACCCTGCCCGAGGCGACCGACGATGGGGTGGCGGAGCTGGAGAAGGTCGCGTTTCGGGGACCGCGCACGCGGGACTGGGCGCGGATCGAGGCGCGTCTGACGCAGGCGGGGGCACCGCGTCGAAACGGGGTGCCGCCTTCGGACTGGACGATGGCGAGGCTGGCGCAGGCGACGGCGCTGGCGGCACGGTTGCAGGCGCTGGCCGATGCGGCGAAGGCGGCGTTCGAGCCGGTGGCGTCACTGGATCATGCGGCGCGAGCGTTGACGGGGCTGGTCGAGGCGCTGGCGGGCAACGACGTCTGGGCCGGACCGGACGGAGAGGCTGCGGCCTCCATGCTGTCGCAACTGATCGAGGGCGGGGCGTCGCTGGGCGCGCTTTCGGCCGCGGCGTTCGCCGAGCTGGTCGCGGGGCTGGTGCGCGACACGACAGTGCGGACGGGCGGGGCGACGTATCCGTCGCTGCGCATCCTGGGGGCGATCGAGGCGCGACTTGTGCGGGCCGACCGGATGATCCTGGCGGGGCTGGAGGAGGGGGTGTGGCCACGCGGTGCGCCGGTCGATCCCTTCCTGTCACGGCCGATGAGGAAGGCGCTGGACCTGCCGCCGCCGGAACGTCGCGTGGGGCAGACGGCGCAGGACTTCGTGCAGGGGGCCTGCGCGCCCGAGGCCATCCTGATCCACACCGAGCGGCGCGGCGGGCAACCGGCGGTGCGGTCGCGCTGGCTGTGGCGGCTGGAGATGCTGGCGCGGGGGGCGGATACGGAGGCCTATCCCGTGAGGATCGACCGGCCGACGGACATGCTGAACGCCGCGCGGGCGCTGGATGCGCCGTTGTTCGGCCAGGGCGGACTGGCGAAACGGCCGGGTCCGACGCCGCCGGTCGCGCGGCGGCCGCGCCAGCTGCCGGTCACGGGGGTGGAGCGGTGGGTGCGCGACCCCTATGCGGTCTACGCCCGCTATGTGCTGAACCTGAAGCCCATGGACCGGCCGGGGCAGTCGGCCGAGGCGCTGCTGCGCGGGCAGGCGATCCACAAGGCGGTCGAGCGGCTGACCCTGGCCTGGCCCGACGTCCTGCCCGACGATTGCGAGGACCAGATCGTCCACCTGCTGCATGAGGAACTGCGCCATCACGGCTTCGAGGACGCGGCCATGGCGCGCGAGGGTCCGCTGGCCCGCAACGCCGCGCGCTGGCTGACGGGGTTCGAGACGCGCAGGCGGGCGCAGGGGATCGAGATCCGGGTCGAGGAGGAGGTGGCGCTCACGTTCGACGCCGATGGCGGGCCGTTCACGGTGACGGCCAAGGCGGACCGGATCGAGCTGTCGGCCACGGGGGCGGCGATCCTGGATTTCAAGACGGGCGGGGTGCCGTCGGCCAAACAGGTCAAGACCGGCTTCGCGCCGCAGCTGACCCTGACCGGAGCCATCCTGGCCGAGGTCGGTCTGTCGGACACGGGGCCGGTGGAGCCTGAGGATCTGACATACGTGCGGGTCGTGGGGCGCAAGGTCGCCGGTGAAGCAAGGACCCTGGCGCAGGGCGCCGAGGCGGCCGATCTGTCGGCGGAGGCGCTGGCGGGGTTGAAGGCGCGCGTGCGGCGGTTCGATCTGGAGTCGACGCCTTATCTGAGCTGGGTCGCGCCGCAGTTCATGGGCAATTTCGGAGGCAACTACGACCATTTGGCGCGGGTCTGGGAATGGCATGTCGCCGGGGCCGAGGAGGCGGAATCGTGAAGACCGAGACCGCTGTCCGCATCCTGCCCGACCCGGCCCAGATCGCGGCGGCGGACCCGCGCCAGTCGGTGTTCGTCACGGCCAACGCCGGGTCGGGCAAGACCTCCACCCTGGTGGACCGGGTGGCGCGGCTGCTGCTGGAGGATGTTGGTCCGGGCGAGATCCTGTGCGTCACCTACACCAAGGCGGCGGCGGCCGAGATGCAGGCGCGGCTGTTCGATCGGCTGGGCGAATGGGCCGTGATGGACGATGCCAGGCTGGAGGCGTCGCTGGCCGATCTGGACGGGCGGACGGCGACGATCCTGTCCATGACAGAGCTGTCGAACGCGCGCCGCCTGTTCGCCAAGGCGCTGGACACGCCGGGCGGGCTGAAGATCCAGACGCTGCATGCCTTCTGCGAGAAGCTGCTGCGGCGGTTCCCGCTGGAGGCGGGGGTGACGCCGGGGTTCACCGTGCTGGAGGACCAGGCGGCGACGGCCCTGTCGCACGAGGCGCGCGAGGACCTGGCGCGGCTGGCGCTGGGCAGCGAAGACGGCGCGATTGGCCGGGCCTATGCCCACTTCGCGGTGGAGCTGGATTTCAAGGCGTTCGAAGGCCTGCTGGCGCGGATCGAGGCGGATCGGGCGCGGCTGTTGGACTATGTAGTGCGGGTCGATGCGGGGACGGCGCCGGGGCCGCATGCCCTGGTCGGGGTTGACACGGATCGGGACGTGGCGGCCATCCAGAACGACTTCATGCGCTTTCTGGACCGGGCCGAATGGCTGGCCATGGCCGAGGCGATGGACAGGGGATCGGTCACCGACCAGGCCTGCGCCAAACGGATGTGGGAGGCCGAGTGGAGCTTTCCCGAGGTCGCCTCGGTCTTCCTGACCAGCGGCCAGCCCCGGAAGTCGATGGCGACCAAGTCCGCCCCGCCCGAGGCCCGCGAGTGGCTGACCGCGATGCAGGACAAGGTGGTCGCGGCGCTGGGCGAGGTGCGAAAGGCGCGGGTGGCCGAGGACACCGGCCATGTGCTGACGCTGGCCCGCGCCCACGGCGCGCTCTATGACGCGGCCAAGGAACGGCGGGGCGCGCTGGATTTCGGGGATCTGGTGGCGCGGACGGTCGCGCTGCTGACGGTCCGGTCCAGCGCGGCCTGGGTGCTGTTCAAGCTGGACGGGGGGATCGAACACGTCCTGATCGACGAGGCCCAGGACACGGCCCCGGAACAGTGGGACATCGTCCAGGCCCTGACCGAGGGGTTCTTTTCCGGCATCGGCTCGAAACGGTACGGCGCGGGCAAGGTCGAACGGACCGTGTTCGCGGTGGGGGATGAGAAGCAGTCGATCTATTCCTTCCAGGGCGCGCGGCCGGAGCGGTTGCGGCAGGAGTCGCAGCGATACGACACCATGGTGCGGGGCGCGGGTGCGGCCTTCGCGGGCGTGGAGCTGGCGACCTCGTTCCGGTCGACGCCCGAGGTGCTGAGCTTCGTCGATGCGGTGTTCGCGTCGCCGGAGCGGACGCGATCGCTGGTCGGAGAGACGGTCGGCACCATCCCGGCGCATATCGCCAAACGGGTGGACGACCACGGCTGCATCGACCTCTGGCCCATCTATGCCGACGAAAAGCCGCCCGAACGCGACGCCTGGGATGATCCGCTGGATCAGGAGCCGGTGCAGAGCGCGCGGAAGCGGATGGCCGCCGATCTGGCACGGGAGATCCGGCGTCAGGTGATGGCGGGCGTGGCGGTGCAGGACCGTAAGGAGCGCACGCTGCGACCCTGTGGATACGGCGACTTCCTGGTGCTGGTCCGACGGCGCGATGCGACGTTCGAGGAGATCATCCGGGCGATGAAGGCGGTCGGGGTGCCGGTGGCGGGGGCCGACCGGCTGAAGCTGTCGAGCCATATCGCCTTTGACGACCTGATCGCGGTGGCGCGGGTGGCGCTGTATCCCGACGACGAACTGAGCCTGGCCGAGGTGCTGCGCAGTCCGTTCTGCGACATCGCCGACGATGGGGCACCCGACAGCCTGTACGAACTGGCCGGGGCCGACCCGAAGCGCAAACGGCTGTGGGCCGCGCTGCGGGCGCGGGCGGGCGAGCATGCGTCGTGGGGGCGGGCGCGAGACCTTATCGACTTCGCCATCGAGAGCCGAAACCGCGATCCGTTCGCCTTCTTCGCCGGGCTGCTGAACCGGATCGATGCGACGGGGCTGTCGGGGCGGGCACGCATTCTGGCCCGTCTGGGGCGGGAGGCGGCCGAGGCGATCGACGAGACGCTGAACCAGGTGCTGGCGGCCGAACAGCGCGGCGGGATCGATCTGGAGACCTGCCTGTCGATGCTGGAGACCGCCGACGTCGAGGTGAAGCGCGAGATGGAGGGCGCGCGTGACGAGGTGCGGGTCATGACCGTGCACGGGGCCAAGGGTCTGGAGGCGCCGGTGGTGATCCTGCCCGACACCACGTCGAAGGCCAAGGCGCAGGGGCCGACCCTGATGCCGGTCGAACTGGGTGATGGGGCCGAGGGCTGGCTGATGTGTCCGGGGTCCGAGAAGGAGGACTGCGAGGCGTCGGGCGAGGCGCGGACGGCGCGGCAGGCGCGGGTCGATGACGAGACGCTGCGGCTGCTCTACGTCGCCCTGACGCGGGCGCGGGACCGGGTGGTGATCCTGGGGCGGGGCAGCGCGAAATCCAAGCTGGGCTATGACGAGGGCAGCTGGTGGGCGGTGCTGACCGAGACGTTCGAACGCCTTGGCGGACAGGTGCGAGACATCGGCGACGGGCGCAGGCGGTTCGGCATCGATCCGGTGGTGATGGCGGCGGGGGCGGACTCGGCCGTGCCGGGTGTGGACGTGCCGGATTGGGCACGGGCGATGCCGCCGGTCGATCCGTCGGCGCGTTACGTCTCGCCGTCGCAGGCGAAGGCGGTGAAGCGTGTGTCGGCCCCGTCGCCGCTGGCGGTCGCGGGAGTCGATGGGGGTGCCTCTCTAGGTCGGTTCCGGCGCGGCGACCTGATCCACCTGCTGCTGGAGCGGCTGCCGGAGATCGAGGCGGAGGCCCGGCCGGACGCGGCGCGGCGGATGCTGGCGCGGGAACGGGACCTGTCGGACGATCAGCGGGCGGAGATGATCAAGGCGGCGTTTGACGTGCTGGAGGACGCGCGGTTCTCGGCCGTGTTCGGGGCCGGGTCGCGGGCGGAGGTCGCGCTGACCGGGTCGGCGCCGGGGCTGCCGGCGGGGGTGTCGATCAGTGGCCGGATCGACCGGCTGGTCGTCACGCCCGAACGGGTCCTGGTCGTCGACTACAAGACCAACCGCCCCGCCCCGGACCGCATCGAGGACGCCGACCCCGCCTATGTCGCCCAGATGGCGGTCTATGTGGCGGTGCTGAAGCGGCTGTATCCGGATCGCCCGGTCGAGGCGGCGCTGGTCTGGACGGATGGGCCCAGGCTGATGGCGGTGCCGCAGGGTTTGATGGACGAGGCGTTGCTATCGCTCCGTTGATTTCAGCGGGAATCGCCCCACATCTCGACGAAGCCAACCGGGCTCAAGTAGGTCGACCGGCCGGTAGCCCCAGCACAGAGAGAGATCCACCCATGGCCACGATGAAGGTCACCGACGACAGCTTCGACACCGATGTGCTGAAGGCCTCCACGCCTGTGCTGGTGGACTTCTGGGCGGAGTGGTGCGGGCCGTGCAAGCAGATCGGGCCGGCGCTGGAACAGATCGCCGACGAACTGGCCGGTCAGGTCTCGATCGCCAAGATCAACATCGACGACAGCCCCATGACCCCGTCCAAGCTGGGCGTGAAAGGCATTCCGACCCTGATGCTGTTCAAGGACGGGCAGATGACCTCGATGAAGGTCGGGGCCATGCCCAAGGGCAAGATCCTGGAATGGCTGGCCGAGACGGGCATCGCCGCCAAGGCGTAAGCTGGCTCTTGCATACCCCCGTCGCATCGGGGACGGTCCGGGTTCTGATTGTCCCCGGGGGTTCTCGATGCGTCGTCTTCTGATTTCGTCCGCCGGCGCGGTCCTGATCGCCGTGGCCGGGCTGTGCAGCGCGGCCTTCGCACCCGCGCCGGTCCAGCAGGCCCAGGCCACGGCGGATGCCGACGCGCGTCTGGCCGCGTTTTTCGAGACGGCCTACAACGAGCGCATCGCGCTGAGCCCCCAGCAGATGACCTCTCTGGGGCTGAAGACCGACAACGACAGGCTGGACGACTATACCCCCTCGGCCGCCGAACGGTCGCTGGCCCTGGCCGAGGCGCAGCTGGCGCGGATGAAGGCCCAGTTCGATCCGGCCAGCCTGAGCCCGCAGTCGCAGATGTCGGCCCGGCTGTTCGAACATGCCGTGGGCGAGCAACGCGAGGCGTTCCGGTGGCGCGAAAGCGGCTATCCGATCTCGTCCAGCGGTGGGCCGGGCGGATCCTTGCCGGTGTTCATGATCAACAATCACCGCATCGACACGGCGGACGATGCCCGGGCCTATGTCGCGCGCCTGGTCGAGGTCGAGCGGGTGCTGGGCGAGAGCTCCGTCAACATCCGCACCCGCATGGCCGCCGGGATCACGCCGCCGACCTTCGTGTGGGAACCGGCGATCGGTGCGATCCGGAACGTGACGAACGGAGCGCCCTTTACCGACGGGGCCGACACGGCGATCTGGGCCGACGTCCAGACGAAGGTGAACGCGCTGGACATCGCGCAATCCGAAAAGGACGCGTTGATCGCCTCGGCGCGAGAGGCCCTGACCGGGCCTTTCAAGCGGGGATACGACGCCTATCTGGCCACCCTGCTGGAGATGCAGCCGCTGTCGACCAGCACCGACGGGGTGTGGCGTTTGCCGGACGGCGACGCCTATTACGCCCAGCGCCTGCGGGCCTCGACGACCACCGACCTGACCGCCGACCAGATCCACCAGATCGGCCTGTCCGAGGTGGCGCGCATCCAGGCCGAGATGGAGGTCATCAAGACCCAGGTCGGGTTCGAGGGCACGCTTCAGGACTTCTTCGCCTTCATCAAGACCGATCCGCGCTTCCAGTATCCGAACACGCCCGAGGGCAAGGCGCAGTATCTGGAGGACAGCCGCGGCTTCATCGCCCAGGTCATGGCGGTGGCCCCGCAGTGGTTCAGCGACCTGCCCGAAGCGGCGCTGGAAGTCCGCGCGGTCGAGCCGTGGCGCGAGGCGTCGACCGGCATCGCCTTCTACAACGAGCCGGCGGCGGACGGATCGCGGCCGGGCATCTATTACGTCAACCTGTCGGACATGACCCAGGTGCTGCGGCCCCAGATCGAGGGCATCAGCTATCACGAGGGGGCACCCGGCCACCATTTCCAGGTCGCCTATGCCCAGGAGATGGAGAGCCTACCGCGGTTCCGGCGCTATGGCATCTATGGGGCCTATGCCGAGGGCTGGGGGCTGTATGCCGAGAAGCTGGGCAAGGAGATGGGCTTCTATCAGGACCCCTATTCCGACTTCGGCCGGCTCTCGACCGAGCTGTGGCGGGCGGTGCGGCTGGTGCTGGATACGG
Source organism: Brevundimonas sp. P2_A6 (assembly GCF_056404975.1). NCBI lineage: Bacteria > Pseudomonadati > Pseudomonadota > Alphaproteobacteria > Caulobacterales > Caulobacteraceae > Brevundimonas > Brevundimonas sp. P2_A6. Next base: position 279,405 of record NZ_JBFUCZ010000003.1, on the reverse strand, counting down.
GCATCCATTCCAAGCACTGGAGCCGGGACCAGGCGGTCGAGTATTTCCGCCAGAACTCGCTGCTGAGCGAGCGTGACATCCGGCTGGAGGTCAACCGCTACATCTCCGGGCCCGGGCAGGCGACCAGCTACAAGGTCGGCGAGCTGAAGATCCTGGAGCTGCGCGAGCGGGCGCGGACGGCGCTGGGCGACCGGTTCGACATCCGCGACTTCCATTCCGTGGTGCTGGGATCCGGGTCGGTGCCGCTGGACGTGCTGGAGGAACAGGTGGATGCCTGGATCGCGGCGGGGGGCGGTCACCCGGCCGCCTGACCCCTCGCGCCGCGCGCGTGGTGACGCTAAACCGCGCCCATGCCCTTCACCGCCACCGTCATGACCATGTTCCCCGAGGCCTTTCCGGGGCCGCTCGGCGTGTCGCTGATCGGCACGGCGTGGCGCGAGAAGGGGCTGTGGGCGCTGGAAACGGTGGACATTCGGAACTTTTCCGAAGATAAGCGCGGCTTCCTGGACGACACCCCCGCGGGTGGCGGTCCAGGACAGGTTCTGAAAGCGGACGTGGTGGCCCGGGCTCTCGACAGCCTGACAGGGTCGCCCCGGCCGCTTTTGTACATGAGCGCACGCGGTCGACCCCTGACGCAGGCGCGAGTCAAAGAATGGGCCAAGGCAGACGGGATCACCGTCCTGTGCGGCCGGTTCGAGGGGGTGGACCAGCGGGTGCTCGACGCCCGGGGGTTCGAGGAGGTCTCCGTCGGAGACGCGGTCCTGGCCGGTGGCGAGGCGGCGGCGATGGTGGTGATCGAGGCGTGCGTGCGACTGATCCCCGGTGTTCTGGGCCAGGCAGACAGCCTGTCGTCCGAGAGCTTCGAGGACGGTCTTCTGGAGCATCCGCAGTACACGCGACCGCGGACGTTCGAGGGGGTCGAGATACCCGAGGTGCTGCTGTCGGGCGACCATCGCAAGATGGCCGCGTGGCGGCAGGAACAGCGGGAAACAACCACGCGGGAGCGGCGGCCGGATCTCTGGGCGGCGCATCTCGCCAAATCACAGCTAAAGGGCGCAAAAGCCCGAGGAGAATAGAGACATGGCCAACATCCTGCAGACGCTGGAAGCCGAAGAAAAAGCCCGCTTGGTCGAGAAGCGCGCGATCCCGGTGTTCCAGCCCGGCGACACCCTGCGCGTCAACGTCAAGATCAAGGAAGGCGAGCGCGAGCGCGTTCAGGCCTTCGAGGGCGTCTGCATCGCCCGCGCCGGCGGCGGCGTGAACGAGAACTTCACCGTGCGGAAAATCTCGTTCGGCGAGGGCGTCGAGCGCGTCTTCCCGATCCTGTCGCCGAACATCGAGTCGATCGAGGTCAAGCGTCGCGGCGTCGTCCGGCGCGCCAAGCTGTATTACCTGCGCGACCGTCGCGGCAAGTCGGCCCGTATCGCCGAACGCCAGACCGTCCGTCCCGCCAAGGGTGCCGTGGTGCCCGTCACCGGTTCGGCCGAGAAGCCCGCCGACGAGGCATGATATTTGGGGCTACCGCTCTTCGGGCTACTTGAGCCCCATGATGCTTGGGCTACCGCCCTTAGGGCTACTTGAGCCCCGTATCTGAAAAGGCCTCGGCGGAAACGCCGGGGCTTTTTTCGTTCGTGGCGACGCTCGACACGGCGACGTTACGGCGTAACGTGCGCCTCCTCGTATCCGGAGCCCTGCCATGTTCGTCGCCGCCCTGCTTGCCGCCACCGCCCTGCAATCCGCGCCCACGCTGCATTCCTACAGCGGATTGACGATCGATCCGGCCGGGCGCGCCCTGGCGACGGTCGAGGGATCGGCCGTGGTGGTGCGGGGCGTGGACGGTGAGGTTCAGCGCACGGTCGATCCCTGCGACGCCTGCGCCTATGGCGCGCCGGCCTGGTCGCCGGACGGATCGGCTCTGGCCTTCATCGCGGACGAGGGAGACGACGCGACCCTGTATGTCGCGCGCGGCGGCGAAGCGACGGCGATCGCCCGGGTCCACGGTCTGGCCTCCACGCCCAAATGGTCGGCGGATGGATCGACCCTGGCCATGCTGGTCGTCCAGAATCCAACCAAGGAAATCGGCGCGACCTCGGCCGGCGCGCGGCAGGTGGGCGAGATGGCCGAGCTGTCGCTGGACAGCCAGCGGATCGCCACCGTCCCGGTCGCCGGGGGCGATCTGTCGTTCGCGTCGCCGGATGGGACGTTCGTCTACGAATACGACTGGACGCCGGATGGAACAGGCTTTGTCGCCACGGCGGCGGAGGGCAACGGCGACAACAACTGGTGGGTGGCGAGCCTGCGCCGCTTCGGCCGGGACGGTTCGACCACGGAAATCCTGAAGCCCGCTTATCAGATGAACATGCCGCGCGTGTCGCCGGACGGCCGCACCGTGGCCTTCATCGGCGGCGTGATGAGCGATTTCGGTTCCATCGGCGGCGACGTCTATACCGTGCCGATCACCGGCGGGGCGGAGACCGACGTCACGCCCGGCGCGACCGTGACCTTCACCTCCATCGCCTGGCGCGGCGACAAGCTGATGGCGGGGGTCATATCGGGCGGGGACACGGGACTGGCGGTGCTGGACCCCGACGACAAGACGATCGAGCGCACCAGCGTGGCGGCGGGCGCGACCCTGTCGTCGGGCGACGGGCGGGCGACCTTCGATCGCACGGGCCGCCATGTCGCCTATGTTTCGGAGACCTTCGAGCGGGCGCCGCGCATCGAGTTCGGCTCCATCGGCGACACCCATGCGATCACCCACGACAACGACGGCCTGCAGCCGCATGTGAAGGCGCGCAGCGTGACCTGGCAGAGCGAGGGCTTCACGGTCCAGGGCTGGCTGCTGGCCCCGCTGGACCTGACCGAGGGGGCCAAATATCCGATGGTCACCAACGTCCATGGCGGACCGTCGGCGGCGACGACGCCGCGCTATGTCTCCGGCGGGACGACGCGCGATCTGATCGACGCGGGATATTTCGTGTTCCAGCCCAATCCGCGCGGCAGCTATGGCCAGGGCGCGGCGTTCGAAAAGGCCAACTATCAGGACTTCGGCGGCGGCGACCTGAAGGACATCCTGGCCGGGATCGACGCGGTGGAGGCGGTGGCTCCCGTCGATGAAGCGCGCCTGGGCATCTATGGCCACTCCTACGGCGGGTTCATGACGATGTGGACGGTGACGCATTCGCAGCGGTTCCACGCCGCCGTCGCCGGGGCCGGGATCGCCAACTGGGGCAGCTATTACGGCCAGAACGGCATCGACAAATGGATGACGCCCTTCTTCGGCGCGCCCTTCTATGACGACCCGTCGGTCTATGACCGGCTGAGCCCCATCCGCACCATCAACGACGCCAAGACGCCGACCTTCATCTATGTCGGGGAGCGCGATCTGGAGACGCCCGCGCCGCAGTCGATGGAGTTCTGGCACGGGCTGGTGGCCAACCATGTGCCGACGTCGCTGGTCATCTATCAGGACGAGGGCCACGGCATTCGCCAGCCCGAGCATACGGCGGACCTGACCAGCCGCATCGTCGGCTGGTTCGACCGTTATCTGAAATAGGGATCAGGCCGGGTTCACGCCTGTGAACCGGTCGGGCGTCAGGAATCGGCGGGTAAACCGGGCCTCCGCGATCGCGCCGTTGAAGTAGTTGACGCGGTTGATGCGGGTGCCGACCGACGCACGGCCGGGTCCCTGGGGCGTGAAGGTGACGACGGCCTCGCCCTGAAGCTCACCGTTGACGAAGGACCGGTAGGTCGTGCCGTCATAGGTCTGGGCGACGTGATGCCAGCGACCGACCGGGTGACGCCTGTCCGGGAACAGCAGGGTCTGGTTGTAGGTCGGCCCCTTGATGAAGGCGTCGAGCGCCCATTCGTCGCCATAGACGCGGATCTCGAACAGGAAGCGGGTGCCGACCGGGGTCTGGCCGGGGGCGACGTCCTCGTCGGCCTGGAGGTGCAGCCAGCGCTGCTCCATCGCGCCGCCGTCGGGCCGGAAGACGGCCTCGAAGGCGAAGGTGGAGGCCCCGGCCAGCGGGTGCCGACCGATGACCAGGGCGTCATCGATGCCATCGAACTGCAGCGCCCCGCCGGGCATCGACGCCGGACCCGCCACAGCCCGGGGCGCGCCCTCGATCGTCAGGGGGGCGTCGATGCTGTCGAGGTCGCCGAAACGCCAGACGATGGGCGCTGCCGACATCGAGCCCGGCCATGACGCGCAGCTTGCCAGAGGCGTCGCGGCCAAACCGGCCAGGACGGCGCGCCGGTCCGGGGAGCTCACGCCGCCGCCTGCAGCGCCTCGATCAGGTCGCCCATGTTGTTGATGAAGGTCTGGGTCGAGATGCCCTCCACCGGGAAGTCGGTGATGTAGGGCGAGGTGTCCCACAGATCGCCGACGCGGGTCGTCTGATACTCGCCGCCCGTGACCGCCTCGGGCGAGGGGCCGTTGTAGGGGTTGGAGGTGTTGGTCAGCAGGCTGGGCCAGTAACCGCGGGCGTTCAGGGCACCGGCCAGTTCGCCAGCGCGGGTCGGGGCGACGGGGCGGGGGCGGCGACCCTCGGTCCCCATGTCCCAGACGCTGACGTCCTTGAGCGTGAAGTATTTCGGCAGGGCGCGGGTGCCAGGGCGCGCCTTCAGAGGCGATGTCGCGATCACCTCCTCCGGTGTCATGGCCGAGGCGGCGGCCAGTTCGGCCCGGATCGCGGCCGTGTCCAGGTTTCGGAACGAGCCGTAGTGGATGATCAGGTTGGTGGGATTGTCGTCGGCGTAATAGTGGCCGTTGCGGATATTGGATCCCCGACGGTGGATGTAGACCGGGGTGTTGGAGCCTTCGAGGATGAAGGTCGGGTGGGTGCGGCCCGGCGCGATCAGGTTCTGGGGCGTCCTGACCTGATCCAGCCAGTCCAGGGCCTCGGGCAGGCGGGCCAGGAATTTGCGGTCGCCGGTCAGCTTGTAGAAGCCGATCATGGACCGGATGTTGGTCGCCGTCGTGTGGGTGGCGAAGGCCTGGGGCTCGATCGTGCGGGCAGGGGCCGGTTTCAGGGTGTCGGGGAAATGCTGCAGGCCCCAGGCCGGCTGGGGCTGGGGCTGCTGGGTGGCGACGAAGATGTCCATGCCGCGCTGGATGGCGTCGACTAGGCGCCGGTCGTTCGAGCCCAGAGCCTGGTGGGCATAGAGCAGGAACTCGATGTTCTCGCCGGCCACGTCATCGTTGAAGGTGATGTAGGGGGTGTAGTCGGCGTGGCCGTGCAGGCCGCCGTTCTCGACGAACGGAAAGCGCTGGGGCCAGCCGCCGTTCGGATACTGGGCGTCCAGGACGAACTGGATCGCCTTGTCTAACGGGGCGCGATATTTGCGCTCGCGCTTCTCAAGATAGACGCGCAGCAGCAGCTGAGACGCCTCGGCCGTGCCGGCGTCGTCGAAGGTGGCGTTGCCGTAGTAGCGCTGGAATTCTTCCAGCCGCCAGGCGTTGCCGCCGATCTTTTCGTACCAGTCCTTCAGGCTCTCCTCGCCCGCCGTGTCGATGACATAGTTCCAGCCGCCGCGCGGGTGCTGGCCCGCGATCAGGGCATCGGCGCAGGCCTTGGCCGCGTCATAGAACTGCGCGTCGCCGGTGGCGTGATAGGCGTCCAGATAGACGTGCCCGACGGTCGCCGTGCCCGGCGGCTGGACCCAGATCATCGTCGGCTTGGCCTCCAGCTCGCCCCAGCGGCGCGAGAAGTCGGGCAGGACCTGCCAGACATAGCCGCCGCCGACCGCGACCTCGTCGGTCATGAAGGCGGTGGCGCGCTTCATGGTGTTCAGGATGGTGGCCCGGTCCGGCGTGGCCTGCGCCAGGACGGGGCCGGCCGCCGCGAAGGTGGCGAGGGCGGCACCGGACGCCAGGACGGCGCGGCGCGACAGGGACGCAGACATGGATAGAGCTCCGGTCGTTTCCAACGAGGCGGTTCTCACGACCGCTGGGCCGCAAGATACACCGATGACACCGGTTTCCTAGTCCCGATTCAGCGCCGGATGTCGAAGCCTTCGGCGGTCATGGCAGCCCGGACCTGGGCCTGATCGAACAGGTTGAAATCGCCGGGGACCGAATGTTTTAGGCCTGCGGCGGCGAGACCGAAGGCCAGCGCCTCGTCGTTGGACCAGCCGCTGTAGATCCCGAACAGGACGCCGGATGCGAAGGCGTCGCCGCCGCCGACCCGATCGACGACACCGGTCAGGGCGATGGGGGCGGCGTGGTGTTCGCCTTCACGGGTGATCAGGACGGCCGACAGGGTCTGGTCGGCGACGCTGTCATTGACGCGCAGGGTGCAGCAGATGCGCTCCAGCGACGGCCAGGTCTGGAACGCGGCCTTCGCGGCGGCGCGGCGGCGCTCGGCGGGATCGGGGTCGTCGAAGGCACGGCCTAGCACCAGAGCGAAGTCGCGGTCGTCGGCGAAGGCCAGGCTGGATGCGGCCAGCATCCGGCCCAGGACGCGCGGCGGATCGCCCGCCCATTCGGCCCACAGCTTGCCCCGGAAGTTTCCGTCGAAGCTGACCTTGACCCCTGCGGCGGTGGCGGCGTCGATCGCCGCGAGGGCGGCGGCCGAGCCGCTGGGCCCGGTCGCGGGCGTGACGCCGGACAGGTGCAGCCATTCGACCCCCTCCAGCAGGGCGGGCCAGTCGAGCGCGCCGTCGATGTGCTGGACGAAGGCCGATCCGGCGCGGTCGTAGAGGACCTCGGACGGGCGGCGCACGGCACCCGGTGTCAGGAAATACAGACCCATCCGACCCGGTCGAAACTGGACGCGTGATGTCTCGACACCATGTTTTCGGACCTCGTCACGGGCGGCATGGCCCAGTGCATTGTCCGGCAGAACGGTCGCGAGCGCGGCCGGTGCGCCGAAGCGGGCCAGGGATACGGCGACATTGGCCTCGGCTCCGCCCGGACGTGCGGTCAGGCCGGGCGACTGCATCAACAGTTCACCGTCGTTGGGCGTGAGACGCAGCAGCATCTCGCCGAAGCAAAGAATAGACATGCCGCTAAGCTAACCGGGCTTTAGCGAGCGAGCCAGCCGCCATCGACCGGAAGCGTGATGCCCTGCACATAGTCGGAGGCCGCCGACGCCAGGAAGACCGCCGCCCCGCCGATGTCGGACGGCTGTCCCCAGCGCCCGGCGGGGATGCGACCGAGGATTTCCTTGGAACGGACCGGGTCGTCCTGAAGCGCCTGGGTGTTGTCGGTGGCGAAATAGCCGGGGGCGATGGCGTTGGCGTTGACGCCATGCTTGGCCCACTCGTTGGCCATCAGCTTGGTCAGGCCCGCGACCCCCGACTTCGACGCCGTATAGGACGGCACGCGGATCCCGCCCTGGTAGGACAGCATGGAGGCGGTGTTGATGATCTTGCCGCCGCGGCTGCCGGCGATCATGTCGCGAACGACCGCCTGGGACAGGAAGAAGACCGACTTCAGATTGACGTTCAGGACCGCGTCCCAGTCCTCCTCGGTGAAGTCCACGGCATCGGCGCGACGGATGATGCCGGCGTTGTTGACCAGAATGTCGATGGGCCCGAGCCCCTCGGTCGCTTCCCGAACGATGCGGTCGATCGGCTCCATTGAGCCCAGGTCGGCCTGGATCGAGATCGCCTTGACCCCCTTGGCCAGGCACTGGCCGACGGTCTCGTCCGAGGCGCGACGGGCGACCGAGGCGATGGAGGCCCCGGCATCGGCAAGCGCCAGGGCGATGCCCTGACCGATCCCGGTGTTGCCGCCGGTGACGACGGCGACCTTGCCGGTCAGGTTGAAAGGATTGGCCATGCTCACCACTTCGAATGCGCGACGGGAAGGTTACCCGTCCAGAAAATGCCGGTCGACACCCCGGACCCGTCGCGCTTGGTAACCGGTGTCAAAACCAGATGCAAATGGTCGCGCGAAGGGGTAAAGCCGTCGCCAACCCCAAAAACCCGACGAGAGGACAACCCATGAAAATCGCCCTGATCATCGAGAACAGCCAGGCCGCCAAGAGCGCCATCGTTCACGACGCCCTGAACGCCGTCGCCGTGCCGCTGGGCCACGAGGTGTTCCACTACGGCATGTACACGCCCGAGGATAAGGCCTCGTTGACCTACATCATGAACGGCCTTCTGACGGGTATCCTGCTCAACTCGGGGGCCGCCGACTTCGTCGTCACCGGCTGCGGGACGGGGACGGGATCGATGCTGGCGGCCAACGCCATGCCGGGCGTGTTCTGCGGCCTGATCATCGACCCGACCGACGCCTTCCTGTTCGGCCAGATCAACGACGGCAACGCCATCGCCATGCCCTATGCCAAGGGGTTTGGCTGGGCTGCGGAGCTGAACCTGCAGGACGTCTATCGCAAGCTGTTCGAGGGCGAGCGCGGCCTGGGCTATCCCAAGGAGCGCGCCGAGATCATGCGCAAGAATCGCGGCATCCTGAAGGACCTGAAGGCCGTCACCTGCCACGACATGCTGACGGTCCTGAAAAACGTCGACCAGGACCTGCTGAAGGCGACCGTCGCCGGCGAGAAGTTCCAGGAATACTTCTTCGCCAACGCCACCGACGAAGGCATCCGCGACTACATCAAGGGCCTGGTCGGGGCAAAGGTGCTCGAAACGGCTTGAGGCGACGGCTCTCCCTCCCCCGCGGGGGGAGGGAGAAGGTCGGTCTCAGAGCGCCCGCGCCGAATCCCTGACCACCAGCGACGGCCTTACCTCGGGCTGGTTCAGCCTGGCCGGATCCAGCCCGCGCATCGGCGCCAGCAGCTTCTCCGCCGCCATCCGTCCCATGTCGCGGATCGGCAGCCGGACCGAGGTCAGGTTCGGCCAGACCCGCGAGGCCATCGGCAGATCGTCGTAGCCCACCACCGACAGATCCCGGGGAATCTCCAGACCCATGTCGCGCGCGACCTTGAATACCCCCAGGGCCATTTCGTCGTTGCCGGTGAAGATGGCGGTCGGCGGTGGATCGAGCGTCAGAAGCGTCCGGGCCGCCTCGACCCCCGATTCGAACGTATAGGCCCCCACCGCCACATAGCGATCGTCGAGGGCCAGCCCCTTTTCCGCCAGACCTTCGCGGAAACCTCCGCCCCGCACCGCGCTGGAGCGGAACAGCTCGGGACCGGAGATGAAGCCGATCCGGCTGTGGCCAAGATCCGCGAGATGACGCCCCGCCTCCGCCGCGCCCAGGTGGTCGTTGGTGACCAGCATCGACCCGGCGGTATCCAGCGCGATAGAGGCGATGCGGACGTAGGGGCAGTCGAGATCGCGCAGGGTCTGGATTACGCGCTCATCTTCCGACACGGACGGCGGCAGGATCACGCCGAACAGCTTCTGACGCTCCACGAAGGCGCGGACGTCGGAGACGACGGTGTCGGACTGGCGCGAGCAGGGGTGGACGACCAGTTCGAGGCCGGACCCCTTCAGAGCATCCAGAACGCCCTGCTGCATGTTGACGACATAGTTGGGACTGGGGTTGTCGTAGATCAGGCCGACCAGGAACGAGCGACGGAAGGCCAGGCCCCGCGCCTGCAGATCCGGCACGAACCCCAGGTCGTCGATGACGGCGGTGACCTTCACGCGGGTTTCCTCGCGCACGAAGGGCGATTGGTTGATGACCCGCGATACGGTCTTCTTGGACACCCCGGCGATACGCGCCACGTCGTTGATCGTGGGCCGCTTGCCCGGTTTCAGACCGGCGGGCGCCGGAGCGATATCGTCGTCGGCCAAGCTCGACCTCATTCAGTGCAACCAAAAGCCTTACAGGCGCGCGGCGCGGGATGCCATGGTGGGATTGCGAAGCCCGAGACCGTTGACACCGGTTACCATCCCCGTCAGTTATTCGCCGATCCGGCGGCAAGACCGGCACAGGCACATATGTAGGGACGGCGCGTGACGGGTATCTGGCAAGATTGGGCAGGGGCATGAGCGCCACGGACGTGACCTCCCTCAGCGACACGGCGTCGGACATCGCGGGCCGGTTCGTCGACGCGCGCCTGGCCCTGCGGGGCTTTCCGGACTATCCGGGCCGCATTCCCACGAGCATGGAAGAGGCCTACGCGACGCAGGAGGCGGCCATCGAGCTGTTTCCCGATCGGATCATCGGCTGGAAGGTCGGCATGGTGCCGCCCGCCCAGCAACCGAGCCTGAACGCCCGGCGCCTGGCTGGACCGATCTTCTCCCGCAACCTGTGGCTGGCGGGCGACGAGCCCACGCCGCTGCCGGCCATCCCCGGTGGTTTCGCGGCGGTTGAGGCCGAGTTCGTGGCGCGCATCGGTGTGATCGATCCGGCCAAGACCGACTGGACCCTGGATGAGGCGACCGCCTGCATCGCCTCCCTGCACATCGGGGTAGAACTGGCCGGCAGCCCGCTGTCGACCATCAACGACCTCGGCTCGGCCGTGGTGGCCTCCGACTTCGGCAACAACGGCGGTCTGGTTTTGGGCCCCGAGATCGAGGACTGGGCCGCACGTCTGGACGGAATCGAGGTCGAGACGACCGTGGACGGTGCCGTGATCGGGACCGGCACGGCCAACTCCATTCCTCTGGGCATTCTGGAATCGGTGCGCTTTCTAATCGAGCATCTGGCGCGTCGCGGGCGTCCGGTGTCGGAGGGGACGCTGATCTCCACCGGTGCCGTCACCGGCGTGCATCAGGTCCGGATTGGTGCCCGCTCCATCTGCGCCTTCTCGGGCGTGGGCGAAATCCATTGCGCGGTCGTCACGGCCGGCGCTTGATCAATTCCTCCGGAATCCGTCGCGCCGCGTCCGCGGTGACAAGGCGGGTCAGGACGCGGAAACAGTAAGGACGGCCTCAATGACCGACGCCACGGCGAAACCCGTCGAACCGATCCAGATCCAGCCGCCCGCAGGCAAGTATCGCTGGGTGGTGGTGTGGCTGTTGTTCGCGGCCATGGTCATCAACTACGTCGATCGTCAGGCGCTGGGCGTGCTGAAGCCGACGCTGATGGACGAGTTCGGCTGGACCGAGAGCAACTATGCGGACATCGTCTTCTGGTTCCAGGCCTCCTATGCGGTGTCCTATCTGATCTGGGGTCGGCTGGTCGACAGGATCGGGGCCCGGTGGGGGTTCGGCCTGGCCTTCATCATCTGGCAGGTCGCTTTCATTGCCCACGCCGGCATTCGCAGCCTGAACACCGCCATCTTCGCGCGTCTGGCTCTGGGCGTCGGCGAGGGCGGGGGCTTCCCGGCGGGCATCAAGGCGGTGACCGAATGGTTCCCCAAGAAGGAGCGCGCCTTCGCTGTCGGCCTGTTCAACGCGGGCACCAATATCGGCGCGATCGTCACCCCGCTGATCATCCCCTTCATCGCCTCGATCTGGCTGGGCACGGTGGCCGAGCCGAACTGGCGCATGGCCCTGATCATCGTCGGCATCGCGGGCCTGATCTGGGTGCCGATCTGGTTCGCCGTCTACAAGCGCCCCCGCGAGCACAAGAAGGTCACGCCCGCCGAGCTGGCCTGGATCGCGCAGGACGCGCCCGATCCGGTTCATAAAATCGGCTGGTTCAAGCTGCTGACCGTCAAGGAAACCTGGGCCTATGCGCTGGGCAAATTCCTGATCGATCCGATCTGGTGGTTCTTCCTGTTCTGGCTGCCAGGCTTCCTGCAGAAGCAGTACGACCTGAACATCCTGACCTTCGGCCCGCCGTTGATCGCCATCTATCTGCTGAGCGACGTCGGGTCAGTGGGCGGCGGCTGGCTGTCCAGCCAGTTCCTGAAGCGCGGCATGAGCCTGAACGCGGCGCGCAAGATCACGATGCTGATCTGCGCCCTGGCTGTCACCCCCGTCGCCTTCGCGGGCAATATCGACAACATGTGGCTGGCGGTGCTGGTCATCGGGGTCGCGACGGCCGCGCACCAGGGTTTTTCGGCAAACCTCTACGCCATGCCGGGCGACGTCTTTCCGCGCTCGGCGGTCGGGTCGGTCGTGGGCATCGGCGGCATGATCGGCGGCTTCGGCGGCATGGCGATGGCCAAATACGCCGGCTATGTGCTGGACAAGATCGGCAGCTATACGCCCATCTTCATCGTGGCGGCGTCGGCCTATCTGGTGGCCTTGCTGGTCATCCACATCCTGTCGCCGCGATACGCGCCCGCCAAGGTCTGACACCCTTCGGGCTGGACGGGCGCGGGCGGGGGTAGCAATACAGCCGCTTCCCAGCCCGGAGGCCCGCCTTGTCCCACGCGTTCCCGATCCCGTCGCCCGCTGAATGGCGCGTCGAGGCCGAGAAGGCGCTGAAAGGCAGACCGCTCGAGGGGCTGGTCCATCTGGATGCCGACCACCTGACCACGCGGCCGCTCTATGGCCGGGCCAATGCGACCGAGGCCGTGTTCGCGCCACGCGGGTCGGACGCCGATGGTCGGGCCTGGGATCTGCGAACGCTTGTCGAAGGCGACGATCCGGACTTGGTCAATGCGGCCGTGCTGGCCGATCTGGAGGCCGGGGCGGCGTCGGTGATCCTGTCCGGGGCGGTGCTGGCTGATTCCGAGCCCCTTGGGCGGGCGCTGGCGGGCGTGGCAATGGAGCTGGCCCCCGTCGCGCTGTACGCCGGGATCGACGGGCCGGACGCCGCCAACGCGCTGGCGGTCGTGGCCAAGGGGGCACCGCGCGCCAGGCTGATGTTCCACATGGATCCGCTGACCGCCTTCGCGGCGACGGGCGGGTCGCCCCGATCGATCGAAGGCCACATCGGGTTGGCGGCCAACACGGCGGCGCGCCATGCCGGCGCCTATCCGGAGGCGACCTTCTTTCTGGCCACGGGCCGGGCGACGCACGAAGCCGGCGGATCGGCAGGGCAGGAGCTGGGCTTCGCCGCCGCCGCCGCCGCGGTCTATCTGAAGGCGGCGGTCGAGGCGGGTCTGCCGATCGAGCGGGCGGTGGCGGGGACGGTGCTGGGGGTCAGCGTCGATGCGGAATATTTCGATGGGCTGGCCAAGGTGCGGGCGCTGCGGCTGATCTGGCGATCGATCAGCCGGGCCTTCGGCCACGAGGCACCGGCGCGGATCGAGGCTCGGTCGTCGCGGCGGATGCTGGCGGCCACGGACCCCTGGCCCAACCTGCTGCGGCTGACGGCGGCCGGGTTCGCGGGCGCGGTGGGTGGCGCGGACGCGGTGGTGCTGGACGGGTTCAGCCGGGCGGTCGGGCGGCCGGATGCCTTCGCCAGACGCACGGCGCGCAACACCCAGCTGATCCTGATGGAAGAGGCACACATCGGACGGGTCGCCGATCCGGCGGCCGGCTCCTGGTATCTGGATCATCGCACGCGCGACCTGGCCGAGGCGGGTTGGGTCGAGTTCCAGCGGATCGAGCGCGAGGGCGGCATCGTCGCCTCCCTGCGCGGCGGGGCCTTGCAGCAGCGGATCGCGGCCTCGCGGGCGGCGGGCAAGGCGCGTCTGGCCGACGGCGGTGGCCAGATGGTCGGGGTGACCAAGTTTGTCGATGCGGATGTGCGGCCTGTGGCGGTCGAGAACGCGGCGGTTCCGTCGGTGGATCACGACGGGCACCGATGCCAGCCGCTGACTCCGCTGCGCTGGGCCGAGGCGTTCGAAGGGGAAGTGGTGGCATGAGCGGTCCCGATTTCACCAGGACGACGCTGGACCTGTCGCCGCTGGACGGCGCAGTGGATCGTGCGCCCATCCGTACGCCCGAGGGCATCGACATCGCCGGTGCCTATGATGCATCGGCTATCGCCGACCTGAGTTTCACCGACGGCCTGCCCGGCTTCGCGCCGTTCGTGCGCGGACCCTATCCGACCATGTATGCGTCCAACCCCTGGACCATCCGCCAGTACGCCGGCTTCTCGACCGCCGAGGCGTCGAACGCCTTCTATCGCCGCAACCTCGCCGCCGGGCAGAAGGGGCTGTCGATCGCCTTCGACCTGGCCACACACCGGGGCTACGACTCGGACCATCCGCGCGTGGCGGGCGACGTCGGCATGGCGGGGGTGGCCATCGATTCCATCCTGGACATGCGGACCCTGTTCGACGGCATCCCGCTGGATCAGATGTCGGTGTCGATGACCATGAACGGCGCGGTGCTGCCGATCCTGGCGCTGTATGTCGTGGCGGCCGAGGAACAGGGGGTCCCGCACGCGGCCCTGACCGGCACCATCCAGAACGACATCCTGAAGGAGTTCATGGTCCGGAATACCTACATCTATCCGCCCGGACCCTCGATGCGGATCATCGCCGACATCTTCGCCTGGACGGCGCAGGAGACGCCGAAGTTCAACTCGATCTCCATAAGCGGCTATCACATGCAGGAGGCCGGGGCCTCGGCCGATCTGGAGCTGGCATACACCCTGTCCGACGGGCTGGAGTACATCCGCGCCGGCGTCGCGGCGGGCATGGACGTCGATCGGTTCGCACCCCGCCTCAGCTTCTTCTGGGCCATCGGCATGGACTATTTCATGGAGGTGGCGAAGCTCCGCGCCGGTCGCCTGCTGTGGGCCGAAGCCGTGCGGGACGAGTTCTCGCCGAAGGATGCCCGTAGCCTGAGCCTTCGGGCGCATTGTCAGACCTCCGGCTGGTCGCTGGCGGCGCAGGACGTGTTCAACAACGTGCCCCGAACGATGATCGAGGCCATGGCGGCGGCGGGGGGGCAGACGCAGTCGCTGCACACCAACTCGCTGGACGAGGCCCTGGCCCTGCCGACGGATTTCTCGGCCCGGATCGCGCGCAATACCCAGCTGTTGCTGCAGCTGGAGACCGGCCTGACCAGGGTCATCGACCCCTGGGGTGGCAGCTTCTTCGTCGAGCGGCTGACCCACGAACTGGCCGAGCGCGCCCGGGCGCACATGGCCGAGGTGCGCGAACTGGGTGGCATGGCTGCGGCCATCGAGGCCGGCCTGCCCAAGCTGCGCATCGAGGAAGCCGCCGCCCGGACCCAGGCCCGGATCGACACGGGCCAGCAGACGGTGGTTGGCGTGAACCGCTATCTGAACGACACACCCGACGACATCCCGGTAATGAAGGTCGATAACGCAGCGGTCCTGTCGGCGCAGATCGACAAGCTGAAGCGGCTGCGCGCCGAGCGCGACGAGACGAAATGCCAGGCCGCACTGACGGCCCTGACAGAAGGGGCCAAGGGCTCGGAGAACCTGCTGGAGCTGTGCGTCAGGGCGGGTCGCGCCCACGCCACGGTCGGAGAGATGTCGGATGCGCTGGAGGCCGCTTTCGGCCGCCATGTCGCCACGGTGAAGACGGTCTCGGGCATCTATGCCCGTGAGGCCGGTGCGAATCCGAAGATCAGCCGGGCGCGCGACATGGTCGCCGCCTTCGTCGAGAACGACGGCGGGCCGCCCCGTATCCTGATCGCCAAACTGGGCCAGGACGGCCACGACCGGGGTCAGAAGGTGGTGGCCACTGCCTATGGCGACCTGGGGCTGGACGCCGTGGCGGGGCCGCTGTTCCAGACGCCGGCGGAGGCGGCGCGCGACGCCGTGGCCAACAACGTCCACGTCGTGGGGGCCTCGTCGCTGGCGGCGGGGCACCTGACGCTGGTTCCCGCGCTGAAGGCCGAGCTGGAGAAGTTGGGGCGACCGGACATCATGATCACCGTCGGCGGGGTGATCCCGCCCGGCGACGTCCAGACCCTGATCGACATGGGCGCGGCGGCTGTCTATCCGCCCGGATCCGTCATCGCCGACACGGCCATCGACCTGATCGAGAAGCTGAACCTGCGCCTGGGCTACGCCCAGAAGGCCTGAGCCGATCAGGGACGATCGCGCGGGGGGATGGCCGCGATGTCGGCCTCCGTCAGCCGACGTTCCACCCGGGCGCGACAGGGGATGTTGGCCAGGCTCGAACCGCTGCCGGAAATCAGCTGGGTGGTATCGCCGACGCAGATCCTGCTGGAATCGCCCAGGTCCTGTCGGATCTGGATGGCGTTGGTGAAGTTCAGGTCCGTGCATCCGCCGGACCGCAACTCGAACACATCGCGGTTCAGAACCTTCAGGTAGATGCTGCGGTCGTCGCCTCCCTGACGGAAGTTGGTGACCTGGGACGGCGTGAAACACTGCCGAGCCCCGGACGCGGCGGTCATGGAGGGGTCGGTCTCGCTGCCCGCCATGGGAGCGCAGGCGGCGAGGGCGGATAGGCTGGCGAGGACGGCGATACGGCGCATCGGCTTTACTCCCTGTTGAACCTCAACCCTCCTGCGAACCCGGGGGTTCCGCAAGTGCGCGCACCGCCGCGCGTGCCGGATCGACGCGGTCCGCAATGTCGGAGGGCAGGGGCGACGGGCGACCGAGCAGCCTGGCCACGACATGCTCCGCCAACAGGGGTGACAGACAGAAACCTCGCGAGCCGAGACCGCCCAGAACGAACAAGCCTGGTCTGTCCGGAACCGCGCCGGCGAGCGGCAGGCGGTCGCGCGTCGTGGCGCGGATCGCGGCGCGAGAGCGGATGGCGGCCGGATCGATTCCGGCGACCAGGTCCGGGAAACGGGTCGCCAGAGCGGCCAGATTCCGGGCGGTATCCGCCGGGCGGGTCTCGGTGGCGACCTGGTCCCGATCGTGGGTGGCTCCGAACAGGAAACCGTCGCGGGTCGGGGCGACATAACCGCCCCAGGCCGTCGCACCGGGGCCATGACCCTGAACCCATTCCGCCTGGCCCCTCACGGGCGAGAGGGCGACGTCGCCGGTCAAGCCCGCATTGCCGATGCCCGCGCACAGGATGGCGGCATCGACCTCGGCCAGGGTTCGGCCCTCCGGATCGAGCATTCGCCAGCCCTCCGTGCCGGGGGTGATGGTCGCCACTGCCCCGGTCTTCAACGGTTCGGGCAACCAGGCCGCCAGAATGATTTGGGGCGCGACGGTGAAGGCGTCACGCATGACAAGGGCACCGTCGTCTCGCAGGGTCATGCAGCCATCCGACCAGATCGGCTGATCGACGATCCGCGCGAAGCGGGAGAGGTCGCGCTCGCCCGCCGGCATCTGCACGACACCGTGGGTCAGGACGGCGTCGGGAATGGCGCTGTAAGCCGTTCGGGCCCGCTTTGTCGCCTGGGCGAACAGGGCGGCGATCGCGCCGTCGCCGAGGTCGAATCGCGCGGTCACCAGGGCCGCTGGAAAGCCAGAACCGCCATGGCCCCGCCCGACGGCCTCGAACACTATCGGCTGGAGCCCCTGGGCCTTGAGGGCCCGAGCGACGGAGGCCCCGGCGATGCCCGCGCCGACCACCGCGATCCGGGTCGGGTGCGGCGGCTGAGGGGTGCGAGGACGCTCCTGGGCGCGGCGACGCGCTTCGAGGCGCTGACGCTTGCGGCCGTGGCCCGGCATCTTTTCGACCTGGAATCCGCGCTCGGACAATCGACGTCGGACATCCCCCGCCACCGTGAAGGTCGCGATCCTGGCATCCGGCGCCGATCGAGCCGTGATCGCATCCATGACCCCTTCCGACCACATGTCGGGATTGCTGGCGGGGCTGAAGCCGTCGAGGAACCACGCGTCGGCGATGCCGGACCACTGTGTCAGAGCCCAGTCGACCGGGCCGACGGCGAGATCCAGCGTCGCGTCGAACCCGGGCAGGTCGATGCGATGAAACCCCGGGGTCGAAGGGGGCCAACTGGAAAAAAGCGCGTCGGCAGCGGATGCGATCTCGGGCCAGCGCGACAGGGCTCGGTGAGCCTCGTCGCGACCCAGGGGAAAACCCTCGACCGAGAACAGGCTGAGGTGCTGACCGGTGGTCCGGGTCCGCTGCCAGAGGTCGAGCACGGCGACGATGTTCAGACCAGTGCCGAACCCCAGTTCCGCGATCGTGTAATGATCCCGATCGGCCCAGGCACCCGGCAGGCCGCAGCCGTCGACGAAGACGGCACGGCTCTCACTCAGGCCATCCTCGGCCGAGAAATAGACGTCGCCGAACCGGCCCGAGCGCGGCTCGTCAGCCTCGGTCCAGACGAGCTGTGGATCGCGATCGGCAGGGACGCTCATGGGCGGGGATTACCGGGTGCAGGCGCAATGAAAAAGGGGCCGCCCGTGGGCGACCCCTTCTCAGGACGAGGATGACCTCGTCCAAACGTTCAGAGACCCTAAGGTCTTAGTGGGCGGCGGGCTTTTCAGCCGGAGCCATCGCGCCGTCGGCGGCGGCCGGAGCCGGGGCCATCGCGCCATCGGCGGCGGGGGCCATGGCAGCGGCGTCGGTGGCGGCGCCAGCGGCAGCGGCAGCGTCGGTTGCGGCAGCGTCGGCGGTCGCGGCGGCGTCCGTGGCGGTGTCGGCAGCGGCGGTCGCGTCAGCGGCGGCGGCGTCGGCCTTGTCTTCAGCGGCGGGTTGGCAGGCGGCCAGGGCCAGAGCGGCGGCCGAGGCGGCGATCAGGGCAACGATGCGCATTGGAGGTTTCCTTCCCAGGGTTCAGGCGAGTTTCTTGGAGCTCGCTGACGCAGAGATAACGGGATCGTGAGCGAATTCGCAAGCGAAAACCTCACGGATTCGTGATGCGCCTTGGCCAGGCGGGAACGCGGTAGTGATCGTCGCGGAGGCGGGTCCGGCCAGCCGGCCGGACCCGCCCGTTGTCGGACTTAGTGAGCCGGAGCCATCGCGCCGTCGGCGGCCGGGGCCATCTTGTCGGCGGCCGGAGCCATCGCGCCATCGGCAGGAGCCATGGCACCATCGGCGGGAGCCATCTTGTCGGCGGCCGGGGCCATGGCACCGTCGGCCGGGGCCATCGCGCCGTCGGCGGCAGGAGCCATCGCGTCAGCGGCGGGGGCCATCGCGCCCTCGGTCGATTCGGTCTTCTCTTCGGCGGCAGGCTGGCAGGCGGCCAGGGCCAGGGCGGCGGCGCCGGCGCAGGCGACGGCGATCAGGTTGCGGATGGACATGGGAAACCCCTCTGATGAGACGCGGACGCAGGGACGCGTCAGCGATGTCAAAGGTTACGTTGGATGCGAGACGTCGGTTACACGGCCCCGTGATCGGCGCGTGACGATCAGATCGCTGCGATCAGGCCTCGGCGGGGGCGGCCGACAGGGTCTCTTCCATTTCCAGGAACGACGGCTGGGCGCTGGAGGGGATGTCGCCGCGACCGATCTCGACCGAGATCTGGGCCGCATTGCCGTGCAGGTGGGCGACCAGAACGGACTGGATGATCTTGTAGAAGGCGCATTCCTCGTCGACGATCGACTGCAGCCGCGCGGCGAACGGTCCCACCAGCCCATAGGCCAGGAAGACGCCCAGGAAAGTGCCGACCAGTGCCGAACCGATCATCTCGCCCAGGATTTCCGGCGGTTCGGTGATCGAGCCCATGGTCTTGATGATGCCGAGCACCGCGGCGACGATGCCGAGCGCCGGCAGGCCGTCGGCCAGGGTCTGGAGGGCATGCGGGGCATTCAACGCCTCGTGGTGATGCTTTTCCAGCTGCTTTTCCATGGCGTCCTCGATCTGGTGAGGATCCTCCAGGTTCATCGTCATCATCCGCAGGGTGTCGCAGATGAAATCGGTGGCGAAATGGTCCTTCAGCACCTTGGGATATTTCTGGAAAATGGTGCTCTCGGCTGGTTTCTCGATGTGGCTCTCCAGGGCGATGACGCCCTTGGATTTCATCGTCTTGGTCAGGGCGAACAGCAGCGACAGCAGATCCTTGTAGTCCTGCTTCTTCCACTTCGGCCCGGCGAAGCATTTGCCCAGACCGCCCATGGCCGACTTGATGGTCGTCATGCTGTTGGCCATCAGGAAGGCGGCCACGCCGGCACCCAGGATGGCCATCAGTTCGTGCGGCGCGGCGTGGATGATCACGTCCATCTTGCCGCCGGACATCAGGAAGCTGCCGAACACCAGGCCGAACAGCAGAACGATGCCGATTATCTGAAACATGAGGTGGTCCGCGCCCGATAGGAGCGGCAACCATGGCGGTTAATGCTTAACGCCGCCTTGCGCCTAGAGCCGGGTCGCGCCGCTTTGTATCGCCGCATAGCCCTCGGCGGTCAGCTTCTGATAGCCGGACTTGCCGCCCCGCACATAGACCTGACCGACCACGGCGGGGTCGAAGCCCTCCGCGACCAGATCGACCTTGCGGTATTTGAACGTGCCGGTGGTCTCCAGCGACTTGGCGATCCGCACGAAGACCGGCTGGGCATAGGGTGGCAGCTGCTCGGCGACATAGGCCCCGAAGTCCTTGGCCACGAACTTTCCGTCGGCGATCACGGTGACCATGCCGGCCTTGCCCTCGGCACCCGGCACCGGGACGCCATAGGCGATGACCTCCTTGACGCCCGGCGCGTCGGTCAGGCGCTGTTCGACCTCGGCGGTGGAGACATTCTCGCCCTTCCAGCGGAAGGTGTCGCCGATCCGGTCGACGAAATAGAAATAGCCTTCGGCGTCCTGGCGCATCAGGTCGCCCGTCCGGAACCAGCGGTCGCCACGCACGAAGACATCGGTCAGGATCTTCTTTTCCGACGCGGCCTTGTCGGCATAGCCGGAGAAGTCATGACGCACGTCGTCGCCGATCGCGCCGATGGCTTCGCCGATCTCGCCCACGCGGGCTTCCTGGCAAAAGCCGTTGGGCAGCCGCACGGGCAGTTCGCTGTCCAGGTCGAAGGCGACCATCCGGATGTTGATCTGCTTCTTCAGGAATTTCGGCACCCGGCCGATCGCACCGGCCTTGCCGTCGAAGTTGAACAGCGAGACATTGCCCTCGGTGGAGCCATAGAACTCCAGGATCTTGGGAATGGCGAACCGGGCCTGGAAGTCGGTCCAGACGTCGGGCCGCAGGCCGTTGCCGAAGGCGAGGCGCAGCTTGTGCCCGCGCTCGCCCTCCTGTTCAGGGCAGTTGACCAGATAGCGGCACAGCTCGCCGATATAGACGAACAGCGTCGCACCGGTGGCGTTGACGTCCTTCCAGAAGCTGGAGGCCGAGAACCTGCGGCGCAGGATCAGCCGACCCCCGTTCAGGAAGGCCGGACCCACCCCGACCAGCCCGCCGGTGGAGTGATACAGCGGCAGGACGTTGAACACCTTG
This sequence comes from Brevundimonas sp. P2_A6, assembly GCF_056404975.1. NCBI lineage: Bacteria > Pseudomonadati > Pseudomonadota > Alphaproteobacteria > Caulobacterales > Caulobacteraceae > Brevundimonas > Brevundimonas sp. P2_A6. The sequence continues at coordinate 258,447 of NZ_JBFUCZ010000003.1, read as the reverse complement.
TCCTCGGCCGTCGAGGCGGTCGCGCCGGCGAAGGCGCGCATGTAGGTGCGGGCGCGCGCGTGGTGGATGCGCGCGGCCTTCGGCATGCCGGTCGTGCCGGACGTGTAGATGTAGAGGGCCGTGTCGCGGTTGGTCAGGCCGTCGCGGACCGACTTCTGGGGGCGAACCGACGATCCACTGCGAACCGGATTGTCCAGGCCGCGACGTTCGGAAACCTCGTCGGCTTCCTTCAGGCCCAGCACCCACAGCATCATGGTGCGGGTGACGAAGGGTCGGGCCTCCTCGCAGCGCCGCCAGGTGTCCTCGTCGGCCACGACCTGGGCGACGCCGGCGATATTCAGGCAGTGGGCCAGGGCCTGGCCGGTCAGGTTGGTGTTGATCAGGGCCGTGGCCACCCCGACCTTGGCAAACCCCATCCAGGCGGCGATGTATTCGGCGCGGTTCGACATCACCAGGCCGACGACGTCGGACCGGCGCAGACCCCGGTTCCGCGCCCAGTGACCATAGCGGTTCGCCATGGCGTCCAGCTCGCGATAGGTAAGGCTGCGGGTCTCATCTTCCAGCGCGATGTTGTCGCCGAACTTGTCGACGGCCTCCTCGAAGTCGTCACAGATCAGGACATCGCTATCGAGCGCGATGGGCTTGATGCGCTGAAGCAGCCGACGCAGACCGGCCGCGAACGTCAGATCGCGTCGGATATTCGCGGCTAGCCCCATGGTCGGCATCGCTCCGTGTTCGTGCGGAAGGTTTCAGGACCGTGATGGACAAGCGTCGGGTCCGGGTCAACCGGCGGGAGAATCTGTAACGGTGGTCGCCGGCTTTTCGCTGGTGTCGTGGCGCCGCTGCATGGGTCACCCAAGGGAAGGAAGGGTCCCTGAAGGCGCTGACCGTTGATGCCGGCTTCGACCAGGCCATCGTCAAGAACGCGTGTAACGCGAACAGAACCCCGACGTGCTCAGGTTTTGCCTGATTCAACGTCGAAACGGACACGATTGCGGCCAAGGTGGTGTTTCTTGAAGGCCAGCAACGATTCGCTGGAACTGTGTTTATCGAAGGCTGTTCTTCCTGCCTGACTTAGGAGGATACACAAATGTCCGTGACTTATTCCGAATCGAATCCCAACGTCCCGCTTTCGACTGAAGAAACCTTTGTGCCCAGCTACGCTCGTGGCTCGCGCAAGAAGAAGTCGGTCAAGACGTGGATGATCCTGGCCCCTATTGGTGCACTGGCTCTTCTGGGGGGCGGTGCCGCCCTGATGATGTCCGACCAGCCCGAGGCCGCGGCATTGGCTGAGCCGGCCACCCTGAGCGCGCCGCTCCCGGCGGCCACATCCACGCCGGTGGAAAGCTCCAGCCTGCCGTCCAACGCGGTGATCGAGCCTGCGGCCACGCCACCCGCCCCGGTGGTCCGCGAAGCGGCCCCGACGCCTCCCCCCGCCGTCCGGGCGCGCAACGTCCAGCCGAGCCGTGCGGTGCGCCCCGCCGAGGCCCCGGCTCCGGTCGTTCGTGATGCCGCTCCGGTCCAGCCGTCGGGACCGACCCCCTACGTCGCGCCGTCGACGACGCCTTCGACCGCGACGCCGCCGGCTCCGTCCATCCCGGTCGCGCCCCTGAGCTAGGTCGCATCCCCTATAAAGAAGCCCCCGGTTTTCACCGGGGGCTTTTTGCTGCCTTACGCTTCGGGCGAAACCCGCCAGATGACATTGCCGACGTCATCGGCCACCAGCAGCGCTCCGGTCCTGTCCGTCTGGACGCCGACTGGACGGCCCATGGCGTCGCCCCTGTCGTTCAGGAATCCGGTCAGGAAATCCATCGGCGCGCCGCTGGGGACGCCGCTGGTGAAGGGCACGAAGATCACCTTGTAGCCGGCCTTTGGCTCGCGGTTCCACGATCCGTGCTGGCCGACGAAGGCTCCATGGCTGAAACTCGCCGGAAACGAACTGCCTTCGTAGAAGGTCAGGCCCAGCGAGGCCGTGTGGGCCCCCAGCGCATAGTCGGGCGGGATGGCGGAGGCGACCTTGGCCGGGTCCCGCGGCTGAACGCGGGTGTCCACGTGCTGGCCATAATAGCTGTAGGGCCAGCCATAGAAGGCTCCCGGCGTGACCGATGTCATGTAGTCGGGCACCAGGTCGTTGCCGAGCTCGTCGCGTTCGTTGACGGCCACCCAAAGCGTCTGGCTGTCCGGCTGCCAGGCAAGCCCGACGGGATTGCGCAGGCCTCCGGCATAGATACGGGACTGGCCCGTGGCGATATCGATCTCGTGGATCGCGGCGCGACCCACCTCTTCTTCCATGCCGTTCTCGCCGACATTGGAGTTGGAGCCGACGCCGACATAAAGCTTCGTGCCATCGGCCGAGGCGACCAGGCTCTTAGTCCAGTGGTGGTTGCGACCGGCCGGCAGGGCGGCGATCGTGGTCGGTGCGGCCGTGATCTGCGTCGCCCCGGTCTGATATGGGAAGGCGACGACGGCATCGGCATTGGCCACGAACAGCCGGTCGCCGACCAGGGCCATGCCGAAGGGCGAGCTCAGGCCGGTCAGGAAATCGGTCTTCACCTCGGCCACGCCGTCGCCGTCCGCGTCGCGCAGCAGGACGATCTTGTTGGGGCTTTCGACGCCCGCGCCCGCGCGCTTCATGACCATTCCCATGATCCAACCGCGGATGCCGCCCTTCTTGTCGTCGGGCTTGGGCGGGGCATTGGATTCGGCGACGAGGATGTCGCCGTTCGGCAGGCGATAAAGCCAGCGGGGGTGATCGAGGCCTGCCGCAAAGGCCTGGACGCTGAACCCCTGGGCCGGGGTGGGCATGACCCCTGCTGGCCAGCCTGTCGCCGGCGCGATGTTGACGGTCGGAATCAGCCCGCTCTTGTGAGGCTCGGTGATCTGGGGGGTTGCCCCGTAGGTCGAGCCCGGCGGGAGCAGGGGAGGCGGGGCCGCGCACGCCGCCAGACCTGCCACCAGGGCCATGGTCGCCGCAGAGACGGCGAGGGTGGAGCGAGCGACCATGGCGGCGTCCTTGTCGATCAGGCGGTCGGCGGGAATTCGAGGCGGCTGGTGTCGTAGCCCAGCGCCTGGGCACGGGCGACGAGCTGGGCCAGCTGGGCGGCGCTGGGCACCTCGCGCGTATAGATCCACAGCTTGTCGAAGGTCGGATCGGCGGAGATGAACCAGGTGTAGTTGTCGTCGTGATCCAGGATCCAGTATTCCCAGGTTACGAAGCCGGCGAAGTATCGCGCGCGGAACTTGGCGTTGGTGCCGGGATCAAGAATGGTCGCGTCGGCGCCGATAGCCTTTTCCTTGCCGGTCGGCGTGCCGGACTGGCAGGTGTCGCGCAGCGCGAGCGAGGTCGGAGAGCGCAGGTCATAGGAGGTGGCCCCGGCGACGCATCCATCCGTCAGGCGCATCGGCAGACGCCCGATCTCGAGCCAGCGACCGGTGTAGAGCCGTTCGGCGTCCACGGCCTTGGCCGGCTGGGGCGCGCGGACCTGGTCGGCGGGAATGGCGGTGGCACAGGCGGCCAGCCCCAGGGCGGCGACGAGGGCCAGCGAAAGGGCGATGGACTTGCGTGACATGGACGGTCTCCGGACAGGACAGGAAGACCGAAGATACGGCGCAGGTTCCCCGGATGGACGCGACGAAAGCGCGCGGAGGCAGCCCTTGCGTCAGCGCGGCTTCAGATCGGCCGGGGCGCGGCATCTCCGATACCGGGCCTCCACGAAGGCATAGGCCCCATACGCGACCAGGCCGACCCCCGTGGCGGTCAGCAGCCAAACGCCCCCGGGCTGATTGCCCACTGCGTCCAGGGCGCTGGCGAACGTCTCCACCCGCGTCGCCTCCGCCCGCCAGCCGGCCAGGACGACGAAGACGGCGAGCGGCAGATAGCCGAGACCGCGCGCGACGTAGCCGATCCGCGCCAAAGGAAGGACCCAACGCCGAACCTCCTTAGAACAGGACAGGGTCGCGCCGAAGTCGCTGACGAAGCCGGTGACGACGTTGCTGATGCCCACCCCGGCGATGCAGAGCCCGGTCAGCGTCAGCAGGATGCTGCCGAACGGCAGACCCAGGACGAGCGCGGCCTGATGCCGGTTCTGCGCGACCTGGGCCGCGCCGTCGATGGCGTTGGCGTCATGCAGCAGGCTGAAGATGGCGAAGGCGATCACCCCATAGAACAGGCCGCTGAACCCCTGGGCGATGCGCACGGCCCAGCCACGCAGGTCCGATCCCTCGCGGTCGATGTCGAAGAGGGCCTGCAACAGCCGCCAGCCGACGAAGGCCCACAGTCCCATGCCCAGCACGATAAGCCACAGACGACCCATCGGCTGGTTGGCGACCACGTGCAGCAGGCCCCGCTCGTCCACCGGCTGGGTCCGCAGACCCAGGGTGGTTGCGAGGATCAGCAGGCCGATCGAGACATAGATCACCCCGTTCGCCGCGAACCCGATCCGCGACATGATCTCCAGATGATCGCGCACCGCCTCCTTCTTCCGACCGATGCCGATCCGCGCCAGCAGGCCCGATGCGGTATGGGCCAGATCGAAGGACGGCAGGTTGGGCATGGGTTCAGGGATCGCGACGGCTGCAAGCGGAGCCGTTGAACGCCTGGAAGCAGGAAAAGGCTTCCTCTCCGTCTTGAGCCTGTGATCGCAGGCGCCATATTGCGGACACGCCGCTTCGGCCGAAATCTCAGGACGCGCCGAATGCCGCCGACCGCCTCTCCGCCCACCGCCGCGCCCGTCATCGACATCCGGGGCCTGACCAAGACCTACGCCTCGGGCCTGCAGGCGCTGAAGACCGTGGACCTGCAGATCGGCAAGGGCGAGATTTTCGCCCTGCTGGGTCCGAACGGGGCGGGCAAGACGACGCTCATCTCGATCGTCTGCGGGATCGTGACGCCCTCGACAGGAGCGGTCACGGCCGATGGTCACGACATCCAGAGCGACTATCGAAACGCCCGGATGAAGATCGGCCTGGTACCGCAGGAACTGACCACCGACGCGTTCGAGACGGTTCTGGCCACCGTCACCTTCAGCCGGGGCCTGTTCGGCAAGGCTCCGAACCCGGCGTTCATCGAAAAGACCCTGCGGGCGCTCAGCCTGTGGGACAAGAAGGACAACAAGATCATGACCCTGTCCGGGGGCATGAAGCGCCGGGTCATGATCGCCAAGGCCCTGAGCCACGAACCGGATATCCTGTTCCTGGACGAGCCGACGGCCGGCGTGGACGTCGAGCTGCGCCGCGACATGTGGAACCTGGTGCGCGAGCTGCGCGAGGGTGGCGTCACCATTATCCTGACCACCCACTATATCGAGGAGGCCGAGGAGATGGCCGATCGGGTGGGCGTCATCCTGAAGGGCGAGTTGATCCTGGTCGAGGACAAGGCCGAGCTGATGAAGAAGCTGGGCAAGAAGACCCTGACGCTGAACCTGCAGGATCCGCTGGCCGAAGTTCCGCCCGCCCTGGCGCAATGGAATCTGGCCCTGAACGCGGACGGCAGCGAGCTGTCCTACGCGTTCGATTCCAACGCCGAGAAAACCGGCGTGCCGTCGTTGCTGCGCGCGTTGTCGGACGCCGGGATCGCGTTCAAGGACCTGAACACCCGGCAAAGCTCGCTGGAGGACATCTTCGTCAGCCTGGTTCACCGCGAGCCGGCGCAGGACATTCGCGTGGGAGCGGGCGCATGACCTTCAACGGATACGGCGTCTGGGCGATCTATCGCTTCGAGATGGCGCGGGCCCTGCGCACCGTGTGGCAGTCGATCGTGACGCCCGTGATCACCACCGCCCTGTATTTCGTGGTGTTCGGCTCGGCCATCGGGTCGCGCATGACCGAGATCGACGGCGTGCCCTATGGGGCTTTCATCGTGCCCGGCCTGATCATGCTGAGCCTGTTCACACAGTCGATCTTCAACGCCTCGTTCGGCATCTATTTCCCGAAGTTCACCGGCACGATCTACGAGATCCTGTCTGCCCCCGTGTCTTCACTGGAGATCGTCATCGCCTATGTCGGGGCGGCGGCGACCAAGTCGGCGGTGCTGGGCCTGATCATCCTGGCGACGGCGGCCTTCTTCGTGCCGCTTCAGATCCTGCATCCGGTCTGGATGCTGACCTTCCTGATCCTGACGGCGACGACGTTCAGCCTGTTCGGCTTCATCATCGGCATCTGGGCTAATGGGTTCGAGCAGCTGCAGATGATCCCGATGCTGGTGGTCACGCCGCTGACCTTCCTGGGCGGATCCTTCTATTCGATCGACATGCTGCCGCCCGCGTGGCGAACGGTCACCTTGTTCAACCCCGTCGTCTATCTGATCAGTGGCTTCCGCTGGAGCTTCTACGGCTCGGGCGACGTGGGCATCGGCTGGAGCCTGATGGCCACCTTCGGCTTCCTGATCGTCTGTCTGGCCATCGTCTTCTGGATGTTCAAGACCGGCTATCGCCTCAAATCCTGATGGAGTTTTCGACATGACGACTGCGACCTGGAACGGGCAGATCATCGCTCAATCGGACGACACGGTGGTGGTCGAGAACAACCACTACTTCCCGCGCGCATCGGTGAAGGCCGATTATCTGACGCCGTCGACCACCACTTCGGTCTGCCCGTGGAAGGGCACGGCCTCCTACCACTCGCTGGTTGTGGATGGGAAAGAGAACAAGGACGCGGCCTGGTTCTATGCCGATCCCAAGTCGGCGGCGGCCGAGATCAAGGACCGCATCGCCTTCTGGAAGGGTGTCGAGGTTCGCTGATCCGTCATTGGACCGCCACATCCAGACCTTCTAAGACGGGCCATGGTCGATACGCCTTCCTCCAAGCCCCAATCCGGCGCCGCTCCCGGTGCTTCGCCTGAGCCCTTCAAGCGGGGCCAGATCACCTGGTCGCGCCCGCCACAACAGGTGTTCCGCGTCGGGCCTTCTCTGAGCGGATCGACGCCAGCGCCTGCGCCAGCCAAACGACAGGTCGCCCAGGCTCCGCAGCGCGCGACCGGTGCCGGTATCCTGAGTGGCTCGATGATCCCGAGGGTTGCGCCGGCAGCGACGCCGACCCAGACTCCGATCAGGACGGCTCCTCTGCCGACACCCCGGGCCGATGCGGCTTCGGCGACCGTTTCATCGCCGGTCGACCCGGCGACCCCCGCTCCGTCCAGGCCCCAGCCGGTGGCGGCTGCGGCTGAGGTGGCCCGCTTGCCCGAACCGGCCACGGCCCCGCCGCGAACGGTGGCGCCGGCCCCCGTGCTCGAGCCAGTCGTCCCGTCCTATGCCACCGCCGCTCGGCGCCGCTCCGGCGTGCCCAAAGCCGTCTGGATCGGCGCTGCCGCGATCGCGCTTGTGCTGGCGGCTGGAGCGGGCTGGTGGGTCCTGAAGCCCGATGCGTCGGTGCCGGGTCCGACCGATGTCTCGTCCGTGCCGACAGCAGCCGCACCGGCGCTGACCACGCCTGCGCCCGTGGAAGCGGTTCCCCTCGCCGAGGGCGCTGTCGATGCCGCCGAGGTCGAAACCGTCCCCTCGACCGCGCGCCCTTCCACGACGCCTGCGCCGACAACCGCCGCACCCGTCCGGGCCGCGCCGACGGCCGCAGCCCCCGCTCAGACTTCGCGCCCCTCCGAGACGTCGCGCTTGAACGTGGAAGCCACAGCGCCTCGCATCGAGACGGCTCCCCTGATCGTGGCTCCGGTCGCGCCGCCGCCGACGGCGGCCGAGGCCGCCCAGACCGACCCGGATGCCCCGGTTCAGACCCGGCCGCAGCCGCTGAACTGAAGGCTCAGCGTTCGGGCCCGCGATAGGGCAGATAGCCGCGCTCGACCATCCGGCGCAGGCCCTCATAGGCCTCGGACAGTTCGTCATAAGCGGCGCGCATCGCGGCCAGGCGTTGGGCGTCCTGCGCGCTGATGGCCACGCCCGCCTCGGTCAGCTTCAGGGCCTCTGCGATCCATCGGGCGCGGGCGGTGGCGGCGGCGACCGCCAGGCGCTGGAAGGCGGCAGGCTCGGTGTGGTTTGCTCCCAGGCCGAGGACCTGAGGGATCACCTCGCGGTTCGAGACGAAGGCGGTGTAGTCGATCTGTTCCAGATGGCCGCGCAGCCGGCGCTGTTCCTGGGGGTCGTTGTCGCTGGGCTCGAAATGGTCCCGGCGGCTGCGGTAGCTGGCGGTCATGATGCTCGGCATAAGCAGTCTCCCTGGACGTCAGGGTGCGCTCGTCGGGTTAACGGCCTCTTGCAGCCCGGCTGCGCGACCCTCGGGGCCCGTCCAGCCCGGCGGCAGGGGTTCGGCCCAGCCCTCCACGACACCCGCTCCGTCCTCCGCCGTGAAATAGCCGGTGGCGGAGCGGAAACCGAAAATCCACCAGATTTCCAGCATGTAGCCGTGTGCGCGCCGGGCATCGGCCTGGGTTCGCTTCGACACCGCGGCGACGGCCAGACCCAGCCGACCGGCCAGGTCCGAGGCCTCGATCGGTTCGTCGGATTCGGACAGAACGTCGTCCAGCAGGTCGTCGATCACGGCCGACAGCCTGGCGCGGGTCTTGGGACCCTTCGGCCCGGGGTAGTCACCTTCGGCTTCGAACTTCGCCCCGTCGCGCAACGCCCGCAGTCGCGCCCGGATGTCCGGCGACATCATCGCCGTCTCTTCGTAGAGGGGCACCGGTTTCGGCCGGACCAGGCGCCAGGCCGCCCCGCCGACGGCGACCAGTCCGAGCACGACCATGGCGATGAAGCGGGCGTAGTGGGGCATGCGATCAGTCTAGGCCGCGCCATCCCATTCCGCGAGCACCCCGGCCTCGGTTTCGAGTGCCCGTCCGTCGTCGCGTCGGGCGGCGAACGCCGGGCCATCCAGCAGACGCGACAACGCCCAGACGGCGGCACCCCGGACGAGCGGCGATGCGTCCGTCGCCAGCCGCGAGGCCACCCCCACCAAGGCCGCGTCGCCGCTGTTGCCGATGGCATAGAGGACGTTGCGCACGAAGCGGTCGCGGCCGATCCGCTTGATCGGGCTCCTGGAGAAAAGCCCGCGAAACGCCCCGTCGTCCAGCGCCGCCAGATCGGCGAGGCGGGGACTGATCGACGCCTCGCGTGCGGTCAGGCGCGCCTCGCGTGCGCCGTGGGCGAACTTGTTCCACGGACAGACCGCCAGACAGTCGTCGCAGCCATAGATGCGCGACCCGGTCAGCGCGCGAAACTCCACCGGCCACGGCCCGGCGTGCTCGATGGTCAGGTAGGACAGGCAGCGCCGCGCATCCAGCTGGAAGGGGGCGGGGAAAGCCTGCGTCGGGCACACGTCGAGACAGGCCGTGCAGGTGCCGCAATGCTCGGTCTCCGCCGCGTCGGGTTCGATCTCGGCCGCCGTCAGGATCACGCCCAGGAACAGCCAGTTGCCGTGCTCGCGGCTGAGCAGATTGGTGTGCTTGCCCTGCCAGCCGACCCCTGCGCGCTGGGCCAGGGGCTTTTCCATCAGGGGGGCCGTGTCGACGAAGACCTTGACGTCCGCGGCGAGCCGGGCGGCGACCTGACCGGCCAGGGTCTTCAGCCGACCCTTGATGACCTCGTGATAGTCGTCGCCGCGCGCATAGACCGAGATGTATCCGGCCGAGGCGTCGTCCATCTCGGGCAGGGGATCGGTGTCGGGACCGTAGTTCATGCCCAGGACGATGGCGGTCCGGGCGTCCGGCCACATGGCGGTGGGATGTGCGCGGCGCTCCAGCGTTGACTCCATCCAGCCCATGTCGCCGTGGCGGCCCGCCTGGACGAAGTGGGCAAGGCGCTCGCCGGCCGACCACGGCTCGGATGCCGACGCGAAGCGGCAGACCGAGAAGCCGAGCTGGGCCGCCTGCGTGCGGAGGATGTCGCGGGGGTCGGACATGGGGTGCTTATGACATCCCTTCTCCCCTTGCGGGAGAAGGTGGCAGCCGAAGGCTGACGGACGAGGGGTGCGAGGATGCAGGCGACATGCATCCGGCAAGGACCAGCGGTGGATATCGAGTTTCACCCCTCATCCGACCTCGCTTCGCTCGGCCACCTTCTCCCGCAAGGGGAGACGGGAGTTGGATTTCAGAAATCCAGGTCCGCGTAATGCGCCGCCGGGGCCAGACCCTGGAACCGATCCGCCAGCAGGGGGCGGAAGCAGGGGCGGGACTTGATCTTCATGTACCAGGTCTTCAGCCCCGGCCACGACGCCCAGGCGATCTCGCCGAAATAGTCGAGCGTCGACAGGTGGGCGGCGGCGACGATGTCGGCCTGGCTCAGGCGACGACCGGCCAGCCAGTCTCGACGGGTCAGCAGGGCCTCGAACACGCCGAGATGATGCTTCAGCGCCTCGCGGCCTTCGCGCAGCATTCGCGCCTCGGGCGGGCCGAGACGCAGCAGGGGTTTTTCCATCCGTTCGTGCAGGAGGACGGCGTTGACCTCGTCGGTGAAGCGACGGTCGAACCAGGCGGTCAGGCGGCGCACCTCGGCGCGTTCGACGGCGTCCGCCGGCATCAAAAGGGGCGTCTTCTGGGCATCCTCGATCCAGCCCAGGATGGCGGGGGCCTCGCACAGGGTCAGAGCCGGCGGTCCCTCGACCTGCAACACAGGCGGCATGCCCGACGGGTTCAGGTCGCCGACCGGGCAATCCGGCTCCCAGGGCCGGACCATCACCTCGGTCCATTCGATGCGCGCCTCGCCCAGCGCCAGGCGGGCGGTGCGCGAGCCGGGATCGAAGGGGAAATGGAACAGGACGCTCGCCGACATGGGCCTGACCTGCACCGCCGCCCGTTAAATCCGCGTTTACGCTGTCGTCAGGCCCAGGGCGAGGTCGGCACGGCAGGGCGAACCCCGCGCGGGTCGGCGTGTATCAGAACCTCCGCCTCCGGAAAGGCGGCCGTCACCCGACGCTCGGCATCGACCACGATCGCATGGGCGGCCTCGAACGACAGGGTCGGGTCCAGGTCGATGTGCATCTGGGCCAACAGGCGGGTGCCGGACATTCGGGTCCGCAGCTGATGCACGCCCTCGACGCGCGGGTCTGCCAGAACGACGGTGGTAAGGGCGACACGATCGGAGTCCGAGGCTTCGGCGTCGAGGAGCTGGTTGCTGGCGTCCTTGAGCACCCCCAGCGCGCCCCAGAACAGCCAGACCGCGACCACCAGACCGGCCGCCGCGTCGAGGCCCGGTGCCTTCAGATACGCCCCCGACACCACGCCGATCAGAACAACGATGCTGGAGGCCAGATCGGCGGCGTAGTGGGCTCGGTCGGCGGAGACCGCGATGGACACCGAGGCCTTCAGAGCGCGGGTCTGCAGCCAGACCAGACCGCCGGTCAGCGCGACGGAGACCAGCACGACGCCGATGGCCCATGGTCCGCCCGACACCGGATAGGGATCGAAGATGCGCATGATCGCCTCCCAGCCGATGAAGGCCGCGGACGCGAACACCAGTCCCGCCTGCACCAGGGCGGCCATGGCCTCCGCCTTGCCGTGGCCGTGGCGGTGGGTGGCATCGTGCGGTCGCCCGGCCCAGCGCACCGCATAGAATGTGGCCAGGGACGCGATCAGATCGAGCGCCGAATCCGCCAGCGAGGCGAGGATGGACACCGAGCCCGAGGCCCCCAACGCAAAGGCCTTCAGCGCGATCAGCACGACCGCGACTGCGACGGATATGGTCGTGATCTGGCGGGGCGTCAGGGTGCCAAAGGGGGGACGAGCGACGGGGGAGGTCATCGTGCGCCTTGTCGCCTATCGCCCGCCGGTTGCCAAGGACGCCGGTCGTCGCGGACCCGTGTTAGCAGACCGGTCATCAAACCGCCCCATGGTGCGGGCGACTTGGTTAATCGAGGGGGGCTCACACGATGACGTCAGGCACGAGCGAGCGGATCGGGGGGGCGGCGGATCGGTGGATCCCCCGCGCCGAGGTCCTGTCGCTGCTCGGCGTCAAGACCCAGACCCTTTACGCCTACGTCAGCCGGGGCCGGATCACGGCTCGCCCCGACCCCAGCGACCCGCGTCGCAGCCTCTATGCCGCCTCCGACGTGGCCCGTCTGAAGGGCACGTCGGGCGGGGAGGTGGCGGGTCAGGTTCTGCCCTTCGAGCCGGCGGTCAAGGGCGAGGCGGTCATCCGGTCTTCCGTCAGCTTCGCCACGGACGGGCGCATCTATTATCGCGGCCGGGATGCGGCCGAGTGGGCGCAAGGCGCGACGGTCGAGGAGACCGCGCGGCTGCTTTGGGGGTGCGGCGATCACAATCCCTTCGCCGGCCTTGGCGTCCGGGTGGACGGCGCCGGCGGAGCCTCGCCGCGCGCCCGGCTGTTCGCGGCCCTTTCCCGGCGCGCGGAAGAGGACGCACCGTCCCTGGGCCGCGACGCCGAAAGTTTGCGGCGTGAAGCCGCCACGGCGATGAACGAGGTCGTCGACGCCGTGGCAGGGCCGGGCCCGCGCCTGTTCTTTCACCAGCGCCTGGCGCGCGGCTGGAAAATGCTGGAGCGCGACAGCGTCCATCTAAGGCGCGCCCTGGTGCTGGCGGCCGATCACGACATGAACCCGGCGGTGTTGGCGACACGAGCGGCGGCGTCAGGCGGCGCGTCGCCGGCGGGTGCGGCCATGGCCGGTGTGGTGGCCCTGTCCGGCTCGACCATGGCGCGGACGCTGAAAGGCGCGATCGCCTATGTCGTCGAGGCGCGGCGTGATCCGGCCGGGGTCGCGAGGCGGCACATGGAGATCACGGGCGTGATTCCCGGCTTCGGCAGCGAGAGCTTCCCCCTCGGCGATCCGAGGGCTGAGGCTCTCCTGGCGCTGGCCGACCTGCCCGCCGATCTGGTGGCCGTGTTGCGCGAAGGCGAAGCCGTGAGCGGGTCACGGGCCGGGTTCGCCGTCGCCTTGGCGGTGCTGGCCCGTCGGCTGGACCTGCCGCGCGACGGGGCGCTGGACGTGCTTCTGGTCGGGCGGCTGACGGGCCTGATGGCCCATGCGCTGGATCAGATCACCGACGGCTCGCCTATCCGGGCGCGCCTGCGCTATGTGGGGCCACGACCCGGCGGCGAATGATCCCGGGACAGGACGGGGATTTCATGACTGACTGGCTGGCGGCTATCATTCTGGGCCTCGTCGAGGGGCTGACCGAGTTCATCCCGGTTTCCTCCACCGGCCACCTGCTGCTGGCCAAGAGCGTGCTGAAACTGGCCGACGAGCCGTGGGACACCTTCATCGTCATGATCCAGCTGGGCGCGATCCTGGCGGTCGTCGCCCTGTATTTCAGTCGGCTGTGGAAGGTCCTGATCGGCCTGCCGGGCAAGGATCCGGCCGCCCGCCGCTTTGCCTATGCGGTGCTGCTGGCCTTCTTCCCGTCCGCCCTGCTGGGCTTGCTGATCCACGACTTCATTAAGGCGGTGCTGTTCAACCCGACCGTCGTCTGCATCAGCCTGATCGTCGGCGGGTTCGCCCTGATCGCGCTGGAACGCTGGGCCCCGAAGGCGCGCGAGCACGACGCCATGACTTTTTCCCTGAAGACGGCGCTGGGCGTCGGCCTGTTCCAGTGCCTGTCGCTGATCCCCGGCGTGTCGCGCTCCGGGGCCACCATCGTCGGCGGGCTGCTGCTGGGCGTGGACAAGCGGGCGGCGGCTGAGTTCTCTTTCTTTCTGGCCATCCCGACCATGGTCGGGGCCTTCGCCCTGGATTTCTGGGAATCGCGCGATCTGCTGACCGGCGACGTGATCCAGCTGATCGCCATCGGCTTCGTGGTCTCCTTCGTCAGCGGCCTGTTCGTGGTGAAGACCATGCTGGATTTCGTGGCCCGCCACGGCTTCACCCCCTTCGCCTGGTGGCGGATCGCCGTCGGGGTGATCGGCCTGGGCCTGCTGTGGACCGGCGTCCTGGCCTGACTTGTCAGCGACCGGCTTTCGGAGGAACCTCAGCGCCATGACCCACGCCCCCGCGCCCGGTGAACGGTTCGCCTCGTTCGAGGCCTTCTATCCCTATTACATCCACGAGCATTCCAACCGGACCTGCCGACGCATCCATATCGTCGGATCGGCGCTGGTGATCGTGGCCGCGCTGCTTGGTCTGTTCGTCGATGCCTGGTGGTTCCTGGCCATGCCGCTGGTCGGTTACGGCTTCGCCTGGGTCGGGCATTTCTTCTTCGAGAAGAATCGGCCGGCCACCTTCCAGTATCCGCTGTGGAGCCTGATGGGCGACTGGCGGATGTTTTTCGAGACCGTCAGCGGCCAGCGGAAGTTCTAGTCGCCGGTTCGCGTCAGTCTGGTCTGGTTGCGGAAGCGCCAGGCCGTGTCGTCGGCCCCGACGGGGCGGACCTCCTTGACCCCCAGCAGGCTGTCGCCGTCGCGGGTCTCGGTCAGGCGGATATCGGCCGGCTGGTCGTCGTCCTCACCCGTTTCCGAATAGACCACCGTCCAGTGGGTGGCGTCTGTGAAAGCGGCGACGCGAACGGTCTCGGTCGACAGTTCCGGGGCGTTTCCGGCGCGGAAGCTGACAGAGGTCGAGGTTCCGGTGGCGGGGTCGTCCAGGCTGATGCTGGTGATCCACACGGGCTTGTCCGGCCCGTCGTTGAACAGGGACTGACGCACCTGCGTCGCGCCGTCGCCGGGCGTGGTGATGGTCGTGGTGACCGGGATTTCGAACAACTGATCGGTCTGGTAGTCGCGGTAGCCGAGTGCGCCGGACCAATGTCCGACGAGGCCGAGGCGCAGTTCGGTAGGTGACGGAGCGGTCGCCGCCTGCGCGCTGGCGACGACAGGCGTCAGCACGATCAGGGCGAGGGCGGCGGAAAAGACGCGCAGGGTCATGGTCGGGGTCTTTCGTCAGGCGGACAGGATGTGGGCGGTGGCGGCGGTCATCTGGGGGTCGCGACCGGCGGCGATGTCGTCGGCGGTGAAGTCGAGGCGAATGTCGGGCTCGACGGGCAGGTCGGGCTGGTTGCCGCGCGATAGGATGGCGGTGTGGGGCAGATCGACCTCAAGCCCCGACGCCGGGAGCCGAAGGAAGAAATAGCCTCCGTTGGTGCCTCTCCGGCTGCCTCCCGTCGCCGGGCCGATCAGGGTCGCCAGCCCATTGTCCTTGACCACCTGGTCGAAGCCGAACGTGGCCGAGCTGTTGGAGGCATCACAAAGGACGGCGACCGGACCCGCGAAACGACGGCCTTGCGGTCGTATCAGTCCCGGGTCCTGCCCATCCTCGTCCGTCAGCCGATAGAAGCCGTCCGCATCAGGTCCGACGGCCCGGTCACCCCAGTCACGAAACGAGTCGTCCCAGGTGTCCAGATAGACATTGAGAGCATCGGGCACGCGGCGATAGCGCACGAAGCGATCGGCGCGGGGGCCGATTACATCGCCCTGCACGAGCCGCGACAGGATGATGTCGCCGCATTCGCTGAGCCCGCCTTCGTTGTCGCGGAGGTCGATGACCAGGCCGCGCGCGCCGCTGGTCGCGAGATCGTCCATCGCTGCGATCAGCCAGCTGCGCCAGTCCCAGGTCGCGTTGTAGACGGCCCAGGTCGGGAACGTCATGCGCACGATGTCATCGGCCCCACGCTCCACATGCCAGGGATTGACCGCATCGTCGGAGGCGGCGGACGGGAGCGTGGCCTGTCGCTCTGCGATGGTCAGAAGATCGGCCGTGACCATGCGGCCGTCCGAAAGGGAAAAGGCCGCCCTGTCGGCGATGCCGGTCAGGACGAGTGGCAGGTGCAGGTCGAAGCTCTCGAACGCCTTGTCGCCGCGCATCTGCATGTTGTTGATGCGTTTGGCGTCGGCCCCACCGTCCGCGCGCGACAGCGGCATCAGTCGTGAGAGGATGTCGGTGGTTGGAACGCCGTTGATCGCGGTGATGGTGTCGCCTCGCGCGAAGGCCCCCTCTCGCGAGCGGTCGCCCGTGACCACCATCGCGCCGTTCAGCCAGAGAAACTCGCACGGCACCAGGCGGCGGCCACCGTAGATCCGGTCGCGGGTCGCTCGCGTCTGATTATAGGGATTGGGGAAGGTGTGCCCGCAACGCACCTGTGCCGTCAGTCGTGACAGGGCGGCAAGGCGACCCTCGAAGGAGCTCGATCGCGCCCAGTCGGTTTGCAGGGCGTCGAAGCGCGCGTGGACCTGTTCGGGGGTGGCATAGCGATAGATCGCCGGGTGAATGGTGGTGAAGGCCTCGCGCAGGAGGGCGACGTCGCCATCCAGATCATCGGTCCTCGCGGACCCTGCGAGCGAGGGCGTGGCGGTGGCGAGGGCGAGGCCGCCGGTGAGGTGCAACAGGTGGCGGCGGGACAGCATCGACAACTCCGGTGAGGACGACCGGACCCTGCATCGGATCAGCCGACCGCGCGCCTCACTTCTGGGTCTGCGGTGCGAAAGTCAGGATGTGAGACGCCGCGCCGATAGTGCGAGGGAGCGACACCGAAGCGGGCCTGAAAGGCGCGGTTGAAGCTGGCCTTGGAACTGAAACCCGCGTCGAAAGCGAGGGTCAGCAGGTCGTCGCGCGATCCGGCGTCGAGAGCCGTGGCGACCGCCTCGGCCCGGATGCCGTTGATCCAGGCCGAGAAGTTGAGACCCAGACCCAGATTGATCGCACGCGACAGGCGGCCGGTATTGGTCGCCAGACGCCGGGCCAGGACCGACAGGCTGAGGTCCGGCTCCCTGACCCAGCCGCCCTCGCGCAGACGGGTATCGAAGCTGGCGGCGACGCTGGCCCAGTCGGGGGCGACGGGTGTTTCGGCGGCGGTTAGGGTCGCGGGGACCGGGAAACGCAGGGCCGCGTGACGCCAGCCCTCGACACCGAGGTAGAGCCCGATCGCGGCGAGGGCCAGATACAGGCCCGTCTCCTGAAAGAAGTCGATTCCGCCGCTGAGCCAGTCCCAGACGGTGAAGGCCGCATAGATCGCGAGCACGCAGACCAGCGCGACGATGACCCGCGTCAGCCACCCGGCCGCGAACCGGTCATCGTCGCTGCGGGCCTGGGCGAGATCGCGGCGGTAGGCGGTCAGTAGCTTCAGCGAGCGGGCAGCATACAGGCCCAACGAGACCAGCAGGGCGACTTCGAAGGCGGGGCTGACGACGTGTTTATGGCCGCCCGTGTACCAGTCCCACTTGGCATCCAGCGGCAGAGCAAAACAGACCAGACCATAGGCCAGCTGGATCAGCGGCGGGACCAGATGCAGGGCGAACCGGTCCGGCAAACGGCCCTGAACCAGCGCATGGGTGTATCCGAACAGCAGAGGCGGCAGGGCCAGGGTGATGGCGAAGGGTGCGAACGTCAGCCAGCGCCAGGCGTCGTAGGCTCCGGCGAACCCGATCGTATAGGGCGTCACCACCCCGACCAGAACGATCAGGAAGACCGCCAGCAGTCGATTGGCCCGCGCGTTCGGAGCCTGTGTGGTGATGGCGGCGGCCATAGCGATCAGCTGAAGGCTCGCCACCCCGAGGACCGCGACACGCCAGCCGAAATACAGGGTCACGCCATCCATGCCCGCAGCCTAGCCCCGGTCGGGCACGCGCGGCAAAGGCGTCAGTTGGACGCGGTGTTCCAGGCGGGCGGGCAGCCGTCGAAACGACCGGCGTTGGTGATGGTCAGGCGCTGCTGGTTGAAGCGCATGGCCGGCTGCATCGAGCCGCGGCCATTGCCGGTATACAGATCGACCCGTTGGCCGCGGATGGCGCCGCCGGTGTCCGACGCATACCAGTAGCCGTCGTGCAGGCTGCCGTCGGGCATCCGCATGCCGACGGTCTCGCGAATGAAGACCCGCGTGCGGCGCGGGATGACGCGGGGATCGCTGGCCAGGGTGCGCATCGGGACGGGGCGGCATCCCAGGGAATCATTGCCGGTCGCACCGCCACCCCCGGCATGATACAGGCTGGCACGCGCGTTCCAGTCGGGATCGCGCGCCATCAGTTCGATCTGCTCGGGGCTGAGATCGGCGGCGGCCTCGACGGAACCGTTCGCGCTCAAAGGGCTTTCCATCACGACCGGATCGGCAGCCACGGCTGCCTCATAGGCGATCGGGTCGGCAGCCGGGAAGGCTGAGGCCCAGAGCATGGCGAACGCCGCGAGGGTGTTGAACACAGATCGAACTCGTCGTGACGCCGGTCCCCAGACTGTACCGGCAGGGCGGCGTGTCGCCGCGTTCGATGGCCAAATTGTGGCAACGCCGGCGGCTGCGACGGCCTGTCCACCGTTGTGGAGTGATCAATCAACCGTTGTCTGAGATAAGCGAAACCGGGGTTGGGCAACGGCTCGAAGCGCGATAGCAGTATTGGACGATCAGAAATCCTTTGCTGAGGCGCGATGCTTACTGTCCATGGAGATATTCGGTCGGGCAACTGCTTGAAGGTCAAGTGGATGCTGGACGCGCTCGGCCGTGATTATCGGTGGGTCGAGGTCGACATCATGACGGGTGGCAGCCGTACGCCGGAATTTCTCCTTTTGAATCCGTCGGGTCAGGTGCCGACCGTGGTGTTCGAGGATGGCCGTGCCCTGGCCCAGTCGAACGCCATCCTGCTGCATCTGGGCCAAGGCACCCCGTGGATACCGGTCGACACCTGGGAAAGGGCGAAGATGCTGGAGTGGCTGTTCTGGGAGCAATACAGCCACGAACCGTATGTCGCGGTCGCGCGGTTCCAGCGGCTCTATGCCGGCAAGCGCGCCGACGAGGTGGAACCCCGGTTGCTGGAGCGCGGTCATCTGGCGCTGAGGCGGATGGAGGACGCACTGGCGGGCGCGGCCTGGCTGGCAGGCGGACCGGGGGCGACGCTCGCCGACCTGGCCCTGGTCGCCTACACCCGTGTGGCGCACGAGGGCGGGTTCGACCTGTCGGCCTATCCCGCCGTTCGGGACTGGATCGGCCGCACCGAGGCGGCCTTCGCCATCGCCTAATCGACGTCCCGCACGTTGTCGTCCGAGTTGCGGTCGATCCACTTGTTGTAAGGATCGACGCCCGCGAAGGTCGGCTTGGTCGCCGTGACGAAGCGGAAGGTTTGGGTGCCGGAGTGCAGGGCCCGGCGTTCCAGCACCACGACATTGGAGCGGTCGAAGGCGCCCTTGCCCGGCTCGGCGGTGAACAGGCCGATGTCGATGCTTTCGTTCAGGGGTGACTCTGTCTCCACACCCTGACCGTCGGCATAGAGCTTCCGGGCCTCCACGGTGATCGCCACGTCCCAGCGGCCGTCGCTTCGGCGGGTGGCCGTACCGGCGGTGGTCTTCAGATCATAGAGGGTGATCTTCTCGAACAGGTCGGTGATCAGGGCCTGTTTGTCGGCCGGGGCGTTGGCGCGGAACAGGGCGATCAGGTCGGTGGAGCGCGGATAGGGCTCCCCCTTAAAGGCGTGTGCGCTGAGGAACTGCGACAGGGCGCGGTTGACGTTTGCCTCGCCGATCTGGTCCTTGAGCAGATACATGACCAGCGCACCCTTGCGGTAATGGATGTACTGCTGGTTCTCGACCCGGTTCAGGGGCAGTTCCTCGATCCGCTCGGTGCCGCGCGAGCGCAGGTAGTTGTTGAGCTCGAACTGCAGGAAGCGGCGGATCTTGTCCGGGCCGTAGAGCCGCTCCATCACCATCAGAGCGGAATACTGGGCCAAGGTCTCGGATAGCAGGGTCATCCCCTGCATGTTCGCCCCCACGACCTGGTGCGCCCACCACTGGTGGCCGAACTCGTGGGCCCCGACGTAGGTGACATAGTCGATCTTGGTGTCGTCGCTCAGGTCGGCGATGAAGCCGAGGCCTTCGGACCAGGCGAAAGTATTGGGAAACGACTGGGCATAGTCGGCATAGGCCGGGAACTCGCTGATCCGGGCCTGACGGAACTGATAGGGCGAGAAGTTGGCCTGATAGTAGTCGAGCGACGTGGCCAGGGCCGTCATCATGCGATCGACGTTCCGGGCGTGCTGGGCGTCGTGATACACGACCATCTCCACGCCGTTGTGCATGCGCCGCGCGATCTCGTAGCGGGCCGACTGGACCGACAGGAAATACAGGACGGGGCTTTCCGTCACGAAGCGGACGGTACGACGGCCGTCGCGGGTCACGTCGCTGCGCTGATATCCGGGGGCCAGGGGCGTCTGATCGGCGTCGGTGGTGACGGTGACGTCGGTGGTGACCCAGTCCGCCCCGATGTAGTTCTTGCCGGTCGCGCTCAGGTCCTCGAGCTTGGCCGGGCGCAGTTCGGCGGGCAGGCCGTATTTGCGACGCTTGGCGCGGTCCTGAAGCAGACCGGCGGAACGGTCCATGCCGATGATGGGCGCGAACTCCCGATTGGTGATGAAGGTCCCGTTGTCGACGATGCGGGTCGTATTGCCGCTGACCTTGAAGCCGCGCTGTTCCAGCACCGTGTCGAACGACACCGTGCGCCGCTCGCCGGGGGCCATGGGAACGGCGAAGCGATAGATGCGGTAGTCGAACTCGGGCCATTCGCGCACCATCCGCGCGCCCTGGACGTCCAGCGCCTTGATCTGCAGATCGTCGTTCCAGCGCATGTGCATCTCGGACAGGGGCGCGCCGGTGCGGTTCTCGATCACATAGGTCCCGCGCGTTTCCAGTCGGGGCGTATGCGGGCGCAGGTCGAGGTCCAGCTTCACATCGACGATCGACGGCTGGGGCGTTGTCTCGAAGCGCAGCAGGGCCTTCTCGTAATCGGCCTGAAGCCGTTCCTGGGACGCCTGGTTGCGGTACTCGTTCCAGACGTTGGTGTTGACGTAGATGAAGCTGCCCAGGCCGATGAAGCCGACCAGCGCCAGGCCCCCGATCACGCCCGCCGGACCCATCAGGCGCGAGGGAAGACGGCGCAGGCGTGGCAGATAGCGGGTCTCGGTCCCCCGCCGCCACAGGCCGTAGCCCAGCACCAGCAGGATGATGGCCGCCATGGTCCAGTAGGCATCGGTCCAGTTGGCGAAGCCCCGGAAGTCCCCCTGACCGTTCATGTCCGACAAGGGGACGGCGATGCCCGCACCGTATCGATACAGGATGTGGTCCAGGCCCAGGTTCCGGGCCACGATGGTCGAGATCAGATAGACCACCATGATGGTCCAGCCGACGAACTTGTTGGGCGACAGCGACTGGACGAAGATCGCCAGAACGGCCAGCAGACCGAAGTTCACCGCTCCCGGCAGGACATACCACAGCAGGTATTTGCCGAGCTCGTAGTGGGTGTAGCCCTTGAAGGTCTGGACCGCGACGCCGGCCACGACGCCCGCCAGCAGGATCGATACCAGCACCAGGATCAGCGCCAGGGTCTTGGGCAGGATGAAGGTCCAGTCCGGGGTGGACGAGGCGTCGATGATCTCGTGCACCTTGCGGTCCCGATCGCGCCAGACCAGCTCGCCGGAGTAGTAGATGGCCACGATGATCGAGATCAGTCCGAAGGCACCCAGCAGACCCGAGATCACCGACCGCGTGACCAGCAGGATCGGTGCGCCATAGATCTCGCCCAGCACCAGAAGGGTGGTGGTGGCGAAGGCGAAGCCCAGCAAGATCAGGACGAGGAAGGCCGGGCTCTTGAACACCATGGCCATCTCGATGGCCGTGCGCGACGTGAGGCGGCTCCAGCTGGCGGCGAACCCTTCCGTGGGCGAGGCCAGGGGTCGGTCGGCGACGCCGGGCGCGGCGGGGGTGGCCGCGAGCGCGCGCAGCTTGTCGAGCTTGCCCGCCTTCGCCCCGCGAACGGCCGGATGATAGAGAAAATAGGCCAGGGCCAGGATGCTGACGCTGATCCCCACCCAGATCACCCGGTTCCACAGCAGGACGCCTTCCAGCGGGGCATTGATCGTGTTGCGCTCGATCGCGGTCCAGTAGCGGGTGACAAGGCCGTAGGCCCCGGCCCCGAACGGCTCGCCCCAGGCCATGGCCGTCTCCAGCTCCGGCTTGGACCCCAGGATGCCGGAGGCCGCCAGATAGGCGATGAACACCCCGACCACGCCGACATAGGTCGCCATCATCGAGCGTGTGACCGTGGCCAGGGCGAAGAACAGCGCCGAGGTCAGGAAGACGCCCGGCAGGCCGAAAACGAGGTAGGCATAGGCGTAGTCCCAGGGCCGGAACGCGCCGACCGTCTCCCTGTCCACCCAGGGTGCCAGGGTTCCGGCGACGATCCCGATGGTGACGGACAGGAAGCACAGGGCCGTGGCCGCGAACGCACCGACGAAACGCCCATACAGGTACTCGAACTTGTTGATGCGGGTGGCCTGGACCATGGGTCCAAAGCCGGTCTGCACATCACGGACGACGACGTTGGCGACGATGGCCGTGGTCGCCAGCATGAAGAAGACCGCCATGATGCCGTTGATGGTGGCCAGGGCGAACGGCGCGTTCTTGTGGACGTTGCCACCCGCGCCGATGGAAATATTGTCCGATGCCGCGACCAGTCCGAAGCCCAGCAGGGCGAAGACGATGGCGATGACCCAGAAGGCCGGCTGGCGCAGCTGGTAGCGGAATTCGAAGGCGGCGACCTTGGCGAACATGATCGTTACGCCGCGACTTTGCGCGAGGCGCTCAGGGTCGAGAAATAGACGTCTTCCAGACCGCCGGGCACCGGCTCGAAGCCTTCGCCGGGACGACGGTCGCTGAGGACGTGGATCACGGTCTTGCCGGCGAACAGGCGAGTGGAGATGACCTCGTATTTGTCGCGGTGATCGGGCAGGGCGTCCTTGTCGATGGTCTTCTTCCAGACCCGGCCGTTCAACTGTTCCATCAGCTGTGCCGGGGCACCCTCCAGCTGGATCTTGCCGCCGGCCAGCACCGCCATCTTGGGGCACAGGTCGGCCACGTCCTCGACGATGTGGGTCGACAGGATGATGACCACGTTGTCGGCGATCTCGGCCAGCAGGTTCAGGAAGCGGTTGCGCTCTTCCGGGTCCAGGCCGGCCGTGGGTTCATCGACGATGATCAGCTTGGGATTGCCGATCAGGGCCTGGGCGATGCCGAAACGCTGGCGCATCCCGCCCGAGAAGCCCGCCAGCGCCTTCTTGCGCACCGACCACAGATTGGTCTGGTTCAGCAGGGTCTCGACCGTCTCCTTGCGATCCTTGCCCGAGGCGATGCCCTTCAGCACCGCCATGTGATCCAGCATGTCGTAGGCCGAAACGCGCGGATAGACGCCGAAATCCTGGGGCAGATAGCCCAGGGTGCGGCGCAGCTTGTCCGGCTCTGCGATCACGTCGATGCCGTCGAAGTCGATCGAGCCCGATGTCGGCGTCTGCAGCGTCGCGATCGAGCGCATCAGCGTCGATTTGCCCGCGCCGTTGGGGCCCAGCAGCCCGAACATGCCGTTCGGCACGGTCAGGGACACATCGTCCAGCGCCCGCGTCCCGTTGCCGTAGACGTGGACCAGATTCTTGATCGTGAGCATGATGGCACCCCTGACAGTCAAGCAAGCTTGTCACCCCCTGGAGGGCGCGGCAAGTTACAGAACGGTAAGGTAGGGCAAACCTAGTGGATGCTCTCGCCGTGCTGCGAGTAGTCGAGGCCCTCGACCTCGCCGTCCCTGGGCACGCGCAGGCCGGTGGTGAATTTGCAGATCATCAGCACCAGGAAGGTGCCGACCCCGCTCCAGGCGACGACGGCGGCCAGACCGACGATCTGCTTGATCACATCCGCCCCCTCGGCCACGCCGTTGATGGCGGTGGTGGCGAAGACGCCGGTCAGGATCGCCCCGACGATGCCGCCGACGCCGTGGATGCCGAAGGCGTCCAGGCTGTCGTCGTATTTCAGCGCGTGCTTCAGCCAGACCGCGCCCGCATAGCAGGCCGGCCCGCCGATCAGGCCGATCAGGAAGGCACCCTTGGGATCCACGAAGCCGGCGGCGGGGGTGATCGCCACCAGTCCGCCGACTATGCCGGACAGAAGACCCAGCAGCGTGGGCCGCTTCTTCTCGATCCACTCGATGGTCATCCAGCCAAGCGCTGCGGCGGCCGGAGCGATGATGGTGTTCAGTGCGGCGACCGAGGCTATACCGTCTGCGGCCCAGGCGCTGCCGGCGTTGAACCCCAGCCAGCCCACGAACAGCAGGCCCGTGCCGATGGCGGTATAGGCCAGATTCGCCGGAGCCATATTGTCTCGCCCGAAGTTGTGGCGCGGCCCGAGGACGAGGGCGCAGACGAGGCCGGCGACGCCCGCGTTGACGTGCACCACCGCCCCGCCCGCGAAGTCCAGCACGCCCCAGGACCCGAGGTAGCCGCCGCCCCAGACCTGATGACAGATCGGGGCATAGACGATCAGGTGCCACAGGCCGAAGAACAGGAGGGAGGCCGAGAACTTCATCCGCTCGGCGAAGGCCCCGGCGATCAGGGCGGGCGTGATGATGGCGAAGGTCAGCTGATAGGCGATCCAGAGATATTCCGGCAGACCGGGCGCCAGACTGTGCGCCGTGTCGATACGGACGCCGTCCAGGAACAGGGCCTGCAGGCCGCCGATGAACCCGTTGGTTGCCTCGCCGCTGGAGCCGAATGACAGGCTGTAGCCCGCGATGAACCACAGCACCGTCACCACGATCAGCGCCGCCGTCGACGAGGCGATGGTGGCGATGATGTTCTTCTTCCGGACCATGCCTCCGTAGAACAGCGCCAGTCCCGGCAGGGTCATCATCAGCACGAAGGCCGTGGAGACCAGGATCCACGCCGTGCCCGCGCCGTCGAGGACGAGCGGGGCCTGATGGGCGAGCAGGGCGGGGGCGGGAGGTGTCACGCGGGAACGGCCTGCCCGGCATCCAGCTTGCGTTCCGCCTCGGCGACCGGGGTCGGGACGATGCGGACGAATCGCTTGACGCTTTCGCTCCAGACCGAGAGCAGACGGCGGGCCAGGGGTGATCCGGTGGCGGTCAGGTGGGCCTCGATCAGCGCCTTCAGCCGTTCGGCCGCCGCCGCCGTCACCGGCGCGAAGCTTGAGAGGTCGCCGTTCAGGGCCAGGCCCGTGCGACCCGCCTCGTCGAGCACGAACAGCTCGCCGCCCGACATGCCGGCGGCCAGGTTCCAGCCGACCGGCCCGAGGATCGCGACGCGACCGCCGGTCATGTATTCGCAGGCGTGAGCCCCCGCGCCCTCGACCACGGCCTCGGCCCCAGAGTTCCGCACCGCGAACCGCTCGCCCGCTGAGCCGGCGACGAACAGCCGGCCCGAGGTCGCGCCATACAGGGTGGTGTTACCGATGGCGGGCTGGTGCTCGCGCCACTCGATCGGCTTCACCACGATGTCGGCGCCCGACAGGCCCTTGCCGACATAGTCGTTGGCCTCGCCGGTCAGCTCCAGCTTCAGCCCCTTGGCCCCAAAGGCTCCGAACGACTGCCCGGCCGAGCCGCTCAGCTTCAGCGTCAGGACGCCGGTCGGACCCGTCGGCCCCCAGCGGCGCACGATGGCCGAAGACACGCCCGCGCCGATGGTCCGCATGACGTTGGAGATCGGATAGGTCAGCTCCGACGTCTGGCCGCGATCCAGGAACGCCCAGGCGTCGTTGAGGACGCGGGCGTCCAGCGTCTCGGGGACCGCCGCGCGACCCTTGTCGGCCCACAGCTTCTTCTCGGCCGCCTCGACGCGGACCAGCAGGGGGTTGAGGTCGAGGTCGTCCAGATGCGCCCCGCCGCGCCGGACCTGACGCAACAGGTCGGTACGACCGACGATCTCGTCCAGCGACCGCGCGCCCAGCATGGCCAGATATTCGCGGACCTCCTCGGCGATGAAGCTGAACAGGTTGACGACCTTGTCGGCCGTGCCGGTGAACTTCTCGCGCAGGCGCGGGTCCTGGGAACAGACCCCGACCGGACAGGTGTTGGAATGGCACTGCCGCACCATCAAACAGCCCATGGCGATCAGGGACGCCGTGCCGATGTTGAACTCCTCGGCCCCCAGGATGGCGGCGATGACGATGTCGCGGCCGGTCCGCATGCCGCCGTCGGCGCGGACCACGACGTGGCTGCGCAGGTTGTTGAGGCTCAGCACCTGATGGGTCTCGGCCAGGCCGATTTCCCACGGCAGGCCGGCGTGCTTGATCGAGGACTGGGGCGAGGCGCCGGTGCCGCCGTTGTGACCCGCGATCAGGATGCAGTCCGCCTTGGCCTTGGCGACGCCGGAGGCGATCGCGCCGATGCCGGAGGCGCTGACCAGTTTCACCGTCACCCGGGCGTCCGGATTGATCGACTTCAGGTCGTAGATGAGCTGGGCCAGGTCCTCGATCGAATAGATATCGTGGTGGGGTGGCGGGCTGATCAGGGTGGTGCCGGGCGTCGAATGGCGCATCCGGGCGATGAATTCTGTGACCTTGAAGCCCGGCAGCTGGCCGCCCTCGCCGGGCTTGGCCCCTTGCGCGATCTTGATCTCGATCTCGCGGCACTGGTTCAGATATTCGGCCGTGACGCCGAACCGTCCGGACGCGATCTGCTTGACCGCCGAGTTCATGTTGTCGCCGTCCGGACGGGTAGCGTAGCGATCCGGATCCTCGCCGCCTTCGCCGGAGACGGAGCGGGCGCCGATGCGGTTCATGGCGACGTTCAGGACGCCGTGCGCCTCGGGGCTGAGCGCGCCCAGGGACATGCCGGGGGTCAGGAAACGCTTCCTGATGTCGGAGACGCTCTCGACCTCATAGACGGGTACGGGCTTCAGGCCTTCGCGCCAGTCCAGCAGGTCGCGCGGGGCCAGGTCCGGCTGATCGCGGACGGCCTCGGAATACTGCTTGAACCGCTTGTAGTCGCCGCGATTGCAGGCGTCCTGCAGCAGGTGGATGACCTTGGCCTCGTAGGCGTGGGCCTCCTGACCCGCGCGGATGCGGAAGAAGCCGCCGATCGCCGGAGACGGCGCGGCTTCGGTCCAGGCGGCCGCGTGGCGCTGGATCGCGGCGCGCTCCAGACCGGCGAGGCCGATGCCGGAGATGCGCGACGGGGCACCGGGGAAGAACTCGGCCGTGACGGCGCGGCTCAGGCCCAGCACCTCGAACTCGCAGCCGCCGCGATAGGCGGAGATGACACTGATGCCCTTTCGCGCCAGGGTCTTCATCAGCCCGGCCTCCAGCGCGCCCTTGTAGTTCAGGCAGGCGCGGTTGAGATTCAGGCCCGGATAGGCCCCGCGATCCAGACGTTCCTGGAACATCTCCTGCGCCAGCCACGGGTTGATGGCGGTGGCGCCGACGCCGACCAGGACCGCGAACCCGTGCGGATCCAGCACCTCCGAGCTGCGGACGACGATGGAGACGAAGCTGCGCAGCCCCTTGTCGGTCAGGCGACCATGCGCGCCCGCCGTGGCCAGGATCATCGGCACGGACAGGCGGGTGTCGGACGCCCGTTCGTCGGTCAGGACGACCAGGCTGGACCCACCGCGCACGGCGGCCTCGACCTCATCCTTGATCCGGTCCAGCGCGGCGCGGAGACCGGCCCCGGGACGATCCTCAGCCTCCGGCAGCGGATAGGAGCAGTCGATAACCACGGTCGAACCGGCGCCGACGACGTCCAGCATCCGCTCGTACATGCCGGTCGTCAGGACGGGACTGTCCAGCACGAAGACGTTGGTCTGGGCTTCTTCCTCGGCGAGGATGTTGCCCAGGTTCTTGAACCGGGTCTTCAGGCTCATCGCCCCCGCTTCGCGCAAGGGGTCGATGGGCGGGTTGGTGACCTGGCTGAAGTTCTGACGGAAATAGTGGGCGAGCGGCCGGGGCAGGGCCGACAGGACGGCGGGTGGGGCATCGTCGCCCATGGAGCCGACCGCCTCCTTGCCGTCGGTGATCATGGGATCGAGCAGCAGGTCCAGGTCCTCGCGGCTGAAACCGGCCGCGATCTGCCGGCGGGTCAGGGCCTCGCCGGTGGCGGCGCGGGGCTCGGGTCCGGGGCCGATGATCGGCTCCAGATCGACCATGTTCTCGAGCCACTCCGTATACGGATGGTCAGCGGCCAGAGCGTCGATGGACTGGGTTTCGTCCAGCACGATGCCGGTCTTCAGATCGGCCACGATCATGCGGCCGGGGCCGATGGGAAGGCGGCGCTTGATGCGGCTTTCCGGCAGTCCCGCCAGCCCGGCCTCTGACCCCGCCAGCAGCAGGCCGTCGTGGGTCTCCATGGCCCGCAGCGGACGCAGGCCGTTTCGGTCCTTGCCGCAGACGATCCAGCGGCCGTCGGTGGCGCAGATGGCGGCCGGGCCGTCCCACGGCTCCATCACCGCGTTGCAATAGGCATACAGCGCGCGATGCTCGGCCTTCATCAAACCCTCGTCGCGCGCCCAGGCCTCGGGGATCAGCAGGGCCTTGGCCATCGGGGCCGGGCGTCCGGCGCGCACCAGCACCTCGAACACATTATCCAGCGAGGCCGAGTCCGACCCTCCCGGCTGGACCACCGGCTTCACGTCGCCGTCGTGCTCGCCGAACGCCTGGGCCGTCATGCGGATCTCGTGCGACCGCATCCAGTTCAGGTTGCCTTTCAGCGTGTTGATCTCGCCGTTGTGGGCCAGCATCCGGAACGGCTGGGCCAGCCTCCATTCGGGGAAGGTGTTGGTCGAATACCGCTGATGGAAGATGGCGTAGGCGGACTGGAAGGTCGGATCCAGCAGGTCGGGATACAGCTGGTCCAGCAGCTCGGCGCGGACCATGCCCTTGTAGATCAGCGACCGGGCCGACAGGGAGCAGATGTAAAATCCGGGCACGGATTCCGCGATCACGGCGCTCTCGATGCGGCGGCGGATCAGATAGAGTTCGCGTTCCAGCGCCTCGGAATCCTCGACCAGATCGGCGGGCACCGCCAGCATGATCTGCTCGATCTCGGGCCGGGTCGCATCGGCCTTGGAGCCGACGACGGCGAGATCGATCGGCGTCTGACGCCAGCCATAGATTGAGAAGCCGGCGCGCAGCACCTCGGTCTCGACGATGGCCCGGGCACGATCCTGGGCCCCCAGGTCGGTGCGGGGCAGGAAGATCTGGCCGATGGCGATGGGGCCTGGGCGCAAGGTCTGGCCGATGATCCGGACCTGTTCGGCGAAGAAGGCCTGGGGCGCCTCGACCATCAAGCCCGCCCCATCCCCGGAAAGCCCGTCGGGATCGACCGCGCCCCGGTGGGCGACGTTCTTCAGCGACTTGATCGCCAGTTCGACCACCTCGCGGCGCGGCACACCGTCTATGGCGGCGACCAGGCCGACGCCGCACGCGTCCTTTTCCGACGAAGGCTCATAGGCGTGGGCGTCGATCAGGCGCTGACGGTCTTGTTGATACTGTGTCAGCCAGGTCATGCGGCCTGCTCCTGGGTGCGGGCCTTCAGATAGCGGTCGATCTCGGCGGCGGCGTCCTGACCGTCGCGAACGGCCCAGACGACGAGGGAGGCGCCACGCACCGCATCGCCGGCCGCATAGACGCCGGGCAGGCTGGTGGCGAAGCCCGAGCGGGCGGTGGCCACCGTGTCCCATTCCGTCAGCGACAGGTCATCGTGATGGGCGGCGAACCTTTCGGGCTCGAAGCCCAGCGCCTCGATGACCATGTCGGCGGGCAGGTCGAAGTCGGCGCCGGGGACGGCGACGATGTCGCGGCGCTTGCCGAATTCGGGTTCTGACAGGGTCATGCGGGCGGCGCGGACGGCGGACACCGACCCGTCTCGCGACATCAGGGCCTTGGGTGCGGCGAGCCATTCGAAGCGGATGCCTTCTTCCTCGGCATTGGCGACCTCGCGGGCCGAGCCGGGCATGTTCTCGCGGTCGCGTCGGTACAGGCAGGTGACCGAGGCCGCGCCCTGACGGATCGCGGTGCGGACGCAGTCCATCGCCGTATCGCCGCCACCGATGACGACGACGTTCCGGCCGCGCGCGTGATGCCAGGTATCGTTGTCCGCCTCGCCGAGGTCCCGGCGGTTCTGGTGGATCAGGAAGTCGAGGGCGGGGATGGTGTCGTCGGGGCCAGCGCCGGGAACCTGCAACGCCCGCGCCTGATAGACGCCCATGGCCAGCAGCACCGCGTCGTGCTTCTCGCGCAGTTCGGGAAGGGTGATGTCGGTGCCGACGTCGCAGTTCGTGACGAAGGTAACACCGCCGTCGATCAGGCGATCGATCCGCCGCTGGACCGCCCGCTTCTCCAGCTTGAAGCCGGGGATGCCATAGATCAGCAGGCCGCCGGGACGGTCGTGGCGATCATAGACGGTGACCTGATAGCCCTGTTCCCGCAGCCGGTCGGCGGCGGCCATGCCGGCGGGACCGGCGCCGACGATGCCGACGCTCTCGGCCCGCTCATGCAGCGGCCGGATCGGCTCGACCCAGCCGTTGTCGAAGGCGGTATCGCCGATGAAGGCCTCGACCGAGCCGATCGTCACGGCCTCCCAGCCCGACTGGTTCAGGGTGCAGGAGCCTTCGCACAGACGGTCCTGCGGGCAGATGCGGCCGCAGATCTCGGGCATGGTCGAGGTGGCGGAGGCGATCTTCCACGCTTCGCGCAGCTCGTTCTCGGCCGACAGGCCGAGCCAGTCGGGGATGTTGTTCTGCAACGGACAGGCGGTCTGGCAGAAGGGCACGCCGCAGTCGGTGCAGCGTCCGGCCTGGGTCTCGAGATTCTCGGGCGTCGGTTTGACGATGATCTCGCCGAAATCCTGCACGCGCACGGACGCCTCCGCCTTGGGCAGGCGGCGCGGTTGAACGACGAACCCTTGGGGTCCGGATGGGCCTTTCTGTTGCATGGCAACATATAACGACAAGCCAGGCCGTCAGCGCAAACGATTTCCCCGTTCTGGGTCGGATCATGCGTCATGAGCATGAAATGTGCGCGTCATAGGGACGGGGCGCCGTTTTCGTCTCCCCGCTGCGCCGAAGGCGTGGGGAGTGGCTCGTAGCGAAGCGAAGACACGGAGGGGTTCTTGCAGCGTGCACGAAGACCCCCTTCGTCAGCTCGCAAGGGCTCGGTGCCACCTCCCCATTCGCGAAGAGGCGAACGGGGAGGAGACGCGGCTCCTCAGCCTTGGTTCCAGCCCCCGGCCAGCGCCTTGAACAGGGCGATCTGGTAGGTGGTGACCAGGGCGTCCGACTGGGCCAGGGCGGCATCGGCCGAGGCCTCTGTGCGCTGGGCATCGAGCACGGTGAACAGACTGTCGGCCCCGGCATCGAACCGCAGGCGGGCCAGGCGCGACGCATTGGCCGCCTGATCCCGGGCCTGGGTCAGGGCCGCGCGGCGGTCCAGCTCGTTGGCGTAGTTGGTCAGGGCGGTTTCCGTCTCTTCGAGCGCGGACAACACCGTCTGGTCGAAGGTGGCCAGCGCCGCGTCGGTGCGGGCGTCCGCCGCCTCGATCCGGGCGCGAGCCGCCAGCACGTTGGGGAAGCTCCAGCTGATCAGCGGTCCGAACGAGAACCGGTAGGAGCTGTCGTCCGAGAGGTCCGAGGCGTCCAGCGCCGTCGAGCCGATCGACCCGCCCAGGGAGATGGTCGGAAACAGGGCGGCGGTGGCCACGTTCACGCGGGCGGCGGCGGCGGCCAGATTGCGCTCGGCCTGGCGGACATCGGGGCGCCGGGCGAGCAGGGCCGCGCCGTCGCCGACCGGAATCGGCTGGGTCAGTTTGGGTGGACGCTGACAGGCGCGGGCGGCTGTACTGGCCTCGGCCGGGGTGACGCCGGTCAGGGTGGCCAGGCGGAACAGGGCCCCGTCGCGCTGGGCCCGCAGGCTCGGCAGCTGGGCGCGGGTCGAGGCCAGCTGGGCCTGGGCGCGCGAGGTGTCGAGCGCCGTGCCGGCTCCGCCTTCCAGCAGGCGCTGGGTCAGGTCGGCGGTGTTCTGCTGCAGGCCCAGGGTGCGCTCGGCGACCGCGATCTGGGCATTGGCCGAACAGGCGTCGGCATAGGCGCGGGTGGTCTCGGCGGCGACGGACACGCGGATGATATCCAGCGCGGCGGCCTGGGCATCCGCATCGGCGCGGGCGGCGCGGATGGTGGAGGCGACGCGGCCGAACAGGGCGATCTCGTAGGAGGCGTCGAGGCCGACGTCATAGATGTCGATCTCGGGCGCATCCTGACCGGCGGGCAGGCCCACGGCGGTGGCCGACGAGGACTGGCTGCGCGTGGCCGAGGCCGAGGTGTTGGTGGTCGGCAGCAGGCCCGACCGAGCTTCCGACAGGCTGGCCCGGACGGCCCGCAGATTGGCGACGGCGGCCTCCAGCTGGTTGTTCTGCGCGAAGGCCTGTTCGATCAGGCCGTCCAGGGTCGGGTCGGCATACAGCCGCCACCAGTCGCTGCGCGCCTCGGCCGAGGTGGTCGCGCCGGCGGCGGACCCGAGTGGAGAACTCACGAAGGCACCCGACGCGAGGGGGGGGAGAGTGGCGTCGGGCGCCTTCGGCCCCACCGCGCACGCCGCCAACAGGGCGGAGGCCGCGCAGGCGGTCAGGAGGGGGGAAAGACGGGTCGAGATCATGTGGCGTCTCCCGTGCGGGGTGCCGAAGGCACCGGGCCGGAGGGGGCGTTGACGGGTGGGTGGTCCTGACCATGCAGGTCGGTCTTGGATGGGCTGTGCGGGATACGCGCGGCCAGACCCCGGCAGATCACATAGAAGACCGGCGTGAACAGCAGGCCGAAGACCGTCACCCCTATCATGCCGAAGAAGACCGCGGCCCCCAGCGATCGGCGCATCTCGGCCCCGGCGCCCTCGGCCAGCACCAAGGGCAGCACGCCCAGGATGAAGGCGAAGGAGGTCATCAGGATGGGCCGCAGGCGGATGCGGGCAGCCGCGACGGCGGCGTCCCAGCGGTTCATGCCGTGCTCCTCCTGCTGCTTGGCGAACTCCACGATCAGGATCGCGTTCTTGGCCGCGAGCGCGATCAGCACCACCAGCCCGACCTGGACCAGGATGTTGTTGTCGAGCCCCAGGGCGTTGACCCCCAGCATGGCGGCCAGCAGACACATCGGCACGATCAGGATGACGGCCAGCGGCAGGGTGAAGGCCTCGTACTGGGCGGCCAGCACCAGGAAGACCAGCAACACCGCGACCACGAAGATGATCGTCGCGCCGCCCGCGGCCTGTTTCTCCTGATAGGCCAACCCGGTCCATTCGTAGGAGAAGCCGGGGGGCAGGGCCTTGGCCGCCATGTTCTCCATGATCGTCAGGGCGGAGCCGGAGGACACCCCGGGCGCGCCCTGACCTTGCAGCTCGGCCGCCGGGAACAGGTTGTAGCGGACGATCCGCGACGGACCCGAGCTTTCGCGCAGCGTGGCGACCGAACCCAGGGGCACCATGGCCCCCGAGGACGACCGGACCTTCAGATTGCTGATGTCGGCCATGTCGTCACGGTAGGCGGGTTCGGCCTGGGCGACGACGCGGAAGGTCCGGCCCAGCATGTTGAAGTCGTTGACGTAGGACGAGCCGAGATAGATCCCCATGGTCTCGAAGACGGCCGAGGGCTGGACGCCCATCATCAGGGCCCGGTCACGGTCGACGTCGGCCTCGATGCGGGGCGAACCGGTGTTGTAGGTCGAGAAGACCTGGGTGACCTCGGTCGGAGCCTGGGCCGCCGCGCCCATCATGGCGAAGGTGGCACCCTCCAGCGCGCCATAGCCGGCGGCCGAGGTGTCCTGGATCATCATGGCAAAGCCGTTGCCGGTGCCCAGGCCCTGAACGGCCGGGGGCGCGATGACGAAGATGTTGGCGTTCTGGATGCCCGAGGCGGCCCCGGTGATCGCGCCGGCCAGGGCCGTGGCCGTGGTCTCGCGCGTCGTCCGGTCCTCATAGTCGTTCAGGCGAACGAAGATGGTCGCGGCGTTGGACCCGAACGAAAAGCTGGTGCCGTCCAGACCGGCGAAGGCCACGGTGCCGTCGACACCCTCGGTGCCCTCGATGACCTTGCGGGCCCGGTCCATGACCGCGTTGGTGCGCTCCAGCGACGACCCGGCGGGCAGCTGGACGACGCCGATCAGGAAGCCCTGGTCCTGGTCCGGGATGAAGCCGGACGGCGTGTCGATCAGCCGCCACGTCGTCAGGCCCAGCAGGCCAGCATAGATGATCAGCATGACGGCCACTGTGCGGACCAGACGACTGGTCACGCGACCATAGCGGTCGGACAGCCAGTCGAAGCCCTCGTTGAACTTCCGGCCGGCCCAGCCGGCATAGTAGCGCGCCTGACCCAGGCGCGTCCGGGGCCGGGCGGCCTCCTCATCGTGATCCTTGTGCGGCTTCAGCAGAAGGGCCGCCATGGCCGGGGACAGGGTCAGGGAGACGAACAGCGAGGTCACCGAGGCCGCCGCGATGGTCACGGCGAACTGGCGATAGAAAATGCCCGGTATGCCCGGCACGAACATGGTGGGGATGAACACCGAGACCAGCACCAGGCCGATGGCGATCAGGGCCCCGGACACCTCCTGCATGGACTTGTAGGCGGCATCCTTGGGCGACAGGCCCTCTCGGACATATCGCTCGACGTTCTCGACCACGACGATCGCGTCATCGACCACGATCCCGACCGCCAGCACCAGCGCCAGCAGGGACAGGGAGTTGATCGAATAGCCGAGCGCCAGCTGCACCGCGAAGGTGGCGACCAGGGCGATCGGGATGGCGACGATCGGGATGATCGCGGCGCGCCACGACTGCAGGAAGATCAGGACGACCAGCACGACCAGGATGACCGCCTCGATCAGGGTGTGCTGAACCGACTCGACCGAGGCCGCGACGAATTCCGTCGGGTTGTAGGGAACGCCGATGTCCAGGCCTGCGGGGGCTTCGGTCTTCAGCTTCTCGACCTCGGCCAGCACGCGGTCGGCGGTGCCCAGGGCGTTCGCCCCCGGCTGCTGGACGATGGCGATGCCGACCCCGCGGACCCCGTCGAAATAGCCCTGGATGCCATAGTCCTGCGCACCCAGTTCCACCCGCGCGATGTCGCGGATACGGGTCACGCGACCGTCGGCGTCGGTCTTGACGGCGATGTCGGAGAATTCTTCGGGGCTCGACAGGCGGCCCTGCACCTGGATGGGCTGCTGGAAGGCGGCGGCGTTGGTGGCGAACGGCGGCTGGCCGATCGACCCGGCGGCGGCCTGGATGTTCTGGCCGCGCAGGGCCGTGGTGATGTCCGACGCATTCAGACCGCGCGCGGCGGCCTTGGCCGGATCGATCCAGACCCGCATCGAATAGTTGCCGCCGCCGAAGATGGTGACGTTGCCCACGCCCTCGATCCGCAGCAGGCGGTCCCGCAGGGTCGAGTTGGCGTAGTTGCCGATATAATCGCTGTTCAGGCTGCCGTTTGGCGAGGTCAGGCCCAGGATCATCAGGAAGCCGGATTCCTGCTTGTTTACGATGACGCCGACCTGGCGCACGGCTTCCGGCAGGCGGGGCTCGGCCAGGGCGACCCGGTTCTGGACCAGCACCTGGGCGTTATCCAGATCGGTGCCGGGCTGGAAGGTCACGGTGATGGCCACCGTTCCGTCCGAGGTCGAGGACGAGGACAGATACAGCATCCCCTCGACGCCGTTGACCTCCTGCTCGATCGGCGCGGCCACCGTCTCCGCCAGGGTTTCGGCCGAGGCACCGGCATAGGCGGTGTTGATGGTGATCGTGGGCGGCGCGATGTCCGGATACTGCGCCAGCGGCAGCAGCGGATAGGCGAAGATGCCGACCAGCGTGATGAACACCGACAACACGGCCGCGAAGATCGGCCGGTCGATGAAGAAGCGCGAGATGTTCATGCGTCGGGCCTCAGTCGCCGATGGCGACGGATTGAGTCAGGGCGGCGGCGGAGGTGCCGGTCGCGGCGGGCGGCGCGGTGGTGACCGGCACGGTCTCCTGACGCGGCTGGCGGGCGATCCGGCCGTTGGTCGGCTTGACCTTCATGCCCGGCATGGCGCGCTGCAGGCCGTCGATGATGATGCGATCCGTCGGCCGGATGCCGGATCGGATGACCCGAAGGCCATCGACCAATGGTCCCAGCTGGACCGGCGTCGGCGTGACCGAGCCGTCGGCGGCGACCACCGAGACGACGCGGCGGGCCTGATCCGTGCCGATGGCCGAATCCGGCACCAGCAGGGCGTCATAGGCTCCGGCTCCGGCGACACGGCCTTGCGCGAACATACCGGGCTTCAGGAAGCCGTCGGCGTTGGGGATGACGGCGCGCAGGCGGATGGTGCCGGACGCCGGATCAATGGCGTTGTCGGTGAAATCCAGCGTGCCGGAACGGGTGAAGTCGCTTTCGTCCTGAAGCCGGATGCGGACCGGAGCCGAGCGACCGGCCCGCGCGTCGCGCTGGTATTTCAGCAGCAGGGCCTCGGACCCCTCGAACACGAAATAGATCGGCGAGGACGAGACGATCGTGGTCAGCAGGTCGCCGGCGGACGATCCGCCCGCGACGACATTGCCCGGATCGACGCGGCGATCCGAGACGCGGCCAGACGCCGGGGCCGTGACGCGGGTGAACTCCAGGTCCAGCTGGCGGGCACGGACGGCGGCCTGGGCCGATGCGACGGCGGCCTCGGCCTGCTGAACGGCTCCGCGATTGGTGTCGACCTCGGCCTGGCTGACGGCCTGGCTGGCCAGCAGCCCTTCGGACCGGGTCAGGTTGGTGCGGGCCAGCGACAGCTGGGCCTGCGCCTGGGTCAGGGCCGCGCGGGCGGCGGCCAGCTGGGCCTGGGCTGGACGAGCATCCAGGGTGAACAGCAGCTGGCCACGCCGGACGTAGTCGCCGTCACGGAAGTGAACCGCCTGGACGAAGCCGCCGACCCGCGCGCGAACCTCGACCTGGCTTGTGGCCTCGAACCGGCCGGTGAAGTCGTCCCAATCGACGACGCGTTCGGCCAGCGGCACGGCCACGGTGACGGGTGCCGCCGGGGGCGGTCCCTGGGCCTCCGATCGTTGCGAACAGCCATAAAGCGCGCCCGTCACGAGGACGGACACGGCGACAATCTTCAGCCTGCGCATGCGCGCACTCTCCCGGTTGGGTAGAAATCCCTGTCATGGCGCGACCGGATGCATGTGGGGGAGCCACGGTCATCGCCTGTTGACTTAGATGCGGTGAACGGCCTTGCTTGTCAACAGACGATGACATGTCCATAGAGGGGGTGGGGCTAAAGGAGATCACATTGAGTTTCGTCGCCTGCCATCGACCGCGAAACGCCGCCGCCACGCGAGAGGCGATCCTGAGCGCCGCGACTCGTCAGTTCACGGCCGAAAGCTACGATCAGGTCGGCATTCGCGACGTTGCGGGCGAGGTTGGCGTCGATCCGGCCCTGATCTCCCGCTACTTCGGATCCAAGGAGGAGCTGTTTCGCGCGGTCATCGACGACTGCGGTAGCGGCACCGACATCACCGAAGGCGACCGGGCCACGTTCGGCGAGCGGATCGCGGACGACATCGTCTATGGCGAGCGCAAGGAGAGCAAGCTGGCCTGGCTGCTCCTGATGCTTCGCTCTGCGTCCTCGGCCAAGGCGTCCGAAGTGATCCAGAAGGCCTGCACCGAATCCTTCTATCAGCCCTTCACCGAGTGGATGGGCGGTCGCGACGCGGCCGTGCGCGTCCGGATGGCGGCGGGGCTGATGATGGGCATGACCGTAGGCCGCGATCTTGTGGGCGGCATGCAGTTGACGCCCGAGGAATGCGCCAGTCTGAAGACCCGCCTGGCCAGGGTCCTGCAGGATCTCGTCGACGAGTGATCCGCCGACGCACATTGCCATTCCGTAATCCAGTGGTGCTTGCGCCGCGTCGTTCGATCCTTAAGGTCGGGACCGGCTGTTTCGGATACTGACGGGGTTGCGGATGCGTGGATTGTTTCTGGCGGCGATGAGCCTGGTCGCGGCCCTGTCGGCCGGTGCCGCCTTCGCCCAGGTCAGCGTCGGGCCGGTCCAGCAGACCACCGGCACGTTCGAGGACAAGTTCCGCCAGTTCGAAGGCGAGGACTGGCCCAGCCCCACTGACTATCGCGCCGCGTCCGGCGCGCCCGGCTTCCGCTACTGGCAGCAGAAGGTCGATTACGATATCGACGTCTCGCTGGACGAGCCGACCCGGACCCTGACCGGTACCGAGACCGCCACCTACACCAACAACTCGCCGGACCGGCTTGGCTATCTGTGGCTGCTGCTGGACCAGCAGAACTATCGGCGGGAATCGATCGCCGAACGCACCCGCACGGTCGGTGACGCGGCCACCGTCAGCGCCAATGAGGTCCTGCGCGTGCAGCGCTTCCAGGAATGGGAGGGTGGCTTCAACGACCTGAAGATCACAGGTCCCGACGGCCAGAACCTGACCTATACGATCACCGACACACTGCTTCGCATCGATCTGCCGCAGACGCTGGGGACAGGCGAGAGCTTCACCTTCACCATCTCCTTCACCCTGCCTTTGCCCGAGACGAACGTGGTCGGCGGGCGATCCGGCTATGAGTGTTTCAACAAGGCGTGGGAGGACGGCAACTGCATCTTCCTGGCCGCGCAGTGGTTCCCGCGCCTGGCGGTCTATTCCGACTATGAGGGCTGGCACCAGGCGCAGTTCCTGGGGTCCGGCGAGTTCACGCTGGAGTTCGGCGACTACGACGTCTCCATCACCGCTCCCTCCGATCACGTCGTGGCCGCGACGGGCGAACTGGCCAATCCCGAAATCCTGTCCGAAGCCCAGCGCTCGCGCCTGGCCCAGGCCCGCACCGCCGACGAGCCCGTCTATATCGTCACCCCGGCCGAGGCCGCTGCGGCCGAGGCCTCGCCCGCGCGATCAGGCACCCGCACCTGGCATTTCGTGGCCGACAATGTCCGCGACTTCGGCTGGGCCGCCAGCCGCAAGTTCGTGTGGGACGCCATGGGCGTGGATCAGGATTCCGCCGAACATCCGGTCGTCATGGCCATGTCGTTCTATCCGAAAGAAGCGCGCCCGCTGTGGGACGCCTATTCGACCAAGGCCATCGCCCACACCCTGGACGTCTATAACCAGTTCGCCCTGACCTATCCCTATCCGACGGCGCAGTCGGTCAACGGTCCGGTCGGCGGGATGGAATATCCGATGATCACCTTCAACGGGCCGCGCCCGGTGCGAGGCGACGACGGGTCCCTGACCTATACCGAGCGCGCCAAGACCGGCCTGATCGGCGTCGTGATCCACGAGGTCGGCCACACCTATTTCCCGATGATCGTCAACTCCGACGAGCGTCAGTGGACCTGGATGGACGAGGGGCTGAACAGCTTCCTGCAGTTCGAGGCCCAGAAGCTGTGGGATCCGGACTTCCCCTCGCGCGGCGAGCCCCGCGATATCGTCGAATACATGATCAGCCAGGACCAGGTGCCGATCATGACGCAGTCGGATTCCCTGCTTCAGTTCGGCAACAACGCCTATGCCAAGCCGGCGACGGCCCTGGTCATCCTGCGCGAGACCGTCATGGGCCGTGATCTGTTCGACCGGGCTTTCCGCGAGTACGCCCAGCGCTGGATGTTCAAGCGGCCGACGCCCTACGACTTCTTCCGGACCATGGAGGAGTCGTCGGGCATGGATCTGGACTGGTTCTGGCGCGGATGGTTCTACACCACCGACCACGTCGACATCTCGCTGGACAACGTGGTGCGCGTGAACCTGCAATCCACCGACCCGGACGAGCGCGCCCGGGCCGACCGCGAGCGGTTCCAGCAGCAACCCGTCAGCCGCACCGCCGCCGTCAATCAGGAGGCCGGCATCCAGACCGTCATCGAGCGCGATAGCGGCGTGCTGGACTACTACGACGAAACCGACGCCTTTACCGTCACCGCCGCCCAGCGCCGCGACGCCGCCTCGGCCGCCGCTCGGGCCGACGCCGACCGCCAGCGCGCCCAGGGGTTCCGCGACAACATCTATCGCATGACCTTCTCGAACGTCGGCGGACTGGTCATGCCGGTGATCGTCAAGATGACCTTCTCGGACGGCTCCAACGAGACGGTCCGCATCCCGGCCGAGATCTGGCGTCGCAATAGCCAGCGGGTGATCTGGCAATACACATCGCCCAAGACCCTGGTGTCGGCCGAACTGGACCCGCTGTGGGAAACGGCGGATTCGGACCGCTCCAACAACGGCTTCCCGCAGTCGATCGTGCCCTCCGTCGTGCCGCTGGCCCCGGTGGGACCGCAGGGTCAGAACCGGATGCGCGACGACGATCGTCGGGTCAGCCCCGACAGCCTGCGCACCCGTCCGGCCTCGTGATGGCGGGTGCGGGCTTCAGGATCGGGCGACGCGCGCTGATGGGCGGGCTGATGCTCATGGGCGGTCTGATCGCCGCGCCCGCCTCTGCGCATCGCGGCCATGCCGGGCTGACCGTGGTGGAGATTGATGCCGCGACGGGTGCGGTGCGGGTCACCCACCGCTTCTATGCCCACGACGTGGAGCCCGCCCTGGTCTCCATCGCGCCCGAGGCCCAGCCGTCGCTGGACGACCCCCGGGCTGTCGCCGATCTGGAGGCCCACCTGGGCGCGCGTTTCCGGCTGGACGTCGATGGTCACGGCGTGGATCTGACGCATGACGACACCCTGCTGGCGGGGGACACGGTGCGCGTCGGGTTCTCGGGCATCGCGACGGCCGAACCGGCGGTGCGCGCTGTCACCGTGGATCTGGATTTCTTTCCCGGCGTCTTCGACGACATGGAGCAGCAGGTGAATGTGCGCACCGGGGGTGTGACCCGCACGGTCCTGTTCCGTCCCAACTCGGCGGTGCAGACGGTGCGCTTCGGAGGCTAACCCTACCGCAAGGGTCGAAATTGCCCTGTAAGCGGCCATCGCGTCTTTTTTTGGAAATTTTTACCGGTTTGCGGTTGTGCGGCGCAGCGTTCTCTGCGCTTATGTCGGGGTAGCCAAGGAGGCGGCCGTGAGCCACTCGACCCGTCACACCCCGATCCGTTCGACCGCCCGTGCGGTCGCGACCCCGCGCGCCAATGTCGCGCCCGCTGCCCTGGCCACCCTCATCCTCAGCGTACTCGTACTCCTGCTCTCCGGAGCGGCGTGGATGCAGCTGACCTGAACCCAATCAAAATCAGGACCGCAAGCCGCCACCCGCTCCCGCAAGGAAGCGGGTTTTTTCATGCCCGAAGCAGACCCCTCTTTCAGATCGCTCCGCTCCCATGACGCAAGATTTCACCCCGGAAGACACCGCGCCTTCACCCCGGCGACGTAGCGCCGCCGTGACCGGTGGAGCCAACCGCGCCGCCGCCCGCAGCTATCTGCGGGCCGCCGGCATGGACGACGCCGATTTCGACAAGCCGATGATCGCGGTGGTCAACACCTGGTCTTCGGTGACGCCGTGCAACATGCACCTGGACCGTCTGGCCAGGGACGTGCGCGCCGGCATCGTCGCGGCGGGCGGGTTTCCGATCGACTTCAACACCATCGTCGTCACCGACGGCATCTCGATGGGCACGCCGGGCATGAAGGCTTCTCTGATCTCCAGAGAGGTCGTCGCCGACTCGATCGAGCTGGCGGTCCAGGGGCACCAGCTGGACGGCGTCGTCTGCATCGTCGGCTGCGACAAGACGATCCCGGCGGCCGCCATGGCCCTGGCCCGGATGGATATCCCCGGGCTGGTCTATTACGGCGGCACCATCATGCCGGGCCGGATCGGATCGGCCGAGATCTCGATCCAGGACGTGTTTGAGGCGATCGGTGCCCATGGCGCGGGCACCATCGACGACGCGCAGCTGAAGATCGTCGAGAGCGCGGCCTGTCCCGGCGCCGGAGCCTGTGGCGGTCAGTTCACCGCCAACACCATGGCCATGGCCCTGTCGATGATGGGCCTGTCGCCGATGGGGGCCAACGACGTGCCCGCGGTCGATCCCGCCAAGGGTGCCGAGGGTGAACGCTGTGGCCGCATGATCGTCGAGCGGGTCTTCGCGGGCGACACGGCGCGGAAATACATCACCCGCGCCAGCCTGAAGAACGCGGCCGTCGCGGTTTCGGCGTCGGGCGGATCGACCAATGCGGTCATGCACCTGACCGCCATCGCGGCCGAAGCCGGTATCGAGTTCGGCATCGAGGACTGTCACCAGGCCTGCGCCGAGGCCCCGGTCATCTGCGACCTGAAGCCCGGCGGCCGCTTCCTGGCCTCGCACCTGTATGCGGCGGGCGGCACGCGCCTGGTGGCCCAGCGACTGGCGACGGCCGGCAAGATCGTGAACACGCCCACCGTCAGCGGTCGCAGCCTGTTCGCCGAAGCCGCCGAAGCAGAAGAAGCGCCGGGCCAGCAGGTCGTGACAACCATCGACGCCCCGGTCATGGCGCGCGGCTCCTATGCCGTCATCCACGGCGACCTGGCCCCCGAGGGCGCGATCATCAAGCTGGCCGGCCACGCCATCGACGTGTTCGAGGGCCCCGCCTGCGTGTTCGATTCCGAGGAAGACGCTTTCCACGCCGTTCAGGACGGATCGGTCGGCGAGGGCGACGTCATCATCATCCGCTACGAGGGGCCCAAGGGCGGGCCGGGCATGCGCGAGATGCTGCAGGTCACGGCGGCGCTGAAGGGCCGTGGCGTCCAGAACGTCGCCCTGCTGACCGACGGCCGGTTCTCGGGGGCCAGCTATGGCTTCGTCGCCGGGCACATCTCGCCGGAAGCCGCCGTGGGCGGGCCGATCGCCCTGGTCCGCGACGGCGACATCATCACGATCGACGTCACCAACCGCCGCATCGACGTGGCCGCCGATCTGACGCTGCGCCGCGCCGCCTATTCCATTCCGCCCCTGAAGCCCGCGACCGGCGTCTTCGCCAAATATCGGGCCCAGGTCGCCTCGGCCTCGCAGGGTGCCGTCACCATTCCCAACCCGCCGCCGGCTCAAGTTCCGGTCCACGCCAAGCAAACCCAGGAAGCCTGAGCCATGCAAATCTATACCAACGACGATATCCGTCCCGGCGCCATCGCCGGTCAGCGCATCGCCATCATCGGCTACGGCTCGCAAGGGCGCGCCCATGCGCAGAACCTGAAGGAGTCGGGCCACGACGTGATCGCGGGCGTTCGTCACGGCGGCAAGGGCTGGAGGCATGCACAGGCCGACGGCATCGTCACCGCCGAGCCCGCCGATGCCGTCAAGGGCGCGGACATCATCGCCATCCTGACCCCCGACATGGCCCAGGCCGAGATCTACAAGACGGTCATCGAGCCCAACGCCAGGAAGGGCGCAGCCATCCTGTTCGCCCACGGCTTCTCGATCCTGTACGGCCGCGTCGCGCCGCGTAAGGACATGGACGTGATCCTGGTCGCGCCCAAGGGTCCGGGCGATCTGGTCCGTCGCGAATACGCACGCGGCCGCGGCGTCCCCGCCCTGTTCGCGGTCGAGCAGGACGCGACCGGCAAGGCGCGCGACCGGGCCATGGGCTATGCCAAGGGCATCGGCGGCGCGACCGGCGGCCTGCTGGAAACCTCGTTCAAGGAAGAGACCGAGACCGACCTGTTCGGCGAACAGGCGGTCCTGTGCGGCGGGGCCAAGGAACTGGTCATGGGCGGGTTCACCACTCTGGTCGAGGCCGGCTACCAGCCCGAGATCGCCTACTTCGAATGCATGCACGAGCTGAAGCTGATCGTGGACCTGTTCTACGAAGGCGGCATCACCAAGATGAACGAATTCATCTCCGAGACGGCCAAGTGGGGCTCGGTCTCGTCGGGTCCGCGCGTCATCAACGCCGAGACCCGCGCGCGCATGAAGGAGATCCTGAACGAGATCCAGGACGGCACCTTCGCCCGCGAATGGATCGCCGAGAACGAGGCTGGTAAGGGTGCCTACGATGCTCTGGTCAAGGCCGACGGCGATCATCTGATCGAGTCGGTCGGGGCGGGCCTGCGCGAGCGCATGGCGTGGCTGCACGCGCCCAAGACCGCCGAAGCGGCCTGAACGCGCGAGAGCCTGAGTACACGCTGATGACCGCCGCCGCCGCCCTGATACCCACGACCGACACCGCGCCCCGGAGCGGTGCGCGGCTGCTCGTCCAGACCCTGGAGCGGCTGGGTGTGGACGTGGTGTTCGGCTATCCCGGCGGCGCAATCATGCCGGTCTATGACGCCCTGACCGGTTCGGGCCTGAAGCATATCCTGGTCCGTCACGAGCAGGGCGCCGCCTTCGCCGCCGACGCTTATGCCCGGGCGACCGGCAAGGTCGGGGTCTGCATGGCGACCTCGGGTCCGGGGGCGACCAACCTGATCACCGGCATCGCCAATGCGATGATGGATTCGGTGCCGATGGTCTGCATCACCGGCAATGTCGCGACCCATCTGATGGGCACCGACGCCTTTCAGGAGATCGACATCCTGGGCGTCACGCTGCCGATCGTGAAGCACTCGTGGGTCGTTCGCGACCCGGCCGACGTGCCCGCCGTCATCGAGGAAGCCTTCCACGTCGCGCGGTCGGGTCGGCCGGGTCCTGTGCTGGTCGATCTGCCCAAGGACGTTCAGGTCGGCATGACCTCGGACGACTTCGGCTTTCATTATCCGAACGATATCGCGCCGCTGGACCACGCCGCCATCGCAGAGGCCGAGACCCTGATCCGCGCGGCCGAACGCCCGCTGATCTACATCGGCGGGGGGATAAAGATCGCGGGTGCCGTCGAGGC
Organism: Brevundimonas sp. P2_A6; assembly: GCF_056404975.1. Taxonomy (NCBI): domain Bacteria; kingdom Pseudomonadati; phylum Pseudomonadota; class Alphaproteobacteria; order Caulobacterales; family Caulobacteraceae; genus Brevundimonas; species Brevundimonas sp. P2_A6. Next base: position 214,087 of record NZ_JBFUCZ010000003.1, on the reverse strand, counting down.
GTTGCGCGACTTCGCCGAGCGGACCGGCATCCCCTCGGTCTCGACCCTGAACGCCCTGGGATCCGTCCGTACCGACGCCCCGGGCTTCCTGGGCATGCTGGGGATGCACGGCACCAGGGCCGCCAACGAGGCGGTGCAGGACAGCGATCTGCTGATCGTCTTCGGTGCCCGGTTCGACGACCGCGCGACAGGCAAGCTGAACGCCTTCGCCCCCCATGCGAAGGTCGTCCACTTCGACATCGACCCGGCCGAGATCGGCAAGCTGCGCGCCGTCCACGTCCCCGTCATCGGCGACCTGAAGGCGGGCCTCGAGGCGCTGACCGCCCGCGTCGCCACCTCGCATCTGGCGATCGATCCCTGGATTATCCGCTGCACGTCGTCGGCCAGACGCAACGCCTTCCGCTACGACGCGCCGGGCGAGGGGGTCTATGCGCCCGCCCTGCTGAACGAACTGTCCAAGGCTGCGGGCGACCGCTTCGTCGCCGCCTGCGACGTGGGCCAGCACCAGATGTGGGTAGCCCAGCACTGCGAGTTCGCCTGGCCTGAAGCGCACCTGACCTCGGGCGGTCTGGGCGCCATGGGCTACGGCCTGCCCGCCGGCCTGGGGGCCAAGATGGCGAACCCGGACGCCCACGTGGTCACCATCTCCGGCGACGGCAGCTTCATGATGAACATCCAGGAGCTGGCGACCCTGCGCCGCTATGGCGTCGCGCTGAAGATCGTCCTGCTGGACAACGCCAGCCTGGGCCTGGTGCGCCAGTGGCAGGAGCTGTTCTTCGCCGAGAACTATTCCGAGGTCGATCTGTCGGACAATCCCGACTTCGTCGCCGTGGCCCAGGCCTTCGGCATCGAGGCCTTCATGATCGACCGTCGGGATCAGGTCACCGACGGCATCGCCCGTCTGCTGGCCGCGCCGGGACCGTGCCTGATGCACGTCCTGATCGACCCCAAGGAAAACGTCTGGCCGCTTGTCCCCCCGGGCAAGTCCAACGGCGAGATGATGCACGACACGCGCTTCGAAGGAGACATGTGATGACCGACACCATCCAGATCCAGATCGACCGGGCCGACGGCTCGCTCCAGCGCCTGATCGGTCTCGTGGAGCGTCGCGGTTTCCATATCGACGGCATGTCCCTGTCGGACGAAGGCGCGATGCGCCGGGTTCAGCTGCAGGTTCGCGGCCGTGACGCGGGCCGCTGCACCGAGAACCTGGGCCGCCAGATCGACAAGCTGATCGGGGCGACGCGGGTCGGCTTCGCACCGGTCGCCTACGCCTATCGGGACAGTGTGGCGGCATGACCTCCGAACCTCGAGTACCGCACGATCCGAATCGCGTGGTGGTCTTCGACACCACCATGCGCGACGGCGAACAGGCCCCGGGCTTCTCGATGTCTCCGGCCGACAAGGTCCGCATGGGCCGCCAGCTGAAGGCCCTGGGCGTCGACGTCATGGAGGCCGGTTTCGCCGCAGCCTCTCCGGGGGACGAGGACTGCATCCGCGCCGTGGTCGGCGAGATGGCCGAGGACGACTCCGGCCCGGTGTTCTGCTCTCTGTCGCGCTCGAACGAGGCCGACATCGACGCCTCCTATCGCGCCCTGCGGGGAACGAAGCGCCGGCGCTGCCACGTCTTCATCGGCACCAGCCCGATCCATCGTGCCGCCAAGCTGAAGATGACGCCCGATCAGGTGCTGGCCCAGGCCGTGCGGTCGGTCGAATACGCCCGCACCCATTTCCACGACGTCGAGTTCTCGGCCGAGGACGCGATCCGCACCGAGCCGGAGTTCCTGGCCGAGGTGCTGGAGGCTGTCAGCGCGGCGGGGGCCTCGACCCTGAACGTGCCCGACACCGTCGGCTATGCCACGCCGGACGAGATCGGTGCGCTGTTCCGGTTCCTGATCGCGCGGATCAGGCCGCGCTCCCCGCACGTCGTCTTTTCGGCCCACTGCCACAACGACCTGGGTCTGGCCGTCGCCAACAGTCTGGCGGCGATCGAGGGCGGGGTGCGGCAGGTCGAATCGTCCATCAACGGCATCGGCGAGCGGGCCGGCAATGCGGCGCTGGAAGAGGTCGTCATGGCGCTGCGCACGCGCGCCGAACGCTATGGCGTCACAACGGGCATCGACGCGACCAGACTGCTCGAGACCAGCCGCCTGCTGAGCGAGATCACTCATTCTCCGATCGTGCGCAACAAGGCCATCGTCGGCATCAACGCCTTCGCTCACGAGGCCGGCATCCACCAGCACGGCATGTATGCCGATGCGCGGACGTACGAAATCATGCGTCCCGAGGACGTCGGCTTCTCCGGCAGCTTCTTCGTGCTGGGCAAGCACTCGGGCCGCACGGCGGTGCAGAAGCGGGCCGAGGTCCTGGGCTATCCCCTGGTCGGCGACCACCTGACCGACGCCTTCGCCGCGTTCAAGACGCGCGCCGACGAGATCGGCGAGATCGACGACAAGGCGCTGATCGCCATCTGCACGGCGACGCAGAGAAGGGCCGAGCATGTCGCCGCCTGACTCGCGCGCGGCCCGCACCCTGTTCGACAAGGTCTGGGACCGGCACGTCGTCGTGCCCGAAACGGCTGAGACGCCGGGCGTTCTCTATGTCGATCTGCATCTGGTCCACGAAGTCACCAGCCCCCAGGCCTTCACCGAGATCGAGGCGCGGGGCCTGAAGGTGCGGCGTCCGGACCGGACCTTCGCCACGCTGGATCATTCGACGCCGACGCTTCCGGCCGGGCTGAACGGGCTGAAACCTTATGTCACCGCCGAGGCTGAGGCTCAGGTGCATCGGCTGGAGGCCAACTGTGAAAGGCACGGCATTTCGCTGGCCGGATGGGAGTCTTCCGAGCGCGGGGTGGTCCACGTCATGGGGCCGGAGCTGGGCCTGACCCAGCCGGGCATGACCGTCGTCTGCGGCGACAGCCATACGGCGACCCACGGCGCCTTCGGGGCCCTGGCCTTCGGCATCGGCACCTCCGAAGTCGGCCATGTGCTGGCGACCCAGTGCCTGTTGCAACGCAAGTCCAAGGCCATGCGCGTGACCGTGAACGGCGCCCTGACGCCCGGCGTCTCGGGCAAGGACGTGGCGCTCGCTGTGATCGCCCATCTGGGCTTCGGCGGCGGCACGGGCTTCGTCATCGAATATGCCGGCGAGGCGGTCCGGTCGCTGGACATGGAAGGGCGAATGACCCTGTGCAACATGTCGATCGAGGCGGGTGCCCGCGCGGGCATGATCGCGCCGGACGCCGTGACCATCGACTGGCTGCGGGGACGCAAGCACGTCCCCGTGGACTATAAGGCGAAGGCTGCCGAGTGGCTGACGCTGGCGACCGATCCGGGCGCGGTGTTCGACGCGGAAGTGACGCTCGACGGTGCCGCCATCCGCCCGATGGCGACCTGGGGCACGACGCCGGACGCCGCTTCTCCCATCGGATCGCGTGTGCCGGAGCCACGGTCGGACAGCGACCGCAAGGCCCTGGCCTATATGGGCTTCGAGGCCGGGCAGGCGACGACCACTCAAGCCGTCGATGTCGTGTTCATCGGCAGCTGCACCAACGGCCGTCTGTCCGACCTGCGCGCGGCCGCCCAGGTGCTGCGCGGGCGCCAGGTGAAAGCCGGCCTTCGCATGCTGGTCGTGCCGGGCTCCGAGGCGGTGCGTCGCGACGCGGAAGCCGAGGGCTTGCACACCGTCTTCACCGAGGCCGGCGCGGAATGGCGCATCCCGGGCTGTTCGATGTGCATCGCCATGAACGGAGACATCGTCGCGCCAGGCCAGCTGGCCGTGTCGACCTCGAACCGCAATTTCGAAGGCCGTCAGGGCAAGGGCGCGCGCACCATCCTGGCCAGTCCGGCGACGGCGGCGGCCTCGGCCGTGGCCGGGGTGCTGACCGATCCGCGCGTCTATCTGGAGGAGGCGGCCTCCCTCAAGCAGTCGAGCGCCGCGCGCGAGACGGTAGGGAGCTACAATGCCTGAGCCGCTGAAAGTTCTCACGTCCCGGACCCTGGTCCTGACCCAGGCCAACATCGACACCGACCAGATCATTCCGGCGCGGTTCCTGACCACGACCGAGACGACCGGCCTGGGGGCGAAAGCCTTCTACGACTGGCGTTACGAGGCCGACGGCTCGGCGCGGCCCGAGGCGGTGCTGAACCGCATCGATCCCGCCGACCACCGCATCCTGGTGGCCGGCGACAATTTCGGCTGCGGGTCGTCGCGCGAGCACGCGCCCTGGGCGCTCTACGACTACGGATTCCGCGCGGTGATCTCGACCTCGATCGCCGACATCTTCACCTCGAACGCCCTGAAGAACGGCTTCCTTCCCGTCGTCGTCGATCTGGCGACCTGGGAGGATCTGGTCGCCAATCCCGAACAGGTCGTCACCATCGACCTGGAGGCGGGCGAGGTCCGTCGCGGCAACCATCCGCCGGTCGCCTTCACCGTCGAACCCTTCGCCCGCCAGTGCCTGCTGGACGGCGTCGACACGCTCGGCTGGCTGCAGAAGTCCATGCCCGCCATCGAAGCCTATGAACGAACTCACTTTCCGGAGACAGCATGATGTCCAGCCCCAAGTCCTACACCATCGTCCTGTTGCCCGGTGACGGGGTCGGCCCAGAGGTTACGGCGGCGGCGCGCGACGTACTCCGCGTCATCGGCGACTTCTATGGCCACAGCTTCACCTTCGCAGAGCATCTGATCGGCGGCGCGGCGATCGATGCGACCGGCGATCCCCTGCCGCCCGAGACGGTCGCCGCCTGTCAGGCGGCGGATGGCGTTCTGCTGGGCGCGGTGGGTGGGCCCAGATGGGACGGCGGCGCGCGGCGTCCCGAAGAAGGTCTGCTGGGTCTGCGCAAGGTCCTGGGTCTGTTCGCCAACCTGCGTCCGTTGCAGGTCTCGCCCGTCATGGCGCACCGGTCGCCGCTGAAAAGGGAGATCGTCGAGGGCGTCGATCTGATCGTGGTCCGCGAACTGACGGGCGGGGTCTATTTCGGCGAGAAGACCCGCACCGACACCATGGCTTCGGACCTGTGCATCTACAGCGTCGCCGAGATCGAGCGCGTTACGCGCGCCGCGTTCAAGATGGCCCTGCAACGTCGCGGCAAGGTCACCTCGGTGGACAAGGCCAATGTGATGGAGACCAGCCGGCTGTGGCGCGAGGTCGTGACCCGCATCCACGCCGAAGAATTCCCGCAGGTGACGCTGGAGCACGCCCTGGTGGACTCCATGGCCATGCATCTGATCCGCAAGCCCCGGGACTACGACGTCATCCTGACCGAGAACATGTTCGGCGACATTCTCTCGGACGAGATTTCGGTCCTGGGCGGATCGATCGGCCTGCTGCCCTCGGCGTCGCTGGGCGAATCCGGCCCCGGCCTGTTCGAGCCGATCCACGGGTCCGCCCCCGACATCGCGGGTCAGGACCTGGCCAATCCGGTCGGCACCATCCTGTCGGCGGCGATGATGCTGCGTAACAGCCTGCATCTGGAGGACGAAGCCTCGTCCATCGAGGCGGCGGTGGCGGCGGTTCTGGCGGCCGGCGCGACGACGGCGGACCTGGGGGGCGCACTCGGCACGCGCGCGGCGGGCGAGGCCGTCATCGACGCCATTCGGGCCATCCACTGGGCCGCCGCCCACCGCGTTCAGATGCACTGGGGTTAATGATTTCGTCATATCGCCGTCATGTGAAAACATGATGCGCTGCGGGATGGCGGCGCGCACTATTCTACCGGTTGGCAGTGTGTAAACTACGACACGCACACGAAAATTGCGCCGAATACCCCTGAAGCCCTTGCGTCGATCAACGTTGCGGTAAACAGTTCGCAACTGCGAGATCACACAGGGGATGCATTCATGTCGCAGTTCTTCAATCGACTACCGGGGGTGCTTGGCCTCCTCCTGCTGACGGCGGCGCTGTTCTACGCGGGGGGCGCGTTCGCCCAGGATGCCGCCGCGCCCGCGCCGACCCTGCTCGGCCATCAGGCCGCGCTTGAGCTCGATGGAGCCGGCACCGCCTGGCTGGGCACTTCGACCGCGCTCGTTCTGCTGATGACCCTCCCTGGTCTGGCGCTGTTCTACGGCGGCATGGTGCGGCGCAAGAACGTGATCGCCACCATCACCCAGTCCGTCGGCGTCTTCGCCGTGGTGACCCTGGTGTGGTTCCTGGCCGGCTATTCGATCGCCTTCGGCGTCAACGCCGATCCGGCGCTCCAGCCCTACATTGGCGGATTCGACGCTCTGTTCCTGAACGGCGTGACCATGCAGACGGCTCACAGCCTGTTGCCGGGGATCCCGGAGTTCCTTTTCATCTCGTTCCAGATGACCTTCGCCATCATCACGCCGGCCCTGATCACCGGAGCGTTCGCCGAGCGGTTCAAATATTCCGCCCTCCTGCTGTTCACCGCCCTGTGGTCTCTGCTGGTCTATGCGCCGATCGCCCACTGGGTCTGGGGCGGTGGCTTCCTGGGCAGCGCGGGCGTGCTGGACTTCGCCGGGGGCGCGGTCGTTCACGTCAACTCGGGCGTGGCGGGTCTCGTCTGCGCGATCTTCCTGGGGCGCCGCAAGGGATACGGCACCGAGCCGATCGTGGCCCACAACCCGGTCCTGACCATGATCGGCGCCTCGCTGCTGCTGGTCGGCTGGATCGGCTTCAACGCGGGCTCGGCCGGGGCCGCGAACGACCTGATGGCCGTGGCCCTGCTGAACACCATCCTGGCCGCCGCCGCCGCCGCCCTGACCTGGAAGATCGTGGAAGTCATCGAGAAGCGTAAGGTCTCGCTGATCGGCATGTTGTCGGGCGTCGTCGCCGGTCTGGTGGCCATCACCCCGGCCGCGGGCTTCGTCGATCCCAAGGGCGCGGTGATCATCGGCCTGATCGCCGGGCCGGTCTGCTACATCTCCTCGGTCTGGATCAAGAAGCTGCTGCGCTACGACGACAGCCTGGACGCTTTCGGCATCCACGGCGCGGGCGGCCTGCTCGGGGCTTTGCTGACGGGCGTGTTCGCCACGACCGCCATCAACAGCCTGTCGGAAGGGGCCAACATCCCGACCCAGGCGCTTGGTCTGGCCTGGACGATCGCCTATTCGGCGGTCGGGACCTTCGTCATTCTGATCATCTGCAAGTTCACCACGGGCCTGAGGGTCACAGATGCTCAGGAAGCGGAGGGTCTGGATACGACCCTGCATGGCGAAGCGCTGGAAAACTGATAAGCTTGACCATACCGGGCGCGGCATCAGGGTCGCGCCCGGTCAAAAAAAGAAACTCATCATCCTCTCGAGAAGGGCCAACCCATGAAACTGAAAATGACCTCTGCGGCCATCATCGCCGCCCTCGCCGCGGTGTCCGCAGCCGGCACCGCCTCCGCCCAGGACGCGACCTTCGCGTTCAACATCGCCGGCACGACCGACTACCGCTTCCGTGGTGTCAGCCAGACGGACGAAAGCCCGGCGCTGTCGGCCGGTGCCGACGTGACGGTCGGCAGCTACTACGCCGGCGTCTGGGCCTCGAACGTCGATTTCGGCGATGAAACCAACGCCGAAATCGATCTGTACGGCGGCTATCGTACCGAACTGGGCGGCTTCGCCGTCGATATGGGCGCCATCGCCTATGTCTATGTGGGCGAACCCAACAAGGCCGCCTACAACTACGTCGAGGCCAAGCTGGCGATCTCGCGCGCGTTCGGTCCGCTGACGGCCGGCGTCGCGGGCTACATCTCGCCCGACTTCTTCGGCGTGGACGAGGTCGCGACCTATGTCGAGGCCAACTATGCCTATGCCGTGACCGACAAGCTCTCCATCTCGGGTGCGGTCGGCGAGCAGTTCCTCGACAAGACCGACGACTACGTCACCTACAACGTCGGGGCCTCCTATGCCCTGACGCCGAACCTGATCGCCGACGTGCGTTACGTCGACACCGACCTGGATACCGGCGGAATCGTCAACGACACCGTCACGGGTACGATCAAGGTCGTATTCTAGGAAAGCCTGCGACCCTCTCTCAGGGCATGAGAGGGGGTCGCATCCGCCTTCAGGGAGGCGGGGCCAGGATCAGACCCGCCATCGGGGGCAGAGTGTCAAAGGGCCCCTCGGCTGTGTTCACCCTCTCGATCGCGGTCCAGCCCGACGGCGGGTCCCACGCGACCGCGGCCCGCCCGAGATTGAACGCGCAAAGCAGCCGTTCGCCGTTGACCTCGCGACGGAAGACCAGCAACCCGTCGGCCCGCGACTCGACAATCGTCATCGTGCCGGTCCGCAAGGGCGGATGCTGCCGACGCAAGGCTATGACCCTGCGGGCCAGGTTCAGCGTCGATGCCGGATCATGCGACTGGGCCTCCACAGCCAGCGACTGATGACGCGGATCGACGGGCAGCCAGGGCTCGACGGTGGAAAATCCCGCGAACGCCGCCTTGGGCCGCCAGGGCATCGGCGTGCGTGCGCCGTCTCGGCCCAGTGTCTCGGGCCAGTTGGCGATGGCCTCGGGATCCACCAGCCGGTCGAACGGCACATCGGCCTGTGGCAGCCCCAGTTCCTCGCCCTGGTAGACGAAGACATTGCCGCGCAGGCACATCAGCAAAAGCAACGCCATCTCGGCATAGGCCCTGGGGTCCCGCCCCTGGGCCCAGCGCGAAACCGCGCGCGGCGCGTCGTGGTTCGAAAACGCCCAGGACGGCCAGCCCTCGCCCGGCGTTCCCGGCCACATCGCCGGTCCCTGCTCGACCAGGGCGGGGGTCAGGTCGGGCGCATACAGATACAGAAACCCATAGGCCGAATGCAGCCGATCGGTCCCCTCGGTGTATTCGTGCATCTCCTCGTTGGCGCGCTCGCCCGCGACCTCGGCCACCATGAACCGGTCGCCATAGCCGTCGGTCAGGGCGCGAAGTCGGTTCAGGAAATCCAGGATCTCCGGCTGGGACTGATTGTGGATGTGCTGCTGGAAGTCGAACGGGCGGGTCCGCTTTCCGGGGGTCAGGACCGGCGGGTTATCGGTCAGGGCGGCGTCGTGGATCGAGAAGTTCAGCGCGTCGCACCGGAAGCCGTCGACGCCCTTGTCCAGCCAGAACCGGGCGGCGTCCAGCAGGGCGTCCTGCACCCCCGGCAGGCGAAGGTTCAGCTGGGGCTGCTCCTTCAGGAAGTTGTGCATGTAGTACTGGCCGCGTCGGGCGTCCCAGGTCCAGGCCGGGCCGCCGAACACCGACTGCCAGTTCGACGGCGGCGAGCCTTCCGGCTTCGCATCGGCCCAGACGTACCAGTCGGCCTTGGGGTTGTTGCGGTCCTGACGACTGGCCTGAAACCAGGCGTGCTGGTCGGAGGTATGGGCATAGACCTGGTCGATGATGACCTTCAGGCCCAGGTCGTGGGCGCGGGCCAGCATGGCGTCGAAATCGGCCATGGTGCCGAAGATCGGATCGACCCCCACATAGTCCGACACGTCGTAGCCGAAATCCTTCATCGGCGAGGTGAAGAACGGCGACAGCCAGATGCCGTCGACACCCAGAGACGCGACGTGGTCCAGATGGGCGGTGATCCCGGGCAGGTCACCGACGCCATCGCCGTTGCTGTCGGCGAAACTGCGCGGATAGATCTGGTAAAGCACCGCGCCGCGCCACCAGTCGGCGGGGTCGGACGACGGGACGGTGGCATCGTGGGTCATGGCCCACAGTGTCAAACCCGCCCGGGCGCGTCGAGCCGTCCGGCCGTGTCGCACCGAACCACTTTTGGTTTCGGACCGAGAGAACTTGCTTTACCCACGACGCGATCCGGGTGACGCAGGGTTGATGTAATCGGTTACGGGCGATCAACGCCCGCCAGGAAGCGTAAAGGTCAGGCCGCCATGAGCACCCACGACTCCGTTGATATCGCCCCGCGCAGGGGCACGGGCCTCGCCTTCGGTTATGTGACGACGCTTTTCTTCGCCTGGGGATTCGCGACCTCGCTGATCGATCCGCTGATCGCGGCGGTCAAGAAGGTGTTCGAGCTCAGCTACACCGAGGCGTTTCTGACGACCTTCGCCTGGTTCATCGCCTATGGGGTCGCGTCGCTGCCGGCCGCCGCCGTGCTGGCGCGGCTGGGCTATAGCCGGGCGATCATGGCCGCGCTGGCGACCATGGTTCTGGGCTGTCTGATCGTGCCCTTGTCGACGATGGCGGACTTCTATCCCGGCATCCTGCTGGCCCTGTTCGTGATCGCCTCTGGGGTGACCCTGCTGCAGGTGGCGGCCAATCCGCTGGTCGCCGAGCTGGGCTCCAAAAAGAGCTCGCACTTCCGCCTGGTGTTCTCGCAGGCCTTCAACTCCTTCGGGGCGACGGTCGGGCCGTGGCTGGGGTCGCACCTGCTGCTGACCGGCGGGGTATTCGCCGCCGGTGCGGTCGTGACGGCGGCGACGCGGGGCCAGTCCATGCGCAGCATCGACCTGGCCTTCCTGGCCCTGGGGGCCTTCTTCGCCGTGGTCGCGGCCTTCATCTTTTCGGCGCGAAGGCAGATCAATGCCGCCGCCCCCGCCAGGACCGAGGGTGCCGCCTCGCTGATCTCGGCCCTGCGCTCCCCCTGGGCCCTGTTCGGCTGCCTGGCCATCTTTCTCTATGTCGGGTCAGAGGTCGCGATCGGCTCGATGCTGACCAACTTCCTGGCCAGCGACAGCGTGCTGGGCCTGTCGCTGGAGGCGGCGGGCAAGATGCTGGTCTTCTACTGGGGCGGGGCCATGATCGGCCGCTTCATCGGCAGCGCGGTGCTGCGCGTGGTGCCCGCCGGCGTCCTGCTGGCGATCTGCACCGTGGTCGCCGCCGTCCTTTGCGTCGTCGTGATGCGGACCGGCGGCGGCACGGCGGCCTATGCGGCCCTGGCCATTGGATTTTTCAACTCCATCATGTTCCCGACCATCTTCACCCTGACGCTGGAGCGGTCGTCGGCCCCGGCCTCCGCGACCTCGGGCCTGCTGGTGTTCGGGATCATCGGCGGGGCCGTCCTGCCGCTGATCTCGGGCAAGATCGCCGACGGTTCGGGCGGGGTGCTGAACCCAGCCTTCGTCGTGCCTCTGATGGGCTATGTGGCCCTGACCATCTTCGCCGTCGCCGCCGCACGCACCTCTGCGCGCGGCGAAGTCGCGACGCCGGTCGCCGGCGGACACTGATCACACGTGGATTCGCAGAAGTTCTCGGCCGTGCCTGCATCCCTGATGACAGTGTGGAGCGCCTTCTGTAAGCGGTTACAGCCATGACGGAGCCCGCCAAATGTCCGATCGCCGGACCCAGACGTCTCGTCGCGCCATGCTGACCGGCGCGCTCGGAATGGCCATCGTGGGTGGGTTGATGGCGGCCCCGCGCCGTGCCGCGGCCCAGGTCGCGGCCGACCTGGATCGGGTCGATGCCCTGATCGCGCGCATGACGATCGAGGAAAAGGCGGGTCAGCTGAATGTGCTGGCGGACCCGTTCCGGTTCCGGCCCCAGAACGTCAATCCGCTTGACGGCCAGGGCGACCCCGCGCGCATGACGCAGATGATCAAGGACGGCCAGGTCGGCTGTCTGTTCAATGGGGTTGGGGCCGAGGCCGGGCGTCGGATTCAGCAGATCGCGGTCGAGCAGACGCGTCTGGGCATTCCGTTGCTGTTCGCCGCCGACATCATCCACGGGCTGAAGACGGTCTTCCCGGTTCCCCTGGCCGAGGCCGCCGCCTTCGATCCCGAGCTGGCCATGCGCACCGCGCGCGCCGCCGCCGTCGAGGGGGCCGCATCCGGCATCCATCAGACCTATGCTCCCATGGTCGATGTCGCACGCGACCAGCGCTGGGGCCGCGTGGTCGAGGGGGCGGGCGAAGACGTCTGGCTGAACGAGGTCCTGGCCGTCGCCCGGGTGAAGGGCTTCCAGGGCGACCGGGGTCTGTCGGACCGTGATGCGCTTCTGGCCACGCCGAAGCATTTCGCCGCCTATTCCGCCGCGCTGGGGGGGATGGACTACAACACCACGGACATGTCGGACGCGACGCTGCGGGGCACCTTCCTGCCGCCGTTCAAGGCCGCCTTCGACGCCGGGGCTCTGTCGGTCATGACGGCCTTTAATGACATCAACGGGGTGCCGGCGACCGGCAACCCCTATCTGCTCACCCGGATCCTGCGCGAGGAATGGGGTTTCGCCGGCTATGTCGTCACCGACTATACGGCGGATCAGGAGCTGATCGCCCATGGTTTCGCCGCCGACGGCCGCGACGCGACCCGCATCGCCCTGATGGCCGGCGTCGATGCCTCGATCGTCTCGGGCCTGTTCCTGGAGCATATCCCCGGCCTGGTCGCCTCGGGCGAGGTGCCGATGGCGCGGGTGGATCAGGCGGTTCGGCGCGTGCTGATGACCAAGGCGGCGCTGGGCCTGTTCGACGATCCCTATCGCGGCTGCGATCCGGAACGCGAGCGCGTGCTGGTCGGCGCTCAGGCGCACCGCGATCTGGCGCGCGAAGCCGGGGTCAAGTCCATCGTCCTGCTGAAGAACGATGACGACCTGCTGCCGCTGAAGACTTCGGGCCAGACGATCGCCCTGGTCGGGCCGTTCGCCGACGACAAGGACGTGTTCGGCCCCTGGACCATCTGGGGTGACGAAAGCCGACGGGTCTCGTTGGCCGAGGGGTTCCGCGCCGCCATGGAAGACGCCGACGCGCTGACCGTGGTGCCGGGGTCGAACGTCGAGACCGCCTTGTCCGGCGGGATCGATGCGGCGGTGCGCGCGGCGACCGAGGCTGACGTGGTCGTGCTGGCGCTCGGCGAAAGCAGCCGGATGTCGGGCGAGGCCCAGTCGCGAACCGAGATCGACATTCCCGCGCCCCAGCGCGCCTTGGCCCAGGCCGTGCGCGCCACCGGCAAACCCGTCGTCGTCCTGCTGCGCAATGGCCGGGCGCTCGACCTGACCGGCCCGGTCGCCGATGCCGATGCCATCGCCGTCACCTGGTTCCTGGGCGGAGAGATGGGCCATGCCGTGGCCGATGTCGTTTTCGGCAAGGTCTCGCCGTCCGGCCGCCTGCCCGTCAGCTTTCCCATGCGCGGCGGTCAGCAGCCCTTCAGCTATGACCACAAGGCGACCGGCCGTCCCGCCGATCCGACCCTGGCGACCCAGGAATACACCGCGCGCTATCGCGACATCGCCAATGTCGCCCGCTATCCGTTCGGCTACGGCCTGACCTATGGCGACCTGCGGTATGGTGAGGTCACCCTTTCCAGCCCCGACCTGGCCTGGGACGGATCGGTCGAGGTCTCGGTGGATGTCACCAATGCCGGCGACCGCGCGGTCGAGGAGACGGTGCAGCTCTACATCCACGACCGGGTCGCTTCGCTGACCCAGCCCGTCCGGCGCCTGCGCAATGTCCAGAAGCTGACGATCGGGGCGGGCGAGACGGCGAAGGCGCGATTCACCGTGGATCGCAGCCAGCTGATGTTCATCGGCGCCGACAGCAAACCGACGGTCGAGCCGGGCCAGTTCCACGTCTGGGCGGCCTCGTCGGCGCAGGCGGGCGAACCGGCGGTGCTGACGCTCAGCCCCGCCTGAATCGCGCCCGGATCGCGGTCGCGACGTCCCCCACGATCAGGTCCGCCAGGCCCCACGGCTCGATCAGATAGCGGGTGGCGAGCCGCCGGGGGTCCTTGACCAGCCGGTACAGCCACTCCAGCCCCAGCGGTCCCATCCAGCGCGGCGCGGCGCTCTGGACCCCCGCCTCGTAGTCGAAGGCGGCACCGACCGAAAAGATGACCGCGTCCGGCAGGGCGTCCAGATTCTGGCCGATCCACACTTCCTGACGCGGCATGCCCATGCCGACGAACAGGATGTGCGGCTTGAAGGCGGCGATCTCGGCCAGCACGGCCGCAGTTCCGGCCGATCCGGGCGCGGCATCGAAATAGCCGTCGCGCACGCCGATGGTCGTTCCGGGATAGAGGGTCGTCAGCCGCTGACGCGCGGTCTCGGCGACGCCCGGCGCGCCGCCCAGATACATCACCCGCCAGCCCTTGCGATCGGCCAGGCTCCAGAAATGATCGCGCCAGTCCAGATAGGTGCAGCGGTGAAAGGCGCGCCCGTGCACGCCCAGCATTCGCGCGAAGGCGATCAGCGGGGCGGAATCGACCTCCACCAGATCGGCCCGGTCGTAGAAAGTCGCCATCGCCGGATCGCGCCGGATCAGGTTCAGACTGTTCAGATTGTGGTTGGCGACGACGGCCTTTCGGCCCTCGGTGACCCAGGTGTCGACGTGGAGCAGCACCTCTTCGGGGCGAACCAGATCCATCGGCTGACCCAGCAGGCGTACGCGCTCTCGGGCGCGCCGTGCGGTGCGGATCGGGCGGCGCGCGTGACCTCGCCGATCGGGCAAGAGAGCGGCGTCCATGACGTCGTGGGCCTGGGGCGACAGATCGACCATGCCGCACATTGGCCCGAACATCCTCAAGGTCTGGTGATCGGACAGGCTTAACCGGGTCTGACGGTCAGTTTCGATCAGGCGATGGCCGCTGTGCGGCCACGGCCAAGCTGCTATAGCGAGGCTCTGCCGGTATCGCCGGTATCGACTTTGCTCGGGGGGGCATCATGCCGGATCAGATCACCAAAACCACGACCACCTCGTGGTTCAGCCGCGTCGGCTCGGCCTTCGCGGGCATCGTTGTCGGCCTGGCCCTGATCGTCGGCTGCGTGATCGGCCTCGCCTGGAACGAGGGCAATGCGGTCAAGACGGCGCGCGGCCTGACGGAGGGCGCGGGCTTGGTGATCGAGGCTCCGGCCACGCCGATCCAGCCCGCCAACGATCAGAAGCTGATCCATGTCACCGGCGACGTCGCCGTGACCGCGCCGCTGGAGGATACCGAGTTCGGCGTCACCGGCACCGGCGTGAAACTGGTCCGGAACGTCGAGATGTATCAGTGGACCGAGGAATCCAAGAGCGAGACCCGCACCAAGCTGGGCGGCTCCGAGGAGACCGTCACCACCTATACCTATTCCAAAAAGTGGTCGGCCAGCGCGGTCGATTCCAGCGCCTTCGCCGAGCCGGCCGGCCATGAAAACCCGGAAATGGCCATCGAGGCCGTGACCGTCTATGCGCAGGACGCGACGCTTGGGGCCTTCAACCTGGACGACAGCGTGCTGAGCCAGGTCGGCGGCGAACAGCCCCTGCCCCTGAACGCCACGAACGAAGAGGCCATCCAGGCCGCCGCCGGTCAGGGGCGGACCCTCAGCGTCGCCCAGAACCGCATCTATGTGGGTGAGAACCCGTCCGTCCCGGCCATCGGCGATACGCGCGTGTCCTACGGCCTGACTCCGGCAGCGGAAATCAGCGTCGTGGCGCGCCAGAACGGCGACGACTTCCTGGCCTATCGCACCCGCAACGGCTCCGAGATCCTGCTGGTTGCCGACGGCGACGTCCCGGCCGGCGACATGTTCCAGAGCGCGCAGGACGCCAACAATCTGATCGCCTGGATCATCCGCGTCGTCGGCATGGTGCTGCTGATGGTCGGTTTCGGCCTGATCCTGGCCCCGCTGGGTGTGATCGCCGACGTCCTGCCGCTGGCCGGAACGATCGTGCGGATGGGGACGGGGCTGATCGGCTTCGTGCTGGGACTGATCGTCGGCACGGTGACCATCGCCCTGGCCTGGCTGGCCTTCCGCCCGGTCACGACCATCATCATCCTGGCCGTCGGCGGCGCGATCGCCTTTGCCGTCTACCGGTTCGGGCGCGGGCGGGACAAGAAGAAGCAGGCGGCCGCGGCGGCCTGACGGCTCACCGTTCGACCATCCGCGTGTACAGGTGCCAGGTGGCATAGCCGAGCACCGGCAGCACGATGGCCAGGCCGATGAACAGCGGGATCGAGCCCAGGATCAGCAGCCCGGCGACCCGCAGGCCCCAGGACACCACGGCCCCCGGGTTGCGGCTGACCGCTCGGATCGAGGTGCCGACGGCGGTGCCCGCGTCGATCGGCTTGTCCACCACCATGGGGAAGGACACCAGCGTCAGGAACACGGTCAGGACGGCGAAAACGGCCCCGACCAGATTGCCGACGATCACCATGGTCCAGCCCTGTGGGGTCGAGAACAGCTGCTCGAACCCGCCGACGATCGTCATCGGCCCGACCTGGGCAAGGGTGGCCTGGTAGATCACCCATGCCGCCACGATCCACGCCACGAAGAAAACCAGAGACATCAGGGTCAGCATGAACAGCGGCGTGCGGCTGCGCCCGTTCAACGGATCGAAGAAGTGAATCCAGCTGGAGTCGATGCCGGCCTCTCGCCGCCGGGCGATCTCATAGAAGCCGGCCGCCACCGCCGGTCCCATGACCGACAGACCGGCCACCAGCGGGAAGAAGACCGGCAGCAACCGGTCGTTCAGCGCGACGACGGCCGCCAGCAGACCCAGCACCGGATACAACACCGCCAGCACCAGCACGTCGCCCCGCTTGGCGTTGAAATCCTTCCAACCCTCCGACAGCGCCCAGTTGATGTCCGCCTCCGTGATCCGGCGCACACCGGGTGCGGCGGTCGGACGGGGGGTGACGGGAATGCTGGACATGACAGGCTCCGTGGCGCGGGGACGGCGGTTTCGGGTGGGCGAACTCTCGGGTCAGATTACGAACAGGAACTGGATACGTTACGCAAAGCTAGTCCCGAGCCCGGCGCCGCGCCACCGTCATGCGCTCACGGCTTGGTGATCATTCCAGGTTCGGGCGGCGTCGCGAGCAAGAAGGCGCGCACCGGCGGCAGGGACCGGGCCGGAGCCTCTTCCTGCGGCAGGTGGCCCAGGTCGGGGAAGGACACCAGCCGCGCGTCGGTCAGTTCGCGTCGGTAGTCGGCGGCATTGGCGATCGGGATCATCCCGTCCTTTTCGCCCCAGACCAGCAGCACCGGGGCCTGAATCCGCCGCAGCATCGGCACCGGGTCGCGCAGCACCGTCTGCTCCATCCGGTCCAGCATGGCCTGTCGCGCACCGGGGGCCAGCATCAGGTCGCGGTACCGGGTCACGGTCGGCTCGGTCAGCGCTGCAGGGTCGGCATAACCCACGGCGATGTTGGACCTCAGCATCCCCCGCGGCAGGACGTAACGCATCGCCTGCATGATGAAGGGCACGTCCGGGGCCTTGCCGTATTCGAACCCCGGGCTGGCGAAACCGTCGGGCGAGACCAGCACCAGCCGGTCGACCCGCTCCGGGTGCTCGGCCGCCATCGTCCAGGCCAGTCGTCCGCCGACGGAGTTGCCGACGAAGGACGCCTTTGGCACGCCCAGCCGATCCATCATCGCCAGCAGCAGGGCGATGACGTGATCGTCGGTATAGTTCCTCGTCGGATCGGGCGGCGACAGGCCCGAACCCGGCAGGTCCAACCGGATGACGCGCAGGTCGTCGTCCAGCGCCTCGGCCCACGGCTCCCAGGTGTGGAGGCTGGAGCCGAAGCCGTGGATCAGGATGACGGCGGGCGCATCGCGGGGACCGGTGTCGCGCACATGCAGGCGGGTGTCGCCGACCTGGATCATGTCGGTGGGGCGAGCCAGATACAGGCGCTCAAGGTCGGCCCGTGGCTTGTCCGGCGCATAGAGCCACGCGCCCAGCCCCACCACGGCAAGGCCGATAACGATCAGGGCAGCACGCAGAACCGTCTTCATGCGGTCCCGGTCGCGGCCATCAGGGGATCAGGCGGCGACGGCCGTGCGGGCCAGGGCGCAATGGCCCCAGATCTCGGACAGGGCATCGATCAGCCGGTCGATGTCGCCGTCGTCGTGCACCGGCGACGGCGTGATCCGCAGCCGCTCGGTGCCCAGCGGCACGGTCGGATAGTTGATCGGCTGCACATAGATGCCGTGATTTTCCATCAGCCAGTCGCTGATCATCTTGCATTTGTGGGGGTCGCCGACCATCACCGGGATGATGTGGCTGTCGTTGGGCATGTGCGGGATGCCGGCGGCGGTCAGGCGATCGCGCACGCGGGCCACGCGGTCCTGGTGCCGGGCGCGTTCCAGCTCGGACGCCTTCAGGTGCCTGACGCTGGCGGCGGCCCCGGCCGCGACCGCCGGGGGCAGGGCGGTGGTGAAGATGAAGCCGGAGGCGAAGCTGCGGACGTAATCGCACAGCGCGTTCGATGCGGCGATGTATCCCCCCATGACGCCGAACGCCTTGCCCAGCGTGCCCTCGATGACCGTGATCCGGTCCATCAGGCCTTCGCGCTCGGCCACGCCGCCGCCGCGCGGCCCGTACAGGCCGACACCGTGGACCTCATCCAGATAGGTCATGGCCCCATGCTTCTCGGCCACCTCGACGATCTCGCCGATCGGGCCGATGTCGCCGTCCATGGAATAGACGCTCTCGAACGCCACCAGTTTGGGCCGGCCCGGCTCGATCTGCGACAGCAGCTCGTCCAGGTGCGCCGGATCGTTATGGCGGAAGACCTTGTATTCGGCCCGGCTGTGGCGAATGCCCTCGATCATCGAGGCGTGGTTGCAGGCGTCCGACAGGACCACGCAGTTCGGCAGCCGTGCCGCCAGCGTCCCCAGAGCCGCCCAGTTGGAAACATAGCCCGAGGTGAACAGCAGGGCCGCTTCCTTGCCGTGCAGGTCGGCCAGCTCGCGCTCCAGCAGGACGTGGTGATGGTTGGTGCCCGAGATGTTGCGCGTGCCGCCGGCCCCGGCGCCACAGCTGTCCAGGGCGTCGTGCATGGCGCGCAGCACATGGGCGGACTGGCCCATGCCGAGATAGTCGTTGGAGCACCAGACGGTGACCTCATCCGGACCGTCGCCGTGCTTCTTGGCCTTGGGGAAGGCCCCGCGTTTACGCTCCAGTTCGGCGAACACGCGGTAGTTGCCGGTGTCACGAAGGGCATCCAGCTCGGTCTGGAAGAAGGTTTCATAGTTCATGGCGGAGGTCCCCCAGGTCATTTTCTTATGGATGTTCGTTGATCGGCTTGCCGGAGGTCGCCAGTGCGACCTGGACGACGGGTTTGGGTTTGGTCACATCGCTGCGGCGCAGGGCCCAGCCCCACAGCGCCTGATCGGGCGACGGCAGCATCAGGAAGCCGTGTTCCAAGAGGCCCAGCGCGGCCAGCATGAACATCAGGGCATAGCCGACCTGTGCCCCGCCCGTGCTGGACAGGGCGGCGTCCCCCAGCAGCAGGGTGACCACGATCGACAGACCCAGCGACAGAGGGAACAGGGCGTTGAACCGCGCGCGCCGGAAATAGCTCTGCAGATACTTCAGCCCGCTTGGCAGGAAGGTGATCGGCGGATTGGGCACGCCCAGGAAGATGTTCAGCTTGGTCGACAGCCGCATGCCGAACAGCAGCAGGAAGGTCAGGGTGCCGGTCTGGTTCGGCTGGCCCCAGGTCAGGGAGACGAACAGGACGGCGGTCAGGGCCAGGGCGATTTCGTGATGGATCACGGTCTCGGCCGAGACGGTGAACCGCTTCCACCCTTGCGCCCCGAACGGGCAGGCGGTGCGCCTGGGCCCCGTCAGCTTGCCCATCAGAAAGCCCATCTCGTGCCAGCCCCACACGACCAGGGCGCAGCCGAAGGCGACATAGGCCCCGGTGACCGAGGCATCGCGCGCGGCGATCATCAGCCCCGCCGTCGCGGCCGCCGCGACCACGGCGTAGAGGCCCAGGCTCCACCCGAAAGTGGATCGCGGCAAGCGCACCAGCCACAGGATCGCACCGGTGGAGAACCACCAGACGAGCGCCGCGATCAGAAGAGGCTGGACGAAGACCGACATGACTACCAGGTCGGCTCCATCCGCACGTTCGCCGGCAGAGGGTGCTTGTCGACCGGCAGGAAGTAGAGCTGCGCCAGGGTCGCCCCCGCCTTCAGCACCAGACCGAACCGCTTCAGCCCGCCGAACAGTCCACCCCGGGCCTTGGCCTCTGCCATGGCATCCGAGGTCAGACGCAGGCGTTCCATCCCGGCCCGGAAGCGCGGATCGTCGGTGCGCAGGGTGACCGGATAGACCTGTTTCGAGATCTCCGAACAGATGCGGAAGACCTCGTAGTCATAGTCGGTGATGTCGACGCCCAGCGCCTTGTGGAAGGCGGGGCGCATGTGGTCGCGGACATACATGGTCGCGTAGACGCTGAGCAGGAAGAACCGGATCCACCAGACGTTGCCGCCGCTCAGCAGCTTGGGATCGTTGCGCATGATCAGGGCGAAGGCCTCGCCGTGCTTGAACTCGTCGTTGCACCACCGTTCGAACCACTGAAAGATCGGGTGGAAGCGCTTGTCCGGGTTCTTCTCCAGATGGCGGTGGATCGCGATGTAGCGGGCGTAGCCGATCTTCTCCGACAGATAGACGGCGTAGAAGATGAACTTGGGCTTGAAGTGGGTATATTTCTTGACCTTGGTCAGGAAGCTCAGGTCCACGCCGATCTTGGCGTCCTTCAGCGTGTCGTTGATGAACCCGGCGTGGCGGCTCTCGTCGCGGCTCATGTATTTGAACAGGGCGCGGATGTCGGGGTTCTGAACCCGCTTGGCGATCTCGGCGTACAGGACGCAGCCACTGAACTCGGACGTCAGGGACGACACCAGGAAGTCGGTGAACTCCTTGCGCAGATCGTCGGGCAGGTTCTCGATGATGCCGTCGAAGGCGGCGTCGCGCTTGAAGTGGTCGCGGTTCACGTCGGCCGCGAACTCGGCCATCAGGGCGTCCCACTGGGCCCGCACCGGCGACACGTCGATGCGGTCCAGGGCGGCGAAGTCGGTGGTGTAGAACCGGGGGGACAGGACCGTGTCCTCGGTCGCCAGCTTGAAGGAGCTTTCGGAGTTGACCTTCTGGCGCGCGGCCTCCCGGCGCAGGGCGGCCAGGCCGGGTGTCTCTTCATAGGTGTCGAAGGATACGGCGGTCACAGGGTCCTCCGGGGGGTGAAGCTGACTTCGTACAGCTCGTTCATTTCAAAGAAGCCGGCGCAGGTGCGCGTCCAGACGCGCTCAAGGAACGACGCCCGGCGCAGCGTCGCCATGCGGCGGAAGGTCCGGCGTTCACCGAAGGCGACATGGATCGGATCGCCGTGCACCTGCACCGCGTCGCCCGGGCGGATCACGGGATCGCCGTCCAGGGCGACATGGGCGTGCAGGCTCTCGTCGGAATGCTCGACCTCGACCGTGCAGGGGATGTGGACCAGGCGGTTCATGCCACGGTTCCGGCGCTGGCGGGGACAGGCGCGATCAGACTGATGAAGTCCTCGCGATTGGTGGGACCGAAGGCGTTCAGGTTCAGCGTCCGGCCCGTGGCCAGATCCTGGATGGTCACCGCGCCGTCCGACCATTGGCTGACGCGGAACGGTTGCTCTGACCCCAGGCCCCGGGACCGCCGATCGCGGACCAGGCTGCGCAGCACGCCGCGCACGAACCCGCCCGAGGCGGTGGGGATCATCCGGTCCGGCACGCCGGGCGCGACCACGCGCACCGCGCCGCCGGGCACGTCATAGAAGCTCAGATCCTCGGTCCGCGTGACCTGGGCCACGCGCGGGACCTCGACCATGGCCGGGGACCCGATCAGCCCCAGCCGCGTGCCGCCCACGACGACGAGCGTTGACCCGACCAGCAGGAACGCCGCGATCAGCGGAGCCTTGGGGAAGGGTTTATCGTCGAGGGCGGACATGGGCTTGGCTTTCTTTCTTCGGGCTCAGGCGGCGGCGGGCTGACCGCCGGACGCCTGAGACGCGGACGGACGGGCGGCGCGGGCGCGAGGGGCTTCGGCGACGAAGGGCCGGTCGGCGGCCGAGGCGGCCAGCTGCAGTTGCAGGCTGAGGCGTTCGGCGACGGCGGCGGCGTCCGGCAGGGCGCGCATCATCGGTTGCGGATTGACGAACGACCAGGGACGGACGTGCGGCCACAGGTGCGGATAGGCGATCTTGGCGTCCCCCGCGAGACCCATGGGGATGTCGCCCACGCCCTTGCCGTCCAGCTTCAGCCCGGCCGAGGCGACCGCCGCGTACGGAATGTTGAAGCATTTCGACAGGGCCACGCCGTGGCGCAGCACGAACCGCTTGTTGGTCATGGTGTAGACCGTCGAGCGGGCCGCCAGCCAGGCGTAGAAGGTCAGCAGGCCGATCGCCATGGCTCCGGCCAGCAGGGTGACGACACCCGACCCGATGGCCCGGGCCAGGGATGCGCCCGTCGCCAGACCGTCGCCGACGTTCCACGCCGCCAGGATACCGAAGTATCCTCCGACCAGGTGGGTGTGCAGCGCCGTGCGGGCCAGGGTGCGCCAGTCGGGCGCGCCCTGCCACAGGATGTGCTCGCCGGCCGGCAGCTGGCCGGGAAGGCCGCGGACGGGTTCGCCCGCGTGTTCGTTCGGACCGAGTTCGCTCACAGCCAGGGCTCCTGACGGTCACGCGTCGCATAGAGGTGCCCGCCGCCGTAGTATCCGACGATCCGCTCCTCCTCGTACAGGGTGACTTGATCGGCACTCTCTGTGCCAGGGACGTCGGCGAACTGGGACGCCGTGATGGCGCGAACCTTGACCGCGCGAGCCCCGCCGTCGACGATCGCCATGGTCATCGGCAACAGCACCTTGCGGGCTCCCACAGCGACCTCCAGATAGCGGATCAGCTGCTCGGACCGGTCGACCCAGATGTCCGAGACCTCCCCGGCCTTCAGACCGTCGCAGCCCAGGACGGCCAGACCGCGTGGGTCGGTGTCATGGCTGGACACCAGGAAGTCGGCGGCGATCCGCAGGGGCACAATGCGCGGCGTGCCCTCGATCGTCAGGTCCGGATACTTCGGACGATCCGCGTATCCGCCCGGCCCGATGCCGTCGATCAGCGGGTTGCCGGTCGGCTCGATCGGGGATCCGTCGGTCATGGCGCTGCGACGCGCGGCCAGCTGGCGGGTGTCGCGATTGTCGTCGCGCGGCAGGGTGCGGGTGCCGTGGCCGTGGGGCAGGATGAAGGTCTTCGGCTGGGCCGTGAAGAACAGGCCGCCCAGGGGCTCCTTGCGTCCGGTCACGTCGTCTTCCAGCGGATAGCCCTCCCGTCGATCCTCGCGGCGCAGGTAGAAGACCAGGCCGGCGAAGAACAGGAAGAAGGCGATGAGGCAGAACTCGGCCGCATCGAAATCACCAAAGAGGTAGGGACTGTCCATGTCAGGGTTTCCTTATGAACCGGGTCAGGCGGGCAGGTCGGCGAGGCCGAACCTGGAGGTTTCGGAAGCAGGCTTGGTGGTGGCGGGCACGTAACGGGCCAGGGGTCCGATCGCGATCAGGGCGGCGAACAACAGGCCGATCTCGAGGTGGTAGACAACGGCATAGGAGGTGGCCGGCGCGCTCATGGCGGTGCCCAGCGCGCCGGTGGCCGACAGGTGGGCGACCAGGTCGCGCAGACCCCCGCCGACGAAGATGGCCAGGCCCACAGCCGTGGCCTGAACCGCGCCCCAGGCCCCCAGCGCGATGCCGGACTTGCCGTCCTTGGCCAGGGCCATGGCGGAGGTCAGGGTGCCGACCGAGAACAGGCCCCCGCCCATGCCGATCATGAAGACGCCGAGGCAGAAGACGGGGATCAGCGACAGGGCGCCGCCGCCGATCACGCAGACGAAGGCCAGGATGCCCAGGACCATGCCGTGTCCGGCCAGGCGGTGCGGCTCGCCGCCCTTGCCCAGCTGGCGGGCGGCATAGGCCAGACCGGCCAGGGTGCCCGCCGACCACAGGGCGGTCAGCGACGTCGTCTGTCCGACCGACAGGCCCAGGATCTTGCCGCCATAGGGCTCCAGCAGGACGTCCTGCATGCTGAACGCGGCGGCTCCCAGACCCACGGCGACCAGCAGGCGGCTGGCGCGGCCCCCGGCCGAGAACTCGGCCCAGGCTTCCCTGAAAGGCGGGCGGGGCTTGTCCTTGGCGGTCAGGGCGAAGTTCTGCGATTCCTGTTTCCACAGGGCGGTCATGTTCAGCACGATGGCCAGGACGCCCGCGCCCTGAACCACGCCGACCAGCTTGACCTCCTGGAAGTCGGCCAGGACCAGACCCATCAGCACGCCCGAGATCAGCATGCCGACCAGCAGCATGACATACAGCAGCGCCACGACCCGGGGCCGCGCATGCTCGGGGGCCAGGTCGTTGGCCAGGGCCAGACCGGCGGTCTGCGTCGTATGGATTCCGGCCCCGACCAGCAGGAAGGCGACCATGGCCGCGATGTGGCCGATCCACTCGGCCCCCACGCCATGTCCGCCACTGATCAGCAGGGAGAAGGGCATGATCGCCAGGCCGCCGAACTGGAGCAAGCTGCCGAACCAGATGTAGGGACCCCGGCGCCAGCCCAGGTGCGACTGGTGCGTGTCGGACTTGAAGCCGATCAGGGCGCGGAACGGGGCGAACAGGAAGGGGATGGCGACCATGGCCGCGACCAGCACCGCCGGCACGTTCAGCTCCACGATCAACACCCGGTTCAGGGTGCCGGTCAGCAGCACGGTGGTCATGCCCACCGAGATCTGGAACAGCGACAGGCGCAGGATGCGGCCCAGCGGCAGCTCGGTCGTGGCGGCATCCGCAAAGGGCAGACAGGCCGTTATCAGCCGCGCCCATTGGGCCCGGCTGTCGCCCATTCCGGCCTTTTGGGCAGACCTTTCGGCCATCCTTTGCAGAAGCAGCTCGTTCAGCACCGGATCATCTCCAGCGCCTGCGACGTATAGAAACCACCCTGGACCCGGCGGCTGCGACCGACCGACTGGCCGGGCAGGGCGGCGAGGCGGCGCGCCAGGGCGTCGATCCTGGCGGGCGCGATGGCCGGGGCGCGATCGGCGCGGGGGAACAGCTTGCCCATGCCCAGCATCAGCATCAGAGCGGGGGTGCGCGGCGTGACCGTGAAGATCACCGACTTGCGGGTCCGCTGGCCCAGAGCCTGGAGCACGCCGACGATGTCGTCGGTCGGATAGTGGATCAGGCTGTCCATCGCCACGACGTGGTCGAATGTGCCCAGATCGGGAGACATCATGTCGCCCGCGCGCCAGTCGATGGAGCCCTTCAGCCCCGACGGCGTCCGCTCCTTGGCGATGTTGACCAGGCTGGCCGAGACGTCGATGGCCACGACGTCGGCTCCGCGCCGCGCGGCCTCGACCGCCAGGGCCCCGGTGCCGCAGCCGGCGTCCAGCACCCGAACGCCCGTCAGGTCGTCCGCCATCCACGACAGCAGCACGCCCCGCATCTCGTCGCGCCCGGCCCGCACCGTCGCGCGGATCTTCGATACCGGCGCGTCACTGGTCAGCTGCGCCCAGGCGTCCAGCGCCGTACGGTCGAAATATTCTTCCAGCCGTCCGCGATACTGGTCCCAGGTCGGGGTGGTGCGGGTCTCGAGCGTGGCGGTCATTGATCGAACCCCAGGAACTCGAAGATGTCGCGATCGCGCATCGGTTCGGCCTCGATGGCCTCCATGCCGTCCCACAGCGACTGGGCCAAGCGCATATATTCAGCCTTGGCGGCCTCCAGTTCGTCCGAACCGTCCATCTCGAACACGACGGACTTCTTCAGGCGGCTGCGGCGGATTTCGTCCAGGTCGCGGAAGTGGGCGATGCGCTTCAGGCCGATCGCGGCGTTGAAGCGGTCGATCTCGTCGGTGCCGGAGGACCGGTTGGCGATGATGCCGCCCAGGCGCACCTGATAGTTCTTGGACTTGGCCTTGATGGCCGCGACGATGCGGTTCATCGCGAAAATGCTGTCGAAGTCGTTGGCCGTCACGACCAGCGCCCGCTCGGCATGCTGCAACGGCGCCGCGAAGCCGCCGCAGACCACGTCGCCCAGCACGTCGAAGATCACCACGTCGGTGTCTTCCAGCAGGTGGTGTTCCTTCAGCAGCTTGACGGTCTGGCCGACGACATAGCCGCCGCAGCCGGTGCCGGCCGGCGGTCCGCCCGCCTCGACGCAGCGCACCCCGTTGAAGCCCTCGTAGACATAGTCCTCGGGGCGCAGTTCCTCGGAGTGGAAGTTCACCGTCTCCAGTACGTCGATGACGGTGGGAACCAGGCGCTTGGTCAGGGTGAAGGTGCTGTCATGCTTGGGATCGCAGCCGATCTGCAGCACCCGCTTGCCCAGCAGGCTGAACGCGGCCGACAGGTTAGAGCTGGTTGTCGACTTGCCGATCCCGCCCTTGCCATAGACGGCGAAGACCTTGGCCGAGCCGATGTTCAGCGTGGAGTCCATCTCGACCTGGACCGATCCGGCACCGTCCGGCGGACGACGCTTCAGGGTCTGGGGCATTTCGAGGGTGATGCTCATGATGTGTCCTTACGCCGCCACAGCGGGGCTGAGCCCCTCGAGGCGGTCTTCGAGTTCGTCGGCGGCGTCGCGCAGCGCCTGCAGCGTCGCGGCATCGGGGGCCCAGTAGGCGCGGTCCGAGGCTTCCAGCAGCCGGTTGGCCATCCGGGCGGAGGCCTTGGGGTTCAGCGTGGCCAGCCGCTCGCGCATCGCGGCGTCCAGCACGAAGGTCTCGCTGATTTCCTGATAGACCCAGGGCTGGACGTCGCCGGTCGTGGCGGACCATCCCAGCGTATTGGTCACCTGGGCCTCGATGGCGCGAACGCCCTCGGAACCGTGCTTCAGCTGACCCTCGAACCAGCGCGGGTTCAGGACGCGGGTGCGGGACTCTAAGGTGACCTGTTCGGCCAGGGTCCGGACCTTTCCCTCGCCCTGCGTCTGGTCGCCGATGTAGACCGGCGAGGCCACACCCCGCGCGCGCTCGGCCGACTTGGCCACTCCGCCCAGGGTGTCGACGTAATGGTCGATGGTGGTGACGCCGAGGTCGACCGAATCGAGGTTCTGATAGGCCAGGTCGATGCCGGCGAGCGCGCTGTTCAGCAGGGCGGCCTGTCTCATCGGCTTGCCGTTGCGGCCATAGGCGAAGCCCTTGCGGCTCTCGAAGGCGTCGGCGAGTTCGCCCTCCTCGGTCCAGGCCCCCGAGTCGATCAGCGAGTTGACCGAGGCCCCGTAGGCCCCCTCGGCATTGGAGAAGACGCGCAGGGCGGCCGTCTCGAAATCGCAGCCCAGCTTGGCCTGATGCTCGAGGGCGCGCTTCTTCACGAAATTCTGGTCGATCGGCTCGTCGGCCGTGGCGGCCAGCCAGGCGGCGTCGGCCAGCATCTTCATTTGCAGTGGCAGCAGGTCGCGGAAGATGCCGGAAACCGTGGTCACCACATCGACGCGCGGACGGCCCAGCTCTTGCAGCGAGACCAGTTCGGCGCCGCACAGGCGACCGTAGCCGTCGAAGCGGGGGCGCGCGCCCATCAGGGCCATGGCCTGGGCGATCGGTCCGCCTTCGGACTTCAGATTGTCGGTGCCCCACAGCACGATGGCCATGGATTCCGGCAGCGCGCCGGTTTCGAGCTTGTGCTTGGCCAGCAGCCGGTCGGCCTGGCGCATGCCGTCGGCCACGGCATAGGCGCTGGGGATACGGAAGGGATCGAAGCCGTGGATGTTGCGGCCGGTCGGCAGCATCTCGGGCGTGCGCAGCAGGTCGCCGCCCGGCGACGGCATGACGTATCCGCCGTCCAGCGCCGCGATCAGGGCTTCCATCTCGGGGTTGGACGACAGCGAGACATTGGTGGCGTGCAGGTGGCGGAACAGCTCGATCCCGGCGGTGTCCGAGCTCAGCCCGCTGATGCCAAGCGCCGTCCGCGCGTCCGCCCCGTCGACCAGGGCCTGAACCGCTTCGCGGCCGGGCTTGGGTCCCTCGCGCGCCTCGGCGACGGCCAGCAGCAGGTCGATGCGCTCGTCGCTGCTGAAGGGCTCGCCCAGCACATGCAGGCCGTTGGGGATCAGGGTCTGTTCCAGCTCCTGAAGCGTGGCGATCAGGGCGTTGACGCGGGCGTCGTCTGATCCGTCGATCAGGGCGATGTGCAGGGTCTCCGCGGCCTCGAAGATCAGCGGGTTCAGGGCGGCCCGTTCGGCCGAGGCCTCGACC
This sequence comes from Brevundimonas sp. P2_A6, assembly GCF_056404975.1. Taxonomy (NCBI): domain Bacteria; kingdom Pseudomonadati; phylum Pseudomonadota; class Alphaproteobacteria; order Caulobacterales; family Caulobacteraceae; genus Brevundimonas; species Brevundimonas sp. P2_A6. The sequence goes on along the minus strand of NZ_JBFUCZ010000003.1, from coordinate 186,237 downwards.
TCGGTCGCGCGCCAGCGATCGACCAGGGCCTTCAGGTCCAGCAGGCCTTTATATAGACCCGCGTCGTTGATCGGCGGGGTGATGTAGCTGATCAGGGTGGCGTTCGAGCGCCGCTTGGCGATCATGCCCTCGGACGGATTGTTGGCGGCGTACAGATACAGGTTCGGCAGGTCGCCGATCAGCCGGTCGGGCCAGCAGGCCTCCGAGAGGCCGGTCTGTTTGCCGGGCATGAACTCCAGCGCGCCGTGGGTGCCGAAATGCAGCACGGCGTGGGCTCCGAAGTCCTCGCGGATCCAGCGGTAGAAGGCGCTGAAGGCATGGGTGGGCGCGAACCCGCCCTCGAACATCAGCCGCATCGGGTCGCCCTCGATGCCGAACGGCGGCTGCAGGCCGACGAAGACGTTGCCGAACCGCGCGCCCAGCACGAACAGGTCCGAACCGTTGGTCAGCGACTTGCCCGGTGCCGGGCCCCAGACCGCTTCGATGTCCTTCAGCCAGCGTTCGCGCATCACATGCTCGTTGGCCGGGATGCGGACGTGGACGTTGCCGTCGGTGCCGTAACGGACGGCGTTGCCTTCCAGCATGACCTCGCGGAGCGCCTCGACGCTCTCGGGGACCTCGACGGTATAACCCTCGGCCGCCAGACGGATCAGGGTCTTGTGCAGACTGGCCCACACCGACATCTGGGCGGCCGTTCCGGCGGCCCCGGCGTTGGGCGGGAAGTTGAACAGGACCGCCGCGATCCGGCGCTCGGCACGCTCCGAACGGCGCAGGGCGATCATCTTCTCGACGCGCTGGGCCAGGGTCCCGGCGCGCTCGGGGCAGGCCACCATGGCCTTGGCGTCCATGCCGGGGAAGGTGCAGCGACGAACGCAGCCGGTGCAGGGCGCGTCCGATCCGTCGGTGCGACCGCCGAACATCATCGGCGCGATGCCCCCGTCCAGTTCGGGGATGGCGACCATCATCGTGGCCTCCAGCGGCAGCAGGCCCTGATCACCCGCGCTCCACTGCTGGAACGACTGGAACTCCAGCGGGTGGGCCGAGACGTAGGGCACGTCGAACTTGCCGAGCGCCACGGCCGCGGCCGACGAGTCGTTGTAGGCGGGTCCGCCGACCAGCGAGAAACCCGTCAGGTTGATGATGGCATCGACGCTGGGACGGCCGCCCCGCATGAACATCGCGTTCATGGTCGCGCGGGCGTCCAGGCCATTGGCGAAGGCGGGAATGACCCGCAGGCCCCTCGACTCCAGCGCATCGATGACGCCGTCGTAGTGGGCCGCGTCGCCGGCCAGCACATAAGAGCGCAACACGACCAGGCCGACGGTGCCGCTGTGGCCGGTATGGCTCGGCAGGGCATCGGGGCTCACGGCCATCCGGGCCGCCACGCCTTGACCCATGCGGGGGTGGTAGACGCCTATTTCCGGATACTCGACCGGGGCGGCGGCCTTCATGGCGCCGCGCAAGGCCCGCCGTTCGCCGTCGGCATAGCGATCCACCAGATAGCGGACCATCGACGCCATGTTCTCGGCCGAGCCCGACAGCCAGTACTGCAGCGTCACGAAATAGGCGCGCACGTCCTGCGCGGTCCCGGGGATGAAGGCCAGGATCTTGGGCAGGCGGCGCAGCATGGCCATCTGCTTCTCGCCCGGCGCGCCGCCCGTCGCCTTGGTGTTTCCGCGCAGCTTCTTCAGCATCGCCAAGGGGCCCTTGGTCGAACCGTCCATGCGGTACGGACCCATCTTGGTCAGCTTCACGACCTCGGCCGCCGACATCATGCAGACCATGGCGTCGCAGGCTTCGTTGCGGGCCTTCAGCGCCGGCAGGACCATCTGGACGTGGTCGTCGACGAACAGCATGGAGGCGATGACGATGTCGCCGGTTTCGATGTCAGCGAGGCAGGCGTCGAGCGCCCCCTGATCGCTGCCCCATTCGGAGGCCGCATGCAGGGCGATGGTCAGTCCGGGGACAGTCCGGCGCAGTTCGGCCTCGGCCTGTGCCACCGCGCCGGCCAGGTGGTTGTCCAGGGTGACGATGACGACTCGCACCTGTGACGTCGCCACGATGGGGTTCGAGGGATCAGCGGCTGTAATGCGATTTCGCATCGTACAGCGTCTCCACCCCGATGGTCGCCAGGCCGTGCTCGGCGGCGAAGCGTTCGGTGTTCTTTCTGGCCTTGCCGCGCACGAAGAAGGGGATCTTCTTCAGCTCGGCCTCGGCGTCTGGGGCCCATTGAATCTCGGACGAGACGGACGAAACTTCCGTCGAGGCCACGGTATCGGCCGTGACCGGGGTGGCGGCGCGCGGCGACTGACCACCGTGCCCGCCCAGGTGCGAGGCACCCGCCTCGTCCGAGAACTCGAAATCGTCGCGGAACATGTGCAGCAGGTGCTCTTCCAGCCCCATGACCAGCGGATGCACCCAGGTGTCGAACAGGACGTTGGCCCCCTCGAACCCCATCTGGGGCGAGAAGCGCGCGGGATGGTCCTGGACGTGGAAGGGGGCCGAGATCACGGCGCAGGGGATGCGCAGCCGCTTGGCGATGTGGCGCTCCATCTGCGAGCCCAGCACCAGTTCGGGCTGCAGCGCCGCGATGGCGTCCTCGACCTCCAGATAGTCGTCGGTGATCAGGGCGGTCAGACCCAGGTCGGCAGCGGCGGCGCGGACGTCGCGGGCGAACTCGCGATTGTAGCAGCCCATGCCGACGACCTCGAAGCCCAGCTCCTCGGACGCCACGCGGGCGGCGGCGATGACGTGGGTGGCGTCGCCGAACACGAAGACACGCTTGCCGGTCAGATAGGTCGAATCGACCGAGCGCGACCACCAGGGCATGCGCGACGGGACGCCGTCCAGCACGGGCGCGGGGTCCAGGCCGGTCAGGGCGCAGACTTCGTTGATGAAGTCGATCGTCGCGCCGTAGCCCAGCGGCACCGTCTTGACCGAAGGCTGGCCGCACATCTTTTCGAGCTGCTTGGCGGCCTCGCCGGCGATCTCGGGATAGAGGACGACGTTGAAGTCAGCGGCCCCCAGGCGAGCGATGTCGGCGGGCGTGGCGCTCAAGGGCGCGGTGACGTTGATGTCGACGCCCATCCGTTCCAGCAGCCGGGTGATCTCGACCACGTCGTCGCGGTGGCGGAAGCCCAGCGCCGTGGGGCCCAGGATGTTGCAGACGGGCTTGCGACCCGCCATCGGCGTGCGCTCGACGGCGGTGGTCAGGTGGCGCACCAGCTGGCGGAAGGTCTCGGCCGCGCCCCAGTTTTCCTTCTTCTGATAGCTGGGCAGCTCCAGCGGAATCACCGGGATCGGCAGGCCGATGGCCAGGGCCATGCCGGCCGGATCGTCCTGGATCAGTTCGGCGGTGCAGGAGGCGCCGACGATCATCGCCTGGGGCTGGAAGCGGGCGTGGGCGTCGATGACGGCGGTCTTGAACAGCTCGGCCGTGTCGGTCCCCAGGTCGCGGGCCTGGAAGGTCGTGTAGGTGACGGGCGGGCGCTTGCCGCGCCGCTCGATCATCGTGAACAGCAGGTCGGCGTAGGTGTCGCCCTGGGGCGCGTGCAGGACGTAGTGCAACCCTTCCATCGCCGTGGCGATCCGCATCGCGCCGACGTGGGGCGGGCCTTCATAGGTCCAGACGGTCAGCTGCATCAGACAGCCCTCCGACGGATCGGGACGATGGCGTCGGACAGCCTGTCCTGGCGGTTCATGGGGCGGGCGAACAGCTCGGCTAGATCGGCCGCCTGGTCGAAGCCGTGGACCGGCGAGAAGACCAGCTCGATCGACCATTTGGTCGTCAGGCCTTCCATCTCCAGAGGGTTGGCCAATCCGAGGCCGCAGACGGACAGGTCCGGCCGGGCGGTGCGGCAGCGGTCCAGCTGGCGATCCACGTCCTGGCCTTCGCTGAGCATCGTCGAGGACGGCAGCAGCGCCAGCTCCTTGTTCAGGTGCGTGCGGTGCAGATAGGGCGTGCCGACTTCCAGCGGCATCATGCCCAGCTCGCGCGACAGGAACCGCGCTAGCGGCACTTCCAGCTGCGAGTCGGGGAAGAAGAAGATCGACTTGCCTTCCAGGGCGGGCCGGACCTTTTCGAGCGCGCGGGCGGCGCGTTCGCGGCCCGGCGCGACGACCGAGCGGAACAGCATCTCGTCCACACCGAACGCCACCGCCGCCGCGTGCAGCCAGTCGGTCGTGCCCTCGGCCCCGAAGGGGAACAGGGCGTCCAGCCGGACCGCGCCGCGATCCTCCAGCGCCCGCGCCGTATCGCCCAGGAAGGGCTGGGCCACCAGGAATCGGGTATTGGGGCCGACGCTGGGCAGGTCGGCGATCTTGCGGGCCGGCAGGGCGTCGACGCGGTCGATGCCCATGGCGGCGAACAGGCGGCGGAACTGGTCCTCGACCACGTCGGGCAGGGCGCCGACGATCAGCAGGGATTGCGCCGCATCGGCCGGGGCCTCGGCCATCTGTGGGACCAGGGCGGCCAGGCAGGCGTCCTCGCCCTGGGTGAAGGTCGTCTCGATTCCGCTGCCGGAATAGTTCAGGACCCGAACGTTGGGGCTGTGCTTTTCGGACAGCCGACCGGCGGCGCGCGACAGGTCCAGCTTGATGACCTCCGACGGGCACGATCCGACCAGGAACAACAGCTTGATGTCGGGACGGCGCGCCACGAGCCTGTCCACAACGCGGTCCAGCTCATCGTTGGTGTCGGTCAGGCCGGCGAGATCCTTCTCCTCCATGATGGCGGTGGCGAAGCGCGGCTCGGCGAAGATCATGACGCCGGCCGCCGACTGGATCAGGTGGGCGCAGGTGCGCGAGCCGACGACCAGGAAGAACGCGTCCTGCATCTTGCGATGCAGCCACACGATTCCGGTCAATCCACAGAAAACCTCGCGTTGTCCCCGTTCGCGCAGAACCGGCGCGGTGGCGCAGCCGCCGATGGCCGGGGCCGCTTCGAGGGCGAAGGCCTCGCTCACGCGGCCACCATCGTCGATTTGGCGGGCGCTTCCAGACGCGCCATCCGCAGTTTCCAGATGAACTGGACCGCGTTGACGACGTAGGTCGCATAGGCGGCGAGGGCGAGAATGAGCTGCTCGCGCGGCGATCCGATATGCAGCAGCACGGCGCCCAGATAGGCGGTGTGCAGGGCCAGGACGAGCATCGAGAACACGTCCTCCCAGAAGAAGGACGGAGCGAACAGGTAGCGGCCGAACACGACCTTTTCCCAGACCGCGCCGGTGACCATGATGGTGTAGAGAAGCGCCGTCTTGATCAGCACCGAGACGGTTGCGGCAAATGCGCCCTCGCCCGTGCCCAGATACCGCAGGACCAACACCACACTGATGCCGAAGGCCAGGAACTGGACCGGGGCCAGGACGCCCTGCACCAGGGTCCAGACGGTGTTGTCGCGGCGCGCGCGTTCTTCGGGCGTATACAGTGGACGGGTCACCATGCTGATGCCCGCGCCGACGTCCGAGACACTGTGCTGACCGGTGTGCGCGGTCCACGGACAGGGGGCCACGCGGTCGATCAGGCCGCTGAAACGCCGGCTGAGCAGGCCCCGGACACCTCCTGAAGAAGCACCGCCGTGGCCGTCTGAATGGTGGATCGCGCTCGATGACATCGACCGACTCCGGTCGCCCCCCGATAGAGGCGATAACGAAACCTAGGTCCGTCGCCGGGCATGTGTCAAATAGATTGGACGTAAATCTAGATTGACACTTCAGTCTTAACCGCAGGGTTGACTCGGCACGGGATCGGTGGACCCAATGTCGCTTGTAAGTGGAAGTGACGTGCGTGCGTGGATTGCCGAAGACCCATTGAGATCGCCGTTCAGGCGACGGGTCCGGACCAAAGCGCGAGACGATCCGGGGGCCTCTCCCAAGAGGCGCTCGGTTGGATGAGGAAACACTTCGCCGGGTGGATGGGGATCACGCCTGACGTAAGAAATCACGCTCCGGGGAGGAGGGTCGATGGCCTACGTTCATCGCGCTGAAGGCGCGCCAGATCGGACCCCGCCACCCACGGGCGACGGCGACAATGTGGTCCGCTTCAGGCGCTCCGAGTTCGGAACGTCCGGCGTTCCCTCTCCGATCGATCTGGCTCAACTGATCGAGGGCGAGATCATTCCCCGCCTGCTCGCCGCCCATCAGAACGGCGGCCCCCACGAAGTCATCCCCATGAACCTGGGTGTCGTCGATCCGGCCGAGCTGGAAAGCTTCGCGCGCCAGACGATGACGCTGGAGCTGCCAGCCCTCGTCGATCAGGTCGAGCTTCTGGTGCGCCGCGGCGTGTCCGTGGAGGGGATCTATTTCGACCTGCTGTCTCCAGCCGCCAAGTTGCTGGGCGAATGGTGGGAGCGGGACGTCTGCACCTTCGCCGACGTGACGGTCGGCCTGTGCCGCCTGCAGCAGCTGGTCTACGAATACGCCGATCGCGTCCATGTCGAGGGCGGCGGCGGCGACGGCCGCACGGCCCTGTTCGCCCTGACGCCTGGCGACCAGCATTCGCTCGGACTCATCATGGTGGTCGAATATTTCCGCCAGGCCGGCTGGCGCACCGTCTGCATGCCCGACGCCACGGCCCGTGACCTGGAGGAGATCGTCCAGACCGAACGGTTCGATCTGATCGGCTTCTCCATGGCCAACGAACGCTGGCTGGAACCCCTGACGCCGCTGATCGCCCGGCTGCGCGCGGTGTCGCGCAACGCCTCGGTCCGGGTCATGGTCGGGGGGCGCGCCTTTGCCCAGAATCCCGATCGCGTCGCGCTGGTCGGCGCCGACCAGACCGCCGGCGATGCCCGCGAGGCGGTTCAGACCGCGGCGCGGCTATTCGCCTCCACCCACTCCGCCGCTTGATCAAGCGCCACCGGACCCGTAATGGCGATAGATGACCATCCTTTCGTCCCCGTCGGTCACCATACCGTTTCGGCAGCCGAAGACGGCGCTTGAGGGACTGACGGCGGAGACGACCGCCGGAGTGGTGGCCGCTGCCAGCGACATCGCACTGGTGCTGGACCGCGAGGGGATCGTTCGGGATTTGTCGGTTTCTTCCAGCGACTTGGCCCGCAACGGCATCGGCGACTGGTTGAACCAATCCTGGATCGAGACGGTCACGGGCGAGAGCCGCCACAAGATTTCAGAGATGCTGGCCGACGCCGTTTCGGGCAAGCCGGCCCGCTGGCGAGAGGTCAATCACCCCGCCGACGACGGCGACGTTCCGATTCGCTATTTCGCCTTCAGCGCCGGTTTCGATGGCCGGGTCATCGTTCTGGGCCGCGATCTTCAGGGATCGGCCGTGCTTCAGCAGCGATTGATCCAGGTCCAGCAGTCGGTGGAACGCGACTATCTGCGGCTTCGCCAGGCCGAGGCCCGCTATCGGCTCCTGTTCCAGAGCGCGGCCGAGGCTGTGCTGATCCTCGACGCGCCCACCCGCAAGATCCGCGAGGCCAACCCCGCCGTCGGCCGGATCGCCGGTCGCGATGACGGCACCGTGGTCGGCCAGTCCTTCACGGCGCTGCTGGATGCGGCCAGCATCCCGGCCGCGATCGACCTGCTCGACGGCGCCACCAGCAGCTCGGGTAGCCAGGCCATCAAGGTGAAGCTGGCCAATGGCGAGACCTGCTTGTTGTCCGCCTCGATGTTCCGCCACGACCGGACCTCGTCGCTGCTGGTGCGACTGACCCCCGATACCATCGCCCAGGGTATCGACCCGAACGCCACCCTGACGGCAGTCCTCTCGCGCATTTCCGATGCCTTCGTCGTCACCGACACCGACCTGCGCATCCTGACCGCCAACCCGGCCTTCCTGGATCTGACGCACCTGGCCAGCCGGGAGGAGGCGACCAACCTGCCGCTGGAACGCTTCCTGGGGCGGCCTCAGATCGATTTGAAGATCATGTTGGCGCAGTTGAAGGACCACGGGGCGCTGCGCAACTTCGCCACCGTCATCCGCAGCCAGTTCGGCGATCAGGAAGATGTTGAGGTCACCGCCGTCGTGGTCCCGGACGATGTTCAGCCGACCTACGGCTTCAGCATCCGCAACGTCGCCCGCCGCATGGCCCCGACGCCCGTCGCCCCCGCCATCGGTGGCGCGGTGTCGCAGTCGGTCGAGCAGCTGACGCACCTGATCGGCCGTGTCCCCATGAAGGATATCGTGCGCGAATCGACCGACCTCATCGAGAAGCTGTGCATCGAGGCGGCCCTGACCCTGACCTCGGACAACCGCGCTTCGGCCGCCGACGTCCTCGGCCTCAGCCGCCAGAGCCTGTATTCCAAGCTGCGCCGCTACGGTCTGGGCGACCTCGCCGACTGATCTGATCCTGCGACCGATTCTGTCGCAGGGCTGCGGTAGAGTGCGGACCGTCGATCGCGCCGTTCTGTGTCGGTTGGAGAAGTAGAAGTCGGTTTTTCGCTCTCTAACTCCCGCTTGACGCTTCGGACTGTCAATCCAGATTGACACTTCTTGCTGTCCGGTGGACGGTGGCCCATGGCCAGCACGCTCGATACGCCTTCGATTTCCGTGCCCTCTCCGGCTGCCGTGCTGGAGCTGTTCAAGCCCGTCACATGGTTTCCCCCGATGTGGGCCTTCATGTGCGGCGTCGTCTCGTCGGGCATGCCGTTCCAGGGGCGCTGGCTGTTCCTGATCGCGGGCATCGCCCTGACCGGACCCCTGGTCTGCGCCACCAGCCAGGCCGTCAACGACTGGTTCGACCGCCACGTCGACGCGATCAACGAGCCGAACCGGCCGATCCCGTCCGGCCGCATTCCCGGCCGCTGGGGCCTCCATATCGCGGTCATCTGGACTGGGCTGTCCGTCTTCGTCGCGGCCCTGACCGGCCCCTGGGTGCTGGGCGCGACCCTGCTGGGTCTGGCCCTGGCCTGGGCCTACAGCGCGCCTCCTTTTCGGCTGAAACGGGACGGCGTGGCCGGGCCCTTCGCCGTCGCCCTGTCCTACGAAGGCCTGACCTGGTTCACCGGCGCGGCCGTCATGGCGGGCGCGCTGCCGCATGCGCCGGTCCTGATCCTGGCCGCCCTCTACAGCTTCGGGGCCTACGGCATCATGGTCCTGAACGACTTCAAGGCGGTCGAGGGCGACCGGCTGCTGGGCCTCAAATCCCTGCCGGCCGAGCTGGGCACTGACGCCGCCGCGCGCATCGCCTGCGCCGTCATGGCCGCGCCCCAGGTCATTGTCGTGACCCTGCTGTTCGTGGCCTGGGACCGTCCCTGGCACGGCCTGGCCGTCGGGGCGCTGGTGGCGATCCAGTTCGGACTGATGGCCCGTCTGCTGGGCGATCCGAAGAAATACACACCCTGGTACAACGCCACGGGCACCACCCTCTATGTCATCGGCATGCTCGTTTCGGCCTTCGCCGTGCGTGGCCTCATCGGAGCGGGCGCATGACCCAGAAACCTCTCGGCTGGCTTGGCATCGTGCGCCTGGGTCTGGTCCAGACCGCTCTGGGTTCCATCGTCGTCCTGACCACCTCGACCCTGAACCGCGTCATGATGGTCGAGCTGGCACTGCCCGCCGTCCTGCCGGCCGCCCTGGTCGCCTGGCACTATGCGGTGCAGCTGTCGCGGCCGCGCTGGGGCCATGGATCGGACGGCGGCGCGCGCCGGACCCCCTGGATCATCGGCGGCATGGGCGTCCTGGCCATGGGCGGTCTGCTGGCCGCCAATGCCACGGCCCTGATGAGCGGGTCGCCGGTCATGGGCATCGTCCTGGCCATCATCGCCTTCACCCTGATCGGCGCGGGCGTCGGCGCGTCCGGCACCTCCCTGCTGGCGCTGCTGGCCACGCGCGTCACCCCGACCCGTCGCCCGGCGGCGGCCGCCATAACCTGGATCATGATGGTCATGGGCATCGCCGCGACCGCCGGGATCGCGGGCGGGATGCTGGATCCCTTCTCGATGCAGCGGCTCGCGACCGTGTCCGGCGTCGTCTCGCTGGGGGCCTTCCTCCTGACGCTCGCCGCTGTCGCCGGGGTCGAGAAGACGCCCGAGGTCGCCGCCGAACCGGCCGAACCCAAGGTCGATTTCAAGGTCGCCTTGACGGAAACCCTGGCCGACCCCCAGGCCCGGCGCTTCACCCTCTTCGTCCTGATCTCCATGATCGCCTACAGCGCCCAGGACCTGATCCTGGAGCCGTTCGCCGGTCTGGTGTTCGGCATGACGCCCGGCCAGTCGACCCAGATGTCGGGCATGCAGCATGGCGGCGTCCTCCTGGGCATGATCCTGGTGGGGGCGGCGGGCGGCTTCGTCGGCGGGCGTGGTCAGGGCTGGATGCGCGGCTGGACCCTGGCCGGTTGTGGCGGCTCGGCCCTAGCGCTCGCAGCGCTGGCGATCGCCGCGCGGGTCGGACCGGGGTGGCCGATCGCGCCCACGGTCTTCGCTCTCGGCTTCTTCAACGGGGTCTTCGCCGTCGCCGCCATCGGCTCGATGATGGCCCTGGCGGGGCGGGGCAAAGGCCGCCGCGAGGGCATCCGCATGGGTGTCTGGGGCGCGGCCCAGGCCGTCGGCTTCGGGGCGGGCGGCTTCTTCGGGGCCGTCGCCGTCGACATCGGCCGCCGGATTTTCGCTCAGGACGCCAGCGCCTTCGGCCTCGTCTTCGCCGTCGAGGCTGGTCTGTTCATCGCTTCGGCCGTCATCGCCGCCCGAATGGGTGCCGGTGCTCCGGCCCCTTCCTCAATGCCTCAGATCGGAGCCCGCCATGTCCAGGCCTGAACCCGGCATCGTCGCCGAGACCTTCGACTGCGTCGTGGTCGGGGGCGGTCCCTCCGGCTCGACCGCCGCCCGCCATCTGGCGTCCCAGGGTCGCACCGTCCTGCTGCTGGATCGCCAGGGCCGCATCAAGCCCTGCGGCGGCGCCATCCCGCCCCGGTTGATCAAGGATTTCGACATTCCCGACAGCCTGATCTGCGCCAAGGCCAACGAGGCGCGCATGATCGCCCCCTCCGACCGGCGCGTGCATATGCCGATCGAGGGCGGCTACGTCGGCATGGTCAACCGCGAGGCCTTCGACGAATGGCTGCGCGCCCGCGCCGAAAGCGCCGGGGCCCAGCGCCGCACCGGCACCTTCGACCGCATCGAGCGCGAGGCCGACGGTTCGGCCCTGGTCCTGTACCGCCCCGCCGGCGCGGCCAAGGACTCGCCTCCCATCGCCGTCCGTGCCCGGACCGTCATCGGGGCCGACGGCGCACGCTCCAACGTCGCGGCCCAGGCCGTGAAGGGGGCCGACAAGCAACGCTACGTCTTCGCCTATCACGAGATCATCAAGGCCCCGGCCACAGGCACCGCCGACTTCGAGGCCCACCGTTGCGACGTCTGGTATCAGGGCAATCTGTCGCCCGACTTCTACGCCTGGATCTTCCCGCACGGCGACACCGCCTCCATCGGTGTCGGTTCCATGCAGAAGGGCTTCTCGCTGCGGACCGCCGTGACCGCCCTGCGCAACGTCGCCGGCCTGACCGACTGCGAGACGGTCCGTACCGAGGGCGCGCCCATTCCGCTGAAACCCATGAAGCGCTGGGACAATGGCCGGGACGTGGTCCTGGCCGGTGACGCGGCCGGGGTCGTCGCGCCCGCGTCCGGCGAAGGCATCTACTATGCCATGGAGGGCGGGCGTCTGGCCGCCGAGGCGGTCGAGGCGACCCTGGCCACCGGCAAGCCGGCCGCGCTCCGATCCGCCCGCAAACGCTTCATGAAGGCCCATGGCAAGGTCTTCATGGTGCTCGGGATCATGCAGCATTTCTGGTATCGCTCCGACAAGCGGCGCGAGCGGTTCGTCGGTCTGTGCGATGACCCCGACATCCAGGAGCTGACCTGGCAGGCCTATATGAACAAGGAGCTGGTCCGGGCCAAACCCGCCGCCCACGCCCGCATCTTCTTCAAGGACATGGGCCACCTGCTGGGCCTGCGCCCGGCCTGATCGAAACAGCATGAGCGGTTTCTTCGCCAGCGGTCACGCCGTCGATCTGATCCTGGTCATCATGGCGATCGAGGCGGGCGTCCTGCTGGCCACCCGCCGCATGGTACCCTACGCCCTGCTGCTGGTCTTCGGACCGGGCGTCTGCATCCTGCTGGGTGCCCGCGCCGCCCTGGTCGGGGCCGACTGGTGGTGGATCGCGCTCGCGCTCGCCGCCTCCTTCCCCCTGCACCTTCTTGACCTGCGTCGTCGCCTTTCGCGCTGACCCCAAACGAAAAAGGCCCCGGCGTTTCCGCCGAGGCCCATATCTTCAAGTGATCGAAGCGATCAGGACTGCGTCTTCAGATAGGCGATGACGTTGGCGCGGTCCTGCGGGTTCTTCAGCCCGACGAAGCTCATCTTCGTGCCGGGGATGTAGGCGCGCGGGTTTTCCAGGTATTCGAACAGGGTCTGCTCGTCCCACACCTTGCCGCTGTTCTTGTTGGCGGTGGAATAGTTGTAGCCCTCGATGATGCCCGAGTGGCGGCCGACGACGCCGTGCAGCGACGGACCGACGCGGTTCACACCGGCTTCGATCGCATGACAGGTGCGGCATTGCGCGAACGTGCGCTGACCGGCAGCGGCGTCGCCCGTGAAGCTGGCGAACTGCAGGGTCGCGCCGGGCGCAGCAGCCGGAGCAGCGGCAGGCGTGGTGGCGGGTGCGGTCTCGGCCGGGGCTGTCGCCGGTGCCATGGCATCGGCGGCCGGCGCGGCGGCGGTGTCCGCGGCGGGCGCGGGAGCAGGCTCGGAGCCCTTGGAGCAGGCGGACAAGCCGAGCAGGGCACTTGCGGCCACCATGCTCACGATACCAAAACGACGCATAAACAGCTCCCTGGATTATAGTTGGGCTGAGAATAGACCCGCCCCTCTTGCTGTCAACTGCGGTGGACACCCCGAGGTTCCTCCAAAGCACAGTCATAGCGCCGCAGGCTCAGTGTTCCTTTTCCAGCCGATGCCGCCACGCCGACAGTCCGACCCAGACGCCCAAAGCCAGGACGGGCGCGATGATCCCCTGGGCCATCGTCGCATCGAACCGATGCCAGACGTGCTCGATCGCCTTCAGCGGAAAGCCCAGCAGGCCGATGGCATAGTAGGCGATGGCCACGGTCGAGAACCCCTCGACCGCCTGCTGCAGCTTCAGCGAGGTGCCTGCGCGCCGGTCCATGGAGGCCAGCAGGGCCGCGCTGGTCGCCTCGGCGGCCACCTCCACGCGGGTATTCAGCATCTGGGCCATGCGCGCGATGCGGTCGATGGTGGCCCGCTGGCGTTCGGCCACCGCGTCGCAGGTGCGCATGGCCGGGTCCAGACGGCGCTGCATGAACTCGCCCAGCGTCAGCAGGCCCTCGATATGATGTTCGCGCAGCATCTCGATCCGTTCGCGAACGATGCCGTGATAGGCGGCCGCCGCGCCGAACCGGAACCCCGTCCGCCCAATCAGGGCCTCTGTCTCCCCCGCCAGCCCCGACAACTGGTCCAGCAGCAGTCGGTCCGCCTCCGGGTCCGAATCCTCCGACAACCGGTGCGCCAGTTCCGCCGCGCGCCGTTCGATCGCCGACAGCTCGCCACTGGCCTGCCCCGCCACTGGAAAGGCCAGAAGCGCCATCAGGCGATAGGTCTCGATCTCGAGCAGCCCCTGAACCAGCCGCCCGGTCAGGGCCGCGTCTCCCGCGTGGGCCAGCATCAGGAACCGGGTCATCCCCCCGGCGTCGGGCCGGAAGTCGGTCAGGGCGATGGCCGCCCCGTCCGCCAGACTGGCGCCGACCGCCTCCACCCCGAACAGGGCGGCGGTCGCCTTTTCATCGACGGCGGGCCAGACCTCCAGCCGGGTCGCGACCAGCACCTCGCCCGGCATCTGCGACAGCCAGTCTTCTGGCACCAGGTCCAGCGCCGTTTCCGCGAACGGAGCGGTGCCGGTCGGGGTGCGAAAAAAGGTCCAGGTCGACAGCTCGGTATGCCGTTCCCAGCGCAGCCGCCACATCCCGGCATCCAGGGCACACCACCGCGCCTTCGGACCGGGTTCGGACTGGCCCAGCCGACGGCACAGGGCGGTCATGTGTTCGCGATCGCGCGCCTCTCCGTCCTGTCCGGCCAGGGTGGCGATCCGGGTGACCAGGGCGGGGCCGACCAGGGGGGTGAACGGCCGGGCGTGGGCCTCGGCCAGCAGGGCGTCCCGCTGGGGATGGTAATGCCAGCTTCTGGCGGACCCGGACACACTGGCCATTTCGTCCCCCATCGCATCCCTCGCCCCACCGCGACGCGTTGACCCGAACGGTCATGCATGAAACCGTAACTGTCAAACGGATTGGACACTGATGCGCGTCGTCTTCCCCTTCTCGGCCATCGTCGGTCAGGCGGACATGAAACAGGCCCTGCTGCTGGCGGCGGTGGACCGCACGCTGGGTGGGGTCATGGTGTTCGGCGACCGTGGCTCGGGCAAGACGACCGCCGTGCGCGGTTTGGCCGCGCTGCTGCCCGCCCTGCCGGTGATCGCCGGATGCCGCTTCAACTGCGAGCCGGATCGCCCCAGTCCCGCCTGTGACGGCGTCTGCAAACACACCGGCGTCGGCACCACCCCGTCACCCGTCGTCGATATGCCCCTGGGCGCGACAGAGGACCGGGTCGTCGGCGCGCTGGATCTGGAACGCGCCCTGACCCTGGGCGAGAAGGCGTTCGAGCCGGGGCTGCTGGCGCGCGCCAACCGGGGCTTCCTCTACATCGACGAGATCAACCTGCTGGAAGACCACCTCGTCGATCTGTTGCTGGACGTGGCCCAGTCGGGCGAGAACGTGGTCGAGCGCGAGGGCCTCAGCGTCCGCCACCCCGCCCGCTTCGTCCTGGTCGGCTCCGGCAATCCGGAGGAGGGCGAGCTGCGACCCCAGCTGCTGGACCGGTTCGGCCTGTCGGTCGAGGTCCGCACCCCTGACTCCCTGGCCGAACGGGTCGAGGTCGTGAAGCGCCGCGACGCCTTCGACCGCGACCCCGAAGGCTTCGCCAAGGTCTGGAAGTCCAAGGACGCCGCCATCCGCAAGAAGGTCGCGGCCGCCCAGACCCGGCTGGATGCGATCGTGGTGCCTGATGCGGTGCTGGAGATGGGCTCGCGGCTGTGCATGGCGGTCGGGGCCGACGGTCTGCGCGGCGAACTGACGCTGCTGCGGGCCTCTCGGGCCAAGGCGGCGCTGGACGGCCGCGAGACGGTGACGGAGGCCGACCTGCGCCAGATCGCGCCCATGGCCCTTCGCCATCGACTGCGGCGCGGACCCCTGGACGAGCAGGCCTCCACCGTCCGCATCGAACGCGCCATGGACGAGCTGCTGGCGGCATGACGCAATCAGCGGCCCAGGATCGTTGGGCCGACGCCATGCTGGCCGCCGCCCTGCTGGCCGTCGATCCGGGCCTGGGCGGCGTCGTGGTCCGGGCCGGACCGGGGCCGACGCGCGACGCCTGGCTGACCGGATTTCGCGCGCTTCACACCCCCGACACCCCGTGGCGACGCATGCCGCCGGGCATCGGCGACGAGCGACTGCTGGGCGGACTCGATCTGGCGGCGGCGCTCGGTTCTGGCCAGCGGGTTCTTCAGCGCGGTCTGCTGGCCGAGGCGGACGGCGGGGTGGTCATCGCCCCCATGGCCGAGCGGATGGCCACGGGCACGGCCGCGCGTCTGGCCGGGGCGCTGGAGGATGGGGCGGTCCGCGTCGAACGCGAGGGGGTGGCCGAGCGGCTTTCGGCCCGCTTCGTGCTGGTGGCGCTTGACGAAGGCCTCGACGACGAGGTCCCGCCCGAAGCCCTGATGGAACGTCTGGCCTTCCGCATCGAACTGGACACCATCGGCCACCGCGACGCCCTGCCGATCAGCGCCACCCCCGACGACATCGCCGAGGCCCGTACCGTCCTGGCCGAGGTTGCGCCGCCGGGGGAGGACGCCATCCACGCCCTCTGCGCCGCCGCCGATGCCCTGGGTGTCTGGTCCCTGCGCGCGCCCCGGCTGGCGCTGCGCACCGCCGCCGCCCTCGCCGCGCTGGAGGGCCGCGATGTCATCGAACGCGACGACCTGTCCACCGCCGCCCGCCTGGTCCTCAGCCCGCGCGCCACCCGCATTCCCGCACCGCCGGAGGTCGAGCCCGATACCGCCGAGGCCGAGCCGGAACCCGACGACGCCGACACGTCCCAGGACACACAGGCCGAAGGCGAGGACGACGGGCCTGACGACACCGATCAGGGGGAGGGGGCTCTCGACGACATCGTGCTCGAGGCCGCGCGCGCCGCCTTGCCCGAAGGGCTGGAGGCGCTGTGGCTGTCGACGGGGTCGGTCTCCCGCGCCGCGCCCGCCCGATCCGGGGCCTCCGGCGCGCGCCTGCCCGCCGCCAGGCGAGGCCGCCGCATCGGCACCCGGCCGGGCCAGCCCGACGGATCGGCGGGCCTCGATCTGGTCGAGACCCTGAAGACGGCCGCGCCCTGGCAGCGCCTGCGCGGCAAGCGGATCGGATCTGCCGGACCCTTGCGCGTGCGCCGCGATGACTTCCGTGTTCGCCGCTTCGAGCAGCGCTCGGAATCGACGGTGATCTTCGTGGTCGATGCCTCGGGCTCGGCGGCCCTGCAACGGCTGGCCGAGACCAAGGGCGCGGTCGAACTTTTGCTGGCCGAGGCCTATGTGCGTCGGACCCAGGTCGCGCTGATCGCCTTTCGGGGGCAGGGGGCCGACCTGCTGCTGCCGCCGACCCGATCTCTGGCGCGGGCGCGACGGTCGCTGGCCGAACTCGCCGGAGGGGGCGCGACACCGCTGGCCTCAGGATTGGAGGCCGCCGCCATGCTGGCCGTGGCCGAACGCGCCAAGGGACGGACGCCGCTGCTGGTCTTCATGACGGACGGGCGTGGCAACATCGCCCTCGACGGCGGGGCCTTCCGCACACGGGCCGAGCAGGACGCGCTGAACGCCTGCCGCCGCATCCGTGCCGCCGGCCTGCGGGCCGCCCTGATCGACATCTCGGCTCGCCCGCGCGGCGAGGGGGCGAAACTGGCCGAGGCCATGGGCGCGACCTTCGCAGCCCTGCCCTATGTCGAGGCCGGCCGCGTCCGCGATGTCGTCCGGTCGATGGAGGGCTGACGTGGCCTCAGCGACGCTCGTCCGTGCGAACCTCGGCGATGGCCCCGTCGGGAGATTTTTCCATTGGATGCCGGTTGGCGGGCTTCTTCTTGAACATCACCATGCCGATGATCGCGGCGAGCGCGACGATGATCAGGGTGGCGAGGGCGAGCATGGGAATGATGCTGTCGTTCATGGGGCCAGGGCTCCTTCGGACCAGTATGTGGGCGATGCCGATTCAATCGCGTGCCGCACACCGATGTTCCGTAAGGTGAAGGTGTGAGCGACCGTCCGGACTGGAATGTCGACGGACGTGACTGGCCCAATCGCGCCGCCAGCCGGTTCGTGACGGTCGGCGACCTGCGCTGGCATGTGCAGGTCTCAGGTCAGGGGCCTGTGGTCCTGCTGCTGCACGGGGCCGGTGCCGCGACCCACAGCTGGCGGGATGTGACTCCCCTGCTGACCGACCGGTTCACGGTCGTGGCACCGGATCTGCCGGGCCAGGGCTTCACCGCCATGCCCCCGGACCACGGTCTGTCCCTATGGTCCATGGCGCGGCGCACGACGGCCCTGATCGAGGCGCTGGACGTCCGGCCGGCGATCGTGGTCGCCCATTCCGCCGGGGCCGCGATCGCGCTGCGCATGTCGCTGGACGGCCGGTTCGGCGACGCGCCGATCATCGCCGTCAACGGAGCGCTGCAGCCCTTCGCGGGGGCCGTCGCGCCCCTGTTTCGGGGGCTGGCCCTGGGGTTGTTCGTCAATCCGCTGGCGGTCCGGCTGTTCGCCGCCGCCGCGCGAGACCGGAGCCGCGTCGCCCGCCTGATCCGAGGTACCGGGTCGATCATCGACGACCGGGGCATCGACCTGTATCATCGTCTGCTGAGGAAGCCCGGCCATATCGAGGGCACACTGGGCATGATGGCCAACTGGGACATCTCCGACATGCTGCGATCCCTGCCGCAGCTTCAGGCCGACCTGACCCTGGTCGTCGGCTCGCGCGACCAGGCCGTGCCGCCCTCGGTCGCCGAGGACGTGCGTGCATCCCTGCCAGGGGCCGACATCGTAGCTCTTCAGGGTCTGGGCCACCTGGCGCACGAGGAACGGCCGGATCGCGTCGCGGCCATCATCGCAGCCGTCGCGGCATCCCACGGCCTGCTGACGGGAGAGACGGCATGAGTGGCAAGACCGCCTTCTTCATCGAACTGGTTCTGGTCCATGGCGGGGTGCTGGCCTGGGCCATCTGGGAACTGACGTCCCTGCGCCGCTCCCAAGCGAGGGATCGCGAGCTAGCCGCGGAGCGAGCGCGGCATGCGGAAGGGCAGCATCGCCCGAACGAAGGGTGACCTGAGCCGTCCCAGCGACAGGCTTTCGTGCACGCCCTGACACGCCTCGCCCAGCAGATGGGTCCGCAGCATCGAGCGCGAATAGAAGGGCGTGTCCTCCCAGGTCCGCTCCACCGACACCGGCCGGTCGGCGTCGGCCCGCGTGTGACGCGGCATCTTCCACAGGGTCGGCGGCAGGGGGGCGTGGGGCGGCGGCTCGACCGTCTCGGGAACCCCGTGCCGGTCGAACCTCAGGGCCAGCGAAAGGGCCGATCCGTCCTTGCGCTTCAGATCATACAGCACCGCACTGTCGGTCTTCAGATGCGCCCGTGACCAGTCCCAGACCTCGAAGGCGTCTTCCAGTGGTTCGGTCCCGCCGTTGGTGTCCAGGTAGCCTTCGCCCGTCCACGACAGGCCAGGGTCGTCCAGCGTCACCTCGACATGGGCGCGCGGGGCGATGGGCCGCCAGACGTGCCTGCCCGCCGCGTCCAGCGGAAAGGCCGTGCCGTTGATCGCATGGGGCGTGACCCGCACCGTGCCGCGCAGGGCCTTGGGGATCATCGGCGTCGGCGGCACCGGCGCGGTGATCTCGTCGATGCGGATGACCAGGTCGTCCCCGTCCCAGCTCAGGCTGCTGGGGCCGATCTGGATGTGGCGCGCCTCGCGCATCGTCTGACCGGACGGCCGCTCGGTCATCGTCCAGCGCTGGCTGTCGGGGCCATAGAAGGCCACGTTGAGCGCGCAGTGATTCTCGGGCCTGCCTCGCCCCGACCAGGCGTACCAGGGCGAGAAGACGCTACCGACGAAGGCGATAATGGTCAGGCCGTATCGCCCGTCCGCGCTCATCGCATCGACATACCACCAGGCGTAGCCGCCGGGATTTACGCTCGCGTCGAAGCGCGGTCCGCCATGACGGCCGAGGCCGCAGAGCGCCCCGACAGGGCCGCCATCGGCACGCCGGCCCCAGGGTGCGTCGCACCCCCGCAGAGATAGAGTCCCGGCATCCGCGTACGGGCTCCGGGCCGCCGAAAGGCCCCGTCCCAACTGTGCCCCGCCCTCCCGTAGAGCGCGCCACCCGTCGCCGGAAAGCGCCTCTCGAAGGCGTCGGGCGTCGTGATTGCCATCGTCCCGGGGCGGGGGTCCAGGCTGACCCCGCAGCGCTCCATCGAGCGGAAGGTGCGCGAGCGACATGTCTCGATTTCCTCAGTGGAATAGGTGTGGGTGTCGCCGTCGGGCGGCGCGTTGACGATGGCGAACAGGCGTTCCGGCCCGCTCGTCGGGGCGGGGCCGTCGCCGTCGGCCCGGTCCTGGGCGCAGACATAGACGGTGGGGATTGCGGGCATTCGCCCGGCGTGCAGGGCGTCGAACTCGGCCACATAGTCAGGCGAGAAGAACAGGTTGTGCCGCACCAGCGGGGCCGCGATGTCCTCGGCCGTGAAGGCGAAGGTCATGGCCGACAGCGATCGGGTCCTGGGCGGTGTCGGATTGACGGCCAGCGATGCGTCGGCCCCGAAACAGCCCGCCGCCACCGCCGCCGGATCGGCGTTGACGATGATGGCATCGGCCGCGATCCGCTCGCCGGACGCCAGCTCGATCGCCGATGCCCGGCCGCCGTCCTGCACGATGCGGCTGCAGGTCTCGCCATACCGGATCGTCCCGCCGAGGGTGCCGACCAGCCCGGCCAAAGCCTCCGGAATCCTTTGCATGCCGCCCTCCACCAGCCAGACGCCCTGCTGCTCCACATGGGCGATCAGCATCAGGGTCGCAGGGCTCTTGAACGGCGAGGCCCCGCAATAGGTGGCATAGCGCCCGAACAGCTGGCGCAGGCGCGGGTCCTTGAAGTAGCTGCCGAGCTCCGACCACATGGATCGATAGGGCATGATCGACCACTGGTCGGCGGGGCGATGCAGCCCGATGTCCAGCGTCAGCCCGAAAATACTGGGCTTGGCCTTCTTGATGAAGGGGTCCTCCAGCACCCGATAGATCAGCGCCGTGCGCTTGGAGAAGGCCCGGAACCGCCTGGCCTCCGCCGCCCCGGCCAGGTCGCCCACCGCCTCCACAGATCGTTCCAGATCGGCGAACAGGTCGAAGGTCGAACCGTCCGGCCAGCTGTGCCGCGCCAAGGTCTCGGATCGCCGCACGCTCAGGTGATCGTCCAGCGAGGCACCCGCCGCCGCGAACAGGGCGTCGAAGACCCAGCGCATGGTGAAGACCGTCGGCCCCGAATCGATGCCGACCCCGTCGGTATGGATCTCGGACAGCTTGCCGCCGGCGCTTGCGCACCGCTCGACCACGGTCACGTCCATGCCCCGCGCGCACAGGTCCACGGCGGCGCTCAAACCGCCGATCCCCGCACCGATGATGACGACCCGGTCGCCTGGCATTGTCATGTCCTGTTGACACGACACTAAAGGTGTCCACCCTTCTTGACACAAGGTCTTTCGTGTCGCGTCTACCGTCCGGAGCAGAATGTGAACCTCGGTGACCGCTGGCGCGCCTGGCGAAACGGCCTGATCGGCGATCCGGGATTCCAGCGCTGGGCCGCGCGGTTTCCGCTGACCCGGCCCGTGGCGCGCCGCCGCGCCCAGGCCCTGTTCGACCTGTCGGCGGGCTTCATCTATTCCCAGATCGCCCAGGCCTGCGTCCGCTCCGGCCTGCTGGACCGCCTGTCCAAAGGCCCTGCCACGGTCGCCGACCTGTCCACCATCGTCGAGCTGAATGCCGAGGCCACCTTGCGCCTCCTCCGCGCCGCCGTGGCGTTGAAACTGGCCGAGCCCGCCGGTCTCGACCGCTATGGCCTGGGTGTCGAAGGCGCGGCCCTGTTGGGGGCCCCGGGCGTCGCGGCCATGATCGAGCATCATGCCCTGCTCTATGCCGACCTCGCCGATCCCCTGGCCCTGCTGAGGCGCGGAGGCGGGGGCGGGGCCCTGGCCGGCTATTGGCCCTATGCGGACGGTGAAACGCCGGACCCGCAGGCGGCCGCCGCCTATTCACAGCTGATGTCGGCGTCCCAGGCCATGGTCTCGAACCAGGTGCTGGATGCCTACGATGTCTCGCGCCACGGCCGTCTGATGGATGTCGGCGGCGGGCAGGGGACCTTCCTTCGCGCAGTCGCCGCCCGCGCGTCCCGGCTGGACCTGTCCCTGTTCGACCTGCCCCCCGTCGCCGCCCGCGCCCGCGATGCCTTCGCCGCCGACGGCATCGCGCTGGACGCCACCGGCGGCAGTTTCTTCGACGATCCCCTGCCGAAGGGCGCCGACGTCGTCAGCCTGATCCGCATCCTGCACGACCACGACGATGGGCCCGCACTCGACATTCTGCGTGCCGTCCGGGCCGCGCTAGAGCCGGGCGCGACCCTGCTGATCGGTGAACCGTTCGCCGCCGAGCCAGGAGCCGAGCGCGTCGGCGACGCCTATTTCGGCATGTATCTGCTGGCCATGGGCTCCGGTCGCCCTCGCCCGACACGCGAAGTGATCGGCATGTGCCGGACCGCCGGATTCTCGACGGCCCGTCGGGTTTCGACCGCCATGCCGATGATCGCCGGGCTGGTTGTCGCCCGCGCTTGACCGTCAAAAGTGTAATCAAGATTTGACAACCAAAACTGTCAATCTAAGCTGACACTCGGGAAGGACGCCTATGGGGGCGCGCATCCCGAAGGCGATCCGATGAACACCTTGGCTGTCGTCCTGGAGGAGCCCCGCCATCTGGCGCTTCGCCGACTCGACCTGAAGCCTGCCGGTCCCGACGACGTGGTGGTCGATGTGGACTGGAGCGGAATCTCGACCGGAACCGAACGCTTGCTGTGGGACGGGCGCATGCCCCACTTCCCCGGCCTCGGCTATCCGCTGGTCCCTGGATACGAATCGGTCGGCCGGGTCGTTGATGCCGGGGAAAATGCACGGGATCGGATCGGTCAGCGCGTCTTCGTCCCCGGATCGTCCCACTTCATCGACGCGCGCGGCTTGTTCGGCGGTGCCGCCAAGACCCTGATCACGCCCCAGGCCCGCACCGTCACCCTGCCGGACGGTCTGGAGGACCAGGGCGTCCTGCTGTCGCTTGCGGCCACCGCCTATCACGCCATCGTCGGCGGCACGGCTCCGGACCTGATCGTCGGCTACGGCACGCTCGGTCGTCTGTTGCTCCGCATCACCGAGGCCATGGGCCACGAAAAGCCGACCGTCTGGGAGACGAACGTCACCCGCCGCAATGGCGTGGCCATCCACCCCGACGCCGACGACCGCCGCGACTATCGCAGCATCTATGACGCGTCGGGTGCCGAAGACCTGATGGACTTCCTGGTCGCGCGTCTGGCCCGCAGCGGCGAGATCGTGCTGGCCGGCTTCTATGAGGCGCGGCTGTCGTTCGCCTTCCCCATGGCCTTCATGAAGGAGGCGCGGTTCCGCATCGCCGCCGAGTTCAAGCCGGAAGACGTCGCGGGCGTCACCGCCCTCATCACCTCGGGGCACCTGAGCCTCGACGGACTGATTACCCACCGCATGGCGGCCTCCGAAGCGAACGACGCCTATCCCGTCGCCTTCCAGGATTCCGACTGCCTGAAAATGATCCTCGATTGGAGGAACTGCGCATGACCATCACCCTGATTTCCCACAAGGCGCTCCGCGAAGAGGCCAAGCAGGAGCCGGATCCCGTCCACACGGGCGAGGTCACCAAGGAAACCCAGATCATCGCCATCTACGGCAAGGGCGGATCGGGCAAGTCCTTCGCCCTGTCGAACCTCAGCTACATGATGGCCCAGCAGGGCAAGCGTGTCCTCCTGATCGGCTGCGATCCCAAGTCCGATACGACCAGCCTGCTGTTCGGCGGCAAGTCCTGCCCGACCATCATCCAGACCTCGGCGGCCAAGAAGCTGACCGGCGAAGAGGTCAAGATCGAGGACGTCTGCTTCCAGCGCGACGGCGTCTTCGCCATGGAGCTTGGCGGACCCGAGGTCGGTCGCGGCTGCGGCGGACGCGGCATCATCCACGGCTTCGAGCTGCTGGAGAAGCTGGGCTTCCACGACTGGGGCTTCGACTACGTCCTGCTGGATTTCCTGGGCGATGTGGTGTGCGGCGGCTTCGGCCTGCCGATCGCGCGTGACATGTGCCAGAAGGTCATCGTCGTCGGGTCCAATGACCTGCAGTCGCTCTACGTCGCCAACAACGTCTGTTCGGCGGTCGAGTATTTCCGCCGCCTGGGCGGCAACGTCGGCGTGGCCGGCATGATCATCAACAAGGACGACGGCACCGGCGAAGCCGCCGCCTTCGCCGAGGCCGTGGGCATCCCGGTCCTGGCCTCGATCCCGGCCAACGAGGACATCCGCAGGAAGTCCGCCAACTATCAGATAATCGGCACGCCCGACTCGGAATGGGGCAGCCTGTTCGCCGGTCTGGCGGAAGCCGTGTCGCTGTCCCTGCCGCAGCATCCCAAGCCCTTGACCCAGGACGGCCTGCTGGGCCTGTTCGATCCGGACACGACCGGCGCGGCCGTCACCCTGATCCCGGCGAGCCAGAGCGACATGCGCGGCGTCGACTTCGTGCCCAAGGCCTCGCTCGAAGTCATCTACGACGAGGCGGTCTGAAGATCATGGCCGACGGTCCCGCCCCCATCGCCAACGACCACGCCGCAGAGCCCGTCTCGCTCGATGGCGGCTGCCACGGCGGCAAGGCCGAGCTGACGGCGGCGGCGTCGAAGGCCGGCAAGTCCGAGGTTCTGGCCCGCTACGCCAAGGACTATCCGGTCGGCCCCCACGACCAGCCGCAATCGATGTGCCCGGCTTTCGGGTCCCTGCGCGTCGGCCTGCGCATGCGCCGCACGGCGACGATCCTCTCGGGCTCGGCCTGCTGCGTCTACGGCCTGACCTTCACCAGCCACTTCTACGGTGCCCGCCGCTCCGTCGGCTATGTGCCGTTCAACTCCGAGAGCCTGGTCACCGGCAAGCTGTTCGAGGACATCCGCGAGGCGGTGTTCCAGATGGCCGATCCGGAGCTCTATGACTCCATCGTCGTGACCAATCTGTGCGTGCCCACCGCGTCCGGCGTGCCGCTGCAATTGCTTCCCAAAGAGATCAACGGCGTCCGCATCGTCGGCATCGACGTGCCGGGCTTCGGCATCCCGACCCACGCCGAGGCCAAGGACGTCCTGGCCGGTGCCATGCTCAACTATGCGCGCAAGGAGGTCGAGGCCGGCCCCGTCGCCGCGCCCAAGGAACGCTCAGACAAGCCCACCGTCACCCTGCTGGGCGAAATGTTCCCCGCCGATCCCATGATCATCGGCCGGATGCTGGAACCGATGGGCCTGGCCGCCGGACCGGTGGTCCCGACACGCGAATGGCGCGAGCTGTATTCGGCGCTGGACTGCGCCGTCGTCGCCGCGATCCACCCTTTTTACACCGCCAGCGTGCGCGAGTTCGAGGCCGCCGGTCGCAAGGTCGTGGGCTCCGCCCCCGTCGGTCGCGACGGCACCGCCGCCTGGCTCCAGGCCATCGGCGAGGCCTGCGACGTGCGCCAGGGCCAGATCGACGGCATCAAGAACGCCATGCTGGGTGCCATCGGTGCCGCGCTCGCCGCCACCCCGATCAAGGGCCGCATCGTCGTCTCCGGCTATGAGGGCTCCGAACTGCTCGTCGCCCGCCTGCTGATCGAGAGCGGCGCCGAGGTCGAATACGTCGGCACCGCCTGCCCGCAGACAAAGTGGTCGGACCCTGACCGCGAATGGCTGGAATCCAAGGGCGTCACCGTCAACTACCGCGCCTCGCTGGAACAGGATCTGTCGGCGGTCGATGCGATCAAGCCCGACCTCGCCATTGGCACCACGCCGGTGGTCCAGCACGCCAAGGCGCTCTCGATCCCGGCGCTGTATTTCACCAACCTGATCTCGGCCCGGCCCCTGATGGGACCGGCGGGCGCAGGCTCGCTGGCCCAGGTCATCAATGCCGCCATCGGCAACAAGGCCCGGTTCGACCGCATGACGTCCTTCTTCGAGGGCGTGGGCAAGGGGGATACCGCCGGCATCTGGTCCGAGACGCCCGTCGCCCGGCCCGAGTTCAAGGCCCGCTACGCCAAGCTTCAGGCTGCGGCGGCCAAGGCCGAGGAGCACGTCGGCACATGACGCTGATCCTCGATCACGACCGCAGCATTGTTGGTTTGCGCGATTATTCGCAGCGAGGGGCCGCATGACCCTCATCCTGGATCATGATCGCGCGGGCGGCTACTGGGGCGCGGTCTACGCCTTCACCGCCATCAAGGGCCTTCAGGTCATCATCGACGGCCCGGTGGGCTGCGAGAACCTGCCGGTCACCTCGATCCTGCATTACACAGACGGCCTGCCGCCGCACGAACTGCCCATCGTCGTCACCGGCCTGGGCGAGGACGAGCTGGGCCGCCATGGCACCGAGGGCGCGATGAAGCGCGCCTGGCAGACGCTGGACAAGGATCTGCCCAGCGTCGTCGTCACCGGCTCGATCGCCGAGATGATCGGCGGCGGCGTCACGCCCGAGGGCACCAATATCCAGCGCTTCCTGCCGCGCACCATCGACGAGGATCAGTGGCAGTCGGCTGATCGCGCCCTGACCTGGCTGTGGACCCAGTTCGGGCCCAAGAAGATGCCGCGCCCGCGCCCTCTCGCCGAGGGCGACAAGCCCCGCGTCAACCTGATCGGCCCGATGTACGGCGTGTTCAACATGCCGTCCGACGTCGCCGAGATCCGTCGCTTGATCGAAGGCATCGGATGTCAGGTTAACATGACATTCCCGCTCGGCAGCCACCTCGCCGACGTGCGCAATCTGGCCGACGCCGAGGTCAACGTCTGCATGTACCGCGAGTTCGGGCGCGGCCTGTGCGAGGCGCTCGAGAAGCCTTACCTCCAGGCCCCGATCGGTCTGGAATCCACGACCCTGTTCCTGCGCCAGCTCGGCGAAATGACCGGCGTCGATCCCGAGCCCTTCATCGAGCGCGAGAAGCACACGACGATCAAGCCGCTGTGGGATCTGTGGCGTTCGGTCACCCAGGACTTCTTCGCCACCGCCAGCTTCGCCATCGTCGCCAACGAGACCTATACGCGCGGCGTCAGGAAGTTCCTGGAGGACGACCTCGGCCTTCCCTGCCAGTTCGCCATCTCGCGCGTCGCGGGCACCAAGTCCGACAACGCCGAGGTCAGCCGACTGATCCGCGAGACCAAGCCCCTGGTCCTGTTCGGCAGCATCAACGAGCGGATCTATCTGGCCGAGGCGTCGCAAGGAGCGGCAGGCGGCTTTGGCCCCTCCGGCGTCTGGGTGCCGGCCTCCTTCCCCGGTGCCGCGATCCGCAGGCACACGGGCACGCCCTTCATGGGCTACGGCGGCTGCACCTATCTGGTCCAGGAAGTCTGCAACGCCCTGTTCGACGCCCTGTTCAACATCCTTCCCCTGGCGTCGCAGATGGACAAGGTCGAGCCGACGCTGGCCCGTCCCCACGCCGAACTGCACTGGGAGGAGGCCGCCGCCGACGAACTGGAAAAGCTCGTCGCGTCCCAGCCCATCATCGTTAGAATTTCCGCGGCCAAGCGCCTTCGGGACACGGCCGAACGCGCCGCCCGTCAGGCCGGGGAGGACCGGGTCACCCTGGACCGCCTCTATGCCGCCAACGCCATCGTCCTGAACGGGAGGGCCGCGTGATGCGCCGCCTGACCCAGATCGGACCCGCCTTCCTTCGTCCGGCTCGTCCGGGCGGCGGAAACGACCACGGGACTTCCCCGTGGTCGAAGACTAGCTCCAACGAAAGGAGTAGCGATGTCTCATCTACCTGACGAAAGACCAGTGGGGTCCCTCACCGGACTCACGCCAGAAGCGGCCAAGGAATTCCACGGCCTCTTCATGACCAGCTTCATTGCTTTCACGGTCATTGCGATCGTGGCGCACGTTCTGGTCTGGTACTGGCGTCCCTGGCTGGGGGCCTAGGTCTCCACTTTACTTTGTCGTCGTGGGCTAATCCTGCGTCGTCGCCAACAAAGCCGGACACCGGCTATGGAGGACTACAGTTATGTGGAGAATTTGGCTCCTATTCGATCCCCGTCGGGCGCTGGTCGCGCTCGCCGTCTTCCTGTTCACCCTGGCTCTGCTGATCCACTTCATCCTGCTCAGCTCGCCTCGGTACAACTGGATCGACGGTGCTCAGGCCACACCCGCTGCGGCTTCTGCCGCCGCACCCTAACGGGCGTTCTACCGCTGATGCGGCGCGCGGACGGAGACGGAGCAATCCGGTTTCCGTCCACGCGACCGCGATCGCGATCGCAAAAAATGTCCAGCTCGCGGGGCGAGATGAAGGACGGAGACGGTCATGGCCTTACTGAGTTTTGAGCGAAAATACCGGATCAGGGGTGGCACCTTGATCGGCGGCGACATGTTCGATTTCTGGGTCGGGCCGTTCTACGTCGGCTTCTTCGGTGTCACGACGGCCTTCTTCGCCGCGCTGGGCACCGCGCTGATCTTCTACGGGGCGTCGCTGGGCGACACCTGGAACCCGTGGCTGATCACCATCAATCCACCCGACATCAAATACGGCCTGTCCCTGGCGCCCCTGCGCGAAGGCGGCATCTGGCAGCTGGTCACCATCTGTGCGGTCGGGGCCTTCAGTTCCTGGGCGCTGCGAGAGGTCGAGATCTGCCGCAAGCTGGGCATCGGACTGCACGTCCCGATCGCCTTCGGGGTCGCCATCCTGGCCTATGTGACGCTGAACGTCGTCCGGCCCTGGTTGCTGGGTTCGTGGAGCGTCGGCTTTCCGTACGGCATCTTCAGCCATCTGGATTGGGTGTCGAACACCGGCTACCAGTATCTGAACTTCCACTACAATCCCGCGCACATGATCGCCGTGAGCTTCTTCTTCACGACGACGATGGCGCTGGCGCTGCACGGTTCGCTGGTTCTGGCCGCGACCAACCCCGGCAAGGGCAAGCCGGTGCGCCAGCCCGAGCATGAGGACACCTTCTTCCGCGACTTCATCGGCTATTCGGTCGGCACCCTGGGCATCCACCGGGTCGGCCTGTTCCTGGCGCTTTCGGCCGGGTTCTGGAGCGCGGTCTGCATCATCATCAGCGGACCGGTCTGGACCGCGGGCTGGCCCGAGTGGTGGGACGGCTGGCGCAACCTGCCGATCTGGCAATAGGGGAGGGGGGAACCATGTCCGCCTATCAGAATATCTTCACCCAGGTTCAGGTCCATGGTCATCCGGAGGTCGGGGTTCCCGGCGACTCCATGGACGACTGGCGCGTCGGCAAGCCGTTCTTCGTCCACCTGATCGGACGGATCGGCAACGCCCAGATCGGCCCCATGCATCTGGGCTGGACCGGCGTCATCTCTCTGCTGACCGGGTTTCTGGCCTTCGAGATCGTCGGCCTGAACATGTTCGCGTCCGTCGGCTGGAACCCGGCCGAGTTCGTCCGGCAGCTGCCGTGGCTGGGGCTGTATCCGCCTCCGCCCGAGCAGGGTCTGAACATCTTGCCGCCGCTTAACCAGGGCGGCTGGTGGCTGATCGCCGGTTTCTTCATGACCACCTCGGTCATCACCTGGTGCATCCGGTCCTATGTCCGGGCCAAGGCGCTGGGTCTGGGGACCCACACCACCTGGGCGTTCGCCTCCGCCATCTGGCTCATGCTGGTGCTGGGCTTCATCCGCCCAATCATGATGGGCAGCTGGTCGGAAGCCGTGCCGTTCGGCATCTTCCCGCACCTGGACTGGACCGGCGCCTTTTCGATCACCTACGGCAACCTGTTCTACAACCCGTTCCACTGCCTCTCGATCGTCTTCCTGTATGGCTCGACCCTGCTGTTCGCCATGCACGGCGCGACCATCCTGGCCACCAGCCGCTACGGCGCGGAACGCGAGGTCGAACAGATCACCGATCGCGGCACCGGTGCCGAACGCGGGGCCCTGTTCTGGCGCTGGACCATGGGCTTCAACGCCACGATGGAATCCATCCACCGCTGGGCCTGGTGGTTCGCCGTCCTGACCACCCTGACCGGCGGCATCGGCATCCTGCTGACGGGCACGGTCGTCCCCAGCTGGTACGACTGGGCCATCGCGCACAACTACGCACGGTAGTTGCCCCACAACGGCAATCCAGAGGGCGCGTCGGGTTTAACCCGCCGCGCCCTTTGCGCGTCTGGACTCCCCTTAATCCGCTCATCCTGGCGAAAGCCGGGATCCAGTTCTGTCGCGAGGCAGGGCGTTGGACTGCGGTTCGTCGTCTCGGCAGGCAGACTTCGCCCAAAGCACTGGATCCCGGCTTTCGCCGGGATGAGCGGGAGGTGGGTGACGTGCGACGCGTCATCGTCTTTGATCCGTAACA
Source organism: Brevundimonas sp. P2_A6 (assembly GCF_056404975.1). NCBI lineage: Bacteria > Pseudomonadati > Pseudomonadota > Alphaproteobacteria > Caulobacterales > Caulobacteraceae > Brevundimonas > Brevundimonas sp. P2_A6. The sequence goes on along the minus strand of NZ_JBFUCZ010000003.1, from coordinate 156,565 downwards.
TCGGCGGTCTATGCGGGGGCTCCCTCGAACGATCCGGTGTCGCGATGTCCCGTCTGCTGGCCAGTGCCTGCGTCCTCCTTGGCCTATGCCTGCCGGGCACCGTCATGGCCCAGGGCGCGGCGAGCGGTCGCGAACAAGCTGTCGCGAGCGACAGCGCCCCCTCACTCGTCGTCACCATTGTGATCGATCAGTTCAGCGCCAATCTGTTCAACCAGTATCGCGGCCGGTTCACCGGCGGCCTCCGCACCCTGGCCGATCAGGGGCTTGTCTACGCCAACGGCTATCAGGCCCAGGGCATCACCAAGACCTGTCCCGGCCACGCCACGGTGCTCAGCGGGGCCTATCCGACGACCGTGGGCATCCCGTCCAATGAATGGATCGACCCGGTGAGCGGCCTTCAGGTCTATTGCCTGGGCGCTCCGCAGAACACTCTGGCCGACGGCGGCCCTGGCGAGAACGGGCGGGTCGGCCCCGACAACATCCGCGTGACCATGCTGCCGGACTGGCTGAAGGCCGTCAGCCCGCAGAGCCGCGTCTATGCGGTGTCCGGCAAGGACCGCGGAGCCATCAACCTGGCCGGCCACCATCCTGATGGGGCCTTCTGGGTGCTGGAAGGGTTCGGCCTGACCACATACGTCGAACCCGGCCAGACGGCCGAGGAGCGCCTGCGTCCCGTCGCCGATTTCAACACGGCCTATCGCGCGCGCTTCGCCGCGGATCCTGTCGGGCGCTGGACCTACCAGCATGACTATTGCCGCAGCCTGAAGGCCGACAGCACGCTGTACGGGCAGGTGCTGCACGCCGACCTCCCCCCCGAGCATTACAATCTCGAAGACTCGCCCGCCCTGGACGAGACGACCTTGGCGGCCGCCACTGACGTTCTGGAACGGCAGCAACTGGGTCGTCGCGGCGTCACCGACATGCTGGGCGTCAGCCTGTCGGGCACCGACAAGATCGGCCACGCCTATGGCACGCAGGGACCGGAGATGTGCGAACAACTGCTGCGGATGGACGAGGCGCTGGGCGCGTTTCTGGACAAGGTCGCGGCCGTCCCGGGCGGCGCGGTCGTCGTCCTGACCGCCGACCACGGCGGGTCGGATTCGCCGGAGCGGATGGCCGAGCGCGGCGCGCCCGCCGGCCGCAACGACCGCGACATGCTGCCCCGCATCAATGCCACCCTGCAGTCTGAGTTCGGGCTGATGTACGCGCCGCTGCAGAGCGGCGCGACCGGCCTGATCGTGGCCGGCGCCGACCACATCCTGCTGCCGCCGGCCCAGCGGGCTCCGATCGTCGCGGCGGCGGTGACCCTGCTGAACCAGGAGCCGGACGTCGCGCTCGCCGTCGCCACCACCGATCTTCTGGCCGATCCCATGCCTGCCCGCGACGTGGAGCCCGAGGCCCTGTCGGTGCGCCAGCGCCTGCGGCTCAGCGCCGTGGCCGACAAGGGGGCCGACATCATGGTCGCCTACGCCCCCTATCTGACGGGACAGACCCGTCCCGGTGGGGCGATCGCCAGTCACGGCTCGGTCTGGGATTACGACCGCCGCGTGCCGATCATTTTCTGGCGTCCGGATGGCCCGTCGCAGGAGCGGTTCTGGCAGATTCGCACCGTCGACATCGCGCCCAGCCTGGCCAATCTGATGGGCATCGCACCGGCGGCCACGGTCGAAGGCCTCTGCCTTGACCTCAGCGTCTATGGGGCACCGGCCTGCCCGGCGGTCGAGCCGGCTCGGTAACAGCGACTCACTTCCTGTTTCCCTGGCCGGAGCCGGTCTGACGCCGCGCACGTTTCGTGGCACAAGGCGTTCGGGAAACGATGCCGGCCAATGCGCCGGACCAGGTGAGACACATGATCAGAGCACGCCGCGCGCGCATCGTCGCCACTCTGGGCCCGGCCAGCCGCGCGCCCGGCATGGTCAAGCAGTTGGCCGAGGCGGGTGTCGATGTCTTCCGCCTGAACTTCAGCCATGGCTCGCACGAGGATCACGCCGCCGCGCTCAAGGCGGTGCGCGGGGCCGAGATCGCCCTGCAGCGCCCGCTGGGGGTGCTGGCCGACCTGCAGGGACCGAAGCTTCGTCTCGGCCGGTTCGCCAATGTCGAGATCGACGTGAAGCCAGGCCACAGGATGCGCTTCGATCTGGACCCGACGCCCGGCGACGCGACGCGGGTGCAGATGCCCCACCCGGAGATTTTCCGCGCGCTGCGCACCGGCATGCTGCTGCTGCTCGACGACGGCCGCGTGCGTCTGCGCGTCGGCGAACGCACCGACGACTGGGCCGATGTGACGGTCGAGAGCGGCTCCAAGCTCAGCGACCGAAAGGGTGTCGCGGTGCCCGAGGCCGTCGTTCCCGTCTCGGCCCTGACGCCCAAGGACCGCGAGGACCTGGCCTTCGCCCTGCGTCTGGGCGTCGACTGGGTGGCGCTCAGCTTCGTGCAGAAGCCCGAGGACATGGCCGAGTTGAAAGCGATCGTGAAGGGCCGCGCCGCCTGCCTCGCCAAGATCGAGAAACCCCAGGCCCTGGCCGACCTGGATGCCATCCTCGATTACTGCGACGGCGTCATGGTCGCGCGCGGCGACCTGGGCGTGGAGATGGATCCGGAGGAGGTCCCGGTCGCCCAGAAGCGTATCATCCGCGCCGCCCGCCAGCGTGGCGTGCCCGTGATCGTGGCCACCCAGATGCTGGAATCGATGACCGCCTCGCCCGCGCCGACGCGGGCAGAAGCCTCCGACGTCGCCAATGCCGTTTACGAGGGCGCGGATGCCCTGATGCTGTCGGCGGAGACCGCCTCGGGCGACTACCCGCTGGAGGCCGTGGGAATCATGAGCCGGATCATGGAGCGGGTCGAAGCCGATCCCCTGTGGCCCAGCCTGATGGACGCCGAGCATGCCGGCATGGACGACATCGACGCCGACGCCCTGGTCGCTGCGGCACGCAAGGCGGGCGAAGCCCAGTCCACCGCCTGTATCGTCATCTTCACCACGCTCGGCGGCACCGCGCGCCGCATGTCGCGCGAACGCCCGCTGCAGCCCATGCTGGCCCTGACGCCAAAGCCGGAAACGGCACGCCGTCTGGCCCTGGTGTGGGGCCTGGAGCCGCGCCTGGGCAAGGAGCCGACCAGCCTGGAAGACGTAACGGACGACGCGGTCAAATCGGCGATGCAGTACGGCCTGGCCCAGCCCGGCCAGCGCGTCCTGATCCTGGCCGGCACCCCCTTCGGTGCCCCGGGGGCTGCGAATCTGCTGCGACTGGCGCATGCTCCGGCCAAGAAGGCGAAGAAGGACTGACCCTCTCCCATAGTGAGAGGGCTTGAGCGCACGATCACACCAGTGATCGTCCTGGCGCGAAAGGGTGAGGGGACCGATGTCGACGATCAGCCACCGTAACCCCTCACCTGACCGCGCCAGAACGACGGCTGCGCCGCCGTGCGCGATCTCCCTCTCCCGCTGGGAGAGGGAGGCTTTTCGATGATCAAATACCTCGGCTCGAAGCGCGCCCTCATCGACCCGATCACCTCGGCGGTGCACGCCCTGCTGCCGAACGGCGGCCATGTCTGCGACCTGTTTTCTGGCACCGCCCGCGTCGGCCATGCGCTGAAGGGGCAGGGGTTTCGGGTCTGGTCCAACGACCACAACGCCTATGCCGCGACGCTCGCCACCGCTTATGTCCAGGCCGACCGCGATCGCTGGCACGACAAGGCTACCGCGGTCCTCGCCGACCTCGCCACCACACCCCCCGCCCCCGGCTGGTTCACGAAAGCCTTCTGCGAGGACGCCCGTTACTTCAGCCCGGCCAATGGCGCCCGCATCGACGCCATGCGCGACCGGATCGAGACCATGGGGCTGGAGCCGGAGCTGCAGGCCATCGCCCTGGTCGCCCTGATGGAGGCCGCCGACCGGGTCGATTCCACCGCCGGTCTGCAGATGGCCTATATGAAGTCCTGGGCCACGCGCGCACTCAAGCCGCTGGAACTCCGCATGCCCGCGCTCCAGCCCGCCGTCGCCGCCGGACCCTGCCGCGCGACCCAGGGCGACGCGCTGGACATCGCCTCGGCCTTCGACGGGGATCTCGTCTATCTGGACCCGCCCTACAACCAGCATTCCTACCTCGGGAACTACCATGTCTGGGAAAGCCTGATCCTGTGGGACAGGCCCGAAACCTATGGCGTCGCGAACAAGCGGATCGACGTGCGGACGCGCAAGTCCGCCTTCAACTCCAAACCCGGGATCGGCCCGGCGCTGCAAGCGGTGATCGAGGCGATCCGCGCCCCTCATTTGATCGTCTCGTTCAACGACGAAGGCTATCTGAGCCGCGATCAGCTGGTCGCCATGCTGTCGGTGCGCGGACCGGTGCGGGTGATCGAGATCCCCCGCCCGCGCTACGTCGGGGCCCGCATCGGCATCCATAACCGCAGGGGCGAGAAGGTCGGGGCCGTGGGGCGGCTGCGCAACGTCGAATATCTGTTCGTGGTCTCGGACCGGGCCTCGGCCCTGGCCGCTTGACCCGTCAACGGCCGCGAGTCTCTATGGCGACCCAGACCCATCGAGGCGCGATCGTGACCACTCCCGAAGGCCCGAATGAGGACGCGACGCCGGTCGAGATCGCCCATCCCGGCGTCTTCTCGGGTCCGCTCCACATGCCCGCCCCGCAACCCTCGGCCCGCACGGTGACGGAGGCGTATCAGACCGCCGCGTGGCGCGCGCCCGCCGCGACCCGCTTCGACGGACGTCCGGCCAACGACTTCCTGACCCGCGCCGAAGCGTTCGTGCCTGTTCGGACTTATGCCGCCCCGGCGTCTCAGGCGTCGATCGAAAAGGGGCCGGCCGGTTGGCTCACCTTCGCCGTTGGAGCCTGCGTCGCCGCGCTGCTGGGCGCGCTGGTCGGCGGCATCCTGTCGGTCTGAAAGCTCAAACCTCCAGCAGCGCCCGGATCGGGGCCCACGTCCGGCGGTGGATCGGCGAGGGTCCCATCGCCTGCAGGGCCTGCGAATGGACCGGCGCATTGTATCCCTTGTGACCCGCGAAACCGTAGCCTGGATACAGACCATCCATCTCGACCATCACCCGGTCCCGCGCCGTCTTGGCCAGGATCGAGGCCGCCGCGATCGACAGCGATAGCCCGTCGCCGCCCACCACCGTCTCCACGTCGCAGGGCAGCTTGAACCGATAGTTTCCGTCCACCAGCGCGGCGACCGGCGCGACATGTAGCGCCTCGATCGCCCGACACATGGCCAGGCCGGTCGCATGCAGGATGTTCAGATCGTCGATCTCCTCGACCGAGGCGAAGCCGACGCCCCAGGCCACGGCCCGGGCCTTGATCTCGCCCTCCAGTTCACCCCGCCGCGCCGCCGTCAGGGCCTTGGAATCGTCTATGCCGCTGGGCAGATCGTCCAGGTTCAGGATAACCGCCGCCGCCGACACCGGCCCCGCCCACGGCCCGCGCCCCGCCTCGTCCACGCCGCAGACCGGCCCCCCGACCCGCTGGACCAGCAGGGTCTCCAGCGCCATCGTCGGAAACGCGCGCGTCGTCTTGGGGGCGGGGGTCTTCACGACCGCGCCATACCCCGAACCTCGGCGTGGCGAAAGCACTCCACGCCGTGATCGTTCACCATGCCGGTCGCCTGCATGAAGGCATAGACGATCACCGGCCCGCAGAAGCCGAAGCCCCGCGCCTTCAGCGCCTTGGACATCGCCACCGATTCCGCCGTCTGCGTCGGCCGTGCCGCGCTGTCGGGCCAGGCGTTCTGGATCGGCGCTCCATCCACGAACGACCACAGCCAGCCTGCGAAATCCTCGCCCCGGTCCCGCATCGCGACGAAGATCCGCGCCCCCCGGATGGTCGCATCGATCTTGGCCCCCGACCGCACGATGCCCGCATCGGCCATCAGCCGCGCCCGATCCGCCTCGTCATAGGCCGCGACCCGGTCGGGATCGAAGCCGTCGAACGCCGCCCGGAACGCCTCGCGCTTCTTCAGGATGGTGATCCAGCTCAGACCCGCCTGGAAGCCATCCAGCACCAGCTTTTCCCACAATGCCCGCGCGTCGCGCTCGGGCACGCCCCATTCCGTGTCGTGATAGGCGACGTACACGGGATCGGTCCCGCACCAGGCGCAGCGGGTGTGCGATTCGGTCATGGCACGAGCATACGCCCCGACACCAAAAAACCCCGCCGGTCGCGGGGACCGGCGGGGCGTGGAAGGGTAAAGAAGCGATCAGGTCGAGCGGAACGTGCCGTTCAGACCGGCGGGGAAGAACCCGCCACTGGTCGTGCCCGCCGCCGGGTTCAGATAGACGATGTTCAGCACCTGCTGGGTCGAACGGCTGAAGGCGATGCCGTTGGCGTCCGACGGGAACAGGTTCGAGGCCGCCGCATTGCCGGTCCCGGTCGGGCTGATGCCCTGGTCCAGGTCCGAGGTGCCGTCCAGGCTGTCGCGCGCGTTGGAGATGGCGTCGGCATTGGCGCGCAGTTGCGGGGTCGGGCCGGTCGGGATTCCCTTGGCGTACAGGGCCGTGCGCACGATGCCCGCGTGATAGGCCTCGGCCGCCAGGATGCCCGCGGCTGCTTCCAGATAGGTCTTGTTGGTGATCAGCGGCGACGCACCCTTGTAGGCCGAGACGCCGACGTCCTCGAAGATGAACGCCCCCAGCAGGAAGGCTTCGTCCGAAGCATAGGGGTTGAACGCCTGTCCCGCGCCGACCAGTCCGGCCGCCCGCGCGGCGTTGGAGAAGGCCCCGTTCGGATTGGTGCCGCTGATGTCGATGGCCGGCTGGGCCACGGCCAGGGTGCTCAGCACCTGACGCAGGAACCTGACGTGGGCGATCTCGTCCTGAGCGATCTCATTGGCGTACTGGCGCACGACCGGGTCGGTGAAGTTCACCTGCGCTCCGCCGGTGACGGCGCCTTGCGTGCCCGTGCCTGTCAGATCCGAGGCGGGCAGGCCGACGCCAAACGCGGCAAAGGAATAGAACTGGGCTTCCAGATACTCCAGGTTCAGCGCGAAGTTCAGCACGTCGTTATCGACATTGGCCGTCGGCGCTGCCTGGGCGATCGCGGTATCGCTGTTGCTGGAGCAGGCCCCCAGCACGGCACCTGCCGTGGCCCCGACGGCAAAGCCACCGGCGGTCTTGAAGAACTTGCGGCGTTCGTTGCGTCGCTCCACGCGCTGATCGAGCGCGCCGAGAATGATATCGGTCTTGGACATGGATTTTCCTCCGGGGCGATGCCGCTTCCGAAGACAGATACTCATGGCTCGCTAAGTCGGTTTCAGCTTGACCGTGAAACCGCCAAATCTTCACAATCCAGCCAAGGCTGCAAATTCAGCCCTCGCCGACCCGCACCCCCGCAGCGGGCATCCACTGCGGCCGGGCGATTGCGACCTCACGCCCGTCAACCGTCAGTGGGCCGCCCAGCCGGTCCAGCCGCATCAGCGCCATCGCGACTCCGTCCCGACCCGTCATCACCTCGCCGGCGCGCAGGTCGCCATTCAGCACCTCGGCACCCGGCTCCGGCGCCGGACCATCGAAGGTCAAAGGCAGCATCCGCTTCTTGATCTCACCCCGCCGCTTCATGCGCGACGTCGTCTCCTGGCCCACGAAACAGCCCTTCTGGAAATCGATGCCGTTCAACAGGTCGAAGTTCGCCTCGATCGGATAGGTCCGGTCCGACCCCGCATCCGCCGCCGGATCGGGCACCCCGACCGACAGGCGGTGCGCGTCGTAATCGACCTCGGTCGCATCCGCCGCATGATCGCCGATCGCCCGGCCTCCCATCCCGCCCGTCCGCGGATCGACCACAAACCCCGTCGCCACCCCGGGCCAGCTTGCCACCACCGGCCGGTCGTCCGCCGCGATCTCGACCTGCGCTCTCAGCTTGTATATGGACAGCCGCCCCATCAGCCCTTCGCGCCGATCCGCCCCCACGTCCAGCACCACGCCGCCCGCTTCGCCCCACAGGAACAGGTCGAACAGCAGACGCCCCGGTGGCGACAGCATGGCCCCGAACTTCAACTCTCCGTTCGAAAGCGTCTCCACATCCTGGGTCAGCAGATTGTGCAGGAACGGTTTCGCATCCGGACCGGTCACCCGGATCAAGGCGCGGCTGTTCAGACGGGCGATGCGATCGGTCATGGGATATAGATAGGGGCTGCGGTGCCGTTCTACAGGCACGTGCCCCAAGTTGGTGTGCCGGGACGGGCGACCAAGGCATCTATACTACGGCTCAACTCGACCGGATTCGTCTGACCCAGACTTTCGAACATCTGCAGCGCGTCACCTTGGCACAGCACCGCTTCCGGTGCGCCGACGTTGGCCTGCTCTGTTTTGAACCGTGCAATTTCCTCAGGCGTCAGCTTTGAGTTAGCCCGGACGTAGTCGTCCAGTCTTTGAACGGTGCGGCGCAGTTCCGCCTGGTTCTCCGGGAAGCGTTCTGGTGCACAGCGGCGGCCAACCTCCTCGATCAGACTGTAGATGGCCCAAGCGCAGATGACGCCCTCGCCGGGAGGCGCTTCTCGCGTAACTTGGGGCGCAGGGGCAGTGGATGCCGCGACTATCGGCAGGGTGAGGATGCTTGCCATCCAGACGGATCGAACCTTCACAGTATCCCCCGCTCGTTCAGGGCGAACTTACGCAGCTGTCGCAAGAATACGACCCCTGTGGCGCGGAGGAGCAGAGAATCCGTATACGGTCTACCCATGAGTGCCCGCTTTCCCATCCTGTACATCGCCGAGGCCGACGCAGAGGCCGCCGTCCTGTCGTCGGGCGTGCTGGCCTATCTGGTCGACAGCCTGCCGGATGCGGCCTTCACGATCGTCGGATCGGCGGCCTCCGCGCCTCTGTTCGCCGATACGCCGCGCCTGAAGCAGCTGATCGTGCTGGACAAAACCGGGCGCTGGGACTGGCTGGGTCTGTGGAACCAGGTGCGCGATACCCGCTGGGGTCTGGTCGTCGATATGCGGGGCACCCGGTTCTCCGAACGCCTACGTCGCCTGAAGCGGGCCGTGCGCGGCCCCGACCAGCCCGGCCTGCATGCCGTCGAGGCCGCCGCCCGCGTCCTGCAACTCGACGAGGTGCCCAGCCCCCGCCTGTTCCTCGGCGAGGACACCCGCGCCGCCGCCGACGCCCTGATCGGCTCCGATCCCGCGCCCATCCTGGCCGTGGGTCCGGGCACGGACTGGATCGGCACCCGCTGGCCGGCCGAACGCTATGCCAAGGTCGCCGGACCTCTGCTGGCCGATGATGGCCCGCTCGCAGGGGGTCGGCTGATGATCGTGGGCGAGGAGGCCGACCGCGACCTGGCCCACACCATCCGGCTGGCCGTGCCCCGTACCCGGGTGATCGAGCTGCAGGGCAAGCTGACCCGGCTCCAGACCGCCGCCGCCCTGTCGCGGGCCAGCCTGTACATCGGAGCGGACTCGATCTGGACCCAGCTGGCGGTCGCGGCGGGCGTGCCGTCGGTCGGTGTCTACGGCCCCTCTGATGATGCCCGCATCGGCCCCTGGAAGGGCGTCTCGATGCGCGGCGAGCGCTCGCTGGAGGAGTTCAGGGCCATCGACCCGCGCCTGAACCAGCACATCCACCACATGCTGGGCCTGCCCGCCGACCGTGTCCTGAGGGCCGCGCGCGGCTTGCTGGCCAAGGCCTGACGGGACTATTCAAACCCAGCTCCTCCTGACCCGGACCCTTCGATGACCCAGACCTATGACCTGATCGTCCGTGGCGGCGAGGTGGTGAACCACGCAGGGCGAGGTCCGGCCGACGTCGGCGTCATCGACGGCCGCATCGCCTTCGTCGGCGACCTGTCCCAGGCCTCGGCCGGACAGACGGTGGACGCCTCGGGCCTGACCGTCCTGCCCGGCGTCATCGACACCCAGGTCCACTTCCGCGAACCCGGCCTGGAGTGGAAGGAAGACCTGGAGACCGGCTCCCGCGCGGCCGCCCTGGGCGGTGTCGTCGCCGTGTTCGAGATGCCGAACACCGAACCCAACACGACCGACCCCGACACCCTGGCCGACAAGCTGGCCCGCGCGCGCGACCGGATGTGGACCGACCACGCCTTCTACGTCGGCGGCACACACGCCAACGCCGATCACCTGGGCGAGCTGGAGCGCCTGCCCGGCTGCTGCGGGGTCAAGGTCTTCATGGGGGCCTCGACCGGCGATCTGCTGATCGCCGACGACGACGGGGTGCGAAAGGTGCTGAACGCGGTGTCGCGCCGCGCCACCTTCCATTCCGAGGACGAATATCGCCTGGCCGAGCGTCGGCCCCTGGCCCGCACCGGCGACTGGACCAGCCACCCGGAGGTCCGCGACGCCGAAAGCGCCATCCAGTCCACCCGCCGTCTCGTCCGCCTGGCGCACGAGACCGGCAAGCGCATCCACGTCCTGCACGTCTCGACGGCGGAAGAGATCGCGTTCCTCGCCCACCACAAGGACGTCGCCACGGTCGAGGTCACGCCCCAGCACCTGACCCTGGACGGAGACGAGGCTTACGAACGGCTCAAGGCCTATGCCCAGATGAACCCGCCGATCCGCAATGCCCCTCACATCGCCGGGTTGTGGCGCGGTATCGACCAGGGCGTGGTGGACGTGCTCGGCTCCGACCATGCCCCGCACACCAAGGAGGAAAAGGCCCGTCCCTATCCCGCTTCGCCGTCCGGCATGCCGGGGGTCCAGACCCTGGTGCCGGTCATGCTGACCCATGTGGCGAACGGCAGGATGAGCCTGGAGCGGTTCGTGGACCTGACCTCGTCCGGGGCGCAGCGCGTGTTCCAGACCGCGAACAAGGGTCGCCTGGCCGAAGGCTACGACGCCGACCTGACCCTGGTCGATCTGAAGGCCAAACGCGTCATCACCCACGATCAGCAGGCCAGCCGCTGCGGCTGGACCCCGTTCGACGGCTTCGAGGCGACCGGCTGGCCCATGGCCACCATCGTGCGCGGCCGGGTCGTCATGTCGGACGGCGAGCTGATCGGCACCGCCCACGGCCGCCCGGTCAACTTCCAGGAGGCGCTGACGACCTAGGCCAGTTCCGGCCCGCCCGTCGGATCGCGCGGATCCAGCGGCAGCCCAGCTGCCTGTCGGGCCTTCAGCACGCGCAGCCAGCCGTGCATGGCCTCGCAGTCCAGCCCGTGCATCATCAGCCGGAACCCCGCCTGCAGTGTCGACAGGGTCACCAGTGGATGCCCGTTCTTGACGAAATGCATGTGGTAGTCGGTGCCCAGGATGCGCCCGATGTAGATGCCGACGATCTCATCCAGCTGCAGCGAATGGCTGGCCCGCATGAAGTCGGCGCGGGGCAGCATCACGGCATACAGCGGGGTGTAGAACTCGACCGCCGTCTGGATGTCGATCTTGTTCAGCGGCCCGGTCGGAAACCGCTCGAACGCCGGCTCGATGTCCGACAGCATCGAGAAGTCGACCACCTGGGGCGGCGTGATCTCCTTGCCCGCCGCCCGCAGCGCCATGTTCAACTCGATGATGAAGTTGAAGATGTTCAGGTCGTGCTGGAGAAACACATTGTCCTCCAGATCCTTCAGCGTCAGCGGCTTCAGCGGCACCGTCTTCACCAGCGCCGGATCGACCCCCGCATTGGCTTTCAGGAACGCCAGCAGCTCGGTCCCGACGTGGAAGTGGCGCAGGATCAGGGTGTTGCACTCGGGCGACCCGAACGTCCGCAGGCCCCAGTGGATAGACCTGTGCAGCAGGCCGTTCAGGTTCGGATAGCGCGGCGAAATCGCCCGCAGCACCTTCACGACGCAGAAGAACAGGAACACCAGCGGCCGGGACACCGGAAACAGCCACCGCCGCGACCACGACCGCGCGCCCAGCAACAGCGCCCGCTTGGCCTGCGGATCGATCGGCAGGGAGTGATCCAGATACAGCGCCAGCCACGGGTCGGGATCGCCGGCGTCATAGCGGCGCGCGTCGAACGGATCGGTCTTCCACTCCGCCGTGTCGCCGCCGTCGGACAGGCTCAACGCTCGATCTCCTCGATCTGCAAGGCATAGAGACGGGCGGTGACCCGGGCCGTCATCACGATGCGTTCGGCCACGGCGGCGTCGGGCAGAACCATCCGCAGCATTTCCTCGAACTCAGCCATGTGCTCGGCGTCGTTCTCGCCGTGATACAGCAGGAACCGCACCGCCTCGTCGGGCAGGGCCAGCCGTTCCTTGACCAGCCGGCCCCAGGGCGCGGCCTTGATCGAACCCAGTCCTTCGATCACGAACATGGCCCCCAGCAGGCCGAACGGGTCCGGTTTCGACGCCTCATGGAACATCCAGGCCGACAGGGCCTCGGACCCCACGTTCTTGGGAGCTGACCGGATGACCTCGAGGTCCCCGCCGGAACAGACGAAGTCCGCCTCCAGCAGCCGAAAGTCCCGATGCTCGGTCACCGCGTGACGCATCAGGGTCGAGCGTAGTTCCAGATGGCTCTCGCCGACGTTCGAAGCGGCGCGGCTCATCCACAGCGCGCCATCTTTGACCTGCTGACGCAGGTTGATCAGGAACAGCTGATAGTCGGCCAGTTCGAACCGCCCGCGCGTAAGCTTGCGGATCAGCGGCGTCGCCTCCAGCCGCTGTTCGAACTCGGCGAAGACCACCGCGAGTTTCCGCAGGGTGTCGGCCACCTGGTCATCCACGCGTGTACCGTCAGCCATCACACCACCTCGCACATCATGAACCCGACCATCGCCCGTCCGCTTTCGGGCACGATCAGCAGCACGCGTTCGCCGCGCTTGGCCCGTCCCGATCGCATGAATTCATCCAGCATGACCCAGATCGAGGCCGCACCGATATTGCCGACGGTGGCCAGGTTCGAGAACCATTTCTCCTCGGGGATCATGGCGGCGGTGCTCTTCAGAACTGACACGATCTCCTCGCGCAGCGAGCGGGCCGAATAGTGGCACAGCAGGTGATCCACGTCGTCCGGCACGATCCGCCCGCTGTCGACCTTCTCCAGCCAGACCCCGATCCAGGCGCGGATGACGATCTTCAGCAGTTCGAAATCCTGAACCAGCGCGATCGAGCCAGCCGCATGCGCCGCGACCGGTCCGGCATGGCTCCAGGCGGTCTTCATGTCCGCGCGGTCGGCGAAGGTGGAGCCGGCCCACATGCAGGGATCGAACCGCCCGGCCAGCGAGGTCAAGTCGATCCACTCGATCTTCAGCGACAGGCCGTCAGGCCTGGGTTTCGGCTCCATCACCACCGCGCCCGCTCCGTCCGACAGGGTGAATCGCAGGAAGTCCGCCTCGACCCTCGCCCGTCCCTTGGCGTCCAGCAGCGCTGTGCCCTCATAGAACTCGGGCCGAAACCAGCGTGATGAGAACTCGCCCGCCGCCGCCACCGCGACCTCGGCCTCTCCGGCCCGGACCTGCAGCCACGCCCCCTTGGCCGCCATCAGGGCGGAGGCGCAGACGGACTGATAGCTGGCGATCTCGATGGCTCCGGCACCCAGTTCGGCATGCACCGCGCTGGCATGGCCGGGCACGATGTAATCGCCCTGCGTCGTCGCGGTGGCCAGATGCTTGAGGTCGCCGACCGACAGGCCGGCATCGTCCAGCGCGGCCCGCGTCGCCTCTGCGGTCATGGAGGCGTTGGAATGCAGCGGCACGCCTTCTGCTGTCAGGGCATAGTGGCGCGTCTCGACACCGTTCCATCGCAAGGCCCGTCGTCCGACCGCCGAACTCCGCCCGCCGATCCGGCCAATGACGTCCTCCATCGCGTCCACGCCGACGGGCTCGCCGGGCAGGAAGGCCCCCGTGCCGGTGATGTAGACGTCGCGCAGCAGGCCTTCGGACATCGCTCATCCCTGCCCCGATTGGCCACCTCGCCGCAAGCCGACGAAGCCTGACGCGCGCGTGATCGGAACGCCGAGACAGGGCCGGACGCTATCAGGACGAAGCCAGAGGATCACAGCCATGCTCAAAGCGAAGAATTCCGCCGCCATCGTCGCCGTCCGCGACATCGCCCGTGCCCGTGCCTTCTATGGCGAGACCCTGGGCCTGAACCTGGCTCCGGACAGCGAAAACGACATCACCGTCTTTCAGACCGGCGACACGCGGCTGGTCGTCTATGTCTCGGAGTTCGCGGGCACCAACCAGGCCAATGCGGTGGTCTGGGGCGTTGGCGACGAGATCGAGAGCATCGTCGCCGACCTGATCGCCAAGGGCGTGGCCTTCGAACGCTACGACCTTCCGGACGCGACGTTCGAGAACGGCATCCACCGGATGGGCGATTTCCGCGCCGCCTGGTTCAGGGACCCCGACGGCAACATCCTGCACATCAACAGTGGCAACTAGCCTTCCAGCGACACCACCGCGCCCGCCTCGACCGGCCGGCGGCCCTGACGACGGCGCGACAACCAGGTCTTGATGGCCTTCTGCATCGGCTGGTCGATGGCGGTGTGGAAGGCGAAGGCGAAGATGAAGGCCGCCAGCACGCCCCCGACCCACAGGCCCCACTGGACCGGCGTCGACAGGGCGAACTTGGCGATCATGACATTGGCCACGCCGAACCAGGCGATGCGCACGACCTCGTTGGTGATGAACATCGAGAACGACACCATGCTGGCCTTTTCGATCAGCTTGGAGGGGCGCAGCACCGGGATCGCCCCAGCCGCCAGGATGATCAGCGAGATGAAGACGAGCGAGATCAGGGCGTTCTTGTCGAAGGCCTGAACGACCGCCAGCCCCACCGCCGCCGACACCCCGACGATCCGGGCCAGGCGCGGTGCGATCCAGACCCGCTCGGTGAAGGCCGCCAGCCCCATGCCCAGGATGAACAGGGGCAGGGCACGCGCGAAGCCGAACTTCATCGGCATCTGATAGACGGGATAACCCAGCCAGGCCTGCGTCGCCGCGTTGGCAAGCAGATAAAGGCCAATGACGCCCAGCAGCGCCGTCCACGGCCCCAGCCGCTTCAGACCGGTCAGGATATAGGGAAACAGGACATAGCAACCGACCAGGGCCGAGATCGACCAGCTGGGCGCGTTCCAGCCCAGACCGCCATGCACCCCGAACGCCTGCGTCAGCGTCAGCTGGGCCGGCAGCTGGTCCCATGCGAACCACTCGGGATTGCGCGGCGCGACGCCGGCCACGGCGCTGATCAGCACCAGGGCCACCAGCGACAGCCCCATGATCAGATGGGCCGGATAGACCCGGAGGAACCGTTTCAGGAAGAAGTCGCCCGGCGACATCGACCCGCGCCCGACCGCCGGACCATAGACCCGCATCAGCACATAGCCCGAGTCGATCAGGAAGAAGTTGGTCAGCAGGAACCCGCCCCGCTCGAACACCGGATGCAGGGCCTCCGCCAGGGGCACCGGACCCGCCGCCTGGAAGTGATGCAGGATGATCATCGAGGCCACGATGAAACGCAGCGCATCGAGCCACCCGCCTCGAGCGATCGGGGGTGTCTCGTTTCGGGTCGAAATCGCGCTCCAGGCCATCGGAAACCTCTCTTCGGAGGCGAATTCCGCAAGGACCGGGCCAGCGGCCGATATCGCTAACGCGGCATTAACCACGGTCCCGGCATTTTCTGCCCAGTAGCCTTTGGGACCTGACACACATGAGCGGCGCTGAAGTTCTGGACGTGGGCCGCGACGCCATCTGGTTGACCGTGCAGCTGTGCGCGCCGGTCCTGATCGTGGGACTGGTCGTCGGCGTCGGCATCGGTCTGTTTCAGGCCCTGACCCAGATCCAGGAACAAACCCTGGTCTATGCCCCCAAGATCATCGCCATCTTCGTCAGCCTGCTGCTGTTCCTGCCGCTGATGGGCGGGCTGCTCGGCGCCTTCATGCGCACGATCGCGGCGCGCATTTCAGGGATGTAGGGTCGGCGTGGACCCCTACGCCACCGCCGATCAGATCTGGGCCGGCGGGCTGATCTTCGCCCGCATCGGCGCGATCCTGCTCAGCCTGCCGGGCATCGGTGAATCTTATGTGCCGCCGCGCATCCGGCTGTCGCTGGCGCTGGTGATTTCGCTGGCCCTGTGGCCGGTGGTGGGCAACCTGCTGCCCGCCTTGCCAGAGACCATCGGCGGCATGGTCGGCTGGATCCTGCGCGAGGTGGTCACCGGCCTGATGATCGGCGCGATCCTGCGGGCCTTCACCGGGGCGCTGGCCACGGCAGGAGAGATCGTGTCGCTGCAGACCACGCTCAGCTTCGCCCAGACCACCAACCCGCTTCAGGCCCAGCCGGGCGCGACCATCTCCGCCTTCCTGATGATCCTGGGGACCGTGCTGGTCTTCGCCACCAACACCCATCATCTGTTCATCGCCGGACTGGTCGGGTCCTATGAGCTGATCGCCCCGGCCCGGCCCCTGGTCATGGGCGACTTCACCGAGCTGGCCATCCGCACCATCGCCGACAGCTTCATGCTGGGGGTGCAGCTGGCCGCCCCCGTCATCGTCTTCGCCCTGATCTTTAACCTGGCGTCGGGCCTGGTGGCGCGGGTCATGCCCCAGTTTCAAGTCTTCTTCGCCGCCGCCCCGCTCAGCGTCATCCTTGGCCTGTCGATCTTCGCCCTGTCGCTGGGGGTGATGGGCACGGTCTTCATCGACCGCTACCGCGCCCTGGCAAATCTGTTCGTCTCAGGCAACGGGGGCGGCGTTGGCTGACGACGCCGATCCCGAGTCCAAGACAGAAGAGGCGTCTCCTCAGAAACTCGAGGAGGCGCGAAAGAAGGGCGACGTCGCGAAATCCGCCGACGTCGCCCCGGCCCTCAGCCTTCTGGCCGTGACCGCCGTCCTGATCATGGGCGGCGGCTATTTCGCCACCAATATGGCCCAGGGCTTTCTGCCCTTCATCGCCGCGCCCCATGCCATGCTGGGCGGTCTGGAGGCGGGCGGCGGGGTGGAGATCGGGGCGCGGGTTCTTTGGGTCGCCGCGCCCTTCCTGGGCACGGTGATGCTCGCGGCCATGCTCGGCGGCGTGGGCGGCAATGTCGCCCAGTCGGGCCTCGTCCTTTCGGCCGAGAAGCTGAAGCCCAAATGGGACAAGCTCAGCCCCATGGCCGGCTTCAAGCGCATCTTCGGCCCCGACGGCCTGATGCAGTTCGCCCAGACCCTGATCAAGCTGATCGCCGTCGGCGTCATCTGCTGGATGGTGCTGAAGCCCCACGCCCGCCAGTTCGAGACCATGGCGGCCATGTCGCCCCTGACCATCCTGCCGCTGGCGCGCGACCTGATGATCGCCCTGATGAGTTCGGCGCTGGTGTTCCTGGGCCTGACGGCGGGTGGCGATTTCATCTGGCAGAAGATGCGCTTCGCCAAGCGGATGCGGATGTCCAAGGAGGAGCTGAAGGAGGAGTTCAAACAGTCCGAGGGCGACCCTCACGTCAAGGCCAAGCTGAAGCAGATCCGCATGCAGCGCAGCCGCCAGCGGATGATGCAGAACGTGCCCAAGGCCACTGTCGTCGTCACCAACCCGACCCACTATTCCGTCGCCCTGCGCTATGAGGCCGGCGATGCCGCGCCCGTCTGCGTGGCCAAGGGCGTCGACGCGGTCGCCATGAGGATCCGCGAGGTGGCGCGCGAGCACGACGTGCCGATCGTCGAGAACGTCCCCCTGGCCCGCGCCCTCTACGCCGCCGTCGACATCGACGAGACCATCCCGCGCGAGCATTTCGAGGCGGCCGCCAAGGTCATCGGCTTCGTGATGAAGAAGCGCCAGCCGGGCATGCGGCGTCCGCTGAACTAACGGACTTTGCGGCCGACTAGATGTGAATACCTTCAGCGAGCAGGGCGGCGGGCGCGCGTTCCTTGAACTTGAAGAACCCCTTGGTCGCCAGCGGCCACAGCCGGTCGTCCCACGATCGGCGAACGCGGGTCAGGGCGATGCCCTGTTCCGCCAGGGCCGCCTCCAGCCGCTCCAGGGCATCGGCGACCGGGCCCACGGGCGCTTCCAGCACGACCACCTGATCGACCCCGGTGTTCCTGGCCGCGCTCGACACAGCGTCGGGTGACAGCGTCGGCGTGACACCCACAGGCCGGTCGAAGTGCGCTGCGCAGCGGGTGGCAGCATCCTCTGCCGCCGTAGCCACGAACCGGACCGCCGTATCGCCCCACGGCCACGGCGACTGCGCGTCGCCACACGCCGCGACCAAAATTGCTTCCGGTCGCCAGGCGAAGGGGAAGACGCTTTCCGGGTTCAGGTCGTCACCCGTTACCAGCAGCAGGCTCCGCCCCATCGGCGGCGATGTGCCCAGCAGCGCGAGCGGCCGCGCCCCCGGCAGCGGGTCCTCGCTCAGCGGCAGGGCGCGGGTCGCCAGCCCCTTGGGTCGAAACCGTCCGCTGGTGAACCGCTCGATGTTGTCCGCCTCCGCCAGATAGGTCTTGCCCACCGTCTGCAGCCCCGCCACCCAGCGCCAGGACAGGGTGTTAGACGCTGGATCGCCGTCCAGCAGGTGGCGCAGGAAGAAGTCAGCCCCCAGCGCCCACGGCAGCCCCAGGGTGAAGACCCAGATCGAGGCGAACCACATCCGCGTGTGGTTGTGCAGATAGCCGGTCTCGACGAGCTCCCGCGCCCAGTCGTCGAACCCCTCGATGCCCGTCGTCCCCGCCTCGGCGGCGGCGACCGCCTTGGCCAGGCCTGATGATCGCGGCGCGTCTCGCTCGGCCTGAAAGCGGGTCCAGACCTCGGGGTTCATCTGCAGCCAGCCCTTCCAGTAGGTCCGCCACAGAACCTCCTGGATGAATTTCTCCGCGGCGCGGGGGCTTTGGCGTTCCAGAACGGCCGAAACCACCTCGTGCTCGGTCAGCAGGCGATGCCTCAGCCAGGGCGACAGGCCCGAGACCGCCTGCCGTCCATCCGGATCTGCATCGGTGTTGCGCCCCATGGCATAGGCCTGGCCCGCGTGCGGCGCGAAGGCGGCCAGCCGCTGAAGCCCTGCGGCACGCGTGGGCGGAAGGCGATCGAGAGGGTCGTGCATGACCTGCGCCATAGCGCAGGCCCGCCCTTTCCGGACTGCGGCCTATGGCGCGGGGCCGCGATTTCGCACCCCTGTCGGATCGCGCGTATGCTTTCACTCTGCGATTCGCGGGAGCGACCCCATGACGACAACCGGCCCGACCCGCTCCAGCCCGCCGGTCGACATCACCCTGATCCTGATGATCGTGGGCTTCGCGGTCGCCGTCGCCGCCCTGGCGTGGCCGATGTTCCGCGCCGCCCCGGTCGCCACGCCACACATGATGCTGATGGTCGCCGTGACGGGCGTCGCCCTGCTGGGCCTGTTCGCCTTCGGCAGGATCGAGACCCGCAAACCCGCGCGGCCCGACGGCGATGTGGCGGTCGAGATGCTGGACGCCATGGCCGAACCGGCGGCCCTTGTCACCGCTGCGGGCCAGATCCTGGCCTTCAACGGGGCCTGGGTGTCGCAGAACGGCGCGACTGTGGCCCTGCCCAGGGCCCAGTCCGCACAGGCGCTGTATATGGCCTTCGCCCAGGCGCGCTCCGGCCATCAGGGCCGCGCCATCGTCACCATCGGCGAGCGAGAGATCGAGGTCCTGATCGGCCAGGCCGGGCAGGGGCGTTTTCTGGTTCGCGAGGCCCCCGAGGCGACGCTGAGCGCCTCGCCGCCGCCGATCGCTTCCAACGCCTATGTCGCCCAACCGGGTGAAGGTCGGGCCATGGCGGCGGGCGCCCCGTTCGGCTCGGCGGTCATTGGCGGTGACGACCTGTTCGCCGGTCGGGCCGAGGATGCCAACCCCGCGCTCGCCGTCCTGACCGGACCCGCCGCGGCCCGCGACGCCGCTTTCGGCCATCTGTTCGACCCGACCGGCGTGGTCGAGGCGCGCGAGCGGATGGCGGCGGGCTCGACCGGCCCCATCGAACTGGTGGCCCGCGCCCATCCCGACCGGATGCTGCACCTGTATGTCGCGCCCGAGGGCGACAAGCGCCGCGTCTGGCTGTTCGACGTCTCGACCCAGAAGTCGATGGAGCTGCAGCTCAGCCAGGCCCAGAAGATGCAGGCCGTGGGCCAGCTGGCCGGCGGCGTCGCTCACGATTTCAACAACCTGCTGACGGCCATTCAGCTGCAGCTGTCCGAGTTGCTGGAGCGCCACCCGGTCGGCGATCCCTCCTATGACGGCCTGAACCAGATCCGCCAGACCGGCATCCGCGCCGCCGATCTGGTGCGCAAGCTGCTGGCCTTCTCGCGCAAGTCCACCGTCCGGCGCGAGCGGCTGGACGTCGGCGAATTGGTCGGGGAGTTCGCGGTCCTGCTGCGCCGCCTGCTGCGCGAGGACGTGCGGCTGGAGACCGATTACGGCCGCGACCTGCCCGTCGTCCTGGCTGACAAGTCCCAGCTGGAGACCGCGGTGATGAACCTGGCCGTCAACGCCCGCGACGCCATGCGCGGCGTGGTCGAGCCCGGTGCCGGCGTCGTCACCATCCGCACCCTGCGCCTGACCCAGGATCAGGCCCGGACGCTGGGCTGGCGTGACGCGCCGGACGGCGACAGCGCCCTGATCGAGGTGTCCGACACCGGCCCCGGCGTCCCGCCCGAGCTGCTGGACAAGATCTTCGAGCCCTTCTTCACGACCAAGGCGGTCAACGAGGGCACCGGCATGGGTCTGGCCACCGTCTATGGCATCGTCCAGCAGGCGGGCGGCCATATCGGCGTGACCAATCTGGAGGGGGCCAACTCGCAAGTCAGGGGAGCCGCCTTCCGCATCTTCCTGCCCGCCGCGACCGAACAGGAACTGACCGAGGTCGCCCCGGTCGAGGTCAAGGCCAAGGCCGCCCCGCGCGACCTGTCCGGCAACGGCCGCATCCTGTTCGTGGAGGACGAGGCCGCCGTGCGCGGCATCGCCGCCAAGCTGCTGCGCCAGCGCGGCTATGAGGTCATCGAGGCCGCCGACGGCGAGGAGGCCCTGATCCTCGCCGAGGAATGGGCGGGTCAGATCGACATGCTGATCAGTGACGTCATCATGCCGGGCCTGGACGGACCCAGCCTGCTCAAGAAGGCCCGGCCGTTCCTGGGCGACGCGCCGGTCATGTTCATCTCGGGCTACGCCGAAAGCGATTTCTCCGACCTGCTGCAGGACGAGGTGGGCGTGTCCTTCCTGCCCAAGCCGCTGGACATCAAGACCCTGGCCGAGCGGGTCAAGCGAGAGTTGCAGGGGGGCTAGGTTCGGCCTGGAACGGGGTGCCGCTTACGCCCGGGCGGTAGACAGTCGGGAATGGTTAATATAGCCGTGGTCAGGCGGGTCGTCGGCCTCCCTCCAGGTTTCGCCTGTTGGGGGAAAAGCGAATCCTCGCAGAGACTTGAGCGGGAGTCGCGGAATGGATCCGATCACTTCGATGGTGGCCGCCATGCTGATCTCCGGTGCCGTTGCGCCAGCGGACGGCCATGGCTGCTCCGAAGCGCCTCACTACAGTGACGTCCCATGCGCCTGCACGCGCGAGGCCGTTTTTTACGGCCCCTGGACCGGTGGGGGTGGCTACACGCCTCCGGGCGGCTGGGGACCTCCCGTCACTGTCCCGGCCGGCCCGCCGATCTATGTGACCTCGCCTGGCGCGCGGGTTTACGGTCGTCCGATCGAAGTCGCAGGCCCCGTCGTCTATATTTCGGGCCCACCGGTCTATGTGGACGCTCCGCCGATCCGCATCGCGCCGGCCCAGATCTACGTCCAACGTCCGGAAGTCCATGTGAACCCGTCGCAGATTTTGGTCGAGCCGCCGGAGGTCCATTTCTCGGACTGCGCCGACGGCACGGTCTGCACGCCTGTCGACGGCGACGTGCGCACGCTGGCCCGCGAGACGACTCCGCCGCCGGTGGGCGAATCCGCTGTGCTGTCGTCACGGGTGTCGCCACCCCCTCCGCCGCCACCTCCGGCACCCCCGGCACCCGTCGTCCCGTTCTATCCGCCTAAGCAGGACCGGAACTGATTGTGGCGTCCGAGGCCCTCGTGCGGACGACGGCACAGACGGGCGGTCCTCCCACCTGGAGCCTGATGCTTCGGCGAGGGGCAGGCACTGCTGCACTGGCTCTGACGGTCGTCTTCGCCGCTTCCTCCACGGCGGCCGCACGACCGCATCCTGCACTGAACCCGGCGGACGCCGTCGAACAGGGTGCCTCGCCCGCTGTTCAACAGTTGAAGTCGTGGGTTCTCCAGACCGGCGACAATCAGGGCTTGCCCTTCGTTCTTGTCGACAAGGTCAACGCCCAGGTCTTCGCCTTTAACCGAGACGGGCTTTTGCTGGGGGCCACACCGGTCCTGTTGGGTCTGGCGCGAGGCGACATCGCACCGCCCGGAATCGGCGATCGCCCCCTGTCCGCAATCGGGCCAGAAGACCGCATCACGCCGTCGGGGCGGTTCGTCGCCTCGACCGGCGAGAACCTGAGCGGGAAAAGCGTGCTCTGGATCGACTATGCCGGCGCGCTCTCGCTGCATCCCGTCGTAACGGGCCGGCCGGCCGATCGTCGCCTGCAGCGCCTGACCTCGCCGACCTCCGATGACAACCGGATCTCGTACGGGTGCATCAACGTTCCGGCCGCCTTCTTTGAAGGGATCATCGCACCGACCTTCAAAGGCACAGCCGGGATCGTCTACATCCTGCCCGAAGCGACCCCGATCGCGGAGGTCTTCCCCGGGGTCTGACGGGCTGTCGGACGATGGTGCCACCGGGACGCCCGGCTGTAGTGGCACGCCTTGAGTGTCGTGATGGGGCGGCTTTCACCCCAGGCACGGTGCCAGGCCCAAGGGCCTATTCGCCGCTTGTCGGTCCTCCGCCCGCCCAAAGAAAAAGGCCCGGTGTTTCCACCGGGCCTCATCCATCTGCGATGACCTGAACGATCAGGCCGCTTCGGCCTCGTCCTCGTCGGCGACTTCGGCGGCGGGCTGGTTGGCCTTCTTGGCGCTCAGCGACTTGGACAGCAGCTGGACGGCGGCGTCCTTGTCGATGCGGTTGGCGGCGGCGACCTCGCGGGCCATCCGGTCCAGCGCCGATTCATACAGCTGACGCTCGGAATAGGATTGCTCCGGCTGGCTGTCCGCCCGGTGCAGATCGCGCACGACCTCGGCAATGCAGACCAGGTCGCCCGAGTTGATCTTTGCCTCATACTCCTGGGCGCGGCGGCTCCACATCGTGCGCTTGATGCGGGCGCGGCCCTTCAGCGTGGTCAGGGCCTTGGTCACCACGTCTTCCGACGCCAGCGAGCGCAGGCCCGCGGTCTTGGCCTTCTTGGTGGGAACGCGCAGGGTCATCTTCTCGTGGTCGAAGGTCACGACATAGACCTCCAGCGACATGCCGGCGACTTCCTGGACCTCGACGGCCGCGACCTTGCCGACCCCGTGGGCCGGATAGACGACGGCGTCGCCGACCTTGAATTCCAGAACGCTCTTGGTGGTCATGTCATTCCTTTCCCGGACGCAAGGGTCGGGCGAACCGAGAACGCGACGACGAACGGCTCCACCGCCCGGCGACGAGGTCACCGGTGGAAAAAGCTTCACTCGTCAGTCGTGGAAACGGATCACCGAACCTCTGGCCGACCCCGTCGCCATGGACGGAGTTCTGTCGCAAACGCGGGCGGTGCGTGAAATACGCATTCCGCCCGACCCAATGTGAAGGAACATATCACAAAACGAGGCAATTTCAAAACGTCACGCGCGAGATGCTCCGGGCACCGCACATTATGACCGCAATGCGGCGACGACCGTCAGGAGCCCTTGCCGGGCTCGGTGCTGAAGTATTTCTCGAACTTGCCGGTCTCGCGCTCGAACTGCTCGCGGTCGGCCGGCGGGGTGCCCTTGACCGTGATGTTGGGCCAGACGCGCGCATACTGCGCATTGATCTGCAGCCACTTGCCGTCGGGCTCGTCCTCGGTGTCCGGCTTGATGGCATCGACCGGGCATTCCGGCTCGCACACGCCGCAGTCGATGCACTCGTCCGGCGCGATGGCCAGGAAGTTCTCGCCTTCGTAGAAGCAGTCCACGGGACAGACCTCGACGCAGTCCATGAACTTACATTTCACGCAGGCGTCGGTGACGATGTAGGTCATGGGCGGCGAAATCGGTGATCTGAAGGGTGGGCCGGACGCTCCGGTGGAGCCGTTCGGACATGACGGGGCCGGGCGCGGCTGTCAACCGATCGCGCGGTGCCGCATCGGCGCATAATGCTGCTCGATCCCGATAGCTCGGCTGTCACCCGATCCCGCCCCTGCATCATTGTCCGATCCGGGGTTCGTCGAGCGGCAGATACAGGGCGCGCGCCTCGGCGGGCGGACCGCGTCGGTCGCCGATCCCCTCGACGCGCACGGAGGTGATCCGGCCGTCGCGGGCGAACACGATCTCGTCGCCCAGGTGAACGACGCGGCTGGGCTTGTCCAACCGGGTCTGACGACCCTGGTGCGTCAACCGCACCGCACCGCCCTCCACCAGGGCGGCGGCCAGCGACCGGGTCTTGGCGAACCGGGCGCGCCACAGCCAGATGTCGACGCGAACGCTCTCTCCGCTCACGTCGCGCCGGCCTTCCTGCGGCGGGTGCGCTTGCGACGCGCGGGTGCGGCTCTGGCTGTCAGTTCAGCCAGCTTGGCGAACGGCGAATCCTTCACGATCGTCGCGACCTTGCCCTCCCGATCCGGCATATGGGCGCGGACGACCTTCAAGGCCGCCCAGATCGCCTTGGCGTCACCAACGGTCCAGCCCAAAGCCCGCAGTGCCTCGTCGGACAGAGTGCCCCTGGTGTCACGCCGCAGCGTCTCGGCCCGTTCCAGATCCTCGACCGGCACGGCCCAGCGACCGGCCGCCCGGACCCCGAACGCCGACAACGCCCGCATCGACGGGGCGGGGATGGGCAACAGGGTCAGCCGCCCGGCCTTGGCCCGGAACGGCTCGGTCGCGGCGAAGGCCTGGGCCAGGGCGCGGGCGCGGGGCTTCTGCGTGCCCGGCAGCCAGACCGAATGGGCGCCGACCCGGATGGCGAAGGTCTTGATCGTGCGGCGTTCGACCTGGCTCAGGGCCGCCAGATCGCGTTCGACGTCGCGCCGGTCGATGATGCCGCCGGCCTCGACCAGACGAAAAGCGATGCCGCGCGGCAGGCCCTTCAGCGCCCCGCTCTCGATCGCGGTCTTCAGCCGACGCAGATCGCGCAGCGCCCGACCCGCCTCTGACGCCAGCCAGGCTTCGATCCTTCGCTGTGCCCGGTCCCGGGTCGCCTGCGGACCCAGATCGCCGATCAGGCGGACACGCGGGCTGAACGGTTCAGCGTTGATGATCTTAGCCGCCAGCGCGCCCGCCCACAGCACGTCGCCCTCGGGCGTGACCGAGAAGGCGTCTTCGCCGTCGCTCGCCAGCCTGCCCAGCCGCCGCGCTATCTCCGGCCCGACGGCCCGCAGGGCGGCGGTCTTCAGCGTCTTGTCGGCCAGCGCTGAGCCCCCGGTCGCCAGGGCGAACCGCACCCCTTCCAGATGGCCGACCGCCTCGCCGTCGACGGTCACGATGCCATCCTCCGCCACCTCGGCCATGGTGCCTTCGCGGTCGTGGAGGGACCGCATCAGGGCGGTGGTCTTGCGGTCCACGAACCGCGCCGTCAGCCGCTCGTGCAGCACGTCCGACAGCCGGTCCTCCAGCGCCCGCGTCCGCTCGCGCCAGCCCTTTTTGCCGTCCAGCCAGTCCGGCCGGTTGGCGATGTAGGACAGGGTGCGCACCCCCGCCAGCCGCGCCGACAGCTGGTCGATCTGGCCGTCGTCGCGGTCCACCTCGGCGAAGCGCGGCATGAACCAGTCGTCGGTCAGCCGGCCCCGCTTGCCGGTCAGGGCGTGAAACACGTCGCGCGACAGCCGCAGATGCTCTTCCAGCGTCGTCTTCTGGAAGTCGGGCAGCTGGCAGGCTTCCCACAGCCGCATGATGGTTCCGCGCGACCGCCCGATCCGCTTGACCTCGTCGTCCTGCATCGCCCGCCGCAACAGGGTCTCGTCCAGCGCCTGTCCGGTCAGCTTCAACCCCGGCACGCCCGGCGTCTGGACCAGGGACCGCAGCAGGTCGGGCAGGGTGTCGAAATCCAGCCGTGCATTGCGCCACTCGATCGCCTGGATGGGATCGAAGCGATGATCGACCACCTGGTCGACCAGGTCCTCGTCCAGCTCCTCGGCCTCACCCGTGACGCCGAATGTGCCGTCGCGGACATGGCGGCCCGCGCGGCCCGCGATCTGGGCGATCTCGTGCGCATGCAGCCAGCGGGTCCGCCGGCCGTCGAACTTGCGCATCCCGGCGAAGGCGACGTGGTCCACGTCCATGTTCAGACCCATGCCGATGGCGTCGGTGGCGACCAGGAAGTCCACCTCGCCTGACTGGAACAGCGCCACCTGGGCGTTGCGGGTGCGGGGACTGAGCGAGCCCATCACCACCGCTGCCCCGCCGCGCTGACGCCGGATCAGCTCGGCGATGGCGTAGACTTGCTCGGTCGAGAAGGCGACGATGGCGCTGCGCCGGGGCAGGCGGGTCAGCTTCTTGGACCCGGCATAGGTCAGGTTCGACAGCCGTTCGCGCGTCACGATCTCCACATCGGGGATCAGCCGCTTCATCAGCGGGGCCATGGTCGCGGCCCCCAGGAACATGGTCTCGAACCGACCGCGCGCGTGTAGCAGGCGACTGGTGAAGACGTGGCCGCGTTCCGGGTCGGCGGCCAGTTGGATTTCGTCGATGGCCAGGAACTCGACCTCGCGTTCCAGCGGCATGGCCTCGACCGTGCAGACCCAGAAGTGGGGGCGGGGCGGGATGATCTTTTCCTCGCCCGTGATCAGGGCGACGGCATTCGCTCCCCGCAGCCTGACGATCCGCTCGTAGATCTCGCGCGCCAGCAGCCGCAGCGGCAGGCCGATCATGCCCGACGCATGGCCCAGCATCCGCTCGACCGCCAGATGGGTCTTGCCGGTATTGGTCGGCCCCAGAACCGCGACGACACGGGACGGGGCGAGGCCGGTCGGGCGATCGCTCATGATCTCAATAAGGTGGCGATTCGCCTGGGGTTCCTCAAGTCATTCCTCCCCCGCTGCGCTTCGCTTGCTGGGGAGGATCAGCCCAGCATCTCCTCGACCTGCCCCAGCCGTTCCTTGCCGAAGAACATCTCGTCGCCGACGTAGAAGGTGGGCACGCCGAAGGCCCCGCGCTCGACGGCGGCCGCCGTGTTGTCGGCCAGCGTCGCCTTGACCGCATCGGTCTGGGCGGCGGCCAGGATCGCCTCCGCATCGAGACCGGCATCGGTCAGGACCGATGCCAGAACCGCTGGATCGCCCATCGCCAGCCGCTTCTCCCAGAAGCCCGCCGACACCGCCGTGACATAGGCGTCGAAATCCGGACCCGGCGCGACGGCACAAAGGCCGCGCATGGCGGTCAGGCTGTTGATCGGAAAGTGCGGGTTCATGCGAAACCGGGTCAGTCCGTGCCTTGCGATGAAGCGCCGGATTTCCAGCATCTCGTAGTCCATCTTGCCCCGGACGCCGCCGAACGCGACCATCGGGGCTTGGTTGCCGGTCGCCTTGAACAGTCCGCCCAGCAGGCAGGGGATCAGGTTGATCGAGGCCCCGGTCCGTTCGGCGACCCGCTTCAGCGCATGATGCGCGAAATAGCCGTTCGGACTGGCGAAATCGAAGATGAAGTCGATGGTCTTGGTCACCAGGTTTCCTTCCACGGCCGCAGGTCCAGCTCGAACGTCCAGGCGCTGCGTTGCTGGTTGTGCAGCCAGACGTAATTCTTCGCGATCTCGTCGGGCTTCAGGATCGCGTCCTCGTCCAGCAGGGCCTGGATATCCGGCGCGATGGAGCGGGCGAAGACGCCGTCGATCATCCCGTCCACGACGACATGCGCGACGTGGATGCCCTGTGGCCCCATCTCGCGCGCCAGGCTCTGGGCCAGCTGACGTAGCGCCGCCTTGGCCCCTGCGAAAGCCGAGAAGCCCGCGCCGCCGCGTGTCGAGGCGGTCGCCCCGGTGAACAGGATCGTGCCCTTTCCACGCGGGGCCATGACGCGCGCCGCCTCGCGTCCCGTGAAGAAGCCGGACAGGGCCGCCATCTCCCAGACCTTGGAATAGACCTGGGCCGTCGTGTCGATGACGGGAAACCGCACGTTCGCCCCGATGTTGAACACCACCACCTGCAGCGGGCCGATCTCGGCCTCGATCCGGTCGATCAGGGCGATCATCTCGGCCTCGATCCGGGCGTCGACGCCGAACGCATGGGCCTCGCCGCCCTCTGCGCGGATGGACGCGGCGACGGCCTCCAGCTGATCCAGGTTGCGCGGCCTTCGCGTGATGCAGACCGCCAGGCCCTCACGCGCAAAGGCCCGCGCGATGGCGGCCCCCACGCCATCCCCGGCACCGACGATCAGGCAGGCTGGCTTCAGTGGCATGGTCGGCCTCCGTGAGGCAGAGACCGTTTCATATCGAAACTAAGTCGTCAACGCGCCTGTGCGACGACCGAACACCGCCCGCGCGGCCAAATAGACCAGCAACCCCACCGGCCCCGCCATCAGCGTCAGGAACAGCACCGGCAGCATGGCCCAGTGCGGCACGCCGCGGCGACCGGCGTCCTCGATCGCCCAGGATCCGACCCACAGATCGAAGGCCAGATAGTGGACCCAGCCGACCAGAACGGCGCGAGGCTGGCTGAAGCCCTCGGCCAGGCCCGACAGCGTGGTCAGGTCGCCGCCCAGCCCGCCGCTCGCGACCGCCTGAACCAGCAGCGCCGCATAGGTCACGGCCAGCGCAACCGCGATGCAGCGGGCCGCCGAGATCACCAGGGCTCGCCTGAGCGGAGCCAGCGCCAGCACGATCCAGCCGATCAGGGCGATCGTGTTGGCGATGTTGAACAGCGTATCGAGAGTCATCGGCGGCTCCTTCGGCCCGGAGCTTAACAGGCGGATGGGACTCAGCGGAACAGGGACGAAACGAATCAGGACCGAATCAGTGACATCGCCTGATTCAGGATTTGTTCACCCCAAGATATTGTATCTTAAGGCCGATTAACCACAAGCGAGAAGCGAGCGGTGTCGAGGGTGAAGACCGGACGAACGGGGCGAAATCGCAGCGCCATCTTTCCCGCTGCGGCGCGACCCGCTAGGACGCGGCCAACGGCTCCGTAGCTCAGCTGCATAGAGCAAGGCTTTCCTAAAGCCGAGGTCGGGGGTTGGAGTCCCTCCGGGGCCGCCACGCCATCATTTCCACTTCGATCCCTCGCCGTGGCCGCCGATGCTTTCCCATTCGGGCGGCGCGGCCTTGTGGACGTATTGCTCGGACACCAGCCAGCCCTTGAACGGTCGCAGGACCAGCAGGCACGCCGCGGCGATCAGGGGGAAGGTGAAGGCGAAATGGACCCAGATCGGTGGGTGGACGGTGAACTCGAACGCCATGAAGGCCATCATCCCGATCACCCCGATCGCCGACATGGCGAAGAAGGCCGGGCCGTCGGCGGGCTCGGCGAAGCTGTAATCCAGCCCACAGACGGGGCAGGCCGGGCGGATGGTCAGATACCCCTGCAGCAGCGGACCCTTGCCACAGCGCGGACAGCGGCAGCGCAGCCCGGTCGAAAGCGTGGACAGCCTGGGATATTCGGGGGCGGCGGGCGGTGACATCTTGGGCTCCTGACGTCCTTCAAATCGGCCTTATCCCGCAACGCATCAAGGGTGGATCGGTCACACCCCGTTAACCGCGTCTAAAGAGCGCCCGCGCGAGTGTGCGCGCGTATGGCCGCTGCCCGCTCCAGGACCGCGATAGCAAGAACCACGGTGGCGCTGGGCGCGGCCGGGACGATCGCGTTCGCCCCGATCGCCGGGGCGGTTCCCGCGATCGCCCAGGAGGTCAGCGCGGCGCTCGACCCCGTCACCATTCGCATCGGCGCCAACCCGGGCTTCACCCGCCTGGAGTTCGCCGGCATCGTCGGTTCCCGTGCCCGGGTGCGCCGCGACGGCCAGAGCGTGGTCGTTCGGATCGGCGCCACCGCCGCCCCGGATGTCAGCCGCCTCAAGGTTGATCCGCCGCCTGGCGTCGAGAAGGTCGAAACGCGGTCCGCCCTCGACGCGACCGAGCTTGTCCTGACCCTGGCCGAGGGCGCGGATGCACGCTCCGGCTCGGCCGACGGAGCGGTCTGGCTGAACCTGTACCCCGCCGGCTCGACCGCTGCGGCCGCGACCCAGGCGAACGCGGTACCTGCCGGTGGCGCGGTCCCCGTCACGGCGACGAAGACGGGCCAGCAGGTCGCGCTCAAGTTCGACTGGGCCGCGCCTGTCGGGGCTGCGGTCTTCCGGCGCGGGGCGGCCGTCTGGATCGTGTTCGATACCGCCGCGCGCATGGACCTGGCGCGCGCCACGGACCTTGGCACGGGGCGTGAGGCGCGCTGGGCGGTCGGCCCCGACTACACGGCTATGCGGATTAGCGTGCCAGAGGGTCAGGCTGTAACGGCGGCGGGGCAAGGCGCGGCCTGGACGGTCACCATCGGCGGAACGCCGGGGGCTGCGACCGGCGTGGACGTCACCCGCGACGACCCCACCGACGCCGCCATCGTCGCCCGTATGGCCGGGGCGACCAAGGCGATCTGGCTGACCGATCCCATGGTCGGCGACCGGTTCGCGGCCGTTACGGCGCTGGCTCCCGGCAAGGGGTTCGGCGACCGCCGCGCCAGTGTCGACGTCACCCTGTTGCCGACGGCACAGGGTCTGGCGGTCGAGACGCCCACCGACGACCTGTCGATCAGGGCCGAGGGCGACCTGGTCACCCTGACCCGCCCCGGCGGTCTTCTGCTGTCGCCGCCGTCCGACGCCCTCGACGCCGCCGCGCCCGATGTGGACGCTGGTCCGCGCAAGGCCGCCTTCCCATCGCTGATTCTGTCCGACTGGGCTGATGCGGGGTCCGAAGGCTTCGCCGCCCGCTATCGCAAGCTTCAGGATGCCGCGGCCCAGGAGACCATCGCCTCCACGGACAATCCCCGCAGCCCCATCGAGGCGCGGATGGCCCTGACGCGGTTCCTGGTCGGCAACGGCCTGGGCTTTGAGGCCATCGGGGTCGTCAACGCCCTGATCGCCCAGACCCCGGCCATGCAGGGCGAACCCGAGGTGCGCGGCCTGCGCGGTGCGGCCCGCGCCTCCATCGGCCGTCTGGAAGAGGCGACCATCGACTTCTCCGCCGGCACCCTGGCGGGCGATCCCGCGACCAAGGTCTGGCAGGGCTATATCGCCTCCGAGCAGGGCGACTGGGCCGCCGCCCGCACCGCCTTCGCCGGCGGGGCCTCGGTCATCGACCAGTTCCCGACCGTCTGGCGCGCGCGGTTCGGGGCGGCCCATGCCATGGCGGCGCTGGAGACCGGCGACCTGACCGCCGCGCGCGCCCTGCTGGAATACAGCTTTTCCCAGAATGCCCCGGCCGCCGACCAGCTGACCGCCCGTCTGGTCCAGGCCCGGCTGTTCGAGCTGGACGGTCAGAGTGACCGCGCCCTGGCCGTCTACAAGGCCATCGGTCGCGCCCCGCTGGACGGCATCGCCACCCCCGCCAAGCTGGGCGTGATCAAGATCGAACTGGCCAAGGGCACGCTGACGCCGGTCGATGCGGCGGCCCAGCTGGAGCAGCTGAAGTGGCGCTGGCGCGGCGACGCGACGGAGCTGGCCGTGATCCGCACTCTGGGCGGTCTCTATCTGTCGCAGGGTCGCTACCGCGAGGCGCTGGACACCCTGCGCGGCGCGGGCAAGCGGCTGGGCGATCTGCCGGGGGCGGTGGAGCTTCAGTCGGACCTGCAGAACGCCTTTCGCGCCATGTTCCTGGACGGGGCGGCCGACGGGCTTCAACCCGTTCAGGCGCTGGCCTTGTTCTACGACTTCCGCGACCTGACGCCCGTCGGGGCCGACGGCGACGAGATGGTGCGCAGGCTGGCGCGTCGCCTGATCGACGTCGATCTGCTGGACCAGGCTGCCGAACTTCTGAAACACCAGGTCGACGAGCGTCTGGAAGGCGTCGCCAAGGCCCAGGTCGCGACCAACCTGGCCACCGTCTATCTGATGGACCGCCAGCCGGAGAAGGCGCTGCAGGCCATCTGGTCCTCGCGCACGACGCTGTTGCCGACCGCCCTGAACGCCGAGCGCCGCGCCCTGGAGGCGCGCGCCCTGATGGACCTGGGGCGCTACGACCATGCGCTGGAAACCCTGGCGGACGATCAGTCGCCGGCCGCCAAGGATGTGCGGGCGGAAATCTTCTGGAAACAGGAAAACTGGGCCGGGGCCGCTGCCCTCTATGAGCAGCGCCTGGGCGAGCGGTTCAAGGACACGGCCACGGCCCTGACACCGGACGAGGAAAGCCGCGTGATCCGGGCGGGCGTCGGCTACTCGCTGGCCCGGGATGCGGCGTCGCTGGCCCGGCTGTCGCGCAACTATGCGCCGTTCGAGGCGGGGGCCCGGTCGGGGCCGGCGCTGCGGATCGCGCTGGACGGTCTGGATGGGATGGAAGGCGCGGCGAGCGCCCAGGACTTCGCCGGGCTGACCGCCTCGGCCGATACCTTCGCCGGCTGGGTCGCCCAGATGAAGGCGCAGCTCAGAGACAGAACGGGCGGGAATCGTGCTGCCACGACGCCCGCCCCAACTGCACCTCAGGCCGCCGCGAGACCCGCTGGCGGCTAGGCTTTCAGTCCTACTTGTTGACGGCGTCCTTCAGCGGCTTGGACACGCGGAAGCGCACGGCCTTGGAGGCGGCGATCTTGATGGTCGCGCCTGTGGCCGGGTTGCGGCCTTCGCGGGCGGCGCGGGCAGCGGTGTCGAACACGCCCAGATTCGAGATGCGAACGTCGCCGCCGCCAGTCAGCGACGAGTGGATGTTCTTGACGATGGCTTCCAGCACGCGGCCGGCGTCGGCCTGCGAGACACCGGCATCCTTGGCGACGGCGGCGATGAGTTCAGCTTGGGTGGTCATAAGGGTCGTTTCCCGAAAAGCTCGCTCGATTCCCGAGCGATGACGGGGGGATCAACACGCCTTTTGCGCGACTTTGCAAGCGCCATCGGCGCGGAAAGCCTTTCAGGGTGGGGATTTACCCGGCCCCCGACGCCTGTCGGAAGCTCTCGACCAGGCTTCCCGCGACCAGCCGCCACCCGTCCACCAGCACGAAGAAGATCAGCTTGAACGGCAGGGAAATCACCACCGGCGGCAGCATCATCATGCCCATGGACATCAGCACGCTGGCCACCACCAGATCGATCACAAGGAACGGAACGAAAAGAAGAAATCCGATCTCGAACGCCTTCTTCAGCTCACTGATCATGAAGGCCGGGGTGACGACTCTCAGGGGCAGGTCGGCGGCCTGCGTCGGGGCCTCGATGCGGCTCAACCGGGTGAACAGCGCCAGGTCCCCCTGGTCCACCTGGGCCAGCATGAAAGTCTTCACAGGTTCCGAGGCCAGATCGAACGCCTGGGGCAGTTCCATCTGCTGATCCATCAGCGGACGGATGCCCGAATCATAGGCGTCCTGCCAGGTCGGGGCCATGACGATGGCGCTCAGGAACAGGGCCAGCGACACCAGAACCGCGTTCGGCGGCGACTGCTGCATGCCCAGCGCCGTCCGCAACAGGCTCAGCACCACGATGATCCGCACGAAGCTGGTGGTCATGATGACGATGGACGGGGCCAGCGACAGCACGGTCATCAACCCGACCAGCTGCACCACCCGTTCGGTCAGGCCCGCGCCGGTGCCGAGGTCCAGATTGATCGCCGCCCCGGACTGCGCCGCCGCCGCCGCGTCCTGGGCGAAGGCCGCGATCGGCCAGGCCAGACAGATCAGGGTGGTCAGCAGGGACAGCTTAAGGGCGCTGATCAATTCGGCGCGTGTGGGGATCTGGAACCAAGAACACGTATCCTCCCCGTTCGCCTCTCGGCGAATGGGGAGGTGGCTCGGAGGTGAAACCGTAGAGACGGAGGGGTTCTTGCCGCCCACAGAACCCCTCCGTCTGTTCGCAAGCGCTCGCATCCACCTCCCCAACGGCCAAGCGGCCGACAGGGAGGAGACGATGTCCTCCCCCCTCACTTCCCGTCCCCCCGCGGCTCGATCAGCTCGCGCCCTTCGCCCAGCAGGATCAGCCGCTCCTCGTCGTCGATCTTGACCAGGACCAGCCGCCGCGCGGGGTCCAGCACCAGGGTCTCGACCACAGTCATGCGTCGCTCGCCGCGTTCGGCGCTGAGCTTCGCCATGATCTGGGGCGCATAGCGACGCGCCGCCCAGGCGGCCAGGCCGATCAGGCCCAGGGTGAAGGCGAGGCCGAAGATGGCGCGCGCGAGATCGAGGAAATTCATGCTGTGGCGGCCCCGGATAGCCGGAGCGTGATCCCGAAAAGTGTCAGCGGTTTTCGGACGAGATCACGCTCCAAACCCAGGACGCAGCCTTAACGATCAGGGTTAACGCCGCGTTTAGATAACCCCCTGTTAACCACGCAGGCGGCATTTTCTGCCTATACCTCACGAGGACGATCCCGATGGGCGTCGCCGACATACCGCTGCTGGGCCAGATCAAGGGCCGCCTGTCG
The DNA here is from genome assembly GCF_056404975.1 of Brevundimonas sp. P2_A6. Taxonomy (NCBI): domain Bacteria; kingdom Pseudomonadati; phylum Pseudomonadota; class Alphaproteobacteria; order Caulobacterales; family Caulobacteraceae; genus Brevundimonas; species Brevundimonas sp. P2_A6. Next base: position 122,086 of record NZ_JBFUCZ010000003.1, on the reverse strand, counting down.
TGGCTGGACGAGCGCCAGCGCGTCGTGGCCCAGAACGTCGCCAACGCCGACACGCCCGGCTACGTCGCCCGCGACCTGAAGGCCCCGACCGACTTCGCGGCCGCGCTCAGGGACGGCGGGGGCCTGGGCATGACCCGCACCAATGCCGCCCACATGCCGCCCGGCGGTCCGAACGGCGCGCCGGTCGCGCGTTTCACGTCCAGCGCATCGCCGGATTCGGAGACGACGCTGGACGGCAACTCGGTGGTCGTCGAGGAGCAGATGCTGAAGATGGCCGAGAGCCGCATGGCCTATGACGCCGCCATCGGCTTGTATCAGAAGTCGATGTCGATGCTTCGCCTCGCCGCGAAAGTGCCCGGCAGATGACCGACCCCGTGAATGGCAGGAACGGCGCGCCCAGGAACACCGCCATGGCGGTCGCGGCCTCGGCCCTGACGGCCCAGCAGTCGCGCATGCGGATCATCGCCGAGAACATCGCCAACGCCGAATCCACCGCCCGCACGGCCGGCGGCACTCCCTATCGCCGCCAGATTCCGGTGTTCGAGGCGCGCAACATCGACGGCGCGACCGGCGTGTCCCTGGCCGAGGTCCGTCCGGACCAGAGCGACTTCCGCCGCGAATACGACCCATCGCACCCCGCCGCCGACGCCGACGGCTATGTGCTGCGCCCCAACGTCGACAGCCTGATCGAGTCGATGGACATGCGCGAGGCGCAGCGGGCCTATGAGGCGAACCTGAACGTCATCGAGACCGCGCGGACGATGGAAAGCCGCACCCTCGACATCCTGAAAAGATAGGACGTAAGCGATGAATCCCTTGATGGCGGCGCGGGCCTATGCGGCCACCCAAGGCACCGGCGGAGCGAGCGCGGGCGCGGCCGTCGCGGGTGGTCCCGACTTCTCGCAGATGCTGCAGGGCGTCATGGGCGACATGACCAGCCAGACCCGCGCGGCCGAGACCCAGATGACCCAGGCGGTCCAGGGCCAGGGCTCCATGATCGACATGGTCACCGCCGTCTCCAGCGCCGAGGCCTCGCTGGAAACCGTCGTCGCCGTCCGCGATCAGGTGATCCAGGCCTACCAGGAAATCATGCGGATGCCGATCTAGGGCGAAGCCTATATCGAGAAACTGACCCCGCAGCCACAGCTGGTAGCCGCGTTCGGATTGCGGATCACGAACTGGGTGCCGGCCAGTTCGTCGACCCAGGCGATCTCCGACCCCTTCAGAAACGGCACCGAGACCGGATCGATCAGGGCCGCCTGACCCGCCGTCTCGATGCGGAGATCGTCGGCCTCGCCCGTCTCGACCAAGTCGAGCCGGTACTGGAAGCCCGAACACCCGCCGCCCTCGACCGCGACGCGTAGCAGGACGGGATGACCCTCGGCCTCGCCCAGCTTCGCCAGCCGCTTCGCCGCGCTGTCGGCCAGCACGATGCCCTCAGGCGCGCGGGTCGCCAGGGTGAAGGTCGGGGCCGGATCGGCAGAGGGCGATTGGACGCTGGTCATGGTGCCCTATATGAGACCGCGAGAGCCGGTTCGCAAAGGCCGGACGGATGAAGCCTGACCCCGTGAGCCACAATCGCCTGCGCAGCCCCTATGCCGAGACGCCCGAGGCCTCGCGCGGGCGGCTGATCCCCGAGCCCCCCAGCCGTACTCGCAGCGCCTTCGCCCGCGACCGCGACCGCATCATTCACTGCACCGCCTTTCGCCGCCTGAAGGAAAAGACCCAGGTCTTCGTGGCGCATGAGGGGGACCATTATCGCACCCGCCTGACCCACAGCCTGGAGGTCAGCCAGATCGCCCGGTCCCTGGCCCATGCGCTGGGGCTGGATCAGGACCTGGCCGAGACCATCGCCCTGGCCCACGACCTGGGCCACCCGCCCTTCGGCCATGCGGGCGAGGACGAGCTGCAGGCGCAGATGCAGGCATGGGGCGGGTTCGATCACAACGTCCAGACCTTTCGCGTCGTGACCGACCTGGAGGTCCGCTATCCCGCCTGGCGTGGGCTGAACCTGACGTGGGAAACGCTGGAAGGCGTCATCAAGCACAATGGTCCGGTCACGCACCGGCTGGACGAACCGGCCTGGAAGGCGATCGCCGACTATGCCCGGGGCTGGGACCTGTCGCTGGACGGCTTTGCCTCGCTGGAGGCCCAGTGCGCCGCCATCGCTGACGACATCGCCTACAACAACCACGACGTGGACGACGGGGTGCAGGCCGGTCTGTTCACCCTGGCGGACCTGGCCGACGTGCCGCTGATCGGACCTGTGCTCCTGGCCACCCGCAAAGACTGGCCCGACGTCGACGAGCGGATGATCCGGCTGGAGGCCGTGCGGCGCATGATCGGCGTCATGGTCGATGACGTGCTGGCCGAGACCACACGCCTGCTGACCGAGCACCGCGTCGCATCGGTTCAGGATGTGCGGACCGCGCCGCGCGCCCTCGTCCAGTTCTCGCCCAGCATGCTGGCCGACCTGGGGGTGCTGCGCCGGTTCCTGTACGAGCGGATGTATCGCCACTACCGCGTCAACCGCACCCGCAGTCAGGCCCGGCGCATCCTGGCCGAGATGTTCCAGCTGTTCATGGCCGAGCCCGAGGTCCTTCCCAGCGAATGGGCCTTCGCCGCCGAAGGCAAGGAGGCGCGCCGCGCCCGCGCCGTCTGCGACTACATCGCCGGCATGACCGACCGCTATGCGATCGGGGAGCACACCAAGCTGTTCAACCTCGACATCGGCCTCGATCTCTGATTCTACGAAAGGCCAGGGCAGGCTAGGCTGGGCGGCCGCCGCATCGATTCGCGCCCGGTCCGATGGAGACGAAACGCCATGTCCCACGACGATGACCACCGTCCCCGCGAACGCGGTGCCTACACGCCCCCGACCGATGACGATCTGCCGTTCAACCGGGGTGGCTTCGACGCGCGACGCGGTCCGCCCGCCAAGGCCCCGCCCGTCACCCTGATCGTCAGCGCGGGCGTCCTGCTGGTCCTCATCATCGCCGTCGTGCTGTTCTATCGCTCGGGCCTGCGATCCTCGAACGACGCTCCGCCGGCGATCGGGACGCCCGTGGCCCAGATCCGGGTCGCCCCGACCGAAGATGCCCAACCGATCGATCCCGAGGCCGGCGTGGGCCTGTACGATCAGGCCGAGGACACGACCACGGCACCAGCCTTCACGCCCCCGCCCGAGACGCCCCAGCCCCGGCCCCTGCCGCGCCCGATCGAGGCCGCGCCGGTCACGCCACCTGCGACCCGGCCCGCGCCGACACCGACGCCGACGCGGCCCGCCCCTACGACCCAAGCCACGACCACACCTGCTGCCTCCGCCAACGGCGCGGGCGGATCGGCCGCCGTGCAGATCGGGGCCTTCTCCTCGACCGCCATCGCAGACCGCGAATACGCGGCCATGGCCGCCCGCTTCCCCCAGTTCGCCCGGAACGCCACCAAGCGGGTGCAGGAGGTGACGGCGTCCAACGGATCGACCGTCTATCGCACCACCTTCACCGGCCTGAGCGCCGAGGATGCCCGCAGCTTCTGTTCGGCGATCAAGGCCGGCGGCGGCGACTGTCTGGTGCGATAGGGCCTTGGCCACCGCCGCCATCTACGGCTGTTCCGGGCTGGTCCTGACCGAGGACGAACGCGCCTTCTTCGCGGATGCCCAGCCCTGGGGCTTCATCCTGTTCCGGCGCAACGTCGACAGTCCCGAACAGGTACTGCGCCTCACCGACGCGCTGCGTCACAGCGTCGGCCGGGACGCACCGGTGCTGGTCGATCAGGAGGGTGGACGCGTCCAGCGGCTGGGGCCGCCGCACTGGCCGAAATACCCGCCCGGCGACGCCTATCTGAAGGCCACCAACGACGCGCTGACGGCGCGCGAGCTGGCCCGCCTCGGCGGTCGGCTGATGGCGCATGACCTGAAAAGCGTCGGCATCAACATCGACTGCGCGCCCGTTCTGGACGTGCCGACGGCCGGTGCCCACGACATCATCGGCGACCGCGCCTATGCCCAGGATCCGGCCGCGGTGACGCAGCTCGGCCGGGCGGTGGCCGAGGGGCTGCTGGCCGGCGGTGTCCTGCCGGTCATCAAGCACATGCCCGGCCACGGCCGGGCCTTCGCCGACAGCCACAAGGAACTGCCGACGGTCAATGCAGGTCTCGAAGCCCTGGACGCCTGGGACTTCGCCCCGTTCAAGGCCCTGTCCGACATGCCGATCGGCATGACGGCCCACATCGTCTTCACCGCCATCGACCGGAAGCACCCCGCCACCCAGTCGAAGAAGGCGATCAAGCTGATCCGCGAACATCTGGGCTTCGGCGGCCTGCTGCTGTCCGACGACCTCTGCATGAACGCCCTGTCCGGCACCCTGACGGAGCGGGCCGAACGGTCGCTGAAGGCCGGATGCGACCTGGTCATCCACTGGAACGGCGATATGGCCCAGATGCGTCAGGTGGCCGAGGGCGTGGGCAAGCTGAAGGGCAAGGCCCTGCGCCGCGCCGACGCCGCCCTGGCCCGCATCGTCCATACGCCCGAGCCGCTTGATGTCTTCGAGGCGCGCGGCCGGTTCGACGCCATGCTGGCCGGGCGGCTTACGGCGGCCAAGGGCCCGGACGTGGGCGAGGCGCAAGCATGACCCGGCGTCAAGCAGCGCGACCGCGCGTCAGGCCCCACTAGGATGTCCGAAGGCTTCCAGCCCAACCTGGATTTCACGGCGGCGGTCGAGGTCGACGACCGTGATGCCTTCGTCGTCGATCTGGACGGCTATGAGGGTCCGCTGCATGTCCTGCTGGCCCTGGCGCGAAACCAGAAGGTCGATCTGCTGAAACTGTCGATCACGCGGCTGGCCGAACAGTATCTGGCGTTCGTGCACGAGGCGCGGCGTCGCAACTTCTCGCTGGCGGCCGACTATCTCGTGATGGCGTCCTGGCTGGCCTATCTGAAGTCGCGCCTGCTGCTGCCCCGCACCGACAAGGGCAAGGGCGACGAACCCCCGGCCGAGGAAATGGCCGCCGCGCTCGCCTTCCGCCTGCAGAAGCTGGAGGCCATGCGAAAGGCGTCCGACGCCCTTCAGGCCCGGCCCCAGCTGAAGCGCGACGTCTTCATGCGCGGCGACCCCCAGGCCACGGTGATCGTGCCGTCCGACCGGATCGACGCCAGCCTGTATGAACTGATGGCCGCCTATGTCGGCCAGCGCCGCCGCGAACAGGCCCGCCACTACAATCCGGGCCAGAGGGTGGAGGCCTATCCTCTGGAGGAAGCCCGCGACTGGCTCAGAGACATCCTGCCCCGGCTGTCCGAATGGACTCCGCTGGAGCGCGTGGCCCCGGTGCGGGACGGGGAGGGGCCTTCGCAAGCCTCGCTGACCGCCTCCACGCTTTCGGCCGGCCTTGAACTGGTCAAGGAGGGCGCGATGGACGTGCGCCAGGAAAAGGCCTTCGACGAGGTCTGGCTGAAGCGGCGGGGCGAGGGACCGGGCCAGGGTCAGCCGCTGGAGCTGACGCCGTGAGCGGCCTGACCTTCGCCCCCGACGAGGCCGAGATTGAACGGCGGGTGGAGGCCCTGCTGTTCGCCGCCGCCGGGCCTCTGTCGGCCGCCGACATCGCGCGTCGCCTGCCGGAGGGCGCCGACGTCGGACGAGCCATCGCCGCGCTGCGAGCCCGCTATGAGGGCCGGGGGGTCGAGCTGGCCTGCGTCGCCGACCGCTGGGCGTTCCGCACGGCGGCGGACCTGTCCTTCCTGATGACCGAGGAGCGCGAGGAGCCGCGCCGCCTGTCCAAGGCCGCGCTGGAGACCCTGGCCATCATCGCCTACCACCAACCCGTCACCCGGGCCGAGATCGAGAGCGTGCGCGGCGTGTCGATCTCTCGCGGCACCCTCGATCTGCTGCTGGAGATGGGGTTCGTGCGGTTGCGGGGACGCAGGCGGACGCCGGGACGGCCGGTCACCTATGCGACGGCGGACCGCTTCCTGGAGCATTTCGGCCTGGCCAGCCTGCATGACCTGCCCGGCGCGGCCGAGATGAAGGCGGCGGGGCTGCTGGATCTGTCGCTGCCGACCGGGTTCGAGGTGCCCAATCCGTCCCGGTCCGGCCCGGACGAGGAGGATCCCATCGAGGACGGCGACGCCCCGGAGTTCGCCCAGGATTTCGTCGGCGACTGACTGCCGCAGCCGCCGGAACGCAACCCTTGTTCCGGCTTGGCCGTTTGTGAGCGAACGCCGATCAAACCGAGGAACGACCATGCGCATCCTGACCGCCGCTTCCGCCGCCGCCATCACCGCCTTCGCCCTGGCCGCCTGCCAGCCCGCCGCCGAGGAAAAGACCACCGCCGCCGAGCCGCAACAGCCGATCGAATCGACCAGCGCTCCGGCCATGGGTGGTCCGACGGAACTGCCCCGGGACGGCGGCGTGACGCCGACGCCGGAAGCGATGGGGGGCGCTTCGGCCGCCGATGTCGGGGCCGCCGTATCACCGGACCAGGCCGCCGTGCTGGGTGGTGGCGAACAGAACAAGCAATAGGCCTGTACGGCTTGACGTAGGCAGGGGGCGTGGCTATACGCACGCCTCCGCCGCTGGGGCTTCCTCGCGGCTTTTCTGTTTTCGTTTTGCCTCTAGCCTGCGCTGAAGCAGCGAGCCGCCGAGCGGCGAGCGTTAGCGCCACCAAGGATTTCCGACCATGAAGGTCCGCAGCTCGCTCAAGTCGCTCAAGACCCGTCACCGCGACTGCAAGGTCGTGCGCCGCAAGGGCGTCGTCTTCGTGATCAACAAGACCGACCCGCGCTTCAAGGCGAAGCAGGGCTGACGCCCGGGCGCTAACGCGCGCGACGCGGTCGTGCGCTTCTTGAGCGCAGGATGGTCTATCCACAGGTCGCGGGCTTTGTCCGCGACCTTTTTCGTGTCCGGCGTTGAGCCGCCATCGCCGACGTGGTTAGCGTCCGGCTCATTTCCGGAGAGACTGTTTTGGCTGACGACGCTTCCTTCGACGCCTCCCCCGACGTTCTGAACTCGGCCGCCCAGGGCCGTCTGCGCACGATCATCGAGCGCATCGAGCGCCTCGAAGAGGACAAGGCCGCGATCATGGCCGATCAGAAGGAGGTCTTCGCCGAGGCCAAGGGCGAGGGCTACGACGTCAAGATTTTGCGCAAGGTGATCCGCATCAGGAAGCAGGACAAGGCCAAGCGCCAGGAAGAGGACGCCATCCTGGACCTGTATCTGTCGGCGCTCGGCGAGATCTGATCCTGAAGCGGACGCCCATCCAGGGCGGTCCGAAGGGCCAGTCTGGCCCACTCAAGCGCTCGACCGGCTTCAGGCCCGGCTCCGGGTTTCAAGCCAAGAACAAACCCGCGCCAAGCCCGTTCGAGGCCGAGCGTGAGGCTGCGCGTCGCAAGGCCCTGAACGCGCTCAAACGCGCCAAGCGCGCCGCCGACAAGGCGGGCATCGCCCTGTCCGAATGGGAGGGCGAGTTCATCGAGGGCGTGTCGGATCGCATCAAGACCTATGGCCGCGCTTTCGGCGACCCGGAGAAGGGCGCGCCGGGCCAGGCCTTGTCGTCTTTGCAGGGCCGAAAGCTGAAGGAGATCACCATGAAGGCGAACGGCGAGGAGCCGAAGCGCCGCTGGGCTCGCAGGAAGCCCGACGCCGAACGCTAATCCGGCCACGCCTTCATGGCTTCGGCGACGACGCGCAGCAGCTTCTCGCGCGACGCACCGTCCCGGGCCAGGGTCGACAGCCCCTGGGTCATAGCCATCATGTGACCGGCCAGCGCGTCGGCGTCCGTGTCGGCAGGAAGGGCGGCCGACGCGACGTCCGTCTGGATCCGCTCGCGCAGGGCCGCTTCGATGCCATGACGGATCGTGGCGATCTCGGCTTGCAGGTCAGCGGCGGCAGGCGAACAGCTGAGCGTCGAGGTGGCCAGCAGGCAACCGGTCGGCGTCGTCTCGCCCGTGAATCCCTCGGCCGAGGCGGTCAGCAGACGCTCGGCGGCCGCGCGCGCGGACGGTGCCGAAGCGATCGCGGCTTCCGGCGGTTCGCCGGACAGATAGAGCGCCACCGTTTCACGGAAGAGCCGTTTTTTGTCGCCGAACGCGGCGTAGAGGCTGGGCGGGGTGATGCCCATGGCGGCCGTCAGATCGGCGATCGAAGTCGATTCATAGCCGTGCCGCCAGAAGGTCAGCATGGCTGCGTGCAGGGCCTGATCCCGGTCGAACGACAGCGGGCGTCCAGCCTTTCGGCGCGTCAGAACCTCGACTTCCATAACTATCAATATGAAACACTTGACCGGCGTCGGCAAGGGCGGCTAGGCGTTCCATAGCATTCACTAGGAAATATCCATGTCGCTCTCCGACTTTCGCACCCTGGGCCGTTCGGGTCTGGTCGTCAGCCCTCTGGCACTGGGCACCATGACCTTCGGCACGGCGCGGTGGGGCCTGGGAGAGGAAGGGTTGCGGGAGGTATTCGATGCCTATGTCGAGGCGGGCGGCAACTTCGTCGACACGGCCGATGTCTATTCCAGCGGCCGCAGCGAGGAGATGGTCGGCGACTTCATCGCGTCGCGCGGCCTGCGCGACCGGATGGTCGTGGCGACCAAGGCGGGATTCGCCGCCGGGTCCGGCGCGCACAACGGCGGTGCCGGGTCGCGCCATCTGCACGCGGCGCTGGACGGTTCGCTGCGGCGGCTGAAGACCGACTATGTCGATCTGTACTGGCTTCACGTCTGGGACGGCGTGACCCCGGCGGAGGAACTGCTGGAGACGATGTCCGGGCTGATCCGGGCGGGGAAGGTCCGCTACTGGGGCCTGTCGAACACCCCGGCCTGGTATGTGGCCAAGGTGGCGACACTGGCGGCGGTGCGCGGCATGCCCGGACCGATCGCCCTGCAATATTTCTATTCCCTGGCAAACCGCGACGTCGAGGACGAGCACGTTCCGCTGGCCGCCGAGTTCGGCCTGGGGCTGCAGCCCTGGAGCCCGCTGGCCTACGGGTTGCTGACGGGGAAATACGACCGGGCGACCGTAGAGGTGGGCGCTCCTCGGCCGGGAGGTCTGCCACGAGATGCCGCGACGGGGACGGAACGGCGGCCCGAAGACGACAAGCGACTGGACGGGGCCAATCCGTTCGGAGACAGCCTGTTCACCGAGCGGAACTGGCGCATCGTCGATGAGCTGCGTCGTGTGGCGGACGAGGCTGGACAGACGCCGGCGCGCATCGCCCTGGCCTGGGTGATCGGCCGGCCAGGCGTCGATTCGACCCTGATGGGCGTCAGCAGGGCGTCGCAGGTGACCGACAACATCGCGGCGCTGGACGTCATCCTGTCGCCCCAGCACCGCGCGGCCCTGGATGCCGTCAGCGCGCCGGAGCCGCGGCTGATCTATGGCCTGCAATCGCGCGAGATGCGCCGCCAGGTCGTATTCGGCGGCGCATCGGTGCGGGGGTGGGGCGAGATCTAGAACAGGATCTTGCGGAACGTCAGGCTGATGACCCGACCCTGGGGGTCGAGGTAGTCGGGCTGGTAATTCAGCGCCAGATCCCCCGTCGAGGAGCGAACATCCTGGCGGCTGTCGAACAGGTTCTGGATACCGAGGTTGATCCGCGAACCCTTCAGCCACGGGAACTTCGCCACCAGGTCAGGGCGCGATGACAGGTCGGCGAAGACGTTCAGGTTGACGGTCGTCTGCGATCCGAACGTCAGATCCGATCCACCGAGGCCGCCATCGACGCGCGTGCCTTCCACCCAATTGGCGTTGACGAAGGCACCCAGACCGCTCTTGAACACACCGCCCTGAACCTGGACCTCATTGCGGGCCGTACCGCCACGGGACCCTGTGGCCGCGCCGTTCAGCAGGTCGAGCGTCGGCAGGGTATCGGCGATCACGATCTGATCGGTGAAGCGATAGGTATGGTAGATCGACAGGTTGAAGCGGCCTTGGCCCGGCTGTCCTCCGCCGAATCCGCCGCGCCCGCCACCCCCGCCGAATGCGATCGCTCCGCCGCCGGGGCCGCCTTGACGACCCTGACCGGCACCGCGGGGCGGACCACCTTCACCGCCACGCCGTCCGCCACCGCCCAGACCCGCCAGACCCCCGGCGCCTGGAGCGCCGGCGGCGGGAGGCGTCGGGGTGCCGAAGGCGCGCGAGAAGTTGAAGCCGGTGCGCAGCTCCTCGCGGCGGGTCTCCGCATAGTTCAGAGGGCGAGCGTCGATCGAGATCAACTGCCCCCCGGCGTCCCGCGTGAAGCGCGACGGCAGGGCCGCTTCCAGGTCGGGTGTAATGGTCGGGAAGGCGCTGATCGCGTTCTCGATCGTGGTGCTGGTGTAGTTGGTGCTGACGCTGAAATCGGTGGCCGACCACGGCTTGAAGTTCAGACCGACCTTCCAGACGTGGCGGTTGTCGGCGTTCAGCCCGGCGTTGCCGCCGTCGATGCGATTGACCAGGACCGTCTGGCCGGTGCGGAAGTCGAACACGGGCGAGTTCGGCGTCGTGACGACCGGATCATTCAACTGCTGGATCGTCGGCGCGCCCTCTTCGTCGGTATAGCTGACGATGACGCTGAAGGGATCGGCTGGTACCCAGTTGAACCCGCCACCCAGGGTCGTCAGGCCACCGAAGTCCGAGGCGCGGTCATATCCAGCGTTGAAGTTGATCGACAGGTCGCCCAGAAAGCCCAGGATCTCGCGGCTGGGGTCCGAGATCGGCAGGGTGAAGTTGGCCAGGCCATAGGCCCGGTCGCGACCGATCGAACGGGCGCTGAAGACGCCGGAGCGGGTGCTTTCCGAATCGAGCGTGCGGGTGTCGCCACCCAGTTTCAACGTCATGTTCAGACCCCCGGCAGGAGCTTCGAACAGGTCGCCGCTGAGCACGCCCTCGACGTTGCCGCCGCTGGCCACCGAGTTCGCGCTGTCAACCAGTCGAGTGAAGCTGCTCGGCACCAGGGCACCGAAGGGGTTCAGGATTCCGGCCGTCACGGCAGCCTGGGCGGCGGTGCTGCTCAGGCCCCGTCCCGTGGTCGTGTCGGTCTCCACCCGGTCATAGGCCCCCGACAGCGACCAGCGATAGTCGCCGATATAGCCGTCAAGAAGCAGGCCCAGATTGCCGGTCAGGGTTTCGTTGTCGCGGGTCACCGCACCCGGATCGGCGATGTAGCGATAGACGGCCACGTCTTGCGAGAACGGCGACCCGTTTCGTCCGGCCGGCGCCTGAAGCGTCACGCCGGGCAGACCCAGATAGCTGAAGCTGGTGGTGTCGTTCAGGTTCAGACTGACCGTGCCCTTGATGGTCTCGTTCAGGTCTCGGGCCCAGGAGGCGGTCAGGCGGGTGGTGTCCCCGCGGGGCAGCAGGGTGCGATACGCCCCCAGGTCGCCGGTGCGCGGCGTGTTTGCCCCGGCCGCGAACTGGGCCAGCGTCGGGTTCGCGACGCCGGGATTGGCGGCGACGGTCACGGGTGTGCCCGCCAGGGTCGACAGGGCGGGGTCGATCTGGACGCCGTAGGGAATACCCGCGACGTTGCCGATCAGATCGAACGGCTGGGACCCCGGCGAGCGGGTGATGTCGCGCTCATCCTCAAACAATGCGGTGTTGTGGGTCCGCTCCAGTTCGACGTTCCAGCGGTCTCGAACGTTGACCTGGAAGGCGCTGACCTGGGCCCCGGTGGTCGTGCGTCCGCCTTGCGACGGTCCGCTGACGCGCCCCTGCAGGGAAGCCTGACGGAAATCGGCCTTCAGGATGATGTTGACCACCCGCTGGTCGGCGGCGAACCCATAGGTGAGGGCGACTTCTTCCGGCAGAATCTCGAACCGCTCGATGGCTTCGAACGGGATGCCGCGGATCTCCTGAAAGCCGGAAGTGCGGCGACCGTTCAGCAGCACGACCGGACCGCCGTCGCCGCGCCCGCGGCCGCTGCGGGTCAGGGGTTCGACCGCCGCCAGCAGTTCTGCGACGTTCGTCGCGCCATAGGCCGCCAGCTGTTCCGAGCTCAGGGTGATGTCGGGCTCGATGTCGCCGCGCACGCTGCCGCGCGGTTTGGTTCCCGTCACCGTGACGTCGAGGCCGCTTGTCGCCTCGCCGTCGTCCGACGCCGGCGCGCCGGAGGGCTGGGCGTCCTGTTCTTCCTGCGCGGTCGGGTCCGAGGCTGTCTGGGGCGGAACCGTCTGCACGGGCGCAGTCTGAAGGGCGCCCGAGGCGAGGGCGTAGAGCAGGGCTGCGGCGATGGTCATGAACAGGTCCGGACAGAACGAGGAAAACACCCGACGTCTTCAGGCCGGCGCGATGCGCGGCCCTGTCCGGCGGTCGTTGTTATACGGCCCTGCTATCTGTATCCGTCGCGGCGTCAATGAGGCCAAATGTGTCGGTGACACGTCCGGGTTGAAACATGCGGCCCATCGGCCACAGTGTGATCAGGACGCTTCCTTCAACGCCCCTTCCAGCCCCTGTTCGCGGACCTTGCGATACAGGGTGGACCGACCGATGCCGAGGCGACGGGCGATCTCGGACATGTGGCCGGCATAGACCTCGATCGCGTGCTGGATCAGGTCGCGCTCGATGTCCTCGAGCGTCCGCAGATGGCCCCGGTCGTCGAGGATCTTGATCGGCTGGTCGGGCAGGGGCGGCAGGTCGGCGTAGTTCATGATCGCGGCCGAGGGCTGGGCCTCGGTCTCCAGCGGCATGGCGACGCCCGAGATGGCCGGGAAGTCGTGCGGCTGAAGGAAGGGCGCGTCGGCCAGAACGATGGCGCGATAGATGGTGTTCTCCAGCTGGCGCACGTTGCCGGGCCAGTCGAAGGCGGTCAGCAGGGCCAGGGTCTCGGGCGAGGCGCCGGCGATCCGCTTGCCCTCCTCGACGTTGAAACGGCCGACGAAATGATCGATCAGGGCCGGGATGTCCTCGCGCCGTTCGCGCAGGGACGGAGCCTCGATCGGGAAGACGTTCAGGCGATAGAACAGGTCTTCGCGGAACCGGCCCTCGGCGACGGCGCTCGACAGGTCGCGGTTGGTGGCCGAGACGATGCGGACGTCGACCTTGACCGCGCGCTTGGCCCCCACCGGGTCGATCTCGCTCTCCTGCAGGGCGCGCAGCAGCTTGACCTGCATGTCCAGTGGCAGCTCGCCGATCTCGTCCAGGAACAGGGTGCCGCCGTTGGCCTCCATGAACTTGCCGAGGTGTTTGTCGGAGGCACCGGTGAAGCTGCCCTTCTCGTGGCCGAACAGGATCGACTCGACCAGATTGGCGGGCAGGGCACCGCAGTTGACGGCCACGAACGGCTTGCCGGCGCGGTCGGAGGCACCGTGCAGGGCGCGGGCGATGACTTCCTTGCCGACGCCGCTCTCGCCGGTGATCAGGACGGGGATGGACGATTTGGCGGCGCGGGCACCGAGCTGTTTGACCATCTGCATCGGGCGACTGTCGCCGACCAGATCGGCGAAGGTGACGCGGCCGGCGACATGCTTCTTCAGCCGGCCGACCTCGGCGGTCAGCTGCGTCAGCTGGAGGGCGTTGCGGATGCCGACCAGGATGCGTTCGGGGCTGGCGGGCTTGATGAAGAAGTCCTGGGCACCGGCCTGCATGGCCTTGACCACGGTCTCGATGCCGCCGTTCGCGGTCAGGACGATGACGGGGGTGGTGACACCGGCGGTGCGGATCTCGGCCAGCGCCTCCATCCCGCTCATGCCAGGCATGACCAGATCCAGCAGCACGACGTCGGCACCGCCGCCCTTGGTCAGGCGATCGATGGCCTCGCCGCCGCTCTCGGCATGGGCGACGATATAGCCTTCACGATCCAGAACCGCCTGAACGAGGCGGCGCTGGGTCGGATCGTCGTCGACCACCAGAACGGTCTTTGCCATTGGGCACCCTCATCGCCGGATCGGCCGTCGCACAGGCAAGCGCGACTGGCTCGTTTCGGGACGGTTTTAGGCAGGTTGCGGTGAAGATCGGGTTTGGGGGCGTGGTGTGCGGGCGGTTAACAGCTCAACACTTGGGCGGTTCGAGAACGACGAGATCCGCAGGCACGCCGCTGCCGGTATCCAGCGCCGGGCGATGGTTCGCTCCTGCCCTGAGTTTGCCTTGACGCAACAGGTCCCGGGGATCGACAGGGGCCTGGCCCTGGCACACCACGGGCGTGAACCTGCCCTGCAGCCAGAAGGTACCGTATTCGGCGTCCTCGCTGAACAGCGTGATGCCGTCGGCTTGGGCCATTAGAATGTCGCCCTCGGGAAAGCCGATCGCGGGGCCGGTGACCGCAAGGCAATCGCCGTCGGCACGGCAGGTCGCCCTTGGTTCGTCGGGGCCGCCGACGATCTGCAAGAAAGCCTCGGGCAGGGCGGGCGAATTCGCAAGCGTGGCGACGACGGGTTTGAAGTCGGTGTCGGTCGTCGTTTCGGGTGTGACGGCTTCGGTCTGCGCCGCCCTGGCGCGATCGGCGATGGCGGGATTGTCCGAAGCGGCGAGCCTGGCAAGGGCCGCGCGCCCGGCCTTGCCGCTGTCGTTCCACAGGAAGGCGTAGTCGAAGGCTTCGGGTGAGACCTTGTCGGCCTTCAGTCGGGCGACCTGATCTGTGACCGACAGGCGCGACGGGTCGGCGATCGGCGTGAACAGCGCCAGGATCGTCAGCACGACCATCACTGCGGCACCGATGTTCGTGCGCTCCAGCGGCTGCATCCAGTCGCCCTTCGACCAGAAGGTGCGCAGGGCGGCATAGCCGTATCCCCCCGCATAGGCCGCGCCGACGACCGTGCAGGCGATGGCGATGATCCGGTCGGGCGTCAGGCCATGCTGACCGATCCGCAGGCTAAGCCCCCAGAAGGCGATCAGGATCAGGGGGGTCAGCAGAACCGAGGCGACGCGGACGGCGATCCGGAGCGCGGCGGGCGGCAGGTTGTCGTCTCGGCCGTCCTGATAGGCGGCGTTGATCAGGACGACCAGAAAGCCCGCCGCAGCGAGGACCAGGGCCGTCGCGCTGCCGGTCTGCCACAGGCCGTCGAGCCCGGTGAACGGCAAGGCGGCCAGGAAGCCTCCGACGAGCACGGTCAGAACCAGCAGCAGCCAGGACAGCAGCATCAGGGCGACAGTGCGCACGCCGCGGATCAACCCGTCGCGCACGTCCGTCAGCTGAACCGCCGTCGCGAAGGCGAGGCCCGTCAGGGGCAGGGAGAACCAGGCCTTCTCCAGCAGGTCACCCAGGAAGCTCAGGCCGATGATGTTGAACAGGGCGGCACCCAGGAACAGCAGCAGCCAGAACGCCCCCGCGAACCCGATCGACAGGACCAGCTGCACACCCGCCATCCAGGCCGCGTCGAAATAGGCCGGATAGCCGGCGATCGGGCGACGTTCGCGATCCGCCGGCACGACCAGATGGTGGGCGATGAACAGCGCTGCAGCTCCGAATGCGAACAGCGGAAAGGTCGCCTGCAACCCCTCTCCCGCCGTTTGCCGCGCGATGTCGTGCCAGGCCAGCAGGGCCAGGGCGATTCCCGCCACCAGGCTCCAGACGCCATAGACGACCAGCCTCAGCTTGCCGACACCCGCCAGCAGCACCGCCGGCAGGAAAAGCACGACCAGCAGGGCCGGCGTGAACAGTTCGGGATGCCGTTGCGACCAGCTCGCGTCGCCGCCTTCGGCTGCCCGCACCAGCAGATACAGCAGGATGCCCTGCGCCAGTCCGATCGCCAGACGGGCCAGACCGGTAGCGCGCCGGTCGCCCGCGTGGCCCAGATCGTCCCGCCCCGCCCCGGTCGTGGTCATCGCTTCGATCGTCATGGTCAGCCCCGTTTGAGGCGCATCTGACCCGAAGCGGTGCGGCTAGGGAAGCGATGGTTCCTGACGGACGGCCCGGGCCAGATAGCATCCGCGCCGCGCCGTATGAATCTGGACCTGATCCACGGCGGGGTCGGCGAACCAGTGATGCAGCCGCGCGTCCAGATCGGTTCCTTCGACGAGGTCGGCGTCCAGCATGATGGCATCGGCATCGAACGCACGGGCCGACAGCAGGCGGCGCGACAGCTGTTCGGGGACCGCGTCCACCAGCGGGGCGGCCTGCCTGGCGGCCTCCCGCACAAAGACCGGGCCACCCTGGCGATAGGGCGAGGTCTCGTCCGGCAGATGCACATGGTGGACCAGGATCAACGCCTCGCCCGGCTCGGCGTCGATCAGGCTGACGCGGCATGGGGCGCTGTGCGGCGCATCCGCGATCATCCGACGGGCGCCGATGGCAATCAACGCATCGTCGTCCAGCGTGAAAAGCGCACGGAACGGCGTCAGGGGCAGGGCCTCGATGCGATAGGTCATGGCGTCGTCTCCGTGTGACCACCGATATGAAGCCATCGGTCACAGGCGTCTGGCGGGTTTCGGACGTTGCGCCGCGCGGCCGACGACCCCACAACGAGGGGCATGAACGCCCCCTTCAAAGCCCCGCCCCATTCCAGTCCCGCCGAGCCGCCCCTGTGGGATCTGTCCGACCTGTATCGGTCTCGCACGGACACCAGGATCACCACCGACCTGGAGGCGGCGCGGCTCGCGGTATCGGAGTTGAACGCGCTTCAGGGTCGGTTCATCGCCGCGCGGTCCGACGCAAAAGTGCTGGGCGCGACTCTGGATGGAGCCATCCGCCTCTACGAGCAGGCCAGCGAGCGTCTCGGATCTCTCGGGGCCTATGCCTTCCTCGCCGCCTCGACGGCGCGCGACGATGCTGGCGCGCAAGGGTTCGAGGCCGATCTGCGCGAGAAGATCACCACCATCGCCACGCCGACGGTCTGGCTGACGCTGGAGATCAACCAGCTGGACGAGGCCGAGATCGAGGCGGCGCTCGCGGCCGATCCCGACGCAGCGAAATGGCGACCTTGGTTGCGCCGGGTCCGGGCGATGAAGCCGCACGAACTGTCCAGCGAGCTGGAAACCTTCATCGCCGAGCGCATGCCCATCGCGGCCCAGTGGCCGCGACTGTTCGACGAGACCCTGGCGGCGCTGCGGGTCGAGAGCGGCAAGGACAGCCTGACCCTGTCGGAGGCGCTGAACCAGCTGTCCGATCCGAAGGAGGCGAAGCGTCGCAGCGCGGCCGAGGGGCTGAACACGGCGCTGGCCGCGCGGACCTCGACGCTGGCGCTGGTGCTGAACACCGTCGCCGCCGACAAGGCGATGGAGGACCGCTGGCGCGGCTTCAAACGGCCCGCCGACAGTCGCCACCTGGCCAACGAGGTCGACGGCGAATCCGTGGACGCCATGGCCGACGCGGTCGCGGACGCCTATCCGAAACTGTCGCACCGCTACTATGCCTTGAAGGCCAGGGCGCTGGGCAAGACGAAGCTGGACCAGTGGGATCGTAACGCCCCGCTGGAGACCTCGGCGCCCCGTGGGTTCGACTGGAAACAGGGCCGTGAGCTGGTGCTGGAGAGCTTCGGTGATCTTGGGTCCGAATTCTCAGACCGCGCCAGCCGCTTCTTCGACCAGCCGTGGATCGACGGCCGGGCGCGGGCCGGCAAGCAATCCGGCGCCTACGCCCACCCGGTGACGGCCGACCGTCACCCGTATGTCTTCCTGAACTGGATGGGCGAACGGCGCGACGTTCTGACCCTAGCCCACGAACTCGGCCACGGCGTACACCAGACGCTGGCGGCCGAGAAGGGCACGCTGCTGGCCGATACGCCGCTGACCCTGGCCGAAACCGCCTCGATCTTCGCCGAGGGGCTGACCTTCGACCGCCTATTGGCCACCGCACCGAAGTCGGAACAGCGCGGCCTGCTGGCCGGGCGGATCGAGGACGGACTGAACACCGTGGTGCGCCAGATCGCCTTCCATCGGTTCGAGACCCGGTTCCATGACGAGCGGGCCAAGGGCGAGGTTTCGGCCGACCGCCTAGGCGAACTGTTCCTGGAGGAGATGGGTGCGTCCCTGGGTCCGGCTGTGACGCTGAACCCCGGCTATGAGACCTGGTGGAGCTATGTCAGCCACTTCGTCCACTCGCCCTTCTACGTCTATGCCTATGCCTTCGGCGATCTGCTGGTCGCGGCCCTGATGGAGACACGGCGAAAGGACCCGGACGGGTTCGCGCCCCTATATCGCGAACTACTGGCCGCCGGCGGGACCAGGACCTACGTCGAGGCTCTGGAGCCGTTCGGCCTGAACCCGCGCGACCCCGCCTTCTGGACTATCGGTACCCGGCGGCTGGAATGGATGGTCGATCAGTTCGAGGCTCTGGGCTGATCGCGGCTTGAGCCGACGCTCTCTATCGCTATAAGTCCCGCCAAATCGCATTTCACGACCGGACCCCTCCCATGGCCGAACACCACCACGACACGCCGAACGACGCGGCCGACCACGACGCCCAAGCCTATATCCACGGCACGATGACGGTAGAGGAACAGACCCAGACCTGGGAACTGTTCCAGGTGCTGGCCAAGTGGGGTTCGTTGATCATCGCCTGCATCCTGCTGTTCCTGACCCTGGCCTTTCAGCCGGGCGGCAGCATCGTCGGTGGCCTGATCGCCGCCGTGGTCGTGGGCGCGGCCGGCTTCTTCTTCCTGAAAGGCGGAAAAGCCGCCTCGCACTAAGCGAGGGCGCAATCGCGCGTCACAGGTCGCTCGCGGCTTGAGCATGTACGCCGTAGCGTTCGCCTTTGACGGCATCGCCCTGCAACGCCTAACGTCGATCCATCCGCTTCGGATGGGGAGATTCGCTTGGCCGTTGCCATCGCCGTGACCCGGGAACGCCGTGAGGGCGAGACGCGCTGCGCCGTCACGCCCGAGACCGTCAAGAAACTGATCGCGCTCGGTGCATCCGTGACGGTCGAGGCCGGCACCGGCCTGGGGGCCGCCATTCCCGACAGCGAATACACCGACGCTGGTGCCTCGGTGAAGCCGGACACGCGAGCCGTGCTGGAGGGCGCCGATCTGGTCCTGAAGGTGCGCGGACCGACGGCGCAGGAAGTCAGCGCCATGAAGCCCGGCGCGGTGGTCGTCGCCATGCTGGACGCCTATCGGGAAAAGGACACCGTCGCGGCCATGGCCGGGGCCAATGTCACGGCCTTCGCCATGGAGTTCGTGCCCCGGATCACCCGCGCCCAGGTCATGGACGCCCTGTCGTCCCAGGCGAACCTGGCCGGATATCGCGCCGTGATCGAGGGGGCCTACGCCTATGGCAAGGGGTTCCCGATGATGATGACGGCGGCGGGCACGGTCGCCCCGGCCAAGGTCTTCATCATGGGCGTCGGCGTCGCGGGTCTGCAGGCCATCGCCACGGCCCGGCGTCTGGGCGCGGTGGTCACGGCCACCGACGTGCGCCCGGCGACCAAGGAACAGGTCGAGAGCCTGGGCGCCAAATTCCTCGCGGTCGAGGACGAGGAGTTCAAGAACGCCCAGACGGCCGGGGGCTATGCCAAGCCGATGTCGCCTGAATATCAGGCCAAACAGGCGGCCCTGACCGGCGAACACATCAAGAAGCAGGACATCGTCATCACCACCGCGCTCATCCCCGGCCGCGCCGCGCCGGTCCTGGTCAGCGCGGAACAGGTCGCGTCGATGAAGCCGGGCAGCGTGCTGATCGACCTGGCCGTCGAGGCGGGCGGCAATGTCGCGGGGTCGAAACCGGGCGAGGTCGTGACGACGGCGAACGGCGTCAGCATCGTCGGCTACACCAACCTGCCGGGCCGGATCGCGTCTGATGCGTCGAGCCTTTACGCCAAGAACCTCGTGGCCTTCACCGGGCTGCTGATCAAGGACGGCGCGCTGTCGCTCGATCTCGAGGACGAGATCCTGAAGGCGTCGGTGGTGACGCACTCCGGTTCAGTTGTGCACGAAGGCCTTAAGGGAGCAGCCTGATGGAACACGTCGATCCCACCGTCTTTCGCCTGGCCATCTTCGTGCTGGCGATCTTCGTCGGCTACTATGTCGTCTGGTCGGTGACGCCGGCCCTGCACACGCCGCTGATGGCCGTGACCAATGCGATCTCCAGCGTCATCATCGTCGGCGGCCTGATCGCGGCGGCGGCCGTATCGGGCGATGTCGCCGGGCCGAACGCCTGGATCGCCAAGGGGGCGGGCGTGGTGGCCGTGACCCTGGCCAGCGTCAACATCTTCGGCGGCTTCATGGTCACCCGGCGGATGCTGGCCATGTACAAGAAGAAGGAACGCCCGGCCAAGGTCGAGGTCAAGGCGACGTGATCCACGACGTCTTCAACCTGTCGCCCGGCTCCATCGCCTGGACTGCCTCGTGGATCGCCACGGGCCTGGGTCTGGCCATGTGGCTGTGGAGCTGGCTGGGCGAGAAGAACGCGATCCAGAAGCTGCGCTGGCGCGACTGCGGCGTGGTCATGCTGTTCTCGGGCATCCTGACCCGGATCGTGGTGCAGGATCGGCCGATGATGGCATGGGACTGGGCCATGGTGCTGCTGGGCCCGCTGTTCATCGCCGCCGCCCTTTGGCGGCTGGCGCGGACGGCGCAGGGCGTGACGGAAAGACTTTGAGGGGAATGGAATGAACGCATCGATCGCGGCCCTTGCCTATCTGGCGGCGGGCGTCCTGTTCATCCTGTCCTTGCGCGGGCTGTCCAGCCCGGAGACGAGCCGTCAGGGCAATACCTTCGGCATGGTCGGCATGGCCATCGCCGTGGGCGTGACCCTGCTGACGCTGGGCACCACCGGCGCGCTGGATCCCGTGACCCTGGCCCTGCTGGCCGGCGGGGTCATCGTGGGCGGCGGGGGCGGGGCCTTCATCGCGTCCAAGGTCAAGATGACCGACATGCCCCAGCTGGTCGCGGCCTTCCACTCGCTGGTCGGGATGTCGGCCTGTCTGGTAGCGGTGGGAGCGGTCTATGCGCCGGAGGCCTTCGGGATCTCGGACGGGGCGGGCGGCATCAAGGTGCAGTCGATCGTCGAACTGGCCCTGGGCGTGGCCATCGGGGCTATCACCTTCACCGGGTCGGTCATCGCCTTCGCCAAGCTGAACGGCAACATGAGCGGCGCGCCGATCATCCTGCCGGCGCGGCACCTGATCAATATCGGCCTCGCTTTGGCGCTGGTGCTGCTGATCGGCCTGCTGATCGGGTCTGGCGGCACGGCGGTCTGGGCGTTCTGGGGCATATTCGCCATCGCCCTGATCCTGGGCGCGACGCTGATCATCCCAATCGGCGGGGCCGACATGCCGGTCGTGGTGTCGATGCTGAACAGCTATTCCGGCTGGGCGGCGGCGGCGCTGGGCTTCACGCTGGAGAACATCGCCCTGATCATCACCGGGGCCCTGGTCGGGTCGTCGGGCGCGATCCTGTCCTACATCATGTGCAAGGCGATGAACCGCAGCTTCATCAGCGTGATCCTGGGCGGCTTCGGCGGCGACGCTGGGCCGGCTGGCGAGGCCCGCGTCGAGACCCGCCCGGTCAAGCAGGGCTCGGCCGACGACGCCGCCTTCATCATGAAGAATGCGTCGAAGGTCATCATCGTCCCCGGCTATGGCATGGCGGTGGCCCAGGCCCAGCATGCCCTGCGCGAGATGGCCGACAAGCTGAAAGAGGAGGGCGTTGAGGTGAAATACGCCATCCACCCCGTCGCCGGCCGCATGCCCGGCCACATGAACGTCCTGCTCGCCGAAGCCAACGTCCCCTATGACGAGGTGTTCGAGCTGGAGGACATCAATGCCGAGTTCGCCACCGCCGACGTCGCCTTCGTCATCGGGGCCAACGACGTCACCAACCCGGCCGCCAAGACCGATCCGACGTCGGCCATCTATGGCATGCCGATCCTGGACGTCGAAAAGGCGGGCACCGTCCTGTTCATCAAGCGCGGCATGGCGGCGGGCTATGCCGGGGTCGAGAACGAGCTGTTCTTCCGCGACAACACCATGATGCTGTTCGCCGACGCCAAGAAGATGGTCGAGGGAATCGTGAAGGCGCTGTGAGCTCGCAGGCCCGAACCTATGTCCGGTTCGTCTGCTTTAGATCCGTCGGTAAGCAGCGCAGCCGCCTCGGGCTGTTCAAGGCGATCGATGAAGCGGTCGAGAGCGAACATGCGCCCAGCTGGGCAATCGTCGAGGCCCGAACGATCGCATCGTGGTTCAACGACCATCTCGCTATTCCAAAGGTTTTTTCAGTAGGTGGGCATAAGGGCTTCGGCCAGCCCGGCCTGTCATGGTTCAAACCGGCGGCCAGCGATCATATTCGTCAGATGCACAGGCTGAAGCTGGCCCTTGAAGCGTGCGGCGTTCACGTCGATGTGCTGACGACCCGCGATCCCGGACTGATCGTCTGGCAGGACGAAAACCAGTTGGTCGCCGAACCGCGAGGCCGCAAGTTTTGAAGCACTGGATCCCGGCTTTCGCCGGGATGAGCGGGGAGGGGACTAGGGCTTGCCGATCCCCACATATTCCATGCCGTCGGCCACCACCTCGTGCGCGCGATAGACGTTGCGCAGGTCGATCATCAGGGGCCTCGCCATCGTCCCGGCGATGCGGCGCAGGTCCAGGGCGCGGAACTGGTCCCATTCGGTCAGGATGACCAGGGCGTCGGCCCCATCGGCGGCGTCATAGGGGCCGTTGACGAAGGTGGTGCCGGCCAGCATGTGGCGGGCCTCCTTCATGCCTTCGGGATCGAACGCCTTGACCGTGGCACCCATGGCCTGGAGGGCCGGAATGATGGCCAGGCTGGGGCTGTCGCGCATGTCGTCGGTGTTCGGCTTGAACGTCAGGCCCAGCACGCCGACCGTCTTGCCGGCGATATCGCCGCCCGGACCGGCCATGGCGGTGCGGATTTTCTCGGCCATGGCCAGTTTGCGCGCATCGTTGACCTCGACCGTGGTCTCGATCAGGCGGATCGGCGCGCCATACTGCTGGGCCGTGCGGACCAGGGCGATCGTGTCCTTGGGAAAGCACGAGCCGCCATAACCGGGGCCGGGGTTCAAGAATTTCGAGCCGATCCGGCCATCCAGACCGATGCCCTTGGCGACCTGCTGCACGTCGGCACCGACCTTTTCGCACAGGTCGGCGATCTCGTTGATGAAGGTGATCTTCATCGCCAGGAAGGCGTTGCCGGCATATTTGATCAGCTCGGATGTCCGGCGCTGGGTGTAGACGACCGGGAACTCGTTGAGGCTCAGCGGGCGGTACAGCTCGGCCATGACCGCCTTGGCCCGTTCGTCCTCGACGCCGATCACGACGCGGTCGGGGCGCTTGAAGTCCTCGATGGCCGCGCCCTCGCGCAGGAACTCGGGGTTGGAGACGACGGCGAACTGGGCGTCGGGATTGGCGCGGCGCATGATCGCCTCGACCTCGTCGCCCGTGCCGACCGGGACGGTCGATTTGGTGACGATGACGGTAAAGTCCTGGATCAGGCCCGCGATCTCTTCGGCGGCGGCATAGACGTAGGAAAGGTCGGCGTGGCCGTCGCCGCGCCGGGTCGGGGTGCCCACGGCGATGAACACGATCTCCGCATCACGGATGGCTTCGGACCCGTCGACGGTGAAAGACAGACGGCCGGCCCTGACGTTGTCGGCGACGAGTTGGTCCAGTCCCGGCTCGAAGATCGGGATCTCGCCGTTATTGAGGCGCTCGATCTTGGATGGATCTTTATCGACGCACACGACCGTGTGGCCGAAGTCCGCGAAACAGGCTCCAGACACCAGGCCCACATAACCGGTGCCGATCATGGTCACGCGCATCGTTCAATCCCGCTCAGCCCCAAGGTAAGGCCGCCCGTCATGGTGCACCGCCGAGAGCGATGTCAATGACATGGGCTGGGGTTGATGGCTTTGCTGAACGCTCAGCCCCCGAAGCCGCGCCCGCCGCCCCCAAAGCCGCCGCGCGAGACGACGGTCGTGCGGCTCTGCACCCGGCTGGGCGCCTGACGGGCGACGTCGGTGCCATAGTCGCGGCCGTTCGCGACCTGCCGCCCCGTGCGATAGTCGCGCCCCAGATAGCCGCCGCCGTAGCCGTTCTGATAGTTGCCGTCGCGGTCGCGATACAGCGGGCCGCCGCCGCGATAGCCGCCGCCGTTCAGCAGCTGTCCGATCACGAACCCGGTCACCAGAGGCGTGAAGAACGATCCGCCCGATCCATTCGGGCGACACTGGTCCGGACCCCAGGCCCCCTCGCATTCGGACCGGGTGGCATAGCGTGGGGCCGTCTGCTCGGCCTGGGCCGTCGCATTGGCATAGCCGGCGTCGCATTCGGTGTCGGAGATGTCGTTGGCGGCCTTGCACTCGTCCAGCGAGGTGTAGGCCAGGGCCGGTTCCGGCGGCGGGGCGACCTGGGGCGCGCCACAGGCGGCCAGCGAGAAGCTGGCCGTGGCCATCAGGCTGGTGACCTGCAGCGTGCGCGACCGCTTCAGGCGGCGCATGGTGGTGGTTTCGGCGGGTTTCGTCTCGGGGATGGGGGTGTCGGTCATGGTCGCGCTCACGTCGTCATGCAGGCGGCGTTCAGCAAGCCGACGCAGATGGAAATGGACGCCAGATAGATGGAGGCCGCGATCTCTCCGGCCACGATCCGCTCCGACAGATTGCGAAACGCCAGGCGGCTGACGACGACGAAGGCCATGATCTGGATGACCCCGGCCAGCAGGGCCCAGGCCGCGAACTCCATCAGGCTGACGGTGTGCGACAGGGCTGAGGCCAGCGGCAGGACATAACCGATCAGGGCACCACCGAGCGCAATGGCGGCGGCGGGATTGCCCGCCCGGATCAGGTCGCGCTCCCGATAGGGCGTGACCCACTGGTAGATCAGCTTGAAGGCGATGGTGAACACGCCCGCCGCCAGGAAGGCGATGAGGAAGGCCGTGGCCCCGGTCTGGAAGGCGAACCAGTCGAACATGCGTTTTCTTTCCTAAGCGGTGAATTCGGCCATTTCGAGGGGGATGCCGACCATGACCTCATGACTGATGTCGGCCGATTTTCCGGAGGCCTTCTCGGGCTCCATCTCCAGCGCCAGCATCAGTTCGCGCCCGCCCGCCAGATCGCGCGCATACAGCATGCAGGTCTGGAAGATGCGGGCATAGGGAACGGTCGCGGTTCGGCTGTCCCAGATCGTCTCCCACAGGGTCACGGGCGGCTGGCGCGCGTCGCTCTCGGAAAACCAGAAGCGGGGATAGGAGGGCAGCTCCTCCGGCGTCCCATCGAACACCGGCTCGCTCAGCCGGTCGGTCCACAGGCGACGCTCGCGCGCGCCGGGCGGATAGGCGCTGGTCCAGGGGATGAACAGGCTGAAGTCATAGGCCTCGGCCCCCGAGGCGTCGTCGCTCATGGCCTGCAGCATCACGTGGTCGTCTGTGTAGAAGCGATGGACGTGCTGGCCGCTGTCGAGCGCGATGGACCCTTGCGCTGTGATCTCCAGCGCATCGGTGTCGAGGTTGAAGACCGTCTCTGGCTGTAGTCGGCGCCAGGCCAGCGGATCGAGCGATACGGTCCGACCCACGGTGATGTTGCGCACCACCGCCAGCCGATTGGTGGGTTCCGGAGCAGGCTGTCCGCCGAACAAGCGCTTGAACATGGACCGGTCTTTACGCCGCATCGATCGCGGCCACGACCGAAATTCGCATTCCGCTTGTCGAACGTCAAGTGTTCATGTTACGCGTTACATGCAACATGATCGATGTCGTCAACAGTCCTGGGTCTTCGTCCGGCACGGATCGTATCCGCGCGTGGCGACAGGCGCGTCGCGACGCAGGCATGATCAAGCTGGAGTTCTGGGTGCCGCAGGGCTGCAAGGACGACGTACGCGCCGCCGTGCATGCGATCGTCACGGACTCGACGCGGGGTCCCGCGCTTGCACCGCGCCGCCGGCGCCCCACCTCACTATCCTCAACCGGAGCCGATCCTCACATGGACGCCGTCATCGAAACCGCCTGGACCGTGCCGACCATCAAGGCGGCCCTGGAAGACTCATCCTTGGTCCGCGAGGGCGAAATGACCGCCAGGGTGCTCGAGGGGGCCGATCCGGTCCTGCTGGTCACGATGCACGAGTTCGGTGACCTGCCGATCTATCTGTCGGTGGGCGGTGCCCAGATCGTGGTCTCGGTTCTGCTGTGGCCCGTGGCGGAGCAGGCGGACACCGCCCGGTTCAACGAATTCCTGCTGAAGGCCCAGCGCGTCGTGCCCCTGTCCAGCTTCGCCATCACCACCGTCGACAATCAGGACGTCTATGAGCTGATCGGCGAACTCTCGTCCAAGACCACGCTTCAGACCATCGTGATCGAACTGCGCACCTTGGCCGAGAACGCCATCGACGCCACGTCCCTGCGCGAAACCTTCGCCGCCTGAACCGGAGATCCCTCATGTCCATGCTCTCGAAACTCTCCGCCCTGTTCCGCGGCACCGCCCATGACGCGGCTCAATCCGTCGTCGATCAGAACGCCCTGAAAATCCTCGACCAGGAAATCCGTGACGCCGACACCTCTCAAGGCAAGGCTCGCGACGATCTGGCCGGTCTGGTCGCGCGTCGCCGGATGGCCGAAAGCGAGATGGCCTCGTTCCGGGATCAGATCATCAAATACGAAAGCTCGACCCGCGCCGCCCTGGGGCAGGGCAAGACCGATCTGGCGCGCGAGGTCGCCGGTCGTATCGCTGAGCTGGAATCCGAGATCGCCACGCGCGAGCCGGTGATCGAGAACATGAAACAGGCCGAGGCGCGCCTGCGCACCGCCATCGCCTCGACGGACCAGAAGATCGAGACCCTGCGGCGCGAGATCGACATCGTGAAGGTCAATGAATCGGTGCAGCGGGCCCAGACCTCTGTCGCCCTGCAATCCGCCGGTGCCCAGTCGCGCATCGGCTCGGCCGCTGACAGCCTGCAGCGCATCAAGCAGCGCCAGGCCGTTCAGGAAGAGCGTCTGCGCGTCGGCCAGGAGTTCGAGGACAAGCGCACGGGCGCCGATCTGGACGCCAAGCTGAAGGAAGCGGGCATCCTGCCTGGGCATTCGTCGGCCGATGACGTTCTGGCGCGCTTGACCCAGGCCGAGGTCACGGTCGTGACGCCGCGTATCGGACAGTCGACGCCAGGCGAGAAAGAGCCGGGCTGACGGCTCGCTACCATGCAACGCATCACCCTTCCCGAACGTCCCGACTGGCAAGCCAGGGCCGAGGGGCTGGGCTTCACCTGGCACCACGACTCGGGTGAGGCCTACTGGGACGACGCCACGGCCTACGAGTTCTCTCTCGCCGAGATCGAGGACGGCATCGAGGCCCCGACCGCCGAACTGCACCAGATGTGCCTGGACCTCGTCGACGAGACGGTGAAGTCAGAGCGTCTGATGGGTCTTCTGGAAATCCCGGAAGCCCTGCGGGACTATGTCGCCGACAGCTGGAAGCGGGGCGATCCGTCGCTGTATGGCCGGTTCGACTTCGCCTTCGACGGGCGGGGACCGGCCAGACTCTACGAATACAACGCCGACACCCCCACCTCGGTATACGAGAGCGCCGTGTTCCAGTGGCTGTGGCTGGAGGAGCGGATGGCGGACGGGTCGATCCCTGCGGGCACCGACCAGTTCAACAGCCTGCACGAAGCGCTGATCGCCCGGTTCCGCGCCATCTTCCCAATGGGCGGCTTCGTGCATTTCGCCTCGGATCCCGACTTCGTCGAGGACCGCCAGACCGTGCGGTTCCTGGAGGATCTGGCCCGCCAGGCCGGGCTGGATCCGAAATTCGTGGCCATCGGGGACATCGGGCTGAACGCCGACGGCCGGTTCGTGGACGAGCAGAACTGGCTGATCCAGGCCATGTTCAAACTGTATCCGTGGGAACAGATGCTGCGCGACGACTATGCCGAGCCCCTGCCGACGGCGGAGATCACGGTGCTGGAGCCGGCGTGGAAATCGATACTGTCCAACAAGGGCATCCTGCCGCTGCTGTGGGAGCGCCACGCGGGCCATCCCAGCCTGCTGGAAGCCTATTTCGAAGACGACCCGAAGGCCTCGGCCCTGTCATCGGCGCATGTAAGAAAACCCCTGTTCTCGCGCGAGGGAGCCAACATCGACATCGTCGAGCCGGGGCGCACCGAGCGCGGTCTGGACGGCGGCTATGCTGGCCGTGCCATCCTGCAGGCGGTGCACGAAGCGCCTTTGTTCGACGGTCGGCACGTCATCGTCGGCAGCTGGGTCGTCGGCGATCAGCCAGCCGGGATCGGTCTGCGCGAGGATGCCGGCCGGATCACCAGCAACCGCTCGCGCTTTGTCCCGCACATGATCCGCGACTGAGTCTGTCCCGCGACCGTGGTCGGTCGCGGGACAGCCAGGTTCAGCCCGCGCGGCGCTGGTAGATGCCGACCAGCGCCAGCATCCGCGCCTTGGTCGCGCCGTCGGCCGTCTCCGCCGCTGAGGTCAGGCTCGTGGCCAGTTCCGTTAAGGCGTTGCGGTCCGCGCGCCGGCCCGCACGCCAGTCATCGACCGACGCTCTGGCCCGGGCCAGAAGCGCCGTAATGTCGGTTGCCGAAGTGGCTTTCAGGTCCGCCTCGATCGCAACCATCATCTCGGGCGTGATCTGTCCTTCCGAGAGCGGAACGACCTGAGCCAGCGTCATCGCCTCGATCTGGGGCAGGAAGGGCGCCGATGAAAGGGGCGGAATGTGTTTATCCAGGATGGCTCGACCCTGCGGATTGGCGAGCAGATCCTTGATCGAGCTGTCGATCGTCACCGGTGCCGCGACCGGCACACGCGCGATCTGATCGAGGTAGGCGGTGGCGACGTCGGGGCTGTCGGCCCACTCGACCTTTTCCTGGGTCTGCGGGTTGATGACGTCGTCGCGAACGGCCTCGGCAGCTGCGATCTCGGCGGCGGACAGATATTCGCTGGGGACCAGCTTGAGCACGTCCAGACCCCGCGCGATCTCGCTGGCGTAGATGCGGCCGTTCATCCAGTAGGCCGACCAGTCACCGCCGACGACCAGGCGCTCGGCCTCGATCGGGCCGCGGTCGAAATAGGCGATCTCGATGGGCTTCTGCGCGTCGGTGAAGTCCATGATGGAGATGCCGCCCTGATACCAGGCCTGGACCATCAGGTCGCGGCCGGGCACCGGGATCAAGGAACCGTTGTGCGCGACGCAGTTCTCGGTCGCGCCTTGGGGGGCGGGCAGCTTGTGGAAGGTCTGACCCTTCAGCGTGTCGTTCTCGATCGTCGAGACGAGGTCGGCGCCCCAGTTGGAGGGCGAATCGGCGGTGCAGCGCGCGCCTATGCCGCCGCTCCATTCGTCGGTGAATACGACCTTGTCACCGGCGTTGTTGAAGGTCGCCGAGTGCCAGTAGGCCATGTCCGGATCGAACATCTCCGAGATTCGCTTGGGGTTCTGAGGATCTGAAATATCCAGCAGGATGCCGTTGCCGCTGCAGGCTCCGGCCGCGCGGTTGATGGCTGGATAGACGGTGATGTCGTGGCACTGGTCGGTCTGGGCCGTCCGCTGGCTGGCAACGCCCGATGCACCGCCGCCCCACAGGCCCGCGATGGCACCGGTGGTGCGATCGGCGAAGATGCGGGGCCGGTTCACGATCGCGGCGTCTTCCGGGTGGTCCAGCGGCACCCTGATCACGTCGATCGAAAACAGGGCCGTATCGGCATTGGCGCTGGGGTCTCCGGCGCTACAGGAGGCCAGCTCCGCCGTGGGGCGCACACCGGCGGTGCCGGAGTTATAGATGTAGAGCACGTTGCGGTCGCGCGGGTCCGGGACCTGGGTATGGGTGTGCGAACCCCGGCAGGTCTGGACGGCGGCGATCTGGCGTGGATTGGAGATGTCGCTGATGTCGAAGATGCGGATCCCGCGGAAGCGTTCGGCGTTGACGTCGCCTTCGGCGTCCGCGGTGCCGCAGTCCAGGCGGGCGCGGTTCTGCTCAACCGACATAAACAGCAGGTTGCCGTGGATCGACAGGTCGCCCTGACCGCCCGGGCAGACGACCGACAGGATCAGCTTCGGATCGCCTTCGCCCGTCACGTCATAGGCATTGAAGCCGTTGAAGTTGCCGACGAACAGCCGCCCGTTCGACATGGCCATGTCACTGTTGGACAGCGCCAGAGGACTGAAGCGCGGCTTGGCGGGAGGTCCGTCGTTTGCCGGGGGCGTCGTCCCGGGCGCAGGGCGGGGTGCGGGGGAGAACAGGGCTTCCGGGTCGAAGAACCCGGGCGGAGGGGCTACCGCGTGTTCAAGCTCGAGACCAGACGCTGCTTCACCGGCATCGCGCAGACCGGGCGACAGCGTCGTGCGGGCGTCAGGCACCAGCGGCTGGATCTGGGCCATGGCCGGTGCCGCCGTCAGGAACAGGGCAAGCGCGGCGACGGAGGAAAGCAGGGGGCTACGCAGGGTCATGGCCGTTCCTTCGGGTTCGGGTTTCAGAGTTCAGACAGAATGGACTGCATGCGCAGGATCTCGGACGACTGGTCCGCGACGACCGAGTTGGTGAAGTCCGACAACAGTGGGTCCTGGGCGGCATCGGGCTGGGTCATCAGGGCCTGGACCATGTCGAGCGCGCCCTGGTGGTGCTGGATCATGCCCTGCAGGAATAGCCGGTCGAACGCGGGCCCCTGGGCGGCGGCCAGCGTCTGCATCTGATTGGGCGTCAACATTCCAAGCATCAGCGCCGTATCGCCGGGGGCCGTCATGGGCATGGCGTGGTTCATGCCGGTCGAATGATTCATGCCGTCCATGGTGTGGCCCGCATGCATGCCGGCCATCTCCAGGGACTGGCCGCGATCGGTCAACCAGTTGCGCATCAGGTCCATCTCGGCCTGCTGGCTCAGGGCGATGCGCTGCCCCAGCAGCTTGACCTGGGGGCTGGACCCTTGCGCCTGCAGCAGTTCGACCATCTCGACCGCCTGGGCGTGGTGGACCAACATGTGCTGCAGGAATTGGACGTCGCCGGGGGTGAAACTGGTGCGGCTGAGTTCGACCGCTTGGTCTGCTGTTATGGTGCGTGACGGGGCACCCGGCGCGCCCGGATGGAAGATCGGTGGCGTCTGGGCAGCCTGCGGCGCGCCGATGACCACCGCCAGAACAACTCCAAAAAGCAGGTTGAAGATCATGCCACTCCCGTCGTCCGGACGGTCCGGATCGAAATCAGACTAGTGGCGCGGAACGGGCAGGGGCAAGCCGCAATTTCGCCATCACATGACGGCGCCGATCCGCCACGGTTGAATCTCGTCCTCTCCGAAGCCTAAGGCCTCGCTGCGGGAGGGGTGGCCCGATGCGGTCCGGATCATCAGCTCGAAGATCCGCTCGCCCATCTCGGGGATCGATACGCCCGCCGATAGGATTTCCCCGCAGTCCAGATCCATGTCGTCGGCCATCCGCCTGTACATGGCCGTATTGGTCGCCAGCTTCAGGCTGGGCGCGGGCTTGGCGCCGAACACAGATCCTCGACCGGTCGTGAAGCAGATCAGATTGGCTCCGCCCGCGATCTGGCCCGTCGCCGACACCGGGTCATATCCGGGCGTGTCCATGAAGACGAGGCCGGACGCGGCCACCGGCTCCGCGTAGCCGTAGACGGCGTTCAACGGTGATGAACCCGCCTTGGCGACCGCGCCCAAAGATTTCTCCAGGATGGTCGTCAACCCGCCCGCCTTGTTCCCGGCCGAGGGGTTGTTGTCCATCGATCCGCCGGTCGCGGCGACATGACGTTCCCACCAGCCGATGCGCCCCATCAGTCGCTCGGTCACGGACGGGGCGGCGGCGCGGCGTGTCAGCAGATGCTCGGCCCCGTAGATTTCCGGCGTTTCGCTCAGGATCGCTGAGCCACCTTGGGCGACCAGCAAGTCTACGGCGTGGCCCAGTGCGGGGTTGGCCGTCACGCCGGAGTAGCCGTCCGATCCTCCGCACTGAAGACCGACGACCAGACCAGACAGGGGCTGAGGCGTGCGTGTCAGCGCATTGGCCGCCGATGCCATCGCCATCATTCGCTCGATGCCCGCCGCGATGGTGGCCGAGGTGCCGCCCTCGCCCTGGATGGTCATGGCCGACAGGGCGTCGCCGGATGCCAGCCCTTCGGCATCCGCCAGACCGGACAGCTGGTTGGTCTCGCACCCCAGGCCCAGCATCAGCACGCCTGCGACATTAGGATGTCGCGCATAACCCGCCAGGGTGCGACGGAGCACATCCATGGCCTCGCCCGAGGACTCCATCGCGCAGCCCGAGCCATGGGTCACCGCCACCACGCCGTCGATGTTGGGATAGCCGTCGCCCAGCCGCGCCTCGACCTCGCGCGCGATCCGCTTGGCGACCATGGCCGAACAGTTCACCGAGGTGACGACGGCCAGATAGTTGCGGGTGCCGACCCGGCCGTCGGCGCGGAGGTAGCCCTGAAACGTGTGGCCCCGGTGCGTCGTGGCGGGCCGGGGCATCGTATCGGCCAACGCGACCCGTGTCGTGACGTCGCCCATGCCGAGATTGTGGACGTGGACCCAGTCACCGGTCCTCACCGCTTTCGTGCTGGCGCCGATGACCTGACCGTATTTCCGCAACGGGCTGCCGGAGGGCAGGTCGCGTAGGGCGACCTTGTGTCCAGCCGGGACCGATTCGCGGACGACCACGTCGTTCAGCACCATTTCGCCGATCTCAAGCGCGCGGACGCAGACGGCGACGTCGTCGTCGGGATGCAGGCGCAGGGCGGCGAGAGGCGTCGGCTTGTGTTGGGTCATGCGTCAGAATACCGGCCCTCGCCGGTCAGGGCGACCACTCAATGAAAGTCGCGCGAGGCGGGCAGGACGCGCACGTCACGCGGATGCCGTCCCGTGGGATGACGTGGCGGCTGGGGGCGGACGATCTCGTCGGCGCGCGACAGCTGGATGTCCACCGCGTGATCCTCGGACAGGCGGGCCAGTTCGGCGGACCGGTCGATGACGCGCCGGGCCACGACGTGAACCACCCCCTCGGGGCTTTTCTCCAGCACCCCCTCGACCTCCATCAGGCGCGATCCCATGACCTCGCGGCGGAACTGTTCGAACATCCGGGCCCACAGGACGACGTTGGTGACGCCGGTCTCGTCCTCAAGCGTCACGAAGATGGCGTTGCCCTTGCCCGGTCGCTGACGCACCAGAACGACGCCCGCGACCCGCACGATCGACCCGCCGCGTCTGTCCAGGGTGGCGGCGCATGTCACGATCCGTTCTGCTGCGAAAACGGTACGCAGAATGGCCATGGGGTGGGCCTTAAGCGACAGGCGGAAGGTCTGGTAGTCGGCCGCGACATGCTCGCCCAGCCGCATCGAAGGCAGCCGGGCGTCGGGCTCGACGCCCAGTTCGCGGGCCCCGCGCCCTCGCGCCTCGGCGGCGGCGAACAGGGGCAGGGCATCGTCGTCGGGCAGCCGACGCGCCGCCCACAGCGCCTCTCGCCGATCCATGCTCATCGACCGGAAGGCGTCGGCGTCGGCCAGCTTGCGAATCGCGGTGCCCGGCAGGCCCGCGCGCCGGGCCAGGGTCTCCAGATCGGGGATGGCGGGGTCCCTTGTCGCGACCAGGGCCGTCGCCCAGTCCTCGCGAAAGCCGTCGATCTGGCGAAAGCCAAGACGCAGGGCCAGATGGTCGGCCGGCCCTTCCAGGCCATTGTTCCAGTCGCTGTGCGAGACGTCGATAGGCAGCGTCTCGACGCCGTGCTGCTGGGCGTCGCGCACGATTTGGGCGGGGGCATAGAAACCCATCGGCTGGCTGTTCAGCAGGGCGCAGGCAAAGGCGGCCGGATGGTGATGCTTGATCCAGGACGAGATGTAGACCAGCAGGGCGAATGACGCGGCGTGGCTTTCGGGAAAGCCATAGGAGCCGAAGCCCTTGATCTGATCGAAGCAGCGCTGGGCGAACGCAGGGTCGTAACCCCGCTCGATCATCCGACCGACCATCCGGTTCTCATAGGTGTGCAGGGTGCCGTCGCCCCGGAAGGTGCCCATGGCCTTGCGCAGCCCGTTGGCCTCCTTGTCGGTGAACTCGGCCGCGACCATGGCAACCTTCATCGCCTGTTCCTGAAAAAGCGGCACGCCCAGGGTCTTTTTCAGGACGACCTTCAATTCATCCTGCGGATAGTCCGGCCCCGGGTGGGAATAGTCCGGCTGCTCCAGACCGTTGCGGCGTCGCAGATACGGATGGACCATGTCGCCCTGGATCGGGCCGGGCCGGACGATGGCGACCTGGATCACCAGATCGTAGAGCCTGCGCGGCTTCAGGCGGGGCAACATGTTGATCTGGGCCCGGCTCTCGACCTGGAACACGCCGATGGAATCCCCCTGGCACAGCATGTCGTAGACGGCCGGATCATCCTGCGGGACCGAGGCCAGGTCGTGGTCCACCCCGCTGTGGTCGCGCATCAGATCAAACGCTTTTCGGATGCAGGTCAGCATGCCCAGCGCCAGCACATCGACCTTCATCAGGCGCAACTCGTCGATGTCGTCCTTGTCCCATTCGATGAAGGTGCGGTCCGGCATGGCGGCGTTACCGATGGGGACCATCTCGTCCAGCCGGTCCTGGGTCAGGATGAAGCCGCCGACGTGCTGGGACAGGTGGCGCGGATGGTTCAGAAGCCGCATGGCCATGGCGACCGCGCGGGCGATCATGGGATTGGTGGCATCCAGCCCCGCCTGTTCGACATGGCGTTCGCTCATCTCCGAGCCCCAGCTGCCCCACTGGCTGCCGGCCAGACGCGCGGTCACGTCCTCGGTCAGGCCCAGGACCTTGCCGACTTCGCGGATGGCGCTCTTGGGGCGATAGCGGATGACGGTGGCGGCGATGCCCGCGCGGTGACGGCCATAGCGTTCGTAGATGTGCTGAATGATCTCCTCGCGACGCTCATGCTCGAAATCCACGTCGATGTCGGGCGGCTCGCCCCGGTCTTCCGACAGGAAGCGTTCGAACAGAAGGTCGGATTCCATCGGATTCACCGAAGTGATTCCGAGCACATAACAGACCGCCGAGTTGGCCGCCGAGCCCCGGCCCTGACACAGGATGCCCTTGTCGCGGGCCACCCGCACGATGTCGTAGATGGTCAGGAAGTACGGAGCGAAAACAGCCTTGCGGATGAAGACCAGT
The DNA here is from genome assembly GCF_056404975.1 of Brevundimonas sp. P2_A6. Lineage (NCBI taxonomy): Bacteria > Pseudomonadati > Pseudomonadota > Alphaproteobacteria > Caulobacterales > Caulobacteraceae > Brevundimonas > Brevundimonas sp. P2_A6. Next base: position 87,157 of record NZ_JBFUCZ010000003.1, on the reverse strand, counting down.
TCCTTGGTCAGCAGGTTGTGGACCTTGGTGGGCACTCCGTCGGGATAGCGGCGGTCCGCATGCTTCCAGGTCAGGTCCTCCAGCCAGGCCTGGGCCTCCCAGCCGGGCGGGACGGGCTCTTCCGGATACTGGTAGCGCAGCTGCTCCAGGTCGAAGCCAACGCGCGCCAGGAACGCCTCGGTCTGGGCCATCGCCTGGGGCGTGTCGCGGAACAGGCGGGCCATTTCTGCTGGTGATTTCAGATGCCTTTCAGCATTGGCGTTCAGCAGACGCCCGGCCGTCTCGATGGTCACCCCTTCGCGGATACAGGTCACCACGTCCTGCAGATCGCGCTGCTCGGCGTCGTGATACAGCACGTCATTGACGGCCAGCAGGGGAATGTCGGCCCCTTCGGCCACGGCCTGCAGGCGGGCGAGCCGTCGCCGGTCGTCGCCGCCACGCCCCATGACGGCCCCTAACCAGGTTGAACCAGGGGCCGCAGCCCCGACCTGATCCAGAACGGACGCCAGCCGGTCCAGCCGCCGGTCGGGCATGACGATCAGCAGCAGCTCTTCCGGGGAGGCCAGCAGGTCGCGCAGGCCGATCTCGCACTGGCCCTTGATGGCGCGACGGTTGCCCACGGTCAGCAGACGGGTCAGCCGTCCCCATCCGGCACGGGTCGCGGGATAGGCCAGGATGTCGGGCGTCCCGTCGTTGAAGACCAGGCGAGCTCCGGTCGCCAGCTTGAAGGATGCGGCGCGTCTTTTGACCTCTTCCGACAGGGCGGGGTCGTTTGCCGGGTCTTCGACATAGGTCACCTCGCCCGGGCCCGAGCCGTCGCGCATCACGTCTGGCGGCGACAACCCGTCCTCGCGCAGGGCCTTCAGGGCGCTCCAGGCACGGACGACCCCGGCCACGGTGTTGCGATCCGCCAGACCCAGCCCGGAATGGCCCCTCAGGATCGCGGTGGCCACCAGTTCCTTGGGATGCGATGCGCCGCGCAGGAACGAGAAATTGCTGGACGTCGCCAGTTCGGCATACTCGCCGGGCGGGTCGATCACGCTCATGCGAACAGGCCGTGGATGAACCAGCGGGGTTCGGCCGTTTCGCCGTACAGACCCTGGCGGAACAGCCAGAAGCGGCGGCCCTCGCTGTCCTCGACGCGGTAATAGTCTCGCGTGCGCTGGTCGGGCGCGCGCCACCATTCGCCGGCGATGCGCTCGGGACCTTCGGACCGCACGACCTGATGCAGCACCCGCCGCCAGCGGAACCTTAAGGGAGAGCCGTCCGGGACCTCGGCCAGGGTGTCGACCGGCTGGGGCGGGTCGAACATCTGAAGCGGACGAAGCGGTGGATCGTCGGGATCGGGCTCGTGCCATTCGGCCTCTGGCTCGGCCACGCCACTGGGCAGCAGACGCGAGGCCCGCTCGGGCATGTGCGAGCCGAAGGGCTGAAAGCTCAGCACCGATTCCGGTCCCAGTCGCGCCGCCAGCCGGTCGATCAGATGTCCGACTTGCTCGCTTTCGGGCCGTTCGCCCTCCAGGCCGGCCTGTGTCGGGGCGATCGGTTCGGTCCAGGGCACGGCCAGACGCATCTGGTCGAAGCCGAACCCCGGATCCAGCGGATGGGCCAGCGCGCCCAGACGTTCCTTGAACAGTCGGTGCAGGACGGCGGGGTCGCGGCTGGGCTGGCCGGTGCGGATCGAGACCCGGCGGACATGGCCGTCCAGCCGATAGAAGAAGACCTCGAAAGCCCGCCCGCCCCGGCCCCTCTGATCCAGCTGATCGACGGCGTCGGCGACCAGGTCATGGAACACCCGCTCGACGTCGTCCTGGCTCACGATGGGCTCGACCAGGATGCGATCGGCGACGCAGGCGGGCACGGGACGATGCGGGGTGATGCGGACATCCTCGTCGCCCAGAACTCTCGCCAGTCGGGCGGGAAAGTCCGTTCCGAACCGGGCGGCCATGGGCGCACGCGGCCGGTCGTCCAGATCGGACAGGTGTTTCAGGCCCGCGCGACGCAAGGCGCGCTCATCCGGCTCGGCCAGTTCGAGCGCGGCGACCGACAGGCGTCGAACGGCCGTGCGAGCCTCCTGTCCAACGAACAGACCGCCGGGGCCGAACCGCGCCAGCGCCCGTGCCGACTGTGGCGTGTCGGCGAGCGCCCATCGCAGGCTCAGCCCGATCCCTGCGGCGCGTCGCTGGGCCGTCCGGACCAATCCGGCTTCGTCGCCGAACAGGTGGGCGCAGCCGCTGACGTCCAGCATCAGGCCGTGCGGCGGGTCCAGCGCGATCATCGGCGTGAACCGCCCGAAATCCTTCAGCACCCGCCGCAGCAGGCTGGCGTCGGCGTCAGGATCGTCGGCGACGGTCCTCAGATCTGGCGTCCGCGCCCGCGCATCGGCCAGCGTCATGCCGGGGGACAGGCCCAGCCCAGACGCCGCTGGATCGACCGCCGCCAGCCGCAGTGCGCCCTTGACCTTCTCGACCATGACGACCGGTCGCAGATCGGCGGCGTCAGGCGACGCGGCGGTCGCCCGTTCCCCACGTCGCAGGCGTTCGTTCGGCAGCCATGGGAACCACAGCGCCAGATACCGGCGACCGCTCGAGGAAAGCCCGGCGTTCACGGTCCCACTCCATGATCCAGGTTTGGGGTTCGACCCCACCGCGGTGACGCAGCAGGGTCGCGGAAAAAGACGGTCGGCCTGGCGCTCCGGCTTCCAGAGGAATGGAAGGGGCCGCGCCGATGGACCACCGGCTCAGGGCCGCGCTGGGGGCCGGAGCCGCACCGGCCCGTGCCAGGAACAGGGTCGCAGTCCCCGATTGCGCGGCCAGGGACAGGCGTCGACTGGCGGTCAGGGTCATGGCCTTGGCCTCGCCCCAGGCGCTTAGCAGGACCGCGCCGACCGCCGGGCTGCGCAGGGCCTCTTCGCCCACGGCCAGCAGGGTCTGGATGTCGGTGACGCGGACCAGAAGGACGTCTTTAGGCCTGACCCCCATTTCATGCAGGCCGGGTCCGTGCGGCGTGCCGGTCTCGGTCTCGACCAGCTGGTGGAGGACCCAGACGATCGGACGCCCGCGCGCGGCTCTCACGGCCAGCCCCAGCCCGAAGGCGTTCAGTGGCACGGTATCGGCGGGCGCATGGGCGTATAGGTCATGAACCGCGCGCGGTTCCAGCCTGTCCAGAAGGCCCGGATCGCCAGATGAAAAGACCGTTCGGGCACGTTGGGGCCGCGACCGGTCGAGCCTGGCCAGCCCCGCTCGCAGGGCGATCAGTCGCTGTTCCTTTTCCTCTATGTTCCTCATTTGTTCTATATGCCACCCGACGGGCCGGGAGAGTCAAGCGGCATATGGAACGGACGGTTTCGGCGTCGTGGACGCTTCGCGAAACGGTCGATCAGTGGTTGTCGCGCGGGTTGCCGAAACGGTCGATTATGCGGTGGTATTTGATCGCGGGCTCCAGCACGGCACCGGTCGCGAGCTGGCCCACAGTGGCACGCTGAAGTTCCTGCCAGGGCGTCTGCGACGGCGGCACCTGAAATCCTCCCGCGGCCTCGAGTGTCGCACGTCGTTCCGACAGTTCACCATCGGAAATCAGCACATCGACCCGGCAGGTGTTCAGATCGACCCGTACCGGATCGCCAGTCCGTAGCAGGGCCAGGTTCCCGCCCGCCGCCGCCTCTGGCGAGGCGTTCAGGATCGACGGCGATCCCGACGTCCCCGACTGACGCCCGTCGCCGATGCAGGCCAGGGCGTGGACGCCCTCGCGGATCAGGTGCGCGGGCGGGCGCATGTTCACGACCTCGGCCGCCCCCGGATAGCCGACCGGCCCGGCCCCGCGCATGAACAGGATGCTCTTTTCGGTGATGCCGGTCGCGGGGTCGTCGATGCGGTGGTGGTAGTCCTCGGGTCCGTCGAAGACGACGGCGGGGCCTTCGAAGGCGTTCGGGTCGGCGGGATCGGACAGGTAGCGCTCGCGGAACTCGGCGGCGATCACGCTGGTCTTCATGATGGCGCTGTCGAACAGGTTGCCGGACAGGACCAGGAAGCCCGCATCCTCGACCAGCGGGTCTTCCACGGTGCGGATCACGTCCGGCAGCACGATTTCGGCCTTCCGGCAGTTGTCGCCGATCGTTCGGCCATTGACCGTCAGGGCCTGCTCCCGGATCAGGCCCTCGCGCATCAGCTGGGCGACCACGGCGGGTACGCCGCCGGCCTGGTGGAAGTCCTCGCCCAGATATTTGCCGGCGGGCTGCAGGTTGACCAGCAGGGGCACCGCATGGCCGTGGGTCTGCCAGTCCTCGATCGGCAGATCGACGCCGGAATGGCGGGCCAGGGCGGTGATATGGACCGGCGCATTGGTCGAGCCGCCGATGGCGGAGTTGACCACGATGGCGTTGTGGAAGGCGTCGGCCGTCAGGATATCGGAGGGCTTCAGGTCCTCGTGCACCATCTCCACGATCCGCTTGCCGGTCAGATAGGCGACCTGCGGCCGCTCGCGATAGGGGGCGGGGATGGCGGCCGAGCCTGGCAGGGACATGCCCAGCGCCTCGGCCAGGGAATTCATCGTCGAGGCCGTGCCCATGGTGTTGCAGTAGCCGACCGAGGGGGCCGAGGTCGCGACCAGGTCGATGAAACCCTCATAGTCCAGCTCGCCAGCCGCCATCATCTCGCGGGCCTTCCAGATGATGGTGCCGGACCCGATCCGCTCGCCCTTCAGCCAGCCGTTCAGCATCGGCCCGACCGACAGGGCGATGGCCGGGATGTCGACGGTGGCGGCGGCCATCAGGCACGCCGGCGTGGTCTTGTCGCAGCCGATAGTCAGCACGACGCCGTCCAGCGGATAGCCGTACAACAGCTCGACCAGGCCCATATAGGCCAGGTTCCGGTCCAGCCCTGCCGTCGGCCGCTTGCCGGTTTCCTGGATCGGGTGAACCGGAAACTCCATGGCGATGCCGCCCGCCTCGCGGATGCCCTCGCGGACGCGCTTGGCCAGTTCGATGTGGTGGCGATTGCAGGGTGCGAGGTCGGACCCGGTCTGGGCGATGCCGATGATCGGCTTGCCGGAGCGCAACTCCTCAAGCGTCAGGCCGTAGTTCAGGTAGCGCTCCAGATAGAGCGCGGTCATGTCAGGGTTGTCGGGATTGTCGAACCAGGCACGGGAGCGGAGCGGTCGCTGGGGTGAGGAGGTCATCATTCGCATCCGCCGGGGCCTCCCATCCTTCCAAAGTCGAAGCATGGGGCATTGAATAATATCATCATACAAATGATGATCGTCTTGTCGCCAGGGTTTTTAGGTTTGCCTTCGGTGAGGCGCACCGCTTTCCGTCCAGGAGCGGACCGTATAAAGCGAATTCCATGACGGCTGCGCTTCCTCACACGAGCCTCTCGGCCAGCGGTCGCGGTCTGGGCCAGACGATCTCCAGCCACGACCAGATCGTCCGATCGCTGGGCCAGGATATCCTGGCCGGCCGTATGGTTCCGGGAGACAAGTTGCCTGGCGAAGCGGAATTGCTGGTCCGTTTCGGGGTCTCGCGGACCGCTCTGCGCGAGGCCCTGAAGACGCTGGCGGCCAAAGGCTTTCTGGTCGTGAAGACGCGCGTCGGAACCAAGGTCACCGACCCCTTGCGCTGGAACCTGTTCGACAGCGAAGTGCTGGCCTGGCAGGTCGCCAATGGCATGGACGCGCAGTTCCGACGGCATCTGGCGGAGGTTCGGCGCGGTCTGGAACCGGCCGCTGCGGCGCTGGCTGCCCAACGCCGGAGCGACGAAGACTTGGCGGGAATGCGCGCGGCGGTGGAGGCCATGCGACGTGAGCAACAGTCTGAATACGCCTTCGCTCAGGCAGACCTGACGCTGCATCTGCGCATCGCAATGGCGTCCGGCAATCCGCTGATGCGGTCATTGGCCAGTGTGATCGAGACTGCACTGCTGGAGGCCTTCACCCTTAGCCCGCCGACACGCAGCGAGGCGCTGCATCGCGAGACCGTCGATCTGCACGAACGGATCGTGGATTGTATCGAGGCGTCGGACGCAGAGGGAGCCGCCGCCGCCATGCTCGCCGTGATCGACGCCGGTTACAGGCGCGTCGAAGCCGAAAAGGACGGTCGCTGACGGCGTCAGGGCACCAGACTGCGTCGCAGTTCTGGAACGGCGATCATCAGGTCGCGGGTGACCAGGGCAGCGAAGAAGTCGGCTCCACCGCGGCCCAGGTGCGTGTAGTCGAACGCCGTCTTCGCCTGGCCCACGGGTTCCACGCTGGCGTTGATCTGGGCCTGGGTGGGCGGCGGCGGTGGAGTGGCTGCGGTGGGCACCGGCGGAACCGGATTTGCGGCGATGGTCGTGCCGGTCAGCATGGCGGCCGCGACCTCGGGCGATGGCGCGGCCTGGGCGAACCGGGCGGCCAGGGTCGGGCCCATGGCCTGGACCGCCGCGACGCTGGCGGCGTTCAGGTCCACCAAAGGCGTATTGGTTTCGGCGGCCACGGCACGGGTGGCCGCCGCCCATGGCTCGAGATCGTTCTGCAACTGGCCATCGACGAACTGGCGCCTCGTCAGAGGTGTGAGGAGGACTGGGATGGCCCCACGTGCCCGGGTCTCGGCGACGTAGCGGCGCAGGTTGGCGGGAAATTCGGTGGCGAGGTCGGTGGATCGACCCGGCTTGCCCGGCTGGTCGTTGTGGCCGAACTGGATCAGCACATAGGTGGCGACGAAGCCGGGCGTGGACATCTCCGCCAGGGCCAGATCCCAGGAGCCCTCGACGATATAGCTGCCGCTGCTTCGGCCCCCACGCGCCAGGTTCACGCAGGCGACGAAAGAGGTGACGTGGTCCGAGCAGAAGCTGGGACCCCATCCGCCGATGACGGCCGTGGTGGAGTCCCCCACCAGAATGATCTTGGACGCAGAAATGGGGCGGGGCACCTCGGGGGGTGTCGCGGAGGGCTGGGCTGACAACTGAAGCATCAAGGCGGCGGCGATGGACGCGAACATGGGCGGGCCTCGTCTGTAGCTGAAGAGTTGAGAAGTCAGGACAGGCCGACGCGGCGACGCCAGGCGGGATAGTCGTCGCTCAGAAGGGCTGCCGGCCAGGTGCCATAGTAGCGGTAGCCCATGCGGCGCTCGCGCTCGATATCCGTGACCTCGTCATGCGCGACGCTGTCGCGGCCCATGAAGATCGGGCGGTTGGTCTCCAGGGCATAGAACCGGGCCCACATCGGAGGGGCTTGCGGATCGGCGACGACCTGATAGTCCGCCGCGCCGTCGGGCGCGGTGATGGGCTGCAGTCGTTTGCCGCGAACGGCGCTGGCCTCGAACCAGCGCACGGCACCCTCCACGGCGGCGATGACCGCCGGCGACGGGTCTTCTATCGACATCAGGAAGCGCGTGATCCCCACGCTTTCATTGCCCGACAGCGAGGCCGGCTCGAACGCGCGGGCCCAGGCGGGCTGCAGCGTGGTTTCGTCGTGCTGCGCGCACCAGACGGTCAGGACGCCGTTCTGGCGCACCTGGGTGGACAGGATCGTCTCGATACCCTTGGCCACCGCGGCGCCCGCCTTGGCGCGCCTGTCGGCGTCCACGAACCGATAGGGACCGGCGCCCGCCGCGATGTCGCGCAGCAGGACCATGATCCGCACCATGGCGTCATCGTTGTAGGTGATGTGGGTGTAGTAGCCGGGCCGCAGGGGATAGAACTGCGGCCAGCCGCCGTTCGGATACTGGGCCGCCAGGGTGTAATCTAGACCCCTGTCGAAGGCCGCGCGATCGGCGGGCCTTTCCCCTGCGGCGATCACGCGGCCCAGAAAGGCCAGCGGCAGGGTGGTGCCCTCGTTGTCGAACGTGTTCTTGGAGCCTTCGTCGACCGGCACGACGTCGGGCGGCACGGCCAGCGAGGTGTTCTTGGGCCAGCCGCCTTCGGGCGACTGATGGGCCACGACGCTGTCGGCGATGGCATGGGCCTCGGCCGTCGCATACCACGCGGCGTCCCGCTTCACGATCTGGCTGTTCCATGCGGGCGTCTGAGCCAGGACGGGGGAGGCGAACAGGGCGCTCAGGCCAAGCGCGATCAGCAACCAGCGGCGGGCGATCATGGGTGGTCTCCGATTGGGACGGCGTCGATCCGCATCGACATGGACAGGGTCTGGCCCGACGTCAGGACGACCAAACCGGCGTCCTCCTCGGCGGGGGCGTTGTGGGCGTTCGGGCGATGCGTGACGGGTTCGATGCAGACGAAACCGGTGTCATTCGGTGCGTAGATCTGCACCCATCGGGCATTGGAGGACGCGCTCATGCGAACCTCGTGCTCGCTGTGCACGATGCTGGCCTGTCCGGACCAGTCGGCATAGGCGTTGTCCACGAACGGAGCCGACGTCACCGTCGCGCCCTCGGACCAGTCCATGACCTCGGTCGCCGGGACCAGGCGTTCGGGGATCTGGTCGGTACCATTCGCCCAGACCCGCCCTGCCGAGACCGTCAGCACCGTCCCGGGACCGGTCTGGAAATAGGGATGAAAGCCGAGGCCGGCAGGCATCGGCGCGACGTCCTTGTTGGTGATCCCCAAGGTCATCTCCAGTCCATCCGCGTTCAAGCGAAGACTGTGCGATGCGCTCCAGGCCCATGGCCAGTCGGAGCTCGCTTCGGTCGCCAAGGCCAGATCGACGGCGTCCGTCCGTCCATCCAGCACCTTCCAGGGTCGCCGCCAGCCGACACCGTGAATGGCATGAGGCTCGAAGCCCGGTGTCGGGGGGAGAGCGATCTGACGCCCTTCGAACGCGAAGGCCGCGCGGTCGATGCGATTGGCATAGGGGATCAGCGGAAAGCTGCCGGTCTCCAACGGCCCCCTAGCACCCTGGGGGGCTGGCCGCAGGACGTCGCGGCCGCGCCATGTCAGTCGTGTGATCGCCGCGCCGATGTCCGGCCGGACCGACAGCGCCCAGTCGCCGTGCGTCAGCTGGATCACAGCCTCACCCGATGCTGGGGCAGGCCCGGCGTATCGACCCGAACGCGGAAAAGGCCGCCCAGCGTGGGCTGCTCGGCGCGCTTGTCGGCGTTGTTCAGCCAGGCGGTGGTGCAATACAGGTCGCGCAGATCGTCGCCTGCGAATGCGGCCTTGGTCACGGTCTGGACAGGGAAGCGGATCGTGCCGAGCGGCTCGCCGCCAGGTGAGAACCGCGCCACGCCCCAGCCATTGAACAGGCCGACGTGCAGCACGCCCTCGACATCGACGCTGGGACCGTCGGCGAACCCGTCGGCAGTCTCCGCGAACAGCCGCTTGTTGCCAAGCTCGCCGTCGGCATGGTCGAAGGCGAAGATTCGCCTCGTCGTCGTGTCGTGGTGATAAAGCGTGCGGCCGTCGGGGCTCATCGCCGGGCCATTGGTGACGCGATAGCCGTCGTCGTGGCGGACGACCTTGCCGTCGGAGAACCGGTACAGCGCCCCCGATATGGTCGCTTCGCTGTCGTCCATCGATCCGAACCAGAGCGAGCCGTCCGGTGCCACGAAGCCGTCGTTGAGGCGGTTCTGCGGGCGGTCCTCCTCGACCCGAATGATCAGGTCGAACTCTCCCGTGTCGGGGACGAAGCGATACAGGCCCCCTCGCACGCCGCAGACCAGCGACCCGTCTTCGGCAGGAAGGGCGAATCCCGTCTGGTCCGGCGTGTCCCACGATGCCTTGGCACCATCATCTACGCCGTAGCGATGCAGTTGGCGGCCCTTGATGTCGACGAACCAGACGGCGCGGCGCGGGGCGTCCCAGACCGGGCCTTCGCCCAATTCCGCCCCGATATCCCATATCAGTTCCGGCTCCGACACGCGTCAGCTCCAGGAGTAGGCGGTCTTGGTCTGGGTGTAGAACTCCACGGCAGCGAAGCCCTGCTCGCGCGCGCCGTAGCTGGAGCCTTTCGAGCCCCCGAACGGGACGTGATAATCGACGCCGGCGGTGGCCAGGTTGACCATGGTCATGCCTGCGCGGGCACGGCGCTGGAAGTCGCGGCCGTGCTTCAGGCTGGTGGTCACGATGCCAGCTGACAGCCCGAACTCGGTGTCGTTGGCGACGGCGAGGGCTTCCTCGTAGTCTTTCACGCGGATGGTCGAGGCGACGGGGCCGAAGACTTCCTCGGTGTTGATGCGCATGGCCGGATCGGTGTCGGCGATCAGCGTCGGCTGGACGTACCATCCGGGGTTGGCGAGCGTCAGGCGCTCGCCGCCGGTGACGATGCGACCGCCGGCTTCGCGCGCGACGTCGATGTATCTGTAGCTGGTCTCCATCTGCGCCTCCGACACCGCCGGGCCCATCTGGGTGGTTGGGTCCAGCGCATCACCGACACGCAGCGCCGCGACCTTCTCGGCCAGCAAGGCGACGAAGCGATCGTGGATTCCGTCGGTGACGATCAGACGGCTGGAGGCGGTGCACCGCTGCCCGGTGGCGAAGAACGACCCGTCCAGCGCGATGGCGACCGCGCGCTCCAGATCTGCGTCGTCCAGCACGATCAGCGGGTTCTTGCCCCCCATCTCGAGCTGCACCCGCGCCTGCCGCTTGATCGCCCCCAGGGCCACGCCCGCGCCGACACTCTGCGATCCGGTGAAGGACAGGCCGTCGACGTCCGGGTGATCGACGATCGCCTGACCCACGCCGCCGCGCCCGATCACCAGGTTGAACACCCCCTTGGGCAGGCCCGCCTCGACCAGGATGTCGGCCAGGGCCGAGGCCGTCGCCGGGGTCGGTCCGGCGGGCTTCATCACCACGGTGTTGCCGAAGGCCAGAGCCGGCGCGGCCTTCCACGCCGGAATGGCGATGGGGAAGTTCCACGGCGTGATCAGGCCATAGACGCCGACCGCCTGGCGATAGGTCTGGATCTCGACCCCGGGCCGTACGCTGTCCAGGTTCTGGCCGTGACGACGCAGGGCCTCGCCGGCGAAATACTTCAGGATTCGACCGGCGCGGACGGTCTCGCCGATGCCTTCGGGCAGGGTTTTACCTTCTTCGCGCGACAGCAGACGACCCAGCTGTTCACGGCGCTCCATGACCAGTGTCCCGGCGCGGTCCAGGACGTCCGAGCGGACCTCGGGCGAGGCCTCCGACCAGGCCGGGAAGGCGGCCTTGGCGGCAGCGACGGCGGCATCGACCTCGGCCTGTCCGCCATCGGGGGTGCGGGCGACGATCTCGTTCGTATTGGATGGGTTGTGGCTCTCGCTCGGCCTGGCCACGTCCGCGCGCTCGCCGTCGATCAGGTGGCTGAGGTTCAGGGTCTCGGTCATGGTCGTCCTCGTAGTGAATGACCAGCGATGGGGGGAGCATCGCCGGGGAGGGGAAGTCGTCGATCAGCCGGTCATGTCTTCCAGCTCGCGACCCCGGGTTTCCTTAACCCAGGCCTGAACGAGGAAATAGGAGACCAGCGCGCTGGCGGCATAGAAGCCGTACGTCGCGGGCAGACCCAGCCCGGCCGCCATGGCCGGGAAGCTGACCGAGATGGCGAAGTTGGCGATCCACTGGGCAAACCCGGCCACCGCCAGCGCCGATCCGCGCATCTGGTTGGGGAACATCTCGCCCAGCATGACCCACATCACCGGACCCCAACTGAGATTGAAGAAGACGACATAGGCATTGGCAGCAACCAGGGCGATCAGGCCGACCTGATCCGGCAGGTGCACTGCCCCGTCGATCGTCTGGGCCTGGGAGAAGCACCAGGCGACAATGGCCAGGGTGACGAACATCCCGGCCGAGCCGATCAGCAGCAGCGGCTTTCGACCAATCCGGTCGATCATGGCGACGGCGGCCAGGCAGGCCAGGATCGACAGGGTGCCAGAACCGATGTTGATCAGCAGGGCGTCGTTTTCGGAGAAGCCCACCGACTGCCACAGGGTCGCGCCGTAGTAGAAGACGATGTTGATCCCGACCAGTTGCTGGAACACCGCCAGGATCAGTCCGGCCCAGACGATCGGGCGAACCTTGCGGGTGGCCGGATCAAGCAGGTCGCGGAAGCTGGGCTTGTGGTCGGCGGCGAGGGAGGCGCGGATCTCGGCGACCTTGCGCGCGCCGGCCGTCGGGCCGAACAGCTTGGACAACACGGCCTGAGCCTGGGCGTCCCTGTTCTTGACGACCAGGAAGCGGGGGCTCTCGGGAATCAGTAGCAGGGCTGCCAGATAGATGGCGGCGGGTATGACCTGCAGCCAAAACATCCAGCGCCAGGCCGGGAAGCCCAGCCAGAACTCGGCGGTAGAACCACCCGCCGTCGCCGCCAGCGCATAGTTGGCGACGAAGGCCCCGGTCAGGCCGGTGATGATCATGATCTGCTGCACGCTGGACAGACGTCCCCGCATCGACGCCGGCGTGACCTCGGAGATATAGGCCGGTGTCAGGACGCTGGCCGCGCCGACGCCGAGGCCGCCGATGAAGCGGGCGATGATGAAGTGGGCCGAGCTGTCCGCCGCGCCGGCCCAGAAGGCGCTGACGATGAACAGGGCCGCGGCGATCAGCATGACGGTCTTGCGTCCGATCAGGTCGGCGAGCCGCCCCGCCGCGAAGGCGCCGAATGCACAGCCGAGCAGGATGGCCCCGACGTTGAACCCGGTCCCCAGCGCCGACAGGTTGAAGGCGCTTTCCAGCCCGTCCTGGGTTCCGTTGATGACCCCGGAATCATAGCCGAACATGAAGCCGCCGATGGTCGCCACCGCGACGATGAGGGCGATAAAGGCCATGTTGACCTGGTCGCTGCCCGCGATATCGGGGCCTGATCCGCCTGTCGGTCCTGCCATTCTCGTGTCCTCCGTTTGAGCTCTGACGGCCCGTTTGGTTTTGATCAGCGCCAGCCGGCGTCGACGAAATATTCGTGGCCCGTGATGAAGCGGGCGTCGTCCGAGGCCAGGAACATCGCCAGGGCGGCGACGTCCGACGGTTCGATCCGGCCTTTCAGGCACTGGGCTGCGACTATCTCCGCCTCGCCTTCCGGCGTGTACCATTTCATCTGGCGCGGCGTTTTCACATTGCCGGGGACGATGCAGGCGACGCGGACGCCGTCGACGCCGAGCTCCCGCGCCAAGGCCCGCGTCATCCCCTCGATCCCGGCCTTTGCAGTCTCGTAGATCGACAGGTCCGGCAGACCCAGATGCCAGCTGATCGACCCCAGGTTCAGGATCACGCCGCGACCTCGCTGCCTCATCCCCGGTGCCACGGCCTGGGCGGCGAAATAAAGGTGGCGAAGGTTCACCCCGATGCGGTCGTCCCAATAGGCGGGTGTGACCTCGGACAGGGTGTGCCGGTCGTCGTTCGCGGCGTTGTTCAGCAACACATCGATGGGGCCGTGCTCTGCGATGATGTCGGCCAACGTCGTTTGGAGGACGATCAGGTCCAGCAGATCGCAGGGTCTAAAGATCGGAGCCGGGGTGCGATCCGAAAGGGCGGCGGCCAGCGCCTCCGACTCGTCCTTGGCGACGTCAAGAAAGACCACGCGAGCTCCCTGGCGCACGAACCCTTCGGTCAACGCAGCCCCGATGCCGCTCCCACCGCCCGTGACGACGACCAGCCGGTCCTTCAGCGAAGGATAGACGGCTCCACTCACAGCAGGCCTCGTCCGGCGAGGTTGGTCATCAGGGCCGAGATACCGAACGCCCAGGGCGGCGCATCCTCGCAAGCCGAGACCCGGTTGCGAAGCACGCCCAGCTTTGGCGACGACACGCAGACCTCGTCGCCCGTCTTGTGTGTGAAGCCCTCACCTGGCGCCTCACGGTCATCGATCGGCGCGAACATGGTGCCGAGGTAAAGCGCGAATCCATCCGGATATTGGTGCGCCGACATGGCCTGCGCGACGAGGTCGAGTGGATCGCGGCTGATCAGGCGCATCGACGACTGGCCCGACATGACGAACCCGTCCTGGCCCGTGACCGTCAATGACACGACGGCCTTGCGCACATCGTCGATGCCGAAGGTGTCGTCGAACAGACGGATGAACGGTCCGACGGCGGCGGAGGCGTTGTTGTCCTTGGCCTTGCCAAGCAGCAGGGCCGAGCGACCTTCGATATCGCGCAGATTCACGTCGTTGCCCAGCGTCGCGCCGACGACGCGCCCGGCCGCATCGCAGACCAGCACGACCTCCGGTTCCGGGTTATTCCAGGCGCTGTCGGATCGCACGCCAACGAGGTCGCCCCAGCCGACGGAGGCCAGCACAGGGGCCTTGGTGAAGATCTCGGCGTCCTTGCCGATGGCGACTTCCAGGTACTGGGACCATAGCCCTTCCTCGATCAGGATCATTTTCAGGGCGTCGGCCTCGGGCGAGCCCGGCCTGACCGCCGACAAATCCGCCCCGACCCGTTCGGCCAGGGCCGCGCGGATGGTCTGGGCCGCGCCGGCATCGCCGCGTGCGCGTTCCTCGATCACGCGCTCGACGGCCGATACGGCGAAGGTCACGCCGGACGCCTTCACGCACTGGAGGTCGAGCGGCGACAAAAGGCGGGGCAGGGTGGACGTTTCATCAAGGCCAAGCGCCTGGAGATCACCGAGGCGGGTCCCGTCCATCGAAGCAGTCTGGCTCGATGCGATCGCCCGGGAGGTCGTCGCGCCCGTCCGGGATATGTCGAACACCTCGCCGCCCTTGATCAGGACGGGCGTCGGACCTTCATGCAGAAGCAGACGGCCCAGGAACGTCCCTTCACGCCAGTCTTCGGGCATGTCGTCGATCAGCTTCACGCGTGCCTCCGTCCACGTTCTGTCGACGTGGTAGCGCTAACATGGACAGGTCCATGGCCGGCTGTCAATCGGGCGCGGGTCCGGTGCTGTCGCGAAGGATGAGCCGATGGGGGACCGGACCGGGCGTCTTTCCCGGGCGGGCCAACCGGATCGCCGCCTCGTGCGCCATGTCGGCTGCGGGCTGGCGGATGGTCGTCAGGGTCGGCCAGGAACTGGCGGCGACATAGGTATCGTCAAATCCCGCCACGGACACATCGCCGGGCGCGTCGAGGCCCGCTCCGTGGACCGCCGCCAGCGCTCCCGCCGCCATGTCGTCGTTGCTGGCGAAGATGGCGGTGGGCCGTGGCGTCCGCGCCAGCAGGCGGCGCGCCGCCTCCAGGCCCGAGCGGTAGGTGAAGTCGCCCGCCTCCACCGACAGGCGCACGCCAGCGACCGATGCCACGGCCTCTTCGGCCCCCGCGCGACGTTCCGCGCTGGCGCTCTGATCGCCTCGCCCCTGTATGAAGCCGATGTCGCGATGGCCGAGCGACACAAGGTGGCCGACCATTTCTGTGGCCGCAGCCCGATCATCGACGCGAAGGCTGACCACGTCATCGGCCAGGCTGGGCGCGGCCAAGGCAACGGCGCGAAGTCCCGCTTTGGCGATGGCCTCCAGCGTCGCAGCGGACTCGCCCAGCGGCGGCGGCACGATCAGCCCCTGTGCCCCGCCCGCCGCCAGCCTCGATACAGCCAGCCGCTCGGCGACGGGATCGCCCGCTTGCGAAGGTTCGATCATCAATAGCAGGCCCGCCGCACGCGCGCCCGAAAGGGACCCTGCCAGCACTTCTGCCAGATAGGCGTTGCTCGGGTTGGCATACAGCAGACCGATCCGGCCGGCTCCCGCGCGCGCCAGGATGCGAGCGGCCGGGTCTGGGGCATACCCGATGTCGGCGATGATAGCCTCGACCTTCGCGCGGGTTTCGGGTCGCACGCGGACGCTGTCGTTGATCACCCTCGAAACGGTCATCGGCGAGACACCGGCCAGTCGCGCGACGTCGCCGATGGTCGGCTTGCGATCGTCGTCCGTCATCAAGGCTCCCGGCGGGGCTGGATCGTCCGCCGCCGGAAGTCGCGACATTTGATCGCCCACGTCAAGGTGTTGTGCGAGTCGGCCTCAAGCTCACGACCCATGGGCCTTCCTCAAATCCTGGCGGCGGGGACAGGAGACGTTCGCCGCTGTCTACGGTGGTCTCGACGGGTGAATCCGCTCCGGGACGAAGCCATGTCGCGATCATCCGCGCGCGAAGCGGCACGCTGAGCGGCACGGTGTTCCCCTCCATGCTGAACACCAGACTGGCACCCTCCTGGGCACTCGAGGCCCATTGGCTGGACGTCGGCCGCACCAACGCGGGATCGGGCCGCAGCGCCGCGCGCTTGTCAGGAGGCAGCGTCGCTTCGATCCGGCGGCTCAACTCCGGGAAGTCGTCGTCGATGCCGATTAGCGCGATGTTCGGCAGGCGGTCGCGGTATTCGCGATAGGCGCGATATCGCATCGCCGGTGTCGATTGCCACAGGGCGCGGCGCAAGGCCCCGGGATCGGCTACGCCCGCCAGGTCGGCTTCGGTGGCGATGGCGTCCACCTGTTCGCGCGGCGCCTTGTTCAGTCCGCCTTCGACCGCGAACAGCGCCCCGTCGGGGCGATAGACCCAGTTGTGAAAGCCGATGGCATCGATGCTGCGCGATCGGACGGGGTCATCGAGGATCGCGTCCATCTCGGCCTTGGGCACCTCCAGCGCGACCCAGACGGATTGCCCCGTCTCGCTCTCCCATTCGGCGATCGTGTCGAGCCAGAACTGCACGAACGACAGTGGGCCCGTGTATTCCGGGTCCAGGCCGAAGATGACGTTCGGTCGTCCCTTCAGCGCCTCCAGCGTATGGCGGATGTAAAGCCTGTGAAGGTCGCGCCGTAGAGGGTCGGACACGTCCCAGAAGGTCTCCGCCGCCGGCCGCTCGTCGGGCAGTCCCGTGGCCTGCAGCGTGTTCGTCGGCCGCCAGGGGAAGTCGACGTAGTGGGCCCGGCTCTCCAGCAGCCAGTGCTGCAGATAGAGCTTGTGATACAGCACGATCCCGCGTCGCTCGGCCAGATCGGCGAAGGTCGTCAGTCGGTCGAAGAACCACGGATTGAACCGCGTCAGGTCGTATTTGCTCAGGCCGTCCCAAGCGCGGCCCTCTCCGCTGCGCGCCCACGGCATCTCCATGAAGGGGCCCCAGACCTCGCCGTCGGCATGGCTCGGGGAGCCATAGAAGTCGTGATCGACCCGACGCCGGTCGTACCAGAGACCATAGTTGTGCACGACATAGTCGCCGGTCGTCAGGCTGTCGGCCAGTTGCTCCAGATCGTCGGTCAGCCCGATGCCCTCCAGTCCCGGGGCGAAGCGCGTCAGGGCCGGGCCGAACGCCGGGGCCAGGGCCGGCACCATTTGCGCCTGGAAGAATGAGAATCCCAGGCGATGTCGCAAGGCGGGCTGGCCCTCGATCAGGAACTGGCCGTCCACCAGCGTCAGGGGATGGCTTTCGGTCGTCGGACGCGTCTCGGCGACGTAGGCGGCGACGTCGCTTTCGGACAGTCGGGGCGTGGCGGCGGGGACCGGGGGTGCCGTTGACGGGTCGAGCGCGGCGAGTGCCGCCGGACCCAGGCGCGCCTCCAGTTGAGCACGATACAAGCTGGCCGGCGTCTGGGGCTGTGCGCGGAAGAAGTCACGACCGGGCGCGATGCGGGGGTCCTCGATCGCCCCGTCGCCGCTCAGTTCGCCCCGGCAGCCGATCGCAAGGTTCTGCGCACCCGGCGGGCTGCGCACCTCGACATCACTGGCCTCGCAGTTCCAGAGCAGCGAGTTGGCCGCCGACCAGCCGACGCCCTGGCCGTCACGGCCCCGGTTGGTCAGGTTCAACGCATTGCCGTCCACCCGCACGCTGTCGAACAGCACGCCGCTGGCCCAGCTTTCCAGAGTGCCGCTGTCGCCGTGAGCCTCCTCGGATCGGCAGTCGAGAAACACATTGGGTCCCGCCGCTGCATGTCCGAATCCGAAGTCGTGGATGCCGTCACGGCTTTGGCAGCGTACGAATAGCGTCTGTTGCCCGGCGGAATAGAAGACCCGCCGCCGCAGTCCGCCGATCTCGGACACGGGCTCTGACGCAGACACATCCTGCACCGTGATCCGGCGACTGGTCGCGCCCAGGTCGACGACCGAACTGACGAAGCCTTCGGCGGCGACGTCGCGAACCCAGCCATCCTCGACGGCGTCCACGGATATGGCGAACCAGCTATGGTCTTCGTCCGCCGGTCGGGCCGGATCAGAGCGGGAGATCACGCTCAGATGTTCGACGCCCACCTCGCGAAGGCGATCCGCCGAGGGCCCGGCGCTCAGAACCGCCTCACCGGCACCGATGGCCAGGGTCAACGGGGCATCGACGACGACCATGTCGCCCTCGATTGCGACGACGATCCGATCCCAGACGACATCGCGCGAACCGGGCACCCAGTTCAGTCGCGTCTCCGGCCGCCAGCCGACGAGTGCGTCCATGCCGAGACTGGCGATCCACGCTGCGGTGCTCGGCCGCCGGATGACGACCGTATCGCCGACGGTCAGGCCTCGCGCGCTGTTCAAGGGAATGCGGACACCGCCGAGCGGGACGGCACTCACAATCGGTCGCGGATCGATCGCTGCAATCCCCGCGCGGGCCGGATTGTCGATGCGGATCAGGGCGCGGCGATCGTGGCCCGTCGCGACCAGGCGCGTTCCGGCCGGGTCGCTGCCCACACCGCGCAGCACGACCCCGCCGACGCCGATCCGGATCTGTCCCTGGATCTGATACTCGCCTGCGTCGAGTTGAACGACGCCGCGCAGACCGTCCGGACCCTGCGCCAAACGCTCGACCGCACGCACGCCAGCCATGACGCGGGCCGTGTCGTCGCCCGGTCCAGGGCTGACGAGGACGGTCGCGTCGGGCTCAGGCAGGCGGACCCCGCCGTCTCGATATCCGGCATGGGAATAGTCGACGGGCAGGTCTCGCCATTGAAATGACGGGACCGGGGTCTGCGCATGGGCAGCGCCGGCGACGCACCATGCCGCCGATGCGATCAGACCCCACCCCCTCATGCCGCGCTCCCTAGATTTCCACTCAAAAGTATTATTATATCATCAGTCAGAAATGGGCCATGCATCAAGCGCCGACGAAGATCGGGGACCCTGACGCCGGAGGATGGATCCCATGTTGACGCGGCGAACCTGGTTGATCGGTGCCTCTGTCGCACCCTTGGCCGGAGCTGTCGGAGCATGGACAACACCGCCTGTCGAGCGCGAGGCCGTGGCGGACGCGATGCGTCGAGTCACGGCCTTCATGACCGAGCGGGTGTCGACGCGCGGTGGCTACGTCTGGTCGTACCTGGCCGATTTCTCCAGACGCTGGGGCGAGATGGAGGCCGGGCCCAGTATGATCTGGACCCAGGCCCCGGGCACGCCGGAAATGGGGCAGGTCTTCCTCGACGCCTACCACGCCACGGGCGAGTCGATCTATTACGAGGCGGCCGCGCGCGCCGCGGACGCGCTGATCGCGGGACAGCATCCCAGCGGGGGGTGGAATTACATCATCGATTTCGACGGCGAGGGTTCGCTTCGCCGCTGGTACGAAACCATCGGGCGCAACGGCTGGCGGCTGGAGGAATTCCAGCACTATTACGGCAACGCCACGTTCGACGACCATGCGACGGCGGAATGCGCCCGCTTCCTGCTTCGGGTGCATCTGGAGAAGAAGGAACCGCGGTTCCTTGCGGCCGTCGACAGGGCGATCGATTTCGTTCTGGCAAGCCAGTATCCAAACGGCGGCTGGCCACAGCGCTATCCCCGAGCGGGCGAGTTCACGAACCACGGTCGGCCCGACTATACCGGCTTCATCACCCTCAACGACGAAGTCGCGGAAGAGAATATCGGACTGCTTCTGCTGGTTCTCCAGCAGCTGGGCCAGGAGCGGGTTCGCGCGCCGCTGATCCGGGCGATGGAGCTGATGATCGACCTGCAGCAGCCGCAGCCGACCCCCGGTTGGGCGATGCAGTACACGCCGGATCTGAAGCCGGCGACGGGGCGCACCTACGAGCCCGCCTCGATCACGCCCCACGGTACGGCGGCGGCGGTCGGTCAGTTGCTCGATTACTACGCTCTGACCGGCGACCCGAAATATCTGGCCCGGGTCGGTGAGGCGATCGACTGGCTCGCCAGTGTTGAACTTCCGCCCGAGCGGTGGACGGCTGATGGCCGGAACTTCCACCGCAACTACGAGCCTGGCACGGGTCGACTGATCGCCACGCATCGGCGCGGCTCCAACGCCCAGAACGGAGAATACTGGTCCGACTTCGATATCGAGGGCATGGCGCCGGAAAAGCACATCGACGTCGCTCGATTGCGGGCCCGATACGAAAGGGCGAAGGCCCTGACGCCCGAACAGGCGACGCGAGACTCGGTGCTGTTCGGACGCGGAGAGACACTGCTGCCGCCCTATGTCGTCACTCGGGCCGTCGGTGGGTCGGACCTGAACGTCACGGCGGCCGCCGCGCGTGCCGACGCCGTCGGCGATCTGGTCGCCGGGCTGAACGATGACGGCTGCTGGCCCCAGGAACTGCGCACGACCAGCCATCCCTATCGGGGCGACGGGCCGCCCGCGCCGCCGCCCGGTTTCGTCGATCGCGGCCAGGTCGGCGATGACTGGGACACGTCGCCCTTCACCGAGCCTACGGGCCCCATGGGCATTTCCACCGGCCTGTACATCAACAACATGAGCCGGTTGATCGGCTATCTTCAAGAGACGCGGGCGGCCTGATCGAGCCCGCCTGCCAATCCTTCATCGTCCATTCGCCGTGTATCACTCGAGGTTGCCCATGCCATTCATCCACCGTCGTGCCGCCCTGTCGGGTCTTCTGGGCGGGGTCGCCCTGACCGCGGTCTCGGGGCGTTCGGTCCTGGCCCAGAGCAACCAGGACGCCGCGCCCCTGGGTCGCGAATGGGCGCATATGCGCTGGGCGCGGGGCATCGAGAACCAGAGGAAGGCCGACTTAGGCGACGGCACGTTCCTGAACCCGATCATGTCGGGTGATCACCCGGATCCGTCGATCCTGAAGGACGGCGACGACTACTACATGACGTTCTCGTCGTTCGAATCCGTGCCGGGGATCCACATCTGGAACTCGCGCGATCTGGTGAACTGGCAGCCGGTCGTAGCGGCCCTGACGACGAACATCGGTTCGGTCTGGGCACCGGAGCTGTGCAAGCACGGCGACCGCTATTACGTCTATATCCCGGCCCGTTTTCCCGACTATCGATCCAGCTACGTCATTCATGCCGACAAGATCGAGGGGCCGTGGTCCGAGCCGATCGATCTGAAGTTGCCGAACCGCATCGATCCCGGACACATCGTCGGCGAGGACGGCAAACGCTATCTGTTCATGAGCGGTGGCGACCGGGTCCGACTGACCGACGATGGCCTGGCGACCGACGGCGAGCTGGAGCACGTCTACGACCCCTGGCACTACCCGGAAGACTGGATCGTCGAGGGCTTCGCGCCCGAGGGTCCCAAGGTCATGCGGCGGGGCGACTATTTCTACATGATCACCGCGGTCGGCGGCACGGCCGGTCCGCCCACCGGCCACATGGTGATCGCCGCGCGGTCGCGGTCGATCCACGGGCCTTGGGAGAACTGCCCGCACAATCCGATCGTGCGCACCGTCTCGGGGGCCGAGAAATGGTGGTCGCGCGGGCATGCGACCCTGGTCGAGGGTCCGGCGGGCGACTGGTACATGGTCTACCACGGCTATGAGAACGCCTACTGGAGCCTGGGCCGCCAGACCCTGCTGGACCCGGTCGAATGGACAGACGACGGCTGGTTCCGCGCGAGGGGGGGCGATCTGGCGACGCCTCTGCCGATCCCGGCGGGCGGCGAGGCGGTGCCGCACGGGATGGCCCTCTCGGACGACTTCACGACCGACAAGTTCGGTATCCAGTGGGGTTTTTACGATCCGAAGGCGGACGAGAAATCACGCCTGACGCGCGCCGACGGCGTGCTGCATATGCGCGCAAAGGGCACGGCTCCCAGCGACTGCTCGCCCCTGACCTTCGTGCAGGGGGATCAGGGCTATGTGCTGGAATGCGAGATCGAGATCGATCCGGGCGCCGTCGCCGGCCTGATCCTGTTCTATGATCGTCAGCTTTACGCCGGGCTGGGCTTCGATCCCGCGAAGTTCGTCACGCATCAGTATGGAATCGAGCGCGGACGCCCGGACCACACCTATGGTTCGCGGATGCACATCCGCCTGACCAACGCTTTTCAGAACGTCTATTTCGATACGTCGAGCGACGGCGTGACCTGGAAACGGTTCGACCGGGGCATGGAGGTGTCCGGCTATAATCAGAATGTCCGCGGCGGTTTCATGATGCTGCGCCCCGCCATCTATGCGGCCGGCGAGGGCGAGGCCCGCTTCCGGAACTTCAGATACCGCGCGCTTTAGGCGATCGAGAGCGACTGAAGGAAAGAGGGCGGGTCCGCATCGCGGGTCCGCCCTAAATCTGTGTTTCGGCCAATGAAAAGGAGCGCCGGTCGAAACCGGCGCTCCCGTTCTGGTCTGGATATCGCCAAGCGCTCTAGAAGACGGCGCGCGCCCCGATGAAGAACTGGCGACCGGTCGAACCGTAGTTGGTGGTCACGCGATCGTCTGCGTAGCCCCAGCGGTTGGTCGTCTGGTTGGTCAGGTTCAGCGCTTCGGCCGTCAGGGTGACGATGTCGGTCAGCTTGTAGGTCACCGAGGCGTCGACGTTCAGCGTCTTCTCGCTGCCCAGGAAGTCGTTGACCAGGGGCGAGTCCGAGAACCCCGGATCGGTGGTGCCCGAGGCGATCGGGTACTGGGTCACGTAATCCGCGCGATAGGCGGTCGAGACGCGGGCCGAGAACTTGGGCACTTCGTAGAAGATGGTGAAGTTGAAGGCGTCGGGCGAGGCCCCCGTGAACGGACCCACGCCCGTGACCAGCGGAGCTGGCGTCAGGATGTAGTTCAGTTCCGATTCCAGGTGCGTGTAGTTGGCCTGGATGCCCAGGTTCTCGAAATACCAGGGCAGGAAGGTCAGGTTCTGCTGATAGTTGACCTCGACACCCCGGATGTAGCCGCCCGGAGCATCGCGGAACTGACGGATGCCAAACGGACGGTCCGCGTTGATGTAGTCCACCTGGTTCTGGGCGTTCTGGCGAGCGGCTGCCGTCTGGGTCGTGTCGGCGGCCAGGGCTTCGAACTCAGCCCGCAGCTCGGCGATGGCGGCGGGGTCCAGGATCGAGGACAGGGTGCCGTCACCCACCAGCGTCTGCGGGAAGGATTCGACTTCCTTGTCGAAGATGGCGACCGAGAACAGCGCGTCGGGCTGGAAATACCACTCGAAGCTAAGGTCGTAGTTGGTGGCGGTGAAGGGCGACAGTTTCGGGTTGCCGATCGTGATCGCGCCGCCGGTGGTGGCGCCCAGGCCGTTCGGCACCGTGAAGGCGGTGACGCTCGGGGCCAGGTTGCCCAGCAACGGACGCGACATCACCTTGGCCACGCCAAAGCGGATGATCATGTCGTCGGCGACCTCATAGGCCAGGTTCATCGACGGCAAGGTGTTGTCGTAGTCGTTGTCGGCGCTGATGGCCCGGCCGCGGTTGGTGAAGCCTGACGAGTCCACGCCCGTATAGGCCTGACGCACGCCGACGTTACCGCGCAGATCGCGCCCGAACAGCGGGAAGTTGAAGTCGGCCTGCAGGAAGTAGCTCTTGTCGGTCTCTTTGATCTCGAAGGTCTGGGCGAAGTTGAACTTCGTCGAGATGCGCCAGTCGTTCCACTTGTTGACGCAGTTGCATTCGAAATCGAACAGGTTGCGGAAGGCGTCGAGGTCCGGCGCATAGAAGCTGGTGGGCGTTCCGGCCGGCAGGTCCAGACCTTGGCCGAAGGTGTGGACGGCACCGACCTGACCGATCGTGGCACCGGCCTCCAGCAGGCTGGGGTTCAGGGTTTCACGGGCAGACTCGCGCTGCAGGGCGGTCGTGAAGAAGGTGTAGCGCTTGCGCTGGAAACCGGCCTTGATCGTCACATACTCGTTGGCGTCCCAGGCGAAGTCGATGTTGCCGCCTTCGTAGTGGTTGTCCACGGTCCGCTCGAAATAGCGGATCGCCGAGAACCCTTTGACGACGTCCCAGCTGGCAGGATTGGCGACGTCGAAGCCGAAGTTCAGCGACGGCATGTCGCCGCCACCGCGGGCGTCATAGACGAAGTAGCCGTCGCCGGCCGCGCCCGAGCCCGAGTTCAGTCGGGTGAACTCGACCAGCGAACCCTGCGACTTGTTGACCGAACGGCTTTCGCCGTAGATTGCCTGCATCCGCAGGGTGTCGCTGAACTCGTGCTGCAGGTTCACCGTGCCTTGCTGGAAGAAGGTGGTGTAGCGCGCCTCGTCGGCCGCCGAGCGCATGTCGACGTTGCTGAGGACCAGATAGTCGGCGTTGGCCCCGGTGGGGCTGAGCGCAGCGTCGATCAGTCGGATGCCGGGACGGCCGATGAGCGCGTTCCGGATGGCCAGCCCTTGCGAGTCGGCGATGTAACCGCGCGACGAGGGGCTGTTGTAGTAGTCGAACGGTTCCAGGTTGTTGGGGTTGAAGCTGAAGCCCGACAGCGTTCCAGGGACCGGGGTGGTACCGTAGATCTGCTGACCGCAATCGATGCCGGCCAGGATGGCGGTTTCCGCACGGGCGTTGCAGGTCGCATAAAGGGCGCGCTTCTGGGCGGCGGTTCCGGCTGCGGTCGCGTTCGACAGCTGATAGGTCGCCTGGTTAGCGGTGCCTTGGGTGTTGTTGCGGTTCAGGCCGACCGGAACGATCTGGTAGTTGGTCGAGATCTGGTCCAGCTGTGAATAGACGCCGTCGAAGCTGATCGTCGTCCGCTCGCTCGGACGCCACTGCGCCGAGAAGGTCAGGCCGGTCCGCTCCTGATGCAGATCCTGCTGGTTCAGGGTCGGCAGGGCGGGGATGCGCACGAGCGAGCCGGGCGCGATCGTCGTACCGGCGGCCGTGCCCGTCGCATTGGTGTTGCGCAGCGTCGAGCCGATCGGGCTGTTGATCAGCGCATAGGCCGTCGGGTTGGAACCGCGCAGGGCGTCGCAATACGAGATGTTGGTGATGTTGACGCCGGGGATGACGCCGTTGTTGCAGGACGTGCCCGTTGGCGCCGCGAAACCCTGGCGGGTCTGGATCTGGGTGCCGGCCGCGATGTTCGGCGTGCCGGCGAAGGTCGCGCCGCGGTAGGTGTAGTCGGACTGACCGGCCTGGCGCTGGTAGCTGTCGATCGTCTGGTCGCGCTTGTTGAAAGCGGCCGAGGCCAGGATGCCGATGTCGCCGATGCCGTCGAAGTGCCAGCGATCCGAGATCAGCGCCGCGACGCGCGGACTGTTGGTCTCGCCGTTCTCGTAATAGGCGTCCTGGGCCGAGAAGGCGATGCGGCGGTCGGAATAGTCGAGCGGCCGTCCGGTCTGCAGATCGACCGTGGCGCCCAGGGAGCCTTCTTCGGTCTCGGCCGAAGCGGTCTTCTGGACCTTCAGCGAGTTGAACAGCTCGGAGGCGAAGGTGTTGAAGTCGAAGCCGCGGCTGCGGTTCGGGCTGTCACCCGCGATGGAGGCGCCGGCGGTGGACAGGGCCTCGACCCCGTTCAGACGCACGCGTGTGAAGTCACTGCCCAGACCGCGAACGGTGATGGTGCGGCCTTCACCGTTGTCGCGATCGATCGACACGCCCGGCAGGCGCTGCAGAGATTCGGCCAGGTTGGCGTCCGGGAAGTCGGCGATGTCCTCGGCGTTGATCGCATCGACCATCACGTTGGCGTTGCGCTTGGTCGCCAGGGCGCTTCGAAGCGCGCCGCGAATGCCCGTGACGACGACTTCGTCGACCTGGGATTCATCCTGCGGCGCGGGTGCCGTCTGGGCCCAGGCACCGCCGGCGGTCGCGAGAGTGAACAGAAGAACGCCGGTTGATGCGGCGGTGCGCAGATGGCGCAGATGTGCTGTCGTCATAGTTTTCAAACCTCCCCTGTTCGACCCTCTCCGGAGTCTGAACCCGGCCCCTCGGCCAAATCACACAGTCGATGATACCGGTGTCATTTTGACATAACGATCGCCGTGCCTGCCTACCGAATAGTATGACGAATGTCGGTTGGCAAGGGTCTTCGGCCGATGCCCGGCGTTCCTGCGGCTTTTGGCCGTCAGGACGTCGATCTCGACAGCGGCCATGCGCTCAGTTTGACGCAACCGGGGCGGCGGCCCGGATTCGGCCTCCGGCTGCGAAAAGCAGGGCGGCTGAAACCGTCGCGCTCAGACCCAGGATGATCGAGACCAGTGGCAGGGACCACCCTGCCTGGAACAGGAAACCGGCCAGTACCGGGGCCAGGGCCGAGCCGCCGCGCCCCAGACCGATGACAAAGCCCGTGGCGGTGGCGCGCAGTTTGGTCGGGAAGGACTGAGCCACGATGGCATACAGGCCGACGATCGGTGCGTTGGTGAAGAAGCCGGCGACGGCGGCCGCGATCGAAATCTCCTGAAGCGTCTCCCAGCCGCGACCGAAGGCGATGACGGCTACCGTCGAGCCCAGCATGAAGATGATGGTCAGGGCCGTGACCCGGGCCTTCAGCGTCGCCAGGCCCAGTGTCAGGGCCCCCAGCGATCCGCCGATGCTCGTCCAGACCAGGACGCCCGCAGCCGTGGGGGGCGTGTAGCCCATGTCCACCACGATCTTCGGGATCCACTTGATGATGTAGTAGAAGGTGATGATGTGGAAGAAATAGGCCAGTCCCAGCAGGATCACGAGAACGGCGAACTGCTTGGAAAACAACAGGGACATGCCGGCGCGAGGCTTCACCGCCGGGGCGTCGGGCAGGGCATCGACGGTCGGGTGTCCCATCCGGCGCAGGGTGGTGTTGATCCGCTCCAGCGCGCCCTTGCCGCGGCGCTGCATCTCGAAGGCGATCGACTCCGGCACACGCCACAGGATCAGTGGCACGAAGATCAGGGTCATGACCCCGCCCAGTATGAAGACCGCAGGCCAGTCGTAGACCTTCAATAACTGGCCTGAGATCAACCCGCCGATGACCGACCCGATCGGATACCCGGCCGACATCAGCACGACACACAGCGCACGGCGCCTTGCATTGGCGGCCTCGGCCACGGCGGCGTTGATGGAGGCCAACATCCCCCCGATGCCCAGGCCCGTCAGGACGCGATAGAGCGACAGGGTCGTCAGGTCGTGGGCGGTCGAAGCGGCGAACATCCCGCACGCCATGACGAGCAGACAGCCCAGGATCGTCCGGCGACGCCCCAGAACGTCGGCCACCCCGCCCAGGAAGAACGACCCTAAAGCCATGCCGATCAGTTCCATCGACAGGACGATACCCAGGGCGGCGCGATCAATGCCCCATTCACGAACGATGCCGGGCGAGGCATAGCTGATCGACAACACGTCGAAGCCGTCGAGCGCGTTCAACCCGACCATCAGCAGGACCGCGGTCCACTGGAACCGCGACATCGCGGCCTTGTCGACGATGTCGCGTGGGTCCGTTGCCATGGTCTTCACTCCCCTTTACGGCCGCTGAAGGGCCGTTTCACAATCGATATCAGAGTTTTCGCCGTCACAACTGGACGATGACGGATTTCAGCTCGGTGTAGGCCTCGACACCCGGCCGACCGTGCTCTCGGCCAAGACCGGACTGTTTGTAGCCGCCGAAGGGCATGGCCGGGTCGATGACCGAATGGCAGTTGCCCCAGACGGTGCCGGCCTTGATCCCGGCCGCCAGCCGATGCATCGCCGACAGGTCTTTGGTCCAGATGCTGGCCCCCAGGCCAAAGGCGCTGTCGTTGGCGTGGCGCGCCACTTCGTCCAGATCGTCGAACCGCTGGGCGACGACGACAGGGCCGAAGATCTCCTCCTGCACCACGCGCATCTGGGGCTTCACGTCCACCAGGACGGTCGGCTCGATGTAATAACCCTCGGAGCCCAGCGTCCCACCGCCGATGGCGACGGAGGCACCGGCCTTCTTGCCGTCGTCGATGTAGGCCATGACACGCTCGAACTGATCCTGGCTCACGACCGGGCCCATGTGCCCGGTGGGGTCCAGCGACGCGCGGGGCGACCAGAAGGCGGCCTGTTCGGACACCTGTTCGATGACCTGATCGAAGACGTCGCGGTGGGCATAGATGCGCGATCCGGCCACGCAGATCTGACCGGCGTTGAAGAAGATGGCACCGGCCGCCCCGGCACCTGCTGCCGCCAGGTCGGCGTCGGGCAGGATGACGACCGGCGATTTTCCGCCCAGCTCAAGCGTGACGTGCTTCAGCGTGTCGGTGGCGGCGCGGTTGATGACCTTGCCGATCTCGGTCGAGCCGGTGAAGGCGATCTTGTCCACGTCGGGATGGGTGGTCAGACGGGCACCGGCCGTGTGGCCATTGCCCGTGATGATGTTGACGACCCCGGCCGGGAAGCCGGCCTCTGCGATGAGGTCGCCCAGTCGCAGCGCGGTCAGGGATGTCTGTTCGGCGGGCTTCAGCACGACGGTACAGCCGGCGGCCAGGGCGGGCGCGATCTTCAGCGTCGCCATGACCAATGGGAAATTCCACGGCGCGATCAGGGCCGCGACGCCGACGGGCTCACGCCGGACGTAGGCGTGAAACGCCCCGACGGGCAGGGAGGCGGGCAGGGTCGTCTCGGACGAAATCTTGGTCGCCCACCCGGCCATGTAGCGCAGCATGTCGATGGCCGAAGGGATGTCGGCGGCGGCGGCCATGCCTTTGGGCATGCCATTGTCGATGGCCTCGAGCTCGGAGAACTCATCGGCATGAGCCTCGATCAGGTCGGCCAGCCGGTGGATGCAGCGCTCGCGGTCCAGCGGACGCAAGGTGGTCCAGCGACCGTCGTCGAAGGCGCGCCGGGCGGCCGCGACAGCCCGGTCCACGTCGGCGTCGGAGGCGTCGACGAAGCGGCCGATCTCGCGCGCGTTCGACGGGTCGATGATCGGAATGGTCGCGCCGTGGGTCGAGGCCACCCACTCATTGTCGATGAACAGGGCCGGGGCACGGGCGATGGCGCGCTTGGCGTCGCCGGAATAGTCGCGCTGGGTGAAGGGGCTCATGTCGTTCATCGTTGCGTTTCCTGGGGGCTATGCGGCCGGTTGGATCCAGTCGTCAGGGCTGAGGGGGTAGGGCGGCGCGGGCGGCCTTTGCGGTATTGGACAACAGACAGGCGATGGTCATGGGCCCGACCCCGCCGGGGACGGGCGTCAGCCAGGCGGCGTGGGCGACCTCGTCGGCGGCGACGTCACCGACCAGCCGCGACCGCCCATCGGCATCCTGGACCCGGTTGATGCCGACGTCGATGACGACGGCCCCGGGCTTGACCCAGTCGCCGCGCACCAGACCGGGGCTGCCGGCCGCGACCACCAGGATGTCGGCGCGGCGCGCGATCGCCGGCAGGCCGCGCGTCAGGATGTGGGTCACGGTGACCGTGCATTCGCGCTCCAGAAGCAGAAGCGCGACGGGCTTGCCGACGATGTTGGACTTGCCGATCACCACGGCGTTCAGCCCGCGGAAGTCGTCGATGACCCGTTCCAGCAGCATCATGCAGCCCAGCGGCGTGCAGGGGATCAGGCCGCCGCCGGTCGACAGGCGCCCGACGTTGACCGGGTGGAAGCCGTCGACGTCCTTGGCCGGGTCGATGGCGTCCAGCACAGCGGCGGCGTCGATCTGGGGCGGCAGGGGCAGCTGGACTAGGATGCCGTGCACCGCCGGGTCGGCATTCAGCCGGGCGACGAGGGCCAGCAGCGTGGCCTGATCGGTTTCGACCGGCAGGCGGTGTTCGATCGAACGCATGCCGACGCGGCGGGTCTCTGCCACCTTGCGCCCGACATAGACCAGGCTCGCGGCATCCTCACCGACCAGGACGACGGCCAGGCCGGGTGTCACGCCGTCGGCGATCAGGCCGGCGACCTCATCGGCCACCCTCGCGGTGACCTCGGCGGCGATCGCGCGCCCGTCCAGGATGGGCGCGGTGTCGATCATCAGTCGCCGAAGACCACGGTCTTGGAGCCGTTCAGCAGGACCCGGTCCTGAAGGTGGAAGGCCACGGCGCGGGCCAGGACCCGGCGCTCGATATCGCGGCCCTTCCTGACCAGATCGTCGGGCCGATCGACGTGGGTCACCGCCTCCACGTCCTGGGCAATGATGGGCCCTTCGTCCAGGTCGGCGGTGACGTAGTGGGCGGTGGCACCGATCGACTTCACGCCGCGCGCATGCGCCTGATGATAGGGCTTCGCGCCCTTGAAGCCCGGAAGAAAGCTGTGGTGGATGTTGATGCAGCGGCCGGACAGATAGGCCGACAGGTCGTCGGACAGCACCTGCATATAGCGCGCCAGCACGACCAGTTCGGCCCCCGTCTCCTCGACGATCGCCTTGATCTGCGCCTCCTGTTCGGACTTGGTCTCCTTGGTGACCGGCAGGTGATGGAAAGGCGCATCGCCGATCAGCGAGATCTTCAAGACCTCGCGCGGATGGTTGGAAACGATGCCGACCACGTCCATGGGCAGTTCGCCTGTCCGATTGCGATACAGCAGGTCACCCAGGCAGTGATCGAATTTGGATACCAGCAGCAGCACCTTGCGGCGCTCGGCGGTGCTGCGCATCGACCAGGTCATGGCGTGGCTGTCGGCCAACGGCCTGAAAGCAGCATGCAGGTCCTGCAGGTCGACGCCGCCGTCCACCAGTTCGAAAAGCACACGCATGAAGAAACGGCCGGAATCGCGGTCGTTGAACTGCTGGGCTTCCTGGATATTGGCCCCGCGCTCGAACAGCAGACCGGCGACCTTGGCGACGAGACCCGGCTGGTCGTCGCATGACAGGGTCAGAACGCAGATGTCGGACAAGCTTTGGATCCCCTCAGGCGTGCGGCGCTCAGCGGCCGTGTTTGCTGGCGTAGTCGCTGACCCATTCGGCGGTCTTGGCGATGCCGCCGAACGGATAGAAATGCAGGCTCAGATCGCCATGCCGGAGCGGGTCGATCCGGGCGGCCAGATCGCCGATCAGGCGGTCGGGACCGGCGGAGCCGATCAGCTGGGTGATCGACAGGCCATAGCGGCTCATGACCTTGGCCGAGGTGCCGACGCCACAGCGGGCGGCGAATCGCATGAGCGTCTTGATGCCGGCCGGTCCCGGCACGCCGATGCGGATCAGCGCGTCGATGCCGTGGGCGCGGACCTGTTCGACCCAGTCCACAATGGGGTCGGGGTCGAAGCCGAACTGCGTCAGGATGGTCATGGAGATGCCGAGTTCGCCCAGGGCGTCACGCTTGTCGAACATGGCGCGCCACAGCTTGTCCCCCTCAATATCGGGATGACCTTCGGGATATCCGGACACGCCGACGCTCTCCAGGTTCAGACCGGCCAGCATGCCGGACTTGATCAGCGACAGGGCATCTTCATAGGGGCCTTCGGGCACCGGCGGGTCGCCCGCGACGACGAACAGGCGCTTGATCTGCGCATCCGCCGCCAGCCGTTCAAGGAAGGATCGCAACTCGGTCTCCGACGCGATGCGTCGCGCCGAGATGTGGGGCGCCGGGTCGAAACCCAGGGCGCGGACGCGCACGGCGGCGTGCAGACGGGCTTCGAAGGTCTCTCCCGGCAGGAAGGCGATGGCGATCCGGGTGCCCTGCGGAATGAAGCGGGCGGCTTCCTCCAGCGAAGGGACGTCCTTGGCCGTCATCTCCAGCGAAAAATGGCGCAGCATGCGGCTGGTCGCACTGCCAGTCGGCGTTTCGGCGTCCGTGAGCATGTCCATGGATGCGTCCCTCGAGCGTTTCCCGGGTCAGTTCGTCTGACCTCTAGCGACGCCTCATTTATTCGTATAGATGAACTTTTCGAGGATGTGAAGAGAAGGAGGGGCCATGTCGGGATCGCGCGCTGCGCCGCTTCTGCTGCTGCCCGGCCTGCTGTGCGACGCTCGCATCTGGCCGCGCTCGGCCCTAGAACTGACCGTTCCCGTCAATGCGCCCATGGGGTACCGATCGGCTGATACACTGGCGAAAATGGCTGCGATCGCTCTGGAGAACGCCCCTGAGCGTATCTCGGTGCTCGGCCATTCGATGGGCGCGCGGGTCGCGCTGGAGATCGTGCGTCAGGCTCCCGAACGTATTGAGCGACTGGCCCTGGTCAGCACCGGTGTTCATGCCCCGAAGCCGGGCGAGGCCGCTGCGCGTCAGGCCCTGCTGGACCTCGGTCGGAGCGACGGCGCGAACGCGCTCGTGGATCGCTGGCTACCGCCGATGGTGGCTCCAACGAGCAGGAATGACAGCGCCCTGATCGATCCGCTGCGGGCCATGTGCGTTCAGTCCGGCGTGGACACCTTCGCCGCCCAGATCAACGCCCTGCTGACCCGACCGCCGGTCGAGGATGTGCTGGCCTCCATCGCTTGTCCGACCCTGGTGCTGGTAGGGTCCGAAGACGAGTGGAGTCCACCCGCGCAGCACCGCGCCATCGCAGACGCTATACCCGGCGCCGAACTGGTCGTCGTCGAAGGCAGCGGCCACATGCTGCCCGCCGAAGCGCCGCAAGCCTTCACCGACGCTGTCCGCCGCTGGCTGGCGTCCAACCCCGTCCCGGCCTCGAGGGCCGAGCATCAAGCCGCCTGAACAAGAAACGAGAGAGAGGAAACCCCATGACCGCCAAGAGCCTGCAGGACGTCCTGAACGGCGTCACGAACATCCCCGACTTCCTGCGCAACCAGCAGGCCGGTCCCAACGCCTATCCGGGCGTCCCCGGCGAGTTCAGCAACTGGCGCGACGAGCAGATCGCCTGGCAGCAGACCTGCGTCCTGTTCAATCAGAGCTACCACATGGTGGACCTGCTGGTGGAAGGCCCCGACGCCCTGGCCATGCTGAGCAGCCTGGGCATCAACAGTTTCAAGGGGTTCCAGGTCGATCGCGCCAAGCAGTTCGTGCCGGTCAGCCATTCCGGCCACGTCATCGGCGATGTGATCCTGTTCTATCTGGCCGAGAACACCTTCAACATGGTGGGCCGCGCCCCGACCATCGAATGGGTCGAGTTCCACGCCGCGACCGGCGGCTGGGATGTCCGCGTCGCCCGTGACGAGCGCACCGCCGTCCGTCCCGATCCGCAGAACCGCAAGTCGTACCGGTACCAGATTCAGGGTCCGAACGCGATGAAGCTGATGGAAAAGGCGCTGGGTGCAGCCCCGCCGGACCTCAAGTTCTTCCACATGACGCACCTGACCATCGGCGGGCGCACCGTCCGGGCCCTGCGCCACGGCATGGCCGGCCAGCCGGGCTTCGAACTGTTCGGGCCGTGGGAGGAAAAGGACGAGGTCCACGCCGCCCTGGTCGCCGCCGGTGCAGACTTCGGACTGAAGCTGGTCGGGGGGCGGACCTATTCGTCCAACACGCTGGAATCCGGCTGGATTCCGTCGCCGCTGCCGGCCGTCTACACCGGTGAAGAGATGCGCCCCTATCGCGAATGGCTGCCGGCCACGAGCTATGAAGGCAAGGCGTCGCTGGGCGGCAGCTTCTATTCGGACAACATTGAGGATTACTACCTGACGCCCTGGGACCTGGGGTATGGCCCCTTCGTCAAGTTCGACCACGACTTCATCGGCAAGGACGCGCTCGAGAAGAAGCAGGCCGGGCCGCACCGCAAGAAGGTGACCCTGGCGCTGGAGAGCGAGGACGTCATCCGCGTCATGAGCTCGCAGTTCCAGAAGGGCGACCGCGCCAAGTTCTTCGAGTTTCCCTCTGCGGTCTACACCATGCACCAGTTCGACCGGGTCCTGGGCGCGGGCGGCAAGGATGTCGGCCTGTCGACCTGGGTCGGCTACAGCGCCAACGAAGGCCGCGGCCTGACCCTGGCCATGCTGGACGAGGAACACGCCAAGCCCGGCACGCAGGTCACCCTGTTGTGGGGCGAGGAGAACGGCGGATCGAAGAAGCCCACCGTCGAATGTCACGTCCAGACGGAAATCCGCGCGACGGTCAGCCCCGCGCCATACTCGGAAGTGGCGCGCGACGCCTATGCCGACAGCTGGCGCACGCGTCAGTTCGCTTAAGGATCGATCAGGGGCCGGCGGTTCAGACCGCCGGCCTCGCTTCGATGTTTCCCAGGGCAGTGGCACCCGTGTCCGGGTGCTCCAGAAGATCGACCGCCCGCTCGATCAGATCGATCGTCGTCGCTTCCATCTCCGGCGTGAAGCGGGCGAGGGGGATGGCGACGCTTATGGCGCCGACGGCGCGTCCCTTTGACATGACCACCTTGGCGATGCCGTGGATTCCCGGGGTATGTTCTTCACGCGTGCGGCCGATGCCGGTGCGGCGGATTTCCGCCAGTTCGGCGCGCAGGTCCGCTTCCTGCGTGACGGTGCGACCGGTGAAAGCCGCGCGCTCCGACTCCGCGAAATACTCGGCCAGGGTCGGCTCGTCATAGGTCGCCAGGATGGCCTTGCCGGCGGCGAAGGCGTGCATCGGCGCGTGCTGGCCCACTTCCAGCGTATATTTCAGGGCGTGATTGCCGATCTCGCTGACAGCGGCTTCCACCTCATGACCCTTGGGGACAAAGAAGCCGGCTGTCTCGTTGAGGCGCACCTTCAGGGATTTGACGATGGGTCCGGCAAGCTGGACGACCGTATCGGCGGACTCTCTGGGCTGCAGGCGGACTAGACCCTCGCCGGGCCCATAGCGGCGCCCTGTCCGTTCCACGTAGCCGCGATCGGCGAGGGTATTGAGCAGATAGGACAGGCTGCTGACGGGAATGGCCAGGGCGGTGGAAATTTCGTGGGCTGCCAAAGGGCGTCCCTGGGCCACCAGCAGCTCGAGGATGTCGAGCGTCCGCATGGCGGACTTCACGGTCGAGGAGGGGGCGGTGTCAGTCATGGCGTCCTGGCCCCAATGATCGGTCGCTGTCGGGCTGACAAGGGGTCTTGCGTGTTGCCGAGCCTAGCCGGGGGTTGAAAACGTCAGCGCCCCGCGTCGTTCCGCGAACAGCCAGCGGCCGTCGATCCGCGTGAAACGATCGCGATAGGTGCCGACCAGCGGGAGTTGGTCGGGGGCAGTGAACAGCAGCATCGCACTGGTGGCCGAGGCTGTATCCGCGTCCTCGACGTTCACCACGATGTTGGCGCAGACGTGCTGGGTCTTTCGTGGTGGCCGAGATGTGAAGGCGGCCAGCAGTTCGGGATGGCCGACGATGGGCGTATCGGGCGCGGTTGGGCGGGTCATCAGCCCATCCGGCGCATACAGGGCGACGACCTCGTCCCAGCGGGCCTGGTCGTTCAGCATCGCATACAGGTTGATCAGACGCGCGCAGGCCCATTCGATGCTCAGACGCTCGGTGTCGTTCATGACCGTCCTCGAAAAGAGATGGCCCGGAGCGGGGGTCCGCTCCGGGCCGGGACATCAGAACTTGTAACCGATGCTGACGCCATAGGTACGCGGCGGCAGATAGGTGACCCCGATCAGGCGACCGGTGGCCAGGGCGAAGGTCGAGGAGCGGATGTCTTCGTCCCCGATGTTCTTGACCCACAGCTGGCCCCGGATCGCGCCGTCCCCGCTCTCATAGACCAGAGAAGCGTCATAGACGGTGTAGGGGTCCGAGCTCTCGATATCCCGCTCGAACTCCGAGAAGAACACCTGGCTCTTGTGCGAGACATCGCCCTGCAGCATCAGCGACCCGTCCATCGGCATGGCGAACGGAAGGTCCAGCTCGCCGTGCAGGCTCCAGGCCAGATCAGGCGTGTTGCGGACCTTGTTGCCTGCCAGCTGAAGGTTGCCACCGCCCGGCGCGCCGAACGCGGTCGGATCGGGGTTGGTCACGGCGTTGTAGGGCGTGCCGCCTGCGACGTTCTGCGGGGCCAGCGGATCGATCGTCAGATAGTCGTCGAACGTCGCGTCGGTGTAGGACAGGCCGCCCGAGAACCGGAACACGTCGGTCGGACGCGCCGAGAACTCCAGCTCCACCCCGTTGGCCGAGGTCTTGGCCGCGTTCTGGAAGATCGTCGTATAGCCCGTGGGGCCGCCGGAGATCGTCTTGTTCAGCTGCAACCCTTCCAGCTCGTAGGAATAGGCGGCGGCGTTCACGGTAAGGCGCTGGTCCAGCAGCGTCGCCTTGACCCCGACTTCGTGGTTGGTGATGGTTTCCGGATCCACGATCGTGGTGGAACCCGAAGCGTTCTCGCCCGAACCGGCTTTGAAGCCTTCCGAGTAGGTATAGTAGAGCAGCAGGTCGGGATTGACCTCCCACTGGACGCCGACTTCAGGCGTGAAGTCCTCGAAGGTGCGCTCGGTATGGGTGCCAGCCGCCGTCGGGTTCAGCGTCGGCAGGTGCTGGTTGGGTGCCGTAGGGCTGTAGCGGATCACGATGCCAGGGTTTTCCGACGTGACTTCTTCGTGGCTGTAGCGGCCGCCCAGCTTGATGCTGAGGCCTTCCAGCCCGGGGGAGATCATGCCCAGGTCGAAGTTGGCCTGGCCGAAGATGGCATAGGCCGTCGTTTCCAGGTTGGAGTGGGTGCAGACCCGCTTGGGCGTGATGATCGCCGATCCGCCGGTCGTCCCGCCCGCGTCGTAGCCGCAGAGCTGATAGGCCAGGTCCAGCGGGATGTTGTCGCGCACCAGAATGGCCGGCGCCTGGGCGTTGCCCGAGCGACGCTTGAAGCCGACGCTGTCTATCGGGCTCTGCTGCTCGTTGAAGTAATAGGCACCTAGCACCGCGTTCACATGGTCGGTGTCGTAGTTCAGCTGTAGCTCGTTCGAATACTGGTCACTGTCGATCCGCCGCTCCTGGATCGTGCTGGCCAGACCGTTGAGCGACGGCTCGTTCTGCACCGCCGACAGGTCGAGGTCTTGGAACAGGGCGGATTTAAAGCTGCGGAAGTTGGCGATGTTGGTCAGTGACAGAGTGTCGCTGATGTTGGCCTTCAGCGTGGCGGTGAAGGCGTAGGACTCCGTCTGGGTGCCAGGTTGATCCTCGCTGGCCAGATCGCGCGGGTTGGTGGCGTAGCCGCCGACGCCCAGGGGGGCCAGACGGGCCACGCCGGGGAAGCTGGCGCGCAGATAGTGGACGGCCCCCGAGCTGTCGTCCTGACGGAAATACTCGCCCGACAGCAGCAGGCTGACATCCGGCGTGAAGTCGAAATTCAGCTGCGCGCGGATCATCCGGCGGTTCAGGTCGTCGACGTCGGCGCCCGTCACTGGGTTTGAGCCGAAGCCGTCGCGCTGTTCGGTCTTGCCGGCGACGCGGAACTGGATGCCGTCGGTGATCGGACCGCCTATGGCGACCTCGCTGACCAGGGCGTTGTAGTTGCCGAAGGTCAGGCGACCGTAGCCCTCCATGACGTCTGACGGCTTGGCGCTGATGACGTTGATCGACCCGCCGACGGCGTTACGCCCGTACAGGGTGCCCTGGGGACCGCGCAGGACCTCGACGCGCGCGATGTCGAACAGTGAGGTCAGCTGGGCCTCGGCGCGCGCGACATAGGCTCCATCGACGTGTAGGGCGACGCCGGTCGAGCTGCCGGTGGTCGAGGTGTTGGCGCCGACGCCGCGGATGAAGATCTTGGCCTGGTTGAAGTCGTTGCCGAAGTTCACCGACGGCACGATGGTCTGCAGGTCCTGCAGGTTGTTGACCTGGGCATCGCCCAGACGTTCCTCGCCCAGAGCGGTGACCGCGATGGACACGTCCTGGATCGATTGTTCGCGACGCGCCGCCGTGACGATGATGTCATCGACTGACGAAGCCTCTGGCTGGGTCGTCTGGGGCGGTGCGGTCTGCGCATGCACACTGGTCGAGGCGAGCAGCGCCGCGAGCGTTCCGATTACGATTCTCATGATTGGATCCTCCCTTTGATGTTTTTTGTCGTGTTTTTGTCGTGTTCTTATCGTTGTCCGGCCCACGGCGGCCGGTGGCTCAGTCCGCCGTGATCACCACCTCCAGAAGCCTGGGCCCCACGCCCTGGAAGAGATCTTGTATGGCCGCGTCCAGCGCGGCGGGGTCGGCGACCCGTGTCGCCGGGACGCCTTGGCCCTGCGCCAGCGCGCAGAAGTCGAGGCCGGGCAGGCGGCTGCCCACCGCCTCCATCCCGAACAGGCCGGCGAAATGCTCAAGCGCGACGTAGCCGCCGTTGTTGACGATCAGGAACCGGACATCGAGCGCGTGCTGGGCCGCGGTCCACAGGCCCTGGATCGCATACATGGCCGAACCGTCGCCCAACAGGCACAGCACCGGGCGGTCGGGCCGGCCCATGGCGACGCCCAGCGCAGCGGGCAGGCCGTGGCCCAGGCCGCCGCTGGCGCAGGTATGGAACTCCTCGTCCGCGCGGACCCGGTAATAGTCGTGCAGTGGTCCCCGCGTGCTGGGGGCCTCCTCGACGATGGCGATGCCCGTGGGCCGCAGGGTCTCAAGTCGCGCCATCAGCAGGGCGTCGGTCAGGCGATCGGTTGCCGGAGCGGGCAGGGCGGCGCGTGCACGCGGCATGGCGCGTGGCCGGTCGGGTGCGACCTGCGCCAGGTGGGCGATGGCGCGGGTGACGTCGCCGGTGATGGCCAGACCCAGGGGCGCGCGGGCCGCCATGGCCGGGTCGTCGACGATCTGGACCAGGTCCGCGCCCTCTGGCGCGAACGGACCGAAGCCCTCGACGTGGAAGGTGAAGACGGGCGCGCCCAGCACCAGCACCAGATCATGGCCGTCCAGCGCCTCCACGATCGCCTCGCGCGAGGCGGCCAGGAAGCCGGCGAACAGGGCATGGTCTTCGGGGAAGACGTTCCGCGCGGCCATCGGCGCGGCCCATACCGGCGCGCCATGACGCTCGGCCAGTGAAACTAGGGCTTCCCGCGCGCCGTCGCGGGCCACGCCGGATCCTGCGACCACGACCGGGCGATGCGCGGCAGCCAGCAGACCGGCGGCCTCTTCCAGCAGCGCGGGATCGGCATCGACGCTGCGGCTGACCCGGGCGGGCGTGATCGGTTCGCAGGGCTGTTCCCAGTCGTCGATGGGGATGGAGACGAACACCGGGCCGCATGGGGCCTGCATGGCAATGTGGTGGGCGCGGGCGATGGCCAGGGGTACGTCCTGCGCCCGGGCTGGCTCGATCGCCCATTTCACGAACGGACGCGGAAACTCGGTCGCGCGCTCGGCGTAAAGGAAGGGCTCATAGGGCAGGATCGAGCGGGCCTGCTGGCCAGCCGTGATCACCAGTGGGGTCTGGTTCCTGAAGGCGGTGTAGATATTGCCCATGGCATGGCCCACGCCCGCCGAAGAGTGCAGGTTGACCAGGGCCGCTCGCCCCGTAGCCTGGGCGAACCCGTCCGCCATGCCGACGGCTACGGTCTCCTGCAGCGCCAGCACATAGGACAGCTCCGGCGGCAGGTCCCGGAACATCGGCAGTTCGGTGGAGCCCGGATTGCCGAAGATGGTGGTCAGGCCGAGGTCCGTCAGCAGCTTGTGAACGGCGTGACGCACCGTCGGGCCGTCGCTCACGCGCAGGGCATCGACACGCAGCGCGCGGGCCGTCATCGGGCCGAGCCCGCCCGAGCGTCAGTGCGTATGGTGCCGACCCGAAAGGTCACGCCGCTGCCTCCCCGATCTGTCTTTTCCTATATGTGAAAAGTTCAGAAGAGTGAAATAGCCCATTGTTAGCCGACTCGCAACTCACCCCCGGGCCGCAGCCAGATCGGCCCCTTCGCGCAGGGCGGCGAGTTTCATCCAGCAGACGGCCGGGTCGATCTTTCCGTAGCCGGCGAAGGTGCCGAACCCGCAATCGGTGCTGGCGACGACCCGGTCCGCGCCGACGATGGCGGTGAACCGCTCGATGCGCTGGGCGATCAGCTCGGGGTGCTCCAGATAGTTGGAGCAGGTGTCGATCAGGCCGGGGGCCAGGATCTTGTCGTCCGGAACTCCTGCGTCGCGCCACACCGTCCACTCATGCTCGTGGCGCGGATTGGCCGCCTCGAACAGAATGGTCGCGGGCCGGGCGGCCAGGATGATCGACATGATCCGTTCCAGCGGGATGTCGTGGTTGTGCGGACCTTCGTAGTTGCCCCAGCAGATGTGCATCCGCATTTTCTCAGGGGCGATATTGGCCGTGGCGGCGTTCAGCGCCTCGACGTTCGCTTCGATGGTCTTCAGAAACCCCGCCTCGTCCATGTCCTGGTAGCCTGTGTGGCGCGACATCGCCAGGTCGGGACAGTCCAGCTGCAGCTCGAAGCCGGCATCGACGATGGCCTCGTATTCCGGCCGCATCGCGTCGGCCAGGTCGGCCAGATAGGCCTCATGGGTTGGGTAGAAGGCGTTGGCCTGGAAGGCGGTGATCAGACCAGGAGACGCCGAATTCATGAACGATCGCGTGCCGCCGCCATGGGCCTCCAGTGCGGTCCGGAAGCGGCGGATGTCGTCATGCAGCGGCTGCAGGTTCACCAGCTTCACTTCGCCGGTGCACGAGGCGCGCGTGAACTCCTGCGCCCCCATGATCCCCGCCAGCTTCTCGCGAAACTCGGGCAGGGGCGCGAGGTCCAGCGCCGGCTTCCTGGGGCTGTCGCCGCCGAACCCGGACAGCCGCTCGATGATGTAGGTCGAATAGCCGACCTTGCCGAGCTCGCCGTCGCTGACGATGGTGACGCCCGCCTCGACCTGCTTTTTGACCGCTTCGTTGACCGCCGTCTGGACCGATACGTCGAACGCGTCGGCGTCATAGGGTTCGCCGTGATCGCGGGCCAGCAGCAGGGGCGTCAGCTCGGGGCCGCGCGGCAGGCTGCCGACATGGGTCGTGGCGATCGTCGTGGCCATCAGTCGCTCCAGTAGAGGCGGGTCGGGTTGTCGATCAGCAGCTTTCGCTGAAGCTCTGCGGTCGGCGCGATCCGCGGGATGACGTCGACCAGGGCGCCGTCGTCGGGGATGCGACGTTCCATGTTCGGATGCGGCCAGTCGGTGCCCCACAGGCAGCGGTCGGGATAGGCCTCCACCAGGGGGCGGACGGCTGCGACGAAATCCTCCCACGGCGGATCCTGCGGCGACAGCCTGTCCGGACAGGTGGCCTTGAAGTGGATGTCGGCGCGGCTGTCGAGCAGGGCGCGGAAGGCCCGCATGTCCTCGCCGTCCGGCCCCTGGGTCACGTCCGGTCGGCCCATGTGATCGATGACGATGGGGACGGGCACGGCGTCCAGGAAGGGCCTCAGCTCGGCCAAAGTATCCGCCTCGAAATAGACGACGACGTGCCATCTGGCGGGCAGACGGGCGGCGACGTCCAGAAATTTGTCCTTGGGCGCATCATCGACCAACCGCTTCAGGAAGTTGAAGCGCACGCCGCGAATACCGCCCTCGTGCAGCGCCTGAAGGTCCGCGTCGCTGATATCGGGATCGACCACGGCCACGCCGCGCGCCTTGCCGTTCGACGCCGCGATGGCGTTCAGGGTCGCGCCGTTGTCCGTGCCGTGGCAACTGGCCTGGACGATGACGTTCCGGGAGAAGCCCAGCCGGTCGCGCAGGCTGAACAGTTGCTCCGGGCCCGCATCCTGCGGTTTGTATTTGGCCTTGGCGCTGAAGGGAAAGCGCTCGGCAGGGCCAAAGACATGGCAGTGGGCGTCGATCGCGCCCTCTGGCGGCTGAAAGCGGGGCACGGACGGGTCGAGCGTCCAGCTGCGGACGCGGCCGTCTGCATCGACGCTCATGCGAACACCTTTCCGTCCATCAGCTTCCGGGCCGTGCGCAGAAGGGCGGCGGAGACGACGGTGCCGGCCGGCTCTGTTTCGAGAACGCAGGTCATCTCGCCGGTCGGGTGCTCCACGGACAGGGTCTTTCGCGAGCCGGTGGGAACGATGGCCACCTGGGCGGCCGGCGAGCCGTCGAGCAGGCAGGCGGTGGCGACGCTGACCGCCCCCAGCACGCCGACGCTGGCATGGGCACGCTTGGGAATGAAGCTGCGCACGGTGACTGCGCCACCCTGACGCGGGGCGGCGACGAGCATTATCTTGGGCACCGAGCTGTCGGCGACGTCGCCCAGGTTCATCATCGGCCCGGCCTGCAGCCGGATGGCCTCGATCTTGGCTTTCAGCTCAGTCGCGGCATCGAGCGTGTCGCGGTCCTCGTAACCGGTCGCGCCCACCGCATCGGCCCGCATGACGACACAGGGCATGCCGTTGTCGATCAGGGTGCAGGCGACGCCGTCGATGACGTCCACGGTATTGCCGGTCGGGAGAAGGGCCC
This sequence comes from Brevundimonas sp. P2_A6, assembly GCF_056404975.1. Lineage (NCBI taxonomy): Bacteria > Pseudomonadati > Pseudomonadota > Alphaproteobacteria > Caulobacterales > Caulobacteraceae > Brevundimonas > Brevundimonas sp. P2_A6. The sequence goes on along the minus strand of NZ_JBFUCZ010000003.1, from coordinate 45,184 downwards.
CGCACGACGATCCGGCAGTGTCCCTGAACTCAAGGGGGATGGCCGCGGCGGTGCCGGGCACGCCGTCGATCCTGACCTCGCCGTCATAGGTGACGATCCGGCCGGGTGTCGCCACCGTAGCGACGGCGATCTGGCCCGTGTTGGCCATGAAAATCGCGACCGGCGTTTCGTCGCCCGCCGCAGCGACCAGGCCGCGTTCGATCGCGAAGGGCCCGACTCCCGCCAGCATGTTTCCGCAGTTCTGGGCGTCGGTGACCGTCGGCTGATCGACGAAGACCTGCAGGAACAGATAGTCGACGTCGACGCCGTCGCGATCCGACCTGGACACCACCGCGACCTTGGACGTCAGCGGATCGGCCCCGCCCATGCCGTCGATCTGGCGCGGGTCGGGCGACCCCATGATCCGCAGCAGGAAGGCGTCGCGCGCGCTGACGTCGGCGGGCAGATCGTCGGCGAGAAAGAAGGCCCCCTTGGACGTCCCGCCGCGCATCCACATGCAGGCGACGCCCTTACTCATAGCGCAGGCCCATGGCCTCCAGCTTTCCGCGCATGTCATAGATGTCGAGGCCCAGCTCGCCAGCCGCCAGGCGCGCGCGCTTGGAGGTTTCATTCGCCTCGCGGGCACGACCGGCTTCCAGCACCTTGGCCGCATCCACCCGGCGCACGACACAGACGCCGTCGTCGTCCGCCACGATCACATCGCCCGCCTCGATCGCCGCCCCGGCACAGACGATCGGCACGTTCACCGACCCCAGCGTCGCCTTGATGGTCCCTTGCGCAAATACGGCCTTTGACCAGACCGGAAAGTTCATTTCCGTCAGGTCGCGCACGTCGCGCACGCCTGCATCGATCACCAGCCCCCGGCACCCCCGCGCCTGGGCGGATGTGGCCAGAAGGTCGCCGAAATACCCGTCCTCGCAGGGCGAGGTCGGAGCCAGGACAAGAATGTCGCCCGCCGACAACTGTTCGATCGCGACGTGCAGCATCCAGTTGTCGCCGGGCGGCGAGGAAATGGTCACGGCCGATCCCGCGATGCGCGCACCGGCATAGATCGGGCGCATGTGCGGGGCCAGCAGTCCGATGCGCCCCTGAGCCTCGTGCACCGTGGCGACGCCCAGAGCCGCGAGACCGTCGATGACCGCGGCATCCGCCCGTTCGATCTTTTGAACCACCCGACCGGCCATGCGCGTCTCCCTGCCTCGATCGCGGTGATGGAGAGGGGGCGGAAGAGGGGCAATTCGCATTTGTGTCCGACCGATAAGTTTTTACGATAGATGGTCATGGCCCTGTCCCCCTTCGATCTTAATCTTCGGCACCTGCGAGCCCTCGGCGTGGTGATCGCGCGCGGCGGGATGACCGCAGCTGCCGACGCGGTCGGTCTGTCCCAGCCCGCCCTGACCCAGGGGCTGGCCAAGCTGGAGGCGCGCCTGGGCGTTCGTCTGCTGATGCGTCAGCCAAATGGCGTTCGCGCCACCGAAGCCGGCCAGGTTCTGGCCGAGCGGACCGACCGGGCCTTCGTTCAACTGGCCGAAGCGGCGCGGCAGGCGGGTCGCAGCGGCTTTGCCCGGCCCGAACAGCTGGTCACCGCGACCCAGCTTCGCGCCTTTCTCGCCTTGGCCGACGCAGGCAGTTTCGTCGCGGCGTCGAGGGCGACGGGCCTGTCACAGCCCGGTTTGCACGCAGCGGTGCGCGACCTGGAGCAGATCTGTGCCGTGCCCATCGTCGAGCGACAGGGGCGAGGGGTCGTCCTGACAAAAGCAGGACGACGACTGGTGCGCGGCGCGCGGCTGGCGCGGGCCGAGCTGGCCGCCGCCCTCGTGGAGATCCTTCCCGGTGGGGGTGGCGACGCCAACCGCATTACGATCGGGGCTATGCCTCTGTCGCGCGCGATTCTGCTTCCCGAAGCTGTCGCAGGCATGGTGGCGACAGAGCCGGACTTCCAGATCGACATCGTCGACGGGGCCTGGCGCGAGCTCGTCGATCCACTGCGCGACGGGGTCGTCGACATCATGGTCGGTGCCCTGCGCGAGGAGACGCCCGTCGATCTGGTGCAGAGTCCTCTGCTGCAGGACCGTTTGATGGTCGTGGGCCGGGCCGGTCATCCGCTGGCGGGTGATCCTGCGCCGGACCGGGAAGCCCTGGCCCGTTACCCGTGGGTGATCGGCCGTCCCGGATCGCCGTTGCGCCTCCTGTGGCACGCCATGTTCGCGGGCGGACCGGTTCCGGCCGCACCGGTGGAGTGCGGTTCCGTCACCGCCATCCGGGGAATCCTGCGCCAGAGCGATCTGCTGACCCTGCTTTCGCACGATCAGGTCGCGCTGGAGATCGACGCGGGCGTGCTGGCACCCATCGGCCCGGCTCGTCTGGAGACGGTGCGAACGATAGGCGTAACCACGCGGATCGACTGGCGACCGACCCCCTCACAGGGTCGATTTCTGACCTTTCTTGAGACCGCGGCATCCGCATCGTTTCAGGAAATTGAATAGGCCGCGATCTCTATTGAATTGCCTGCCGCAACCTCCGCCACGATAGCTGCCGCTCCATGATGTCGTCCGTTTCAACTGTCGGGTTCGGCGAGGCCGCCTCGGCCTTCGCGCAGAGCTGGGTCGCCTCCGGCCTTGCCGTCCATGCCTACGACCGCAAGACCGACAAGCCGGAGACGCGCGTCGCCAAGCAGGCCGACTTCGAGCGCGTCGGTGTCCACGGCTGCGGCACAGCGGCCGATGCGGTTGCGAGCGCCGACCTCGTCGCCTGTCTCGTCACCGCCGACCAGGCGACGGCGGCGGCGCGCGAGGCGGCCATGACGATCGCGCCGGGGACCTTGTGGCTGGACATGAACAGCGTGGCCCCGGACACCAAGCGGACGGCTGCCCGCGTGATCGAGGCCGTGGGGGGCCGCTACGTCGATGTCGCCGTGCTGTCGCCGGTTCTGCCGAAGCGCCTTACCGCGCCCCTGATGGTCAGCGGGCCCCATTCGACCGAGGCGACCCGGCGACTGGCCGACCTGGGCTTTACAGACATCACGGTCGTTGATGGCGGCGTCGGTGCGGCGGCAGCGGTCAAGATGATTCGCTCGATCATGGTCAAGGGCATCGAGGCCCTGTCGGCCGAACTCGCCATCGCGGCCGACCGCGCGGGCGTGACCGAGGCCGTCGTCGCATCGCTCGACGCCAGCTGGCCGGGGGCCGATTGGGGGCACAGGCTGGACTACAATCTGGATCGCATGATGGTCCACGGGCTGCGTCGCGCGGCGGAGATGGAGGAGTCGGTCGCCACGCTCGATTCACTCGGCGTCGGATCGACCATGACGCGGGGCACGGTCGCCCTGCAGCAAAGCCTGGGCGCGCTCGGCATCGATCCGCCGGACGGACTGACAGCCAAGCTCGCGGCCCTCGCGCCGGTGCAGAAAGAGGCTGCGGCATGAGCCTGGTCATCGACTGCCACGGTCACTACACGACCGCCCCGCCGCAACATGACGCCTGGCGCGACGCGCAGAAGGCGGCGTATCGAAGCGGCGAGGCCGCGCCGCCGTATCCCGCAATCACCGACGACGAGATCCGCGAGACGATCGAGCAGAACCAGCTGAAGCTGCTGAAGGAGCGCGGGGCCGACCTGACGATCTTCAGCCCGCGCGCCTCGACCATGGCCCACCATGTCGGCGATGAGGCGGTCTCGCTGGAATGGGCACGGGTGTCGAACGACCTGATCGCGCGCGTCTGCGACCTGTATCCGGAGACCTTCGCCGGCGTCTGCATGCTGCCGCAGAGCCCCAAGGCGGACCTGACCGGTTCGATCGCCGAATTGCGTCGCTGCGTGACCGAACTGGGCTTCATCGGGTGCAACCTGAACCCCGATCCCGGTGGCGGGCATTTCACCGCCCCGCCCCTGACCGACCGGTTCTGGTATCCGTTCTATGAGGCGATGGTGGAACTGGACGTGCCGGCGATGATCCACGTTTCTGGATCGTGCAACCCGGGCCTGCATGCGACCGGGGCCTTCTACATCGCCGCCGACACCATCGCCTTCATGCAGTTGATCCAGGGCGACCTGTTCAAGGATTTCCCGACGCTGAGGCTGATCATTCCCCACGGCGGCGGGGCCGTGCCCTATCACTGGGGGCGCTACCGGGGTCTGGCCGATATGCTGAAGCAGCCGTCGCTCGATACCCACCTGATGAACAACGTCTTCTTCGACACCTGCGTCTATCACCAGCCGGGCGTGGACCTGCTGGCCCAGGTGATCGAGACCAAGAACATCCTGTTCGGGTCAGAGATGGTCGGTGCGGTGCGCGGAATCGATCCGCAGACCGGCCAGTATTTCGACGACACCAAACGCTACATCGACGCCGCTCCCATCACGGCCGAGCAGCGCCATGCCATCTTCGAGGGGAATGCGCGCCGCGTCTTTCCGCGCCTCGACGCCAAGCTGAAGGAGAGAGGGCTATGACCACCGCCCCGACCGACATCCATGCCTATCTGGCCGAGATGGACGACATTCCCGGCACCCTGGTGTTCACCGCAGCCCGCGCGCGTCAGGGGTATCACCTGAACCAGTTCGCCATGAGCCTGATGAAGGCCCCCAACCGAGAAGCCTTCAAGGCCGACGAGCGGGCCTATCTGGACCAGTGGCCAATGACCGAGGAGCAGAAGCAGGCGGTGCTGGATCGCGACTTCAACCGATGTCTGGCGCTGGGCGGCAATATCTATTTCCTGGCCAAGCTGTTCTCGACCGACGGCAAGAGCTTTGCCCAGGCGGTCTCGACCATGACCGACATGAGTTTCGAGGATTACACGGCAATGATGATCGCCGGCGGCCGCTCTCCCATCGGCCAGCGCTCGATCAAGGAGAAGACCTGATGGCCCGCATCACCGCAGGCGTGGCCTGCAGCCACATTCCCGCGCTCGGCGTCGCGGTCGATTTCGACAAGACCGAGGAAGCGTACTGGAAGCCCGCCTTCGCCGGGTTCGACTGGACCCGCGCGTGGGAGAAGGCCGAGAAGCCGGACGTGGTCATCCTGGTGTTCAACGACCATGCGACCGCGTTCGACATGAAGTTCATCCCGACCTTCGCTATCGGTTGCGCCGAAAGCTTCACCCCCGCCGACGAGGGCTGGGGACCGCGTCAGGTGCCCGTGGTCCAGGGGCATCCGGATCTGGCCTGGCACATAGCCCAGTCGTGTATCCTCGACGAGTTCGACATGACCATTATCAACGAGATGGAGGTCGACCACGGCCTGACGGTCCCGCTGTCGATGATGTTCGGCAAGGTCGACGCCTGGCCGTGCAAGGTCATTCCGCTGGCCGTCAACGTCGTCACCTATCCGCCCCCCTCGGGCAACCGCTGCTGGGCCCTTGGCGAGGCAATCGCCAAGGCCGTCGCCAGCTATCCCGAGGACCTCAACGTCCAGGTCTGGGGAACGGGCGGCATGAGCCACCAGCTGCAGGGACCGCGCGCCGGTCTGATCAACAAGGAATGGGACAACCGGTTCCTGGATCAGCTGGTCGGTTCGACCGACGCGCTCCGCCGCATCCCGCACATCGAATACCTGCGCGAGACCGGCTCCGAAGGCATCGAGATGGTCATGTGGCTGATCATGCGCGGGGCCATGGGCAAGACGACAGAGATGCTGCACCGGCATTATCACGTGCCGGCCTCGAACACGGCGGTCGGTCATATCGTGCTGCGGCCGGTCGCGGACAGTGACGCCGCCAATGCCAACGATGCAGAGGGCGTCGCCGCATGAAGATCGCACTGGCAGGAGCAGGGGCCTTTGGCGAAAAGCATCTGGATGCGCTGAAGCTGATCGACGGTGTCGAGGTCGTCAGCGTCGTCGGCCGCACGCTGGAGGCCACCCAGAAGGTCGCCGAGAAATACGGCATCGGGCACGCGACGACGGAGCTGGACGAGGCGCTGGCGATCCCGGGTCTCAACGCGGTCATTCTCGCTACGCCGACCCAGCTGCACGCGGCTCAGGCCCTCGCCTGTTTGAACGCGGGCAAGCACGTTCAGGTCGAGATCCCGCTGGCCGACAGTCTCGCCGACGCCGAGGCCGTCGCTGCCCGCGCCGCCGAGACCGGTCTGGTCGCCATGGTCGGTCACACGCGGCGGTTCAATCCCAGCCACCAGTGGGTGCACAACCGCATCAGGGCGGGTGAACTGAACATCCAGCAGATGGACGTCCAGACCTATTTCTTCCGCCGCCGGAACATCAACGCCAAGGGCGAGCCGCGCAGCTGGACCGACCACCTGCTGTGGCACCACGCGGCGCACACCGTCGATCTGTTCGCCTATCAGGCCGGGCCGATCGTGGAGGCCCACGCCATGCAGGGGCCGATGCATCCCGAGCTGGGCATCGCCATGGACATGTCGATCCAGCTGAAGGCCGAAAGCGGCGCGATCTGCACCCTGTCGCTCAGCTTCAACAACGACGGGCCGCTGGGCACCTTCTTCCGCTATATCGGCGACACCGGCACCTATCTGGCCCGCTACGACGACCTGTTCACCGGCAAGGAAGAACCCGTCGATCTGACCGGCGTGGCCGTGTCCTCGAATGGCATTGAACTGCAGGACCGCGAGTTCGTCGCCGCCATCCGGGAGGGCCGCGAACCGAACGCCAGCGTGGCCCAGGTCCTGCCCTGCTACCGCGTTCTGGGCGCGCTGGAGCGGCAGCTGGCGGGCCGATGAGGCAACGGCTGGTCGTTCTTTGACGCAGACGGCCGACGGCGCACCGAAACTGGGTCGGGGGCTGCTGCTTCTGATGTCGGTCGCCATCTGCGCGACGGCATCGAACCTCTATTACAATCAGCCGCTGCTGCCCCTGATCCGCCAGACCTTTCACCTGCAGGACGGGGTGGTCGGTCTGGTCCCGGCCGCGTCCCAGTTCGGCTATGCCCTGGCGATTCTGCTGATCTCTCCGCTGGGCGACACGATCCCGCGTCGCACGCTGATCGGCTATCTGTCCGTGATCCTGTCGCTGGCTCTTCTTGCGGTGGTGTTCGCGCCCAGCTTCTGGGTTTTGGTCGCGGCCTGTTTCGCCATCGGACTGGGCGGCAACATCACCCAGCAGTTGATCCCGTTCGGGGCCTCGCTGGCAAAGCCGGAAATGCGCGGCCAGGTCATCGGCACCCTGATGACGGGCCTGTCGATCGGTCTGCTGCTGTCGCGAACCATCAGCGGAAGCCTGGCCGAGTATTTCGGGTGGCGCGGCGTCTTCCTGGCCGCGGCGGGCGTGGCGGTGACGTTCGGCGTCCTGTTCCAGTTTGTCCTGCCGCGCAATACACCGACCGTGAGCCTACGCTATCCGGCTCTGATCGCCTCGATGCTCGGCCTGGTGAAACGCCATCCGCTTCTGCGAGAAAGCGCCCTGACCGGCGCGTTGTGGTTCGTCTCGTTCAATGCCCTGTGGGCCACTGTGGCGATCCATGTGACCGCACAGCCCTTCGTCTATAGCGTGCAGCAGGCGGGACTGTTCGGTCTGGTCGGGCTCGCGGGGATACTGGGTGCGAGGGTCTCCGGCCGGCTGGTCAAGCGGGTCGGCCCGCAACGGCTGATCACGGTCGCCCTGCTGCTGATCATCGCCGCCTTCGCGGTCCTGTTCGTCTGGGGCAACACCCTGGGCGGCATGATCGCGGGCGTCGTCCTGCTGGACCTCGGGGTGTTCGGGGCGCAGATTCCCAACCAGGTTCGCGTCTTCTCGATAGACCCTGACGCGCAGAGCCGCATCTACGCGGTCTATATGCTCAGCTACTACAGCGCGGCGGCCGTTGGATCCGCGCTGGGGGTCAAGGTTCTGAGTCTGGGCGGATGGTCGGGATTGTCCGTCATGGGCGGCGGTTTCGCGGTCGCGGCCTGCCTGCATCACCTCTGGCGCGGTCGCGGCCGGATTGCGGCGATCGGGGTCGAACAGGCGGACGCCTCGGCCAGGAACTAACCGCCCAAAGGCCCACGACCAGGACGGATTCCGCCCGGCCAATCCCGGGGCTGACGGAGTGGGGTTCGGCCATCGGCCGCAGACCTGATCGTTCACGAAGTGGACACCCTGCAAGGTGTGAGTGTCGAACGGCACAGTCGCCGGGCTTCCGCAATGACCGCCGATCGCTGCACTATCGGCGCTTTCCATGGGGCGCATATGGCCGACCACACAGTTGTTCGAATCGGATCCGGCGACGTGCGCGGATCGCGTCATGCATTCGGGTCGCGGTTCCTGGGGATCCCTTATGCGGCCGCCCCCATCGGCGATCTTCGTTTCGCGCCGCCCACGCCACACGCGCCCTGGGACGAGGTTCGTGACGCCATCGTGCATGGGCCGACCGCGCCCTATCAGCTAGCCGAATTCGATGCCCTCGATCTGGCGCCGCTGGTCGGCGAAGGCTGGATCCAGGGCGACGACTATCTGAACCTGAACATCTGGACGCCCGACGAGACGGCCTCGGGTCTGCCCGTGCTGGTGTTCATCCACGGCGGGGCCTGGACCGGCGGGTCGGGCGCGGCGCCCGTGCACGACGGCGCGGGCTTCGCGCGGGACGGCGTGGTCTGCGTCACCATCAACTATCGCCTCGGCATCGATGGCTTCCTGCCCATACCCGGCGTGCCGACGAACCTGGGACTGCGCGACATGATCGCGGCGTTGCAGTGGATTCGGCAGGAGATCGCGGCCTTCGGGGGCGATCCCGCGAACGTCACCGTGGCGGGGGAATCGGCCGGAGCCATGTCGATCGGCGATCTCGTCGTCTCGCCTCTGGCCAAGGGGCTGTTTCGGCGCGCGATCATCCAGAGCGGACACGGATCGATGGTCCGGTCGATCGCCACCAATCGCAAGGTGGTGAACAAGCTGGCCAGGATGCTGGGCGTGCCGGCGACCCGGGACGGTTTCCGCACCGTGTCGGCCCAGGCCGGGCTGGACGCGCTCGCCAAGGTTCAGATGCCGGCCGCCAAGCTGGACCTGCGCGACGCGCGGGGTCGGGAGCCGGCCTATGGGCTGAGCAAATTTCTTCCCGTCTTCGGCGACGATCTGATCCCGGTTCCACCGCTGCAGGCACTGGATCAGGGAGCGGGTGCCGAGATCGACGTGCTGATCGGCACCAATCTGGAAGAAATGAACATCTATCTCGTACCGACGGGCGTGAAGGCCAAGATCAACGGTCTCTTGGCCTGGTTCATCCTCGGCAAGGTCGAGCCCAGGGCAGGGCGAATGCTGAGGGCCTACAAACGCAGGAGCGAGAAGGCGGGGGAGCGCTTGGCTCGGGTCCTGACCGACCTCGTGTTCCGCTGGCCGGCACGGGTGTTCGCGGCGCGGCACAAGGGAAGGACGCATTTCTACGAGATGGGCTGGCGCTCGCCGGCGTTCCGCGGAGAGCTCGGGGCCTGTCACGCCGTGGAGATGCCGTTCGTGTTCGACACCCTGGCGACGGGGGCGGGCCCCAAGGGCTTCCTGGGCGAAAATCCGCCGCAGGATCTGGCCGACCGCATCCACGCGATCTGGGTGGACTACGCCCGCGACGGCTCGGCGCCGTGGCCGGAGTATGAATCGAACACGCGACAGGTCTATCGCCTGGACCTGGGCGAGGCGGTGCGCGATCCGGACATTCCCGCCGCCGACCTTTGGCGGGAATAGGGGCGTGGGCATGTATCTGGAACGCTTTCGCGTCGCCGATCGCGTCGCCGTGGTCACGGGCGGAGCCAGCGGCATCGGCCTTTCCTGCGCCGAGGCGCTGGCCGAAGCCGGTGCTCGCGTGGTCGTGGCCGACCTGAAGGCGGAGGTCATCGATCAGGCCGTCGCGGCCCTGACGGCCAAGGGTCTGGCGGCCGAGGGCGTCGTCATGGACGTGTCCGACGCCGGGGCGGTCGGGCGGGCGGCGGACGAACTGGTCGCACGGCTGGGCCGCGTCGATATCCTGGTCAACAACGCCGGCATCGCGCGCAGCGAAATCGCGGCCGAGGCCATGGAGGACGAGCGCTGGCTGAACGTCCTCGACATCAACCTGAACGGCACCTTCTGGTGCGCGCGCGCCTTCGGCCGGCACATGCTGGCGCGAGGGTCGGGCAGCATCGTCAATGTCGGGTCGATGAGCGGCTTCATCGTCAACCGGCCCCAGGGCCAGGCGCACTACAACGCGTCCAAGGCGGCGGTGCATCAACTGACCCGGTCGCTGGCGGCGGAATGGGGCGCACGGGGGGTGCGGGTCAATGCGGTGGCCCCGACCTATATCGCCACCCCCCTGAACGCCTTCGCCGATCGCGAAGCCCCGATGTACAAGCGGTGGATCGACTCGACGCCGATGGGGCGGTTGGGCGAACCCGAGGAGGTCGCGTCCGTGGTTCTGTTCCTGGCGTCCGACGCGGCCAGCCTGATGACCGGATCGATCGTCCTGGTCGACGGCGGATACACCTGCTGGTGAGCGCGGCAGGAGCACTGGTCGCCGGTGTCGAGCTGGGCGGGACCAAATGCGTGCTCGTCCTGGGCACGGGACCGGACGACATCCGGGCCGAGGCCCGCATCGCGACGACCACGCCGGTGGAGACCCTGGACGCGATCGACGAGGTGCTGCGACGCTGGCAGGCCAAACATGGATTTCAGGCGGTGGGCGTGGCCAGTTTCGGCCCGATCCAGCTGGACCCCACCTCGCCCGACCACGGGCGCATCGTCAATACGCCCAAGCCCGGCTGGTCGGGGGCGAACGTGCTGGGGCGGGCGCGGCGGTGGGGCGTGCCCATCGGCTTCGACACCGACGTCAACGCCGCCGCCTTCGCCGAGGGACGCTGGGGCGGGGCGGTCGGTCTTTCGTCCTTCGCCTATGTGACCGTCGGAACCGGCATCGGAGTGGGGACCATCGTGGAAGGTCGCTCGATCCGGGGACTGGGCCACACCGAGGCCGGGCATCTTCGGGTCGGACGGCTCGCGGGAGAGGTCTTCGAAGGTGTCTGTCCATTTCATGGCGATTGCGCTGAGGGGCTGGCCTCCGGTCCATCCATCGCTGCGCGGGCGGGATTTCCAGCCGAGACCCTCCGGCGCGGCGATCCGGCCTGGGACGAGCCCGTGTTCGTGCTGGCGGCGCTGATGCACAACCTGGTGCTGACGGTCGCGCCGCAACGGATCCTGATGGGCGGCGGCATCGGCATGGGACAACCGCACCTGTTGCCGCGCATTCGCGCTGCGCTGGTGGACAGCCTGGCGAGCTATGCCCAGGTGCCAGAGATCGCCGCTGCCATACAAACCTTCCTCGTCAATCCGACCCTCGGCCACCGCGCGGGTCCGATGGGGGCCCTGGCCCTGGGGATCGCCGCGCATGACGCGGCGGCAAGACCTATCTGAGAGGTCTTGCCAAACCTGTCTGATAGGTCCAACCTCTGCCTAGCTCTCGAAGAAGAGCGAGGGAGAACGCCGTGGCCCAGACCAATGTGGTTCCAATCGGACCGCCCCATTCGATCATCGTGTCGCACGAAATGACCATCGTCCGCGGCCGGGGTGTCCTCAGCCCCACCGCGATCCCGGACCAGGCCATGGCCGTGGCTTTCGACATGAGCGATGCCAGCCCCAGTCTGACGCTGGTCGGGCGCGCCGGCGTGGCCACCCTGCTGAACCAGGCGGAGGCGGGCCTGCGCGTCGTGCTGTTGCTGGCACCGGCGGTCGTGGACCGGATCGACGGCGGTGTTCGCCCGGGCGCGGAGACCAACGAGACCTATTACCTGCCGTGCGAACTGCGGGCGATCGCTCTGGCGGTCCGCGACTGCACCCGGCGCGGCGAGGCGGCGGAAATCTATCTGGCGGCCAAGAGCATCGAGCTGGTCTATGAGACCTGGGCGGCGCTGGACCAAGGTGCATTGACCTCGATGGCGTCCGGTGACCTGACCCAGGCAGACAGCCGCCGGATCGCTGCCGCCCTGACCCTGATCGAGGCGCGTTGGCACGAAAAGCTGTCGCTGGACGCGGTCGCGGCGGAATGTGGGCTGAACCGCGAGAAGCTGACCCGGGGATTCCGTCAGGTGTTCGCCTGCTCGGTCGGCGAGGCGTTGACGGCGCGTCGCCTGACCGAGGCCAGTCGCATGCTGCTGACCACCGACCTGCCGGTGTCGTCGGTCGGCTACGAGAGCGGCTACATCAACAATGCCAGCTTCGCCCGGGCGTTCGGGCGGCGGTTCGGGGTGTCGCCTTCGGATTTCCGTGCCCGGCATCTGGCGGCCTGAGGATCGAGCGATGAGTGTGACGGATTTTCAGGATCGCGCTCCCGCGAGCGACGCCGAATCCCGCGTGGACTTCGCCATCCGCGCGGTCGGCGACCACATCCGCGAGAACGGCCTGCGTGTCGGCGACAGCCTGCCGGGCGAGGGCTATTTCGCATCCAGCCTGGGTGTCAGTCGCGCGGTCATGCGCGAGGCCTTCGGGGCGATGGCGGCGTTGCGCCTGATCGACGTCGGCAACGGGCGAAAGGCGCGGGTCGGAGCCATCGACGGCTCGATCATCGCCACCTCCATGGACCATGCCGTCAGCACGGCCCAGATCACCGTCGCCCAGATCTGGGATGTGCGCCGGACCATAGAGGTCAAGACGGCCGCCTTGGCGGCGGCCTGCCGGACCGAAGCCGAAGCCGTTCAGATCGTCAGTCTTGCCGAGGCTCTTGCCGGTTCCCGCGATGACCTTGCCGCGACGACGCGCATCGACATTGCCTTTCACGAAGCCATCGCCAAGGCCAGCCACAACGCCCTGTTCGTCCAGATCGTGGCCTCGTTCGCGCCCCTGATGGAGGTCGCGGTTCCGGCGGCCTGGCGCACGCGAAAGGCCGGCCTGCACCCCGACGTCATGCTGGACCGTCACCGCCGAATCGCCGAGGCCATTCGGCGGGGCGACGCGGACGCAGCCGCCGCCGCGATGGACGACCATTTCGACGCCGCGATCCATAGCGATCTGGTCGGCATGGATCGGCGGAGTGCCAACTGATCCTTCCGATCGGCATAGCTTCCGACCTTTCAGATAGGTCGATCCTGGCCTACCCCTGAATGCAACAGCGACCGGGACAATTCCGGCGCAACCCGAGGGGGAACCAGGATGCGCTTCAAGATACTTCTCGCCACCAGTGCCGCCGCCATCGCGCTGACGTCCGGCAATGCCTTCGCTCAGGACAGCCAGTCCGAGCCCACCGCCAGCCAGGTCGACGACGTGGTCGTCACGGCCCGTAAACGCGAAGAACGCCTGCAGGACGTGCCGATCGCCGTCACCGCCGTCTCGGGCGATACGCTGGAGCGCGAACAGATCAACCTGGTCAAGGACGTCGCCGCCCTGACCCCGGGCCTGAACATTTCCTCGGATGCGGTCGGTCGCGCCTTCCTGTCGATCCGCGGCGTTGGCACCACCCTGATCGACACGGTCCAACCCGGCGTCGGCATCTTCATCGACGGCATTTACCAGCCGAACACCTCCTATCTGAACAGCCCGGTCGTGGATGTGGAACGGATCGAGGTGCTGCGTGGCCCACAGGGCACCCTGTTCGGCAACAACACCCTGGGCGGTGCGATCAACGTCATCACGCGCGCCCCGACTGACATCTTCGAGGGCCGCGCCACGGCGAGCTACGCCGGACCGGACAACTACCAGACCTATGGGGCCAGCATCAGCGGCCCGATCATCGAGGGCTCGCTGCGCGGTCGCCTGGCCGCCAGCTATCACAGTCAGGACGGGTTCTCGGAGAACACCCTGGCCGGTGGCGATGCCCGTCCGCTGGAGACGGAATCGGTCAACGGCACCCTCGTGTGGCAGGTGCCCCAGGCCCAGCGCCTCGAGATCAGCCTGAACGCCTACTACAACCGCGTGACCGGTTCCCAGACCGCCTATTCCCGCTCGACCGGGCCGACCGTCTATGTCGAGGATACGCGGCTGAACCAGAACTCGATCGCCCAGTACGACTACTCGGGCGTCAACGCCAAGCTGGTGGCCGACCTGGACACCAAGACCACGATGACCGGCATCCTGGCCTATGACAAAAAGGAAGGCCGGGCGTCGGGCGACGGCGACTTCGGCCCCGTGCCGATCATCAACGTCGTGGACGGCCGCAACGACCGCGAAACCTACACCGGCGAGTTCCGCTTCGACACCGCCTGGTCGGACCGCCTGTCGACCCTGATCGGCGTTTTCGCCAACCACTCGACCAGCACCGACAACGTGTCGCGGACCATCGACCTGGGCCTGCTGCTGGGTGCTGCGCCCGCTGGCGTCGTCGTCGTCCCCAGCGTGACCAGCCAGACCGACGAGCTGCAGTCGCAAGCCATCTATGCCAACGCCTTCTATGACCTGAGCGACACCCTGGAGCTTTCCGCCGGCATCCGTTTCGACCATCAGGAGGTCAAGGTAACAGGCCGCGGCCGATACACCGCCGACGAATGGCAGCCGCGCGTGACCCTGTCTCAGCACTGGACGCCGAACCACACCTCCTATGCCTCGATCTCGCGCGGCTTCCGGGGTGGGGGTGCCAACACGCCGGGTGCCCCCAACCCGTTCTGGCAGGGCGACTCGGTCTGGACCTACGAGGTCGGCGACAAACTGACCAACGACAGCCGCACCCTGACCGTCAATACGGCCGTCTACTACAACGACTACAGCCACTATATCGGCCAGAATTCGCTGACCCCGGCCCTGGTCGCGGTCAACCTGAACACCGGCGACGTGGAGGCCTATGGAGTCGAGGTCGAAGGTGTCTGGTCGCCGAACGAGGTCTTCCAGTTGCGCGGCGGCGGCACCTACAACCACGCCCGCATCACCGACGATTCGGAATACCGGGCCGTCATCGGCACGGGCCTGGCCTCGGATCGCATCCTGTTCCAGCCGGACTGGCAGGGCTTCGTGACCGCCAGCCTGACCTATCCGGTCGGTCCTGGCGAACTGCACACCGACCTGACCGCCAGCTACAAGGGCGAGCGTGTGGGATCGAGCCTGAGCCCCACCTTCGCCCCGACCCTGGAGGGCTACACGGTCGTCAACGCCAACGTGGCCTATGAGTGGGACAACTACACCGTGGCCGTATTCGCCACCAACCTGCTGGACGAGGATTACTACGACTCGTACCTCGACAAGTCTTTGCTGGGGGCCTTCGGGTTCCCGGCGGCAGCGGTCAGCGACCTGGGCATTACCGGGGATGGCCGTCGGGTCGGCGTGCGTCTGAACGCGCGGTTCTAGGGCCGGCGGACGGAGTAGCGTCATGAGCGCCTTGCCGACGTCGTTTCAGTCCCAGGTCTTGCCGAGCGCCATGCTCGGCGGGCTGCGGGCGATCTTCGGAGATCGCCTGCACCTGGGCGAGGCCATGCGATCCCAGCACGGCGCGTCCGAAAGCCATTTCGCGACGGTCATGCCCGATGCGGTCGTCTTCGCCCACTCGACCGAGGAGGTCGTCGCCCTGGTGCAGCTTTGCGTTCAGCACGGCGTGCCGGTGATCCCCTACGGCGCCGGCACCTCGATCGAGGGCAACACCACGCCAACACGCGGCGGTGTGACCGTCGATCTGTCCGAGATGAACGCCATCTTGCAGGTCAATGCGGAGGACGCCGACGTCACGGTCCAGGCCGGTGTGCGTCGCGAGCAGTTGAACGAACACCTGCGTGACGTCGGTCTGTTCTTCCCCATTGATCCGGGAGCCAACGCCACGATCGGCGGAATGGCCTCGACCCGGGCATCGGGCACCAATGCGGTCCGATATGGCACGATGCGTGAGGCGATCCTGTCCCTGCGGGTCGTGACGCCGGACGGACGCGATATCCGTACCGCGCGTCGTGCCCGCAAATCGGCGGCCGGCTACGACCTGACCCGGCTGATGATCGGAGCGGAGGGGACCCTCGGCATCATCACCGAAGTGACCCTGAGGCTGCACGGCATCCCCGAGGCCATCCTGTCGGCGGTGTGCAGTTTCGACAGCCTGTCCGGCGCGGTCGATACGGTGGTGCAGTCGATCCAGCTTGGGGTTCCGCTGGCCCGGGTCGAGATCCTGGACGACGTCCAGATGAAGGCCGTCAATGCGTGGTCGAACCTCGATTATCCCGAGACGACCACCCTGTTCTTCGAATTCCACGGCTCCGAGGCCTATGTCCAGGAACAGGTCGAGACGGTCTCGGCCATCGCCGCGGACAACGGCGGGTCCGCCTTCCAGTGGTCCAACCTGCCGGAGGAACGCGCCCGGCTGTGGAAGGCCCGGCACGAGGCCTATTACGCCGCCGTCGGTCTGCGAAAGGGTGCCGTGGGCTGGGCCACCGACGTCTGCGTGCCGATCAGCCGCCTGGCCGAATGCATTCTGGAAACCAAGAAGGATCTGGCGCTGGCCACCATTCCGGCGACCATCCTGGGTCATGTCGGCGACGGCAACTTTCACGTCGTCTTCGTGCTGGACCCGAACCGGCCCGAAGAGGCGACCGAGGCCGAGGCCTTGAACCACAGACTGGTCCGTCGCGCGCTCGATATGGACGGCACCTGCACCGGCGAACACGGCATCGGTCTGGGCAAGCAGGACTGGCTGGTGGAGGAACTCGGCGACGCGGTCGAGATGATGCGGACGATCAAGCGCGCCATCGACCCGCAGAACCTGTTCAATCCCGGCAAGATCTTCAGCCTGTGACGCGGCCGACGAACACCCGGCGTCTGGTCGACCCCGCGCTGCTGAACCTGCTGGACGCCTGGCCGCAGGTGGATCTGGCCGATGACCTCCTGCAGATCATCCGCGGCGTTGATCGCATGCCGATGCCGGAGATCAGCGAAGCGGCACGCGCGGTACGGCTGGAACGCCGCTCCGCGCCAGGCCTGAACGGAGCCCCGGACGTGGGTCTGCTGGTCTATCGGCCCGCGCAGGACGCAGGTCCCGTCGGCTGCATCTACCACGTCCATGGCGGCGGCTATGTGATCGGCAGCGTAGATGCGCAGGAGGCCATGCATCGCGCCATGGTCGCGCAGTTGGGCTGCGTGATCGTGACGGTCGACTATCGCCTGGCGCCTGAGACGGTGTTTCCGGGCGCGATCGAGGATTGCTATGCGGGTCTGGCCTGGACCTTCTCCCAGGCAGGCGATCTCGGTATCGACGCCGCCCGGATCGGCGTGATGGGCGAGAGCGCGGGCGGTGGGCTGGCGGCGGCGCTGGGGCTGATGGCGCGCGATCGGGGCCAGCACGCGCTGGCGTTTCAGCATCTGATCTACCCGATGCTCGACGACCGGACCTGCACCCATCCCGACCCGCATCCTTACGCGGGCGAGTTCATCTGGACGCCGCACAACAATCGCTTCGGCTGGGCCGCTCTGCTGGGCCAGGAGCCGGGCGGCGAGGGGATCAGTCCCTATGCGGCGGCGGCGCGAGCGGACGACCTGACCGGCCTGCCGCCGACCTTCATCTCCACCGGGGCGCTCGATCTGTTCCTGGAAGAGGACATCGAATACGCGCGGCGGCTGATGCGCGCCGGCGTCCCGACCGAACTGCACGTCTATTCCGGTGGCTTCCACGGTTTCGACTTCGATCCGGCCGCCGAGATATCGGCCAATGCGCGGCGCGACAGCCTGAACGCCCTATCCCGTTTTCTGAAGGGCGCCTGAGCGCGCCGGAGGCCTGACCATGGCGATCCTGACAGTCGATCCGACGCCCGGCGACGCGCTATCGCGGGTGATCAACGACCAGCCCATTCGAAAAACGGCTTGGCGGGCCGTGATGCTGGTGTCCCTGATCGTCCTGGTTGCAGGGATCGTGCGTCTGGCCTTCTCCCCCGTGCAAGAGGCCGCCAAGCTGGAGTTGGGGCTCAGCGATTATCAGATAAGCCTGATCCAGGGCATCGCCGCTGCCCTGCCGGTGGCGGTGCTCGCCATCCCGCTGGGCTGGCTGACCGACCATTCGAAGCGTACGCGGCTGATGAAGATCCTGGGTCTGTGCTGGACGGTCGGCATGATCAGCACGGCCTTCGCAGGCGACTTCTACAGCCTCTTCGTCGCTCGCATGCTGGCGGGCATCGGGACCATGAGCGTCATCCCTCTGGCGGTTTCGCTGCTGTCGGACCTTTCGGTGCCGGCGCAGCGCGGTCGGGCGATGCTGTTCCTGGGCATGGGCAATACGCTAGGGCCGGCGCTGGCCTTCGTGGTGGGCGGCGTGCTGTTCACGGCCTTCTCCGGAAACCTGGATCTGCCGGGCCTGCAGCTTTCGGCATGGCGCGAGGCGTCGCTGGTTCTGGGTGCCGTCAGCGCCCTGGCCATGCTGGTGCAGTTCATCATCCGCGAGCCTGCACGTCACGAGGTGGAAAACACCAGCAACGATCTGGGCCTGATGCTGAAGGCGCTGGGCCGTCGGTGGAAGTTCCTGCTGCCGCTGTTCGTCGGTCAGATCAGCGTGGTTATGGCCGACGCCGCCGCGGGCGTCTGGGCCGTGCCGGTCATGCAGCGCGATCTGCTGCTGACGACGGGCGAGGCGAGCGGGCTGCTGGGCGGTATGCTGCTGATCGCGGGCGTTCTGGGTCCGGTCATCGCCGGCTTCGTCGCCGATCGAGGCCACAAAAGCTCGATACGGGGCGGCATTCTGATGGGAGCGGTCGTGGCCGCGGCCGTCGGCGTTCCTGCGGCGATCTTCCCGATCATCAGCTCGGTCCCGGCGTTTGCGCTGGTCCTGTTCCTGTTGCTGGCGGCCGGCTCGATCACCGGCCTGGTCACCGCCACCGCCATCGCCGTCCTGGTCCCTAACGAGGAGCGCGGCGTCTGTCTCGGGGCCTTCATGATCCTGGGGTCGCTGGTCGGTCTGGGCATTTCCCCGATCCTGGTGACCCTGGGCAGCCGGGCGCTGGGAGGCGAGCAGCACCTGGGCCTCGCGCTGGCCGTCGTCGGCGTCGGTGCGGGTCTGATCTCTCTGATGGGCTTCGTCGTCGCTATGATGAACGCCCCCGCTCCGATCGCCGAAGTCGCGCCCTGAACCGCGATCTCGTCGATACGTCACGACTTGACGACATGTGATGTTATCTCATAACACTTGATCTCATCGTTATGAGGTCGCCATGTCCGCTGTCCGCTCCGCTCTCGCCTCGAATCGCGCTCTGCTTTTGGCTGCGGCCGGCTGGACCGTGCTCGGGGGCACAGCGTTCGCTCAGACGGCGCCTCGAACCCAGGCTGACACCCTTGACGACGTGGTTGTCACCGCGACCCCCTATGGCGTGAGCCAGCGCGCCTCCGTGATCGCCACCGATATCGTGGACGAGCAGGCGCTGGCCGTGGCACCCGCGCAGTCGCTCGGAGACATGCTGGCCAGCCAGCCGGGCCTGCGCTCCAACAGCTTCGCCCCGGGCGCAAGCCGCCCGGTGATCCGCGGCCTGTCGGGTCCGCGCGTGCAGGTCCTGTCCAACGGCATCGGCCTGATCGACGCCTCCTCGGTGTCGCCCGACCATGCCGTGGCCACCGACCCGGCCGAGGCCAATCGCATCGAGGTGGTGCGCGGACCCTCGACCCTGATCTATGGCGGTTCGGCCATCGGCGGTGTGGTCAACATCATCGACAACCGCATCCCGACCGAACAGCCTGAAGGTGGCGTCGACGGTGTGATCTCGACCCAGGCCTCCAGCGTCGATGACGGACGCTCGATCTTCGGTCGTCTGACCGTCGGCGCCGGTCCGTTCGCCTTCAATATCGACGGCGTCAAGCGCTCGACCGAGGACTACGACATCCCGTCGCCGGCGCGTTCGGCGCGACTGGCTGATGCGGACGGCGATCCGCGCGGTCCGGGCGGCACCCAGCCCAACTCCTACACGGAGCTCGAGGCCTGGGGCGTCGGCGGCAGCTATATCGGCGATCAGGGATTCCTCGGCGCCTCCTACAAGGAGACGGACAGCGAGTACGGCACGGTCGCCGAACCCACCGTCTTCATCCAGTTGCATCAGACGCGCGAGGACGTGCGCGGCGAATACCGCTTCGACCAGGGTCCGTTCAGCGCCCTGCGCGGCAACTTCGGCCACGCCGAATATACCCACACCGAGTTCGAGGCACCGGGCCAGCCGGGCACCATCTTCAACTCGGACGGCGAGGAAGGCCGCGTCGACCTGGTCCAGCGCGAGCGCGACGGCTGGAACGGCGCGATCGGCGTTCAGGCCCTGAAGCGTAACTTCGCGGCGATCGGTGCCGAGGCCTTCGTGCCAACGACCGACATCGAGGAGCAGGGCCTTTACACCGTTCAGCGTCTGGATCGCGGTTCGATCGGCTTCGAGGGCGGTCTGCGCTTCGACCGCCGGACGCTGACCGCGACGCCTCTGGGTACGACGACGGAGCTCCAGCGCGAATATGACAACGTCTCGGCCTCGGCCGCCGTCTTCGCGCGCCCTGCGCCCGGACTGTTCGTGGCGCTGAGCCTGGCCCACAACGAGCGCGCGCCGTCCGAGGTCGAACTGTTCGCCGACGGGGTCCACATCGCCACGGCGGCCTACGAGACGGGCGACGTCACCCTGGACACCGAAAAGGTCAATACGCTGGAGGCGACGGTCCACTATGACGCCGACCGCTTCACGGGCGACCTGCACCTCTACGGCTCGCGGTACGACGGCTTCATCGATGAACGGGCGACCGGAGTCCTCTTCAACTATGACGGAGAGGATTTCCCGATCTATCGGTTCGTGCAGACGGCTGCGGACTTCTACGGCTTCGAGGCCGAAGGCTCCTATGCCCTGTGGGAGAGCGGGGAGCGCAAGATCGCGATCGAAGGTCAGGCCGACTATGTCAAGGCCGACACCGACCTGGGTCCGGCGGCACGCATTCCTCCATACTCGATCACCGGCCGTCTGGCCTGGACCTCGACCCCGTTGGACGCCAGCGTCGAGGTGCGCCATGTCGGCGAGCAGGACGAGGTCACCGACAACGAACTGCCCACCGACGGCTACACCCTGCTGAACCTGGCCGCCGCCTGGCGTCCGCTGGCGGATCGGAACGTCACCCTGTTCGCCGAGGCCCGGAATCTGACCGACGAGGAAGCGCGCGAGCACGTGTCGTTCCTCAAGGACATCGCGCCCCTGCCGGGGCGGAACTTCCGCGTCGGCGTGGCCTACCGCTTCTAGGCGGCCAGAACACCGTCACGCCGGCAGGGCCGCATCCGATCCCGTCGGTCTCGGCTTCGCCAGGCTCGGGCGCCTACAGGTTCACCACCTCGAACCCGTCCTGGGCCGCCAGCTGTTCGGCCAAGACGGCGCGGTGACAGCCTGCGTGATCGGCTTCGAAGCACAGCAGGGCGACGCGCCTCTCGGTCGCCAGCGTCCTCAGTTCGGCTAGCTGAAGCTGCGACGCCGTTTCGGCCAGGTGATCGGCGAAGATCGCCCGCATTTCGCGGATGTAGCCCTTCTTCGCCGCCTCCCGTCCGGCCTTCGGCGTGCCGAGCGCCCGCAGGTGCAGATAGTCGATGCCCTGGGCCCGCAGGCTTTCGCCCAGGATGGTCTTGGAAAAGCCCGCCCGGCGGGACGCCGCCACGGCGCGCACATCGACCAGGGTCTCGACCCCCGCCGCCTTCAGCCGCCCGATGACGTCGCCTTGCGTCGCCGCCTCGTATCCGATGGTGAACAGTTTCATCGCCGCCATATGGGAACGGACCGGCCCGCGACCAGCGGAGCCTTGACGCGCCCGGCCCGGCGCGGTCGAACACGGGGTCCGATCTCCGCCAACACCGGTGCCCCATGCTTCGCTCGTTCCTGACCGCCGCCGCCTTCGCCGCCCTCGCCCTGCCGGCCAGTGCCCAGGATCTGGTGATCCGGGGCGGCACGATCCATACCGGCGTCGAGGCCTCGCCCACAGCCGAGGTCGTCATCGCGCGCGACGGGCGCATCGCCTATGCCGGATCCGCCGCCGATGCGCCTTCGATCGAAGGACTGCGGGTCATCGACCTGAAGGGTGCGACCCTGTTCCCCGGCTTCACAGACGGCCACGCCCATCTGGACGGCATCGGCTGGCGCGAGCTGACGCTGAACCTGGAAGGATCGACCTCGGTCGCGGATGCCATGGCCCGACTGACGGCATGGGCAGACGCCCATCCCGACGGTGTCATCGTGGGTCGCGGCTGGATCGAGACGCGCTGGCCCGAGAGCGCGAACGGAGCCCGCTTCCTGACCGCCGCCGACCTGGATGTTGCAGCCCCCGGCCGGGTGGTGCTGCTGGAGCGCGCCGACGGGCACGCGGTGACGGCCTCCTCCGCGGCGCTGGCGGCGTTGGGGATCGACGCGGGCACCGCGGCCCCGTTCGGCGGCGACATCCTGAAAGGCGCGGACGGAAAGCCCACAGGCATGTTCGTCGATGCGGCGACCAGCCTGCTGGCCCCGCTGATGCCCCAGGCCGATCCGGAGCAGACGCGTCAGGCCTATCGCGCCGGCTTCCGGGTCGAGGCCGCCTACGGCTGGACCGGCGTGCATTTCATGAGCGCGCCGTGGAAGGACATCCCCCTGCTGGATGCCATGGACGCGGCGGGGGAGGCCCCCTTGCGGGTCTACAACAGCGTCACGCCCGACGGCGCCCAGGCCCTGTTCGCCTCGGGTCCCCGCCAGACGCCGGACGGGCGGGTCATCACGCGCGCCGTCAAATACTACGCCGATGGCGCGCTGGGGTCTCGCGGGGCCGCCTTGTTCGCCCCCTATTCCGACGCGCACCAGACCACGGGCCTGATGCAGATCACGACGGACGAGATCGTGCCGCTGTACGAGCAGGCGCTGCGCTCCGGCATCCAGGTCGCCACCCACGCCATCGGCGATCGGGGCAATGCATCGGTGGCGGAATGGTACGCGACCGCGCTGGAGGCTGTGCCCGCCTCGGAGCGCCCGAACGGAGCCGACGTGCGGCTGCGGATCGAGCACGCCCAGATCCTGCGGCCTTCCGATTACCACTGGTTCAAGGATCTGCCGATCATCGCCTCGATGCAGCCCAGCCACGCCATCGGCGACTTCCATTTCGCGGCGGCCCGGCTCGGCGACGCACGGCTGGACGGGGCCTATGCCTGGCACAGCCTGGTCGATCTGGGCGTCATCGTGGTTGGCGGATCGGATGCACCGGTCGAGCGGGGCGATCCCCTGATCGAATTCTATGCCGCCGTCGCCCGACGCGACCTGGAAGGGTTTCAGGGCCCGGACTGGCGACCGAACGAGGCGGTGGACCGGGCGACGGCTCTGAAGATGTTCACCCTGTGGCCCGCCTACGCCAGTTTCCGCGAAAGCGAGCTCGGCACGATCGAGGTGGGCAAGCGGGCGGACTTCACGGCTTTCGACATCGACCTGATGACGGTGCCCGAGGCGGACATTCCGCACGGCCATGCCGTCCTGACGGTGGTCGACGGCAAGGTGGTCTTCCAGCGTCCCTGACGGGATCAGGGCGCGGCCTGGGCGGCCGGGGGAGCCTCCATCAGCGGAATGGAGGCGACCCGTCTGAGGGTCGCGCCGGGCCGACCGTCCAGTCCGTTCAGGGTCAGGTCCAGCGCGACGGCGGTGACCCCGTCGATCGGTTCGACGATCGCCCTCGGTGTCGCGGTCGTGGGCGGTGGCGGCCAGGCATCGAGCCATTCCCCGCGTCGTCGGTGAAACGTCCAGCGCACGGCGGAAACACCTTCGATCAGCGTCTGCCGGCGTTCGCCCGCCGCGCCCGCCACGGTCCGGGTCAATGTGCTCCCCTCCAATGCGTAGCGCACATTGACGATCTGGCCTGACAGGTTGGTCTTCTGCAGCGACAGCCCATCGGCCGACCCGGCCAGTTCCCCGGAAATCTGGTCCAGATCGGTCGAGACCACCAGCATGGCTCGCTGGATTTCCGCCATCCGCGACAGGCGCGTTTCGGTCGCGCCCTGCGTCCTCAGCACCCCGTCCAGCAGGGTGAATCCGGCCAGGCCGATCAGGGCGAACAGGGCCATGGCGATCAGGACTTCGACGAGGGTGAAACCCTGGCGCGACCGGGCGCGCTTCATGCTATGCGGCGATGAACGCCGGAGAGAGCCCCATGATGAAGGTCTGGAGAACGCGAGACGGCGAGGACGGTCGGGCCGGGGGCGCATTTCAGTTCGAGCGTCTGGCGGTGCGCGTCACCCGCTGGCGCGTGGTGCTGGCGGGCGTCGCGGCCGGAACATATGCGCTGGGCTTGATCGCCATGGCCCCTTCCGAGATCATCGTGAAACGCTCTTCGAACGGCGAGCGGCAGGCGGTCGGCACGGTCTGGGCCGGCGAGCGCGCCATGCCGGGCGGGTTCGGCGCGGGCTGGGCGCTGATGCCCTTCGCGTCGATCCTGCATCTGTCGGCGGCCGAGCGGATCTCCCTGCGGGGACCGGATACCGACGCCTCGACCCAGGTCCTGGCGCGTCCGGGAAGGGTGCTGATCCGCGATCTGGAAGGGACTGTGTCGATGCGGATGCTGAACGCCGTGGCTCCCGGCCTCCCGTTCACCTGCTCGCCCGTGATGCGGCTGGAGGTCGAGGAACTGGCGTTGAAGGGCGCGCCGGCGGGGGCGGGACGCATCCTGACCGGACCGGGCGACTGCGCGGCGACCGGCGGCGCGGCGACGGCGATCGCGCCCCTGACCGGGGCGGTGACGGCCGACGAGGGTGCGTCGAGCGTCGTCTTCACGCGCGCGGGCGGGACCGAGCCGGTGCTGAAGGCGCGGGTCCAGGCGGACGGGACCCTGACGGCTTCGGTGGAGCCGGGTGGCACAGGCCTGTTGCCGGGCATCGGCGCGCCGATGTCGATCGATACGAAGCTGTAGAAGGCTTCGCTCACAACCCCGCCAGATTGTTGAGGTTCACGATCGGCATCAGGATGGCCAGCACCATCAGCAGCACGATGCCGCCCATGACCAGCAGCACACCGGGCTCGACCAGCGACACCAGCGCCTGAACGAGGCCGTCGAGTTCCTGCTCCAGATCCTGCGCGGCGCGTTCTAGACCGTGGCCCAGCTTGCCGGACTGTTCGCCCGCCGCGACGATGGCCAGCAGCAGCGGTGGAAACACGTCGGCCTCGGCCATGGCGCGCCGCAGGGAGGCACCCTCGCGCACCCGGGCCGCCGTCAGGAAGGCACGCTCGCGGGCGAAGCGGTTGGGGGTGACGGCGGCCGAGGCCTGTAGCGCCTCCACCAGCGGCACGTCGGAACGGACCAGGGTCGCCAGCGATCCGGCGAAGCGCGCGGCGTTCAGGTGCTGGACGAAGGTGCGAAAGGGCGGGGTCTTCAGCAGGAACTCGGCGAAGCGGCGGCTGTTCGTGGGCACCGCCAGCCAGCGGTTCCAGGCGATGGCGGCGACAGCGATGGCGATCAACACATAGATGCCGAAGGCCTGGACGAAGGCGGACAGGGCGATCAGGGCGCGGGTCAGGAAGGGCAGTTCGGCCCCGCGCGATACGAACACCTTCACGATGTCGGGGACCACATAGACCATCATCAGGGTGATCATCAGCAGCGACACGACCGCCAGCAGGGCGGGATAGAGCAGGGCCAGCTGGACCTTGCGTCGCGCCTTTTCCTGGTTGCCGACGAACTCGGTCAGGTGGGCCAGGACGGTCGCCAGCTTGCCCGACTGTTCGCCCGCCGCGATCGAGGCCCGGTAGAATTCGGGGAAGACCTTGGGGTGGCGGGCCAGGGCCGAGGCGAAGCTGCGCCCTTCCAGGATGGCGGCGCGGACGTCGGTCAGGACCACGCCGATCGGCTGGCCCTCGGTCTGCTGGGCGGCGATCCGCAGGGCCTCCTCGATGCGGATATCCGAGCCGATCAGGGTCGAGAGCTGGCGGGTCACGGCCGACAGGGTCTTGGCGCTGATGCCCCGCTGGAAGATGACGATGCCCTTCGACAGATCGGTCTTGCGGCGTTCCCCCGCGAGGGCCACGCCGGTGGGC
The DNA here is from genome assembly GCF_056404975.1 of Brevundimonas sp. P2_A6. Lineage (NCBI taxonomy): Bacteria > Pseudomonadati > Pseudomonadota > Alphaproteobacteria > Caulobacterales > Caulobacteraceae > Brevundimonas > Brevundimonas sp. P2_A6. The sequence continues at coordinate 19,375 of NZ_JBFUCZ010000003.1, read as the reverse complement.
AGCAGGCCCCGGTCGCGGACCAGCTGGCGCGCCCCCACGTCGGAGGCGGCCTCGAGCGTGCCCTTGTGGGGCTTGCCCTCGGTGTCGACCGCCTGGAAGGCATAGACGGGCATCAGGCGTCTTCCCGGACCACGCGCGCGACTTCCTGCACCGAGGTGTCACCGGCCAGGGCTTTGGCGGCGCCGTCCTCGAGCAGGCCGGGGCCGCGCTGGCGGGCCAGACGGATCAGGTCGGCCTCGGCCATGCCGTCATGGATAGCCTGCTGCATCTCGGCGTCGATCTCGATGACCTCATAGACGCCGAGACGACCCTTGTAGCCCTCGCCCCGACATTCGGGGCAGCCGACGGGGCGGAAGATGCGGGCGCCGACGGGGACCACGCCGCCGGTCAATTCGCTGTCGGCCTGCGTCGCCTCGGCGGGCGACTTGCAGTGCGGACACAGGCGGCGGACCAGGCGCTGGGCGATAAGGCCGGACAGCATGGGAGCCAGCAGATAGCGTTCGACGCCCATGTCGATCAGCCTCGTTACGCTGCCCACCGCCGTGTTGGTATGCAGGGTCGACAGCATCAGGTGGCCGGTCATGGAGGCACGCACGGCGACCTCGGCTGTCTCGTGGTCGCGGATCTCGCCGACCATGATGACGTCGGGGTCCTGACGCAGGATGGCGCGCAGGCCCCGGGCGAAGGTCAGGTCGATGCGGGCGTTGACCTGCATCTGGCCGATGCCGTCCAGGGCGTATTCGATCGGGTCCTCGACCGTCATGATGTTGCGGCGGCGATCGTTGAGGCGCGTCAGGGCGGAATAGAGGGTGGTCGTCTTGCCGGAGCCGGTCGGGCCGGTGACCAGGATCACGCCGTGGGGCCGGGTGATCAGGCGCTCGAAGGTGTCGAGGTCGCGCGGGCTCATGCCCAGCTGGGCCAGGTCCAATGAGGTCGAACCCCGGTCCAGCAGGCGCAGGACGACCCGCTCGCCGTGCTGGGACGGGATGGTCGAGACGCGGACGTCAACGTCCAGGCCGCCGATGCGAAGGGTCACGCGGCCGTCGTGGGGCACGCGTTTCTCGGCGATGTCCAGGCGGGCCATGACCTTGATCCGGCTGACCAGCAGGGGGGCCAGGGCGCGGGCGGGTTCGAGCACCTCGCGCAGGACGCCGTCGATGCGGAAGCGGACGATCAGCCGCTTTTCCTCGGCCTCGATATGGATGTCGGAGGCCCCGTCGCGGATGGCCTGGAGCAGCAGGGCGTTGATCAGGCGCACCACCGGCGCGTCGTCACGGCTGTCCAGCAGGTCGTCGACGGCGGCGGCGTCCTCGGCCAGGGCGGCCAGGTCATCTTCGGACGCGGCGAAATCGGCGGCGGGCGCGGCCTCGCCTCCCGTCTGTTCGCGAAGGGTGGCGTCGAAACGGTCGTCGTCCACCGCCTCGAAGGCGATGGCACCACCCGCGACGCGGCGCACCTCCAGCAGGGTCTCCAGCGTCGCCGAGCGACGGTGAAGGCAGATCAGTCTGTCGCCGCCAGTCAGGATCATGGCTCCACGCCGCCGGGCGAACCCGTACGCGAGAGGGGTGGGGGCGATGGTGATGTCTTCGGCGAGGCTCATGGCTGGACCCGCGCAGATACGTTGACGACGCCCGGCTGGCTGCCCCGGTCGATGCGGACGGCGGACAGCGTCGCGCCCGAGGCCTCCAACCCGGCCAGCCACGGAACGACGCTGTCGTACCGGGCCTCGGTCACCGTGACGGTGGCACCGTCGCCGTCGGGGGTGACGCTGGCGGGAACGATGCCGAAGGTCGCGGCCTGGGCCGGGATCGCGGCTTCCAGTGGCCCCGAGAGCCCCGGCGTCGTGGCTCCGACCGGACCGGCGGTACGAACGCGGACCATGACGGTCTCATAGGCGGCGATGCGACCGATGGCGGTGGCGCGGGCGTCCAGCAACGGCTGCAGGATCAGCAGCCACAGCACCGCGACAGTCAGAAAGCCGCCCAGCACGGCCAGAAGAATCTGCTCGCGGCGGGACCGACCGGCGTACCATGCCGTGGCGGCGTCGAGAGCGGGAGAGGCGCGGTTCAGGATGACGGGGGCTTTCATCCGGCCGCTCCCGTCGCGACCTTGAGCGTGGCGTTCAGGCCATTGGTGGCGGTGGTCGCGTCCACGCCGGACGGCGCGCCGCTGGCGGTCAGGCCGGTCGCGGTCAGGGCCTGGACGGCGCGGTCCAGGGTCGCGGCATCCGAGACGACGACGCCCAGGTCGAGACTGCCGGGGCTGTAGGTCGCGCTGTTGAAGGCCACCGCCCCGGCCCCGGGCAGAGCTCCGGACGTCTGGGCGAGAAGGCGGGTAAAGGGACGAACGCCGGACCCGGCATTGGGCACGATACGGTCGGCGGCGGCGATGATGTCCTCGTCCGGCGTGGTGGCCGGAGCGACGGCCTGCAGGACGGCGCGCGCCTCGGTCTCTTTCCTGTCGGCCATGCGATCGAGCAGGAAGGTGTCGAGACCCAGCAGGGCGATATGGGCGACGACGCCAAGGCTGGCCACGAGAGCCAGGGTTCGCAACGCCGAGGCGGAGGTGGCGCGGGTGGCGGCATAGGCGCCCTGGCGCAGGTCCAGCGGAGGCAGGATAATGGCGGGTTCGCCCAGGGCACCGAGGTGGACCGACTCGGCTTCGACGGCTTCGGCGAAGGCTGCGGGCAGGGCGTCGCCCAGCGGGATCAGACGCGGGTGACCGGCGACGGTCCAGGCCCCTTCCAGCGATGACAGCGGCAGGGCGAACCCGCCGCCGGTGTCCGTGCGGACCAGGCAGCGCTCGCCGTCCGCGCGCACGACCCAGGCACCTGCGGGCGGCAGAGGCAGGGCCAGGGCGTCCGGCATCAGGATCGCGGGATCCAGGTCGGCCTCGGCCAGCAGGGCGACCCAGGCCTGCATCCGGGCATGGCGGACGACGCCCGCGATATGGCGGCGCGGTGCCACCTCTGTCCCCAAGGCAAAATGCAGGGTCGCCAGCGGCTCGGCGACCGCATCCTCCAGGGCGAAGGGCAGGGCGGCGATGCGCTGCGCGCGGGTGGCAAAGGGGAGGTCGACCGGGAGGGTCAGAACGTCTTCGGACGGCACCAGAACCGTGGTGGGTCCGGAATAAGATCGGTCCACTGCCAAGATTCTGTCATCGACAATACGCCATAAGCCATGACTTGGAAGGTTCGAACGGACAGGTCGGCCGAGCATCGGGGGAACTCTGTAGAATGGCGTGGCTGCAAGGCGCACCCCGGTCTATAGCAGCCAAAATCCACCTGTCGCCACTGCCCGCGTTGATGAGAAAAAGTGTCATGATTACTTTGTCGGAACGTCATCCAGCGGCGGCGCGACGCCGGAATCGCCGGGCGGGACTGACACTGGTCGAGATGATCGTGGTGCTGGCCATCATCGCCGTGGTCGCGGTCCTGATCGTGCCCAACGTGATCGGCCGCCCGGACCAGGCGCGGGTGACGGTGGCCAAGACCGATCTGAAGACGATCGCCACCGCGCTGCGGGTCTATCGCCTGGACAATGGTGATTATCCGACCACGGAACAGGGCCTGCAGGCCTTGGCGACCAGGCCGACCTCGCCGCCCGAGCCGATGTCCTATGCGGCCGACGGTTATCTGCCCGAGGTGCCGACCGATCCGTGGGGCAAGCCCTATATCTACCGCAGCCCGGGGACGGGTGGAGCCTACGACCTTCTGTCCTACGGCAAGGACGGCAAGGAAGGCGGCGAAGGGCTCGATGCCGATCTGAGCGACAAGACGCGCTGATGGTCCGTGCCGGGGCACACATCGGCGGCGTTCGCAGGGTCCATCGGTCGGGCATGACCCTGGTCGAGATTCTGGTCGTCCTGGCCATCGTCGGCGTGATGGCGGGGGTCGTGACCCTGGGCGTCGGCCTGGGCGATCGCGGACTGGGTGTCGAGAGCGAGGCGAACCGGCTGGCCGATCGGCTGCGGCTGGCGTCCGACGAGGTGCTGACCACGCGACGCCCGCTGCAACTGTCCTTCGACGCCGAAGGCTACGGCTTCGTGCGCGGCGACGGTCAGGCGGACCGGGTCGTGGACGCCCTGGCCGAGCGGCACCGGCTGCCGGACGGCGTCCGCATGGTCGGACTGGGCGTAGCTTCGCCCGTGACGATCGATCCCGATGGAGCCCAGCCCGTGGCGGCGTTCGGCCTCGCCAAGGGCGACCGGCGCTGGCGTGTTGAGTTCGACGGGCTGAACGCGACGGCGACGCCCGTGGCTGTGGAGGCCGCGGCATGAGACGCGCCCGCTGTGACCGTCCTGGATATTCGCTGATGGAGGCGCTGGTGGCGCTGTTCATCCTGGCCATCGCAACCGTCGGCCTGACCCGGGCGACCCAGTCCCACGTCGATGGCGTGCGCGGCCTCGAGCAGCGGGTCGTCGCACAGTGGGTGGCAGAGAATCGGCTGGTGGAATTGAACCTTCGAGGCGGTGCGGTCTCGCCCGATGTATCGACCGTGCGGATGATGGATCGGAACTGGGACGTGCGGGTCGCGAGACGCGCGACCGACGATCCGGATCTGGTGGCCGTCGATGTCGCCGTGGGACCGCGCGGGACACGACAGGACCTGGTGCGCCTGTCCGGATTCGTCGATCGCCTGTCGGGCGCGTCGACATGAGCCCGGATCGTCGCGACGAGATCGCGCTGAGGATCGTCAGCGTCGCCGTCGTCGGGTCGCTGGCCCTGGCGCTGGCGGGACTGACCTGGCGGCTGACGGGGTGGGATGACGGACGCAGCGAGGTCGCCGTGGCCGACACCTTGCCGCCGTTAGGCGCGCCTGCGGGCGGGGCGGACACCGATGTCGCGCGCATTGTCGGGCTCGCGCCGTTCGGCGGTGGCTCGGAACTGGTAGGCGGTCTGCCGGCGTCCAGCCTCGGGCTGGTGCTGAAGGGCGTGCTCATGGCCTTCCCGCCCAGCGCTTCGACGGCCTTGATCGCGTTGGGCGACGGACCGGCCGCGATCTATGGCGTGGGCCAGTCGCCGGCCGGAAATGCGGTCATCGAGGCGATCGGCGTCGATCATGTGATCCTCAAGGTCGGGGAGGCGCGCGAGCGGCTGGATTTCCCAGCCCCCGTCGCGAGCGCGGTGCCCGCGGGCACCGCGCCGTCAGGCACCGGCATCACGGTAGCCCCTGTTGGATCGCCCACCCTTTCGCCGGAAGCCCAGGCCGCTCTGGCCAGCGCCTCGCCCATCTCGAGCGCCGCTGCCGCTGCGGCCGGTGCGACGGCGCGAGCGCCCGTCGCCTCGGCCGGGCCCGCGCCCGATGTCGGCCAGACCGCCGCCGCGCTCGGTGCCTCCGCGAGCGCCAGAGGCTATCGCATCGGCGCGAACCCCTCGGCCGAACTGCGCCGCTTCGGCCTGCAGCCCGGCGACGTCATCGAGAGCCTGAACGGCCAGCCCGTCGGCGATGCCGCAAACGACCAGGCGCTGATCAACCGCGCGCGCGAGGCCGGTCAGGCCAGCGTCGTCGTGGTCAGGGGCGGTCGCCGTCTCACCCTCAACTTTCCCCTTCGCTAGGAGCCCGGCGTGACCAAGTCCTTCCGCCTGACCACCACCTGCCTCCTGGCCCTGACTCTGGTCGCCGGACCTGTTGCGCCCGTGACCATGGCTCAGACCGTGGCACCCGCGCCCGTCGCGATGCAGGACGTGGTCATCAACATGCGCGGGGCCGACATCAAGGATGTGGCCGAACAGGTATCGCGCATCACAGGCCGCACCCTGGTGCTGGACCCCCAGGTTCAGGGACAGGTCAATGTGGTTTCGGCCGAACCCCTGAGCCGCAACGGCGTGTGGGAACTGTTCCTGTCCGTGCTGCGGACCTCCGGCTTCGCGGCCGTGCGCAGCGGTAATGTCTGGCGTGTCGTGCCCCAGGCGACCGTGGTGCAAAGCGGGGCGTCCGAGACCGGTGCGGCCGTATCGAACCAACAGATCATCACCCGATTGATCCGCCTGCGAAACCTGCCCAGCGACCAGGCGGTGCGGGCGCTGCGGCCGCTGGTGTCCTCATTCGGAGCGATCGAGGCCATCACCGAGCCGAACGGCGTGGTCGTGACCGACTATGCCGAGAATATTCGCCGGGTTCAGCAACTGGCGTCCAACCTGGACAGCGGCGGCGGCTCGAGCTTCGACAGCATCGCCCTGCGTTATGCCGATGCGGAGGCGGTGGCGGCCTCGGTCGGAGCGTTGCTCGGATCGGACGCCGGAGGACCGCGGGTCAGTGCGGATGCCCGCTCCAATGTCCTCCTGGTGCGGGGCGACGCCGCTGATATCGCCCAGGCCCGCTCGATCGTGGCGGCTCTGGACACGCCCGGCGGGGCGACCCCGGTGACGCGGGTCGTCCGTCTGCGGAATTCGGACGCGGAAGCGATCACCGAGATCGTCCGTGGCCTGCTGGGCGGGGAACCGTCGGCGACCAATCCGGTGGCGCGTTCGCTGCGTCAGGACACGGGTCTGGCCAGCCTCAGCGCGACGAACCGCGACGTCGCCGCCCAGGCCGCCAGCACTCTGTCGTCATCGGGTGAAGGGGGATCGACACCCCTGCCGGCGTCCGGCAACAGCGCGCGATCCGCCAGCTTTACCCTGGAGGGCGTGACGGTCCAGGCGTCGCCGGAGCTGAACGCCGTGGTGATGCGAGGGCCGCCCGCCACCGTGGAGATGCTGCAGGATCTAATCAACCAGCTGGACCTGCGCCGGGCCCAGGTGAAGATCGAGGTCGCCATCGTCGAGATCACGGGCGAACTGGGCGAACAGATCGGGGCTCAACTGGCCGTCGGCGGCGCCGTGCCCGCCGACGGCGTGATCGGCGGCACCAGTTTCTCCAATGCCGGCAACGACCTGGGCATCGTCCTGAGCGCGCTGGGTTATCCGGCCGGGCGGTTGCTGGGGCAGGGGCTGTCGCTGGCCGCGGGGTCGGAGGGCGATTTCGGTCTGCTGCTTCAGGCCCTGGGCACCAACAGCGCGGCGAACCTCCTGTCCGCGCCCAGCGTGACCGTGCTGGACAACGATCCGGCCGAGATCGTGGTCGGCCAGAACGTGCCGTTCCGGACCGGCAGTTTCGCCACCGACGGCAACTCGACCAATCCGTTCACCACCATCAGTCGCGAGGACGTCGGCCTGACGCTGCGGGTCATTCCGCGCGTGCACGAGGGTGGGGTGGTCAAGCTGGAGGTCAGCCAGGAAGTGTCGTCGCTGGTCACGACGAATGTGACGGGGGCGGCCGATCTCGTCACCAACCGCCGCAGCATCCAGACCTCGGCCCTCGCCGACGACGGCCAGACCATCGTGCTGGGCGGACTGGTCACCGACGACCGGATGTCCAACAACAGTCGGGTGCCGGGGCTGAGCAGCATTCCCCTGGTGGGCAACGCCTTCCGATCGCGCCGCGACAGCCAGACCCGACGCACCCTGTTCATCTTCCTGAAGCCCACCATCCTGCGCACGAGCGAGGATGTGGCGGCCTCGGCTCGCGAGAGTTTCGACCGGCTGCGCGCCGTCGAGCCGGCGCGCGTCGACCCCTCGCGCCCGGCGCCGATCGCTCGCGATCCCCGTCTGCCGGCCGAGGTCGACGACGTCTTCTAGAGGGGCGGGCGGGTCTCGAACCGGGGAATGACCAGGTCGGGATCGCCGTCGCCTGCATCCACCGAGGGGACGATGCTCTGGCGCTGATCGGTCAGGCGCAGCAGCGGCTCGGCGGCCGGTCCGGCGGCCCGGGATCGACGATAGATCGTCTGGCCGCCCAGCAGGGCCCCGGCTCCGGCGGAAGCTCCGGCGAAAAACAGCAGCAGCGCGCTCATGGCACCGTCCCACCAGCGGGCGCGTCCATAGACGGCGACGGGCGCGGACTCGGAAACGACACGGGCAGAACCCGTGGGCACGGCGGGTGAGGGAAGCGCCATCAACACGCCACCCCGGGCGATCAGGGCGGGCACATTGGCGCGCGGGACCAGGGCATAGGCTCCCGGTCGCGTGCGTATCAGGGCGATGTCCTGATCCAGCAAGGCCGTTCCGAAATCCTGCAGCAGGGCCGGGCCGGAATAGAGGCCATCGGCGAAGAAGGTGACGATCCCGTCTTCGATCGCCGGATCGACCTCGAGCTCATAGCCCAGCGCCGAAACGACAACGTCCCGGGCGGCGTCCGCGACCGGCGTCGCCGTGAAGCTGAAGACATAGAATTGCACCGGCTCGGCGGCGGTGGAGGTCATCGACGTGGCCGTCGGCACCCGCGCCGACGCGGTGTCTGGGGCCAGCATCAGAGCCATCAGAAGCAGTCCGGAGGCACGGGTCAGCATGGGTGCTCACTAACATGGGCTGGGCTGGACCTCCATCGGGCCAGACCGCAAAGTCCACTCGCGGCCTGGAGGCGAGGGTGGGCAGCAGCAAAAACGGCCGTCCTCCCGAAAGAGAACGGCCGTCGGTCTTGCAGGCGTCTTTGAGGTTTAGAAGCGGGCGGTCAGGCTGACCGAGGCGCTACGACCCAGCTCGTATTTGTTCACGCTGATCCGGCTGCTTCCCAGTTCCTGGAACTCGTCGTAGTCGGTCCGCAGCAGGTTGCGCAGTTCCAGGGCGAAGCCCAGGTCGTGGCCGGCCGCCGTGAAGTCCTTGCGGTACACGAAGTCCAGGAACACGCCTGGATCCTGGATCAGGTCCGGGTTGCCGGCGATACCCCGGGCGGAGATGCGCTCGGATACGTAGTTGACGATGATCGTCGCCTGAGACCGGTCCGTATCGTCTTCCCAACCCAGTTGCAGGTTGGCGACGTGCTCGGACTGACCTTGCAGGCGCGCGCCGTCCGTCAGCAGGTTGGTCGCCGCCTCGCCGACGCCCAGGTTCTGCTCGGTGCGGATGATGTCACCCGACCCGACCTGGATCTCGGAGTCGGAGTAGGTGTAGTTGGCCTGCACCAGCCAGCGCTTGTTGGCGATGAAGGACATGCCGTTGTCGGGGAACTCGAAGTATTTCTTGCCCTCGACTTCCAGGCCCATGATCGTGGCGCCTGGCGCGTTCAGGAAGGTCTGCTGGATCCCTTCCCCCGCCTGGATGGCGCTGGTTTCGACGGGGTTGGACAGATCCTTGTAGAACAGGCCGCCGGTCAGATACTGCTGGCTGGCGAAATACCATTCCAGTCGCGCATCGACGTTGATCAGCTGGGTATCGCGCAGGTAGCGGTTACCGATGAAGGTCCGGTCGGACTCGGTGTCGGTATAGGCCTGGGGCGCCAGTTCGCGGAACTGCGGACGACCGATGGTCTTGGACGCCCCGACCCGCAGCTGCAGGTCTTCGGCGAAGTTCCAGGTGACCGTGGCGGCCGGGAGCCAGTAGTCCTTCTCGATCGTCGAACCGATGGCGCGCGAGCCGCTGAACTGGTCGACCAGAACCACGTCCTGCTGGGCGTCTTCATAGCGCCAGCCGGCGGTGATGTTGACCAGCGGGATGATCTCGGCCTCGACCTGGGCATAGGCGGCATTGACCTGAAGCTCGCCCTCGTAGGCCCCGTTGGCGACGGTGTCTTCGGACAGGGTGATATACTGGCCGATGTTGAAGTCCGAGGTCAGGTAGTCGACGCGCGATTCCAGCTGGTCGGCCGTCAGCGTGCCCACGGGGACGAAGCGCAGGTCCCGGCGCTCCGAGCTGCGATTGTTGTCCGACGACGCGACCCCTAGCGTGAACTTGGCTTCGCGCTGGTCCGAGAGAGGCAGCACATAGCTGAGGTCCGCGCCGCCCGAGACGACGTCATCGTCCAGGGTGCTGAAGGAGATGTTCGGGTTGGTGCCGATGTTGTGCGAGATGTTGCCGGCGGCGTTGCGGCCATAACCGAACTGGGTCTCGTACGGTGCGTCGCGGGTGGTCTTGGCATAGGCCGCGCGCCAGTTGAACTCGATCCGGTCCGTCAGGGTGTGATCGCCCGACAGCTGGCTGGAGAACAGTTCGCGCTGGAACCACTCGGTGTTGTCGAAACGCCGGAAGCCGCCCGCAGCGTCGTCGAAGCCCTGAGTGATCCGGGCCTCCTTGGTCACGTTGCGGACGTACAGATTGGTCCACTTCAGCGTGTTGAACTCGTTGGTCAGGCTGAAGGCGGCCAGGGCGTTCAGCTTGATGTCGTTCTGGTTGGAGCGAAAATCGTAGTCGTTGGCGAGGACCAGGTTGCCGCTGTCGATGCGGCCCGTCTGGCGCACGCCTTCGCGTCCCCGCCAGCTGTTGTCGTAGCCGGCGACGAGCAGGGCACCGGCGGTGCCCAGGCCGGTTTCGGTCGATGCCCCGGTGGTGATGCGGAAGCTGCCGTTGACCGGCGTGACCTCCTCCTGGAGCAGGCGCAGGGGCGCGTTCTCGAGCGAGCGCGCGATGGTCGCGATCTCGGCGGCCGTATAGTTGGTCGAGGTGATGCGCTTGCCGGAGCGGAAGGCCAGGGCCAGTTCGCCTGGCACTTCACGCGTGCCGTCGTCGAAGCCGAGGAAGTCGGTGCGCGATCCGTAATAGATCAGTCCATCCTGACCGGTCGTCTCGGTGTTGCCACCGATCGAGGCGGTCATGTTGAAGAAGGGTTCGTTGGGCGTGTCGACCGTATGCAGGTCGATAACGCCGCCGCCGAACTCGCCCGGGAAGTTGACCGAATAGGTCTTCTGGACGGTCACGCCTTCCAGGATCTCGGCCGGGAACAGGTCCAGCGGCACGACGCGCTGCAGCGGTTCCGGCGAAGGCAGGGGCGAACCGTTCAGCAGGGCGGACGAATAGCGCTCTCCGAGGCCGCGGACGTAGATGAAGCGTCCCTCTACGATCGACAGGCCGGTGACGCGGGTCAGGGCCTCGGCCGCATTGGCGTCGCTGGTGCGGGCCAGGTCTTCCGACGTCAGGAAGGCCGCGACCTCGGGGCTCTGGCGGTTGGGCTCAGGGATGTAGCGGCCAAGGACGACGATCTCGTCGAGCTGGTTTTCCTGCGGCTCTTCGGCCTGCGCCTGCTCGGCGGGTGTCTGGGTCGTGGAGCCCGGGGCCTCGACGGGCGTCGGGGTGGATTGAGCGTATGCCAGACCCGGCGCGATCAACGCGCTGGTGGCCAGCAGAACCCCGCTCAGGGTCAGAGTGACGGTCTTCATGATCTGCGCCTTGAAGGGGATGTGAAGGGGGTAGCGAAAACGGGCGGCGTCCGTTGAGGAGCGCCGCCCGGCCTTCACGATCAGCAGTTGGAGCCGGCAGCGAAGCCGCAGGTCCAGCCCAGGTACCAGGTGTCGGTCGCGTTCCGCACCGCGCCGATGTAGGCGACGGTCTGGAAGTAGGGGTTGACGGCCGGGGCGTTCGTCACCGTGACGGCGTTTTCGTTCGCGCCGTTGATGAACGCCAGGCTCTGGTTGGTGAGCGTCGCGCCCGCCGGGGCGGTCAGCGTGGACGTGTAGTTCGGGTTGTTGTTGATGTTGGTGCCCGTGATGAACACTGCGGCCGTGGCGGCGGCGTTCACATTGGTGTCGTCCTCGTAAGGACGGGCACAGGAGAAGACCACCGAGCGGAAGATCGGGTTGTTCGCGACGGTCTGGGCATCGTCGATGTCCAGGCAGGCGGCGGCCGAGGTCGTCGGGTTGGTGAAGACCGAGTTGATGATGGTCGGGTTGGTGCCGGTGTTCAGAACGATCAGGCTGTCGGCGGCGACGGCGGCGTTGCGGCCGACGACCGTCAGGTTCGAGATTTTCGGAGCCGAGAAGTAGGTCGTGCCCGACGGGGCGGCCGACCACTCCAGGCCGCGGCTGCCCGAGGTCGGGATGGTCGGACGCTGGGTGACGATCGCGAACTGGACCGCCCCGCGCCAGCCGGTGTCGGTATCGATGCCGTCGTCGTCGGCGCCGGTGATCACGACGTGGTTCATGTTGACCGTGCCGCCGAAGATTTCGACGCCGTCATCCGACGAGTTGTACGACTGCCAGTATTCGACGGTCGTGCCCGAACCGACGCCGGCCAAGGTCAGGGACTGAAGCTCGACGTTGTTGAACAGCGGGAAGCCCGAGTATTTGATCTGGAAGTAGCGCATGCGGCCCGAGTCGTCGGTCGGGATGTTGCCGCCGTGCAGGACGTCGGGCGTACCCTCGGTCACGGCAACGCAGGCCTCGTTCGGCGCGGTGACACCGGCCGGGCAGTTGGCGATCGGCGCGCGGCCGGCGATCAGGACGCCGCCCCACTGCTGCTGCGACGAGCTGTTGTTGCGGCCCTCGATGTCGTCGGCGCTGGTGAAGATGATCGGGTTGGTCGCGGTGCCTTCGGCGAAGATCTTCGATCCACGGTTGATGGCCAGATAGTCGCCGGCCGCGCGAGCGAAGATCTTGACGCCCGGATCGATCGTCAGCTGGCCAGCCAGGCCGCCCGGAGCCGGCGAGGCCGGGTTGGCGCCGAGGTCGATGCCGACCTGGGTCTTCCCGCTGATGGCGTAGATCGTGCCGGCCCGGACCGAGAGCTGCAGATTGCCTGTGATGGTCGCGGGCAGCTGGCAGGCGCGCAGGGTGTTGTTGGCGACCGTGCCGATGTTGACCAATCCGGCCGGGCAGTCAGTGGCGGGAACGCCGTTGCCGGGCTGGACGACGCCACCGCCCGTGCCGCCGCCGGTTCCGGTGCCGAAATCACCCTCGCCGGGCGAGGCGACTTCGGCGGAGCCGCAGGCGGCCAGTGCCATCAGGGCCGAACCGGCCAGCAGTACCTTGGTCAGACGAAGCATCGGGCATTCCTCGCGTTAAATGTGCGGGTCGCCACGCGTCCGAACGACATCGTCCCAGCAACCCCGATGGCCGCTTTAAGGCCCGATTGCGATGTGTCGGTGACAGAAAATCGATGCTTTATTACAGTTCATCCTGATACGGATCAGATGAAGACAGATCATTCATGCAATTGTCGCGAACCGTTCTTTGCCGCCTTCAGAAATGGTCGATTGCAACGGCAGAAAGCCCGATCGTGTCCTGAGGGCCGCAGCCACATGCTAAACGCCGGGAATGCGATCCGTGACGACGACGTCGACGCCGCCGGCCGATGCCGTGCGTGTCAGGCGGCTCGTCACCACCTGTTCCACATCCCCGACAGAGACGGCCGTGACAGTGCGGAAATGATCCGACGTGTAGCCTGTGCCGGCCGGTGAACTTCCGACCGCCGCAAGGTCGGCTGGAACCAGGTAGCCGACCCTCTGCCTGTGGGCGATCAGCTCCCGGGCACGATCCGGGTCGTTGAGCATGAGGGCCAGCAAAGGCTCTCCGACCGTGTTCAGATTGATCTGCGAATCGGGGGGCAGGATCGTCACGAACGGCCGCAGCCGTGACAGCGCGTCGGCGGAAACGCCCGAGGCGATCAGCAATCGGTCATCCGTCAGCGGACCCGCGATCCGCACGACCGTGGCGATACGCACCAGGATTTCCGGGGCCACACCCGCCGATGCGCCGATGCGCTGAAACAGGTCGATCGGCCCGGATCGTCCGCCCGCCAGCGCGTTGAGATTGAACCGGGCCTGCTCGTCCTCGATCGTCAGGGCGAACCGTCCGCGCGGAATGGCGATCGAGGTCTGGGACAGGGCCGCCCATGGTTCGGTCAGATTGTCCGTCCCCGCCGCGACGACGCCGTCGCGCCGCAGGCTGGTGATGGCCGACAACTCGCCGGCGCGGGCATAGGCCGAGGCCTGCGCCACATCCCGCAGCCTGGCACTGCGCTGCAACTCGATGTCCTGCCCGGCGATCATGATGAGCACGGTGACGCTGGCCATGGCGACGACCAGGAGCACATTCAGCAGGATCATGCCTTCGCGGTCGGGCCGGCGTGCCATCGGATCGTCTCCTGATCTGGCGCACTAGACCCGGGTCTTCGCCACGGCAAGCCTGACGTTCGGCTGGGTGAACTACTGCTCTGCCAATCGGGGCTGGAAGTCGGGATCGATCAGACAGGGCTCGGCGAGCTGCGTGGCGAAACGCCCGCAAAGCACGGCGACCTGCGTCGCCGTCGGCCGCTCGCCCGTGTCAAGCCACTGGGTCATCGCCGAAAGCAGGGCGGCGTACTGGGGCGCGCTCAGGCGGCTGTGCAGCGCCTCGGTCGTGAAGACCTGGCTCAACAGGCGCGAGCGACCGGCCCCCGCCACCGTCCGTGCATAGATCGCCTCATGAGAGACCGAGACCGTGGGGTCGTAGCGCGCGTGCAGGGTGAGGGTCGGCAGGACGATGTTGCCGGTCAGGTCGGCGTCATAGGCGAGCGCCGCGACGGCATCCGGGTCCGCCTCGAACCGTTCGATGCCCTGGTTCAGGGCCACGTCGTCGTCCGAGCCCCGATAGGTGGTGCCGACGTTCGAAAAGGGGTTGCGGCTGTCCAGGCGCTCCCAGACCATGTCCTGGAACAGATTGGTCGCCCAGGCCAGATGGGCGACGAGGGTGTCGGCCGTCACACCCGTCACAGACAGGATGTTGCGCAACGCGTTCGCCTGCGCCGGGGTGCGGGCTTCGGGCGCGAGGCTGAGTCCGGTGCATTCCTCGACGCGGGCCGCCACGTCCGCGCGAGGCATGGAGGCCCCTTGGGGGAGGCCTTGCCACAGCGGGTACTGCGTCTCGGTCGGGCGGGGGTGGTTGTGACAGTAGAACTGGTAGACCGCCCGCAGGTCGGCGCGGAACGCATAGCCGCGCGTCCCGCCGGCCAGCAGGCCGCTGGTCAGGATGACCCCATCGTAGTTTCGGCTGCCGTCCGCTGCGACGGCATAGAGTTCGGCCGCCTTGGCGGCGACGTTGCCGCCCCAGGACTGACCATGCAGGATCGTGCGCTTCGGCCTGCCGAACCGGTCCCAGACGATCTGGCGCAGATCGTCGGTGTCGCGCGCGGCCATGCGCACGCCATAGCCACCGCGACGATAGGTGGATCCGGCCCAGGCATAGCCTTGGCTCACCATCATCGAGAACCGGTCCAGATCCTCGACCGGGTCGTCCCGCTGGGGCTCGCCCGTGCGCGGGCCCCCGTGGGCGTGGACGATCAGGGTCCCGTTCCAGTCTCGGGGATAGGCGACCCAGTACCAGGCGCCGTCGATTGTTCGGCCGGACGAGCAGACCGTGCCTTCGGGCAGGCTGGCCGGACAGGTCGCGGGCTCGGCCGCGATGGCCTGGGCCGAGGCGGATGTCGAAACACCCGCCCCCATCAGGCCGGTGAGGGCCAGGATCGAAAGGATTGCAGGCATCGTTCCCGGCCGTCGCGACATGGGCTCAGAACTCCTTGGCGAGACTGGCGTACCAGTAACGGCCGTAGGGGCGATAGAGCGAGCCCAGATAGCCCGACGAGGCCAGCGGTGGGGCTTCGTTTGTGATGTTGCGCACACCCAGGCGGATGCGGCTGTTGGAGGCGAGACCGGCGTCGTCCTCCCACTCGTACTGGCCGTACAGGTTCCCGGTGACCTGGCTTTCGACCTCCCAGGGGTTGCCGGCGGCATCCAGGAAGCCCGTTTCGTCCACGGCGGAGATGTACTGGGTGAAGGCTCCGAACTGCCACGGGCCCTGGCTCCAGGTCAGGGAGCCGGACAGACGCCATTCCGGTCGACCGTTCTGGGCCAGCAGGTCGCTGGAGTCGGGCAGGGGCGTGGCTGCGTTGATGATGCCGGTCGAGCGGGCGGCGTAGAGCTCATCCACCGCCGGACCGGCTTCGCGGCCGAACTTGATCAGCTTGGCGGCGTCGATATTGACCCGGAAATCGCCCCACGGCGTGCCGCGAAGCCGCCAGTTGAAGCCGATGTCCAGACCCTCGACGTCCTGGGGCAGCAGGTTCACGAACCGGTCGCTGATCGAGATGATCTGACCGGCCGGCGCGATGCCGGTGCCGGCGAACAGGGCGATGTCGTCGGCGTTGACCGGCGCGCGGGTCACCAACGGATTGGACCGCCCCTGAACCCGCTCGGCATAGTCGAGGACAACCGCGTTCGGGCCGCCGAACAGGCCGACGATCTTCTCCTGCTGGATCCGCCAGCGATCGACCGTGAAGGTGAAGCTGCCCCATTCGGCGGGCAGGAACTGCGGCTGGAAGACGATGCCGTACGACTGGTTCTTGCTTTCTTCCGGCTCCAGATCCGGGTTGCCCGAGACCAGCAGCGACGCACCGATCGCCCGCGAACACGCCCCGAACGTGGCGATGCGGCCGGCCCGCAGATCGGCCTCGCAGCGGATGTAGTCGGGGTTGGTGGACAGACGGCCGTAGGTGGCGGTGTTGACCTGTTCCAGGTTCGGGGCACGGAAGCCCTCGGAATAGGACCCTCGCAGGCGCAGCCCGTCGAAGATGTCCCAGGCAGCGGCGATCTTGGGTTTGGCCACGTCCCCGAAGTCCGAATAATGCTCGGCACGACCGGCGATCTGGACCTCCAGATTATGGACCAGCGGGATGTTCATCTCGGGAGAGACGATCGGCACGGCGAACTCGATATAGGCCGAGGTCACGGTGCGCTCGCCGTGCGTGTCCGGGTTCTGGCTGACGGCGATGACGTTCGACTGCTGGACCGCCCCGGTCACGGAATCCCGGAAGGGATTGGTACCGTCCAGATTGGCGTCGCGGTCGTCGTTCTGGGTCTCCTTGCGGGCCTCGAAGCCGAAGGCCACGCCGACGTCTCCGGCGGGCAGGCTGAACAGGTCCGCCCGCGAGACCTTGAAGTCGTACATCGCCAGGGTCGTCTTGGACTCCCGCTTCAGGCGGAAGGTGATGGCATCGAGCGCGGTCTGCGAACTGGGCGAACAGTCGCCGAAGCTGGGCTGGTTCACGCAGCCGCCGCTGAACGGGTTGTAGGCGTCCGGCGTCGACAGGGCGAGCGAAGCTTGCAGTGCCGTGGTGTTGACCGCGTCGGATTCGTCGACCGCCTCGGCCTCCGAATAGACCAGGGCGGTCTCCCAGTCGAAGCCGCGCCATTCGCCACGCAGGCCGGCAAGGGCGCGGGCCTGGTAGTTGCTGACGTCGACGTGCTGATAGCCCGCATCGACGAAACGGTACTGGTTCAGCGTGATGGCCAGCCCCTGGACCGGCACATTGGTCAGGCCCGAGATGCGATTGGGGTTCGTCTGGCCATTGGCGAAGGTCACCGGGCCGAACGGGTTCCAATAGTTCTGGGCGGGGATCGTCAAGGTGTTCAGGTTGATCACCGGCGGCTGGATCCGCTGGGTGTCGGCCGTGTAATAGCCCAGCTCTCCAAACGCTGTAATGTTGTCGGTCAGGTCGTAGTGGCCGGTCAGGAACAGGTTCAGCCGCTGGGTGTCGGGCTGGACCGTGGTGCCCGGCGCGGTGTCGAAGCGCAGGTCGCGCTGGACGCCATTGAAGTTCAGGGCACCCGAGCCCAGGCAGACATCGCCATTCGGGACCAGACAGCCGGTCAGGGCCGTGGGCTGGATGTGGAAGGCACCGGCGGCGGTCGTCAAGGCGGTCGTGCCGCGTCGGATCGCCGTCGTCGCCCCGACCACCGCCAGGTTGGCCCAGGCCCCGCGCGTGTTGCGGAAGTCCGGGGTCAGGCTCGAGGCGAAAGCCGGATCGTTGGCGAACAGGAAGCGCAGGTTGTCGGTGGCCGTGAACTGCTGGTCCTCGGCGCGCAGGGCGGTGCGGTCCGTATAGTCGATGAAGGCCGAAACGTTGCCGCGATCGAAATCCTTGCCCGCGAAGACGCCGATGTTGAACTCGCGCAGGTGGGTGCCTTCCGCCCCGCCGTACTGGGTGTTGATCTTCAGGCCGTCGAAGTCGTCCTGCAGCACGGTGTTGACCACGCCGGCTACCGCGTCCGCCCCGTAGATCGCGGCCGCCCCGTCCAGCAGGACCTCCAGTCGCTCCAGACCCGTTACCGGGATGGCGTTCGAGTTGTAGGACAGCACCGGCACCGTGCCGGTGTCGGAGGTGCCCTGGCTGGTCGGGTGCTGGACGATGCGGCGACCGTTCAGCAGAACCAGAGTATTGCCGACGCCGAGCGAGCGCAGGTTGACCGAGTTCACGTCGCCGCGCGCCGCGTTCGAGGTCTGCGGATTGTTGGCCGCGCTGAACAGCACGTCGCCCATTTGCGGGATGGAGCGCAGCAGGTCGTCGCCGTTGACCGCGCCGGTGGCCAGGATCTGTTCCTCGCTCAGCACCGTCACCGGCAGGGCGGCGGTCACATCGGCCCCGCGGATCTGGGATCCGACGACGACGATGTCTCCGACGGACGAGGCGTCCTGACCCTCATCGGCGGCCTGGTCAGCGATGGCCTGGGACGCCTGCGACAGCTGGGTCGTCGAGGGGACCTGTGCCGGGGTCTGTCGCGGGGTCTGGGTCTGGGCCCAGGCGGCGGGCGCGAGGCTCAGCAGGGCGGCGGCGGCGGTGGTCGCCAGCATCGCGGTCTTGATGGTGTTCATGTTCATCCTCCCAAAGTCTTTTTTGTTTTCAGGCACGCTAAAGGTTCAGTCCCTTGCCAGGGCCATGTCGTCGCCGGGTCCGGCGGCGGGGTCGGTTGCGGCGGCGAGCGGTCTTGGCTGGCCGTTCAGCGCCTCGCGCAGGGCGTCCCGGTCCAGTTCGCCTTCCCAGCGGGCCACCACGATGGTGGCCACGGCGTTGCCGATGAAGTTGGTCAGGGCCCGGCATTCGCTCATGAACCGGTCGATGCCCAGGATCAGCGCCATGCCCGCGATGGGCACCGAGGGCACCACCGCCAGGGTCGCCGCCAGGGTGATGAAGCCCGCCCCCGTGATGCCCGCCGCGCCCTTGGAGCTCAGCATCGCCACCAGCAGCAGCAGCACCTGGTCCTGCAGGCTCAGGTCGATGTTCAGCGCCTGGGCGATGAACAGGGCCGCCATGGTCATGTAGATGTTGGTGCCGTCCAGATTGAACGAATAGCCGGTCGGCACGACCAGTCCGACCACGGACTTGGAGGCTCCGGCCCGCTCCATCTTCTGCAGCAGGCTGGGTAGCGCCGCCTCCGACGAGGAGGTGCCCAGCACCAGCAGCAGCTCCTCCTTCAGATAGCGGATCAGCTTCAGGATCGAGAAACCGTTGGCGATCCCCACCAGCCCCAGCACCCCCACCACGAAGATGGCGGCGGTCAGATAGAAGGTGGCGATCAGGGCGATCAGATTGCCGATCGTGGCGATGCCATAGGCCCCGATGGTGAAGGCGAAGGCTCCGAACGCCCCGATGGGCGCGGC
The DNA here is from genome assembly GCF_056404975.1 of Brevundimonas sp. P2_A6. Classification (NCBI taxonomy): domain Bacteria; kingdom Pseudomonadati; phylum Pseudomonadota; class Alphaproteobacteria; order Caulobacterales; family Caulobacteraceae; genus Brevundimonas; species Brevundimonas sp. P2_A6. Next base: position 220 of record NZ_JBFUCZ010000003.1, on the reverse strand, counting down.
CTTCATGACGATGGCCACCAGCTTGAAGAAGGCGCTCGAGACGGCCTCCAGCAGGCTCAGCACGGGCCGGCCCGCATCCCCCACGCTGGCCAGGGCGATGCCGAAGATCACCGACACGAACAGCACCTGCAGGATGTTGCCGGTCGAAAAGGCGCTGACGAAGGTGTCCGGGATCACGCCCAGCAGGAAGCCGATCACCGTCGTCTCGTGCGCGGCGGTC